>NZ_AUJO01000001.1 GCF_000424265.1 Butyrivibrio sp. WCD3002
CCAGATGCGGTAACCGTGTACCATTAACTTTTGTGAAAAAATTCAAATGAACTTGACGAAACATTTGTTCTTGATATATAATTCGTAAAACTGAATTGAGACATTTTAACGATTCGATTATCTACATTGGTACCATGTACCATTACCTAGGGATAATACAGAGCAGGTCACGAGAGGTGGAAGAGAATGACAATAAGCGACAGGATATTTGAAAAGCTAAATGAGATAGGAATGTCACAGAAAACATTTTCAGAGAAAACTGGGATATCACAGAGCACAATAAGCGAGTGGAAGAGTAAGGGGACAAATCCGACATCAGAGAAGATCATGATCATCTGCAATGTATTGAATGTGACGCCGGAGTGGCTGCTGTCAGGCATTGAAAACACCGGTGGAAGAGGAAATAAGTCTGACTGGTATGTTATTGATAAGGATACAGAGATGGGAGTTTTGATCAGCACATACCATGGTATGGACGAGAAGCAGCGAGAAAGGCTAATGGGGTATATGGAGGCCGTTATAGCAATGACAAAAGGAAAAGAGGGGAAATAAAAATTTTATCGAATAATTCGTATAAATGGATTTATTTAAAAAAACAGAAAAGTGAAAGTAAAGCAGGAAAGTATCATAAATGGCAAGAAAGAAAAGGATATGGTATCCGGGTGCAACATATCATGTGATGAGCAGAGGTAACCGGAGGAACAGCATTTTCAAGGATGAGTGGGATTACGGGATGTTCATGGAGTGCTTAAAGAGTGTAAAGGAACAATACGATTTCAAAATACATTCTATATGTCTGATGACAAACCATTTTCACATGATAGTTGAAACAGGAGGAACCGAGATCTGGAAGATAATGCATAAGCTGCTTTTGTCATATGCAGCTACTTACAACATGAAATACAAGCTGACTGGGCATCTTTTTGAGAACAGATACATAGGTCAGATTATTGAAGATGATACATATCTTCTTGAAGCCAGCAGATATATACATCTTAATCCCGTAAAGGCGCAGATGGTACGCGAACCGCTGTCATATAAGTATAGCAGTTACGCCGATTTTGTTTCTGGCAGGAATGATGGCTGCAGCAGTGGATCAGTTATGAACAAATTGGTAGATACGTCGAGAGTACTCAGATGTTTTCAAAATAATCCCAGTGAGCAGTACCGTATGTTTGTAGAGGGGAAGATATCCCATTCTGAACAGGAGATGTTGATACAGAAGGATATGAAGGAAGATGATATGTGGCTTCCGTGGTAAAGAATATAAGAATTTTAGATGTTTGCAACTTGTAAACAGGTGAAAGATAAGACAGAACAGAAAGGATATGAACCAGTAACAAAATGGCAATAGTAGTAAAGAGCATGGCCACATCCGGCGTGGATGGGTTCATGGTAGAAATAGAAGCATCAACCATAAAAGGACAGCAGCAGTCCATGTCGATCATCGGACTGCCTGATCAGGCAATAAAGGAAGCCGGTGAGAGAATACAGGCTGCGATAGAATCCTGCGGGTATGACATCCCTAAGGATAAAGCGATCATAAGCCTTGCACCGGGAGATAAGAAAAAGCGAGGCTCTCATTTTGACCTGGGGATGATAATAGCCCTTTTGTATCAGACAGATCAGATATCACCAAAGAATCTTTCTGATTATGCATTTATAGGAGAGCTTGCACTTGATGGACGGATTAGGCCATGCACTGGAGTACTTTCAATGGTCACAGAGGCAAGAAAATGCGGGGTTAAGTCTGTGGTCGTACCTTATGAAAACAGACAGGAAGCAGCATCTGTTTCGGGAATAAACGTCTGCCCCGTCAGATCACTACCTGAAACAATAAGGTTTCTTGAAGGAAGGCTGAAGCTCTCAGGGCAGGACGATGGAGCTTTTGAGGGTAAAACAGGTTCTGATGATAAAGGGAACATGGCAGGTGTGATGACAGGAAGTGCGGACAACCATGAGGCAGACTATGGAAGTGATATGGATTTCTCTGATGTAAAGGGGCAGGATGAGCTTATTGATGCAATCGTTCTTGGCGCAGCAGGAGGTCACAATATACTGATGCTTGGAGAACCGGGATGTGGAAAGACAATGATAGCGCAGCGTATTCCGACAATTCTTCCCAAAATGTCTGAGAAGGAGTCACTTGAAGTCACTAAGATACACAGTATTTCAGGACTGCTGGATGCAGGAACGGGACTTCTAAGGTCACGGCCATTCAGGGCACCGCATCATAACGTGTCCCTGAATGCACTTATCGGAGGCGGCAGCTATGCGCAGCCGGGAGAGGTATCACTTGCCCATAACGGTGTTCTCTTTCTTGATGAGCTTGCTGAGTTTTCCAGGAGCACGCTTGATGCACTGCGTCAGCCTATGGAGGATAAGAAGGTGACCATATCAAGAGTAAACGGGACAAATTCATACCCTGCCAATTTTATGTTTGTTGCGGCCATGAATCCGTGTCCGTGCGGTTATTATCCTTCAAAGAAATGCAGATGTACTGATTATGAGATAATTCATTACAGAGGGAAGATTTCCGGTCCGATCCTTGAGCGTATTGATATTCAGAAGAGCGTTGCTCATGTGGATTTCTTTGAACTTGGTGATAAGGAGAGCAGCTACAGCTCAAAACAGCTAAGGGAGATGGTAGAGAAGGCAAGGAAGATTCAGCAGGAGCGGTTTAAAAATGATAGTCAGGTATGCTGTAATGCGCAGATGACGACTACCATGATACAGAAATACTGTAAGCTTGATGAGGAATGTACGAAGCTGTTGAAAAACGCCAGTGAAAAATATGGTTACAGCGCAAGAGTAATCCATAAGCTGCTTAGGATGGCGAGGACATCGGCTGACCTTGACGGAGCTGAGAATATAAGAAGGGAAGACATCACAAGAGTACTTGGCTGTCGCGATCTTGATGTATCAAGCAGCCAGATGTATGCGATAGCATAAGAAGCATGATTACTGATGAAGAAAAAATAAGATATTTAATGCTGACATTGATGAAGGGGGTTGGCCCTGTGACTCAGAACGCTCTTCTCGATAGCTGCAGCTGTATAAATAACTGCTTTGAAGCCTGTTATGATGATCTGGTTTCCTTATATACTGCAAAGCTCATAGGAAAGAAGAAAATCAGTTCTTTTATAGAGCAAAGGCAGGATATGGATATAAGAAACAGAGCAGAGGAAATTCTTGAAGTTTCGAGGACACTTGGGATAGATGTAGTGACAAGGGAGGATGTCGCATTTCCTGTCAGATTTAAAAATATAAGTGACATACCGGTTGTTCTGTATATGAAGGGATCCCTTATGATAAACGAATATGAAAGCTCCGCTGGAATTGTAGGTGCCAGGAGATGTACTAAGGAGGGCAAGGGAAAGGCAATTGAGCTTGCGACAAGTGCTGTCAGCCATGGTAGTGCAGTAATCAGCGGAATGGCCAAGGGGATAGATTCATATGCACACACAGCAGCCATAAAGTCCGGTGGTTACACCATAGCAGTGCTTGGAAATGGTGTAGACATATGCTATCCCAAGGAGCATGACAGATTGTATGAGGAAATAGCCAGATGTGGATGTGTATTATCGGAATATCCGCCCGGTACCATGCCCAGAGAATATAATTTTCCAAGGCGTAATCGTCTGATAGCAGCATTATCTGACACTTTGTATGTGGTTGACGCCGGAAGACACAGTGGTACTGAAACCACAATTGAAAGCAGCAGGAGATATGGCAGGCAAGTTATCGTTGTCTGATCCGGTAACCGTGTACTTTTAACACGACATGGATGTGACAATTTTTAAAATAATGAACACTAGATGATTTATTTGCGTTTTTGCCTAAAGATTACTTGAAAAATCTGATAAAGTCAGATAAAATATATTTGCTGTCAAATTTTTGACAATCACATGTAAAGAATTAGTAACAGCAAATAATTTTAATATCATTTTAGGAGGACTTAAAATGGCAGTAAAGGTAGCAATTAATGGTTTTGGCCGTATCGGTCGTCTTGCATTCAGACAGATGTTTGAGCACGAGGGAACAGAGATCGTAGCAATCAACGATCTTACAGATCCTAAGATGCTTGCACACCTTCTCAAGTATGATTCTTCTCAGGGTAAGTATAAGTACGCTGACAAGGTATCATTCAGCGATCACTCAATCACAGTAAATGGTAAAGAGATCGAGATCTACAAGGAGGCTGATGCTAATAACCTTCCTTGGGGCAAGATTGGTGTAGACGTTGTTCTTGAGTGTACAGGTTTCTACACATCTAAGGATAAGGCTCAGGCACACATCAACGCTGGTGCTAAGAAGGTTGTTATTTCTGCTCCTGCAGGAAATGATCTTCCTACTATCGTATATAACGTTAACCACGAGACACTTACAGCTGATGACAACATCATCTCTGCAGCTTCTTGTACAACAAACTGCCTTGCACCTATGGCAAAGGCTCTTAACGACTATGCACCTATCCAGTCTGGTATCATGGCAACAATCCATGCTTACACAGGTGATCAGATGATCCTTGACGGACCTCAGAGAAAGGGTGACCTTAGAAGAGCTCGTGCAGGCGCTGTTAACATCGTTCCTAACAGCACAGGTGCTGCAAAGGCTATCGGCCTTGTTATTCCTGAACTCAACGGCAAGCTCATCGGCGCTGCTCAGAGAGTACCGGTTCCGACAGGTTCAACAACACTTCTTTTCGCTGTAGTTAAGAGCAGCACAGAAGTTACTAAGGACAGCATCAACGAGGCTATGAAGAAGGCTTCAGATCCTGAGACATTCGGTTACAACGAGGATGAGATCGTATCTTCTGATATCGTTGGAATGACATATGGTTCACTCTTCGATGCTACACAGACAATGGTTACAAAGATTGGTGACGATCTCTATGAAGTTCAGGTTGTTTCATGGTATGACAACGAGAACTCATACACATCTCAGATGGTTCGTACAATCAAGTACTTCGAGAAGTTCGTTAAGTAATTTTTGATTCTATTGGGGTCCGGTCCGTAAGGACCGGACCCTATTTTTAACAAGGAGGAATATAATAATGGCACTTAATAAGAAATCTGTTGATGATTTCAGCGCAAAGGGCAGAAGAGTACTTGTTCGTTGTGACTTCAACGTACCTCTTAAGAACGGCGAGATCACAGACGAGACACGTATCAACGCTGCACTTCCTACAATCAAGAAGCTTATCGAGGATGGCGGCAAGGTTATCCTTTGCTCACACCTTGGTAAGGTTAAGAATGGCCCCAACGAGGGCGAGTCTCTTGCTCCTGTAGCAAAGAGCCTTTCTGCTAAGCTTGGCAAGGACGTTAAGTTCGTTGCTGATTACAACGTAACAGGTGCTGATGCAACTGCTGCTGTTGAGGCTATGGGTGAGGGTGATGTTGTTCTTCTTCAGAATACACGTTTCCGTGGCAAGGAAGAGACAAAGCCTTCAGATGCAGGCGAAGCTTTCGCAAAAGAGCTTGCAGATCTTTGTGATGATTATGTATGTGATGCATTCGGTTCTGCTCACAGAGCACATGCTTCTGTAGCTGTTGTTACAAAGTATGTTCGTGAGAAGGGCGGCAACTGTGCAGTTGGTTACCTTATGCAGAAGGAAATCGACTTCCTCGGCAACGCTGTTGAGAACCCTGTACGTCCTTTCGTAGCAATCCTTGGTGGTGCTAAGGTTGCTGATAAGCTTAACGTTATCAATAACCTCCTTGAGAAGTGCGATACACTTATCATCGGTGGTGGTATGGCTTACACATTCCTTAAGGCTAAGGGCTATGAAGTAGGTCTTTCACTTGTTGATAATGAAAAGATCGATTACTGTAAGGAAATGATGGAGAAGGCTGAGAAGAACGGCAAGCAGCTTCTTCTTCCTGTTGATACAGTTGTATCCGGCGGATTCCCTGATCCTATCGACAATCCTGACATCGAGACAGCTATCGTTGAGTCAAGCTCAATCCCTGCTGACAAGGAAGGTCTTGATATCGGCGTTAAGACAAGAGAGCTTTTCGCAGATGCTGTAAAGAATGCTAAGACTGTTGTTTGGAACGGACCTATGGGTGTATTCGAGAACCCTGTACTTGCTGAAGGTACAAAGGCTGTTGCTAAGGCTCTTGCTGATACAGATGCTACAACCATCATCGGTGGTGGTGACAGTGCAGCTGCAGTTAACCAGCTTGGTTTCGCTGATAAGATGAGCCACATTTCAACAGGTGGCGGCGCTTCCCTCGAGTTCCTTGAAGGTAAGGAGCTTCCCGGCGTAGTTGCAGCGGACAATAAGTAATCACCTGGCGAGGTATTTTCGAGCCTGGTGTACTACTTAGTTCGATCGAGCGTGAGCGAGAGTCGAACTTCCTTGTGAATAATAAATTTGTATTTGAAGTCTAAATGAGTCTTGAAAGTATTTATATCATTGAAGTGGCTTTTGAAGACGCGGGTACTTAATCTGTGTATTTTACAGATTTAGTACCCTTGCGTCTGAAACAGAGCGGAAGCGTCCGCTGAAATGATATAATTACTTGAAAGGCGTTGTTGAGAGAGGAAAACAAAATGGCACGTAGAAGAATAATTGCCGGCAACTGGAAGATGAACAAGACTCCCAGTGAGGCTGTAGCTCTTTGTGCAGAGCTTAAAGATCTTGTAAAGAACGATGACGTTGACGTAGTTTACTGCGTTCCGGCTATCGATATCGTACCCGTTGTTGAGGCTGTTAAGGGTACAAACGTACATGTAGGAGCAGAGAACTTCTACATCGTTGACAGTGGTGCTTTCACAGGCGAGATTTCAGCTCCCATGCTGAAGGATGCAGGTGTTGAGTACGTTATCATCGGTCACTCAGAGAGAAGAGATATCTTTGGTGAGAATGATATTCTTATCAACCAGAAGGTTAAGAAGGCATTTGCTTCAGGTCTTACACCTATCCTTTGCTGCGGTGAGTCCCTTGCACTTCGTAAGGCTGACACCTACAAGGAGTGGATCGAGAGACAGATCACATGGGATCTCGATGGCGTAACAGCTGACCAGGTTAAGAAGCTTGTTATCGCTTACGAGCCTATCTGGGCTATCGGTACAGGTGAGACAGCTACAGCTGATCAGGCTGAAGAGGTTTGCGGACTTATCCGCAGCCTTATTGCTAAGCTTTATGATCAGGCTACAGCTGATGAAGTTCGTATCCAGTATGGCGGATCAATGAATGCCGGCAATGCTGCTGAGCTTCTTTCAAAGCCCAACATCGATGGTGGGCTTATCGGCGGCGCTTCACTTAAGCCCGACTTTGGCAAGATCGTTAACGCTTAATAAAATAAGCTGATTAAGATTTATGAAACGGATTCAATTTGGAGCCAATTTCAAATTGAATCCGTTTTTGGCAGTAATCAGGAGAGTATTATGAAAAAAGATAACATTATCTTAATTGGAATGCCTACATCAGGTAAAAGCACAGTGGGCGTCATTCTGGCAAAGGTTCTTGGCTATAATTTTATAGATTCGGATATTGTGATTCAGGAAAAAGAGGGCCGCAGGCTTTCCGAGATCATTGAAGCGGAAGGCGTCGATGGCTTTATAGATATTGAAAATAGAGTAAATGCCGGCATTGAGGCTGAAAAGACTGTCATTTCAACAGGCGGCAGTGTGGTTTACGGCGAAGAGGCCATGCTGCATTATAAGAAAATCGGAAAAGTGGTATATCTTAAGATAGATTTTGAGGTCCTTACAAAGCGCCTGAGAGATGTGAAGCAGAGGGGCGTTGTAATGAAGGAAGGACAGACCATAGAGTCCTTGTATGACGAGCGCTGTAAGCTGTACGAAAAATATGCTGACATTATCATAGATGAGAAAAATAATACCATGGAAGAAGTACTGGCCGATGTTCTGGCAGCGCTGTAAAAGCATGGTTTGTTGGAGGAGTATAAAATGGAAAGAAGAAAAATAGTAGCAGGAAACTGGAAAATGAACATGACACCTGCAAAGGCGGTGGAGCTTATTGCAACACTTAGACCCCTTGTAGAGTCAAATGATGTTGATGTTGTTTTCTGCGTACCTGCAATTGATATAGTTCCTGCATTAACAGCAACCCGTGGAACAAACATTGAGATCGGTGCTGAAAATATGTACTACGAGGAGAGCGGTGCTTTTACCGGTGAGATTTCACCTCAGATGCTTGAGGAAGCAGGCGTTAAATATGTTATCCTCGGACACTCTGAGAGACGCGAGTACTTCCACGAAACAGACGAGGAAATCAACAAAAAGGTTAAGAAGGCCTTTGAACATGGCATTACTCCTATCCTTTGCTGCGGTGAGACTCTGCAGCAGAGAGAAATGGGCATCACTTTAGACTTGATAAAGCTTCAGATAAAATCTGATCTTGCAGGAGTTCCGTCATCAGATGTGGCTAATATGGTCATTGCCTATGAGCCTATCTGGGCAATTGGCACAGGTAAAACTGCCACATCAGGACAGGCACAGGAGGTTTGCAAGGCTATTCGTGACTGTATAGCTGACATTTATGATGATGCTACAGCACAGAGTGTTCGAATTCAGTACGGCGGATCCGTTAACGCAGGCAATGCGTCACAGCTTTTTGCGCAGCCTGATATTGATGGCGGTCTTGTGGGCGGAGCATCCCTGAAGCCTGAATTTGGAAAGATAGTAAATTGCAAATAATTTAGTCGAACAAAGCTTAAATTATATAATGTTTTAGCATTTTTTTTATGGTTATTTAATAGATTTAGATGCGATAAGTCGTATATTATTAATATGATTTATTGCATTTAAATCTTTTTTTATTATGGAGGCAAAAGAGAATGGCTAAGAATGATGCATCTGAAAAGGTAAAGAGTAATATCAGTTTTAAAGACAGCATTAAGACCAAGCTGATAACGGTAATGATTCTGGCAGCTGCTATTCCATTGATAGTAGCAGTAATAGTAAGCTATAAGACATCAACTGATAAGGCCATGGAAGATGCCCAGGCCAGCTTGGAGTGGCAGGCAAGGTATTTATCCAGTAAATTTGTGAATATTTTGGATGCAAATATGAACATGATTAAGAGTATTGCAGGTAACCCTACAATTATTAATTATGTAATAGGAGAGGCAGGTATACCTGAAGATGCTGTAATTGCTACACTGACTGAATGTGATGCAATTCTTGATGATGGAGATACCACGGTAATCACAGGTGCAGACGGCCAGCAGCTTGCCAGAGCAAAAGGTGATCTGATCAATGTAGCTGACAGAGAATATTTTCAGAAAGCAATTACAGGATCAACATATGTTTCTAATATTCAGATCAGTAAGACTACAGGAAAACGTATTATAACCTTTGCAGTACCGATAAAGAATGGCGATTCGATAATTGGTATTGTTCAAAGAAACTTCGATTTGAATAATTTCCATGAAATGCTTGCTGCAGAAGCAGAAGACGCATTTCTAGTTGACAGAGAAGGCATGGTAGCTGCCCACTCTCAGTATGAGATTGGTGAAGGTGCTCATGAAGAGGAGAGCAGAGCTCAGTCAGAATTCATGACCTCCGGTAAAGATAGCGGTTTCTATTTCGTTGATACCGGAAAAGGTTATGATGCATACGTTGCTTATGTAATGGAGCCAAAATCACAGTATCGTATCTGCTCTGCAACAAATTCAACAAAAGTTTTATCCGCTGCAAGACGTTCAGCTATGATAGTAGTTGTTGTTGGCCTTGTTCTTCTTGCTGCTGCTATAGCTGTTTCCTTTGTTATGGCAAACAGCTTTGCTGCACCTATTCATGCTGTTGGAGAGTCACTTAAGGCTCTGTCAGACGGACGTTTTGTAAAAGTGGAAAAATTCGGCGCAAGAAAAGATGAATTTGGTGAGATTTCGAGAGATACGAACTCGGTTATCAAAACCCTTGATGATATTGTTTCCAATATCAAGGAATCTGCTGCAAATGTCGGATCATCATCTGAAGAGCTGGCTGATATGGCTAATCAGATTTCCCAGACTGCAGAGGATGTTTCAAATGCGGTTCAGGAGATTGCATCCGGTGCAACCCAGCAGGCTGATGAGATTCAGAGTGCTTCTGAGAATGTTGGAAGAATCGGTGATGCTGTATCCGATGTGCAGAATTCTACAGGAAACCTTTCAACCCTTGCTCAGAAGATGAAGGAAGCATCTGAGGTTTCAAGCAGATCCCTTGCTTCTCTGCAGGATTCTTCATCTGATATGACAAACAAGATCGATGATATTTCAAATACTATTTCCGCAACTCAGGAAGCAGTATCAAATATCAACGATAAGGTAGAAGGAATTGCATCTATCGCAACTCAGACCAACCTCCTTTCACTTAACGCTTCTATCGAGGCTGCAAGAGCAGGAGAGGCAGGAAAAGGCTTTGCGGTTGTTGCTGAGGAAATCGGTAAGCTGGCTGACGACTCCAAGCAGATGGCTGATGATATCAGACGTGAGATGGATGTCCTTCTTGAACAGAGTAATGCCGCTGTTTCCGCAGCAGCTGATGTTAAGCAGGGCAATATGGATCAGCAGATCGCTCTTGGCGAGACCCTTGAAGCTGTTAACGGAATGCTTGAGGATATCGGCAGCACAGTCGGCGGCGTAGACCTTATTTCCCAAGGCGCTGATACCTGCGATTCCTCCAAGAATGCGGTTGTAGATACAATGAGTGCTCTGTCAGCAATTTCCGAAGAGAATGCTGCATCCTCAGAGGAGACAGGAGCTTCCATGCAGGAGCTTTCCGCAACAGTTACAACCCTTGCTTCTTCAGCTGACGGCTTAAAGAGCATTGCCGAGAAGCTAAACGAAGATATGAAGTTCTTCAAATAATAAAAAATAGATTGATATATGGCTGCCTCCGAGATAAAATCGGGGGCAGTTTTTTATTGTACTAAAATATTTAATCGGAGCAGAATTTCCTTTTTGATATTGTGATAAACCTCTTTTCTGTGAGCTTAAATTATGCTATATTTTTATTGTTTTGGAGACATTGTTTTTATGGAGGAGACTAAACATGTTGGAAAAAGTTTTTAAACTCGAGGAGCATAATACTACGGTCAAAACCGAGATTATAGCCGGCCTCACCACGTTCCTTTCAATGGCCTACATTCTGGCCGTTAACCCCAGTATTCTTGGTGCTGTAATGAATGCAAACGGTGTATTTGTTGCAACTGCAATCGCTTCTGCAATCGCAACCTTCTGTATGGCATTCCTTGCAAATTATCCGATCGCTCTTTCAGCAGGACTTGGACTTAATGCTTACTTTGCATTTACAGTTTGTCTTGGCGAGCTTGGCGGAGAACCCGGTGCATTCAAGATTGCTCTTACTGCAGTATTTGTTGAAGGTATCATCTTCATCATCCTTTCTGTTTTCAAGTTCCGTGAACAGATCATCAACAGCATACCTCAGAACCTTAAGTATGGTATCTCTGCAGGTATCGGACTTTTCATTGCATTCATCGGCCTTAAGGGCGCAAGCATCATCGTTGCTGATGAGTCTACTACTGTAGCACTTGGCAGCTTCTCAAACGCTGAGGTTGTTCTTGCTCTTGTTGGTCTTATCATTATCATTGTTCTTGAGCACTATCATGTAACAGGTTCAGTTCTTATCGGAATCATCGCTACATGGATTCTTGGTATGATCGCTCAGGCTACAGGCTGGTACACAGCAGGTAACGTATTCCCTGATTTCTCAGCAGGTCTTCAGCTTGGTGCTGTTTCTGAGACTGCATTTAAGTTTGACTTTGGCTGGGCTGCATCACACCTTGTTCAGTTCATCGCTATCGTATTCAGCTTCCTTTATGTAGATCTGTTCGATACAGTTGGAACAGTAGTAGGTGTTGCTGATAAGGCAGGCCTTCTTGATGAGGATGGCAATCTTCCCAGAGTCGGCAGCGTATTCATGTCAGATGCTATCGGTACAGTATGTGGTTCATGCCTTGGTACATCAACTGTAACAAGCTTTGTAGAGTCAAGTGCAGGTGTTGCTGCAGGCGGACGTACAGGTCTTACAGCTCTTGTAACAGGTATCATGTTCCTTGTATCACTTGTACTTAGCCCTATCTTCCTTGCAATCCCCGGATTCGCTACAGCTCCGGCTCTTATCTATGTAGGTATGCTTATGGTTTCAAGTGCTAAGAACATTACATTTGACGGTGATGTGGCTGATACACTTGGTGCTTACATGGCACTCGTAATGATGCCTCTTTCATACTCAATTGCAACAGGTATCATGTTCGCAGTTCTTGCATGGGTAATCGTTAAGGTTCTTATCGGCAAGGCAAAGGATGTATCTCCTGTTATGTGGTTTGTATTCGTACTGTTTGCTCTGAGAGTAGTAGTACTTGTTACAAACTTCCAGTAATATAGGATTGATATTTACTCCCCGTCACTTCTTAAGTGGCGGGGATTTTTTATCTTATAGGAAATTCCTACGGATTTCCTATAAGATAAAAAACACTCCGTGTGGATGCGCAGCTCGCGGAATTGAAGTTTATTGCTTCGCAATACCGCTCGCGCGCGAGGATTTCGCAAGCGAAATCCTATTTTATGTTATGGACAGATGCTTGCTAGGGCAGCTTTGTATTTCTGTTTCACATTATTGCGTTTTAATTGCAATAAAATATCAGACAAAAGAATGAATTGTCAGATAATAATAATTATGATATAATCAGAGTAGGAATTTATGTGATGGGGAGACAAGGAGGCCTATATGGCAGATATCACTATTAAAGCCGCTCAGAGCGGTGCGATAAATGCCGCAAGACAATCGTTGTCTGTCACGGCGAAAAGACCTGGGAATGTAAATGGCAAAGCTTCGGATTCCGGCAAGGGACGAAAAGGAGCTTCAAAACCGGGTAAAGACGTCATTTCGGTTTCAAGAGATGGCGATACAGCTCATGCAACTGAGAAAGCAAGGCATAAGCTGATTGAACAAAATAAAGAGAATATTGTGCAGGTTCAGGCAAAAGCAAGGGCCGAGAGAACAGTTAATAATTTGTATGTACAGATTGCCGGTGAGGAGGTTGCAGATAATCTTACCGGTGATGCTACTGTTGAAATGTCCAAGGTCCATCAGAATGAGCCTAATCGCTACATCGAGGCATTGAAGCGCGAGCTGCAGCAGGAGATAATGGAGGTCAATAATAATATTGGCGACGCAGAGCCTGTAAGTGAAGAAGCCGCAGAGGTTCCAAGAGAGCCTGTTATGCCTGATACATCGAGGCTGGAGACATTGGCAGCTTCTATTGATGTTGATGTGGAGGGCACGAAATACGAGCCTCAGATCACTTCCTTTAAGGGATATTCGGACCAGCAATTAAGGCAGATGTATCTCAGCGGTGCGATATCCAGATATGCATATGATACGGAGATGACGTCGCGTACTGAAGAAAACCAGGAGCTTTCAGAAAGCGAGCAGGTTTTCAGAGAAGGAATTGTAAGGAATCTGGCTAATCAGAAGCAGCTACAGAGAGATTCTGAATCTGTGGAGCAGGCTTTTTCGGATGAAGCTTCAGGTACACTTACGGGAGAGCAGAGAATGGCAATCTACAACGCTGCCGGCAATGGCGGCGGACAGGAGGAGGCTGAGAAAGAGCTTCAGCTTAGCATTTGATGAAGTGATTTAAGTAGTTTTCCTGTGATTGCACATGGTATTTTGCATATAAAAAATAAGAGATCCGGTCCTTTATTATTGCTAATGGGACCGGATACTTTTTGGCTTCATGGAAAAACTATTTTTGTTATATGCGTACTTAAAGTCATTGACAGAAATAATTCTAAACACTAATATTATAACGTATGATATTCTAAGGAGGAAATTTTAAGTATGTCACGCAAGGCAACTATTACACAGGAAGAAATCGTAAATGCCGCTTTTAAGATTACCGTTAAGGAAGGTTTTGATCAGATCACATCCAGAAAGCTGGCGGGCGCAGCAGGATGCTCAACACAGCCTATTTTCCGTATTTATGACAATATGGATGAGCTTAAGAAGGATGTTTTAGATAAAGCAATCAAGTATTTTGAAGATTTTTGCAGAGGTAGAGAGAAAAAGCATGATAC
This sequence comes from Butyrivibrio sp. WCD3002, assembly GCF_000424265.1. Classification (GTDB taxonomy): domain Bacteria; phylum Bacillota; class Clostridia; order Lachnospirales; family Lachnospiraceae; genus Butyrivibrio. The sequence goes on from NZ_AUJO01000001.1 coordinate 14,061, forward strand.
TCCCTTTGTAGATCTTGGAATAAGCTATATTTGTTTTGCTCAGCAGCACTCTAATCTCTTTAAGCTTCTTTTTGTTTCAAATGACGTAAAAGATGCTAAAAGTATGTATGATATCGTAAACGGTTCTGAGGAGAACATCGTTAAAGAGGTATCACGCGCAAGAGAGCAGGGCGTACAGAACGCTGAGCATCTTTTCATGAAGATGTGGATATTCATTCACGGCGCAGGCTGCATGGCTGTTACAGGAGATTATGACCTTGAAGAGGCTGATTCAGTAGCAATGCTTAAGTCTGCTTACGAAGCTTTCAGTAAGGCGTAACTTATACGGAGTTATTTTTTCGAATGAAGAATGTTGTTGTTATCGGATGCGGGGCTGCAGGGATGATGGCGGCGATAGCTGCTGCGAAGGCTGGCGCATCCGTTATTATTTTTGAAAAAAATGAAAAGCCCGGGAAAAAGATATACATCACCGGAAAGGGCAGATGTAATGTGACAAATGCCTGTGATATCAGTGAGTATTTTGATAAGATTCCCCACGGCTCAAAGTTTTTATACAGTGCGCTCTATGGCTATGATAATACGATGGTTATGGACCTGTTGCAAAGTAACGGCTGCAAGCTGAAAACAGAGCGCGGAGACAGGGTTTTTCCTGTGTCAGACCATTCATCGGATATTATCAGCACCCTTGTTAAGGTTCTTAAGAAAAACAAGGTGGAGATAAGATATCAGGATGAGGTTACATGGATTCAGACAGATTCTGAGAATAACGTCAAGGCTGTTGTTTCGTCGGATTCCGGGATAACTGAGGCAGATGCTGTAATAGTGTGCACAGGCGGTCTTTCATATCCGTCAACGGGTTCAACAGGCACGGGACATAAGATTGCCAAAGAACTGGGCCATAAGGTTACAGAGCTTAAGCCTTCTCTGGTGCCCTTTGAGATAAAAGAGGACTGGTGCAGAGAGCTTCAGGGACTGTCCCTTAAGAATGTGGCTGTTAAGCTTGAACAGCTCCCTCCGGCATCAAAGGATGTAACAGGTGGAGAGGGTTCATCCGGCGGAAAGAAGAAAAAGAAGATAGTATATGACGGCTTTGGAGAGATGCTGTTTACGCATTTTGGCGTAAGCGGTCCGCTGATCTTAACCTCCAGCTGCTATTACGAGGAGAAGGATAAAAAGGGCAATCCTCTTGAATATGTGATCCATCTTGATCTTAAGCCTGCGCTGACCCATGAACAGCTTGATAAGAGGCTTCAGAGAGAGTTTGAGGTTTCAAGAAACAGGCAGTTCAAGAACAGCTTAAATAGCCTTTTTCCTTCAAAGCTTATTCCTGTGATGATCAGTCTATCGGGAATAGACCCGGAAAAGCCGCTTAACTCTGTAACAAAAAAGGAGCGCGCGGATTTTGTAAACCTCATTAAGGATTTAAGGCTTACTGTGACCGGAACAAGAAATTTTAACGAAGCAATTATCACAAGAGGCGGCATAGCTACAGGCGATATCAATCCGTCGACGATGGAATCAAAGAAGATAAAGGGTCTCTATTTTGCAGGTGAAATAATAGATGTGGATGCTCAGACAGGCGGATTTAATCTGCAGATTGCCTGGTCCACGGGACATCTTGCAGGAGAGAGCGCAGCTGCCGAGTAATGCTGTAAGATGCTTAAGCATGTTGGGCAGCATTTTTAGAACAGATTTTTATGATTTAAGGAGAAAACCTGAAAATGGGAAAAAGTATTGCAATAGATGGACCTGCAGGCGCAGGTAAAAGCACAATCGCAAAGATTGTATCAAAGAAGCTTGGTTTTATTTATATAGACACAGGTGCCATGTACCGCGCAATGGCAGTTCATATGACAAGAAACGGTGTTTCCGGCGATGATGCGGCAGAGATTGAGAAAAACATCGATACTGCTGATATTTCAATCGGTCATGAGAACGGCGAGCAGGTTGTTTATCTTAACGGCGAAAACGTAAACAGCTTCCTTAGGACAGAGGAGGTCAGCACTATGGCGTCAAAGACCAGCGCTAATGCCAAGGTAAGAGTTAAGCTTGTAGAGCTTCAGCAGAAGCAGGCTAAGACCACAGATGTTGTCATGGATGGCAGAGATATCGGTACAGTGGTACTTCCTGATGCGGATCTTAAGGTTTATCTTACTGCCAGCAGCAGAGTCCGTGCAGAGAGACGCTATAAGGAGATGATTGAGAAGGGCGTAGATTGTGATCTTGATACAATCGAGGCAGAGATTAAAGAGCGTGATCACAGAGATATGACAAGAGAAAATTCACCTCTTAAAAAGGCTGACGATGCCGTTGAGGTTGATTCTTCATACATGACTATTGAGGAAGTAGCAGATAAGATCATCAGTCTCTATGAGAACAGATAATAAGCGAGGAATTAAGATGGAAGTCATACTTGCCGAGCATGCCGGCTTTTGCTTTGGAGTTACAAGAGCCGTTGACGTAGTATATGAGCAGATTGAAAAGAACAGCGATAAGCAGATTTATACCTATGGTCCCATAATCCATAATGAGACGGTAGTTTCGGATCTTGAGAAAAAGGGTGTAAAGGTTATCGAGTCCTTAGATGAATTAAAGAACATAAGTGACGGAATTTTGATAATCAGATCCCACGGTATCAGAAAAGAGATTTACGATATCATCGAGAAGCAGGGACTTGAGTCCATCGATGCCACCTGTCCTTTTGTAAAGCGTATCCATAATATCGTTGAAAAGGAGAGTGCTGCAGGAAAAACAATTGTGGTTGTTGGAAGTGCAAAACACCCTGAAGTTGACGGTATTGTGAGCTATGCATCGGGGCCTGTTTTCGTTGTGGAAACGCCAGAAGACGTTGACAGCTTAACGCTCGAAGAGGGAACGGAGATTTGTATCGTGTCCCAAACTACATTTAATACAAATAAATTTCAAGAAACCGTTGATAAATTTTCTAATTCGCGCTACAATGTTAATGTTGTGAACACTATTTGTAGTGCAACTGAAGAACGTCAGACAGAGGCAGAGAAAATTGCCGGTCAGGTTGACGCTATGATAGTGATTGGCGGAGCGCACAGTTCAAATTCACGTAAGCTGTATGAGATATGCAGCAGGAAATGTGCAAATACATATTTCATCCAGACTATTGATGATTTGAAAATGGATATTCCTAAAGACATCAAAGTAGTGGGAATTACCGCCGGGGCGTCCACCCCAAAGAACATTATCGAGGAGGTTCAGAAACATGTCAGAACAATCATTTGAACAGATGCTCAATGAGTCGTTCAAAACAATTCATACGGGGGAGGTCGTTGAAGGCACTGTCATTTCTGTTAAGCCTGATGAGATTATTCTTAACATTGGCTACAAATCAGATGGCATTCTCACAAAGAATGAGTACAGTAATGATAACAGCATCGATCTGACTCAGGTGGTTAAAGAAGGCGACAAAATGGATGTCAAGGTTCTTAAAACCAACGATGCAGACGGTCAGGTTATCCTTTCATATAAGCGTCTTGCCCTTGACAGAGGAAACAAGCGTATCGAGGAAGCATTCAACAATCAGGAAGTACTTACAGCTAAGGTTGTTCAGGTACTTGACGGCGGACTTACAGTTGTAGTTGATGAGGTTCGTATCTTCATCCCTGCAAGTCTTGTTTCAGACACATACGAGAAGGATCTTTCCAAGTACGAAGGACAGGAGATTCAGTTTGTAGTAACAGAGTACAATCCGAAGCGTAGAAGATACATCGGTAACAGAAAGATGCTTATCACAGCCGAGAAGGCTGAGCAGGCTAAGAAGCTCTTTGAGACAATCGGTGTTGGCGACATCGTTGATGGTGTTGTTAAGAACGTTACAGATTTCGGAGCATTCATTGATCTTGGCGGAGCAGACGGACTCCTTCACATCTCTGAGATGTCATGGGGCCGTGTTGAGAATCCTAAGAAGACCTTCAAGGTTGGCGATACTGTTAAGGTTCAGATTAAGGGAATCGATGGCAGCAAGATCGCTCTTTCAAGAAAGTTCGATGATGAGAACCCTTGGAAGGATGCAGAGACAAAGTATGCTGTTGGTAACGAAGTAACAGGTAAGGTTGCCAGAATGACAGACTTTGGTGCATTCGTAGAGCTTGAGCCCGGTATTGATGCTCTTCTTCATGTATCTCAGATTGCAAGAGAGCACATCGAGAAGCCTTCAGATGTACTTAGCATCGGTCAGGAAGTTACAGCAAGAATCGTAGACTTCAACGAAGCAGATCGTAAGATCAGCCTTAGCATTAAGGCTCTTACAGCTCCCGAGAAGGAAGACGAGGCTGCTGATGACGCAGAGGTAGCAAGTGTTGATATCGACAAGGTTATCGCTGAGCAGGATGCTGAATAATTGAATTAAATATTTTGTAATTAGTGGGACTGTAAAAGATGATTTATCATTTTTTACAGTCCTTTTTTGTGCGCATTATGGGGCACGTTTACATAGTTACCGCTTAGACATCAAAAACGACCGCTTAGACAAAGATTAAAGTTTTTGCGTTGAATTTGGGATATTATTTTTGTAATCTGATGAATTCTGAAAGGGTTAATGATACTGAAAATGTAGTATTTAATACAAAAATATTCTTTGTATGGAAAGGATAACAGGTACAGCTAATGAAGAAAAATACTAAAGGCTATATTTCGAAAATCATATGTACAGTTGTCACTCTGTCAATGATGTCAGTTAACACAACTTATGTACGTGCTGTTGAAGTAGAAAACTATAATCTATGGGTTGGGAATACACGTGTAACTTCAGCCAATGAAGATGACATTCTTGGAGATGGTACAGCTTCGTTTAACCATTATACTAATACCCTTACGCTCGAAGGTTCTAATATTACAGGCTCATATTCAAAAAATGACGGCAATACATACGGTATATATTCTGAATTAGACTGCCTTACTGTGAGTGGGTATGGTAGCATAACAAATTCCGCAATTGGTATAGGAAGTAATCATATCAACGCTTCTTTAACGGTGTATGGTACAGGCACTGGAATAAATATCAGTGCGGGCGCGTGCGGTATCTGTACAAATTATCAATCAGAAACTCTTAATCTTAAAGGTAAGATAACCACTGAGGCAACTGGTGGGTCTTCCAGAGGCATCTTCTCAGCGGGCACTGTAAACATCGTAGATGGAACGCTTTTTGCTAAAGGTAGTTGGGGAATAGAAACGGGATATTTTTCTGATGGAAGTAAAGATATAAATATAGGCGCAAATGTCACCAAAGTAACGGCGACAATTTACCGTGAAAATTCTGATGTTTATTATCCATTAAGAACCTTTGGCAATATCAATATAAATCCGGCTCTTTCTATAACGACTCCGGCGGAAGGATATGTTGGTAAGGGTGATTCCAATAGCAAGGTAATATTAGCATCGGATGGCTCATATCCGAAAACAGTAGTAATAGAGCCTGTAGGAAATAACAACAATGGTAACAATAATAACAACAATAATGATACCGACAATAGCCATAACTCCGATACCACCAATAATGAAACAACCAAGCCTGCAACAATTCCTTCATTTAAGCTTAATACATCGTCAGTAGTCATTCAGAAGGGCAAGACTCTTAAGACTGTTAAAGCAACTCTTACAAATGATGAAATAAAATCAGTGGAATCTGCAAATAGCAAGATAGCGACAGTATCTTATAGCGGAACGACTCTTTCTATAAAAGGCATAAAGAAGGGTTCTACCAAGATTACGGTAACCACTAAATCGGGACTGTCATGTAAGCTGAATGTCAAAGTACAAACCGGAAAAGTTACAACCACAAAGCTTAAGGTTTCGAAGAAATCAGTGAATCTTGATTCAAAAGGAAGTATTGCAACTGTAAAAGCAACAGCTTCACCAGACTATGTATCTACAAAGGAAAAAATCACAGTCAAATCAAGTAATAAAAAGATCGCGACTGCGAAGATTGATCAGGAAACCGGCGAGATAACCATTACTGCCAAGAAAAAGGGCAGCTGCAAGATTACTGTAAAAGCCGGCAAGAAGACTGTAACAATAAAAGCAAAGGTGAAGAAATAGTTTAAATGAATACTTTGGGGGACTTGTTAATAAGAAGAGGGTGGAATAATCCTACATTCCTCATGCAAAGAATCCTCGCAATTTGTTACAATGATATTGTCTGTTGTAATTGATGGTGATCTTGGATTTTTCGCATGAGGAATTGATGGCTAATGGATGAGAAAATTAGCATTCGTCTTGAGATTGATTCTGGATATGATAAGCCCCAGGTGGTGATCAGGGCATCTGAGAGGACAGAATTAGTCGAGAGGATAATTGAGAGCGTAAAACAATGCGCTGCAGATGATTCAGACAAAAAGATTGCGGTGCGCAAAGAGGACATGGACATTCTGCTTAATAAGAAGGATATTGTCCGTGTTTATACAGAGAGCCGTAAGCTTAAGGTGTGTACTGATTCAGATGATTATGAAGTAAGGATTCCGCTGAAGGAATTAGAGAATGTACTGAGGTCAGATGCGTTTGTCAGAATCAGCCGGGGTGAGATAGTAAATCTTAAGAAGGTTTCCAGCTTTGATATGAGTATAGCGGGGACTATTAAGGTTATTTTTGTTAATGGTACACAGACCTGGGTAGCAAGGCGTTTTATGAAGCATATCCAGGAGAGGTTGGCCGTTCTGAGGAAAGGTGGTGATAAGCATGAGTAGAATAATGAAAAAAGCTCTCATCTTAGGCACCATCGGATTCTGGATAGGTATCCTTATAGGACTTACAGTATGGTATCTGTCAAGCCAGGGAGAGCCTGGTGGTCTTACACTATCAGGACATTCGCTCTTTGAATTATTGGCCGGAGGCATATATGGTGCTGTCAGTATGGGATCATCTGCTGTATATGATGTGGATCGTTGGAGCATTTTGCGAGTTACATTTACTCATTTTATTATATCCTTCTCAGGTTTTTGGGTGCTGGCCGCGATTCAGGGATGGCTATTAATTAATAATCCATTTTTCTGGCTTGGTGTTATGCTGTTTATATGGGCTTACATTACAATATGGTTTGTGAATTTTCTTATTTACAGCAAAAAAGTTAAGGAGATAAATAATGCCCTTGAGGATATTAAGGGCGAGAAAAGTAGTGATTAAGTATGATATTTTGAAAAGTCTAATAGTGAGTCGTGGTTAGTTATATAATCATAATTTTGTTTATATATATTTAATTTTACACTCATGTATTACGTGGGCTATACTAAAATCAGTAGTTATATTGATGGGAACTGTCCTAAAATTTTTGATCAGGGGGTCTTAAAAATGGCTGTTGATTATGAGTGGTTTAAAGGCGAAGTTTATAAGCTTACAAAGATTGATCTTAATGCATACAAAGAAAAGCAGATGAAGCGCAGGATTGATACGCTTATCAGTAAGACTGAGTGTAAGGGCTATGATCAGTATATGGACCTTATCAAGAAGGACCAGACTGCGAGAGAGACATTTATCACATATCTAACCATCAACGTATCCGAGTTCTACAGAAATATCGATCAGTGGAATCTCATGGATAAGCAGATGGTTCCTGAGCTTATTAATAAGTTTGGTAAAAATCTTAAGATATGGAGCGCTGCCTGCTCAACAGGCGATGAGCCATATACTATAGTTATGCTGCTCTCTAACCATATTCCAATCAATCAGATCAACATCATGGCGTGGGATATTGATACCGTTGCGCTTGCAAAAGCTCGCGCAGGCGTATATGATGACAAGGAAGTTAAGGCAGTTCCTGCAGAGATGAAGAAGAAATATCTTTCTCAGGAGCCCGGCGGAAAGTGGCGTGTATCTGATGAGGTCAAGAAGAGAGTAAACTTCAAACAGGCCGACCTTTTAAGAGAGCCCTATCCGAAGGATTATCATCTTATCGTTTGCAGAAACGTGCTTATCTATTTTACAGAGGAAGCCAAGGACGAGATTTTCAGAAAATACTATGATGCTCTCGCACCGGGCGGAGTTCTGTTTATCGGTAGTACCGAGCAGATTATAAATTACAAAGAAATAGGCTTTATCAGAAAGAGCTCGTTCTACTACGAGAAGCCTATGTAGCATCGGAGGAGTTATGAAAGGTTTTTGGGGAAAAACACTTGTTGGAATTACGATTATTTTAGGATGCAGTCTGTTTGTGCCACAGGGCAGCGTACAGGCTGCATCTTTGCGCGGAAATAACAATGAGGAAAAGATTTTTTATTACCTCATGGAAAAAATGAGCTTTAATAATGCAGCAAGCGCAGGCGTTCTTGCTAATATCGAGAAGGAATCCAGCTTTAGGCCCAATGTTGAGAGCGATAACGGAACAAGCTTCGGAATCTGTCAGTGGCATGGACTGCGATATGAAGCTCTGAAAAGATTTTGCAGAAGAGAAGGCTATGATTACAGGGATTTAGAGGGACAGCTTGAGTACTTAAAATCAGAGCTTGAGGGTGATTACTATTACAAAAACAGTGTTCTTGATCCGCTTAAGAGCGTAAGTAATGATGAAAATGGTGCTTATAATGCCGGCTACAGATGGTGTTATTACTACGAAATTCCCGCAGATAAGGAGACCAGGGCAGAGCAGAGAGGCGACCTTGCCAAGAGCGTTTATTATCCCAAGTATAAGGATGTAATTCTTACCCTTACTCCGGGCCAGAAGTATAAGACAGATGAAGGTACCTTTATAGCCCTTACTGAGAACACAGTCAGCTTTAAGAAGGTTGCAAATAAAAAGGCTACAGTGCTTAATATTCCAAATACAGTAACTATCGGCGATATCAAGGCGAAGGTCACTGAGGTGGCGGATGGCGCATGTAAGGGAAATAAAAAACTTACAACCGTCACAATAGGTAAGAATGTAACAAGGATCGGAAAAAATGCATTTTATAAATGTAAAAATCTGACTTCGGTAAAAATCAAGTCAAAGCAGATAGCTGAGTTTGGCCCCGGTTGCTTTTCAAAGATAAATAAGACAGCGGTAATTAAGATCAATAAGAAGGCGTTTAAGACCTATAAGTCTGTGCTTAAGACGATGACACCGGATGGTGTTAAGTTTAAGAAGGGCTGATCCGGTTTGGATTAGAATCTCTTTGAAGGAAGTTTTACCATATTTGAGGTGATTAGTTCGTGACTGCAGAGGGGGATGTTCATGAAGCATAATCTTATCTATCTGATTTATACATTGGTTCTTTTCCTTGTGGGCCTAGGCTTTTTCATTGCGGGCGAATTTAACAGAGTAGAAAAGCCTGTGCTTAAGGATCCTGACATGATCGGCAAGGAAGAGGAGTCGGAGCCGGAACCTCAGGGCGTATCTGAGCTGTCCGGTGAGGACGTGGAAATGCCTGTTCCTGAGCCTGAAGAGACAACTCTTGAGGATATTTCTCTTGATAATGAGCCTGAAGGCGATGAGTCGGATGAAGGCGAAGGAGAGGGCAAAGGCGAAGAAGAGGAAGCGCCCGAGGAGCCTATCTACGACGGACATGAGGAAGAGAGAATAGAGCTTATTAAGGAAAACTACATCGAGACTGAAAAATACGACAGTAATAGATGGACTATTTATTTCAGCGTAGTTTTCTGGGTATTGGCACTTGTTTGTGCTATACTGTATTTTACATCATGAAAAAAGGCTGGCGTTGCGGCGCCAGCCTTGATTTTTATATTGATTAAGCTTTCTTCGGAAGCCAGGTTATTTCGTATATGCTTTCCATTATCTTGCGGAGCTCATCCATCATTTTGAGACAAGCGCTGTTTTCGTCAGTAAATTTCATAAGTCCGATTTTTTCCTTGTGATCCATGAAATACAGTTCCCAGATCTCGCCGACCTTGGTGAGACAGATCCTGCCATCATGCCCTTTCCCAAAAGTATAGAGCTTTGAAGGAACGAGATGTTCTTTGAAAAAACTCTGTAATTCTTGTACTGTCATAATTTCCTCCGTTCCGGCCGGTTGTTACACAAATCTGCCTGCATGTAGTTTTTAATACTACATAGACTATACCACAAAACTACATACCTCTCAAGAGGGCCGGAGCATATTTTTTAAATTTCGCGGGATAAGTGATGTTTAGCTTATGTCAGCAAAGAAGACAAGAATTATTCATTGAAAAAAGTCTATGAAATTGCGAAAATATATTTATGGCATTTACTAATGGAAGGAGAATTCTTATGGGCAAATCAAAGGTATATTTTACTGACTTTAGAACACATATTGGTGTGAGCCAGGGTGTTAAGCTTCAAAAGCTGCTTAAGGTAGCGGGGATAGATACAATTGATTTTGAGGGTAAGTTCGTAGCAATCAAGATGCATTTCGGCGAGCTTGGCAATTTTTCATACCTTAGACCTAACTATGTTAAGGCCGTTGCGGATTTGATCAAGGAGCTGGGTGGAAAGCCGTTCCTTACGGATTGCAATACGCTGTATCCAGGAAGCCGTAAAAATGCGGTGGATCACCTCTATAATGCAGAGGTAAACGGATTTAACAGCGTTACCACAGGCTGCTACGTTATCATTGCAGATGGTCTTAAGGGAACGGATGAGATAAGCGTTCCCGTGCCAAACGGCGAGTACTGCCAGGAGGCAATCATCGGTCATGCCCTTTACGATGCTGATATTATTATTTCTCTGTCTCATTTTAAGGGACACGAGATGACAGGCTTTGGCGGAGCCATCAAGAATATTGGAATGGGCGGAGGAAGTCGTGCGGGAAAGATGCTGCAGCATAACGACGGAAAACCTTCGGTTGAGCCTTCTATGTGTAAGAGCTGTAAGCAGTGTGCGAAGGAGTGCGGATCTGATGCTATTTCCTATGAGACAGGCAAGGCTGTTATAGATCAGGACCTGTGCAAGGGCTGTGGAAGATGTATCGGAGCTTGCGTTTTTGACGCTATACATCCTAACAATGATTCTGCGAAAGAATCTCTTTGCTGTAAAATGGCTGAGTACACGGCTGCTATTGTAAATGGCAAGCCTTCATTCCATATAAGTCTTATCATGGACGTTTCGCCTAACTGCGATTGCCACGGTGAGAATGATGCGCCTATTCTTCCTAATATCGGAATGTTCGCATCCTTTGACCCTGTTGCCATCGATCAGGCCTGCGCAGATATGTGCCTTGCGGCTGAGCCTGTGAGAAACAGTCAGCTTGGTGACAACCTTGCTAAGATGGACTGGCATCGTCACGATGACAATTTCCTTGATAACAATCCTAATGTTAAGTGGAAGGAAACCCTTGCTCACGGCGAGAAGATAGGACTTGGAACAAGAGATTATGAGCTTGTAAAAATCTGAAAATCTGACTTTTTGGACCGGACGAGATAGTATCAACTCCGGTTCAAAAGTGTTATGATTCATTATTGAAGTCATTATTATTTTATGAGGAGAATGGTATGGGAAAGAAGAACTTTTTAAAGAAACCGCCTATGGGGTGGAACAGCTATGATTACTACGATACTACCGTAACAGAGGAGCAGGTTAAGGCCAATGCAAAATATATGGCTGAAAATCTGAAGGAATTCGGTTATGAGTATGTGGTTGTGGATATTGAGTGGTATTCAAAGGATGCCGGCGCAAGACGTGCGGATTTCCAGTATATTCCTTTTGGAAATGATGAGATGGATCAGTTTGGAAGGCTTCAGCCTGCTGTTAACAGATTCCCTTCATCAGCTGACGGAAGCGGCTTTACTCATCTTGCGGAGTACGTGCACGACCTTGGACTTAAGTTTGGTATTCACATCATGAGAGGAATTGCCAGACAGGCAGCCCACGATAAGTGCCCTATTCATGGAACACAGTTCACAGCAGATATGGCTGCCGATGCATGGTCTATCTGCGGCTGGAATCCTGACATGTACGGCGTAAGAGCAAATGAAGCAGGCCAGGCATACTATGACGATCTTATAAAAATGTATGCTGACTGGGGCGTTGATTTTATCAAGTGCGATGATATCTGCGACAGCTTCCTGTATCCTGACAGCGGCAGAATAAAATTCAGCGGCTACGAAGAGACTAAGATGATCCACAGAGCAATCGAGAAGTGCGGAAGAGACATCGTACTTTCACTTTCTCCCGGACCTGCTCATGTGGACAGAGACTTTTTCTATGAAGAAAATGCCAATATGTGGCGAATCACAGATGATTTCTGGGATGACTGGAGACTTCTTAAGGAGATGTTCTGGAGATGCGAGACCTGGAACGGCAGAACCTCCAAGGGCAACTATCCTGATTGCGACATGCTTCCTCTCGGACAGCTTGGCTACGGCTTTGGACAGGAGAGAACCTCCAACCTTACCTTTGACGAGGTTCGCACTATGATGAGCCTCTGGTGCCTCTTCGGATCACCGCTTATGATAGGCGCCGAGCTCACAAAGCTCGATGATGTAAACAAAGCACAGCTCACCAACAAAGAGCTCCTTCGCGTAATGGACGGCAAGCACAGAGGCTTCCAGCTAAGACGTAGCGATGACGAAGCCATCTGGCTCAACATCGACGAAGCCGGCACTGAGCTATTCATCGGTATGTTCAATCTTACTGACAGCGAGAAGGAAGTAAGCTGTGATACTTCCCAATTCACAACCGGCGCAGCCATCGTCCATTCAGCCTCCAACATAAAGGACGTCTGGACCGGCAAAACCAATGACTGGGATTCTAACGAGCAGAGCATAATATCAGCAAAAATCCCTGCCCACGGTGTAGTAGTTTACAGATTGTTCTAAACGCAGATAAAAATGTATTCCCTTTTCCAAAGGTATTTCTTTTCAGCAAATGAGAAGTGGTAGAGGTCTTTCCCCTGGCGGCCTGCCTGTATCTGCGGTTTGCCTTTTTGGGGCAGACACTTTTGGAACTTTTTGCCTGCCCGTATTTGAGGTTTTTCTGTTTAAGGCAGGCATTTTTAGGGATGTTTGCCTGCTTAAATTTGCAATTTGCCTGTTTAGGGCAGGCATTTTTAGGGATGTTTGACTGCCCGTATTTGCGGTTTGACTGTTTATAGCAGAAAAATTAGCCGATATTTGCCTGCCCATTTAAGCAGTTTGTTCAATCGCGGCAGACAATTACGTTACGAATCCCAAATGGCACTTCAAATGTCAATTAAAGCACAAACAAACCGGAGCTTAGTGAAAGAATGTTGGTACTTAGGCTGCATTCTTTGCGGCCTTAGTACCGCTACGTTTTTAACCGAGCGAGAGCGTCAGCAGAGAGGAATATATATGTTTATAAAGCAGGCAGGAGACCCATTCACAAACTCCTTGACATTGTCAGGGAGTTTATTTTATCATGGAGTTGCAACCGGTTTCAAATTTCATGAAAGCGTGTGAAATTATGGGAGCCATAGAGAATAAAAGCATCACAATTTATGATATTGCTCGTGAGGCGGGTGTTTCACCGGCCACTGTGTCGCGCGTTATGACAAACAGTGCTAACGTCCGCGCAGAGAAGAGAAACCGGGTTCTGCAGATAATCGAAAAGTATAACTTTAAGCCCAATGCACTCGCAAAGGGATTATCCGAGACCTCGACCAAATCAATAGGAATAATCGCTGCTGACGTACGAAACCCTTTCTACGCCCAGCTTTTTGTTGCCTGCGAAGCAGCAGCTCAGAAGGCGGGATATACAGTTTCACTGTACAACTCCTTTGGTATAACTGAGAACGAGATAGAGCAACTTGAGATGCTAAGACAGCAGAAGGTTGATGCTATTGTGCAGATCGGCGGACGAGTTGATGATCTTGAAACAGACAGACATTACGGCGAAATCGTAAAGAAGCTTTCAGATACCGTGCCGCTTATAGTCACAGGTCGTCTTGATGAGAGTATTCCCAGCTACAGCGTTGAAATTGACGCCAGAAGCGCCACAAGCCTTGTTATGGAGCATCTGCTTTCACTGGGACATACCAGAATAGCCATAGTTGGCGGACGTCCGGACGTAAGGTCATCATATGATAAGAAGGTCATCTATACAAATATTCTAAAAGAGCATGGAATAGAGGTGAATCCTGACTATATCGTGGATGGCAGCTACTCTATAGAGGATGGCTATGATGCAATGAAGAAAATCATGCAGCTTCCCAAGCTCCCGACGGCGATCATTGCTATCAACGATTTCACAGCTGCCGGTGTTGTCCGTGCAATAGGAGACAGCGGGTATCGCATTCCTCAGGACTTCTCTGTGGCCAGCTTCGATAATACGTATATTTCAGAGGTTATGATCCCCAAGCTTACAAGCGTTGATTATAACTATGAGAGCTTTGGCAAATGCCTGATTGACACGGCCATAGCAGTTTCAAAGGGAGAAGAGGTTCCCCGCTGGCAGAGCGTAGAACCGACTCTGGTGAAGCGTGAGAGCAGCGGGCCAAGCAGAGCCTGAACTTTCAGGAAACTGAAAATATGAAACAAGTTTTGAAACGCATTTCATAGTATATGAACAAAATATTAACGATAAAAGAATATAAAATGAACAGAAAAGGTCAATAGTTAAGAGGTGCTAATTCGCAGCACCTCTTTTTGTACATATTCAACAAATTTGAATCCGGTTTCAAAATATTCATTGACGATATGACAGCACTATGTTTAAATAAAATTATGAAACCGGTTGCAAATTGGTTAAAATAACAACGTTCAATACGTAAAGGGAAGTGGATTTAGATGAGTAAATCAAATAGCGCGGAAGCGAAAGCAGTTCCGCACAAAAAGAGAGGATTTATCGGCAACATAATAAAGTACAGAACTTTGATTCTGATGTGTATACCGGCAATTGTTTTCTTCTTCATGTTTAGTTACATGCCTCTGCCGGGTATATGGGTTGCATTTGTTAAATATAACTACGGTAAGGGAATATTCGGAAGTAAATTCATAGGACTTGCGAATTTCGAATTCCTTACATCATCCGGAAAGCTCTGGTCACTGACTAAGAACACAATTCTTTATAACCTGGCTTTCATTATCCTGGGTAATGTGCTTGCGATCATCATGGCTATTCTTCTTAACGAGATGCAGGCAAAGCTGTTTAAGAAGGTTTCTCAGACAATGATGTTCCTTCCTTACTTCATTTCACAGGTTCTTGTAGGAGTTCTGGTATTCAACCTTCTGAACTACGATACAGGATTTGTAAACGGAATACTTGAAGTTTTGGGAATGGAAAAATGGCAGCCTTACGCTGATCCGAATGTATGGCCGGTACTTTTGGTTATCATTTATCTCTGGCAGCAGACAGGTTATAACTCAGTAGTTTACTTCGCAGCTATTTGCGGAATAGATGCAGAAATCATAGAGGCATCCAAGGTTGACGGAGCTAACGCGTTCCAGAGAATCAGATACATCATTCTTCCGAGCCTTAAGCCTACGATCATTATCCTGCTCCTGTTCGCACTTGGCGGAATCGTAAAGGGTAACTTCGGTCTGTTCTACAACATAGTAGGAACAAACTCACTGCTCTATGATACGACAGATATCATCGAGACCTTCGTTTACAGAGCTACAATGACAGACTTCAACTTCTCAACAGCTTCGGCAGTTGGTCTTTATCAGTCACTAGTTGGATTTGTAATCGTTATGGTAGTTAACGGGGTTATCAAGAAGATCGATCCTGAATATTCACTGTTTTGATTGGGAGCATAAAAATGGCTAAGACAAAAGATTTAGATTTAATGGAAAGCGGAGCCAAGGTAAAAATTGGTGCGACCGATATGGTTGTCCGCGGAATAGGTTATTTCCTTACAACCTTTTACGCACTGGCCTGCATTTTTCCTTTCCTTATAATTCTGGCATCAAGCTTTACTTCAGAGAATTACATAAGACTTCACGGAGTTCAGCTTGTGCCCCACGAGTTTACATTTAAAGCATACGAGATGGTTACAAAGAGCGGACTCATTTGGAAGTCATACGCACTTACAATCACCATGACGCTGGTTGGAACAGGTGTAGGACTTGCAATCATCTCAATGACAGGATATGCGCTTCAGCGTAAGGATTTCCCTTTCAGAAACGCGATTTCCTTCTATATTTACTTTACAAGCCTTTTCTCAGCAGGTCTTGCACCTTACTACCTGCTGATGACTCAGACATATCACTTAAAGGACAGCTACTTCGCAGTACTTCTTCCTTTGATGATGTCACCCTGGCTGATCATTCTCATGAAGAACTTCGTTAAGCAGATTCCTCACGAGATTACAGAGTCGGGAAAAATCGACGGAGCAGGAGATATGGTTATTTTCGTAAGACTGGTTCTTCCGATGCTTAAGCCGGCGCTTGCAACAATCGGACTTTTCCTTGCACTTGGTTATTGGAATGAGTGGTATCAGTCATCACTTTTCCTTTCAAGTAAGGTAGACGTAAAGCCACTTCAGTACAGCCTTTACGAAATTGTTAATAAGACCCAGGCCCTTAAGCAGTCAGTAGCAGGACAGTATATTTCACTTACCGATCTGCCTACAGAGACTGTAAAGATGGCAAACGCAATGCTTGCAACGGGACCTATCGTACTTCTTTATCCGTTTGTACAGAAATACTTCATCGGCGGTATCACGGTAGGAGCTGTTAAAGGTTAACTGATCTTTACTCGAAACGAGTTCAGATATACACTATTCATTTTTAATAGGAGGGATTTGAAATGAAAAAAAAGGTATTGTCAGTTTTACTGAGTACTGCAATGGTATTCTCACTGGCTGCCTGTGGTGGTTCATCAAACAGTGGTGATAGCGCTGCAGACAAGACAGAGGCTACCACAGAAACAGCTGCAGAAGATACCGCTGCAGCAGAGACAGCTGAGTCAACAGAAGAAACAACAGAAGAGGCAGGCGAGGCTACAGAGGCAGCTGCATCTGATATTGATACTTCTGAGCACGTAGTTATCAACTACATGACAACAGGTGACAGACCTGATGGAAAGTCTGCTGAGCGTCTTGATGAGATGCTTGCAAAGCTCAATGAGATCCTCACCGAGAAGGTTAACGCTGAGCTTCAGATCTACTACATTGAGTGGACAGATTATCTTGCAAACTACAACCTTACACTTGCACAGATGGATGGTTCTGTAGACCTTGTTGGTACAGCATCTGACTGGCTTGATGCATGGCCGAATGCAAAGAACGGCGCTTTCCTTGCACTTTCAGAGGATATGCTTAAGACATATGCTCCCAAGACATGGGCTAGCGTACCTGCTGACCACTGGGATATGTGTAAGTATGACGGTGACATCTATCTGATTCCCGAAGATAACTATGCACAGTGGACAAACCACGGATTCATCTATCGTCTTGACTGGGCTAAGGATGCAGGTCTTGCTGATGGCGTACACAGCTGGGAAGACCTTACAACATACTTCAGATATGTAAAAGAGAATCATCCTGAACTCAAGGCTGTTTGGGATTCAGACGGAACACAGTATGCACAGATGGCTAACGGCTGGATTGCTTCACACACTAACTTCGTAGCTATCGATGGTCTTGCAACAGGCGCTCTTTGGGGTGGCACAAAGGATGACCTTTACACAGTTGTTACACCTGTTATGACAGAGACAGACTCACTTGTTGAGTATGCAAAGATGATGAAGGAGTGGGATGAGATCGGTGTATGGCCTACAGACGTTCTTAACAACACATCTTCACAGAACAGAGATGAGTACCGTGTAGGTCAGGTTGCAGCTGAGCAGCACCACACACAGACATGGACAGACCTTTGCTCTGCAACAGAAGCTAACACAATTTATGCTGATGATGAGAAGGCTGAGTCAGGCTTCTTCTACTTCGGCGAAGAGACAGACAACGTAGTTGCACTTTCAATCACACACGGTGCTATGGCAGTTTCTGCAGCATCTGAGCACCCTGAGAGAGCTCTTATGGTTTATGACCTTATCAGAAACGACCCTGAGTGCTACAAGCTCTTCAACTATGGTATCGAAGGCGTTTCATATGAGATCAACGATGAAGGTCTCAGAACAACTCCTGAGGGATATGATTCAGCAACAGACAACATCAATGGTATGACAAACTACTGGTGGGGACGTAACGACGATATCGAGATCAGAGATGCAACACGTAACTGGGATAAGATCGACGAGCTCTATGCTAAGTATGACAAGGTTAAGATTGACTATCCTTATGGACAGTTCGTACCTGATGTAGATGCTATCCAGGCTAAGATTGATAACTGTAACGAAGTTTACACAAACTACATGAAGCAGATCTCATTCGGTAAGTACACAGGTACTGCTGAGGAAATCGTAGCTGAGATGCAGGATGCTCTTGCACAGGCAGGTATCGCAGATGTAGCTGCTGAACTTCAGACACAGATGGATGCACTCTATAAGTAATCACCTGGCGCGATTCTTTCGAGCTTAGTGTACTACTTAGTTCTGGCGAATGCGAAGCATGAGAGCAGAACACTACTTGATACATTAAATCAAAAGGGAATACCGGTATACCATAGCTGGTATTCCCCTTTTTTTAATGAATAGGAATTATTAAATTATGAGTAGATTTCAAATAAAAGACAAGTTTTACCTTGATGGAGAACCATTTAAGATAATTTCAGGATCTTTTCACTATTTTCGTACTGTCCCAGAGTATTGGAGAGACAGATTATTAAAATTGAAAGCAATGGGTGGAAACACCGTTGAGACATATATTCCGTGGAACATGCATGAGCCTAAAAGAGGCGAATTCAACTTTGAAGGAATGCTGGACCTTGAGAGCTTCATAAAGCTTACCGATGAGGTTGGCCTTAAGCTGATACTTCGTCCCTCGCCCTACATCTGTGCAGAGTGGGAATTTGGCGGACTTCCGGCTTGGCTTTTAAAGGAAGACGGCATGAGGCTCAGGGTTAATTACGAGCCCTTCATGAAGGAAGTTGAAGCCTATTATGATGTTCTGATGCCCATCATCACAAAGTATCAGATTGATAACGGCGGCAACGTGATCCTGATGCAGATTGAAAATGAGTATGGCTATTATGCAAACGATAAGAGCTATATGCAGCGCATGATGGATATCATGAAAAAGCACGGCGTCACAGTACCTCTTATTACCAGTGATGGACCTTTCCCGGAGAACCTGAACGGCGGTTCTATAGAAGGTGCACATCCCACAGGAAACTTTGGATCAAGAACAGAAGAGCGCTTTAAGGTGCTTGAAAACTATACTAATGGCGGCCCTCTTATGTGTGCTGAGTTCTGGGTTGGCTGGTTTGACCACTGGGGAAACGGTGGTCACATGACCGGTAATCTGGAAGAGAGCGTAAGAGATCTTGATAAGATGCTTGAGCTTGGTAACGTCAATATTTACATGTTCGAGGGTGGTACAAACTTTGGCTTCATGAACGGATCTAACTACTACGACGAGCTTACCCCGGATGTTACAAGCTATGACTACGACGGAATCCTTACAGAGGATGGTCAGATCACAGAGAAATATCGCAGATATAAGGAAGTAATTTCCAAATATACAGAGATCCCCGAGGTTCCCGAGCTTTCAGAATCAGTCATAAAAAGAGGTGCCTACGGCGAGCTTAAGTGCGAGGAAAAGGTTAGTCTTTTCTCTGTACTTGATGACATCAGTAAAAAAACAAGCAGTGTATATCCTGTCAGCATGGAAAAGCTTGATCAGAACTACGGATATATACTTTACCATTCTACTCTTGAAACTGAGGATGCTATTGCTAAGATCCGTCTTTGGGATACTGCGGACAGGGCAAATATCCTTGTGGACAAAAAGCCTCTTATAACACTTTACGACCTTGAGCTTGCAAAAGAGGCAGAAATCCTTACGGATGAGGAAATCGCAAAGGCTATGGCACTTCCTTTGGAGGAGCAGATGAAGCTTTCCCAGAGAGGTAAGGATCTTGATATTCTTGTTGAGAACATGGGAAGAGTTAATTTTGGCCCCCGAATGGAGCATCAGAGAAAGGGTATTGGTCAATGCGTTCAGATAAACGGCCACATGCACAATAACTGGGATATGTATACACTTCCTCTTGATAACATAGATAAGGTAGACTTCTCCAAGGATTATATCGAGGGCACACCTGCATTCTACAAATTTACCTTTGAAGCAGATGAGTGCACCGACACCTTCCTTGATTTTGAGGGCTGGGGCAAGGGCTGCGCCTTCTTAAACGGCTTCAACCTTGGAAGATATTGGGAGATTGGTCCTCAGAAGAGACTTTATATCCCGGCACCCCTTATCAAAAAGGGAAAGAACGAGATAATCATGTTTGAGACTGAGGGTAAGGTTAAAGATATCATCACTCTTAAGGATGAGCCGGATATAGGCTGATATTATGAAAAGAATTAGCGGACAGGCTTTGAACAATTCAGAGCTTGTCTGTTTTTTCATTTCATGGATAAACTGTGAAATCCTATTTAAAGATAGTATTAGCCATACATTCAGTGTTATTATTGTTAATGACTTAATCACTTTACTTAAATGGCGAAAGGAATACTTACATAATGGCAGAATTAACACAGAGAACAGATTATGATTTACTGGCACTGCAGGCTAAAGGAATGCTGGAGGAGGAGCCCTGGTACACAGCTGCCATGAGCAATCTCTCCGCACTTATAATGGATACAATGGAAAAGCTCAACTGGGCCGGCTTCTATATAATGAGAGACGGAAGGCTTGTGGTTGGCCCCTTTCAGGGAAAACCTGCCTGCATACATATTGCGGTAGGAAAGGGAGTTTGCGGAACCGCGGTAGCTGAAGATAAGCTGCAGCTTGTTCCCGATGTGCATCAGTTCCCGGGACACATTGCCTGCGACAGCGCATCGGAGTCAGAAATCGTTGTGCCGATCCATCATAACGGAGAGATCGTTGCCGTTCTTGATATCGACAGCCCCATAAAAGAGCGCTTTGATGAGACAGACGCAGAGGGACTTCAGAAATTCGTGCAGATAGTTGAAGAGAACATCAGCTGGGAATAATTAGGAGGAAATTCACAATGATTGAAGCACTCAAGAATTTTGATGCTCAGAAAAAGATTGATGAAATAGTAGCATGGATAAGACAGTGGTTTGAGGAAAACGGAAGCGGCGCCAACGCTGTTATCGGACTTTCCGGCGGCAAGGATTCAACAATTGTTGCGGCTCTCCTTGTGAAGGCTCTTGGAAAAGGCCGAGTTGTGGGCGTACTTATGCCTGACGGAGAGCAGAAGGATATAGACGATTCAAAGCGCGTTGCAGAGCTTCTTGATATAAAGCATTTCATAGTTAATATAAAGCCTGCTACGGAGGAATTTTATGAAGCTCTTGAAAAAAGCGGCGCAGAGCTTTCAAGGGATGCAAGAATAAATACTCCGCCAAGAATCAGAATGACTACGCTCTATGCAATCGCACAGTCACTTCCGGGAGGCGGAAGAGTTGCTAATACCTGCAATAAATCAGAGGACTATGTAGGTTACTCCACAAAGTACGGCGATGCTGCCGGAGATTTTAGTCCCTGCTCTGATTTTACGGTTACAGAGATGCGCATGATAGGTGATGCTTTGGGACTTCCATCTGAGCTAATTCATAAGACACCTTCAGACGGACTTTCCGGAATGTCGGATGAGGACAAGCTTGGTTTTACCTATGACGAGCTCGATACCTATATTTTTACAGGCGTTTGCGAGGATCAGGCCAAGAAGGAAAAGATCGAGCGACTTCACAGAATAAACCTTCATAAAATCCAGTTGATGCCTATGTTTCATCAATAATCAGAAAAACTGAAGTAAATTGATCCAGCCATATTTTGATAACCATTTTCAAAATATGGCTGCTTTTTATATCTTCAAAATATAATTGCAAGTTTATTTAATATAAGAAGATAAATTTTCAAAAAATAGCGCAAAAATCGAGCAAAATAACTGTTTAATTCTTGCGCTATCACTGTTTAGCCTTTAGAATAGAAATATGATGTGAGGGGAAAGTGTTAAGGTCTATTCTGAACACAGGCACATTAAATTCTATATATTCAAAGAGGGGTAATCAATATGGCACAAACCAATATGTTGGCTATGATTCTAGCCGGTGGTCGTGGAAGTAGATTGCATGACCTTACTAACAAGGTTGCCAAACCGGCTGTGGCGTACGGTGGTAAGTATCGAATCATCGATTTTCCGCTGAGTAACTGCGCAAACAGCGGAATCGACATTGTAGGAGTACTTACTCAGTACGAGTCAGTGCTTCTGAACAGTTATGTTGCGGCAGGCGGAAGATGGGGACTGGACACCAAGGACAGTGGTGTATTTGTTCTTACGCCTAGAGAAAAGGCTGATTCAGGTCTGGACGTTTATCGCGGAACAGCTGATGCAATTTCTCAGAATATCGACTTTATCGATGCTTATGATCCTGAGTATCTTCTGGTACTTTCAGGAGACCACATCTATAAGATGAACTATGACAAGATGCTGGCATTTCATAAGGCAAATAAGGCAGACGCAACTATCGCGGTGCGCGGAGTGCCTATTAAGGAAGCAAGCAGATTCGGTATCATGAATACCGGTAAAGATAATATGATCATCGAGTTTGAGGAAAAGCCCGCTAAGCCCAAGAGCAATCTGGCTTCAATGGGTATCTATATCTTCAACTGGAAGACCATGAGGAAGATGCTTATTGAGGATATGAAGAATCCCAATTCCAGTCATGATTTTGGTAAGGACTTCATACCTGTAATGCTGAGTGAGGGCAAGGCTCTCTACGCATACGAATTCTCAGGCTACTGGAAGGATGTTGGAACTATCGATTCCCTTTGGGAAGCTAACATGGATCTTCTGGACAGTGAGAATGAGCTTGATCTGGATGATACATCCTGGAAGATTTATTCCGAGGATACAGGAATCACACCTGCTTATATTGCTGAGACAGCAAAGGTAGACAGGGCATATATTAACCAGGGCGCTGCCATTGGCGGAGAGGTTAAGAACTCTGTTATTTTCTCTAATGTAAAGATCGCACCCGGCGCTAAAGTCGTTGACTCTGTACTGATGCCGGGAGTAACAGTGCTTGAAGGGGCAACTGTTACAAGGGCACTCGTAGCCGACAATGTAAAGATCGGTAAGGATGCCAGGGTTGGAAGCAGTAAGAGCGAGGAAATCCTTCTCGTAGCAAAGAATGTGAAGGGGGAGGATAAAAATGGCAAAGAATAAAGCTTTTGGTGTTATAAATTCAGCAGCAAATTATATAAGAGTAGAGGGACTTCATGATTACAGACCAATAGGTGCGTTTGCGTTCCTTGGACGTTTTCGTATGATCGATTTCCCTATTTCCAATTTCAGTAACAGTGGATTCGACAGAATTCATGTTTACCTTAACAGCAGACCACGTTCTATCGTTGAACATATCGGTTCCGGCCGTCATTACAACATCAACTCCAAGAGGGGCGGTATACAGATGATGTTCACACAGAACAACGGTGCAAGCTCAATCTACAACACAGATATCAACGGATATCTTGAGAACATTGAGCAGATTGAGCGTATGCATCAGGACTACGTTGTTATAGCACCCAGCTACATGGTTTTCAAACAGAACTTCCAGGAACTTCTGGATGCGCATGTTGATTCCGGAACGGATGTCACTGTCTTGTACCACAAGGTTGATCAGGCAAAAGAGTACTTCAGAGGCTGTAACTGCATCACTCTTAACAAGCAGAAGGGCGTTCAGAAAATTGAGCGCAACATGGGCACTGCAAAGGATAAGCTTATCAGCATGGATACTTATGTAATGTCCAAGGAGATGTTCATATATCTTATTAAGAAGGCTAAGAGAGAGTCTTCTGCATATTCTCTGGCAGATATGATCGGTCTCGAGTGCAGCGATCTTGATATCAGAGGATATCAGCACAAAGGTTACTTCGCAGCTATAACAAGTCTGGATGATTATTATCGTTCAAACATGGAGCTGCTTGATTACTCAACATCGACGGATTTCTTTAAGGCAGACTGGCCCTTCTACACAAGGACTACGGATGCATGTCCGTCACAGTACTTCCACGGTTCAAAGGTAACCAATTCGATGATATGTAATGCATGTCTTATTGAGGGTACTGTTGAGAATTCAATTATTGGACGTAATGTTCACATCGGTAAGGGAGCGATAGTTAAAAATTCAATCATACTTGCTTATTCAGATATAGCAGATGGCGTATATATCGAGAATGCTGTAATCGATAAGTGGGCTGATATAAAGAATGTCAAAAAGCTGGTATCAGATTCTATTACGCCTGCGTATGTAAAGAGGAATGACATTTTGTAAAACTTCCCTCCCTATATAGAGAAGTCTTACTAAAATTACCGGCATGGCGCAAGCTGTGCCGGGTTTTTATAATATAGATGACCGGAGAATTTCCATAAATTATGAGGGCGGAATATGGACTTTCAGGGATATGTAAATCTTGTAAATAAAGCGTGCTGTGTCATGTCCATAAAAAAGGATAAGAATGATATAGGTGAGATCAGGATAGTCTGTGCCAATGACATGTACAAAAAGTCAATGGGTGAAGACAGATATCATGACAATATGCTTTACAGTGACCTTGTGCCAAAGGACAGGAAATTTGACCAGTTTGTCTACGATACGGCAATAGAGGGAAAGCCCAGGCACACTTATGTTGAGACTAAGGCTTTGGAGTCATGGACCGATATGATACTGATTCCCCTTGTTCAGGATGAGGAATACGGTTATTGTCAGTTTATGTTTGAGTTTACCAAGGATCCCGATCCCGACAGGCTTGCCAATGTAAATATTGATACCGCAGCAGAGGTTATCAAGAATTGTGCTATTTTCAGGTCCGCGGATAATTTCCTTGTTGCGCTTTCAAGTGTTACGGAGAACCTCAGAAAAAAGAGCGATGCAGAAAGATGCGTTGTAATCGGCCTTCAGGAAGAAATTAAAAAGGTCTCGGTTCTCAGTGAGAGTATCATGGATGGCTATAAGCCCATGAGAGAAATCCTGCCTACGATCCCCTATGAGGTTGTAACCTCATGGATAGATACGGTGGGCGACAGTAACTGCGTCATTGTATCAACGGAAGCCGATATGGCAGCTCTTGAAAAAAGAAACCCTGAATGGGTTAAGAGCCTCAGACATGAAGAGGTTTACAGCATCTGCTTTTATCCTATGTTCCAAAACAAAAGACCGATAGGATATCTTTACGTTGTCAATTTTGACACCATGAGACTTGCCGAGATAAAAGAGCTTATAGAGCTTACATCTTTTTTTACAACGTCCGAGCTCATAACCTATAACCTCATGAAAAAGCTTGAGGAAATGAGCAGCCTTGATATGCTTACCGGTGTTGCCAACAGAAACGCCATGAATAACCGCGTGGATCAGTTTGTGGTTGATGCTAATCTGTCCCATACGCCCTATGGTGTTGTTTACATTGATCTTAACGGCCTTAAAAGAGTAAATGACAGATATGGTCATGAGGCCGGAGACCAGATGCTTCTTAATGGTGCCCAGATAATTGCCTCGGTTTTCCGCGGTGATGAGGTATATCGTGCAGGCGGAGATGAATTTACTGTAATTTCTTTTGACAATGAAGAGGCATTTTATGCTAAAGTAGAGAGGTTGAGGGATAAAATGTCTTATCCGAATGAAATTACCTGTGCGGCAGGTTCTTATTATGCGACAATCGGCGGAGATATCAGAAAAGCCATGAGCATAGCTGACGCAGCAATGTATCTGGATAAGGAAGTTTTTTATGAGGAGCATCCCGAACTGAAAAACAGATAACAGCAAAGATTTAGAGGAGGCATTATGGGAGGATTTTTCGGAGTAGCATCACGTGAGAGTGCGGTTTTTGATCTTTTCTATGGAACCGACTATCATTCACATCTGGGCACACGCCGCGCAGGTCTTGCGGTATATGACAAAAAGAAGGGCTTTGACCGTTCTATTCACAACATTGAGAGATCTTATTTCAGACCTAAATT
The DNA here is from genome assembly GCF_000424265.1 of Butyrivibrio sp. WCD3002. Classification (GTDB taxonomy): domain Bacteria; phylum Bacillota; class Clostridia; order Lachnospirales; family Lachnospiraceae; genus Butyrivibrio. The sequence goes on from NZ_AUJO01000001.1 coordinate 39,981, forward strand.
CGAGGACGACATGCTTCGAATGGAGGGTAATCTTGGTATTGGCTGTATTTCTGACTTCGAGCCGCAGCCGCTCATCGTACGTTCACACCACGGCACCTATGCCATAACAACAGTAGGAAAAATCAATAATATCGACGAAATCACCAATAAGCTTTTTGCGGATAACAGATCCCACTTCCTTGAAATGAGTGGTGGTGACATCAATCCCACAGAGCTTGTTGCTTCTATAATTAACCAGAAGGTTACTATCGTTGAGGGTATCCGTTATGCTCAGGAGATCATTAAGGGCTCCATGACCATGCTGGTTATGACTCCGAATGGAATCTATGCAGCAAGAGACAGATACGGCAGAACCCCTGTGGAAATAGGCCACAAGGACGAGGGCTTCTGTGTTTGCTTTGAAAGCTTCTCATATTTAAATCTTGGATACGATCCCTACAGGGAGCTTGGTCCAGGCGAGATAGCTTATATCACTCCGGAAAGCGTTGAGATAGTTGCTCCTGCCTTCGAGGAGATGAGAATCTGTACATTCCTTTGGATTTACTATGGTTTCCCGGCATCTGCCTACGAGGGACTTAACGTAGAGGATGTGAGATATGGCTGTGGTAAAAAGCTTGCACAGCGCGATATGCAAAGAGGTCTCCACCCTGATCTTGTAGCGGGGGTTCCGGATTCAGGTGTTGCGCACGCCATCGGATATTCCAATGCATCAGGCATCCCCTATTCAAGACCCTTTGTAAAATACACACCCACATGGCCCAGATCCTTTATGCCCACAGTTCAGGCAAGACGCGATCTGATAGCCAAGATGAAGCTTATTCCAATCAATCAGCTCATAAAAAATAAGAGCCTTCTTCTTATCGACGATTCAATCGTAAGAGGAACCCAGCTTCGTGAGACCACAGAGTTCCTGTATAAGAGCGGTGCCAGCGAGGTTCATATAAGACCTGCATGTCCTCCGCTTATTTACGGCTGTAAGTATCTTAACTTCTCAAGATCCAACTCTGAGATGGAGCTTATCACAAGAAGAGTTATTGAGAAACTTGAGGGATATCCAAAGCCGGGAGAAGAGACTGTAAGAAAGTACACAGATCCCGATTCACCTCAGTATGAGGCAATGCTTGAAGAAATCAGGAAGGAGCTTAACTTTACATCACTTCATTATCACAGACTTGATGATATGGTGGAGGCTATTCCCATTGAACCCTGCAAGCTTTGTACATATTGTTGGAGCGGAAAAGAGTGATAAATACTACTTTTTTCAAAGTTTCAATAGCTTAATTGTACAAGAATACTGATTATTTTTTGAATAGTTTCACCAAAAAGCGATAAAATAGGGAAAAATTCGACTTCAAATGCTAAAAAAGGCTTGTTTTTCAATAATTTCAATGCTAACATAGTCAATGTAGCTAAATTTTCTTATTTTTTGGAGGAAAAAAATATGAACAAGACAGAATTAGTAGAAGCAATTGCAAAGGAGACAGGTCTTTCTAAGAAGGATTCTGAGAAGGCTGTTAAGGCTTTCGTTGATGTTGTTTCAAAGCAGCTTAAGAAGAAGGACAAGGTTCAGCTTGTTGGCTTTGGTACATTCGAGACATCTAAGAGAGCAGCTAGAACAGGTAAGAACCCTCAGACTGGCGAAAGCATAAAGATTCCTGCTTCAATCGCTCCTAAGTTTAAGGCTGGTAAGGCTCTTAAGGATCTTGTTAATAAGAAATAATCAAGAAGTAATCAAGAAATTGATGAAGAAGGCTGGCAGACATTATGTATGTCTGCCAGTTTTTATTTCCGGGTGTTTTCCCAAAAGCTAAGACCGTAAGTAATACTTTGTACATATCGTATTCATTAACTTTTTATAAAGCCTCTTTATTTTGTGTTTGCTATATGGTTATTTTGATAAAATAGTTATGTGACCATATGGCTTTTGGAAAAGCTTTTTATTATTTCTGGAAAGGGGGATGGCGCAGACGAAGGGCATTATATTCTAATATTATGGTTGGATACTTCTTACGAATGACAAGAATAAGAATATCTGGATGAAGACACAATAAAGTAATATGATAAAAGTCCTGCCTGCTCATATAGAGGGGCAGGGCTTTTTTGCGCCCATTTTCCATGCAAATATGATAGACTAGAAGGGTATAGGGTATATCAAATTAGCATAAAAAAGCTAAAAATATAAACGGAGGGCATAGGTATGGTAAAGGATGGCAAAATACTGGCGGCAAAGACCGGGGAAGGAGAGGAAATATTCCTGCTTCCTAAAATGGCCAACAGGCATGGGCTTATTGCAGGGGCAACAGGCTCAGGTAAGACAGTAACCCTGAAGGTCCTGGCAGAATCCTTCAGTGATATGGGAGTGCCGGTTTTTCTTGCTGATGTTAAGGGCGACCTGGCAGGTATGATAAGTGAAGGCAGTGGCATGGAAGAGAGAATTGAGCGATTTGGTCTCTCTGGCACAGGATATGAATATAAAAAATACCCGGTTAATTTCTGGGATCTTTTCGGAGAAAAGGGAATCCAGCTTCGTACCACGATTACAGAGATGGGCCCCATTCTTCTTTCAAGAATTTTAGGACTTAATGACCTTCAGTCCGATATCCTCACAATTGCGTTTAAAATAGCAGATGACAATGGGTGGCTCCTTTTTGATACAAAGGATCTGAAGGCGCTTTTAAATGAGTTATCTGAAAATAATAAGGACTATGCTGCTGATTACGGCAAGATGAGTCCTGTTTCCATAAGTGCGATCATCAGAAGCGTTGTAGCTCTTGAGACTCAGGGTGGGGATAACTTCTTTGGTGAGCCGGCACTTAACCTTACAGACTGGTTTACAACAGATACAAACGGAAGAGGAATGATAAATATCCTTGATTCCGAGAGCCTTATCAACAACGGTGTTTTGTATTCTACATTCCTTCTGTGGATGCTTTCAGAGCTTTTTGAGACACTTCCCGAGGTGGGAGATCTTGAGAAGCCCAAGATGGTATTCTTCTTTGACGAAGCACATCTTCTTTTCAAGGATACCTCCAAGGCTCTGCTTGATAAGATAGAGCAGGTGGTTAAGCTCATCCGCTCAAAGGGTGTCGGCATTTACTTCATCACTCAGAATCCGAGAGATATTCCGGACGGCGTCCTTGCGCAGCTTGGAAATAAGATTCAGCATGCTCTTCACGCTTATACTCCTGCAGATCAGAAGGCTGTTAAGGCAGCTGCTGATTCCTTCAGGGAGAATCCTGATTTTAAGACCTTCGATGTAATCATGGAGCTTGGAACAGGAGAAGCTGTTGTTTCCTTCCTTGATGAGGGCGGTATTCCCACAATTGCAAAAAGAGCATTTATCCTGCCTCCTCAGAGTAAGATTGGCACAATCGATGATGCTGCAAGAGACAATGCTATTAAGGGAAGTCTTCTTTACAGCAGATATTATAAAGCTGTGGACAATGACTCTGCCTACGAGATGCTTCTTAGAAAGGGCGTGATCGACGCCGAGGAAGCAGCAAAAGCAAAGGCAGAAGCAGAGGCAGCTAAGGCTAAGGCAAAGGAAGAAGCAGCCGCAGCAAAGGCTGCTGAGAGAGAAGCTGCCGCTGCTGCAAAGAAGGAAGAGAGAGAAAAGCAGCAGGCTGCAAATGCGAAAAAGCGCGCTGCCAAGGCCGTTGCCTCATCAGTTACAGGAACTGTTGGCAGAGAGGTCGGAAAATCAGTGGGCTCCGGCTTTGGTAAGTTCGGTAAGACCCTCGGCGGCAATCTTGGTGCCAGCCTTGGAAGAGGTATAATCGGAACCCTCTTTAAACTATAAACAGATTGAGAGCGATTTTATGTGGTTTCTTTTGATGGCGGCATTTTTCATATTCGCCGCTGCATTATCCATTCACTATAATGAAAGCATGTGTGATGTCCTGCCCGTTACCGGGGCAGGACTGATCCTGGCTTTATACATACTCGGATTTTTTGATGCATTACCTGTGATATTTCCGCTGGCATGCATTTTTCTTCTTGTGTTTATTTTTGCGGTCACAAGAGCTGAAAAAAGCAGGCGGATGGTTTTGCTTTCAGAGGTTGGTAAACGGCTGATATCACCTGCGACGCTTACATTTTTTGCAGTGTCAGTGGTGGTTACAATTCTTACAAAGGATCAGGTATTTTCCTGGTGGGATGACATCAATTTCTGGTCCTCAGATGCAAAGCAGATTTTTTACCTGAAGGGATTTCCCGGTAAATATGGAAATGTTTCTCCTGAATTTGGCGATTATCCGCCGGTAACCTCGCTGTTTAAATGGATATTTTTACAGCTTTCGGGAGATGTATATAAAGAAGGACTTCAGTTTTCGGGATACTATGTGCTTAGCTTTCTCATGCTTCTTCCCCTTGTTAAATATGTGGAGAAGACAGAAAAAAAGCTTCTTACGGCACTTTTTACAGTGGCAGTTTTCATGATTCCCGGTATAGTTAACGGAATCGTATTTTACGGAACACCTGCTGATATAACCATGGGACTTGTGTATGGCGCTGTTCTGTGTGCAATCTGGGACAGAGAGGGACACACAAACCTGTTTTATTATGGCAGGATAGCGGTATATACATCAGTGCTGTTTCTAACAAAATCCGTGGGAATTGAATGGGCTGTATTTGCCCTTATTTTCTGGTTTCTATTATATAAAAAGGATTTTGGAATCTTCAAGGCAGCCGTTCCTGCAGCAGCTTTTTACGGAAGCTGGCTGATGTTCTGTCTCATAAACAGGCGAGTTGCCAAGGTTACGGGACTAGGAATAAAGATGGCCACAGGCTCCTATGCGGTTCCTGCAAATGCGGCCGATAAGGCAAGATACTTTTTCCTTGGACTCTGGACAATGCATATGCACGCAGATCACAACATAACCTTCGATCTGCCTATTGGCGGAATGTTTATTATAATTCTGATAGCTTTAATTTTGCTGATAAAGAAGGGCGCATTTAAGAAGGGTGAGAGTAAGGCGGTTTCAATATTTTTCGCACTTACCTTTGTGATCACCTACGGCCTTATTTTTGTGGCTCATGTATCGCTTTTTCAGTCAGAGGATCAGTATCTTGATGCCTTTGCTATGACAAATTCCATTGCCAGATACGGCGCACCGTTTATACTGGGATGTATGTATCTGCTGATTATGGCTGCTCTTAGGTGGGCAGTTGCAGGTGAGGGTAAGAGCGCTGATTTAAAATTTGGCGCTAAGCTTTTAGGTTCGTCTTATTTTGGAGTTGTATATTTAGTTATAGTGATTTTTATATTGCTTACTGCTGACTATACCGGAACGGCCTATGCCCTTTATGGCTACAGGGACAGCGTAGCCGAGAAGGTTCAGTATAATTCTGATATGATAGATGAAGGCGCCGCTCATTTCCTTAAGACCGTAGACGGACGAGAGGACCTGTGGGGTCACCGCGTCCTGAATGTCAGAAGCAGTAGCTTTAATCACTGGGTTCATGATACCTATTTAAGCAAGGAAGCATCTCCTGTGCCTGTTATCTATGAGACCCTGATGGATGATGATACAGAGGCTTCCATGACAGAAAAATTAGTAAATTCACACGCGGAGTATCTGTATGTGGAGCCACAGGAGAGAGAATCCCTTAAGGTTTTTGATTCTCTTATGAAGGATGGGCAGAAATTCAGCGCAGGATATGTGTATAAAATAGATAGAACAAATGGTGGAGTTTTGATACATGACTAATGGAGTAATACCGGTAATAATACCCTCATACGAACCGGATGAGAAGCTGATAAAGCTTTTATCCGAGCTTAAAAGTGCAGGCGCTTCGCCGGTTATTGTGTATGATGACGGCTCTGATGTCTCATTGTACGGAGGCTATTTTAAAAAGGCTGAAATAGAGTTTGATGCAGTTATTCTGCGGCATGCGGTTAATCTTGGAAAGGGCCGCGCTTTGAAGGATGCCTTTAATTACTGCCTCAATGAATATAGAGACCTTGTGGGCGTTGTTACAGCGGACTCAGACGGACAGCACAGCGTAGAGGATATAAAAAAGTGCATGAAGGCTTTGAGGGAGAACCCGAAGGCGCTTATCATGGGAGTTCGAGATTTTGATAAGTCCGGCGTTCCTGCAAGATCGGTTTTTGGAAATAAAGTTACAAGCAAGGTTATGTCAATTCTGGCCGGGGTCAGCGTATGCGATACCCAGACGGGGCTACGTGCTATTTCAAAGAGCTTTATGGAAAAGCTCCTTAGCTGCAATGGAGAGCGGTTTGAGTTTGAGACCAATATGCTCCTTATGACTAAGGAAGAGGAGATTAAGATAGTTGAAGTACCCATAAAGACTATCTATATCGAGGAAAACAGGACCAGCCATTTTAGGCCCATTAAGGATTCTGCCATGATCTATGCGGTATTCCTGAAATTCCTTTTTTCATCATTGTCATCAAGCGTTGTTGATATGGTGATGTTTGCGATATTTTGCGGAATCTTCAGAGGCGTATCGGGGATTCCATTTGGGTATATCATGGTGTCCACGGTGCTTGCCCGAATTATTTCGGCTATATACAACTTCTTTATAAATTACAAGGTTGTATTTAAGGGGAAGGGAAGTAAGACCCAAGCCGCTGTCCGCTATGTGATTCTGGCGGTTATAATAATGCTTCTTAGTGGAACGCTGGTAAGCTTTTTCCACAGCATGGTTCCCGGGTCCCCGGAGTTATATGTAAAGATCCCTGTTGACTGCTTTTTGTTCCTTATGAGCTTTGTGGTACAAAGGGAAATCGTTTATAAGTAAAGGATTTGTCATGAAAAATAATAAGAGACGTCCCAAGATGTCTAAGACCTATTCAACCGGAATGATAGTGCTTTTGTTTTTCTGCGCTATGTATATAATCATATATCCCCAGTTTGCCACCTGGCAGGAGGCTGAGGACGATGCAAATTCAGGAGTGGTTTCGTCCTTTGAGGAAAAGACATCAGTTGTTGAAGAGGACGATGCCACAGCAGCGGCAATTGAAGCTATTGAACAGAAGAATGAATATCGCTACTTCAGGACTAAGAAGCAGCGTGACAGTCACTATGATAAGCACGGTATCGAGATGGGCTTTGATAGCCCGGAGGCATACCTTGATGCTGCTAATGCTCTTATCAATAATCCTGAAGCGCTTCATAAATATGAGGCAGAGGATGGTGATGATGTCTACTATCTTGAAGCAACAGACGAGATAGCCTTTGTCTCCACAGACGGCTATATCCGTACATATTTTATCTGTAGTGGCAAAGACTACTACGATCGTCAGTGATGAAAATCCGCGCCGGAACTTTTAATGAAAACAAAGTTCCATCGCGGATTAATTTGTTGAGCGGAAGGAAACTGTTTGGTATAATTTGGTTTGTTGAGGGGAAGAAAAAAGTGATTTCTCAGTAAGGGAAGTTAAAGGGGAAATTGTAATGAAGAGATTTTGGGGGAAGTTTGTAACTTCAGGCGCAGTTTTACTGTGTCTTTTTTTAGTGTTTGGACGTTCGTCCATCAATTCCCAGGCAAAAGTCATTGTTAATCCGGAAAAAGGAATGCTTTATAGTGGCAGAAGATTTAATACCATAATTAAAGAGCATGCCAATCAGGTAGTTATCGGGACATCAGAAGATACGATAATTGATTCAATTATATTTACAAATAATAAGAAAAGAATAGAAAAATTGCCTACCAAGGTGGTTGTAGGAAACGATGTCTATGCATATTTCACCGAAGGCAGGAACGTTATATATGTATACAGCCCCGATAAGATTAAGTTTAATCCTGATTGTGACTTTATGTTTGCCTCATTCAGGACTTTGGATAATATAAGCTTTGATGATGAGGTAGTAGATACTTCTCAGGTAACAACCATGGAATGTATGTTTTACAGGGCAGGCCAGATCGGGTGGCTGTATTTGGATGATTTCGATACATCAAATGTAGAAGATATGCATTCAATGTTTAGTGGATGTTATCGTTTAAATCACTTGGATTTATCGGCATTTGATACATCAAAGGTAAAAGACATGAATCGTATGTTCTTGAATTGTACATCCTTAAGTGGTGTAAATCTCAGCGGTTTAACGATCCGTGAGGACACCGATGTCACTTCCATGCTTAATACAGGCAGTGACTTCGCGTGTGTTATTTCGCCCAAAAAGACTGCCAAGTCCATAGATATGTATACAGAAATGGCAATAGACAATAATGATGATGAATATGCTGATTCTGACCAGATATATACAGCAATACTTCCTTCTGATAAAAGCAACATATACCGCAATGCAAGGTTACTGAAAAAGAAGCCTGCAGAACCGGACAGTCCCAAAGAAGATACAAAAACCAATACTAAAAATGCAGATAAAACAGCATCTTCCGGAAATACATTTTCAGATTCAGGAATCACTTATCAGATTATTGGCGATAAGAAGGTAATGGTTACTTCTATAACCGCAAAGGGAAGCGTTAAGCTTGGAAAGGTTACACATAACGGCGCAGAGTACAGTGTCTGCGCTATAGCTGACAATGCCTGCAAGGGTAATACACGAATTAAAAAGCTTACCATCACTTCAAAATTGGAATCTGTAGGAAAGAATGCGTTTAAGGGTTGCAAGAAGCTTTCAAAAATCACTGTTACCTGCAGCAAAAAGCTTGCTGTCGGTAAAGGGGCTTTCGAGAAGCTTAAAAAGGGAGCAACTATTAAGGTTAATGGCGTAAAAGGAAACTCAAAGAAAAAGGTTATTTCAAGAATCAAAAAGCAGACTAATGCATCTGTAAAGTAAGAGAGCAGGCCTGGTATAACAGGATAAGTCTTAATGATTTTAGGGGAAATAGTTATGAGAAAGAACAGGGTAAAGAAATTAAATATAATAGCAGCATTTTTTTGTGTGTTTATTATGCTTGGCGGTGTTTCTGTGGCTGTAAGGGCTGAGGCTAAGTTAAAAGCTCCCACCGAAGTTAAGTTTGTGAAAAATAAAATACACTACAAGGCCTCCTTTGATGGATATTATACGTCTCTTGTCACCTACAAGAAATCAGGCGGAAAAGAGTGTCTGCTTTCCGGAGTCTACAACAAGGAATTGAAGGCTAATGAAGTCTATGAGGAAGTCGATTACAGACTTTTGAAAAGATACAATTATTCAGGAACAATAAAGCTATATGTTTTTGCAAGTAAAAACTATGAATCTCAAAATTATTGCGATACATTGGAGGATTATCAGAAAAGAACCGATGCAGTAGTTGCTTCAAAAACATATACTTTGAGTGGCAGCGATAAGATGAAAGTGCCATCTAACCTGAAAGTAAAAGTAGTAGATTACTATGGCATAAAATATGAAATATCCTGGGATAACAAAGATAAAAAGAGTATGGCGATGTTTGTTGGCTCTCCGAACGCAACCATGGTCACAATAGGTCAGATGAATTGCACGCATGTTGATGCCAGAAGCAAAGAAACAGAAATAGTTTTACGTCATTTAACCGACGATTTAACTACCAAAATAAATTCGGATCTTGTTATAGTGGTGGGACCTGCAGTTGATCTCCCGCCCAAGGAAGAGCCCAAAGATCCGGTACCGAAGCCGGCTCCGAAGGATGATGAGAAAAAGGAACTTGATAAGCCGCAGAATCCAAGTGCTACAAGCACGGGCGCGGACTCATCTTCAGCTACAACGCAAAAAGCAGAAAATGTCGACAGTAAGCTTAAAGTGCCTGCAATTAAGAAAGTCTCAGCAGGCAAAAAGCAGATGAAGATTACCTGGAAAAAGGCTGCCAAAGGCTTGAACGGATATGAGGTTCAGTACAGCACAGATAAGAGCTTTGGCAAAAAGGTAAAAACTATCACAATTAAGAAAACATCGACTACTTCAAAGGTGGTTAAAAAACTTAAGAAGGGTAAATATTACGTTCGCATTAGAGGCTATAAAAACAGCGGAAGCGGTAAGCTTTACACTGATTGGAGTAAGCCAAAAAGCGCCAAGGATAAAAGTTAATTTATAAATTAAGTATAAATAGAAAGGGGCTTTATTTAGTAAAAATTTAGAACTTTATTTCGTTAATTTTGATAAAATATCTGTAGGTGTATTTTGAATATCGATTATCCTAATCAGGAGGAAAAAAGATGAATAAGGAACAATTCCAAAGAGCTAATCAAAGAGCACTTACAGTTTGTATGATCATAGTGGTGGTATGTGCCATTGCTTTTATTTATGAGGGAACAAAGAGTGGATTTACTGTTGGAAGAGTCCTCGAACTTGTTGCTTTTGCGATAAGTATAGTAATTATGAATGTGGCTGCGATTAAGTTTAGAGATAACAAGACAGGTGCAGCGATGATCATGTTGGGGGCTACGGTTTCCTATATAATTGTTATGCTGGTAGAAGTGCAGATCGGTTGCGGCGTATTTGGACTTGCAATCCTGTTTTCATCTATGATCTACATGAATAAGAGAATCGTAATTGGCGGAAGCACAGCGATTGGAATTATGTCCGTCATTACGGCTTTTCGTGTAATTATCTCAAAGGGTTCAGTCAGCGCAGAGGTTGCAATATTCGGTATTGCAACGCTTTTGTGCGTAATGTCAGCATATTTCTCGATTTCACTTATTCTCGCATTTAATGAAGAAAATAACGCTACAATTCAGGAACATACAGAAACTCAGGAAGCTACATCCAAGGAAATGAGCAAGATTGCAAACAGAATCTCAAAGCTGTTTGATCAGGCTCAGGGGAATGTGGAAGAGCTTGAGCAGATTATTGAAAATACAAGCTCCGGAATGCGCGATATAGCTACATCTACAGAGAGTACGGCACAGGCCGTTACTGATGAAGCTCAGAAAGTATCTGAGATTAAAGAGCAGACAGCTGTTGCTGATACTCAGCGCGAAAAGATGATCGAATCCTCAAAGAATACTCAGGAAATCGTTTCTAAGGTTGCTGAGACTATTGAAGTTCTCAGAGATAAGGCCAGAGGCGTTAGAGATGCAAGTAATATTACTGCTGACTCCACAAAGGCAGTTATTGATAAGGTAGATGATGTTCAGAAGATTCTTGGTTCTATCATGGCGATTTCCAAGCAGACCAACCTCCTTGCGCTTAATGCTTCAATCGAGGCAGCAAGAGCAGGTGAAGCAGGAAAAGGCTTTGCAGTAGTTGCTGATGATATCAGACAGCTTTCAGAGCAGACAAACAATGCATCCAGTGAGATCACAAAGATTATCGGAGAGCTTACTGATGATGCAAATAAGGCAATGGAGAGTATCGATAAGACTGTTGAATCCGTTGAGCTTCAGAATGAAGTTATTCATGATACTGCAGCAGCATTCGAGACAATCGATCACAACGTAGCAGAGCTTATCTCCAACATAAATGATATTGGTGGAAGCATGGAGCTTATCAATGAATCCACAAATGAGATTAACGACAGTATTTCCAACCTGTCAGCTACCAGTGAAGAGGTTGCAGCTCTTTCCAATGATGGACTTACAAATGCCCAGGATGCAGTTGATAAGTTTGAAGCATTCAGAAAGGCACTTGATGGTATTTATAAGCAGGCACACAAGCTTAATGAGCTGAGTGATGCAGGAGATGATGACGAGTAAAGCTAAGGAGGACATCAAATGAGAGTATTATTCGCAGCAGGCAGAGTTAGAGAAGTAACTGATGTCGAAGTAGTAGGAATGGATGTAGGTGACGGACAGATCATCGGTACCCAGATAAACTTTATTATGGCAAACGGAAACAAGATTGAGTTCATCTACAGTCAGGATGTTCCCATTGAAGAATCAGGACAGAGTGCAATTGAATTTGTCCAGGAGCTGTATAAGAATGGCTTCGCTGATTTCTCACAGCAGAGAGTAGAGATGCTGTAAATTTGATATTGAAAATAATTAAGCCCCGATAGGTTTTTAGCCTATCGGGGCAGCTTTATGTCTTTTTACATAAGTGATTCCAAAATCGAAGATGACATGCCGATAAATACTGTGAGAACAAGGCACACTATGATAAAGCTTATCATTCCAAAGTTCAGGAAGGAATCCTTGCTGCAAATTCCGGGAACCGGCGAGCCTTCTGTGGCCTTTATCAGATTTCCCTTTTTAATAAACAGAATAAGGAATACAAGACCGATGACCGCTACCAAATACTGCAGGCCTGAATAAAATGCAAGCGCAGGTGTCATGCTGGCATCCGGTGAAATCATAAGCGGAACAAAGGCACCAAAGAAATTAAACAGTATGTGAAGGCCGATGGTGTATTTAAGCTGCCTTGTATATACGTAGATGTATCCAAACATTATTCCTAGTAAAAATGCATAGAAGAACTGGAAAACGTTAGTGTGGATTAGACCAAATATTACTGCTGATACAATGATGGCGTTCCATTCGCCATAGCGCCTTGCATAGCCGATAACACCGTAGCGGAAAAGTATTTCTTCGAATATCGGTGCAAGGATTACTGTTGAAATTAGTACCGCTACAGGACTCATGCCTACAAGAACTGAGTCAAGAACGTTCGTCATATCATAGCCTGTAAGGCGTGTAAATACAGCTGCAAGAACTCCGCCGACCGTAGATCCGATAATGCCCATGGGGAATGTAAATAAGAAGAACATTAAGAATTCCTTCAGGGACAGATCTCTTTTCATGGTCTTTTCATAGGGAGTGTAGAAATCAAGTCCCTTAAGGGGCACATCCCTGTATTTTCCTGCGTTAAGAATTAAAAGTGTAAGCGGAACACCGATAAAATAGCCGGGCACCATTGAGATGATTACAAGAAGCAATGCATTTGAAGAAAGGCTTCCTGATACAGACATTATATATGCCGGATCTGTGAATTGTGTAAGATCTCCGCCGGCTGATGCCGTGCTTATCATTTCTGTTAAAATTTTGATAAATGTATAGATTCCTGAAGATATTGATCCTAGAACGTTCGCAATTATAAGGTATGCTATAAGTGCAAATCCAAGATGTGAAAACTTTCGCTTAACTGCGTTCATAACTCCTCCTTAAAAACTGTCTTCATGCTGATTATAAGAGATTAAAACCACTGTGTAAAGCAAGGTAAAGTATGCTATCATAGGGACTATGAAAGAAAGAGATGAGAGCAGGGTAGGCATACGCACTAAGAAGCGACATGAGTACCGCACGGAATTGAAAAAGTTTATAAGTGAAGGAATCGGGCATTACAGATGCAGATTTGCAGAAGCAGCCTATGAGATAGGAGATATGTATAGAAAGGGAGAGGGAGGCCCTGTGGATATCGCCCAGGCTTACTTCTATTACCTTCAGGCTGAGTACGCTGTTACACTGCGTCTTCAGGTCAGACGATCTTCAGAGGATGAGGCTTTTCTTGCCAGGGTGAGACTTGCACTTACTCAGCTAAGAAGGCGACTGGGCTATGGCAGTGAAAGACTTTATTGCAGCACACATCCCTTCGTTTTATATCAGGCGCTTTCAGAGGGGCATGAGCTGATGGCGTCCTTTAGACGCATGAAAAGCGGAAGGATCAAGGTTGTTGCAGCAAGAATTCCAAAGAGCGGCAGAAAAGAGAGCCCCCATGGAAGAATGCTGATAACCTATGACAGATTCCATTATTGTGAGCTCAAGGATTTTGTTATTACCTACGCACAAAATGTTTCAGATATCTGGTATAGCGAGTCTGCGGACTGTATAAGGATCGATTCCGTAAACCTTGTGATGAACGGGCATGGAGGCAACAGAACAGAGTTTTACTACAGGGGAAAGCTTGTGGCATTTATCTGTGCAGAGGATTATGTGGTAAGCTCCGGACGACCCAGATATATGAAATTTTAGTGTGGTAAATCACTCAAAAGTTAAAGGAAACGATAATTTTTATAAAGTTTCCATCGAAAGGGCTTGAAAAATGGGGATTATCTGTTAAACTAATAATTAGTTTCTGGGATATAAAAAGAGAGCAATTTTTAATAAAAACATTGCAAAATTTGATATGCATATTGATTTATTGCGGTGATATGATAAAATCTTTTTATAACAAATGAATTTTTTAACAGTAGAATTTATAAATCGTTCTGCGGTTTTAATTGTATGAGGGAAAAGGACCGGTGCTTTGCAGCATCGGTCCTTTGCGTTTAGTCTGTTTCCTCAGCCTTTTCAAAGGTTGATTCAATCTTATTACTCAGCCACAGAAGGTCCTGATCAAAAGCCTTAAGAAGAGCCTTTGAATACTTTGACTTTCTCACACTGTCTGTTTTTCTTATGGCCAACAGCGATTCACGTATTTCGCCTATAAGCTTCATGGTGGTATCCATTTCCTCTGAAAGAGAAGCGGCACCTCTTATACAGCCGTCGATGACACTTTTTAGCCCTTCATTCTTGGTGTGAATCTGTTTGTAATTCTTAGATATTTTTTTGCAGAAGGAATCAAAGGCCTTGAGGTAATCTTCAGTTGCGGCGTCCTTCTTTTTAAGAGTCTCGCGAAATTCCTGGTTCAGAGTAGATAGGCTGCTTATAAGGATATTGGTGTAATTGGTACTCTGCCTGTAATATTCATTGCAGTTTGATGAATACATATCCATATATTTAGTGCAGTCTCTGTGGGCGGACTCAATAGTATGCATTGAGGAATGTACTGAATTGTAGCCGGTCTCCAGTACTCCGAGCTCTGCATCAAGGGAAGCGGAGAGCTCATGGATTTTTCTTGATAAGTCACTTATTTCTCCTGCGATTTTTGTGGAGAATTCGCGGCTTTCTTCGCTCATATGGGTGGCATCTATAGTTGCATGGAGAGCTAAAAGGTCTGCGGCAGCAGCCAGCTCGCCAAGCTCCTTTTGTCTGGCGGACAGATTCTTAACCTGCTCGTGATACTGATTTATTGCTGATACGGCATATTCTGTAGATTTTTTTAATATATGGGAAAAGGAAGAGTAGCTTCTTATCTGCTCAACCATTTCCGGATCCGGCATGTATTCCTCGGAGAGCTTTTTAAGATTTATGGTAGGGATTTCTGTTTCTGCCATAAATACTCGCTGTTCCGGAGATTCAGGCTCCTCCTCAACCGCGCTGCTTACTTCATCCGCAGCGTTTCTTACCTGTTCCATGGTATTAAGCAGTGTGATCACATCATCAATATGACCTATCTGGTTTTCTCTCATGGCAAGAAATGCCTTCTGAAGGTCTTCAAAATCCTCATCCTGATCTATGCAAAAAGCATTAAGGTCATTTTCAATCTGATCGCGTCTGCCGCGAAGAGCCATGGGAATATCACGGATTGGGGCAATGAGTTCAGCAAGCTTGTGACGCTTTACAACCTCCTGCTTACTTAAGGTAGGAGCAAATTCTTCAAGCGGTATATAGTCGTTATCAAGTTCGTCGAAAGTGTTTCGCCCAAAAAGTGCCAAAGCCTTAATCTCCCCAAAGAATTTAACTTCATAGATATCTTTAGTATAGCCTAAATTCTCACATTTGAAAATCAGAAAATTTTCTTCAAAAACACAATTTATTGTAATTAAAACTCACTCTAAATACAAAATATGGTATAATTGTTCAAAAGGATAATACCCTGTGAAAGCAGGAAATGTTATCTATTATAAGCAGAGGGGAGAAGGTGCATGAAAAAGATCTATGTACTCGATACTAACGTCCTCATTCAGGCTCCGCACGCGCTGAGATGCTTCGACGATAATGACGTCGTTCTGCCGCTTGTGGTACTTGAAGAACTGGATACGCACAAACGCGACGAGGGTGAGCGCGGTGCCAATGTCCGAGAAGTTATCCGCCTGCTTGAAGCGCTGCGGGAGAAAGGAGATCTGACAAAAGGGGTAGAGCTGCAGGATGGCGCCATGCTTAGAGTTGAGAAGAACTATAAGGACGTGGAGCTTCCGAAGGATATGGTGGAATACAAATCCGATAACCGTATCCTGAGAGTATGTAAGGGACTTTCAGATACGCAGAAAAAGAAGGTCATCCTTGTAACCAAAGACATTCTCATGCGAATCAAGGCGCAGCTCCTTGGAATACAAGCTCAGGACTTTACTACTGAGCAGGTTGTATCGCATGGCGAGCAGTACTCCGGCCGTATCAGAGTATTTGCACCGGAGGAGATTTTTAAGGAGTTTAGGAGAAAAGGCGTTCCGGTAGAGGCAGTGTACATCTGCGATGAAAAGGGGGAAAAGGTTAAGCCGGAGCTATATGAAAATGAATTTGTAATACTTCAGAGCGATCAGTCCACCAACAAGACACAGATGGGAAGAGTCGATCATGGAGTAATTAAGAAGCTTGAGTTTGAAAAGGCACAGCCATACGGCGTAACGCCGAGAAATGCAGGACAGTACTTCCTTCAGGAAGCTCTTATGCAGCCTGCTGACAAGGCACCGCTTGTAATAGTAAAGGGAATGGCAGGTACAGCTAAAACCTTCTATTCACTGGCTGTAGGTCTTGAAAAGATGATCAATCGTCCAACAGACGAGTACAGACGAATTCTTGTGTGCAGGCCGAATTCACAGTTTGATGATGATATAGGCTTTCTTCCGGGCGATGAGCAGGACAAGATAGGTCCTCTTATGAGACCTATCATTGATAACCTGGAACAGCTCATTGATTCCAGCGAAGAAGAGCGCTACAAGAATGAGAAGGAACTTCAGGATAAAACAGAGGAGGTCTTCGAGAGAGGCATTGTTCAGTGCGAGGCTCTCAACTTCATAAGAGGCCGCTCTATTCTTAAGACCTATCTTATTATCGATGAAGCACAGAACATGACACCGGCCCAGGCCAAGGGTATCATCACAAGAGCAGGTAAGGATACCAAGATAATCCTTCTCGGGGATCCCAATCAGATAGACCGCCCGTTCCTTGATGAGAGGACCAACGGTCTGTCCTATGCATCAGAGCACATGAAGGGCTCTGAGCTTTGCTGGCAGATATCACTTACTACAGAAGAGTGTGAGAGATCAAGGCTTGCAATGGATGCAATAGGCAGAATGCGAGACAAGGTGACCATGTAGAGGCTTTCGGATGTATAGCGCAATAGTAAGCGGCAAATGATTTTGACGCTTATTATAATTTGTAGTTCTTGGCATCACAGTTTATCTGGTTGTTTGCCCCGATCCCAATAAGGGAATAAAGGTTGTTGCCAAGAGATCCGTAGCTTGAAAATAATTTCATAAAAACCGACGTGTTTATCCAAAACAAAAGCTCTGTCAGTATAAAAACGCTGATGGAGCTTTTTGATATATATGTGGCGAGTCGTAATTTGCTAAAAATGGTATAATATAAGAAGTGGTTATGTTTTTTGTTGAAGAGGGGGATTTCTATGCAAAGCAACGATAGTTTAAGAATGAAAAGAATCAGAAAGGTTATAAGCGCTGATAATTCGTGTAACCATAGTTTCAAAATTTTCAATAAGTTTGGTAAAGGCAGGAAGCTTGGCATCGTAGCCGCGGCGGCTATGCTTGTTATGACTTCAATAACAGTTCTTGCAACCACATATCAGATTGATACCACAAATATTTTCAATTATAACAATGAATCCATAAATGCTCTGTCCAATCAGTTCCCTGCAGGAGAGTTCCTGTTTAAGAGAGGGGATGAAATAACTGTCGGATACAGTAATGTAGGATCTTCTTCCTTCTGTAAAATTTCCGTCTATAAGCAGGATGAAAAAAGTGTTAATAATATAAATCCGAGCTCCAATTTCAGTAAGGTATCTCGGATTTCCTATGGCGAATGTAAGTCCGGCACCGGTGACATGAGTGCCACTGCAACTATTCCGTCCGAGGGTAATCCGTATTACCTGGTTACAGGTGTCAGAAATAATGGATCCAGGGCCGGTGACGAGAATGGCAGATTCACTCAGATTGATCTGCAGTTCTACGTAATGCCACTGGAAATTAAGGTATCCTATTTCCCTGATGAGAAAAAAGAGTCTCATCGTATAATGACTATTCATGATGACATTACGATTAAAGAGTGCATTTTCGAAAAGGACGGCTATGAATGCATAGGCTGGAGCAGGACTCCCGGAGCTACAACACCTGAATATGTTACCGGCGATGTTATAAAAGTTACAGATTCCTTAATTAAATCTCAGTTCTCTGCAACAGGTGCATCCACAACAGCTGCGGGATTTGGCAGAATAGATGCTGATAACGAAGCCGAGCTCACTCTTTATGCTGTATGGAAAAAATCTGATAATAGTGGATCGGGTTCCGGAAATGGTGATTCTTCGACAGGAAGATACGAAACACCGC
Source organism: Butyrivibrio sp. WCD3002 (assembly GCF_000424265.1). Taxonomy (GTDB): domain Bacteria; phylum Bacillota; class Clostridia; order Lachnospirales; family Lachnospiraceae; genus Butyrivibrio. The sequence continues at coordinate 58,188 of NZ_AUJO01000001.1, forward strand.
AGAGACTTGAATCAGCTGAGCAGCAGCTTACGGTTAAGGGCCAGAATTATAATATAATTTCTGCATCCCAAAATACTGTAGCTTACGCAGGACCTGTAAACAGAAAGCAGGCAAGCTACAAGGTTCCTTACATGATCAGTCATAACGGAGTATCCTATCATGTTACAGAGATTGCTCCGGGAGCCTTCAGTGGATGCAAGAAGGCGAAAAAAATCACCATATCAACATCTATAGTAAAGATAGGGGACAGTGCATTTGAAGGATGCTCAAAGCTTAAAAGCATAACATTACCTTCAAGTGTAAAGGAAATAGGAACCAGAGCTTTTTATAATTGTAAGAAGCTTTCAAAGCTGACAATTTGCTCAGGAAAGCTTAAGAAGGTTGGAAAGAATGCCCTTGGAAAGACGAAGAAGGGCATAGAGATTGTGACCCTTACAAAGTACAGGGCAAAATATAAGAAGCTCTTTAAGAAGAGCGGCGCTAAAGGCGCAAAGTACTAATATTTTTGGGGAGGCCGTATGAACAGAACAATTTTTCATATTGATGTAAATTCGGCCTTTTTGTCCTGGTCTGCTGTGAAAAGATTAAAGGATGATCCGACAGCAGTAGATCTTAGGACAATTCCCTCCGTTGTAGGCGGAGATATAAAAACAAGACATGGAATAGTAACTGCTAAATCCATTCCTGCCAAGAAGTATGGAATTCAGACCGCTGAGCCGATTACAAGTGCTCTTCAAAAGTGTCCCAAGCTGGTGCTGGTAAAATCGGATTTTAATACCTACAGAACCTATTCGAGAGCTTTCATAGATATTTTGAGATGCTATTCGGAAATTTTACAGCAGGTATCCATAGATGAGGCATACCTTGATGTTACGGATTTAAAGGATATCGATATTCGAAAGCTTCTTACGCAGCGTTTTATGGCCTTTTTTGAGAATGATGAAGAGGGTGCTGCATTAAGCCCGGAGGATAGACAACGGCTTTATGATGAAATTCAGAATTCTTCCGAATATGATGAGCCTTTTCCTCTTAATGTGGCAGCTGCCATAAGATTTGAGATAAGAAGCAAGCTTGGATTTACGGTTAATGTGGGAATTTCAAGCAATAAGCTTCTTGCCAAGATGGCAAGTGATTTTACAAAGCCTGACAGGACTCATACGCTTTTCCCTGATGAGATTCAGCAAAAGATGTGGCCTCTTGATATCGGAGATCTCTATGGCTGCGGGAAAAAGAGTGCGGAAAAGCTAAGATCCATAGGAATTAAAACCATAGGAGATGCAGCAAAGCAGAGTCTGGATTTTTTGAAATCCCAGCTTGGCGATAAGTTTGGCGAATATCTCTATGCCAGTGCCAACGGAATCGGCTCGGATACGGTTCATACAGAGCAGGAGGATGCAAAGAGCTATTCCAATGAGACCACGCTTCCGGGGGATATAACCTCCGTGAATTTTGATACGGACCTTCCGCCGGTGGTACGGCATCTTTCGGAGAAGGTTTCCGGCAGACTAAAGAAGGACGGAGTTTTTGGAGGGACTGTCACTGCACAGGTTAAAACCTCTGATTTTAAGCGCTTTACAAGGCAGATAAGATTATCTGAATCCACGGACAGCGCAGATGTGATATATGAAAATGCCATGCTGCTTTTGGGCAATCTTCTTAGCGGTGAGAACGGCCTTTTTGAAGAAGGCACCGGAGTAAGGCTTGTGGGCGTTGGTGTCGATAACCTGGATAATGGAGAATTCAGGCAGGTTAATCTTTTCGACTGGGTTGCCACGGGCAAAGAGGAGATCAGAAGGGAAAAGATAAAGGAAGAAAAGCAGGAGAAGCTTACTGAAATGGAAAGGCTTATCAAGGGCAAATTTGGGGATAACGCCATAAAAAAGGGAACATAAATGAGTCAGGGTAATGAAAGTAAAACTGATAAAAAGAACAGAAGCGGGAGCATTGTTATCAGAGTATTAAGGGTTATTGCAATACTTGTGCTTCTTGGAATAATCATTTACGAGAGCGTTATGATCTATAAGGATCAGAAGGAATATGCCATTGCAGTAAATGAGTATGAAGAGCTTAGGAATGACTACATAACTGAGAAGGAAGACAGCATAGAGGATGTAGTTGTTAAGGATGAAAATGGCGAAGTTATAGGAATTTATCCCAAGCTTGATATCAATTTTGATGCTCTTTATGAGATTAATTCTGATTTTATCGGATGGCTTTATTTTCCGGCTGTTTCCAAGATTAACTACCCTGTTGTAAAGGAGCAGAGTATAGATCAGTATCTTTATAAAACCTTTGACGGAAAGTACAACAAAGCCGGCTGTATTTTCATGGATGTGCTCAGTGATGAGAATTTCTGTGGCTACAGCGACATGGTGTTTGGCCATAATATGAAGAACAATTCCATGTTCGGCTCTCTTAAGTCCATATATAAGTCGGGCGGCGAGGATGTGATAAAGGATAATCCCTTTGTTTACATTTACACCAAGGATCATATTTTTAAGTACAGAATAATTGGCTATTACAGGACAAAACAAGGGTCCTACAGCTATACAGAGGTGACAAATGAAAAGGAGTATGACGACTATCTTAAGTATATAAAGCAAAATTCCATGTACGAGATGCCGTCGGGACTTGGATTTGATGAATATCCTTCGCTCCTTACTCTTTCAACATGTTCCGGACAGTCGGGCAGCGGGCAGAGATTTGTACTCCATACGGTAAAGGTACAGACTTTCGACAGGTGAAGCCTATGAGGGGGAATAGGTCGTTTACTAAGCTTATAGTGATTTTTGGGGCCACGGTTTTATTAATTTGTGGCTTTGGTGAAGCTGCGCCTTTTACTGTGAAGGCTGCAGCTTTTGATTTATCTGAAGATGAAAGTACTTTTTCTGTGGGAGATCTCCCGGACGTCCCTGAAAATGAGGAAAGGGAAGCCATAGCTTCTGATTTTTCAGCAAACAGATTAATAAAAAACACAGATCTATCATCAGTAGACCACGGATATTATTACGGAAAGCTTGATAATGATATCAAGAAGGACCTGTATGACGGAATGTATATAGCCGCTGACAGCAGCAGGCGTCTTGCTTATGGGAAAAAGCTGCCTAATGGCAATTCTGAAGCAGCTGTTTCTGCCGTAGCTTGCAATTTCTATACGGGAACCAAGAGCAGAATTAAGTATTACACAGGAAGCAGCAAGGAGTGTACCGAAACCGTAAATGAGGCAGTAGAGGCTCTTTGCTACGACCATATGGCAAACGTTGAGTATTATATGTGCGAAGCGAAAATATATGAGTTTAACAGCGGCGGCACATATAAGGATTATGTCATTATGAAGCCATATACTTCAGCTGATTATGACAGCATGAATCTGGCAATTAAGGCTAAGGCTAAATACTATGCGCAGCAGATCAAGACAGCAGGACTTGTAAGTTCATCTAATCCTGCGGAAACCGTTCTAAATGCTCACGATTTTTTCCTGACAAAAGTGAGCTTTAGTATTCCTGTTTCCAATAACTCCGGAAACTCCGGATACTATAATAATGCTCACACTGCCTATGGTGCACTGTGCGAGGGAAGCGCTGTGTGCGACGGCTATGCCATTGGTTATGCGCTTTTATTAAAGGAGCTTGGCATAGAATCCAGAGTAGTTACGGGAAATATTTTTTATTCCGGAAAAAGCGGTGGTCACGCCTGGTCCATGGTCAAAATTGAAAATGACTGGTATGAACAGGATCCCACCTGGGATGATACCAATGATCTCATAACTCATTCTTTTTATAATAAAACAACGAAGCAGTACAACGATGGGATAAACGGTTACAGGCATGTAAGACTTCATCCCTATACAGGCATATTAATTGATGGGGCATACGGTACCAAGTATGCTTATAATGAAAATGGAGGTTTCGTATGGCTTAGTAACAGAGAGAACGTAGGTGGAGTATACGACGCAAATACTGCCGTAGAATCAGAGGATTCCGAGACCGTCGCCGACATCATAAAGGAAGAAGATGGCATAACATATAGATTATCTGCCGAAGGCAAGGCTATTGTATGCGGGGCAGATATTGGCAACAGAACTGTAATCCAAATCCCGGACACAGTGGCTTTTGGCGAAAAGAATTATCCTGTTACTGAGATAGCTGATGTAGCATTTGCGGGTAATTCCAAAATCAGGCAAATAAAACTTGGAAAAAATGTCGAAATAATAGGCAAGAACGCATTTAAGAACTGTAGAAGCCTTAAGACTCTGGATATGTCAGAAGCAAAGCTTTTATCCATAGGGAAAAATGCCTTTAGTGGCTGCAAGAAGCTGACTATTCTTCGTATAAACGGTAATTATCTAAAGAAGATTGGAACAAAAGTCTTTAAAAACACCGGAAAAAATATTAGAGTATTCATATATGCTAAGAATATGAAGGTATATAAGAACGTTGTTAAGAAGCTGAATGCTTCCGGGCTAAAGGAAGCGGGCTTTAAATATAAAAGGAAGAAGTAATGAATTTTAAATATCTAAGAAAAATCGCAACACTGATTTTTATAAGTGCAGCATTATTGCTAATTCCGGCAAACAGTATTAGCGCAAGTGCTGATGAAAAGCTCCCTGAGGGGAGCTTAAGTATTGCTCCGAATGTGGAGAATTTAGGCATCATAGAGATCACTGATGAAGAGGCTAAGGAACTGGAAGAAGCCTCTGTGCTTAACGGCTTTGCCACGCCTACGGGAGATCACTACAGATATTTGTCAGCTGACGAAAAGCTTCTATACAGAGCTTTATATAATGCCATAACTCAGAAAAAATATATCCCCTACAGTACGAATATAAGCAGTAATGATTATAGGAACTACAAACAGTACGAATATGTATTTGAAACGAGTAAGACTAAAACAGGCTTTGACAGTAATTTTGATTATTATCTGAATCATGCAAGGCAGGCACTTTATTATGATCATCCTGACAGAATAGAGTTTTTTATGTGCTGGCCCAGGTGGACCTATGCTTATGGTCATACCAATGGAACCACTACTGAAATCAGCTTTTGTTTTATACTTCGCTCATGGTATGACGACACCCGGTTTGAGAAGCTGGATAACGAGATAAGACAGGGACTGAATAATTATCTGGAATATATACGCAGTAATGGACTTGTTAGTAGCTGGAGCGCAGTTACGGAGCTTAATGTGTATAATTATTATTCTGATTCAATAAGTTATGACTGGGATTGCGCCTCGGATATAAGCCTGGCCGGAACATATAATTTGTCACACACGGCCTGGGGTGCTCTGGCATCTCCTGACAGGAAGGCTGTATGTGATGGCTATTCTGCAGGCTTTGAAATGATAATGGACAGCCTGAATATTGATTCTATGGTAATAGCCGGTCTGAGCAAAGGAGGCGGCCATGCCTGGAACATCGTCAAGCTTGATGGCAGATGGTATGAGGTTGATACAACCTGGGCTTCCGGTCATGATACAGATGAACATATCAAATGGTTTAACAGGACTACGGCAGAGTTTGCCTCGATGAATCCGCAGCATATGAGGTCTACTGGTAATGCGTTAAGCGGTTTTAGAATGCCTTTGGCCTATGGAACCCATTATACCTATGATTATCTTAGCTCTACACCTGAAGCGGCTCTTGAACATGATGATTATGTAGAGGTTACGGGAATCAGTATTACGGAGACTACTAAGGATATTATGACCGGCGATACCTTTACTCTTGATCCTGTGGTTACTCCGGGGAATGCAGTTAATAAAAGCTATTTCTTTGAGACAGATGATGAAAGCATCGTTGCTCTGAGCGGAAACAGCTTTACCGCTGTTGATGTGGGAACTACAACAGTCAGGGTCGTGACCAGTGAGAATCGCCTTTGTGCGGAATGTGTTGTAAATGTCAGCCCAAGACCTAAGAATAAGGGCGAGAGTATAAGTGTTAAGGTCGGATCTTATAAAAATACCTTTAAGGTGAATTCGGCAGAAGAGAGAACCGTAAGCTTTACTAAAGCAGGTAATAAGAATGCTACAAGTCTTGAAATCCCTTCTATAATAACGGATGAGAATGATATCGCCTACACCGTTACCGAGATTGACAGCAATGCCCTTAAAAATTTTAAGAAGCTCAAAAAGCTGACAATTCCTGCAACTGTAAGAAAAATTGGTAAGAATGCACTTCGAAATGCCACGAAGTTAAAGACTCTTAAGGTGTACGGAAATAATCTTACATCCGTTAAAAGCGGCGCATTTACAGGAGTTAACAGTAATTGTAAAATTACCATTTATTGTCGAGATAAAAAGACGTATAATAAGCTGGTTAGGCTCTTTAAGAAGGCGGGGGCCAAAGAACAGAATTATGCCTTTAAAAAGAAAAAATGAAAAAAAATAATATTTTTCGCAATCATAAATGCAAAAATGTTTGAATTTATGATTGACAAATGTGATAAAAGTGGTATGATGTATTTAAGAAAAACTATTATTTTTTATTGGGAAGGGATTTCTATGAGGAAGTTTAAAAGAGTTTTAGCAACATTACTTGTAACTGTAATGACACTTACAGTTGTGGCTTGCGGGGAAAAGCAGATGGAAGCCGTTGATGATATGGCTGCTGTCAGAGGTATAAATGAAGATACCGATACCATTTATATCGATGAAGGCGCTCTTATCCTTGCCGGCGAGGCTGACAGTAGTGAGGCAGCACTTGCGGCAGCAACAACAGCGTTCAATCTTGTAAACCAGAAGCGTTCAGCAGCAGGACTTGGCATTCTTAACTGGAACGAGCAGCTTACACAGGCTGCCCTGGTTCGTGCGCAGGAGATTGTTCAGGTATTCTCACATAGCAGACCTAACGGAGATGCATGGTACACAGTTGATAGCACATGCATGTTTGGTGAGAACCTTGCAAAGCTTTACAATACAGGTGAGTCAGTAGTAGATGCATGGATGGCATCACCTACACACGCAGCTAACATCATGGATGGCGGCTTCAAGTCAGTAGGTATTGCAGTATATCAGGCACCTAACGGTAATTACTACTGGGCACAGGAATTCGGCTACTAATACAAATACAATACTGGACCTGAGGCGTTGTGTCTCAGGTCCTTTTTTCGTTATATAAGGCTTCCTATTTTATTGACAGTAGTACCTATAAAATTGTATTATTATAGCGTTATTCACTATGATAGTTTACAGTAACAGAGTGTAACGCAGAGGAGGAGTAAATTATGAAAAAGAAGATGCTTGCGGCAATCATTGCTGCATCCATGATGGTAACTATGGTTACCGGTTGTGGAGACAATCGTAAGACAAGTGATGACACAGCAAATACAGAGGTGACTGCAGAGGAAACCTCTGAGGCAGATGCTTCAGTAGAGGAAGCACAGGCTGATGAATCAGCTTCTGAAGAGGAAGCAGCCGAGACTATTGAGGAAGTAGCAGAGGACGCTGTAGATGAGGCTGACAGCGAGGCTTCTGAGGAGGCAGCAGGTGAATATGTAATCGGTATTTCTCAGTTTGCTGAGCACGGTTCACTTGATAACTGCAGAGAAGGCTTTATTAAGGGTCTTGAGAACAAGGGGATCAAGGAAGGCGAGAATCTTACAATTCACTTCCAGAACGCACAGGCAGACACAGGTACTGCAAGCCAGATTTCAGATGCTTTCGTAGCAGACGGAGTTGATCTTATCTGCGGTATCGCAACACCCAGTGCAATGAGTGCTTACAATTCAGCTCTCGGCACACAGGTTCCTGTTATTTATTCAGCAGTTTCTGACCCGGTAGCAGCTGAGCTTGCAAAAGAGGACGGAACACCTGTAGGAAATATCACAGGTACTTCAGATGCTCTTGCAGTAACACAGCAGCTTGAAATGATCAGAAAGATTCTTCCCGATGCTAAGAAGATCGGTATTCTTTTTACAACAAGTGAGACCAACTCAGAGAGTACAATTGCTCAGTACAAGGAGCATGCTGCTGAGTATGGCTTTGAGATTGTAGACAGCGGTATCAACACTCTTGCTGATCTTGATATGGCTGCAGCAGATCTTGTAACCAAGGTTGACTGTATCAACAACCTTACAGATAACACAGTAGTATCAGGTCTTCAGACAGTTCTCAGCTATGCAAACGAGCAGGGCATTCCTGTATTCGGTTCTGAGGTTGAGCAGGTAAAGGTTGGCTGCGTTGCAGCTATGGGGCTTGACTACATGCAGCTTGGTATCCAGACCGGTGAGATGGCAGCTAAGGTGCTTCTTGGCGAGAGCAAGGCAGAGGAGATGCCCTTTGAGGTTATTGACGAGCCCAGCCTTTATGTTAATACAGCTGCAGCTGAGAAGATCAGCATGACTCTTGATGAGAGCCTCGTATCAGAAGCTGCTGAGGTTTATGATACAATCGCTGACGGCACAGAAAGCGATAACTAAGAAATAAAGATAAGAACAGGTGAAGATAAGTTATGACTCTTCTGGTAAGCGTACTTGAACAGGGGCTTTGCTATGCGATAATGGCCCTTGGAATGTATATAACCTATAAAATTCTGGATTTTCCGGATATGACAGTAGACGGCGGATTCCCTTTTGGAATCTGCCTTGCTGTTGTTATGATAAGATTTGGCGTTCATCCGCTTTTGACACTTCCTATATGCTTTGCGGCGGGATGTCTTATCGGTGTCTGCACAGGTATCATTCATGTGGTTTTCCACGTCAGAGACCTGCTGGCAGGTATCATTATGATGACAGGTCTGTATTCGATAAACCTGAGGATAGCCGGAAGAGCCAATCTTCCCATGTATGATTACTACACGATTTTTGATAACAGATTTATAAACGGTCTTTTTGAAAAGCTTCCTCCCGTAGTTGGGAAGTTCCAGTCAGTTATTATTCTGCTTATAATCACACTTATCGTTAAATTTATTTTGGATTGGTACCTCAGAACCCGCTCAGGACTTATGCTTCAGGCAGTAGGAGATAATGATGTTCTTGTTACCTCCATGGGTGTCGACAGAGGCAAGGTAAGAATAATCGGTCTTGCAATCGCAAATGGTCTGGTGGCACTTTCAGGTTCTATTTACGCTCAGCAGCAGAGATATTTCGATGTTTCCATGGGTACAGGTACCGCTGTTATCGGTCTTGCAAGTGTTATTATCGGAACAGCTCTTCTTAAGAAGCTTTCATTCTTTAAGGTGACAACAAGCGTTGTTATAGGCGCGATCGTTTATAAGGCCTGTGTTGCAATCGCAATTAAGTGCGGACTTCAGTCCACGGATCTTAAGCTTATAACTGCAGTTCTTTTCCTTTTGATCCTTATTGTTACAAGAGACAGGAAGAAAGGGAGGGCCTGAGAATGCTGGAGCTTAAATCAATTTATAAAAATTACAATCCCGGCAGCGTCAATGAGATGTGCCTTTTCGATGATTTCAATCTGGTAGTTCCGGACGGACAGTTTGTTGCCGTGGTTGGAAGTAATGGTTCAGGTAAGACCTCAATGCTGAATATTATCTGCGGAAGTATAGCGGCGGATAAGGGCGAGGTTCTTGTAAACGGACAGAACATTATTTCTCAGAAGGATTACATCAGACACAGGACAATCGGAAGAGTATATCAGGATCCCTCCAAGGGAACCTGTCCTTCCATGAATATCTATGAAAATATGTCCATTGCCGACAATAAGGGCAAGATATTCGGTCTTCAGCCGGGAGTTAATAAGAACCGTAAGGATTATTACAGAGAATTGCTGAAGAGTCTCGGACTCGGCCTTGAGGATAAGCTGTATACCAAGGTCGGAGCTCTTTCCGGAGGACAGAGGCAGGCAGTTGCTCTTCTTATGAGTACCATGACGCCGCTGGAGTTCCTGATTCTTGATGAGCACACAGCAGCTCTTGATCCCAAGACGGCTGACATAATAATGGAGCTCACTGATAAAATTGTTCGTGAAAAGCATGTAACCACCATAATGGTTACGCACAACCTCAGATATGCTGTGGAATACGGAGACAGACTTCTTATGATGCACGAGGGCTCCGTAATCCTTGATAAGGTTGGTGAAGAGAAAAAGAAGATGGATTCTGATCAGATCATGCATCTGTTCAATGAAATCAGTGTAGAGTGCGGTAATTAATTAAAAAACTTCCAATTCCGGGAATTGAAATGCTCCGGAACTGGAAGTTATTTTTTATTTAATAGGAAATTACTCCGAATTTCCTATTAAACAAAAAACGCTCCGCTATGGATGCGCACTCGCGCGTAAGGTATATGTTGCATAAATGCAACCGCGCTCGGCGCGAGCATGTTGCGAGCAACATGCTTTTTTATAGAAAGCTTATTAACTGAAACCTGACTGATGAAATTCTGTTTTTGTCAGAAGGTTTCTGAGTATTTTTCATCGCAGTACTGGCAGCGATAGATTTCCTTTTCTTCATCCGCAAGATAGAAGATATGGGGAAGTCCCTGCTCTATAGATGATATGCAGCGGGGATTGTGGCATTTGATTACGTCTCTTATCTGGTGAGGAAGGAAAAGAGCTCTCTTTTCAACAATCTCGCCTTCCTTAATAACATTAACAGTGATGTTGTGGTCGATAAATGCCAGAATATCAAGGTCGAGAGTATCGATGTCACACTCTACCTTAAGAATATCCTTTTTACCCATCACGTTACTTCTTGCATTTTTAATGATGGCAACGGTGCAGTCCAGCTTATCAAGTCCAAGATGATGATATATCTGCATGCTTCTGCCGGCTTTTATATGATCAAGAACGAAGCCTTCTTCGATTTTTCCTACATTAAGCATTTTAGTACCTTCCTTATATGTATTGTTGACTTGATCTCTTAGAATACTCTAAGAAGATCGTGATTCATATGTGCATCTGTCTTATCAAGAAGAGTGAGGATAAGAGCCATTCTTACATAAAGACCATACTGAACCTGCTTGAAATACGCAGCTCTGGGGTCATTATCTACCTCAACGGAAATCTCGTTTACTCTCGGAAGAGGGTGGAGCACGTACATATCCTTTTTAGCAAGAGCCATCTTTTCCTCATTCAGAATGTAGAAATCACGCAGGCGTATGTAATCCTCTTCGTTGAAGAAGCGTTCCTTCTGAACCCTGGTCATGTATAAAAGGTCCAGTCTGTCCATTACTTCTTCAAGCTTTATAACTTCCTCATAGGTAATGCCATTATCATTTAAGAGGTCGGTAATATAATCCGGAACTCTAAGCTCCTTGGGAGATATGAAAATAAAATGGATATCCTTGTATCTGACTAATGCATTAATAAGTGAATGAACGGTTCTGCCAAATTTTAAATCGCCGCAAAGGCCGATGGTAAATCCGCCAAGTGAACCATGAAGAGATCTGATTGTAAGAAGATCTGTAAGAGTCTGAGTAGGGTGGTGATGACCGCCGTCACCGGCATTTATAACTGGAATAATAGAATTTGCTGCTGCTACCATAGGAGCACCTTCCTTCGGATGACGCATGGCACATATATCAGCAAAACTGGAAATAACACGAATTGTATCGGCGACACTTTCGCCTTTGGAAACGGATGAACTGCTGGCATCGGCAAAACCGATGATCTGACCTCCAAGTCTAAGCATTGCTGTTTCAAAGCTAAGTCTGGTTCTTGTACTAGGTTCATAGAAACAGGTAGCGAGGATATTACCGTCGCATTTGTGTGAGTAGGCGCTCATGTTCTTCTCGATGTCGTTTGCCACGTCAAAAAGCTGGTCCAGCTCTTCAACTGAGAAATCAAGAGGCTTCATCATGTGTCTAAGATTGTTCATAGATTTTGCTCTCCCATAAAACAGTATTCATTTATATTTCTGTTTTATTATAAACATTTGAGAGAGGTTGTCTAGCATAAAAAAAGAATTTCTGAGTGCTATCAGAAATTCTTTTTAAATAACATGTGTAAGCTCAAAATCAATAGGTCAAAAACGTTGATACAGGAGCTGAGCCGTCAATCGGTACGTGATAAAGTACGTTATCAACACCGAAGGGCTTGAAGTAAAGATACTTGGAGGTAAGGCTGAGGGAGTGGTAAACACCCTGAGCTATAACTCTGTTATTTGAGCCATCCAGATTGATCACTCGCAGCGTCTGATTGCCCGATTCGGATGTAGCATAGAAGATGTTGTTCTCGTTCATGTTGTAAAAATCAAGACGAGACTCTGTCAGAACCTGAATCTCATTTGTCTGGAGATTCATGCGGGCAAGACGATAATGATGAGCTGCATCTATGTAGTACATGTAGCCACCCTGAATTATGGGCTGCCAGATATTTCCTATAACCGCAGTGCTTGTTGCTTCATCTGAGAGAGTATCCATTACATGAATGTTGTGGTCAAGATCAACACCGGTGTAATAGATTTTTCCATCAAGGGCACAGGATGGATCAAGCATCTCATTTGTTACCAGAGCATCATCCTTTCCGTCAATGCGAATTCTGTGAAGGCCCTTTTCCTCTCCAAGAACAGTGTAGTAGAGGTTGCTTCCTACCAGCTGAAGACTTCCGATTTTCTGACGGTCAAGGAGCTTTTGGTTATTACCGTTGGTCTCGCATCTGTATAGACCATAGAAGGTTGAAACCTTACCAAGACCTGTCAGGTCGTTATTAAGTGATGTCTTGGAAGGATCCAGATTAAAATAGAGGAACTTTCCTGCACCGACGATGTGATCCACCTTCATAACGGTGAGCTCTTTTAAGTTTTTCTCATCCGGAGTCATGGAATAGAGACAGTCATGCTCAAGTGGATTGGAAAAATATACAGTGCCGTTCATTTCAAGGAAAATGCCGTTATTATAAAGGTTTCCCGGAGTATTACCCACAACAAATTCATCGTTCATAGGAACTCGTTTGGACAAAACATAGGCTACCGATATTAACGATAATACGATAACTATTATGGAAAAAATAATGAGGCCTTTTTTGCTTTCCATAGAAGATGGTCTCCTTAGAGTAAAAATCAAAATGCAAACTATATATAATTAAGTATATCACGCTTTATAAAACATATTAACCACATTTTGGTTTTATTTCCTTTGAGATTATGCGTTTTGTGGTGTAATATGAAAATGTGGGATTTCTTGCCCATATATCAATTTTACGGCAGGTGAATTATATGGACTTAAATGAACTTCGAAGAAATATTGACGAGATAGATGAGCAGCTTGTTAATCTGATTGAAGACAGAATGGATGTTGCCGAGAAGATTGCTGAGTGCAAGATAGAGAGCGGCAAAAGTGTTTTTGACAGAAAACGTGAAGCTGAGAAGATAAACAATGTCATGGAGCTTGCAGGTAAAAGCGAGAACAGAGCACCTGTAGGCGAGCTTTTTGAGAAAATCATGGAGGTCAGCAGAAAGAGGCAGTACGAAAGACTCAGCGAAAAGAATGTGGCTGACGAAGGTGCCTTATCTGATCCCGCTGCAGAGGATTTCTTGAATGGTGAAGACAGGGTTACGGATAATGAGCTTATTCTTTATAAAAATGTGACCAAGAGACAGAGTACTCTTCGCGACACATTGATTATTCTTGCCGATAAGAATTCAGCTTCCAAGATTTTTTCGGAGTATGAGGCGATCAGGAAAATTCACGAATGCATGAACGTACTCATTGATGAGTCCGCAAGAAGGGGATTTTACGGCAATCTTTGGCACACCTTCCTTACACTTCTTCTGGTATCTGATGAAAATGCCTACAGTCTTGCGACTGAAATCAGAGGAGAGATGGGCGGATCCCTTCGTGATCTGGCACTTCATGACCTTAAGAGGTTCAAAAAATGGTTCGATATTGATTTTTCCGAGATGATAGACAGACTTAATGTACCTGAGTTTGCGGCGCTTTTGGATTTCCAGAGAGGAAAAGCGGAGAGCACCTATAACACCAGAGTAAGAGACAGGATATGCGAGCTGGCAGATACTCTTTCAGGATGCGATACCGCTGAAGCAATGCTTGATGAGCTGGCAGATTTTTATGGCGCATACGGCGTAGGCAAATTCGGACTCCATAAGGCCTTCAGAATAAGGCATGTGGAGGATCGCACAGTAATAGAGCCCATAAGGAATATCAGACATGTGCAGCTTAAGGACCTTGTGGGATATGAGATTGCAAAGCAAAAGCTCATAGAGAATACAGACAGCTTTGTTGCCGGGAAAAAGGCAAATAACTGCCTCCTGTACGGAGATGCGGGAACCGGTAAGTCCTCCTGCATAAAGGCAATTGCCAATGAGTATTATGAAAAGGGTCTTAGAATTATTGAGGTTTACAAGCATCAGTTCAAGGACCTCAATGATGTTATTGCCCAGATAAAAGGGCGTAATTACAAGTTTATTATTTATATGGATGATCTCAGCTTCGAGGATTTCGAGACTGATTACAAATATCTTAAGGCTGTCATAGAGGGCGGTCTTGAGAAAAAACCTGAAAACGTTCTTATCTATGCCACATCAAACAGAAGACATCTTATAAGAGAGAGCTTCAAGGATAAGCCTTCGGTAATGGATGATGATCTGCATAGAAATGATACGGTTCAGGAAAAGCTTTCTCTTTCCAACAGATTTGGCGTTACGATCTATTTCGGATCTCCGGACAGGAAAGAATTCAACGAAATCGTACGTGTTCTTGCAGACAGAGAAGGTATAAACATGAGCGAAGAAGAGCTTTACGCAGAGGCTCAGAAATGGGAGATGAGTCATGGCGGGCTTTCCGGAAGAACCGCTCAGCAGTTTATTGATCATTTGTCCGGATTACAGTAAAAATGAGGGGTAATAGCGTATGGCAACAGATGTATTTGCGGCAGTAGATTTGGGCTCCTATGAGCTTGAGATGAAAATCTATGAAATGTCGCAGAAAAAGGGAGTAAAGGAAATCGATCACGTAAGACACAGGATCGATCTTGGTACTGAAACCTATGCAACGGGGCAGATATCCTCTACGCATATGGATGAGCTTATCAGGATCCTCAATGAGTACAGCAGGATCATGGACAGCTATGATGTCAGCAGATATCAGGCTTACGGAACCAGTGCCATGCGTGAGACAAAGGCTATAGACACTGTTCTTGAGCTCCTTCGTCAGAGGACCGGAATCGAGATTGATATTCTGAGTAACTCTGAACAGCGTTTTCTTGATTACAAATCTGTAGCTCTTAATAACGATGATTTTTCAAAGTTTCTTGAAAAACCGACTGCCATTGTGGATGTAGGCGGCGGAAGTATACAGATTTCGCTTTTTGACAACGATACTCTTGTTACTACGCAGCAGTTAAGACTTGGAGTTCTAAGGCTTTATTCCACACTACAAAGTATTCAGGCAGGCTACAGCAAGTACCCGGCTCTTGTTCAGGAGCTTGTGGAATCACAGCTTGCTGTTTTCACCAAAATGCATCTTAAGGATAAGAAGGTGCAGAACGTAATACTTCTTGATGATTATGTATCCCCTGTGCTCAAGAGGGTGAATCTTGGAATGGAAGAGAAGGGGTATGCGCAGGTTAAGCTTTTCAGAGAATATATGTCCAGGCTGACCAAGCAGTCAATGACTGATGTTTCAAGAAAACTCGGGCTGCCTCAGGATAATATCCCGCTTATGTATGTATCGGGACTTCTGGTAAGCAACATTTGTAATGCCTTAAATTCCGACACTATCTGGGCTCCCGGCGGAACCCTTTGCGACGGAATCGCATACGAGTACGCAGAGAGGAGGAAATACCTAAAGAGTGCCCATGATTTTGAAAAGGATATTGTAGCATGTGCTCAGAATATTTCCAGAAGATATATGGGAAGTAAGCAAAGAAGCGAGACGCTGCAGACCATAGCTCTTGGTATTTTCGACAGTCTGAAAAAAATACACGGTCTTGGAAAAAGAGAGCGTCTGCTGCTGCAGATATGCACCATACTTCATGACTGCGGTAAATACATAAGCATGGTTAATCTTGGTGACTGCTCCTATAACATTATTTTGTCTACGGAAATAATCGGACTTTCTCATATAGAAAGATCCATTGTTGCCAATGTCGTAAGGTTTAACCATGATGATTTTGAATACTATAAGGATGGCGGATACAGATTCAGAGGAATTGATCATGACGCATATCTGACTATAGCAAAGCTGACTGCCATTTTGAGAATAGCCAACGGTCTTGACAGGACCCACAAGGAAAAATTCAAGAATATCAAGCTTGCACTTAAGGATAATGAGCTTGTGATAACGGTTGATACAATGGCCGATACCTCTCTTGAAAGGGGACTGTTTGGCGAGAGGGCAGAATTCTTTGAACAGGTTTACGGTATTAAGCCTGTTATCAGACAAAAAAGATTTGCTTAGAAGTGAGGTGAAGTCATGACATCTAAAAAGAATCAGAATTCAAATAATAGCACTGCCATAAATTTCTATAATGATGATTATTATATAAACAGAGAGCTCAGCTGGCTTCAGTTCAACAGCAGATGTTTGTCTGAAGCAAAGGATAAGGCTACTCCGCTTTTTGAGAAGCTTAAGTTTCTAAGTATTACTGCAAGTAACCTGGATGAATTTTTCATGGTCAGGGTTGCTTCTCTTAAGGATATGATACATGCGGGCTATAAAAAGCCTGATATTGCAGGTATGTCTCCTTCCCAGCAGCTTAATGCCGTAACGGATGCAGTCCATGATTTTGTTAATCAGCAATATCATATTTACAACAGACTGATTATTCCCGAGCTTAAGGAAAACGGACTTGAGATAGTAAAAAACTACGATAAGCTGACGGCGGATGAGGCAGACTATATCGACAGATATTTTGACGATTTTGTTTATCCTGTTCTTACGCCCATGGCCTATGATTCATCAAGACCTTTTCCGCTGATAAGAAATAAGACACTGAATATCGGCGCTCTTGTTCAGGGCAAGGAAGAGGGCGATGAGCTGGAATTTGCCATGGTTCAGGTGCCGTCCGTTCTTCCGAGAATTATGGAAATTCCCGAAAGTGATGGCGTAAGAAAGGTAATGCTCCTTGAACAGATAATTCAGAGGAACATTCAGAAGCTTTTCCTTAATTATGATATCGTGTGCTGCTATCCCTTCAGAGTCGGAAGAAATGCCGATTTATCAATTGATGAGGATGAGGCTGAGGATCTTCTTAAAGAGATTGAGAAGCAGTTAAAGCGCCGCCAGTGGGGCCAGGCCATCAGACTGGAGATTGAGAAGGGCTTTGATAAGAGACTCCTTAAGATACTTATAGATGAGCTTAAGGTTGAAGACAGGGAAGTATATACCATCGATGGTCCTCTGGATTTGACCTTCCTTATGAAGATGTATGGCATGGAGGGCTTCGATTATCTGAAGGAGCATGGATATAATCCGCCTGCTGTTGTGCCGGGACTTCCTGCTGACAGGGATATCTTTGAGTGCATTAGAGAGGGTGATATTTTAATGCATCATCCTTATGAAAGCTTCGACCCTGTTGTTCGTTTTGTTGAGACAGCTGCTTCTGACCCTCAGGTTCTTGCCATAAAGCAGACGCTTTACAGAGTAAGTGGTAATTCACCGATCATTGCCGCTCTTGCAAAGGCTGCTGATAACGGTAAGCAGGTATCTGTACTGGTTGAGCTGAAGGCTCGTTTTGATGAAGAGAATAACATCGTATGGGCGAAAATGCTTGAGAAAGCAGGCTGCCACGTAATTTACGGACTAAAGGGCCTTAAGACCCATAGTAAGATTACGCTTGTTGTAAGAAAAGAAGATGACGGAATCAGACGTTACGTTCATCTGGCAACAGGTAACTATAATGATTCAACGGCAAAGCTATATACTGATGTTGGTATGTTTACCTGCGCTGAAGCCTACGGCGAGGATGCTACCGCAGTATTTAACATGCTCTCAGGTTATTCTGAGCCTCTGGCATGGAATAAGCTTACAATTGCTCCCCTTTGGCTTAAGGACAGAGTGCTTGATCTTATTCAGAGAGAGGCAGACCACGCAAGAGCAGGAGAGCCGGCACACATCATTGCAAAGATGAATTCCATCTGCCACAAGGATGTTATTGCTGCACTTTATGAAGCCAGCAGCGCCGGTGTAAAGGTTGAGCTTATAGTCAGAGGTATATGCTGTCTTAGAACGGGAATACCCGGGGTAAGTGAGAACATTACTGTCAGATCAATAGTTGGTAACTTCCTTGAGCACAGCCGCATATTCTATTTTGAAAATGGCGGAAGCCCTGAGTATTACGCATCAAGTGCGGACTGGATGCCAAGAAACTTGGAGAGACGTGTGGAAATCATGTTCCCTGTGGAAAATCCGGAGCTTAGGAAAAAGCTGTGGCATATTCTTGATGCAGAGCTTAAGGACAATGTGAAGGCTCATATGATGAATGCCCAGGGTGAATACGTGAAGGTTACAAGAAGAGGAGCAGAGGCTCTTAATTCACAGAAGCTCTTTGGCAAGGAAGCAACTGAGCTTGGTAAACCAAAGGATATTGCAGAAAGCAGGGTTTTCGAACCTGAATATAGGGATGATCATGGACTATAAATATATTTTAGCCTCAGGCTCACCGCGAAGACGGGAACTGCTGGGACTTCTTAATGTCGAATTTGAGGTAGTTCCCGCTGAGGGAGAAGAAATTATCAGCAGTGATGTTCCATCAGAGGTAGTGGTTTCTTTATCGCAGCAAAAAGCTAAAGAGATATTTCATAAACTTTTAAGAGATAATAAATATGCGCTCGTTGTAATTGGCGCAGACACTGTTGTATCATATAAAGAGAAAATTCTTGGTAAGCCTGCGGACAGGCAGGATGCCGGACGCATGATAGGTATGCTTGAGGGTGATTCCCATGAAGTGTATACAGGTGTTACCGTGATGTACACAGATGAAGATGGGAATGAGAAGAGCTTTTCCTTTTATGAATGCACAAGAGTTAACTGCTTCTCCATGAGCGATGCTGAAATCGAGGGCTATCTCGATACGGATGAGCCCTACGATAAGGCAGGTGCCTACGGAATACAGGGTGCATTTGGCAAGTTTGTAAGAGGAATCGAGGGAGACTATAACAATGTTGTTGGTCTGCCCACGGCAAGACTTTATCAGGAAATGAAGAAACATGGTTTGGTTTAGACGCATAAGTTCGGGATTAAATCTGTAATGTTTTTTTGTTACATATTTATCCTTTATGCGGGAAAGAGAGAATCTATGCACGATTATGACGATGCTGTACTGAATTGTTTTTTGGAAAATCAGGGACAACTTTTTTCAGAGAGTGTTGCGGACAGCCTTGAAGAGGCGGAAGCATTCCTTGAGGACTGCATGGCGGTAGTCGTAGATTCACCCGAAGAGGTAGAAGAATATTTTGAAGAGGCCGGCCTTGATCCCGGTGATGGTGATGTTATGGACGCATCAGAGGTTTTTGATGTGGGTGATGGAAGATATCTTATAGTCGAGGGGTGATTTCTTTTATCAGGGTTCCAATTATTTTTAAATAAATATTTTTATGGGAGGATTCAGAAATGAAAAGTGTTTTGAAAAAAGTTTTACTTGGTGTTTCTGCGCTCAGTTTTGCGTTGCTGCTATCTCTAAGCTTCAACATTAAGGCTGAGGCAAAGGTTACTACGAAGTATCCCACGGCGTACTGTATTCAGGCTCCGAATAATGGGCACCTGCTTAGAATTGGTCCCGATAGACAATACATTGTGGATGTAAAGACTTCAAACAAGAATGTAGTTTCTCTTTCACCTGATAAAAATGGTGATTCGGGTACTAACTACAATGCAAATAGACCCGGTACATGTACAATTACATATACCATGGAGAAAAATGGCAAGAGGTATAAAGCTACTCAGAAATATGTTGTATTAAGAAAGCGTCCGTTTAAACAGGTTAAGGTAAATGGCAAGGATGTTACCAAGATCGTAAATCAGGATAAGGGTTCCTACAAGCCAATTGTGATAAAACAGCAGGATTATACGCTTAGTTGGAAGGTTGCTTCCGGCTTTAAGGTATGCAAGCCTGATAAAGTTCAGGATGGAACAGGCTTTACAGGAGAATGTGTAATAAATAAAAAGAGTGGTACTAAGGCGTTCAGCGGGTCCAATTTCCACCATATATATTTAAAAGACAATAAAGGACATTATTTAGGAGTGTTCCTTTTCTATGTTACACAGAAGTAATAGGAGATTTCCTTTATGAGGGGGAAATTAAATAAGATTTTTTATGGCATAGTAATATTTGCCATCTATTCATTTGAGCTGACCATGACCCTGCAGTTAAATGACAGGGTGGTCATTGCATAAAATAAGAAAGGCTGATGCACCAAACAGGATTTTGTGCATCAGCCTTTTACTTAAGTTACAGGTATTTCTCAGAGTTCATATAACATGACATTTTAAGTGTATATGAAAATCCCTGGCATCTAGTACACCGAATAATAATTATCTGGCACATTCGCTTGTCTGATTGCACATATGCTGCTTCATCCTCAATCAGCAATGCCCGCATTGCCTCATTCGGCTTCATTGCATATGCACAATCATTCAGCGTGAATGTACCAGTAATTTATTTTCGGTGTACTAGCTCAGGATTACGTGGATACACCAACAAAATGGTATTTATCCCCGTAGAAATGTCAGGTATTTTGCCTTAGATTACGGGGATGATCAGGCAAAATGGCATTTAACCCCGTTAGAAAGGCTTGAAATTAGGTCAAAATAACGTGGATAAAGTCAGGAAATAATAATCATCCCCGTAAGAATAGTGCAAATCACCGCTCAGATTAACGGGGATGATGAAGCGAAATGATATTTATCCACGTTATAAGAGCGGGGATGACCATATAAAATTGACTGTCGCCTTCTGCAAAGTATCCATCTGAAAGAGATACAGCTGCTGTAGATTTTCCTTTTACTGTAACTTTGCTATCACTGGCATTTATGGAAATCTTTGAGCAGGCTAATGCTTTTCCTTTTTCGAGTCCCCAACTATCAGTGTTATTAAGTCCGCTTTCTGAGTAAAAATATACAGGTCCCTGACATTCCTTGAAGGCATCATCACCAACAGAGGTAACTGATTTTGCTCCGTTTGAGAGATCAATGTCTACAGACTTTCCGCTAATAGGGTCTCCATTTGGCCAGCAGCCTGAACAGGCATGATGGCATCTACCTGTGGCAATCTGACAACCCCTGCATAGACTGCAAGGGTTAATGATAAAGATAGAACTCCCCTAAACAAAACTTTTCTTTTCATACTTTTTCTCCCAAATTTCTCAAGTTAAATTGTTGAATAACCAAAGCCGTTGCAGATAGCATCCACTACTACGCCGTCATTGCAAAGCGGGCAGGCGTCAGGTGAGTAGCTGGCGTAATCCGGTAGGTCATGCACTGAGAAAAGTGATCTTATCGGTACGCCCTGAATCTGAGTTGCGATTGAAAAAACAGCAGCAATGCCAACGGGCTCGCCCTTATAGAATCTGATGGATTCAAGAGCACTCTGCAGGGTTCCTCCTGTTGTTACAGAATCAATCAGGATAAGAACCTTCTTATTGTTGATCATGTGCTGGTTGTTGTCACGGAACATGATCTGTCCTGTGGGATTAACCTCGGGACCTGTGATATACATAGTCTTATGGGAATTCATGGATATAACTCCGCCCTCTGTAAGCTTGTTGGCGAGATAGGAGCCAACAACCTCCATACCGTCAAGACAAAGGATGGTGTCAATAACATCAGATGCCAGGAAAAGCTCAGCCAGGGATTCGCCTGCAGCTCTTGCTTCCTTCATTCTGGCCTTGGTATCGCACATATCCAGAAAATAATTTACGTGGGAATGGGGGGTAATGAAGTGCCCCTTTGTGTAACGAAGAATTACGTCATTGTTTCTTGAATACTCGAGTTTCTTATAGCCTTGCATAATGCATCCTCCTATTAGTAAAGCACTACAGCAACTATTACTGCGAGGATATCACTGAGTAGATAGCAGTTTGTGTCTCTTCAGCGAAATCTTCGCAAGAATGAACAACGAAATATCAATAATTGTATTTACTATATACATAATATCATATAAAATCATCAGATAAAATCGTTTAATTATACGTATATTTTTTATCGGAGGATTGGCATGAAAAAACAGGACATTTTGACATTTACAGAAGGTGCTGACAGATGGGAGGATGCGATTCCTGTAGGCAATGGATATTTAGGTGCCATGGTCTATGGACATACATCAAGGGACAGAATACAGCTTAATGAGGATTCTCTTTGGAACGGTAAAGGCTTTGACAGAATAAATCCCAAGGCTCTTGAGAAGCTCCCGGAGATAAGAAAGCTTATTTTTCAGAGAAAATTTATGGAAGCCGAAAGACTTATGCTTTCGCACATGATTTCTTCGCCTTCAAGTATGACCAATTACTCCACACTGGGAGAGCTGGATATATCCATGAATCAGGAGCAGGCTTTTCCTGACAGATGGTTCCCTGAATCGGATGCTGAAAAATATAAGTCAGAGCTGGATATGATGAATGGAATTCTGACCATATCTCATGAAGAGAAGGGAATAAGCTATAAGCGTGAAGTTTTTGCCAGCTATAAAAAGCGTGTTCTCTGTGTTCATATAGAAAGCGATAAGGAAAAGGCAGTAAATTTGGATGTTGCCTTAAACCGTTATCCCTATAGGGATGTAAAGGTCCCTGATGACAGAAGACCAGGCAAATTCTTAAGCGGTGGTATTTGGGCAGCTCCCAGATGTGACAGAATTTATACTGAAAGCGGCAGGCTTTTCATGGAAGGCAATGAAGCAGGAACTAAATTCGGGGCAGGTGTCTGCATTGTAACGGATGGTACCGTTGAAGACTGCTATTCAAGGCTTTCTGTATATGATGCAACTGAGGTTACGATTTATCTTGCGGCCCTTACGGATAACAGGGCTGAGGATTATAAGGCTGATATTGAAAGATTTTTGGATGGTGCTTTAAAGAACTCATACAGCGAGATAAAGGCAGAGCACATTCAGGATTTTTCAGGCTTCATGGAAAGATGTTATCTGGATGTAACTGAGGATGAGAGAGCATCAAAGTACTTTAGCTATGGAAGATATCTTTTTGTGTCTTCCAGCAGAGTAGGATCCAATGCCATGAACCTTCAGGGAATTTGGAACTACGAATTCGCACCAAGCTGGGATAGTAAGCATACCCTTAATATAAATCAGCAGATGAATTACTGGCCGGCAGAGGTCTGCAATCTCTCGGACCTTCATGAGCCTCAGTTTGAGTTGCTTTCAAAACTTGAGAAAAATGGCGAAGAGTGTGCTCGAAAAATGTATGGCTGCAGGGGAATGGTATGCCATCACAACACGGATTTTTACGGGGACTGCGGAACACAGGACGTCTATCCTGCAGCAACCTTCTGGGTTGTGGGCTGCGCCTGGCTAGCCATGCATATTATAGAGCATTACAAATATACCCTTGATAAGGAATTTTTAAGAGAAAAGTATCCGCTTATTAGGAAAACAGCACTGTTTTTCGTGGATTTTCTTATTCAGGATGAGGAGGGCTATCTTGTAACCAATCCTTCATGCTCTCCTGAGAACCGCTTTGTCACCGAGGAAGGATATGACACACCTCTTTGTGCAGGGCCTGCCATGGATAATCAGATAATAAGGGCGCTCATGAAGGCGGTGCTTGAGTCGGCTGATATTCTTGAAATTGATGAACCTCTTAAGTCGGATTTTGAGAATATTATTTCGAAGCTGAGACCCGATGGAATAGACAGCATGGGAAGGTTACTTGAGTGGGCAAAGGAAGAGCAGGAGCTGACACCTGATATGGCTCATGTATCTCACCTTTATGCTGTTTATCCGGGGGACGACATCACGGAGAGTACACCTGAATTATTTGAAGCGGCGAAAAAGTCTCTTCTATACAGAATAAAGAGCGGTGCCAACATAAAGGAGTGGCCCGGGGCATGGCAGCTGTCACTTTTTGCCCGTTTTAAGGATAGTGAAAATACTGACAAGAGCCTTAAATATCTTCTTGATCATTCGCTGACAAAGAGCTATCTCAATGCCACCGGTGTTTTTCAGATTGATGCCAATATGGGTATTCTTGCCGGAATGGCGGAGTGTCTTATCCAGAGTCATGATGGAATAACCCTTCTTCCGGCTCTTCCAGTAAGCTGGAAAAACGGTGAAGTTCACGGCCTAAGGGCAAGAGGAGATGTAACTGTCAGCATCAAGTGGGAGAATTCACGTATTGTTAAGGCAACGGTAACCTCGGGCCATGGAGGTAAAGTCTTCTTTAATAATATGATGCCACAGCAGTCGTATGCTATATCTACTGCAGCTGTTATGGTTGAGGAAAACGAGCAGATTAGAATAACTAAAAAGGAAGGCGGATTTGAAATCGACCTTCCCAAGGGTACCCCTGTTGAGTTAGTATTTTGAAGCGCCGGGTATACGGAAGTATATACCCGGGCAAAATGCCTTATAGTGCCCCAAGTAAAATAGGAGCAAGTCCGTCGTTATCATTGTCGGTTTCCGTGATGATATCGGCGGATTTTTTTACTGCATCAATTGCGTTGAGCATGCCAACACCAAGGCCTGCAGCCTGAATCATGGAGATATCGTTTTCTTCATCCCCGGCTGCGATGGTGTCTTCAATAGCAATTCCAAGGTGATCTGCCAGTCTCTTAACGGCACTTCCTTTTCCTGCCTCTGAATTAAAAATCTCAAGATAATAGGGATTTGAATATAGGAGAGTAAGCCTGTCGCCACCGAGTTCCTCAACTGCGGCTTTAAAGCGGTCGCACTTTGCCTTATCGTGAAGCTCTATGCCGATTATCTTGCAGGGTTCAGCAGTAAGATCGGAGCAGATATCATTTGTAACCTTGTAAGGAGTCTTGATAACCCTTCTGTAGTATGCCAGCTCTTCATCCTCGGCAGGAGTGATGATGGTATCGTCATTGTAGGTGTGAACGTGAATTCCATGCTCCTTTGCAAGGTCAAAAATCTGTGAAACCAGATTGTAAGGAATTCCTGAGCGAAACACATCCTTGCCGGCATCGCAGTCGTAGATTTCAGCGCCGTTAAAACCAATCAGATAGCTACCGGGGAAGAAGAGGTTGTTCTCCTTTTGAACAGCCTTGGCACTATCTATGGCACGGCCCGTGTTGATTGCAAAATGATTGCCTACAGAAGTGAAGCGGATAAGCGCATCCATGGTCTTTTCGGATACGGTCTTTTCCTTGGTTAATAAGGTTCCATCTAAATCTGTGAAAAAAATCTTGCTCATAAAAACTCTCCAAAATGAATAACGAAAATACTTTTTGCATTATATAACGACATGTACGCTGTGTAAAATTTTATTTTTTTATAAGACTACGTTTATTTTGATACTATTTTTAGAGAATATAATGAAATCATATTAATGTACCATTATGGGAGACTCCGCTTATGAAGAAAAAAAGTGGTCTTTTGACAAGATTTTTAATTATATTTTTGCTCTTTATCGCAATCACAATTGTGATAAGTGCCGCTGCCACATATGCTATTCAGAATAATACCTACAGATTACAGCAGGAACAGCGTATTAAAGAAGTAACACAGTGTCTTGCTGCGCTTATTGATAAAGATGCCGACGAATTCGGGCTGATGCAGGATTACTTTCTGGAAAATCATGAAAAGATTATCATTCCCTATGACTATGACGGTGACTATATTCCGGCAAGAAACGAATGGGAAAAGATATTTTCAAACCAGTATCCTGGGGAAATATTCGAGAAAACCATAAAATTCAATGAACTATCCGATGAAGCTAAAATAGCGTTTACCACATACAAATATGAGCAGTGGCTCAATACTTTTGAAAAGTTCAATGAGGTTTTTGGGACCGAATACGTATATTATCTGGTACCAACGGATACGCCGCCCCAGATGTACTACTTATTTGACGGACTTCGCACAGAGGAAATAGTAGATGGCGAAAGTATTATGGAATTCGATTTTGACGTGGAGGTACCGGAAAACGAGTATCCAAAGCTCTGGGAGACTTATCGCACAGGTAAAAGTCCTACCGGCTATGATTCCTACGATAATCAGTATGGTAAGACCTATGGCTATTACACTCCGCATATTGCCAAAGGAGAGCTAAAGGGTATTGTATGCGCGGATATCACCGTTAATTCTGTGAATAAGGGGATCATTGAGAGTACTCTGCTTGAAGTGGTTCTTATGGCGATAATCCTGATGACCTGCATGTTTTCCATGCTTTGGTTCATAAATTACCAGTATATTCTTAAGATTTCCAAAATGCAGAAATATATGGATGAGTATGCTGAAAACAAAGATGTTTCCATAGCTGAAAAGTTCGAGAATCTTAGTGATGGTAAACATGAGATTTCTGTTTTGGCCAGAAGAACTTCTGCCATGATAAAAGAGCTTGATGATTATATGCAGAATCTTACCAAGACCTCAAGAGAGCTGTTCTTTACCAAAGAGCATGCAGCGGAGATGACTGAGCTTGCCCACAAGGATGCTCTTACGGGAATCAGAAATAAAACTGCCTACGATAAGGAAATAATCAGGCTTGAACGGGAAATCCTCAGAAACCCTGATGTTAACTTTGGAATAGGCATGATCGATCTGAATTTCCTTAAGAAGATCAACGATACCTATGGGCATGACAAAGGAAATGCGGCTATCATAAAACTATGTGAGATGGTATGTAAATTTTTCTGCCATTCACCTGTTTTCAGGGTTGGCGGCGATGAATTTGTGGTGGTTTTATGGGGAGATGACTATAATATAAGAGAGTCGCTCATTGCAGAGTTTAAGAACAGGCTTGATACTTTCGCAAAGGATGATTCTCTGGAACCCTGGGAGAAGATATCCGCTGCCATAGGTGTGGCAGAATTTAACAGAAGTATCGATCATAACGTGGAAGATGTATTTAAGCGGGCCGACGAGCTTATGTATGCAAATAAAAAAGAGATGAAAGCTGAGAGAGTGGACTAAACCTC
Source organism: Butyrivibrio sp. WCD3002 (assembly GCF_000424265.1). Lineage (GTDB taxonomy): Bacteria > Bacillota > Clostridia > Lachnospirales > Lachnospiraceae > Butyrivibrio. Next base: position 85,151 of record NZ_AUJO01000001.1, read on the forward strand.
GAAATAAAAAGCTTTTATAACAGAATGGGGGAAGTATGAAAAGAGTAGATCTGCACACACATTCAACAGCATCAGATGGTACATTTTCGCCATCAGGGCTAGTGGATCTGGCAGTTGAAAGGGGATTGTCTGCAATAGCATTAACAGATCATGATACGGTGGATGGCCTTGAAGAAGCAATAAATCATGGTAAAGAGCATTATCCCGATTTTGAAGTTGTGCCGGGAATCGAGTACTCAACGGTAAGGAACGGCAGGGATGTTCATGTTGTCGGATTATATATTGATTATCAAAACAAGGAGTACAGAGCTAATCTTCAAAGGTTCATCGATTCCAGAACCGAGAGAAACAAGAAGATTTGTAAAAAGCTGACGGATGCGGGCATGCCAATAGCCTATGAGGAACTGGTAGAGCTTAATCCCGGAGCAGTTATCACCAGAGCTCATTTTGGAAGACTCCTTTTAGCAAAGGGCTATGTAAAGAGCATAAATGAAGCCTTTGACAGGTACATTGGTGACAGGTGCCCTTGCTATGTGCCAAGAGAAAAGATAACTCCGCAGATGGCTGTAGAGCAGATTCTTGAGGCCGGGGGAGTTCCGATTCTGGCACATCCTGTGCTGTACGGCCTTGGCAAAGATGCCATGGATGAGCTTGTTCATGAGATGAAGGATGCAGGAGTCGTGGGAATAGAGGCGCTATATGCCACCTATACACCCCAGGATGAGCGTGATATGAGGGCTCTTGCCACGAAGTATGACCTTCTTATAAGCGGAGGCTCGGATTTCCATGGATCCAACAAGCCGCATATTGACCTTGGAACAGGAACCGGTCGCCTGAGCATACAATATGATTACTTAGAAAAAATAAAAGACTATAAAAATAAGAGTAACAGATAACTATAACGAAATTCTGATAGAGTGTAAAAAATAAGCCCGCAGTAGAATATGTGGTTTCAGGCGATTTTGAGCTCTCGAAACGAGCATGAAACCATATATTCTACTGCGGGCAAGTTATATTAATCATCTACATCGAAATTTTCCAGAATGTGCTTTTTCTTTTTGGGCTTTGTATCACCATGCTTAACCATGATCATTGTTATAAATGCCAGGCAGGAGAATACTACTGCGTAGGGGAACAATGTTCTGTAGGAAACATGCTCAAGCAAAAAGCCTGAGAATATAGGTGTAAATACCTGAGCTGCCATGGAAAAGGTGTAGTAAAGACCGGTATATTTTCCTATAACAGAGCTCCTTCCCATTTCAACCACCATGGGATATGAGTTGACGTTTATCGCAGCCCAGCCAATACCTATCAGTGCAAAGTAGAAGTTAAGAACTGAGCTGTATGTTGGCATCATCGCAGCTGCCAGATAGCACAGAGTCATAAGTGTGATACCAAGCATAATAGTAAGCTTTCGGCCTATCTTAGATGAAAGGATACCGATTGGCAGATAGGCGAAAACAGCGGCTACAGTGGCTATCATAAGACAGTCAGCGTAGGCTCCGTTATGAAGATCCCAAACCTCTGTTACATATCTTGAGAAAGCAGTGGTAACAGCATTATATGCAGTAAACCATAGAAATACCGACAAAAGAAGAAATGCCATGCTCTGTCTTACAGGTGCAGGAAGAACCTCTTTTACAGATCCATCGGTGGTCTCGGGATTTGATTCGACAAGCTCCTTACTGATGAGGCCGCCTTCTCCGTCAAAATCCTTCACATTTTCACGAACCTTTGTTATCAGCTTGCTTTCAGGAATGGTGATAAAAAGTATGGCAACTGTCAGCACCATAAATATAATAAGTGATAACATCAGCGGAATATAATTGGTGTCCGCCTCATTTGCTGCGGATTTAAGCAGGACCTTGATCATAACAAGGGTGTATACTGCGCCGAGAGTTCCCATCAGATTGATGATGGCGTTGGCCTTACTTCTGTGAACCGCAGGGGTTAGCTCCGGCATAAGAGCAACAGCAGGAGACCTGTAGGTTCCCATTGATAGGAGCAGGAAAAGAAGTATTACTATGAAAAGTGCGAGATTATCGGACATGTGTGCCACATATATGAGCAGGAACAACAAAACAGCAGATGCTCCGGTTCCGGCCAGAATAAAGGGCATTCGCTTTCCGATTCTTGTGTTTGTTTTATCAGAAAGGGCGCCAAACAGTGGCAGCATGAAAAGTGCCAGAACATTATCAAGTGCCATAATAACGCCGGTCCAGGTCTCACCCAGTCCGAAATGATAGGTAAGTATTTTGGGGATTTCGTTGTCGTAGAACTGCCAGAAAGAACAGATAGACATGAAAGCCAGGCCGATTAGGATAGTTCTTTTGTAATTAAGCTTCATATGTTATTCTCCTCCCAACCACTATTATAAACGATTTCAGGGGCAAAAAGTGAATTTTGGCAATGATTGATATATAAATTATTACATTGCTTTTTTTTTATACATCAAATATAATACGTAGGTTGAATTACATTATTATTAGTAGAAACACGATCGGAGGTAGTTTTTCAATATGATCAGTGCAAACAATGTCACACTAAGAGTCGGCAAAAAGGCTCTGTTTGAGGATGTAAATATTAAATTCACAGAGGGCAACTGCTACGGTATCATCGGTGCCAACGGCGCAGGAAAATCTACTTTCCTTAAGATATTATCAGGTAAGCTTGAGACCACGAACGGAGATGTAGTAATCACTCCCGGTCAGAGACTTTCCTTCTTAGAGCAGGATCACTTCAAATATGATGAATTCACTGTTCTTGATACAGTAATCATGGGTAACGCCCGTCTCTATGAGATCATGAAGGAGAAGGATGCTATCTATGCAAAAGAAGATTTCTCAGATGAAGACGGAATAAGAGCCAGTGAGCTTGAAGCTGAGTTCGCTGAGATGAACGGATGGGAAGCTGAGTCTGATGCAGAGAGTCTTCTTAACGGACTTGGAATCGATACAGAGTATCATTACAAGCTTATGAGCGAGCTTGACGGTAATCAGAAGGTCAAGGTTCTTCTTGCAAGAGCGCTTTTCGGTAATCCCGACATCCTGCTTCTGGACGAGCCTACCAACCACCTGGATATGGATGCTATCGCATGGCTTGAGGAGTTTCTTATTAACTTTGAGAACACAGTCATCGTTGTATCCCATGACCGTTACTTCCTTAATAAAGTATGTACTCATATCGCTGATATCGATTACAGCAAGATTCAGCTCTATGCCGGTAACTATGACTTCTGGTATGAGTCTTCACAGCTGATGATTCGTCAGATGAAGGAAGCTAATAAAAAGAAGGAAGAGCAGATCAAGGAGCTCAAGGAATTCATTGCAAGATTCTCTGCTAACGCAAGTAAGAGTAAGCAGGCAACATCCCGTAAGAAGGCCCTTGAGAAGATCGAGCTTGATACAATTAAGCCTTCTTCAAGAAAATACCCTTACATCGATTTCAGACCCGAGAGAGAGATCGGTAACGAGGTTCTTACAGTAGATGGTATCAGCAAGACCATTAATGGAGAGAAGGTTCTGGACAATATTTCATTCGTTGTTCAGCATGATGATAAGATTGCATTTGTTGGCGGTAATGAGCTTGCAAAAACCACACTTTTCCAGATTCTTACAGGCGAGATGGAGCCCGATGAAGGAACCTACAAGTGGGGCGTAACAACATCACAGGCTTACTTCCCCAAGGACAACTCACACGAGTTCGATAATGACTACACTATCACCGAGTGGCTTACGGGCTATTCCGAGGTTAAGGACGTAACCTATGTCCGTGGATTCCTTGGCCGTATGCTTTTTGCAGGTGAGGACGGTGTTAAAAAGGTTAAGGTATTATCAGGAGGAGAGAAGGTTCGCTGCATGCTCAGTAAGATGATGATCAGCGGTGCCAACTGCCTTATTTTCGATGAGCCTACCAACCACCTTGATATGGAATCAATCACAGCTCTTAACCAGGGTATGATCAAGTTCCCCGGAGTTGAGCTTTTTGCCTGCCGTGACCACCAGGTCGTACAGACAACAGCAAACAGAATAATGGAAATCCTGCCTGACGGCTCACTTATCGATAAGCGCTCCACTTATGATGAGTATCTTGAAAGTGATGCAATGGCAAGAAAACGTACAGTTTACAGTACTAACGAAGATGAAGATAATGATGATTGATCTTCTGATCAATTTATCATATAGCCTTCCGAAATATGGAAGGAATCCTGCCCCGCAGGAAAAACTAGTTTAAACATTGCGCAAAGCACTGAAGGAGGAGAATTATGCAGGAATACAGTCCGGTAAAAGAGGGTAAGGTAAGAGAGATTTATGATGTAGGTGATGCACTTATCATGGTTGCCACCGACAGAATTTCAGCTTTTGACGTAATCCTCAAGAACAAGGTTGAGAAAAAGGGTACAGTCCTTACTCAGATGTCAAAGTTTTGGTTTGATTACACAAAGGATATCGTAGATAACCACATGATCAGCACCGATACAGCTGACATGCCTGAATTTTTCAGAAAACCGGAGTTTACCGGCAACAGTATGCTCTGTAAGAAGCTTACAATGCTCCCCGTTGAGTGCATCGTGCGTGGCTATATTACAGGAAGCGGCTGGAATAGTTATAAGGAAAACGGAACTGTATGCGGCATCAAGCTTCCTGAGGGACTTAAGGAATGTGATAAGCTCCCTGAACCCATATATACACCTTCAACCAAGGCAGAGATAGGTGATCATGATGAAAATATTGATTTTGAGCGCTCAGTAGAAGTTCTCGAGAGAGATTTCCCCGGACACGGTCAGGAATATGCCGAGAAGCTTCGTGATTATACAATCGCTCTTTACAAGAAGTGTGCAGACTATGCTCTTACAAAGGGTATTATTATCGCTGATACCAAGTTTGAGTTTGGTCTTAATGAAGAAGGTGAAGTGGTTCTTGCTGATGAGATGCTCACACCTGACAGCAGCCGTTTCTGGCCTGTTGAGGGTTATGAGCCCGGTAAGTCACAGCCTTCCTTCGATAAGCAGTTTGTTCGCGACTGGTTAAAGGCTAACCCTGAAAGCGACTATAATCTTCCTTCAGACGTAATCGATAAGACAATCGCTAAATACGAGGAAGCATACGAGCTTCTCACTGGTAAAAAGCTCTGATATTTTAATGGTTTTATTCCCCATCTGCAGACAAGATATGCAGGTGGGGATTTTTGTTTGGATTTAATACCTTTTTAATAAAGTTAATGAAGGGTTAATGATAAAAATATGTACCATAATGCTAAACTATATAGGGCAGAGGAAAACAATTTTTGCAAATTGCACTAAAAACTCTTGACATTTTGAATTTTGTACTTGTCAAAAAAGACATAAGATATTAAAATATCATGGGCGTCTAAGTAAGACAAAAAAGCAGGAAGTGTGAAAAATGTTTTTAAAGATTTTACTGATAATCATTGTGGTTTTAATCATCCTTTATTTTCTGGCAATTATGCCCGGGATGAGCAAAAAAGCCATTTCCCATGAACTGCTAAAACAGAATTTGTATGCCCATAGAGGATTGCATGACAATAAGTCAGCTGCTCCCGAGAATTCAATGGCTGCTTTTAAGAAGGCTGTTGATGGAGGGTACGGAATCGAGCTTGATGTTCAGCTTACGAAGGACGGAGTTCCGGTAGTTTTTCACGACTTCACACTGGCAAGAGTTGCCAGATATGAAGAGGGACAGATCCCTGCAGATGCTGTAAAGAACGAGGATGGCTCCCTTGGTGTAGCCGGGAAGGTTATCGATTACACCTTTGAGGAATTGCAACAGTTTCATCTTCTTGATTCTGATGAGAGAATACCGAGATTTGAGGATTTTCTCAAGCTTGTTGATGGAAGAGTTCCGCTTATCGTAGAGCTCAAAATCGAGAGATTTGACCTGTCGGTTTGTCAGAAGGCTTATGACCTGCTTTCAGGATACAACGGAGTCTATTGCATCGAATCCTTTAATCCGCTTGGTGTTTACTGGCTTAAGAAAAATCACAGCGAGATTTTCAGAGGACAGCTTTCAGAGGAATTTTTCCATGAGATAGACCAGGTAATGCATACTCCGCTTTATTTTATGCTTGCATTCCTCATATTTAATTTCCTTACAAGACCTGACTTTGTGGCTTATAACCACAAGCATGCGGATAACCTGTCCAGGACCTTGTGCCACAGCTTATATAAGAACACAGCTGCAGCATGGACTATTAAGAGTCAGGAAGAGCTGGATAGGAACAGAGAGAAGTTTGATATCTTCATATTTGAGGGATTTATTCCCGCTTAATTTTTGGCCTTCCCGGCAGGATTCACCAGGAGGCGTGTAAAGAGATAATTACTGTGCCAGAGCATGGATAATTATAAATAGTAACATAAATGGAAAGGGATTTACCGAATCGAATATCGGTAAGAAAGGTAGTGAAATGGCGAAAAAATACGTTTACATGTTCAGCGAAGGCGACATGACCATGAGAAACCTTCTCGGTGGTAAAGGTGCAAACCTTGCTGAGATGACATCAATCGGTCTTCCTGTACCTCAGGGCTTCACAATTTCAACAGAAGCTTGCACACAGTACTATGAAGATGGTCGTAAGATTAACGACGAGATCATGGCTCAGGCTATGGAAGGCGTTAAGAAGATGGAGGAGATCAACGGCAAGAAGTTTGGCGATCTTCAGAACCCTCTTCTCGTATCTGTTCGTTCAGGTGCTCGTGCATCAATGCCTGGTATGATGGATACAATTCTTAACCTTGGTCTTAATGACGAGGTAGTTGCTGCAATGATCAAGGGCAATCCTGATCCTGCATTCGAGCGTTTCGTATATGATTCATATCGTCGTTTCATCCAGATGTTCTCAGACGTTGTTATGGAAGTAGGTAAGAAGTACTTCGAGCAGCTCATCGACAAGATGAAGGAGCAGAAGGGTGTTAAGTTTGACGTAGATCTTACAGCAGCTGATCTTAAGGAGCTTGCTGAGCAGTTTAAGGCTGAGTATAAGAACCAGCTTGGTTCTGATTTCCCTTCAGATCCTGTAGAGCAGCTTAAGCTTGCTATCGAGGCTGTATTCCGTTCATGGGATAACCCCCGTGCAAATGTTTACCGTCGTGACAACGACATCCCTTATTCTTGGGGAACAGCTGTTAACGTAATGCCTATGGTATTCGGTAACCTTAATAATGAGTCCGGTACAGGTGTTGCATTCACACGTGACCCTGCAACAGGTGAGAATAAGCTTATGGGTGAGTTCCTTATCAATGCTCAGGGTGAGGACGTAGTTGCCGGTGTTCGTACACCTATGCCGATCGCTCAGATGGAGAAGGAATTCCCTGAAGCATACGCTGAGTTCATCAAGGTTTGTGATACACTTGAGAACCACTATCACGACATGCAGGATATGGAGTTCACTGTTGAGAACAAGAAGCTCTATATGCTCCAGTGTCGTAACGGTAAGAGAACAGCTCCTGCTGCTCTTAAGATCGCTTGTGACCTTGTTGATGAGGGACACAAGACTCCTGAAGAAGCTGTAGCAATGATCGATCCTCGTAACCTTGATACACTTCTTCATCCTCAGTTCGATGCAGCTGCTCTTAAGGCTGCAACACCTATGGGTAAGGGCCTTGGTGCATCACCCGGTGCTGCTTGCGGTAAGGTTGTATTCACAGCTGATGACGCTGTAGCTTGGGCTGAGAGAGGTGAGAAGGTTATCCTTGTTCGTCTTGAGACATCACCTGAGGATATCACAGGTATGAAGGCTGCTCAGGGTATCCTTACAGTTCGTGGTGGTATGACATCACACGCTGCCGTTGTTGCTCGTGGTATGGGTGAGTGCTGCGTTTCAGGATGTGGCGACATCAACATGGACGAGGAGAACAAGAAGTTCACACTTGCTGGTAAAGAGTTCCACGAGGGAGACTTCATCTCAATCGACGGTACAACAGGTAACATCTATGATGGCGTTATCAAGACTGTAGACGCTCAGATCGCCGGCGAGTTCGGACGTATCATGGATTGGGCTGATCAGTTCAGAAAGCTTAAGGTTCGTACAAACGCTGATACACCCGCTGATGCTAAGAAGGCTCGTGAGCTTGGTGCTGAGGGTATCGGTCTTTGCCGTACAGAGCACATGTTCTTCGAGGAAGACAGAATTGCTGCATTCCGTGAGATGATCTGCTCTGACACAGCTGAGGAGAGAGAAGCTGCTCTTGAGAAGATTCTTCCTTATCAGCAGAAAGACTTCAAGGCTCTTTATGAGGCACTTGAGGGCTGCCCTGTAACAATCAGATTCCTTGATCCTCCGCTTCATGAGTTCGTTCCTACAACAGAGGAAGACATTAAGAAGCTTGCAGATGCTCAGGGTAAGAGCGTAGAGGAGATCAAGGCTATCATTGCTTCTCTTCACGAGTTCAACCCTATGATGGGTCACAGAGGATGCCGTCTTGCAGTTACATATCCTGAAATTGCTAAGATGCAGACTAAGGCTGTTATCCGTGCTGCTCTTGAGGTTCAGAAGGAGCATGCTGATTGGAACGTTAAGCCTGAGATCATGATTCCTCTTGTATGTGAAGTTAAAGAGCTTAAGTTCGTTAAGAAGGTTGTATGTGAGACAGCAGATGCTGAGATCGCTGCAGCTGGTGCTAAGCTTGAGTATGAGGTTGGTACAATGATCGAGATCCCGAGAGCTGCTCTTACAGCTGACGAGATCGCTGCTGAGGCTGACTTCTTCTGCTTCGGTACAAACGACCTTACACAGATGACATTTGGATTCTCTCGTGATGACGCTGGTAAGTTCCTTAACGCTTACTATGATGAGAAGATCTTCGAGAACGATCCTTTCGCTAAGCTTGATCAGACAGGTGTTGGTAAGCTTATGGATATGTCACTTAAGCTTGGTAAGCCCGTTAATCCTAAGCTTCACGTTGGTATCTGCGGAGAGCACGGTGGAGATCCTTCATCAGTTGAGTTCTGCCACAAGATTGGCCTTGACTATGTATCATGCTCACCTTTCCGTGTACCTGTTGCTAGACTTGCAGCAGCTCAGGCAGCTATCGCAAACAAGTAATTTAAAAATTGCCTGTTAAGTGAGTAATAAATAATGAGTCGGACATCATCTTTACGGTGATGCCCGATTTTTTTTCTGTGTATTTTTATATTTTTAGGGAATTATTGATATAGATTCCCGGAAAGACCATTTATAATGTTCATATATTAATTGGGTTAAATGTAATGGAGGTACATTCAAATGGCAAAATGGCAAAGAGTTAAGTATCATCCGAATCTCCCTCTTGGAGCGGATGGAACAAGAGTTACGGCATCTAAGGAGCACATTGAGATCTCCAAGAATGCAGCAAAAGAGGGCATGGTTCTGGTTAAAAACGAAGAAGGCTTTCTTCCCTTTGAGAGAGGTAAGAAGATTGCTCTTTTCGGAAAAGCTTCTATTGATTACGTAAAGGGTGGCGGCGGATCAGGTGATGTAACTGTTCCCTACGTAACCAATCTGGCTGAGGGCTTTAAGAAGCTTTCATCTGAAGTAAGTGTATTTGACGACACAGTTAAATTCTATAAGAAATATGTCAGAGACCTTTATGAAGCAGGGAAAATGCCCGGACTTATTGCAGAGCCTGAGCTTCCGCAGGAGCTTCTCACAAAGGCACTGGCATTTACTGATACTGCTGTTATTTCAATCAGCAGATATTCAGGTGAGGGATGGGACAGAAAGGCCGATAACGACGATGGAAGAAAGCACAAGGATGTTGCACAGGAGCTTGTTGATGAGACAGATAAGCTTTTTGAGAAAGGTGATTTCTATCTGTCCAAGGCTGAGAAGGAGCTTGTCGATAAGGTAACAGCCGCATTCCCTCACACAGTTATTGTGCTTAATATCGGCGGAATGTTTGATGTATCCTGGATAAAGGAAAGTGAGAAGATTGATTCTGCTCTTATAGCATGGCAGGGCGGTATGGAAGGCGGACTTGCAACAGCTGAGCTTCTTCTTGGAATCGGAACACCCAGTGGTAAGCTTTCAGATACCTTTGCAAGAGACCTGGCTGACTATCCCGGAACAGAGCATTTCCACGATTCCGATGATTATGTTGAATACGAAGAGGATATCTATGTGGGATATCGTTATTTTGAGACAATAAAGGGTGCTGACAAGAAGGTAATATATCCCTTCGGCTATGGCCTTTCATACACGAGCTTTAATCTGAATCGTGTCAAGGTTGCCGTTGAAGATGGCAAGGTTACAGTAAAAGCCAATGTTACAAACATCGGCAAATATCCCGGAAAAGAAGTAGTTCAGGTCTACTTTGGCGCTCCTCAGGGTAAGCTTGGAAAGCCTGAAAAGACACTTATCGGCTTTAAGAAGACCGCAGAGCTTCTTTCCGGTCAGTCACAGCGCGTGATAATCGAATTCCCCGTAGCCGACATGGCTTCCTATGATGATCTTGGAAAGGTTCAGAAGTCAGCTTATGTCCTTGAGAAGGGCAAGTACACCTTCTACGTTGGAACAGATGTAAGAAATGTAAAGAAGGCTGATACAGACTATGTTCAGGATAAGGATGAGGTTGTATGTCAGCTTACAGAGAGAATGGCTCCTGTAGACCTTAAGAAGAGAATGCTCTCTGATGGAAGCTTTGAGGAGCTGCCCCAGGGTGATGCTTCAAAATACAATGAAAATATCCTTAAGGATGTTGAGCTTGACGGACCTCTTCATTCCATGCCCAAGGTTCGTCCTACGGAGTATAGACACAGCTTTGAGCCGTCCGGCAAGCCTCAGCTTGAGGAAGTAGCCGATGGAAAGCTTAGCCTTGATGATTTTGTTAAGGCACTTTCAGATGAGGATATTGCATGGCTTGTTGGCGGACAGCCTAATGTGGCAGTTGCAAATACCTTTGGTTATGGAAACAATGCTGAATTTGGTATTCCTAATGTAATGACGGCTGATGGCCCTGCAGGTCTTAGAATCCAGCCTAAAGTTGGCGTAAAGACAACAGCCTTCCCCTGTGCAACACTTCTTGCATGTACATGGGATCCTGATGTAGCTGAGAAGGTAGGTATTGCAGGCGGAGAAGAGGTTAAGGAGAACAATATCGGTGTATGGCTTACTCCTGCCATGAATATTCATCGTTCACCTCTTTGCGGAAGAAACTTTGAGTATTACTCAGAGGATCCTTATCTTACAGGAAAAATGGCTGCAGGTATGATAAGAGGTATCCAGAGTAACCGTGTAGGCGCTACAGCAAAGCATTTTGCTCTTAACAATAAGGAAACTAACAGAAAGAACAGTGACTCACGTGCATCCGAGAGAGCAATCAGAGAGATTTATCTGAAAGCATTTGAGATCGTTGTTAAGGAGTCACAGCCTTGGAGCATAATGACATCCTACAACATCATCAATGGAAGAAGAGCTTCCGAAAATGAAGACATGCTCGAAGGAATCCTCAGAGGAGAGTGGGGCTTTGACGGTATGGTTACAACTGACTGGTGGACCTATGGTGAAAACTATAAGGAATGCAAAGCCGGTAACGATATGAAGATGGGCTGCGGCTATCCGGAGAGAATACTTATGGCACTTGAAAAGGGCGGAATCACCAGAGAAGAGCTTGAGAAAGCTGCCAAGAATATTTTGGGTCTTATCCTCAGAATCGATTAATGAATAACTAATGTAAAAAAAAACACTTTAACAAAGTGACGTGTTGGTGTATTATTTTTACCAAAGTTTAAAAATCGGAGGACAGGACAATGAGTATCAGAATTGGAATTTTAGGATATGGTAACCTTGGAAAGGGTGTTGAACTTGCAGTAAAGGCAGCTCCTGATATGGAACTGGTTGCAGTTTTTACAAGACGTGATCCGGGTAGCCTTCAGATCAAAACAGAGGGCGTTCCGGTTGTATCTGTAAATGACGTAGAGAGCTATAAGGATAAGATCGATGTAATGATTCTTTGCGGAGGAAGCGCTACCGATCTTCCTGAGCAGACACCTGAGTATGCAAAAACATTTAACGTTGTAGACAGTTTTGATACTCACGCAAGAATACCGGAGCATTTTGCAAATGTTGATGCAGCGGCTAAGGCTGCAGGCAATGTGGCAGTAATCTCCTGCGGATGGGATCCCGGAATGTTCTCTTTGGCAAGAGTTTATTCAAATGCTATTCTTCCTGATGGTAAAGATTACACCTTCTGGGGTAAGGGAGTATCACAGGGACACTCAGATGCTATTCGCCGCGTAAAGGGTGTAAAGAATGCAAAGCAGTACACAATCCCTGTAGAAGCAGCTCTTGAAGCTGTAAGAAACGGTGAGAATCCGGAGCTGTCAACCAGACAGAAGCACACAAGAGAGTGCTTTGTAGTGCTTGAGGATGGCGCAGATGCAGCAGCTGTTGAGAAGGAAATCAAAGAGATGCCCAATTATTTCGCTGATTATGATACAACAGTTCATTTCATCAGTGAGGAAGAGCTCCTTAGAGATCACAGCGGAATGGCTCATGGCGGCTTCGTATTCAGAAGCGGTAAGACAGGTGCGGATAAAGAGCATAATCACATCATTGAATATAGCCTGAAGCTCGATTCCAACCCTGAATTTACCACAAGTGTTCTTGTTGCTGTTGCAAGAGCGGCTCATCGCATGAAGAGCGAAGGACAGACAGGCTGCAAGACCATGCTGGATATTGCTCCTGCATATCTTTCAGAGCTCAGCGGAGAGGAGCTTAGAGCACACCTTCTGTAAATTTACTGAATACACATAAGTAAAACGAAAAAGCGGTACCGGCCTTAAAGGTCGACACCGCTTTTTCTAAAACGATAATGAAGAAATCATCATCATGAGGAGACATGTTTATCAGTTTTCCTTTACCACCACTTTACCGCCGTTCTTTACGCTGTCCTGCTCAAGCATTTCAATGGCAGAAGCAGCTATCTCATAGTACATTGCTGCATTGTCCTGAATCTCAGCCATTTTTTTCATATTTGTTGTACAGAATTTCTTCGCTTCAGCGATGTCTGTTTGTGAGAAAACCTTACTTCCGCAGTAGAGAGTTCCTGTTGCAGGATCAAAATGCGAGTCCTGTTTCTTCTGTTCACCACTCATACCCATAACGCCTGCAAGAGAGCGTATCAGATCTTCACGATTATTAGCCATCCTGACCCTCCAATCTTGACTTTGAATGAATTTGCAGTGCGGATTGTTTTTCTGAACCAACTCCATGTTCCGAACCAATAATATTTTCTCATAAGGAGTCTTTTTTGTGTATAAACAACTTATTATAAAAATATAAAAAAACAGAGAAAGGTGATATCATTAATCTAAGTGTTAAGACACGGAGGAGAGTATGGATATTGCAGTTTGGGGCGATGTTCACAGCAATCATGTGGCATTGCAGGCAGTCATAGATTATTGCATGGGAAAAGGAATAACAAACTATATACTGCTTGGGGATTTTGTGGCTGACGGGCCAAATCCCAAAAAGACAATGGAGCTTATTTATGTACTTAAGCAGTATTTCACCTGTTATATAGTTCGCGGAAACAGGGAGGAGTTCCTTCTTAACTATAAAAAGAACGGTGAGAGCGGATGGTACAAGGGTTCTGCCAGCGGATCACTTCTTTTCACCTATGAACAGCTTACGGATAAGGACTTTAGCTTTTTTGAATCGCTGCCAATATATGGTATTTACAGTCCAAAGAAGCTTCCGGGCTTTGAGTATTGCCACGGTTCACCAACGGGCGTTTCGGAAGTGCTTTTTGCTGAAAAAAGAAGTCTTAAAAGGGCAATGAATAAGTGTAAGACAAATATGCTTTTGCATGCCCACACTCATGTACAGGAATCCTTTATCTACAGAGACAGGAAGGCAGTTAATCCGGGATCTCTGGGCCTTCCGAGGAACAGCAGACAATTCACTGAGTTTGCCATATTGCATGGAAGTGCATCTGGCTTTGACGAGGAACTGATTCAGATAAAGTATGACAGGCATGAGCTTCTTAAGGAATTTACAAAATCCGGAATGTGCGAGTATGCACCGGCCTGGGCAGCAATTCAGATGCATACCATAAGAACAGGAATAGACCTAAGCGAAGCAATACTCCTTCAGGCAATGAGACTTTGCGAGGAGGAGAGAGGAATGGTGCGCTGGCCAGATATTCCGGAGAAATATTGGGCAGAAGCCCTAAAGAATAATTACATCGATCTTTCCGGTAAAGATATACCCAGAAAAAATCAGGATTAATTAATATTATTTTTATAAAAACAGCTGTTTATTACCTTTTTTTGCTTGTTTTCTTGACAAACATCATGAATGGATATAATATATTTTTTGATGATTAGCACTCGAATTAAATGAGTGCTAACAATTTAAAAAGTTAATAAATGCAATAAAGATATAAGGAGGCATTAAAAATGAAGTTAGAACCACTTGCAGACAGAGTTGTACTTAAGCAGCTTGAGGCTGAAGAGACTACAAAGTCAGGAATCGTTCTTCCCGGCGCTGAGAAGGAGAAGCCCCAGCAGGCTGAGGTTATTGCAGTAGGCCCCGGCGGAATCGTTGATGGTAAAGAAGTAAAGATGCAGGTTAAGAAGGGTGACAATGTCATCTATTCAAAATATGCAGGAACAGAAGTAAAGCTTGATGACGTTACATACATCATCGTTAAGCAGAACGACATTCTCGCTATCATCAAATAACAATATCATCTATGCCTTCCCTCTTGTAGGGGGAAGGTGCCCGAAGGGCGGATGAGGGTAAAAAATATACGGAGGCATTTAAAAATGGCAAAGACAATTAAGTACGGCGCTGACGCCCGCACAGCTATGGTAGAAGGCGTTAATAAGCTTGCAGATACAGTAAGAGTTACAATTGGACCTAAGGGCAGAAACGTAGTTCTTGATAAGAGCTATGGCGCACCTACAATCACAAACGACGGTGTTACAATCGCAAAAGAGATCGAGCTTGAGGATGCTTATGAGAACATGGGCGCTCAGCTTGTTAAGGAAGTAGCTACCAAGACTAACGACGTAGCAGGTGATGGTACAACAACAGCTACAGTTCTTGCACAGGCTATGATCAATGAAGGTGTTAAGAACCTTGCAGCAGGTGCTAACCCCATCGTACTCAGAAAGGGTATGAAGAAGGCTACAGATGCAGCTGTTGCTTCAATCAGCAAGATGGCTACAAAGGTTAAGGGCAAGGATCAGATCATGAGAGTTGCCGCTGTATCATCAGGTGATGACGAAGTAGGTCAGATGATCGCTGACGCTATGGAGAAGGTTTCTAACGATGGTGTTATCACAATCGAGGAATCCAAGACAATGATGACTGAGCTCGACCTCGTTGAAGGTATGCAGTTCGATCGTGGTTATATCTCAGCTTACATGGCTACAGATATGGATAAGATGGAAGCAAATCTTGATGATCCTTATGTTCTTATCACAGATAAGAAGATTTCCAATATTCAGGATATCCTTCCTCTTCTTGAACAGATCGTTAAGACTGGCGCTAAGCTTCTTATTATCGCTGAGGATGTTGATGGTGAGGCTCTTACAACTCTTATCGTTAACAAGCTCCGTGGTACATTCAATGTAGTAGCTGTTAAGGCTCCCGGCTATGGCGACAGAAGAAAGGCTATGCTCGAGGATATCGCTATTCTTACAGGCGGTAAGGTAATCAGCTCTGACCTTGGTCTTGAGCTTAAGGATACAACTCTTGACGACCTTGGACGTGCAAAGAGCATCAAGGTTGAGAAGGAGAAGACCACTATCGTTGACGGTCTTGGCGACAAGAAGGAAATCCAGGCTAGAATTGCTCAGATCAAGAAGCAGATTGAGGATACAACATCTGATTTCGATAGAGAGAAGCTTCAGGAGAGACTTGCTAAGCTCGCTGGCGGTGTTGCAGTTATCAGAGTAGGTGCTGCTACAGAGACAGAGATGAAGGAAGCTAAGTATCGTATGGAAGATGCTCTTAACGCTACAAGAGCAGCAGTTGAGGAAGGTATCATCTTCGGTGGTGGTAGCGCATACATCCACGCATCAAAGGAAGTTGCTAAGCTTGCTGAGAAGCTCGAAGGCGACGAGAAGACAGGTGCTAAGGTTGTTCTTAAGGCACTTGAGGCTCCTCTTTTCCACATCGCAAACAACGCTGGCCTTGACGGCTCTGTAATCGTAAACAAGGTTAAGGAGTCTAAGCAGGGAATCGGCTTCAATGCATATTCAGAAGAGTATGTAGACATGGTTAAGGACGGTATCATCGATCCTGCCAAGGTTACAAGAAGTGCTCTTCAGAACGCAACATCAGTTGCTTCAAGCTTCCTCACAACAGAAGCTGCCGTAGCAACAATCAAAGAACCCGTTCCCCCCATGCCCGCAGGCAATCCTGGAATGGGAATGATGTAAGCGATAGGGACGAATGCATCCAGGGAGTTAAATAAGACATAGAGTGCGAAGCACTTAAATTAAAAAAGGACACATCCTCGAGTTTACTCGAAAGGATGTGTCCTTTTTAATTTAAGAAGCGTCGAAGACGCGCTATGTCTTATTTAACGGTGTGGATATATGAGAACCAACGGTAACGAGGGAAGTGCGTCAGCGCTTTCCGAGTCTGATGATGCAGTGAAGTGAACCATTCAATGAGAACCAATGATAGCTCGGTCAGCGCTTTCCGAGTCTAATGATGCAACGAGCTTTTTTGGGTATGTCTAGAGTTTGATTACGTGGATGAATAAGGGAAGTGCCATTCATCCCCGTTAAAATAGCAGTGAATTGAGCCTTGATTACGTGGATGAATAAGGGAAATACTATTCATCCCCGTTAAAATAGCAGTGAATTGAACCTAGATTACGTGGATGAATAAGAGAAATGTCATCCATCCCCGTTAAAATAGCAGTGAATTGAGCCTTGATTACGGGGATAATTAAGAGAAATACCATCCATCCCCGTAAGGATGGCAGAAAACTGGCTCAGGATTACGGGGATGATCAAAGAAAATGATATCCATCCACGTATAGCAAGCAACAAATCAACCGTAACAAATCAACGTAACAAATCAACAAATCCATCAAGAGAATGCACCTACCAAAGAAAACCATCTGGCGAACGTCTCTGTCACTTCCCGAGTTTATTAAATTTTAATAGAATATTTAACAAAATATAGCACACTACTACTGTTATGACACTTATTCAAATGATATTATGTTAACAGATGGGTATTTTTGATTTCTTTAAATAGGAGAATATGCCTTATGAAAATGTTTAACGGAAAAAGTGCATCAGGAAGCGTAGCAGATGCATCCAGAGGTCTGTCAGTCCCCAAGCTTATCATTTTTACATGTGACGAGAAGAATTTTGATAAGAACGTTGCCGAAATTGAGCAGAAGTTCCCCGGTGTTCCCAGCATTGGTTGTGTTGGTATGAGCTATGATTCCGCTATTCAGGAGTCAGGACTTCAGATCACAGCTTTTACAGAGGGAGTCAAAGTCAGGACCGGCGTTCTTGAGAAGGTATCAACAATGCCTGCTCGTGATGTTGGAAGACTTGAGAAGGACCTTGACGAGATTAAGCCCGGCAAGGAGAATACTGCAATAATCGATTTCTGTGCAGGAAATGACGCTGCAGTTCTTACCACACTCAGAAGCCTTCTTGACAGATATAATCTTCAGGTTATGGGCGCTACAGGTGATGCCGGCAAGGTTTCCTTAAACGGTAAGGTATATGAAGATGCCATGAGTTATGCCGTTATCAAAAATGAGGGCGGCAAGGTTAAATCCTATAAGGAGAACATCTACGAGCCCATGGATAACCGTCAGCTTATCGCATCCAAGACAGATAAGGCTAAGTATTATCTTGGAGAGCTTAACGGACGCTCCGCAAAACAGGTTTATATGGATCTGACAGGCGCAAAGTCTGATAAAGAAATCATCGACCAGACCTTCAAGAATCCTCTTGGAAAGATGATAGGAAATGATGTTTGCATCTGCTCCATCAAGGATGTAGCAGGAAGCGGACTTATCCTGTACAGACAGATAAATGACTCTGATATTCTCACACTTCTTGAGATGAAGAATCCCATGGAAGTAGCTGAGCATACAGTGAACAAAATAAGAAATGATTTTTCGAAAATATCGGGTATATATTCAGTCAACTGTATCTTCAGATATCTGGTTCTGAAGGAAAGAGGAGAGCTGAACAGCTATCTTGGAAAGATAGCACAGCTTGGACCTTCCTGCGGACTTATTGGATTTGGAGAGCATTACAATACCCAATTTGTTAACCAGACAATGACCTGTATTGTATTTGAATGAGGGAGAGACGAATATGTTTACAGATATTTTTAAAAAGAAAACAGAGGAAGTTAATATCGAAGTAAACGCTCCTAAGGCAGATATGGATGAGAGTAAGAAGAAATCGCTTATCTATATTGCCGATTCTGTAAAAAAATTCCAAAAGGAGCTCGTTCAGAACGAGGTTAGCTCTCTTACAGAAATCCATGATATGGGCGAAGCTGTAGAGAATGTTATTAAGAGTAACAATGACCTAAGAGATCAGATGGATGCTTTTAATGAGATGTTCGCAGCTGTAAACGAAAGCGCCGGTAAGTTTGAAGATGTTAAGGTTAATATCTTGAACAGCGTTCAGAATGCTCAGAATAAAGTATCTGAATTAAAGGACAGCTCCAATGAAGTAAGAGCAAGCTTTGATGAGATGACACAGGGCTTTGAGAACTTCAAGAGTGCTGTTGATCAGATTTCAGACTACATGAAAAAGATCATCGGTATCGCAACCCAGACTAACCTACTTGCACTTAATGCTTCAATCGAAGCTGCAAGAGCCGGAGCTGCCGGTAAAGGCTTCGCCGTTGTTGCTACGGAAGTAAGAGAGCTGGCAGATGAGATCAAGGTAATGATCAGTCAGGTTAATGCTTCAATCGATGCGGCCGGCGAAGAGAGTGAGAAGCTTTCCATCAGCATGCAGAATTCCATTGCTGCCATGGATAAGAGCATTCAGGAAGTTGATGAGACCAATGCAACCTTTGATGAGATCATCGAGAGTGCAAACGGTGCCAATGTAGTTCAGGAGGAAATCTCCGACACTGCGGACACCGCTTCTGATGAGCTTAACAGAATAGGCAACAGCTTCACGGAGATCAACAGGAAGTACGATGCCCTTGTTAATCAGCTTGACAGAGTTAATTCCCTGGGCACCACTAAGAGTAGTGTGTTCGAGCATATTGATAATCTGGTATCTCAGATAGAGCCTATTGTAAAAGATAAATAACATGATTTAAGGTCTGTAACCCGAACGGTTGCAGACCTTTATTTTTTTTGAAACAATCTGGAATGCGTGGTTTTTTTATATCTGATGCATATATTATAGTGACAATAAAAATATAAATTTAATCTGATATTGCAGGAGGAAATGATATGCCTAAGACAGCGTCAGAAATATTCAATAAAAAACTATATGCTTCTGATTCAGTAAGAGCGATAGAACAGCGTGTGAATCAAACCTGGATGCACACGAGTGTTGTAGATCCAAATAGATCGATTTTAATGGATCTGTTTGAGGGATTTTGTGGCCTTGTTGAGAATGACCCCAATTTAATAGAGAATGGGCTTGAAAAACTTGAGAACTTCAACAAATTTCTTACAGAGCCTCAAGATGATGGAAGAACCGGTTTTGATATTCTTACAGACGGTTTATCAAAGGCAGATACTGAGACATTTTTTAGTGATCTGAGAAGATTCAATAGGGATCTCGATTGGGGTCTTGACATGGAGAAAATTGAGGAGATAAAAAATGAGAAGGTTGCTTCAATCGTTGATGAAAAGATTTCGGTCAGACCTACTACATTTAATGATTTGCTTGACAATGTACGAAAAAGTGAATCGAATGTCTCAAGAACAAGTTCAATGCGAGCTACAACAGTAGAGAATGTGATTGATAAATCCGAGGACATGGCTAAGGCACCGGATCTCTATAATGAAAAAGAAACTGCATGGGCATTGAATCTTAAGAATCAGGCGAAAGCTGCCAAGGGTAAGATGAATTCATCACAGTATAATAAATTCTATGATGAAATCAAAGTATTCACCAACCTGGCAGAAAAGATTATTGAAGCCAAAGAAAATTATAAGACCAATATGCCTCTTAGCAGTTTCAACTCAGACACACGTAAAAGATTGTCCAAGTATGCCAAAAACGGAATAGTCGAAAATATTGATATTTTAAGGGCTTATTCTAAATCCTGGAACCAGGTGAAGAAAAAAGCCAACGATTATCAGAACTATAAACTCAATGAGAAGCACTTCACAAGAGATCCTAAGGTAAAGCCCGGACATACTCTTGATGTCAGCGGCAAGAAGAAGTTTGCTCTTATGGATCAGATTTTCGGAAAAACACCAAGAGAGGTGCAAAAGGTAAATAACGTGCAGAGAGCTAAGTGATTAACGCAGGAAGCAGTTAGTACTTTGGTTGTTTATGCATACAAACAGAATAATGAATGATAAAAGGTCTTTGGCAATGGTGCCAAGGGCCTTTTTTCTGTGCTTTTCTGTGCAATTCTCTAGGAAACCCAAAACCACCAAAACAGTTTAGCGTTGACAAATAAAAAAGCAGGCTATAATATTTCAAATGTAATTAGCTAAATAATATTTAACTAAAAAGGAGATAACTAAAATGAATTTAGATGAAATCAAAGAAGTCATTGCAGACACACTTGGAGTAGATGAGGACAAGGTTACACCTGATGCAAACCTCATTGATGATCTTGGGGCTGATTCATTGGCAATCGTTGAACTTCACATGGAGATCGAGGAGAAGCTTGGAATCAAGATCCCGGATGAAGTAATTTCAGAGCTTCACACAGTAAGTGACGTTCTTGAAGCTATCAACAAAAACAAATAAGAAAAGCCGGAGGTACATATGGGACCTTTAATGAATGCGATATCCTTTCCAGCAAAGGTAAAAAAGGATATTGGTGATGCTTTTTTGAAGAAAGATATGGAGCCTGTTTTTATCACCTGCAAATCCTGCGGAAGAAGAGCACTGAAAAAAGACTGGCAGAATAATTTCTATGTATGCCCTGTTTGCGGTAAGTACAGAAGCATCGGCGCATACTACAGATTATCGCTGATTCTGGATCCTGGAACTTTTTTCGAGCTTAATGCTGAGCTTAAGGCTGAGGATCCTATGGATTTTCCGGAGTACAAGGATAAGCTGCTAAAACAAAAGCAGACCACTGGACTTGAAGAAGCAGCTGTGACAGCCATAGGAAAAATCGGCGGTCACAAGGTAACGGTAATAGTGCTGGACAGCCGCTTTTTTATGGGAAGCATGAGCAGCATAGTTGGTGAGAAGGTTACAAGAGCCATTGAGTATGCCACAGAGAAAAAGCTGCCCCTTATCATTTTTTCGGCAAGTGGGGGAGCCAGAATGCAGGAAGGAATTTACAGCCTGATGCAGATGGCGAAGACTGCGGCAGCTATAGAGGAATTCAATGCCTCAGGCGGACTGTATATCAGCTATTTAACGCATCCCACAACAGGCGGCGTCACAGCCAGCTTTGCTTCTCTTGGAGATATTACATTGGCTGAGCCGGGAGCGCTTATAGGCTTTGCGGGACCAAGAGTAATCGAGCAGACAATCCATAAAAAGCTTCCAAAGGGCTTTCAGCGAAGTGAGTACCTTGAGAGCCATGGCTTTGTGGACAAGATAGTGCCAAGAGATCAGATGAGAGCAACTCTTTTAAAGCTGTTAGAGCTTCATAGCAGGTAAATGCAGCTGCCAGGATAGGAATATCGTAAGGGATTAATTTGTTACCCGGAGGTAAGGTCAGATGATAGAAACGATACTAAAAAAGGTCGAGAAGATAGACGAACAGATAGAGGCTCTTAAGGCTACGGCAGGTAAGGAAACAAAAGCGCTTGTAAAGAAGACAAATGAAAGTGATGAGAAGCTTGAGAGTGTAACCTCTGAGTATGATAGCTGGAACAGACATTCAAAAGAGATCGATAAGCTAAAAGAAATGCGAGGCTTTTTCCTTAGCGAGTGCAGAAAGCTGAGCCCTGATGAAAAGGTCTATCTTGCAAGGCACAATGCAAGACCTCATATTGATGATTTTATCGAAGGCCTTTTTACAGATTTTTTTGAGCAGAAGGGCGATCATCTTTTTGATGAGGATAAGAGTATTTACGGAGGAATCGCAAAATTTCACGGGATTCCCGTTACTGTTCTTGGACACAGGAAAGGCCACAGCATAGAAAAGAGCATCGAATATAACTTCGGAATGCCATGCCCTGAAGGATATCGAAAGGCTTTAAGGCTTATGAATCAGGCTGAAAAGTTCAGGCGTCCCATAATCACCTTCATCGATACTCCGGGAGCATATCCCGGAATGGAGGCAGAGGAGCATGGACAAGGGGAAGCCATTGCCATGAATCTTGCAAAGATGAGTCAGTACCATGTGCCGGTTATATCTGTTGTTACCGGGGAGGGAAATTCGGGAGGAGCCCTGGCAATAGGTGTTGCCAACAGAGTGCTGATGCTTGAAAACGCCGTTTATTCGATTCTTAGCCCTGAAGGCTTTGCCAGCATTCTTTGGAAGGATTCCGGAAGACACAGGGAAGCCTGCGAGCTAATGAAGCTTACCGCTGATGATCTTTTTGTGGCAGGGATAGCAGATGAAGTGATAAAGGAACCTCTTGGGGGAGCACAGAGGGATTATAAGAACGTTATGAAAAATACAGATGAAGTGATTTATAACCATCTGAAGGAACTGATGAGTCTTTCGGAAGCAGAGCTCAAGAGTGACAGACAGATGAAATTCAGGAAGATCGGATGAAAATATGAGAAAAATATCGATAGTCGGGACCGGAATGGCCGTGGCAGGCAAAAGGGTCACAAATGATGACCTTTCCAAGCTGGTTGATACTAATGATGAATGGATAACTACAAGGACAGGTATAAAGGAAAGACGGTTCTGCGACGAGGGGGAGAGTACATATACCTTGGCAGAGACTGCGGCAAGAGAGGCAATCGCAAGATCAGGCATAAGCATTGGGGACATTGATGCGATTGTATGCGCTACAGTTTCGGCAGAATATGTTACACCAAGCCTTTCATGTATAGTACAAAGACAGCTTGGGCTGAAAGAGGACATTCCGGTTCTTGATGTAAATGCGGCCTGCAGCGGATTTATATATGGACTTGAGGTTATAAGGGGACTGCTTGATGGAAGCGATGGAAAGTATGGCCTTGTAATTGGCTGTGAACAGTTATCAAGGCTAATGGATATGACAGACAGAAGCACCTGCGTACTTTTTGGGGACGGTGCCGGGGCTGCTGTAGTGAAGCTAAGTGAAGAAAAGTCATACGCCTCCGTTCTTGGGGCAAGGGGAGGCTACGAGATACGTGTTGAAGGCGCAGGGCCTGTAGTCACCAAGATAAAAATGGATGGCAGCGAAGTTTTCAAATTTGCCACCGCTGCAATTCCAAAATGTATAGGTGCACTGCAAGCTAAAACAGGTATCAGTCTGGATGAAGTTAGTCAGATAATATGCCATCAGGCTAATGCCAGGATTCTTGATCACTGTGTGAAAAAGCTTAAGGCGGATCCGGATAAGTTTTATAAAAATATGGACAGATACGGAAATACCAGCGCTGCCTCAGTGCCAATGGCTCTTGATGAACTGGTTAAACTGGGGAGAATCCACAACGGAGATAAACTGATGCTGGTGGGCTTTGGCGGAGGACTTACCTGGGCCGGTGTGCTTATTGAATACGATGGAAAGTGATAAGGGGAATCAAGAGGAATAATCCTATCAATAAGCGCGCAGTCAAATCCATAAATAAAGGTGAAAACATGAAAAAGCTAAATGAAATACTTGGAACTGAATACCCAATAATTCAGGGAGGCATGGCGAATATAGCCACGGGTGAATTTGCAGCTGCCTGTTCTAATGCGGGAGGCCTTGGGCTTATAGGCGTGGGTGGTATGAATCCGCAGATGCTAAGGGATGAGATAGACATCTGCAGGTCAAAAACAGACAAGCCCTTTGGTGTAAACATCATGCTGATGCATCCTGATGCAGATGAGTTTGCGGATATTGTAGTGGAAAAGAATGTAAAGGTCGTTACGACAGGAGCCGGAAATCCGGGGAAATACTTGGAGAAATGGAAGGCAGCAGGAATCACGGTAATACCTGTTGTGGCAGCACCTATACTTGCAAGGCATCTTGAAAAAGCAGGGGCTGATGCAATTATAGCTGAGGGCTGTGAGAGCGGCGGTCATGTGGGAGAGATGACTACCATGACTCTGGTTCCTCAGACTGTGGATGCGGTTGATATTCCTGTTATCGCTGCGGGAGGAATAGCTGATTCGAGACAGGTAAAGGCTGCTTTTGCTCTTGGAGCCTGCGGTGTTCAGGTTGGAACTTGTCTTCTTGCCAGCGATGAATGTCCAATCCATGAGAACTATAAAAATGCCGTGATAAAGGCAAAGGGTACGGATGCAATCGTAACAGGCAGAATCGGAGGAACCCCTGTGAGGATTCTTAAGAATAAGATGAGCAGGGAGTACATAAAGCAGGAAAAAGCGGGAGCAGGCATAGAAGAGCTGGAGAAATTCACGCTTGGCAGCCTTAGGAGAGCTGTTTTTGACGGTGACACTGAAACAGGAAGCCTTATGGCAGGTCAGACCTGCGGCCAGATAAAAGAGATAAGGCCTGTAAGAGAGATTTTTGAGGAGCTAATGAAATGATGAAAACAGCGTTTTTATTTGCGGGTCAGGGAAGTCAGCACAAGGGAATGGGCGAAGATCTCTACAGGGATTATGAGGAATTCAGACAGGTCTATGACAATGCGGAAACGGATTTTGACCTTAAAAAAATGTGCTTTGAAGACGAGAATGGACTACTTAGTAAGACAAGGTACACACAGCCCTGTATGGTCGCTTTTGCTGCCGGGGTATCGGCGATTCTGAAAAAGCTCGGGATAAAGGCTGATATGATGGCGGGACTTTCGCTTGGAGAGTATTCGGCTCTTTGTGCGTCCGGAGTTTTTGATGAAAAGACAGTGATCAGGCTTGCAGCCTTTAGGGGTGATGCCATGACAAAGGCAGCGGAGGGTGTAGACAGTGCCATGACAGCTGTTATGGGACTTGGAAGGCAGGAGCTTCAAAGCTGCGTAGATGAAGCAGAAGGCCTTGGTGTGGTTTCCATTTGCAATGATAATTGTCCGGGGCAGCTTGTAATAGGCGGAGAGAAGGCTGCTGTATCCGCTGCTGCGGAATTTGCCAAAAACAGAGGAGCAAAAAGGTGCGTGCCTTTAAACGTAAGCGGACCCTTTCACACTTCTCTTATGGAGAGTGCCGGGGATGAGCTGGAAAAGTATTTTGAGAATTTGGATTTTGGAAATGAAAAGGTTCCTGTTGTCTTTAATCTGACAGGTAAGGAGCTTTTGCCCGATCAGACCATACCGGAACTTTTGAAGGGACAGGTTAAGAGCGGCGTAAAAATGACAGACAGCCTGAACTATATGCTCGATAAGGGTGTCCGCAGATTTGTAGAGATCGGTCCCGGCAAGGCACTGACAGGCTTTGTGAAAAGATGTGCCAAAGAAAAGCAGATAGATGACATTGAATGCTATACGGTAGAGACATCGGAGGATATAGAGGCACTGGCTTCAAGCTGGAGCTAAAGCGGATTTAAGTGAGTTTGGAAAGAACATTTAATCCTGAAAGGAAAAGATATGGACAGCACTAAAAGAACAGCCATAATTACCGGCGCCGCAAGGGGAATTGGAAGAGAGATTGCAGTCTCTTTTTATAAAAATGGCTACAACGTGGTTATGAATTATGCGGGAAATGATGAGGCTGCAGGGGAAACAATCAGGCTTTGTAAAGAGACCGGGGGAGAAGGCAGGATTATCAGCGTAAAAGGTGATGTGTCAAAGGAAGATACCGCAAAGTCACTTGTGGATGCAGCCATGGATGAGTTCGGAAGTATTGATGTGGTTGTAAATAACGCAGGAATTACCAAGGATACGCTGATGGCCATGATGAAAACTGACGACTTTGACAGAGTTATTGATGTTAATCTTCGCGGTGCTTTTTTACTTACTAAGATGGCGGCAAGGCCCATGATGAAAAAACGATATGGAAGGATAATCAATATCTCCAGCGTAGTTGGCGTTCATGGAAATGCAGGACAGGTAAACTATGCTGCAAGTAAGGCTGGACTTATCGGCATGACAAAGTCCATAGCAAAGGAACTGGCGGGAAGAAATATCACGGCAAATGCCGTGGCTCCCGGAATGATAGCTACGGATATGACAGATGCCATGAGTGATAATGCTAAGGAACAGATAAAAAACAGTATCCCCGCAGGCAGGCTGGGAACCCCTGAAGATATCGCAAATGCAGCTCTTTTCCTTGCAGATGAAAAAAGTGGATATATCACAGGACAGGTTCTTCTGGTTGATGGCGGAATGGGAATGTGAGTTGGAGATTACGGAATTATGAATACAAAAAGAAGAGTAGTTATTACAGGACTTGGAACCATTAATCCTACGGGAAACAGCGTGACAGAAAGCTGGGAAGCGGTTAAGACCGGAAAAAGCGGAGTTGGTACTATAACGGCATTTGATACCACGGATTTTAAGGTTAAGGTTGCTGCAGAGGTTAAGGATTTTGCTCCTGAAACAAGACTTGAGAAAAGAGAGCTACGCCATATGGCAAGGTTCACGCAGCTTGCTCTTTTTGCAGCGGAGGAAGCAATTAAGGATTCCGGGCTGTGCGATGGTGATGAGGAATATTCATATTCTTCAAAGGTTACTGCGGCAGATGCTGCAAGGTGCGGAGTTATAGTATCAAGCGGAATAGGCGGCCTTGAGGTTACCGCGGCGCAGCTTGATCGCGCAAACAAAATGGGATTTGATAAGGTTAATCCCTTTTATGTGCCCATGACTATTTCCAATATGGCTGCGGCAAGAATCGCAATACAGCATGGCTTTAAGGGAATGTGTTCATGCCCTGTGACAGCCTGCGCAGGCGGCAGTAATGCCATAGGAGACAGCTTTTTCAGAATTCGTGACGGATATGAGGATGTGATGGTTTGCGGCGGAACAGAAAGCTGCATTACGCCTCTTGGTATTGCGGGCTTTCAGAATATGAAGGCTTTATCTGAAACCACGGATCCTGATAGAGCCAGCATCCCCTTTGATAAAGACAGAAATGGCTTTGTCATGGGAGAAGGCAGTGGAATTCTGGTTCTTGAAGAGTATGAGCACGCATTAAAAAGAAATGCTCATATATATGCTGAAATAGTTGGATATGGCAGTAACTGCGATGCGTTCCATATCACTTCACCATCCCCTGACGGAGAGGGAGGAGCAGCCTGCATGGAGCTGGCAATAAAGGACGCAGGGATTAGTCCGGAGGATATCAATTATATTAACGCCCATGGAACCTCAACAAGTCTTAATGATAAGTATGAGACAGCGGCTGTTAAGAAGGTTTTTGGAAAGCATGCCTATGAGCTCCTTGTATCAAGTACCAAGTCCATGACAGGGCACCTTCTTGGAGGAGCAGGAGGAGTTGAAGCTGTATTTTCGATAAAGGCTCTGGAGGATGATTTTGTACCTCCGACAGTGGGACTAAAGGAGACGGATCCTGAGATGGACTTAAACTATGTTCCTGGAAAAGGCGTATCTAAAGAGCTTAAATATGTTCTTAGTAACAGCCTTGGTTTTGGCGGCCACAATGCCTGCCTTATTTTTAAAAAGGCGTGAGGTTTATGATGTTAGAAGAAGTAATGGACAGAGAAAATAAAAATACTCTTTCAGCTGAGGAGATAGAAGGGATTTTGCCCCACAGATATCCTTTTGCGCTGGTTGACAGGATTCTGGATTATGAGCCCGGAACATGGGCTGTTGGCAGAAAATGCGTGAGTATGGACGAGCCCTTTTTTCAGGGACATTTTCCCGGAAAGCCAATAATGCCGGGGGTTCTGATAATTGAAGCATTGGCACAGACAGGGGCCGTAGCTGCGCTTTCACTTCCTGAAAATAAAGGTAAGATTGCGCTATTTGGCGGAATAAAAAATGCCAGATTTAAAAAGCAGGTTGTACCGGGGGATGTTTTAGAGCTTCGGGTAAAAATGATACGAAGTAAAGGCCTCGTAGGTGTTGCCGAGGCAGAGGCTCTTGTGGAAGGTAAGGTCGCTACAAGAGCAGAAATCACATTTTCGGTTATCTGATCTTCGAAAAATCGTAAATATTTTAAAAAGTCAAGATTTGATTTATAGAAATTTACCTATTATAATAATCTTTGGGTTACGTTATTTTTTTAACAAGATTATTTTTTAAAGGAGGTATTTGGTATGTCACGTTTTACTCTGCCCAGAGATATTTATCATGGAAAAGGTGCTCTTGAAGCACTGAAGACTTTCGAGGGCAAGCGCGCCATCGTCTGCACTGGTGGCGGATCAATGAAAAGGGGCGGCTTTTTACAGAAGGTAGAGGATTACCTTAAGGAAGCCGGAATGGAAGTTGAGCTCTTTGAGGGTATCGAGCCCGATCCTTCCGTTGAAACAGTTATGAAGGGTGCTGAAGCTATGCAGAAGTTCCAGCCCGACTGGATCGTTGCTATCGGCGGCGGCTCACCTATCGATGCTGCTAAGGCTATGTGGATCAAGTATGAATATCCTGATACCACATTTGAAGATATGTGCAAGGTATTTGGACTTCCCAAGCTCCGTACCAAGGCAAAATTCTGTGCTATTTCTTCAACATCAGGAACAGCTACAGAGGTTACTGCATTCTCGATCATTACAGATTATCAGAAGGGTATTAAGTTCCCTATCGCTGACTTCGAGATCACTCCCGATGTTGCAATCGTAGATCCTGAGCTTGCTCACACAATGCCCAAGAAGCTGGTTGCTCACACCGGTATGGATGCTATGACACACGCTGTTGAGGCTTATGTTTCCACAGCTAACTGCGATTACACAGATCCTCTCGCTATTCATGCAATTGAGATGATCATGGATAATCTGGTTAAGTCATATAACGAGGATATGGACGCAAGAGATGCTATGCACAACGCACAGTGCCTTGCAGGAATGGCATTCTCCAATGCACTTCTTGGTATCGTTCATTCAATGGCTCACAAGACCGGCGCTGTTTTCGCTGATCTTGGTGCTCACATCATCCACGGTGCTGCAAACGCTATGTACCTTCCTAAGGTTGTTGCATTCAACGCTAAAGACCCTGTAGCTAAGAAGCGCTATGGCGTTATCGCTGATTATATGCACCTTGGCGGATCAAATGATGATGAGAAGGTTAAGCTCCTTATCGAGTATCTGCGCAAGATGAATGATGACCTCAACATTCCTCACAGTATCAATCACTACGGCGCTGACGGACTTCCGGCAGAGCAGGGCTTTGTTCCTGAGGATGTATTCCTTGCAAGACTCCATGACATCGCTGCAAATGCAATTCTTGATGCATGTACAGGCTCCAATCCTCGTCAGCCCAGCCAGGAAGAGATGGAGAAGCTCCTTAAGTGCTGCTACTACGACACAGAGGTTGATTTCTAAAAAGACTGCGTGATACGTAGAAAAGAGGATAACTCAGTATAAAGACATTAAAGCCGATCTTCATAATCAGACCTTTATTCTGATATGGAGGTCGGTTTTTATCATATAAAAATTCATTTTGATCTCTATAAGATAAACATAAATAAACCTCTTTGTATGCTATAATTTATAAAAATGATTAAAGGAAATTTAGATAATGTTCAATACATCTATTAGTGAGATTTACGACAAGCTTCGTCTGCATTTTTATATGAAGGTCTATTCCCGTTTTGAAAACAGGGAGGCTACACTTACCACGGTTGAGTCCTTCAGTATGGAGGTTATTATGGCACTTGGTGAGCCAACTGTTGCGCAGTTTGCGGGGGTGGTGAATATTTCATCTCCAAATGCTGCCCACAGAATAAAATGCCTTGTTCAGAAGGGATATGTGGAGAAGATACAGTCCAAGGATGATGCCAGAGAATATCATCTTAGACCCACCCAAAAATATATGTCTTACAGACAGATAAATCAGGATTATCTGGAAATCCTTATGAAAAGATGTCAGGAGAGATTTTCACCGGAAGACTATGCAAAGCTCAACGAGATGCTTGATATCATAAATCATGAGCTTATGCCTGAGCTTGATATAAAGGACTATACATTCTTCGATAAGGTAGGTGAGTAGGAAACATGAAATTCTTACATTTGGGTGATCTTCACCTTGGAAAGAGCCTTGGTGAATTTGATCTCATTGAGGATCAGAGATATATCCTTGACAGAATTATTGATATTGCTAAAGAAAAGAAGGCTGATGCCATCCTCATAGCAGGGGATGTGTATGACCGTGCAATTCCATCGGAAGCAGCGGTTGGCCTTCTTGATTCTTTTTTCTGCAGCTTATCTGAAAATAATATCAAGGTTTTTGTGATCAGCGGTAATCACGACTCTGATGAGAGACTGGGATTTGGAAGCGCTCTTTTTGAAGAGAGCGGAATATATATTTGTTCTAAATTTGACGGACATCTTTACCGCCATGTGTTCACAGATTCTGTTGGCGATGTGAATATTTATCTTTTGCCTTTTATTAAAGCATCTCAGGTTCGTCACTTTTTCCCGGATGAAAAGATAGAGACCTATGATGATGCGGTAAAATGCGTCCTTGAGCATTCTGATTTTAATAAGGATGAGAGGAACGTACTTGTAGCTCATCAGTTTGTTGCGGGAGGAGCAGACCCTGTATTGGCGGGATCTGAACATATTCAGGCACTTAGTGTGGGAACGGTTGAGAGAATATCCTACAGCACCATGGAGAACTTTGATTACGTGGCCCTTGGGCACATTCATTCTCCGCAGAAGGTGGGGCATGAACATATAAGATATTCAGGCTCTCCTATAAAGTATTCTCTTAGCGAAGTAAGTAATGATAAATCAGTTCCTTTTGTTACTGTAGGTGAAAAGGGCGAACTGGATATTGAGCTTATACCGCTTAAGCCAAAGCGAGATCTTAGACGTATAAAAGGTGAGCTTAAGCAGCTCCTTAGCAGTGAGAACGTGACAGATACAGAGGATTTTATCTATGCTGTTCTTACGGATGAAAACATCGTAAATGATGCCATGAGCATTTTTCAGCAGTATTACCCCAATACTGTTAAGATCGAGTATGACAACGAGCACACAAGAAGCATAGAGCATGTAGATCCGACCGATTTTACAGAGAAAAGATCATTCACGGATCTTATTTCTGATTTCTACAGGCAGGTATATGGATGTGAGATTACAGAAGACGAGCTCCTTATAATGAAGGAGGTTGGCAGAGAGGCAGGTGTAGTGGATGAAGCCGATTAAACTTGAAATAAGTGCCATTGGACCTTATGCCGGAAAGGCCAAAGAGATAGATTTTACGAAATTTGAAGAAAAAGGACTTTTCCTTATCTGCGGTGATACCGGAGCGGGAAAAACCACTATTTTTGATGCTATATGCTTTGCTCTATACGGCCAGACCAGCGGAAACTACCGTGATACCAAGAACCTAAGAAGCGAGTATGCTGCCGACGGTACAGAGAGCTATGTGGATTTTTATTTTTCTCATCAGGGACATGAGTACCATGTATACAGACAGCCAGCCTACGAGAGACCAAAGCAGCGCGGAACAGGTATGGTTTCCGTAAAAGAAAAGGCGATTCTCTATGAGGATGACAAGGTGCAGGTAGAGGGATTAACGCCTGTAAATAATGCGGTCAAGGATCTTTTGGGAATAGACTACAAGCAGTTTAAACAGATAGCCATGATAGCCCAGGGAGAATTCTGGTCTCTTTTAAATGCAAATACTGATCAGAGAACGGATATCCTCAGAACAATTTTCATGACAAACAGCTACAAGGATATTGAGTTTAAGCTTAAGGCAAAAATGGATGCGGCATTTGGCGTAAAGATCAGAACTCAGGAGAGTATCCTGCAGTATTTTAATGATGTGGTTGTTGCTGACCCGGAGGCCCTGCCTGAGGATATTATCGAGCTAAGGGAGCGGGTGAAGGCCGCAAAGAGTGTATGGAATACGGAAGAGCTGGTTTCCTCCATAGACAGGATAGTGGAGATAGATGAAAAAAAGAATGAGGAAATAAAGGACGGTCTCGGTAAGCTTGAGGAGGAGCTTTCTGGTGCAAACAAGGAGCTGGCCACAGCCACAGACAATAACATGTTTATAGAGACTCTGGAGGCTACACTTAAAAAGAAAAATGAGCTGGATGAGAAAAGGCCCCGGATGGATAAGCTTAAGGATATTACCGAAAAGCAGAAAAATGCCGTCTATAAGTGTAAGCCACAGCTTGATCAGATTGAGAAGCTCAGCGCGAATATTGAGACCACGAAGGCATCCATTGAGAAGGCTGAGAAAGATTTAGAAGAAAACAAGAGTCACATGGAAGCTGCAGTCGAGAGATTAGAAAATGCAGAGAGTAAAAACGACAGGGCTCTTGAACTGAATAATCTTGTAAATAAGATTGAATCGGAAAAAGAGAAGTATATAAACAGAGATAATTTAAATACAAGGGCAAAGGCTTTAAAGAAAAAGAGTGAAGACATAACAGGCAGGCTTGAGGATATTACTAAAAAAGAAACAGAGCTTAAGGAGAAAACAGAGAGACTGGTAAAGACTGTTTCAGAGCTGTCTGATGCACCGCAAAGGCTTGCTTCTTTAGATGCTTCCTATAAGGAATTGTCAGAGATTCTGTCAGACCTTAATGACATTGCCGATGAGAGAATTCCATCTCTTAACGGGAAGAAAGCTTTACTTTTGGAAAAGCAGAGTAAATTCGAGTCAGCAAGAGAAGCCTATGATAAGGCCTTTGAATCTAAAAATGATGCTGAAAAGATCCTTGAAAACAGCAGAGCGGGAATTCTGGCAGCTACCTTAAAGGATGGAGAAAAGTGCCCTGTATGCGGATCTGTCCACCATCCTGAGCCTGCGATTCTTTCAAAGGAATCCATAACAGAGGAAGAGTTTAAGAAGCTATCAGAGCTTTGCGATAAGGCATTGAGTGCTAAGAATAAAGCTCTTACTGAGGCAGAAAAGGATAAGGCTTCTGTTACGGAGATTGAAAACCAGCTTAGAGTCAATGCCATGGATATTCTCGAGAAGGATGTTTTTGGAGATCGGAGCTTGGAAGGCGCAGCCTTTGACGAAATAGCCGGGAAAATCGCACCTGCAAGGGATGAGCTTAAAACCGTTATAAGTGAAAAGGAAACTGAGATAGCAAAGGTAAAGACAGATACTCTGGCGCTTAGTGAAGCTGATGCGGAGCTTAAAAAAGCACAGGGTGAAGAGAGAGATAAGCTTTTAGAGGAAAAGGATAATCTTCTAAAGGAGCAAAGCGAAAATTCTAAGGAGTATTCTGCCTGCATAGGCGCTCTTGGGGAACTTGAGCAGTTAAGCTATCCTGATCTTGCAGCAGCAACAACTGCCATGGAGGAGGCAGGAAAAGAGTATAAAGACATAACCCATGAGATTGAAGAAGCAAGAACAGCAAAGCAGAACCTTGATAAAAGGGTAACGGAACTGGATGCGACCATAAAGACCCTTAATGAAGCGCTGACTAAGGACAGTGATGAGTATGCCCGGAAGGAAAAGGAGTTTGAGCTTTTAATAAGTCAGATGTCCTTTGAATCGGTAGATGATCTTAAGGCGTATATAGTCCCTGAAAAAGAGATAGAAGAAGGAGAGAAGACTCTTTCAGACTATAAAACCGAGGTTAAGCTCTGCGCATCAAATCTTGAGAAGGCCAAAAAGGACGCTGAGGGACGAAGCTATGTGGATATTGAAGCCCTTCAGGAGAATGTAGATGAGCTAAACGCAAGGGTAAATGCCATTAGGAGCGATGCCGGAAAGATAGGACTTCGAATAGAGACTAATAAAGAGCGCAGGGATAAGATTAAGGCCCAGGACGAAGCTTTTTCGAAAGCTGTAAAGGAGCATGATACCTGTAAGCGTCTGTACAGTCTTGTAAAGGGTACCACCGGAAACGGTAAGATAACCCTCGAGCAGTATATCCAGGCAGCAGGCTTCGACGGAATAATAAGAGCAGCCAACAGAAGACTTTATCCAATGAGCGATAACCAGTTTGAGCTTTTCAGACAGAGAGACTTACTTGGCAGACAGAGTAATACCTTCCTTGATCTTGAGGTTCTGGATAACTTCACAGGTAAGAGAAGACCTGTAGGTAATCTCTCCGGTGGTGAGAGCTTCAAGGCATCCCTTAGCCTTGCTCTTGGCCTTTCCGATACTGTATCTTCAAGTATGGGCGGAATTCAGATGGATGCTCTTTTCATAGATGAGGGCTTTGGAACACTGGATAGGAAGTCTATCGATAATGCCATGGATATTCTTCTTGGGCTTTCAAATGCCAATAAGCTTGTAGGTGTCATAAGCCACAGAGAGGAGCTGGTAGAGAATATCCCGCAGCAGATAAAGGTTAAAAAGGGAAAGAATGGCAGTACAATCGAGATAGAGACAGGAATGTAATCTAAAGCTTAAATACATATAACGAAAAAGGTCAGTGACCGGAGATATCGAACATTTGAAATAGAAGTGTTCGATATGTTCCGGTCATTTTTATTGCATGTGTTCATTAAGCTCCAAGAGGGGTAGTACAGGGAAAACATTTGTGATACCGTCCATATTGTTATTAGAAAACAAAAGAGTTTATGGAAACGAGGAGAGAGTTATGAAAAAGACATATCCACTTACTCCGGCGCAGAACATGCACTACAAATGGATTAAGGAATATGGAACACAGCAGGTTTCAGGACTTAGCGTTGTAGCTTCCCTGAAGGCTGAAATTGATTTTGGACTTCTCAAAAAATGTATTCAGCTTGAGATGGAAAGATACGGATGCATGAGGCTTAGGTTCACAAAGGCCGATGAAGAGGGGAATGTCAGACAGTATCTTAAAAAGGATTCAAGAGATATTCCATTAAAGGATCTTACGGGAATGAGTCTGAAGGAAGCAGATGACCTTATGCAAAGCTGGGCCTATAAAACCTTTGATGGTGACGACATACCCATGTGTGAGGTTTTTATGGTTAAGCTCCCTGAGGAGTATCGCGGATTTTTCATACACATGGATCACAGACTTATTGATTCCTGCGGGGTAATGGTTATGACCAATGATATCATGGCTCTTTATACCCATTACAGATTTGGCTCTGATTACCCGGAAGACCTTGCGGATTTTGAAAGTGTCTTAGAAGCGGATCTGCAAAAGGCAGGAAATGAGAAGCGTTTTAACAGGGATAAACGGTTCTGGGATGAACAGCTCGATAAGCTGGGAGAGCCTTTGTATTCGGATATACAGGGCCCTTCGGTTCTGGAGGAGTCAAGGAAAAGACATAAGAATAAAAAACTAAGGAGTGCTGATATAGAGCGCAAGGAACTGTTTGTGACAGTAAAGGATTATAAGCTTGATCCTGAGCCTTCCAAGAGATTGTTTGATTTTTGCCAGAATCACAATATCTCAATGACAAATCTTTTGCTTCTTGGAATCAGAACATATCTGTCAAAGCAAAACGGTGGACAGGAGGACATTTCAATACAGAACTTCATATCAAGAAGAGCCACAAGGGATGAGTGGACATCAGGCGGCAGCAGGACCATCATGTTCCCTTGCAGAACAGTAATTGCCGCAGATACGGAATTTATCGATGCTGCATATGAAGTCCAGAATACACAGAACAGGATATACATGCACAGTAATTATGATCCGGCGCTTATCTATGATGAGATAAAAAAGCGTTACGGTACGCCCGAGGATACTACTTATGAGAGCTGTTATCTCACCTATCAGCCAATGCCGGTGAAGATGTCGAACCCATTTCTTAAGGATATACCGATGCATGCCAAGTGGTTTGCAAACGGAGCGGCAACAAAGAAGATGTATCTTACGGTTTCACACACGGAGGATGGCGGAATGAACTTTTCATATCACTACCAGACAGTGCAGCTATCGGAAAAGGATGTGGAACTGATGAATTACTACCTGATGAGAATACTGTTCAGAGGAATCGAGCAGCCGGATATGACGGTTGGTGAATTGATGGAAGCGGTTTAAGTAATCACTTAGTGAGGTTTAAGGAGGAGACATTATGAGTAAAGAGATGAAGTTCAAAACTATTATTGCGCAGTATTGTGAGGTTTTGCCGGAGAAGATGAAGGGGGACTTAAGGTTCAGAGAGGATCTGGGATTCAGTTCATTGGATTTTATGTCATTTCTTGGAGAGCTGGAGGATGAATTTGATGTTGAATTAGAGCCGGAGCAGGCTACTTCTATTTCAACCGTCGGTGAAGCACTGGAGCTTTTGAATGAGCTGGATATGGCAAGCTGACGGCATGATGCATAGTGAGTCCTGATGGTATTTAGCAGAATGTGAGATAAAGCACATAAGGTCAGGCAAAACTGCATTTAGGTATTAAGGAGGAGACCATGAAAAATATAAGATCTATCTGGGATGACACTGTAAAGAAATACGCAAAGCTTCCGGCTCTTAGGTGGCTTTCGAAAAAGAATATATGTGAAAAGAGCTATGGGGAAATAGATGAGAAGGTTAAGGATGTCAGAGCTATGCTGGAAAAAGGTGGATACAGAGGCTCACATATCGCACTTATCGGTACCAGCTCCGAACAGTGGCTTGAAGGATATCTTGGAATAGTCACAGGAGTAAATATCGCAGTACCTCTTGATGCTAATCTTCCTGATGATGAGCTTATAGAGCTTTTGCAAAGGGCTGACTGCGAGGCACTTTTCTTATCGGAGGCAAGAGCTTCATTAAAGGAAAAGGCATTAGAAAGTTGTCCTAAGATAAGAGATATTTGGATGCTGACAAAGGAAGAGTTCGAAGCTTTCCCGAAGCACGATATAGAGGTGTCAGGAGCCGGAGATTATGAAATTGCAACGATTATCTATACCTCGGGAACAACCGGAAAAAGCAAGGGAGTAATGCTTAGTCAGGAGAACCTTGCTGAAAACGTGAATAACGTTGTATATGATGCAAATCCGGGATGTGTGGTGCTTAGCGTTCTGCCGATTCATCATGCATATTGTCTTGTGATGGACTACCTTAAGACTCTTTCTCTTGGCTCGGTTGTATGTATCAATGATTCCTTTATGCATATGGTGAGGAATATGTCTGTTTTTAAGCCTGAAGTAATGCTGATGGTGCCTCTTATGATAGAGACGATTTATAAGAAGGTGGCATCGGCGGAGCAGGATGCTATTGCAAGAGCCATGGAGGCAACAGGTGTCCCTGAATCGGCAATCCCCAATAATGTACTGTACGCTATAAGAAGGGGTATTTATGAAAAGGTCTTTGGCGGTAAGCTTCGCATAATCTTCACGGGCGGAGCTCACCTTGATTCCTTCTATATTGAGAAGTTTGCAGAATACGGAATCGATGTACTTGAGGGCTATGGTATGAGTGAGTGCTCACCTGTAATTACAAGTAACACGCCGGATAATCATAAGCCGGGATCCATAGGAAAGCCCCTTAAGAATGTTGAGATTGCGTTTGAGAATGGAGAGA
Source organism: Butyrivibrio sp. WCD3002 (assembly GCF_000424265.1). Taxonomy (GTDB): domain Bacteria; phylum Bacillota; class Clostridia; order Lachnospirales; family Lachnospiraceae; genus Butyrivibrio. The sequence goes on from NZ_AUJO01000001.1 coordinate 122,784, forward strand.
TTCTTGTCCGGGGCAGCAGCGTTATGAAGGGTTATTACAAGATGCCTGATGAAACAGCGGAGACCATCACAGACGGATGGCTTCACACAGGGGATAAGGGATATATTGATGAGGATGGTTATCTTTTCATAAATGGAAGAGTAAAGAATCTGATTATAATGTCCAATGGCGAGAACGTATCACCTGAAGAGATAGAGAACAAACTGGCTCTGCATCCGCTTATAGCAGAGGTTGTAATAACCGGTGAAAACAACGGACTTACGGCAAGGATTTTCCCTGAACCTGAGCAGGTGGATAAAAGAAAACTCTCAGAGGAGGATATCAGAGAAGAAATACAGAGCTTCATCGATGAGTTCAACAAATCACAGCCCACCTACAGACACATCACAGCACTGGTTATCCGCAAGACGCCCTTTATCAGAAATACCACAGGCAAAATAAAAAGGCAGGATGCTCTTAAAGAGAATCCTGCCGCATAGCAGCCATATTAAAATCAATACATAAACGGGAAAATACCGTTCAAAAAGATAGTAGTAAGAATATCAGCAATATTTTCAGCCGGGGATGCGAAGTCCTCGGCTGTCCATTTGTGAAGGACGCCGATGGTGGCACCTATTGTGCCGGCAATCATGTATGTGTACTGTTCTTTGGAAACGTTTTGAAAGTGGTATTCATCTGACCTGCCCGTTACATATTTATGGAACATAAGCATGGCCTTTTCAAAGAACCCGTCACCTCTTGCGCTCTCTAGAAGTCCTGCAAGAAAGGGATTCTTTTTGGTGTAATTGCAGATCGCCAGAAAATAGGAGCGGCAGATATCCTTGTTATTTTCAGGGTGGAAGCTTTCCATCATGTGAAAAATGTCATCTATGGTCTTATCCTCAGCTGCAGTTACCAGTGCGGGAATGTTCTCGTAGTGGTTATAGAAGGTGCTGCGGACAATGCCGGCCCTTTTTATCACATCAGAAACTGTGATCTTATCAAAATCCTTTTCCTTAATGAGCAGGAAAAATGCATCTATTATGGCATCCTCAGCGGTGCTGTAACGTTCATCAAGTTCATTCATGTTTAGCCTCTGTTTATGGTACGTGTTAAAAGTTATTGAGATTATATCACAATGTTATGTCAGTACGGGATATTTTTCCTTTTACCATAACGGCTTTCTGTGTAGTATAATCGTTATTTGAGGGGAAGAAAAAAAGTTTTAGGGGAAAAACTTATGAAGACAATCAAAGAAACTTTCTTACTTTTCATCACATCCATGATGTGTATTTTTTCTGTGTTTGTGTGTTCATCCATTGTATCCAAAGCGGCGTCAAATGAAGCAGCGACTGAGGTTCGATTCGAAGGAGATCATGTTCACTTCAAAACAATATCAGAAGGTTATTATGCCTGCATGATAGCAAACAGCCAAAATGGAAGCAAAGATAAAATCTTTTTTTACGGGTATATTTCCGGCTCTAACTTAGACAACCCGCGCCTTGGAACCTTTCAGAATGTTTCGCTTAAGGCAAATGAAACTATTGATTACAAAGGAAGCTGGAAGTATAACCAGCTGGGGAAGATGACTTTGTATGTTTTATATTCATCCGAACCCATTACACTTTCTTCAAATAAGGCATACATAAGTGATTATAAAAAGAATTCCAAATTAAGAATTTCTGAGTATTCAACGACTATCAGCAAGAAAACACCTATGGCAAAGGATTATATTGTAGGAAAAGAAGTTGGTGTTAAAAACACGTACGTATCTTTCAAGGCTGTGTCATCGGATTTGATTGCTGAGTATTACAGCTCTCCTTCAAGAATTGAAGCAGGTTGTACTGTAAAGTTTTTTTTGACAAACAACGAATTTGTTATCAGAACCATGTCAAGTGATCTGAACAGCTGCGCAAACTCTGATTCTGTGAAGATAAAGTTAAAGGATATACCAGGTAGGTACAATGTTACCCTGTCTTATACCGGTGGGGGAGGTTTTGCCAGCCTGGATCCCAGGGAAATCAGCAAAACAGACTGGGGTATCAAAGGGGCAAAGTTTAATCTTTATAAGACAACATGTAAAGGATCCAAGTTCAAAGAATGGAAGATTATATCAGGTAAAGCGACAATAACCAATGATACTCTTGTTCTTACAGATTCAGATGTTGAAATTCAAGCAGTTTTTGAAAGAGATCCTGATTATGCCCCTTCAGAGCCTGAAAAACCCATGTGCACAGTAGGCTTCGATCCAAATGGCGGAAGCGGAACCATGAAAAGAATATCTGTTGAGCAGGGATCATATTACACATTGCCGTCATGCACATTTATAGCTCCTAAAGGCAAAGAATTTGATAGGTGGGACATGGGTGAACCGGGTTCAAAAATCAGGATTACCGGATTGACAGTACTACAGGCTTTGTGGAAAGATAGAACGGTAGAAGAGCCGGAACCGGCAAAAGATCCCGAGCCATCAGAAAATTCTGGGCCATTAGATAATTCCAAAACAACAGAAAAGCCCGAAACATCAACTCAGACCGAGGGGGCTCCTAAAGTAAAGGAAACACCCACTTCCCATGAAGCTGAATCGGCAGCTTCCGAGGATATCGATTCAAAACAAAAGACCACGAAGTTCTCAAAGCTCACAGCCCAAAAGAATAGCATTACTCTTAAATGGAAGAAGCAGACTAAGGGCGGAATCAAGGGCTATGAGATTCAGTATAGTACAGATAAAGGTTTCTCAAAAAATATAAAAACCGTAACTGTAAGTAATGCAAAAACGACATCAAAAACAATAAAGCGTCTGAAATCCGGAAGGAAGTATTATTTCAGAATCCGCACCTACAAGAAAGCTGGTTCTGATAAGATATATTCAATATGGAGTAATATCAAAAAGCTGAAAACAAAATAATATCATGGGAGATGCATAAATAAAGCCATTGAAGAGTATGAAATGATACTTTTCGATGGCTTTTAATTCGTTTAATTATTTTTTTGGCGATAATTAATATGCAATTAAGATATGGGGCGTAAAATTATAGAAATGAAAAGTTGATTAAACTTTTAGTGATGCGTTTAAGGAGGATTTTATATCTAGAGGAAACAGCAGAGCATTATGGTTAACAAATTTGATAAGAAGGGTAATGTGTATGAGTATAGTAATGGCACTTTTCCTGATAGCATTCAGTACTAGTGCCAAGGCAAGTGGAAACTGGTATGAGGATTTTGTTTATACTTTGGATTCTCAGAATCATAAACTGGTTATTACAGCACTTTCAGATAAGGGGAAGAAAGCTTCAGAATTGACAATAGAAGCTACAGCCACAATTAGTGGAGTACAATATGCAACCATACTCGGCGATGAAAATCAGAATGAATATAATCACTTTAAGTTTTATGGATCTAATTCCGGATATAACCTAAAGAAAATAACCATCAAGGATGGCGTTACTATACATGGTTATAGCTATCCTAACGAAAACCCATTAATATCGGACGGTTATTTACAGTGCTTTGATTATTTCAAAGACCTGAATAATCTTGAAACGCTAATAATTGGTAATGTTGATACAACGGCTATTAAAAGGATGACAGGATTGTTTAGCGGTTGTTCCAAACTTACAACACTTGATCTTAGCGGGTTGGATACACAAAATGTTATATATTTTAGCGATATGTTTAGGGGATGTTCATCACTCACAACAATAACCTTTGGAACATTTAACACTGGAAATGCATTATATATGAGCAGTATGTTCGAAGGATGTTCGTCGCTTACTTCACTGGATATTCACGGCTTTAATACAGCAAAAGTAAGAAGTATGTATAATATGTTTTCTGATTGTTCATCTTTAGCGACACTTAATATGTCCGGACTGGATGTATCAAAAGTTGAGGATATAGATGATATTTTTTTTAGATGTCCGTTAGTAAACTTATCTTTGGGAAATCATTCAGAGGCTTATGTATATGATCTGACAGGATTCACAGGTATTTCTGAACCTTGTATATTTAGTGGTTTTACCGGAAAGGAGTTGTATTTACCGGTAGTAGGTCTTGGAGACACTGATTTAAGCAGCTGTGATTATATTTATTATGCAGGTAATGCACAGCAGTGGGCTGCTCTAAATAACACAACCAAAGCTACAGCAACAATAGTATTTGGCGCTGATACCACGCAGCAAAATGATGATGAAAATGGTGACCAAAACGGCAACCAGGGCGGAGACAAGAATAACACTAATGGTGGCCAGCAGGATAAAAATCAAACCACAACTGATGATCAGACTCAAAATCCTGTAAGTCCTACGAACGAAGAAAAGAAGGAAATAATAGATAAAAAGCAGGTTAAGACTTCTGTTTCAAAGGTAAAAGCAGGAAAAAAATCATTTATTGTTACATGGAAAAAACAGACTTCAAATGGAATAAAGGGGTACGAGATTCAGTACAGTACAAATAAGAAGTTCAAGAAGGACGTCGAGATTGTATCAATTGGCAAGAATAAGACTACTTCAAAGAAAATTAAAGGACTTAAGTCAGGAAAGAAGTACTATGTAAGAGTCAGAACATATAAGATATCTAATTCTAACAGGGTATATTCTAAGTGGAGTAAAACCAAAAACATAACTGTTCGATGATCCTACAAAGGCTAAGATTACACAAAATAAGAATGAAATTAGCTATGACAAGCTTAAGAAAAAAGCCCAGAAGGTAACCATTAAAATTGCAAGATCTAAAGGAAAGTTTAAAAAGACTACACAGACTGTGAAAATCATCGTTAAATAATTCCATTTGCATTTTGCTTCGAATATGTTTTGATGTTTTACGTCTGATAGAGCCGCTATGTTACCGAAACATATGATGCTTTATCATGGATACAAATGCGAGGAATCCGCTTAAACTGTGGATTCCTCGCATTTAATATTCTTACAGATAAAGCTCTGACTATCAAAAATCCAAAAAGTTATTTTTTTATCAATTTAATTAAAGTATAATAAAACGGTTGAGGGGACAATATGACATAGAGACCTTCCTATAAGAGTATGCTGAAAAAGGCCGGCGCATCAAAGAAGGCTAAATTCAAATAATGAGGGGATTATGTGGCGTAAATTAAAAAAGATCACTGTTACAATACTGGCGGTACTTGGTGTACTTTTCATAATCATTATGCTTATGCCTGATGATGAGGAGTCGGAGGATCGTCCGAGAGAAGAGGCGGATGTTATTGCTGCCGTGGAGGAGAGTGCTTCAACCGAAAGTGTGTCAAAAGAAAAGGAAGGTCCGTCTAAGGAGAAGGGGGCTGCTGAGGCATCCTCTGCGAATGTAGAGAGTATTTCTGTTGGAACCGAGGCAAAATCAGCTACCGTTATGATATACATGAACGGCTCTGATCTTGAGACCAATGCAGGAGAAGCCACGGATGATATTGCGGAGATGATCTCGTCCGGAATCGGAGATAATGTCAATGTAATAATCCAGACCATGGGAACTAAGGAATGGCAGAATTACGGCATTTCATCAAAGACAGCCCAGACCTATAAGATTGAGAACGGAGATCTTAAGCTTGTGAGAGATAAGCTGGGACAGCTTGACTGCACCTCAAAGGATACTCTGTCAGAATTTATCGGCTTTTGTAAAGATAATTACGCTGCTGAGCGCTACATCTTTATTTTCTGGGATCATGGCGGCGGTCCGGTTTACGGATTTGGATATGATGAGTGGCAGTCTCAGGATTCGAGCCTTACTATTGCTGAGATGGCGGCTGCTTTTTCAGAACACAGCGATATATATTTTGATGTTATAGGCATGGACTGCTGCATTATGGCTAATCTTGAGACCTGTTATGCGCTGTCTCCCTTTTGCAGATACACTGTTTTATCAGAGGATTTTGAGTCCGGACTTGGCTGGAGCTATACGGGCTGGATGAAGAAATTTGAAGAGAATCCCGGAATTTCTGCACCGCTTCTTGGAAAAAACATAATAGATGACATCATAAGCGATAACGAGGACAGCTTTGGCGGCGATTCAGCCTGCCTTGGACTTTTTAACGAGTCCACGGCAAGAAATCTTTTTACAGCATGGAAGGCCTATGCTTACAAAAATGAAGATGCTCTACTTAATAAGAACTACAGTAAAATTCACATGGCAAAGGGCCGTTCAAGCAAAGGCTTTTGGGACATGTGGGGATTTGATGAAAGTGATGTAACCCTGTCTGACTACTACATAAGTGACATTCTTGCGCTTGTGGAGGGAATTGACAATAGCAGTGATGAGGCAAAAGCACTTATGTCTGCTCTGAAGGCAGCTGTTGCCTACTATGGTCATACCTCAGATAAAAACGAGCTGACAGGATTATCGGTATCTCTTCCCTATGGCGATTCATATTTTTATGAGCAGCTGAAAAGCGTCTATAAAGATATAGATTTTGATGAAGAATACATAGATTGGCTCTCAAGATTTGTATCCACAGACAGCTACGAGGATTACTACAATTATGACAGCTTTGAAGACAGCTGGGATGGCTGGGGCGCCTATGAGGATGAGTACGGTTGTAATATAAGTGGCGGCGGCTCCTGTGAGTATGGCTATGACTATGATTCAGGTGATTATTACGGCTATCAGGATGAATGGGAGGAAGATAACTGGATTTACGACTATGAAGAGGAAATCTGGTATCTCTATGAAAACGGAACCCTTTATCTCTATGACGACAAGACGGATACAACCTACTACTATGATGAGGATACAGATGAGGTATTCTACTATGATGAGAGTGCGGATGATTGGTTCCTTGTAGAATGATGCTTTGAGATTTGAAGCTAAGGTGTCTTGACTTTTCACTATCCCATCGTTAAACTATTGTGAAGAGCGTTGAGGATGTGGGGAATATCCCCGGGATGTTCTGTTTTCCATACAGAGAGATGAGTCACTGGCTGAGAGCTCATCAGGTAAAGGCAGTTCGGAAATTTCGCATCGGAGCTACAATTTAATGAAATTAAGTGTCTGCCATGTTTTTTGTGGCAGGAATCAGGGTGGTACCGCGGATTATATTCGTCCCTTACATCTAAAAGATGTGAGGGACTTTTTTATCTTTATTTTTCAGGAGGTAAACATGATTAAAGAGCAATTAGACAAAATCAGGGAGAGCGCACTTAAGCAGATCGAAGCCACCGAAGGTCTTGATATGCTTAACGACATTCGCGTTAATGTCCTTGGAAAAAAGGGTGAGCTTACAAGCATACTTAAGAGTATGAAGGACGTAGCACCTGAGGACAGACCTAAGGTCGGCCAGATGGTAAACGAAGTCAGAGAAGAAATCGAGAAGAGTCTCGAGCATACCAAAAAGAAAATGGAGGCGGCTGTTCGTGAGGCAAAGCTTGCCAGCGAGACTATAGATGTTACGCTTCCTGCTAAGAAGAATAATGTAGGACATCGTCATCCCAATACTATTACACTTGAGGATGTTGAGAATGTATTTATCGGAATGGGCTACGAAGTAGCTGAAGGTCCCGAGGTCGAGAAGGATTATTACAACTTCGAGGCACTTAATATTCCCGCTGATCACCCTGCAAAGGATGAACAGGATACATTCTATATAACAGGAGACCTTCTTCTTCGTACACAGACATCATCCACTCAGGTTCATGAGATGGAAAAGGGTAAGCTTCCGATTAAGATGATAGCTCCCGGACGTGTATTCAGAGCAGATGAGGTTGATGCAACACACAGCCCCAGCTTCCACCAGATTGAGGGACTTGTAATTGATAAGGATATTACCTTTGCTGATCTTAAGGGAACTCTTGCTGAGTTTGCAAAGGAGATCTTCGGTGAGGATGTTAAGGTTAAATTCCGTCCTCATCACTTCCCCTTCACAGAGCCTTCTGCTGAGATGGATGTAAGCTGCTTCAAGTGTGGCGGTAAGGGCTGCCGTTTCTGTAAGGGCGAGGGATGGATTGAAATCCTTGGCTGCGGAATGGTACACCCTCACGTTCTTGAGATGAGTGGTATCGATCCCGAAGAGTATACAGGCTTCGCATTCGGTCTCGGTCTCGAGCGAATCGCAGTACTTAAATATGAAATAGACGATATGAGATTACTTTACGAGAACGACATTCGTTTTCTTGAGCAGTTCTAATTTGGGAGGTTAAGAATGGACGCATCATTATCATGGATAAAAGCATACGTACCGGATTTAAATGCAAGTGATCAGGAGATCCTTGATGCACTTACTCTTTCCGGAACAAAGGGCGAAGGTTTTCATCGCCTTGATAAGAATTTAGAGAAAATCGTAGTAGGACAGATTGAAAAAATTGAGCAGCATCCCGATGCTGATAAGCTTGTTATCTGCCAGGTTAATATCGGATCTGAGAAAATTCAGATTGTTACCGGCGCTAAGAATATGAAGGAAGGAGATAAGGTTCCCGTTGTTCTTGACGGCGGCAGAGTTGCAGGTGGTCATGACGGAAGCCCGAATCCTGAAGACGGCATCAAGATTAAAGCCGGTAAGCTTCGTGGTATCGAGAGCTACGGTATGATGTGCTCAATCGAGGAGCTTGGTTCAACCAAGGATTTCTATCCCGATGCTCCTGAGGATGGACTTTACATTCTTCCTGAGGACACAGAGGTTGGAGCAGATGCAGTAGAGGTCCTTGGACTTCATGACACTGTATTCGAGTTCGAAGTAACCAGTAACCGAGTAGACTGCTACAGTATTCTTGGTATTGCAAGAGAAGCAGCAGCTACATTTAAGCTTCCCTTCAAGGCTCCCGAGGTAAAGGTTGAGGAGACAGAGGAGAAGGCTTCTGATTACATTTCAGTAGAAATTAAGGATGCAGACCTTTGCTCACGTTATTGCGCAAGAGTCGTAACAGATGTTAAGATCGGACCTTCACCTGAGTGGATGCAGAGAAGACTTGCTTCTAACGGTGTAAGACCTATTAACAACATCGTTGATATCACTAACTATGTAATGCTTGAGTATGGTCAGCCCATGCACGCTTTTGATCTTTCCACTATTGCAGGAAATAAGATTGTCGTACAGCGCGCTAAGGATGGTGAGAAGTTCGTAACACTTGATGGCCAGGAGAGAAATCTTGACAGCGAAGTAATCATGATCTGTGACGGCGAGAAGGAAGTTGCTGTCGGCGGTATCATGGGCGGTGAGAATTCTATGATCACTGAGGATGCTACAACAGTTCTGTTTGAGGCAGCTACCTTCAACGGACCTAACATCCGTAAGAGCTCCAAGAGAATCGGACTTCGTACAGACGCATCAGGCTTCTTTGAAAAGGGTCTTGATCCCAACAATGCGGAGGATGCCATCAACCGCGCATGTCAGCTTGTAAACGAGCTTGGCTGCGGTAAGGTTACACAGGGTATCGTTGAGGTTAAGTCTCCCATCAAACCTCTTAACAGAATTAAGTTTGATCCTGAGAAGATCAATAAGCTTCTCGGTACAGATATTGACAGACAGACAATGCTTGATATTTTCGCAAGAGAAGAGCTTTCCTATGATGAAACTACAAACGAGATCATCGTTCCCAGCTTCAGGCAGGATCTTATCGGTATGTGCGACATTGCAGAAGAGGTTGCAAGATTCTGGGGATATGACAAGATTCCTTCAACTCTTCCCAAGAATGCACCTACAACAGGTAAGCTTACCTTCAAGATGACAGTTGAGAAGACAGCAAGAGAGGTTGCACAGTTCTGCGGCTTCTCACAGGCATACGGATATTCCTTCGAGAGTCCCAAGGTATTTGATAAGCTTCTTTTAGCCCAGGATGCACCTGAAAGAAATGCGATTACAATTTCAAATCCTCTTGGTGAGGACTTCTCAATTATGAGAACAATTCCGCTTAACGTAATCCTTACAAGCCTTGCAACTAACTACAAGCGCAGAAACAAGGATGTTAAGCTCTATGAGATAGCAAATATCTATGTTGCAAAGGAGCTTCCTCTTAAGGAGCTTCCTGATGAGAGAGCACAGTTTGTACTTGGTTTCTACGGAGAGGGCGATTTCTTCACAATGAAGGGCGCTGTTGAGGAGTTCCTTGGACAGATTGGCATGGCTGATGAGCTTGAGTATGACGCTAAGGCAGGTAAGCCTTTCCTTCATCCCGGACGTCAGGCTTTAGTTTCCTTCAAGGGTGAGTGCATCGGATATCTCGGTGAGGTTCATCCTGAGGTTCTTGATAACTACGGAATCGGAGCAAGAACATATATCGCAGTTCTTGACCTTCCTGCTATCGTACCTCATGCAAACTACAACCGTGTATACACAGGTATTGCTAAGTTCCCTGCTGTTACCCGTGATATTTCAATGGTTGTTCCTACAGCTGTTACTGCAGGAGAGATTGAGAAGATGATCAAGCAGCGCGGCGGTAAGAAGCTTGAGAAGCTCGAACTGTTCGATATCTATGAGGGCTCACAGATTGAGAAGGGCTATAAGTCAATGGCATACTCACTGGCCTTCAGAGATAAAGAGAAGACTCTTGCTGATGATGAAGTAAATGCAGCTATGAAGAAGATTCTCAACGGCCTTGAGAGCCTTAATATTACACTTAGAAGTTAATTATATAGCCTCATCCGTCAGCTTCGCTGACACCTTCTCCCAAGGGAGAAGGCTAAAAAGTCTTTCCCCTTGGGTGGAAGGTGCTCGAAGGGCAGATGGAAGGCTAAAAAGTCTTCCCCCTTGGGTGGAAGGTGCCTGAAGGGCAGATGGAAGGCTAAAAAGCCTTCCCCCTTTGGGGGAAGGTGCCCGAAGGGCGGATGAGGGAAAAGGAGTACGCAATGAAAAGAACAAATATGTGGACAAAATACAATGCAAAGCAGCTTAAAGAGCTTGAAGCCTTTGCTGATAACTATAAGACTTTCCTTGATAATGCCAAGACAGAGCGCGAAGCCATCGACAGCATTGTAAATGAGATTGAGCAGGCAGGATATCGTGAGCTCAACACACTTATTGGAAAGAACACAAAGCTTAAGAAGGGCGATAAGGTTTACAGCGTATGGATGAATAAGTCTATCGCTATGTTCCAGATCGGTTCTGATCCCCTTGAGACAGGTATGAATATCTTAGGTGCTCATATCGATTCTCCCAGAATGGATGTTAAGCAGAACCCTCTTTACGAAGATACAAATATTGCTTATCTTGATACTCATTACTACGGTGGTATCAAGAAGTATCTCTATGTTACCATTCCGCTTTCAATCCACGGTGTTGTAGTTAAAAAGGATGGTACAACAGTACAGCTTAATGTAGGTGAGGACGAGGATGATCCGGTATTCTTCATCAGCGATCTTCTCATCCACCTTTCAGGCGATCTTATGAGCAAGAAGGCTGCTACAGTTGTTGAGGGTGAGGCTCTTGATCTTGTAGTTGGAAACAGACCTTTTGTAATTGAGAGCGATGAAAAGAAAAAGGCTGAAAAGAAGAACACAAAGCTAACAGATGGTCAGCAGTATGCTGTTGCTTATGAGAAGGAAGAGAAGGAAGAAAGCGGCAAGGTTTCAGGTGCAGTTAAGCGCGGAATCCTTGGAATTCTTTATGATCTTTACGGAATCGAGGAGGACGATTTCCTCTCTGCAGAGCTTGAGATCGTTCCTGCAGGTAAGGCAAGAGATGCCGGTTTTGACCGCTCAATGATCCTTGCTTACGGTCAGGATGACAGAGTATGTGCTTATCCTTCAATGGAAGCACTTCTCGGTGTTAAGAATCTTAAGAGAACAGGCTGCTGCATCCTTGTTGATAAGGAAGAAATCGGAAGCGTTGGCGCAACCGGTATGGAGAGTAAATTCTTTGAGAACGCCGTTGCAGAGCTTATGAACCTCTGCGGTGATTATTCAGAGCTTAAGCTCAGAAGATGCCTTGCAAATTCATGCATGCTTTCATCTGATGTAAACGCTGCATTCGATCCCATGTATGCAGGTCAGTTCGAAAAGAAGAACGCATCACTTCTTGGTTATGGCCCTGTATTCAGTAAGTTCACAGGAAGCCGCGGAAAGTCAGGCTCTAACGATGCTAATGCTGAGTATATCGCTCATCTTAGAAGCATCTTTGAAGAGGACGGTGTAGACTTCCAGATGGCTGAGCTTGGTAAGGTAGATGTAGGTGGTGGCGGAACCATCGCATATATTCTTGCACTTTACGGAATGAATGTAATTGATGCAGGTGTAGCAGTTCTTAATATGCATGCTCCTTACGAGGCTACATCAAAGGCTGATATCTATGAGGCGCTCCGCTTGTATAAGACATTCTTAAATAAGGCCGGAATGACTAATATGTAAAGCACCCTCATCCGGCACTTCGTGCCACCTTCCCCCTTTAGGGGGAAGGCAGGAAAAGAGCCTTTTCCCCAGGGGTAGGGCAAGAAAAGAGCCTTTTCCCTAAAGGGGGAAGGCAGGAAAAGAGCCTTCTCCCTTGGGGAGAAGGTGCCCGAAGGGCGGATGAGGGATATTAGGAGAAAATATTGAGTACTACAGAAAATAATGCGCAGGACCCTAATCTGGGTCTTCGCACAAGTGATTATTATTTTGATCTTCCACAGGAGCTGATTGCACAGGATCCGCTTATGGCCCGTGATGACTGTAAGCTTCTTGTGATGAATAAGGAGTCTGGTAAGACAGCACATAAGATTTTCCATGACATCATAGATTATCTTAAGCCCGGTGACTGCCTTGTTCTTAATGATACCAAGGTTATTCCTGCAAGACTTCTGGGAACGAAGAAGGACACAGGAGCGGCAGTCGAGATTCTTCTTTTGAAAAGAAGAGAGAACGATATTTGGGAGACTCTTGTTAAGCCCGGTAAAAAGCTTCGCCCCGGCGCAGAGGTCACATTTGGTGATGGAAGCCTCACAGCAAAGATCCTTGATATTGTGGAGGAAGGAAACAGACTTGTTCAGTTCTACTACGAAGGAATCTTCGAGGAAGTACTGGACAGACTTGGTGAAATGCCACTGCCGCCATATATCACCCATAAGCTTCAGGATAAAAACATGTATCAGACGGTTTATGCAAGATATGAGGGCTCAGCTGCTGCACCTACTGCAGGACTTCATTTTACCAAAGAGCTTCTTCAGAAAATTCAGGATAAGGGAATTGATCTTGCTTATGTAACGCTTCATGTAGGCCTTGGTACCTTCAGACCTGTTAAGGTTACAAATGTACTTGATCACCACATGCATACAGAGTGGTATCAGGTTACACAGGAAGCAGCCGAGAAGATAAATAGAGCTAAAGAAAACGGTCACAGAGTAATCTGTGTAGGCACCACAAGCTGCAGAACAATAGAGAGTGCTGCAGATGAAAACGGTCATATTGAACAGTGTGCGGATAATACATCCATATTCATTTATCCCGGATACAAGTTCAAGGTAACAGACTGCCTTATTACAAATTTTCATCTGCCGGAGTCTACTCTGGTTATGCTGGTATCGGCTCTTGCAGGCAGAGATCACGTGCTTGACGCCTATAAGGAAGCTGTCGATAAAAAGTATAGATTTTTCTCTTTTGGCGATGCTTGTTTCTTTACGGACGACGAAATTTAAGCTAAGATATATTTATATTGGTATTGCTAGGTTCAGAACAATATTTATGTGGGGGATATTATGGACGAGAGAAGAAAGTACAAGAGACTTGATCTTACAGGCGAGCTTATCATGAAGCCTATGCATGGCAGTAGTAATGAGGAAGCTGAGACTGTTGCAATTTCCATCATGAACTGCTCAAGAGCAGGAATGGGCTTTATGTCTGACGTTCAGCTGGTTATGGGTGATAACTATGAAGCTAATATAACCATTTGGACGAAAGAAGTTTTACATGTATTTATCAAGATTGTAAGAGGCACCATGCTTGAAAACGGATATGAATATGGTGCAATCTTTATTGGTATGCCGGAATATGACAGACAGCGTATCTCAGTCTATGAGACTGTACAGGAGACGCTTGCCGGAGAATAATTTAGGGCCGGTATTAAATAGGAGAGAATATGAATAATAATTGTGAGGTGAAGATTGCTGTTGCGGGAGCGGGCTATGTCGGACTTTCAATCGCAACACTTCTTTCACAGAGACATCAGGTAACAGTTGTTGATGTAATACCCGAAAAGGTGGATATGCTCAATAAGAGAATATCACCCATTCAGGATGAGTATATTGAAAAGTTTTTTGCGGAAAAAGAGCTTAAGCTCACAGCTACATTGGATGGAGAAGCAGCATATAAGGATGCTGATTTTGTTGTAATCGCAGCTCCTACCAATTATGACAGTAAGAAGAATTATTTCGATACAAGTGCCGTTGAAGCAGTAATTGAGCTTGTTAAGAAGGTTAATCCAAATGCCTTCATGATAATAAAGAGTACGATTCCTGTTGGCTATACTGAGAAAGTCAGAGAGAAGATGGGATCTGATAAGATACTGTTCAGCCCTGAGTTCCTTAGAGAGTCAAAGGCACTTTATGACAATCTCTATCCCAGCAGAATTATCGTTGGCGTGGATGAAAGTGATGAAAAGCTTGTTGAGGCAGCTCACAAATTTGCAGCCCTTCTTAAGGAGGCAGCATTAAAAGAGGATGTTGAAGTCCTTTTCATGGGAACTACCGAAGCTGAAGCTGTTAAGCTTTTTGCTAATACATATCTTGCACTCAGAGTATCATATTTTAATGAGCTTGATACTTATGCAGAGATGAAAGAACTTGATACCACCAGCATTATTCGTGGTGTCTGCCTTGATCCCAGAATTGGTGATTTTTATAATAACCCTTCCTTTGGTTATGGCGGATATTGCCTGCCTAAGGATACCAAGCAGCTTCTGGCAAATTACTCGGATGTCCCGGAGAACCTGATCGAGGCTATTGTTGATTCCAACAGAACCAGAAAGGATTTCATAGCAGACAGAGTTCTTGATATTGCAGGCGCTTACGGTAACAGTGCAAACTATGATAAGAACTTTGAGCATGAGGTTATTGTGGGAGTCTACAGACTTACTATGAAGAGTAATTCAGATAACTTCCGTCAGAGCAGTATTCAGGGCGTTATGAAGCGTATAAAGGCTAAGGGTGCCACTGTTATTATTTATGAGCCGACTCTTGAGGATGGAACAACCTTCTTTGGAAGCAAGGTTGTAAACAATCTTGAGGAGTTCAAGAAACAGAGTCAGGCAATTATTGCTAACCGCTATGACAGCAGCCTTGATGATGTTAGTGATAAGGTATACACAAGAGATATCTTTAAGAGAGACTGATAGTTATTCAGGTAAAAATAAAAGGAATGTTGTTAAGAGATAATTCTCAAAACAACATTCCTTTTTTGTCTTTATGATATTATTCTCTGCAGAAAAACATCGTTTATACTGCAGTTTAGATTTTTCATTATTGTAATAGCCTCTTAAGATCATTGAAGAAAGCGGGATAGGAGATGCCTACGCACTTGTCATCGATAATCCTTGTCTGACCGTTTGCGGCAAGGGCAGCTATTGCGAAGCTCATTGCTATTCTGTGGTCACCCTCTGTTTCTATATCGGCAGCAACAAAAGGACGTCCGCCGTTTATGATCATTCCATCATCTGTGGGCTCGATGTCGACACCCATAAGCTTTAGATTATTGCAGATGGCATCAATTCTGTTTGATTCCTTTACCTTAAGCTCTGCGGCATCCTTAATGATGGTGGTGCAGTTTGCGGAAGCAGCAACAACAGCGAAGATTGGAAGCTCATCTATCATGGTAGGAATAAGCTTACCTGAAAGCTCAAATCTGCCGTTAACACCTCCGTGAAGCTGTGAATAGCGAACATGAAGGTCAGCTCTTGGCTCAATTGATTCATCAACGTTTTCAAGCTCAATATCAGCGCCCATCTGTTTGAGAACGCATAGTATTCCGGAGCGCGTCTTATTTATTCCGACATTATGAATGACAATATCTGATCCGGGAACAAGCAGAGCAGCAGCAATGAAATAAGCGGCTGATGAAATGTCACCCGGGACATTGACCTTTATACCCCTTAGAGGTGAACCGGGATGAAGAATTGCTGCGGCACTTCCCTTAACATCCACTTCATTATGGATGTCAGCACCGTAGGCTCTTAGCATTATTTCCGTATGATTTCTGCTGAGTGCAGGTTCATAGACTACTGTGTCACTGTCTGAGTAAAGACCGGCAAGAAGTATGCAGGATTTTACCTGGGCAGAAGCAACAGGACTGTGATAAGTGATACCACGAAGTCTTTTGCCTCCCTTAATAATAAGAGGAGCGCAGTCATTTCCCTTAAGAGAAGATATGTCTGCTCCCATCTGAGTAAGTGGCTTAATGATGCGGTTCATGGGACGCTGCTCGATGGAATTATCACCTGTGAGCACAGTATCAAAGGGCTGTGCGGCAAGAATACCTGCAAGAAGTCTCGTGGTAGTGCCGCTATTGCCGGTAAAAAGTCCTGTGTCCGGTGCTGAGAGCCCATGAAGACCTCTGCCGTGAACTGTTATTGTGGGAACTCCGTGAACGGGACGCTGAGTATGTTCGATCTGGATACCGAGTTTTCTGAAGCAATCGATAGTAGAGAGGCAGTCTGCACCCTCAAGAAAACCAGTAATCTCGGTTGTACCATCTGCAAGGGCGCCAAACATGACGCTTCTGTGTGAAATGGACTTATCCCCCGGGACATAGACATGTCCTTTTAACGGTTTAGAACTTTTTTCAATACTTATCATGGATTGCACCTCATTTATGTCTAAGAAAATAACGCAGTTACTTGGCGGACGGATATCCGTGATTGTCTAATAATTGTACAGCTTTTTCCATAGCTTTTCCATCGTGAAACTCTATGCTGAGTGTTCCGTGTTCATCCTCTCTGTTATGTACGATTCCGATATTCTTGATGTTAATGCCGTTAACAGAAAGAAGTGTTGCAACGGAAGCAATGTTTCCGGGCTCATCGGCGATGTCGACTCTTGTGATATATGTTTTCCTGATAGGACCTCTGTTGAGATCGTTGAAGGAATCCCTGTATTCTCTTGCCGACGAAAAGAAATCCATAAGACTGTCGCCGTCGGCGTCATCTATGACATCCTTCATTTCCTTAATATAATCGATATACTTATCCAGCAGAGTCACGATGTTTTTGCGATTGGTAAGACAAATCTGCTGAAGCATAACAGGCGAAGAGGAGGAGATTCGCGTGATATCCTTGAAGCCGCCTGCAGCAATTGTCTTCATAAGCCCATCAGAATAGTCGCTTCGTTCTACCAGATTAACAAGACAGCCGCTTATTACGTGGGGGACATGGCTTATAGCCGCAGTAGCAAAATCATGCTGCTCGTAAGGAATGATGAGAGGAGTAGCACCCATCAGTTCTACAAGCTGTCTGTAATTCTCAAGACGTTCATCTGAAGTTTTTTCTGTTTTAGTAAGGATGTAGTAGGCGTTTTCAAGTATGGAAGCCTTTGAATTGATGTAACCGATACGCTCTGTACCTGCCATCGGATGTCCGCCTATGAACTGATCCTCGAGACCAAGCTCCTTAACATGTTCGTGAATACTGGTTTTTACCGAACCGATATCAGATAAGGTAGTTTTTTTGTCAAGGAATGGTTTTAATATTGAAAGATTATCATTGTTACGTTCAATAGGAGCGCATAAAAAAATGTAGTCACATTCTGTAAAATGTTCATCTATAGCCGGCGCGATAACGTCTACGATACCGTCAGCCTTAGCTCTTTCAGAGGTTTCACGGTGGGGCGTGTAGGAAATAATACGCATGCCGGGAGCCTTCTCCTTAAGAGCTCTTGCCATGGAGCCACCGATCAGTCCCAGACCGATAAATCCACAGGTTATATCATTTGCATTCATTGAATTTACCTCGAGTTTTCTCTTTGACCCCGCCAAACGTGTGACGAAATCTATATCACTATAACACGTTAAAGTGTGAAAAGCAATAATTGTGCAAATTGTTTTGAATTACTTGTATTGTATGCACAATTTTAGTAAAATATCTCTATAGGGTTGGGGGAAATCTGAATATTCTCAAGCATTTTACCCAAAGAAATAAATTACTGGAGGAACAGAGATGAAAGTTTACACTAGTGACAAAATTCGTAATGTCGTACTCTTAGGTCACGGGGGAGCAGGAAAAACTTCTCTAGCTGAGGCAATGGCATATCTTGCAGGTATCACTTCCCGCATGGGTAAGGTAGCTGATGGAAATACCGTTAGTGATTTCGACAAAGAAGAGCAGAAGCGTCAATTCTCAATCAGCACAACAAATATTGCGCTTGAGTGGGATGATCACAAGATCAACCTTCTTGATGCACCGGGATTTTTCGATTTTGTTGGTGAGGTTCAGGAAGCAATGAGTGTTGCTGATGCAGCAATTATCGTAGTTTCAGGTAAGGCCGGCGTCGAGGTTGGAACTGAGAGAGCATGGGATCTTTGTGAGAAGTACGGAATACCGCGTATGTTCTTTGTATCCGATATGGATATTGATGATGCTTCATACAGACAGGTAGTTCAGGATCTTACAGATAAATATGGTAAAAAGATTGCACCATTCAACCTTCCTATTCGTGAGAATGAGAAGTTTGTAGGTTATGTAAATGTTATTCAGGAGAAGGGCTTCCGTTGGGAAGGCAAGGACGCAGTTGAGTGCGAGATCCCTGAATATAATAAAGAATATCTTAGTCAGTATCGTGACACTCTCATGGAAGCAGTTGCTGAGACCAGTGAAGAGTTCATGGACAGATATTTCAGCGGTGAGACCTTCTCAGAGCAGGAGATCCGTTCCGCACTTCGCAACAATGTTTGTGACGGTTCTATCGTTCCCATCGAGATGGGTTCAAGCATTCTTGCTCAGGGTGTTTATACACTTCTTGATGATATCATCAAGTATATGCCCGCTCCCGAGAACCGCAAGATGGCCGGCATCAACATGAAGACCAATGAGATTTTCGAAGCAAACTTCGATTTCTCAAAGCCTAAGACAGCTTTCGTATTCAAGACCATGATGGATCCTTTCATTGGAAAGTATTCCATGATCAAGGTTCGTTCAGGCGTTATCAAGACTGATGATGTTATGTACGATTCCAACAAGGATACAGAAGTTAAGATTGGTAAGATATATGTAATGCAGGGTAATAAGACTATAGAAGTACCTGAGCTTCACGCCGGTGACTTCGGTGCCCTTCAGAAGCTTGATATCAGTACAGGTGATACCCTTTCAACCAAGGCTAATCCTGTTCAGTACGCTAAGATGGACATCTCTGAGCCTTACACCTACATGAGATATAAGGCAAAGAATAAGGCTGATATCGATAAGATTGCTCAGTCTCTTGCAAAGCTTTCAGCTGAGGATGCAACTCTTAAGGTTGTTAATGATGCTGAGAACCGTCAGTCACTTATCTATGGTATGGGTGACATGCATCTGGATATTGCAGTTAGTAAGCTCCTTAACGAGTACAAGGTTGAAGTAGAGCTTGATAAGCCCAAGGTAGCTTTCAGAGAGACTATCCGCAAGAACTCAGATGTTGAGTACAAGTATAAGAAGCAGACCGGCGGACATGGTCAGTATGGACATGTTAAGATGCGTTTCTCACCT
Organism: Butyrivibrio sp. WCD3002; assembly: GCF_000424265.1. GTDB lineage: Bacteria > Bacillota > Clostridia > Lachnospirales > Lachnospiraceae > Butyrivibrio. The sequence continues at coordinate 142,336 of NZ_AUJO01000001.1, forward strand.
TCAGGTGATGATACACAGGCTTACACCTTCGAGCAGGAGGTTGTAGGTGGAGCAGTTCCGAAGAACTACTTCCCGGCTGTTGAAAAGGGTATAAATGAGGCTTCTCAGAGAGGACCTCTTGCAGCATATCCTGTTGTTGGCGTTAAGGCTGTTCTTTATGACGGATCCTACCATCCGGTTGATTCCTCTGAAATGGCCTTCAAGGTTGCAGCAAGTAATGCATTCAAGAAGGGCTTCATGGAAGCAGGTCCTGTTCTTCTTGAGCCTATCGCAAGCCTTAAGGTTACTGTTCCGGATGCATATACCGGTGACGTTATGGGTGATCTCAATAAGAGAAGAGGCCGCGTTCTCGGAATGAATCCTACAGGTAACGGCAAGCAGGTTATTGAAGCAGACATTCCTATGATGGAGCTTTACGGCTACTGCACAACACTTCGTTCAATGACAGGTGGCGCCGGTGATTATGAATATACCTTTGCACGCTATGAGCAGGCACCTTCAGACATTCAGGAGAAGGAAGTTACTGCAAGAGCAGAGAAGGTTAAGGAAAACGGCATCGAGGATTAATGGTAATTACGGGGCATCGCTATTTTGCGATGCCTCTTTTTTTATACTTTTTTTAGCCTTTCTTTAATGTGTGTTGATACTATTATGCTACGATATTTAAAATGAAGTATTACTGTAATGTGATAATCTATGAGGAATGAATTATGCCAATGTTTGGAATTCATAGTGCTCTGAGATATGAGATAGTAGGCGAGTATGCAAGTCTTTTTCTTTCTTTACTCATCCTTGTTTTTATGGTTTTAACAAAACCAAGACAATCAAAAGCTTTTAGCTTCCTTCTATGGGGCAATGTCACTTCGATCGTTGCCACTGTTTTGATGATTTTTATAGTGGAGATCGCAAGTAATACGGAGTATTACAGCAGGAGCTCTTTCACAATACTGCTGATAGTATTTCTTGTTCTATATGCTCTTATTCTGGTTGATACCTTCAATTACATAAATCTGATGAGTGAACGAAGAATTCAAAGGCGTTCTGTCATTGTGATGATCTATATCTTAGTGGCAGTGATTTATTTTTCAGGAGCGATCTATCAGGTTGCCATGAAAAATTTCTATTATGTAAGGACTGACGGCATAGATCTGACGCATTTTACCAGATATTACTGTATAGCCGGAATTGTTTGCGCTACTATATGCTTTGCTATGTGTTTTCAAAGAAGATCGACCATATCAAGAATAGTTATGAGGGGAATTTATATAGTGATTCCGCTCGAATTTGTTGTACTTTTTGCTCAGGTATTGGACAGAAATTCCATTTTCAGTGCGGCTACCTATACTTTACCATTCATTGCTATTTATCTGCTTTTCCATTCAAATCCATATGATGAGGATACGGGTTGTCAGAATGTTGGGGCAATGGAGAGCAGATTCATCACAAACAACAAGATGGGAAGAGTATTCTATCTGGCATATATCGAATTTCCGCAGCTTCTTGGAAATTCCAGAAATCCCAATTATGAGACGCTGACCCTGGAGCTTGCAGATGTTTGCAGGAAAATCGAGCGTATTTCAAGAAAAATCCACCTTTACAGGGTTAATTACGGAACCTTCATTGCCATTATGGAAGTTAAGGAGCGCTCTGATGCCGAGAATTATGCCGATCAGATGCGTGATATTTTGGAGGATTTCTATAAGACTGATATCGATCATATACATTATTTTCTGGGTGTTGGCGGTGATAGCAGACGTTTTGTGGCACAGGGAAATAAATGGACTCAGTTTTTCATGAAATATATCAAGCAAAAATATATGGTAGATGGACAAAATGTGTATATTTTTGCTAACGGTAGCGACTTCCGCGCTTATGATGATATCTATAATATAGAACAGACTTTGGCAGATATCAGAGCAAAGATGGATCCGGATGATGATAGAATCCTTTGCTATGCACAGCCTATTTACAGCGTCCGGAAGGAGAGCTTCAGATCGGCTGAGGCACTTATGCGTCTTTGCATCGACGGCAGAATGATACCTCCGGATGAATTCATTAAGATTGCAGAAACCACAGGATGTATCCATTCTCTGACTGTTATTATGATGCACAAGGTTTGTAAGGCTGTAGAGGACCTTTCCCTGGAATATGATTTTGATGCGCTGACAATAAACTGTTCAACTGCGGATTTTGTGGATAAGGAATTCTATAAAGAAATTATGGATATTATCCATACCTATAATGTTGATCAGAAGAAGATAAGGCTTGAGCTTACCGAGTCTATGATGGCGGATAGCTATGATGCTGTTAAGTACAATATGAATATGCTTAACATGGAGGGTATCCAGCTTTACATGGACGATTTTGGAACCGGCTACTCAAATCTTGAGCGTGTTCTTGACGTTCCTGTTCAGACAATTAAGTTCGATAAATCCCTGCTCTATAAGTCCATCGAGGATTCACGGGTTGAGGATATTATCTCCTATATGATCGATACCTTTAAGAAAAATGGCTTCATTACGCTGGTTGAAGGTGTAGAAGATGAGAAGCAGAAAAATTACAGTATAAACCGTGGTTTTGACTATATTCAGGGATATCATTATGCAAAACCCATGCCGATAGAAAACCTGGTAAAATATTTCAAAAAGAAGTAGGCAGGAATGTAAGAACCTTGAATAAGGCACCTTTATATGGTAAAATTTGAAAAGTTTATTTTCGCGAAAATCCATATAAAATGAGGTGCTATAAATGTCAGAGTTATACAATCACAAAGAAGTCGAGCAAAAATGGCAGAAGATTTGGGATGATGAGGATGCGTTCGCAGCCACAGATGATTATTCAAAGCCCAAATACTATGCTTTAGTTGAGTTTCCCTATCCTTCAGGACAGGGACTTCATGTAGGACATCCTCGTCCGTATACAGCGCTTGATATCGTTGCACGTAAGCGCAGAATGCAGGGCTACAATGTTCTTTATCCTATGGGATGGGACGCTTTTGGTCTTCCCACTGAGAACTATGCCATCAAAAATCACATTCACCCCAAGATTGTAACAGCAAACAATGTTAAGAAGTTCAAGGATCAGCTTCATTCCCTTGGATATTCTTTTGATTGGAAAAGAGAGATCAATACAACTGATCCCCATTATTATAAGTGGACACAGTGGATCTTTTTAAAGCTTTTCAAGGAAGGTCTTGCTTATAAGAAGGAGATGCCTATCAACTGGTGTACTTCCTGTAAGGTCGGCCTTGCTAACGAAGAGGTTGTTAATGGTGTTTGTGAGCGCTGTGGTTCAGAGGTAGTTCGTAAGGTTAAGAGCGAGTGGATGCTGAAGATCACAGAATATGCGGATAAGCTCATCGACGGACTTGATGGTGTTGATTATATTGAGAGAGTAAAGGTATCCCAGAAAAACTGGATCGGCCGCAGTACAGGTGCTGAGGTTGATTTTGCAATCAAGGATACAGAGGATCATCTGACAGTTTATACCACAAGATGCGATACACTTTTTGGTGCTACATATATGGTTGTTTCTCCTGAGCATCCTTATCTTGATAAGTATCAGGACAGAATTTCTAACTGGAATGATATCATTGCATACAGAGAAGCAGCTGCTAAGAAGTCTGACTTCGAGAGATCAGAGCTTGCAAAGGATAAGACCGGTGTCCAGATTGACGGACTTATGGCTATCAATCCTGTAAACGGCAAAGAAATTCCAATCTGGGTTTCAGATTATGTACTTATGAGCTATGGTACAGGTGCTATCATGGCGGTTCCTGCTCATGATGACAGAGACTGGGAGTTCGCAAAGAAATTTAACCTTCCTATCATTCAGGTTGTTGCCAAGGATGGCGAAGAGGTAGATGTTAACGCAGCAGCATTTACAGATGTTGCAACAGGCGTTCTTATCAACTCAGATTTCATCAATGGCCTTTCAGTAAGCGATGCTAAGGAAAAGATGATTTCCTTCCTTGAAGAGAAGAAGATCGGCCATGCACAGGTTAATTACAAGCTTCGTGACTGGGTATTCTCACGTCAGAGATATTGGGGAGAGCCTATTCCGATTGTTGATTGTCCTAAGTGCGGATATGTAGCAATTGATGAATCAGAGCTTCCGCTTCTTCTTCCTGAGGTAGAGAGCTATGAGCCTACAGATAACGGTGAGTCACCTCTCGCAGCTATGACAGACTGGGTTAATACAACATGTCCCTGCTGTGGAGGCCCTGCTAAGAGAGAGACAGATACAATGCCTCAGTGGGCAGGTTCATCATGGTACTTCCTCAGATATACAGATCCTACCAATGACAATGCACTTGCAAGTAAAGAAGCACTTAAATACTGGATGCCTGTAGACTGGTACAACGGAGGAATGGAGCATACAACACTTCACCTTCTGTATTCCAGATTCTGGCACAAGTTCCTTTATGATCAGGGTGTTGTAACAACTCCGGAGCCTTACCAGAAGAGAACAAGCCATGGAATGATCCTTGGTGAGAACGGCGAGAAGATGAGTAAGTCCCGCGGTAACGTTGTTAATCCTGACGATATCGTAGAGGATTACGGTGCAGATACACTTCGTACCTACGAGATGTTCATCGGTGCATTTGATCTTGCTGCTTCATGGTCTGAGGACGGTGTAAAGGGCTGCCGCAGATTCCTTGAGAGAGTATGGAAGCTTCAGGATATTCTTGTAGATGGAGATGAGTATTCAGACGACCTTAAGGGCGAGATGCACAGAACCATCAAGAAGGTATCAAGCGATTTTGAGAACCTTAAGTACAACACAGCTATTGCAGCTATGATGTCACTTATAAATGACTTCTATAAGAAGAATGCTGTTACTAAAGCAGAGTACAAGACACTTATCACAATGCTCAATCCTGTAGCGCCTCATATTACTGAGGAAATCTGGCAGAGAATTGGCGGTGAAGGAAGACTTTACCAGCAGACATGGCCTGAATATGACGAGGCACTTACTGTTGAGAATACAGTAGAGATCGCAGTACAGGTTAACGGTAAGGTACGTGCTACAATCTCAATTGGCAAGGATGATCCTAAGGATGATGTACTTGCAAAGGCAAGGGAAGCTATCTCAGGTAAGTTTGATGGAAATATCATCAAAGAGATTTATGTTCCCGGTAAGATTGTAAATATCGTTATGAAATAATAGTAAAATAAAATGAATTAGCAATAGGAACAGGCTGTTTTTTCAGCCTGTTCTTTTTATTATCAAAAGGTATTACTTCGGTTTTATTAAAAATAAAAATATGTTATTCGAAGCACTGTTATAAAAATATAATCTTGATTTTTTTTAGTTTTAAATATGTATTTACCAATTCTTAAATTTTTGGAAAATCGTATATAAGTGTATGTTTATTTCATTTAATTTGTGTAGAATTAAATTATGTATGAATGCATACATTTATGCCAAATTTTGATAATTTATCCTTTTTGATGAGGAGGGAAGACGATGAGTGTATTGAATCTTATACGTGTTGATGAAAAGAAAATTCATGACCTGAGTGTTAAAGAGAAATTCGACTCGACATTCAAACAGATAATCATTATGTTCTGCACAACTGCGGCAATTTTGGCAATAACCATTATTGCAGCTCTTATTTCCATAAGAACGATTTATCGTAAGTATTACACAATGAATACCTATCAAGCTGAGATAAGAATAGATGTACAGGCTTTATCTAAAGCTTTTCTGTGGGCACTTTCATCTCCCGATGATTCAATTCGGCAAGAGCAGCTTGGAAAAGCCATGGAGAAGTTTGCGGAGTTTGATGCCAATCTTGAAAATTTGGCGACAGTACTGGATGATACCTCAGCATTAACAGCGGTGTCAAATGATCTTAAGGTAGTACAGCAGAATGGTAAGACGCTTGGTAATATGTTCACCGACGGATCAAGCTCGGAAGAAATATTCTACTATTTCAATGATACGCTATATCCTTCTATTGATGCTGCGGTGCAGGATTTTAAGAGTGTTTCCTCAGGGTCAAAGGAATCTGCAGCGGCAGCATACCGGAACGCTCTCATTATAGGTATAGTGCTTTCGACGCTTTCAATAATCATCGTAATCATGGTTATGATTTATATCGTTGATGTTAAGAGAAAACTTTCGAAGTCAATTCTTGAGCCTGTTGAAGAGATTTCCAAGGCCGCTGACGATATGTCCAGATGTAATCTTAATATCAACATTGATTATACATCCGGAGATGAACTCGGCAGGCTTGCAAAGGACCTTAATGAGTCTACGTCCTTCACTGAACAGATAGTTGCGGATATCAGAGAAACCTTAAAGCTGGTTGCGGATGGCGATTTTACTCAGGGTACGCTTCATCCGGAGCTTTATAAGGAAGATTTCGCTCCTATCAAAGAGGCTCTTGATAATATTACAGAGTCACTTTCGGATACTCTTTCCAGAGTTAAAGATTCATCACATAGCGTATCAGAAGGTGCAAGCGGAATGAGCAGGGGAGCAACTGATCTGGCAGAAGGAGCTACCGATCAGGCTGCAGCCGTTGAAGAGCTTACAGCATCTGTTAATACCGTTACTGAGCAGACAAAGCTTATGGCAGAAACAGCTGAGAAATCCAGAAAGATGGCCGATAAGGTTCGTGAGGACGCTGATGCCAGCGCTCGCAAGATGCATCTTGTTACAGATGCTATGGTAAGGATCACAGAGGCATCTAATGAGATTGAGCAGGTAACCAACTCAATTGAATCGATTGCCAAGCAGACACAGCTTCTTGCTCTTAACGCATCCATTGAGGCTGCCAGAGCAGGAGAGTCAGGAAAGGGCTTCGCAGTTGTTGCTGAAGAGATCAGTACGCTGGCCAGCCAGAGTTCTGAGGCTGCAAAGAATACACATCAGCTTATTCAGGATACAATGGAAGAAATCAGGAACGGTAATGACGTAGTTGGAGAAACCACCGATGCTCTTCAGCAGATGCAGCAATCAGTTGAAGAAATTACCGGCATGATTATGGAAACCGGAGAGATGGCACAGAATCAGGCCACCAGCATGGAAGAAATCAACGAAGGTATCGATCAGATTTCCTCAGTAGTCCAGAGTAACTCCGAGACCGCCCAGGAATCCAGCAACGTTTCTCAGACCCTTACCGAGCAGTCTGAAGACCTGACCAGAATGATCAATCAGTTTAAACTGCGGTAACCTGACAGCGCCCTTTGAATTGGGCCATTGACTCATTTCCAGGTCGGTTAGGCTCGCTTGTTTTTCTAATGTCGAGGCGCTTTCACTGCTTCATGCTCCGAAAAAACTTGCAGGCCGCATATGGGTATATTTTATATCATGGTCATAACGGCGCAATGCGCCTACAACAAAAAGCAGAAAATCCTTTGAGCAAGCTCAGGATTTTCTGCTTTATTTGTTTTGCCGCTTGCTACGCAAGCTCTATGACCATGATTATTTACACTTTGAAGCGGCCTGCTGCAAACAGTTTTCTCCGCATGAGTGAAAGCGTCTTTCTCCATAAGAAAAACAGACACTCACCTAAAATACCCGAAAATGAACCGATGGGCGATTTCATAGAGCAAAGCTCTTCAAACTGAGATAAACTGCATTGTGCCGTTTGTATGACATTTATAGATAGTTTATAAAATAATAATGATTTTTTAGGTGCGAGTTAACTATAGTTTCATTTTGCATTGATAAAATCAAAATATAACAAACGCCTATAGATATATAACAGAAAATGGAAATTTACTACTTATTTGCCAAAGCTTTAGAAATAAAAAAGCACTAGAAACCTAATGCTTTAATTTTGATACCTTATATTGTGCAAACTCAATTAGTTCATTTTTTGATTCTTTATCTAATTTAGAAAAGTAGTAGAGGAGTTGTAGTTCCAGATTGTTTAATCCAGAATGACGACTATCTGATTTGAAGGAAGAAAGTTCGGCTTCTTCGAGTGTACGAGATGTATAGTCAGGAGCATCAAAATATATCTCATTATCGAGTGGAACGCAGAGCTTTAATAGCTCATCAGTTGTAAGACCATAGAAGTTGGCAAGTTTATATAACGAAATAATGCTTGGGGTACGTTTACCAGCTTCATACTGCTGATAGGTTGGTTGTTTTACATCAATATTGGCAGCAATATAACTTTGCGTATATCCATGAATAGAACGTAACTCTCTTAGTTTATTGGCGATTTTTTCGTTATCATTATCCATTAGTTGATTTGCCTCCGTTTAACAATAGTTTAGTCGAGATTAGGCAAAGGTAGATTAAGATGCGATATATCGATATAGGCAAATGCAATAATTCTCAAAAATCCATTTACGTCAGAACTAATCATCTGACAAAAATCATATATGAAGGGAGCGGTTTTTTATGGCTAAAATGATTAATTGTAAACATTGTGGGCAGGAAATTGCTGCCAGTGCAAAAGTATGTCCTCATTGTGGGGGGAAGAACAAAAAACCATTCTATAAAAAATGGTGGTTTTGGGTTCTTGTAGTATTAGTTCTTTTAATTGGTGCAGGTAGTAACGGAAGTAAAAATACTGATACGAAGAAGGTTGGCGAATTAGAGACTGCGGATAAAAAGGAAGAATCCAAGTCTGCTGGTACTGAAACAGCATCTACTGAGGCTAAAGAAACCGAAGCAAAAGAAGCAAAGACTGAGTATCATGTAGGAGATATTCTTGAAGATGGGAATATGCGTATAGTTTATGTATCTTCTGGTGATTACCATGAAGATAATGAGTATATGCAACCACAAGATGGAAAGAAGTACATTTATGCAAAATTTGAGTTCGAAAATATTTCAGATTCAAAAGATGCATCAGTTTCTTTCTATAGTTTTGAATGCTATGCAGATGGTTATGCTTGTGATATGCATTATGGAAATGATGAGTCACTTTCCGCTACCTTGTCAGCTGGTAGAACAACTTCGGGTATCCTTGTATTTGAGGTTCCAATTGATGCAAAAGAAATAGAAATTGAATATACAACTAATATGTTCACGTCAGATAAGATCAAGTTTATATATGATGGAGAAAAGGACTCGGGCTACACACCTAAGACTAATACGGCAGCGTCTGCTGATGCTTATAGTGTAGGAAGTATTGTTGAGTCATCAAAAATGAATGTTACATATATTTCCTGTGAGAAAGATACATCATATAGTCAATTCTCAGAGCCTAAATCTGGATATCACTATATTACATGTACTTTTGAATTCGAAAATGTAGGTGATTCAGATCAGGGAGTAACATATTATGATTTTGATTGTTATGCTGATGGAGTAAATTGTGAACAGGCTTATTGGCGTGATGATGGAATCAGTGCAACCTTGTCTGCTGGAAGAAAAACAAAGGGAACAGTGACATACATGGTACCTGATAATGCTACAACTGTAGAAGTTGAATATGTAGCAAATTTCTGGACCTCCAATAGAGTAGTGTTCACTGTTGAGGAATAGGTTTAGTTACAAGATAATCTTACTTAGCGACGGTGCTTATGAATCATGATTAGTAGTGTAATAAGGATTTATCAAATATTAGGAGGAAAATATGAATCAGATTATAAAGAGAAGTATTGTTTTTATCGTTGTTATGACTATGCTTTTATGTATACGGAATGATGTCTCAGCAGCTACGCCTGAAGGAACGATGTACAATCCGGTGAATTTTGGAACAGGTAGATCTTATACAAAAATATGGACCAGATATAATGATGATTTGAATTTCTATGCATCATTTACAATGCTACAAAATGGTTATGTATCTATAAATGCTACTAAACCATTTGATGATTATGGTGAGGTTGCGTCATATAAACTCTATATGTACGATTCAAGTGGAAATGCGGTTTGGGATTGTCTTACTACCGGCCAAAGAGATATACCTACAAGTAGTTATAATTATACTGTTGGTTTAAAAAGCGGCATTTATATCCTGAGATTTGATCCCTCCTTTGTAGTATATTCAGGCGGTATTAGCAGTACTATATCTATTAACACTGTGGCAAATCCTTATTGGGAAGCTGAGAATAATGATAGTTATGAAAAAGCAACAACTCTTAAGCTGAAGAAAAAGTATAATGCCGTATATGGTGAAAACAATGATATGGATCAGGATTTTTTTAGATTCAAGGTAAAAAAGGGTAAGAAATATGTTATAAGTTTAGGAAATTATAGCGATTTTTCAGCTACTTCTACAATAATTAAAATATATGATCCTAAAAAGAAGGATGCAAGGAAATATGGAAGCAAATATAGTAGTGCCGGTTATGAGCTGGAGAAAAAAGGGCGAGTGACAATTAAGGCAAATAAAAATGGCTACTATTATATTAGATTGTATAATTCTTTTGGATATAGTAATCCTGGTGTGAAATACTCGATTAAGGTCAAGCAAAAGTAAAATTTGGCATAGTTGTAAAAACGCAATGTTCACTTAATAAAAAATTGGATAATCTAAGTTTATATGCCATAAGCACTTTTATATTTTTAATAAGAAAGTGCTTATGGTATTTTGTTGTTATTGCTAAAAGTTTTTAAATATATGTTCGTGAATGGCGGATATTACATTTTGATACTTTAACGTTTTAAAGCGTTGACATACATGGTATTATTGTATACAATGATACGCAAGATTGAAATTAAGTCGTATAACCAATCTTACAATCACAGAAAAAATCTAATAGATTGAATTTTATTTAGCGCCGGTGGGGCCGGAAAACATATATGTTCCACGAAGCTGCTTTAAAAAACGTCGGTTCTTAGGCGGCGTTTTATGACGCCTTAGTACCGCTACGTTTTTTACAGAGCGAGAGCGTCAGCTGAGTGGAATATACATGTTTGCAGGCCAAAACGGTGCGAAGTTAACGCAATTACAGGAGGGAAAAATGCAGGATCAGACATTCCAGAACAGGCCAGTAACTATGAATGAGCACAACAATCTGTTACAGATTGAAGAGCATATGTATATTCTTGATGATGTGAAGAAACCAAACGTTTTCAGGAATATGTTCCCATATGATGAGGTTCCGAAGATTCCTTTTAACGACAGAATCGTTCCTCATAATATGCCTAAGGATATCTGGATTACAGATACAACCTTTAGGGACGGACAGCAGTCCCGTGCTCCTTATTCAACTGAGCAGATCGTAAAAATCTACGATATGATGCATGAGCTTGGCGGCCCTAACGGAATGATAAGAGCCAGTGAATTTTTCCTTTATAGCAAGAAGGACAGGGACGCTGTTTATAAGTGCATGGAGAGAGGCTACGAATTCCCGGAGGTTACCAGCTGGATCCGTGCCAGCAAGGAAGACTTCAAGCTGGTAAAAGAGATCGGTATGAAGGAAACCGGTATCCTTGTAAGCTGTTCTGATTATCATATTTTCTTAAAGCTGAAGATGACAAGAAAGCAGGCATTGGAGCATTATCTTAGTGTTATCAGAGACTGCCTTGAAGAAGGAATCGCCTGCAGATGCCATTTAGAGGATATCACGAGAGCAGATATATACGGATTTGTAGTACCTTTCTGTGTTGAGCTTATGAAGCTTCGTGAGGAGTACGGCCTGCCAATAAAGGTACGTGCCTGCGATACCATGGGTTATGGCGTCAATTTCTCAGGTGCCGTTATTCCGAGAAGTGTACAGGGTATTATTTATGCTATAAACACCAACGCCGGCGTACCCAGTGAACTTATTGAATGGCATGGTCATAATGATTTTTATAAGGCAGTTACAAACTCAACAACTGCATGGCTCTATGGCTGTTCAGGCGTAAATGCATCACTTTTTGGTATCGGTGAGAGGACAGGAAATACGCCTCTAGAAGCAATGATATTTGAGTATGCGCAGCTTAAGGGCACACTTAATGGAATGAATACCCAGGTTATTACTGATCTTGCGCGCTACTATGAGAAGGAGCTTGGATACCATATTCCGCCACAGACACCGTTTGTGGGAAAGAATTTCAATGTGACAAGAGCCGGAATTCACGCTGACGGACTTCTTAAAAATGAGGAGATATATAACATTTTTGATACTGATAAGTTCCTTGGTAGACCGCCTGTAAGTGCTGTTTCAAACACATCAGGTCTTGCCGGAATAGCTCACTGGATCAATGTTCATTATCATCTTAAGGGGGATCAGGCTCTTGGAAAAGATGCTCAGATCGTACAGCTTCTTAAGGAGTGGGTTGACGGTGAATATGAGAATGGCCGAGTTACTGTTATGTATGATGAGGAGCTTACAAGTAAGATCGATGAGGTTTCAAAGCTTATCGGAATAGAAATAACAGATGGAGCCGTTAAGACATTGTAAGAGAGGGCTTATGGAGAAGAAGGATTTAAAGCACGAAGTCACAGATAAATATTCTTTAAGGGGCCGTGTATTTAACAGAATACGAGATGATATTCTGAATGGGAAATATTCTGATGGTGAGGAGCTTAAGGAAGTTGCTATCGGTAAGGAGCTTGGCGTAAGCAGAACTCCCGTAAGAGAAGCTCTTCGTCAGCTGGAGCTGGAAGGACTTGTGCAGATTATTCCCAATAAAGGCGCATATGTAGTCGGGATAAGTGTGGAGGATATCCATGATATTTACATGATAAGATCCAAGCTTGAGGGACTTTGCGCACGATGGGCCTGTGACAACATCACGGATGAGCAGATGGAAGAACTTGAGGAAATAGTTTATCTTGCAGATTTTCATGAGAGCAAGGGACACCTTGAGCAGCTGGCTGAGCTGGATAATCGTTTTCATACGATCCTTTATGAGTCCTGTGATTCCAAGATGCTTGAACATCTTTTGAAGGATTATCATCAGTATGTCTGGAGGATAAGACAAAAGACCCTTTCAGGAAAACGAGGCAAGGATTGCAATGATGAACACAGAGCAATAATGGAGGCAATTAAGGATAAAAATCCGGATAAGGCCGAAGAATTTGCTAATAGGCACATGAGAAGCGCTTATGATAATATGGTAAAGAATGGTTTACTTAACTACAAAAACAATTGACCGGGAGGATTAGAAATGGCAAAAGTACAGATGACAACACCCATCGTAGAGATGGACGGCGATGAGATGACCAGAATTCTCTGGAAACTGATCAAGGAAGATCTTATTGAACCCTTTATTGAGCTTAAGAGCGAATACTATGATCTCGGTCTTAAATACCGCGACGAGACTGACGATCAGGTTACAATAGACAGTGCAAATGCCACAAAAAAATATGGCGTAGCTGTTAAATGCGCAACTATAACCCCCAATGCTGCCCGTGTTGAGGAGTATGACCTTAAAAAGATGTGGAAGAGCCCTAACGGAACAATCCGTGCTATGCTTGACGGAACAGTTTTCCGTGCTCCCATTCTTGTAAAAGGCATAGAGCCCAATGTAAAGACCTGGGAAAAGCCCATTACTCTTGCCCGTCATGCTTACGGTGATGTTTATAAAAATGTTGAGATCGCAGTTCCGGGAGCAGGAAAGGCAGAGCTTGTTTTCACAGGTGCTGACGGAACAGAGATCAGACAGACAATTCAGGAGTTTGACGGCCCCGGAATTATTCAGGGAATGCACAATAAGGATGCTTCCATAAAGAGCTTTGCAAAGGCGTGTTTTGAGTATGCTCTTTCAACAAAGCAGGATCTTTGGTTTGCAACAAAGGACACCATCAGTAAGACCTACGATGCAAGATTCAGGGAAATCTTTGATGAGACCTTTGCTAAAGATTACAAGAACAGATTTGATGAAGCAGGAATCGAATACTTCTATACATTGATAGATGATGCCGTAGCCCGCGTTATGAAGTCCAAGGGTGGCTTTATCTGGGCCTGCAAGAACTACGACGGCGATGTTATGAGTGATATGGTTTCATCTGCCTGCGGAAGTCTTGCAATGATGACTTCAGTGCTGGTTTCTCCTGATGGAATCTACGAGTATGAGGCTGCACACGGTACGGTTCAGAGACACTACTATAAGTATCTTAAGGGAGAGGAGACCTCCACAAACCCTGTAGCAACTATCTTTGCATGGACAGGAGCTATGAGAAAAAGAGGAGAGCTTGACGGTATTCAGGGACTTATCGACTGGGCTGATAAGATGGAAAAGGCCACACTTTCTACAATTGAAGGTGGTCAGATGACAGGAGATCTTGTGCTCATAACCTCAAATCCAAATGCTAAAAAACTTAATTCCGAAAACTTTATCAAAGCAATCAGAAATACTTATGAAACTATGTAAAAAATAGCAAATAAAGCTTTGACAATGCCGCAATAATTTAATAAGGTTAAATAGTAAACACGCATATGATGAGGGGCAAAGTGCGTGTTTATTTTTGCCTGACGGCCAGCAATAAAGATAGTGGAGAAATACAATGGCTTTTTGTCTGAAAGATCTGTTAGAGTTCGATGACATTGTTATTCAGTGTCACGATAATCCTGACGCTGATGCCCTCGCCAGCGGCTTTGCCCTCAAGTGGTATCTGGATAAATATCATAAGAAATCTCGTTTCATTTATGGTGGAAGAGCACCTATCAGTAAGAGCAATCTTGTTCTTATGAAAGATAATCTCGGTATTCCCGTAGAGTATGTAACTGAGCTTAAACCGCCGCAGCTTCTTGTTACTGTTGACTGCCAGTATGGCGAAAGTAACGTGAAGCATTTTGATGCGGAAAATATTGCTACTATTGATCATCATCAGATATCTGCCACATTGCCGGCAATGTCTGCCCTTAGGAGCAATTATGGTTCCTGCTCAACGATTATTTATGAGCTCTTACAAATGGAAGATATTGATATCAATTCCAACGTTGATATAGCCACTGCACTGTACTACGGTCTTATGACAGATACGGGAGGATTTGAGGAAATATCACATCCTTCGGACAGAGACCTTAGAGACTATGCCAAACCGCGAATGACGGACATTGTTCTTTTCAAGAATTCCAATTTATCCAAGGCTGAGCTTGTAATAGCAGGAGATGCGCTTAAGCATGCATATTACGATGAAAAGCTGCTCTATGCAATCGTTGAGTCTAAGCCCTGTGATCCCAATATCCTTGGAATCATCAGTGATATGACTCTTGAGGTTGACAGCATAGATGCATGTCTTGTTTACAGCGTAATGCCCTTTGGCGTTAAAATCTCCGTAAGAAGCTGCGTAAGAGAGATTAAGGCCAGTGAGCTTGCAGCTTTTCTTGCTGCGGGATTTGGAGGTGGCGGTGGCCATCTTATAAAAGCAGGCGGACTTTTGAAAAAGGATTTGTTGGAAAAAGCCGGAATTAGTTATGATAATGCCTCAATACGAAGCTTTCTTGATGACAGATTGCAGGATTATTTTGAAAATTCTGAGATCATATATGCAAATAATCATAATGAGGATATTTCGACATTTAATCGTTATACAAAGAAAGAACTGTCACTTGGATACCTGCGGGCAACCGAGCTGGCTGAGCCGGGTACAAAGATTATGATACGTACATTTGAGGGGGATATCGATACTACTATTGAGGATGACATTTTTATTGTCATAGGTATCGATGGTGAAGTTTATCCTATTAAGAAGGAGAAATTTGAAGAGAATTACAGACTCTCAGATGCGAAATATGAGTATCCTGGTGAGTATGCTCCTTCAGTCATAAACCATGTAAGCGGTGAAAGAGTCAAGATTCTGCCCTATGCAAAGAGCTGTTTGTCAAAGGGCGGATGTGGTATTTATGCCAAAAAGCTGGACCACAGAGTAAAGGTATTTACTAAGTGGGATCCGGAAAAATACTATCTTGGTACAGAGGGGGATTACCTTGTAATAAGGACGGATGACCTCTCTGATATGTACGTCATCGCGAATGATGTATTTCAGAAAACATATATCAAGGAGCAGTAATAATCAAAATGAGATACGCTGCATTTATCAGCTACAGACACACGCCCGGTGATATGGAGATGGCAAAGAGAGTCCATACCGGGCTTGAAACTTATGTTATACCAAAGTCAGTCAGACATAAAATTGGCAGAAAGAAAATAGGACGTGTATTCAGGGATCAGGAAGAGTTACCTATTGGAAGTGATTTAGATGACAATATTTCTAAGGCACTGGAGGAATCAGGATATCTTTTAGTAATCTGTTCTCCAAGAACACCGGAATCATACTGGGTTTGTAAGGAAATTGAATCATTCATCAAAATGCATGATAGAAATCATGTACTTGCTGTTTTGATTGAGGGAGAGCCGGCAGAGAGCTTTCCTCCGCAGCTACTTGTAGATGAGAATGGAAATCCTGTTGAGCCCCTTGCAGCCGATGTGAGAGGTGCCACAAAAAAAGAGGTTAATGCCAAGTTCAAGACGGAGCTGCTTCGTTTGGCTGCGCCGCTAATTGGCTGTACTTATGATGAGCTTAGACAGCGCGACAGAGATCGCAGGATAAAGAGAGCGGTAAGTATCGTTACACTTGCTGCATCAGTTATAACACTGGCAGGAACCGCTTTTGGTATATATAATGCCAGTGTCGCTGCCAGGATGAAACAGCTGGCGAATGAAAAGTCCAGACTCGCTGAAGAGATATCCATTCAATATGATGGTAAGCTTGAAAATCAGTCAAGATTCTACGCAGAAGAGGCTCTTACACTGTTCAAGCAGGGATCCCGTGAGGATGCCGCTCTTGTGGCAATAGAAGGACTTCCGTCAGAAGATAATGACAGGCCTTATGTTGCAGACGCTGAGTATGCCCTTTCAAAGGTGCTTTATGCCTATAGCAATTCAAACGATTTTACAATAGACAGAGTCCTTCAGCACGATCTTCCGGTAGATTATTTGAAGAGAAGTGATGATTCTTCAATGCTGGTTACAATAGATGAGGGTGGCAGAGTCTATTTGTGGAATGCAAAGGACTGGTCTCTTATTACTAAGATTCAACCGGTGATCGATGATTCAAATTATTATGAAGAAATAACCAGTGCGGATGCGGATAGTACGGGATTATACGTGACAACTGAACATAATATCGTTAAATATGATTTTGATGGAAATAAGCTCTATGAATTAACTACCGGAGACATGATCGTTCAGTGCGAAGCCTGCGGATCAGAAGGCAAGATGATTCTTGTTGGTACTGAGTCCATAAGTATTCTTGATACAGCTAATGGTAATGAGATAGCCTATTTTAATAATGATACAGGTGCATCCTTCAGATCAGAGGGCAGATATGTTGTAGATAACAATAAATTCTACACATACGGAGGCGATCATAAATCTGAGGGTGCTTATATTTCGGTTATTGACCTTAAAGATAATTCTTATAAAAGCATAGAGGTAACAGATGGAGTTTTCCTTGATTTTACTGTTACACAGGATAATCAAATCGCAACCTTAGTTGGTAATAAGGACATGATACAAGAAGGTGTTACCAAGCTCACAGTAGATTTTTTTGATGAGAATTATAAAAAAATCTGGTCAAGGAATCTTGATACAATTGGTAAAAACCTTCTTACTTACTATGCAAATATAAGAGCCCACACATATTCGGTTAAGGGTGAAAAAAAGAGTGAAGTTGTAGTTACTTCAGGTACCGACGCATTTACTCTCAATGGGGAAAATGGAGAAATGGTAAAGTCATTTAACCTTCCGGGAGAAGCTACGATGCTTGCCATGATAGTGGACTCACCCTATGTAAGAGTCGGATACAGACAGGGAAATATCGATTTTGTAGATTTTTCCACAGGGCGTGTTTATTCAGAATTCGAGATAACAACCAATTTTGCGGTAAAGGATGCTGCACTTTTTAATGATAAGATCATTCTCAGCTCTTATTCCGCTGAAGAATTGCATATTTTTTCATGGCATGATGCCCCGGATCTGGAAGAGTTCGTTACCTTTGAGGGAAAAGAAACACCTAGTATAACTTCCCCCGACGGATCGTATTTTGCAACTACCGATTACGGTGAATATACAAATGCGAATTTCTACGATAAAGACGGTAAGAAAATCTATACATTTGATAAGGGTGAATTCATATATAAAATTCATCTTTTTAATGATAAGGTAATTCTTCAGGATAAGCGCAGTATATGGATAATCCACCTTTTTGAAGGTAAAGAGGAAGAGATAACATTAGAGGATCTTGGTCTTGATATGTATACCTACAGCATGTCTCTTTCAAAGGATGGCAAGGGGGCTGCTATCTGGGATTCAAGAAATATTGCGGCAATCGATCTTGAGAAAAGAGAAATACTGGTACAGGCTTCAACGGAGTCGACAATCGGTAAGGTCCTTATAAACTCTGATCTTGATAAGCTCTATGTATCCGAGGGCAAAGATACTCTTTATGAAATAGATATTGACGCCAAGGCTACAAGGGAATTCAAGGGTGAAAACTTGAGCACGGTTGCTAACAGCTATAGTAAAGAGTTCATAGCACTTAGTCCTGACGATAAGCTAATAGCAATCTGCTGCAGAGACGGCTATGTAAGGCTGGTAAATACGGAATCATACGAAACAGAGGCAATGATACCTCTGCAGACATATCTTAGTGCGTTTGTTGGATTTACGGATGATTGTACACATGTGATAATGCAGGGAGATGATTACAAGGTACGTATCTGGGATATAGAAAACAAGTGCATGGCTTCATCCATCGATACATCAGCAACAGTTAGACAGATTATCTGTGATGAAGAAGATAATCTCATGGCACTGGCGGTTGGTTACGGTACACTGCTCTATGAGACAAACGGATATGGATGTATTGGATCTGCTACTGAAGGTATGTTTTATTTAAAGAGTAATAATTCCATACTTGTAAGCAGTGATCAGACAGAAGTGTCCAGAACATACTATAAAGACTATAAGCAGCTTATCGAGGAAGCAAAAAAACAATTCCCCGGAGCACAGCTTAGCGAAGAGAAGAAGGTAAAGTATAATATAAATTAAGGGAATTTATATAGGAGGTATTTAGGGTTATGGCAAATATTAAAACTGTTAAAAACGAGGGGGGACCAACACTTGGTGTTACAAGTGCGCCGGTAATTGAAAAAGATGGGTTATTTTTCAGGGACCTTGAGCGCACAGGTGAGTTGGTTCCTTACGAGGACTGGAGACTTACTCCCGAGGAGAGAGCAAAGGATCTGGCATCAAGAATGAGCGTTGAAGAGATAGCAGGTCTTATGATGTACAGTGCACACCAGATCGTTCCCGCTGCCGGAGGCGGCTGGTTCCCTGCAACCTATCGCGGAGGTAAAACTCTTGCAGAAAGTGGCGCTGATGAGTGGGAGCTCACTGATCAGCAGAAGAAATTCCTTACTGAGGATCATGTGAGATATGTTCTTGCAATGGTTCTTAAGAATGGCGAGATAGCAGCTAAATGGAACAATGAAATGCAGGCACTTTGCGAGGAGATGCCTCATGGAATTCCGGTAAACACAAGTACGGATCCAAGACATGGTGCAGGAAGTGCATCTGCAGAGTTTAAGACAGAAGCCAAGGATACCAGTAAGTGGCCCCTTGGACTTGGCCTTGCAGCTACATTTTCACCTGAAACTGTAAAGAAATTTGCACGTATTGCAGCAAAGGAATACAGAGCGCTTGGTATCACAACTGAGCTTGGTCCGCAGATCGATCTTGGAACAGAGCCCAGATGGATGAGAGTAGCTGATACCTATGGTCCAAGCAGCAAGCTGGTAACTGAATATGCAAAGAACTACTGCGAAGGTCTGCAGAACGATCCTGAAGCAGATGGCTGGGGTGAGAGCAGCGTAGCAGCTATGGTTAAGCACTGGCCGGGCGGTGGTCCCTGTGAAGCAGGAAGAGACGCACACTATGCTTATGGTAAGTTTGCGGTATATCCGGGAGATAATCTTCAGGAACATTTAAAGCCCTTCCTTGAGGGTGCATTTAAGCTTGATAAGACAGGACAGGCTTCTGCAGTAATGCCTTACTATACAATCAGCTACGGCGTTGATCCTTCAGGTAAAAACGTAGGTAACAGCTACAGCAAATACATTATCGGCGACCTTTTAAGAGATAAATATGGCTATAAGGGCGTCGTATGTACTGACTGGGGTATCACACAGGATCCTAATCCGAAGCTTGATTCCTTCGGTTCAAGATGCTTTGGTACTGAAGACCTTACAGAGGCTGAGAGACACCTTTGTATCATTGAGAACGGTGTTGATCAGTTTGGTGGAAATAATGATATCAAGCCTATTCTTGAAGCCTATAAGATAGGCTGTGAGCGTCACGGTGAGGATGCTATGAGAAAGCGCTTCGAGGAGAGTGCAGTAAGACTTCTTCTTAACAGCTTCAGATGCGGACTTTTTGAGAATCCTTATCTTGACCCTGAGGAAAGCAAAGAGATACTTGGCTGTGATGAGTTTGTAAAAGAAGGGTTTGAAGCTCAGCTTAAGAGTATCGTAATGGTGAAGAATAACGGTGTTCTTCCCGTAAGCGGACGGAAGAAGGTTTACATTCCCGGAAGGCATATCGATGCTCATAAGGGCTTTATGAGAGATATGATGCCGGCAATGGATATCCCGGGAGCAAATCCTGCAGACGTGGCACCTTTTTATGATGTTACTGACGATCCTGCAGAAGCTGATATGGCTATTTGCTTTATCGAGAGCCCTATCAGTGACGGTTATACTGAGGAGACCGGCTACAGGCCTGTAACACTTCAGTACAGACCTTATACAGCAGATGCAGCAAGAGAAGTGAGCATTGCAGGCGGAGATTTCCGTGAAGAGTCCGATAACAGAACCTATAAGGGAAAATCCAACACACCTGCCAACGAAAGTGATCTTGATCTTGTAATAAAGGCAAGAGAGCAGATGGGTGATAAGCCTGTTATTGTATCTATCAGAATGAATAATCCCTGCATGGTTTCTGAATTCGAGAAGTATGCAGATGCTATCCTTGTGAACTTTGGAGTAGAGACTAAGGCTACTCTTACCATCGTAAGCGGAGGTGCGGAGCCTTCAGCAATGCTTCCTGTTCAGCTGCCCGCTGATATGGAGACAGTTGAGAAGCACTGTGAGGACAAGCCCTTTGATTACAACCCTTATACCGATTCTGTAGGAAATACATATGATTTTGGATTTGGACTTGATTTTAAGGGTGTCATCAGGGATGATAGATACGAAAAATACGTATCAAACAGATGATAAATCTGTAATGTTTTTGAAATAGAGGATTTACACATGATATTAAACTGTCATGATCTCTCAAAGTCGTTTGACGGAAAAGACATTCTGAAAGGAGTGTCTTTTCATATTGAGGATAATGAAAAAGCAGCAATAGTAGGAATTAACGGTGCAGGTAAGACGACGCTTATTCGTATGTTGATAGGCGAGCTTACTCCTGATACCGGTACAGTAACTCTTTCAAAGGATGTAACAGTAGGTTATCTTGCACAGAACCAGAACATAGACAGCGCTCACAACATCTACGAAGAGCTCCGCGAGATGAAAAGAGATGTTATAAATCTTGAAAAGGAAATCCGCAGTGCCGAGGCACAGATGGATGTCCTGCGCGGCGAAGAGCTGGATAAACTGATGGACCGATATGCACAGATGAACCATGAGTTTCAGCTAAAGAACGGTTATGCCTGGGAGAGTGAGGTTATCGGAGTTGCCAAGGGTCTTGGCTTTTCGGAAGAGGAGTTTGATAAGAGAATATCAACTCTTTCAGGAGGACAGAAGACAAGAGTCGCTCTCGGTAAGCTCCTGCTTCAGAGTCCTGACCTCATAATCCTGGATGAGCCTACAAACCACCTTGATATGAATTCAATCAAATGGCTTGAAGGTTATCTGATGAATTACAAAGGCGCTGTACTTATTGTTTCTCACGATAGATATTTCCTTGACCGCATAGCTCAGAAGATTATTGAGATAGATCAGACAAGTGCAGAAGTGTATCAGGGCAATTACACGGCCTATGCGCAGAAGCGTGAGAAAATCAGGGCAGCAAAGCTTAAGGCTTACCTCAATCAGCAGGCAGAGATAAAGCATCAGGAAGAGGTAATCGATAAGCTGAGGCAGTTTAACAGAGAAAAGAGCATAAAGCGTGCAGAGAGCAGAGAAAAGATGCTTGATAAGATAGAGCGTCTTGAAAAGCCCACAGAGGTCAGGGATGATATGCGAATCACCCTTACACCCTCATGTGTCAGCGGCAATGATGTTATGCACGTTGATTCAATTGCCAAATCCTTTGGCAGTGAGAAGCTCTTTGAGAATATCAGCTTTGACATAAAGCGCGGTGAAAAGGTTGCCATAATCGGAGATAACGGAACGGGAAAGACAACCATGCTTAAGATAATCAATGGCATGGAATCCCTTGATGCCGGTGAGATTATTCTTGGAGTTAAGGTTCATGTTGGTTACTATGATCAGGAGCATCAGGTCCTTCACAATGAGAAGACTCTTTTTGAAGAACTCTCAGATGCTTATCCTTCCATGAATAACACAGAGATCAGAAATACACTGGCTGCATTTTTGTTCACCGGAGATGATGTATTTAAGCGAATCGGTGACCTTTCCGGTGGTGAAAAGGGCAGAGTATCCCTTGCAAAGCTTATGCTTTCGGATGCCAACTTCCTTATTCTCGATGAGCCTACAAACCACCTTGATATCACCAGTAAGGAGATATTGGAGGATGCCATCAGTGGCTACGAAGGTACCGTTTTATATGTAAGCCACGACAGATACTTTATCAATAAGACAGCCACCAGAATTCTGGATCTGACTCACGGTAGGATGATAAATTACATAGGTAACTATGACTACTATCTTGAGCACTGTGAGGAACAGACTGCAAGAACCTTGAATGAAAGCGGAAGTGCCTCCTCCTTTGGAAGAGGAATCGAGATGGCTTCGGAGGATGCTGCTAAAGGAAGCTCCTTTGGTAAGCTTGCGGGAGCATCTCAGACTGCGCAGAAGGAAAGCACCGGTGCGGCAGACTGGAAGGCTCAAAAAGAAGAGCAGGCAAAAAAGCGCAAGATAGAAGCGGCCCTTAAGAAGTGCGAGGAGGAGATCGCAAAGCTTGAGGAGAGAAATGAGAAGATTAATGAGGAACTCTCAGATCCTGAAGTTGCAACGGATCTCACAAAGGTAAGAAAGCTCTCAGATGAGCTTACTGCTAATGAAGAAAGACTCGGTACACTTTATGATGAATGGGCTGAGCTTAGTGAGTAAGGGAAAAATTAGAATTTTGCTTCGAAGTCAGGCGCAGTAATAAGTTAAGTAAAACTAAAAGAGCATTCATAGGACTTTGATAAGTCTTACGAATGCTCCTTTTTTCTTTATAATGTACGAAATTCAGGCAAATGCATCAAATGAACTACCGACCTGGCTATAGGAATAACCACCCATATCTCTGCCATAGCCAACTGTCATACCATTATATTTGGATGCAATGTTGTTGAACTGCTGGCTGACTCTCTGGGTCGCTTCCTGACCATCTGTGCTGGCAACCTCGCCAACCTTTACTTCCTGTGCGTTAGGATAAACCACAGGAGCAACTGTAGATATGTTTCCTACAGCCTTATGCTCATCATAAACATCGGAGACCGGTGCCTGATTGGAAAGAGCATAATTCAGTGGCTGTGTCTGATACATACTATATCCACTTATTCCGCCAATTGACATTCCCATATCTTTTTACCTCAATATCTGCAAGAATACCCATTTACAGACATTAGAATTATAAAATATATTCATTAAAATATTATAAACTTGCTCTTAAAGAAAACCGAAATATGCCTGTTTTTGAAAGAAAAATTCAGTATTTTTGAAAGTTTTTGAAAGGGAAGGCTACAGATTGACTAATTTTTAACAGATAGTATAATCTATATAGAACTAAATACCTATAATGACAACGGAGGAAGTATGGCGGAGAAAGAAATCTCGCAGGCAGTTATCGGCAGACTGCCGCGCTACTTCAGATATTTGGGAGAACTTAAAGAGCAGGGAATAGAGAGAATTTCCTCTCAGGATCTCAGTGATCTGATGAAAGTAACAGCCTCACAAATAAGGCAGGACTTTAATAATTTCGGAGGTTTTGGGCAACAGGGATATGGGTATAATGTCGAATATCTTTATGATGAGATCGGTAAGATCTTAGGTCTCGGAAGAGAACATACTCTTATCATTATCGGCGCGGGCCACTTAGGACAGGCGCTTTCAGGTTACAATAATTTCTTCAACAGAGGATTTATTTTCAAAGGAGCATTTGACCTTAATCCCGAGCTATATGGAAAGAAAATAAGAAATATTGAAATACGTCCTATCGAAGAGATGGAGCAGTTTGTAAGAGATAATAAGATTGAGATTGCAGTGCTGGCAATTCCAAAGGACCAGGCCGTTAAGATGGCAGAACGGCTTGTTAATTGCGGCATAAAAGCAATCTGGAATTTTGCGCACGTAGATCTTGATGTTCCTGAGAATGTACAGGTTGAGAATGTTCATCTGTCTGATTCGCTTATGAAGCTTTCCTATGGAATTGACAGATATGAGAAGAGTCAGGTAAAGACCAGAAAGTAACCGTTTTCCTTATGACGGGGGAATTCTTATGGCTAAAGATGCAAATATTTATTCTGAAGCCCTCATCGGCAAGGATATACCAATATTGTCCAAGGATGAGAGGTGGCAAAAGCTTTTTATACTGAGCCCCAAGACTGATAAAATAAAAAAACTTGAGGCTGAGCTTAATAAACTTGTGGACAAGCAGGAGAAGACCAGGGAAAAGATCAAGGATATTAAGCGTCTTAAAAAGAGGCTTCTTAGCGAGATAGTCACGTTAAGAGATGATGCTGACAAGAATCCTAAGCAGAGGAAAAAAATAGAAGCTCAGATAGATGATCACACCAGACTTATCAGGGAAAGTAATGAGAAGATAGAAGAGTGTGAGGATGATATGCTGGGACTTCCCAGAGAAATTTACAGAACAGATGTGGACCTGATGATTGAGACCATGAACGTTTTTTATGGAAGAATGGATGCCAATACGGCTGAGATTCAGGCCATAGATGAGTGGGTATCAAAGGTCAGGGTGCAGCTTAAGAAAAATATAGTACGCATGCAGGAAAGGGAGATTGAGAATTTCAATGTTTACTCCTACATGCATGATATTTTCGGACCGGAAGTTATCGACCTCTTTGATCTTAAATATGATCCCGAGAGACGTCATCCCGTTATACCTAAAGAGGGGATGAGAGTTGAGAATGGAATAGTCATAGAAGATGAAAAATACACAGACAATTGAAAAGAAATCTAAATATGCTGTAAATGCCGCGGAAATGCGAAGGTGTGATGAGACAACGATTGAGCATTTCGGCGTTCTGCAGGATGTCCTGATGGAACGTGCGGCTCTTTCTTTATTTGAGGCAGCAAAGGAGAAGTGCCCAAAGGGCGGAAGCGTAGTTGTTTTTGCAGGTACCGGAAATAATGGCGGCGACGGTGTTGCTGCTGCAAGACTTCTGTTTCAGGCCGGGATTGATGTGGCACTTCTTTACGTAGGGCACAAAAAGGGCAGAAAAAGCGATGCCTTAAAAAGACAGATAAATATTGCAAAAAAATACGGAGTACCTGCTTATTATTTTGATAAGGAGGATAATCCGGCATGGATCATAAAAAGGTGTGATGTCATAATAGATGCCATGCTTGGAACAGGCTGCAGCAGAACTCTTGGCGGCGAATTTGAAAAGGCTGTCATGCTGATAGATGAAGCATGTGCAGAGTCTGAAAAGAGACCTTATGTTATCGCTGCCGACATTCCTACGGGAATTAATTCTGATAACGGTCAGATATGTGGTTGTTGCGTAAAGGCCGATATGACTGTTACCTTTGGCTTTGTGAAGCTGGGACAGCTTCTTTTCCCCGGTAATGAATATGTGGGCGAGCTAAGGCTTTTTGAAGTTGGAATTACTGAGGATGGCTTTTTGGCTGATTTTCCCGCATATAAATATATAGACAGAAATGCCTCAGTGAGTGAACTGATTCCTAAGAGGTCACCTTCAGGAAATAAAGGAACCTTTGGTAAGGTGCTTATTGTGGCCGGAAGCAGACGCGTAAGCGGAGCCTGCATTATGGCTGCCGAAAGTGCGCTAAAAAGCGGAGCCGGAATGGTTCGTATTTTTACTGAAAAAGCAAATCTCAGCGCTGTGCAGACTTTGATACCTGAAGCTATGTCAGATGTTTATGATGAGGACGATCAGGATATTTTATCTAAAATTCAGGAAATGCTGTCAGGCGCCATAGATTGGGCGGATGCGGTAGTATGCGGCCCCGGAATCGGAACCGGTGAGATAGGAAAAGCTTTGCTTCGGACAGTGCTTAAATGCCCCGATAAAAAGCTGATTTTTGATGCTGATGCGATTAGTATACTGGCAAATGATAAGGAAATACGCGATAAGTTTAAGCTGTATCACGGGGATAAGGTTCTTACACCTCATCTTGCTGAGTTTTCCAGACTTGCAGGTGAGAGCCTGAAAAAATGCAGAGAGAATATTTTGACGTTACCTTCTGCACTTGCAAAAGATTTTGATGCGAGTATCATATGTAAGGACGCCAGAAGTGTAATAACTGACGGAGAAAGAAAATATATAAATATCAGCGGAAATGACGGAATGGCAACTGCCGGCAGCGGTGATGTACTTGCGGGACTTTTAGGTGCGCTTTGCTGTCAGGACTATGAAGATATATTTGAGGCTTCGGTCATCGGGTGCTTTCTTCACGGCAGAGCAGGAGATATCGCAGCGGAAAGGCATGGTAAATGTGCCATGACTGCAAGGGATATTTCAGAAGCACTGCAGGATATTTTTGCTGATAAGACAGAGGTTTTGAAGTAACAATGTTGGAAGAATATTCAAGAGTTTACGCTAAGATCAATCTGGATGCTATCCATTCAAATGTTGAGAATATGTACAATGCAATGCCGCGGGGAACAAATATCCTCGCGGTTGTTAAAACTGACGGGTATGGCTTTGGTGCAGTACCGATTTCCAGGATGCTCATGAAGGAGCCCTATGTCTGGGGATTCGCTACAGCTACAGCAGAGGAAGCCTTTGAACTAAGAGAAGCGGGTGTAAGTAAGCCTATTCTTGTGCTTGGCTACACCTTTCCTTATGCATATGACAGAATGCTTAAGGAGAATATCAGACCTGCTGTTTTCAGATATGATATGTTAAAGCAGCTTGCTGAGCGGGTTAAGAAGCGCAGAGGCCAGGGCGGAAGCGAGGTTTTCCATGTTCATGTGGCTGTGGATTGCGGCATGAGCAGAATAGGCGTAAGACCTGATGCGCAGGGACTTGCTTTTTTTAAGTCTGCATTGGCAACGGAGGGGATTGAGATCGAAGGTATCTTCACTCATTTTGCCAGAGCGGATGAGGCAGACCTGACAAATGCTCATGAAAGTCTTAAAAGATTTCAGAATTTCATAAATCTGGTGGAGAAGGAGACAGAGTATCACATTCCGATAAAGCACTGCTCGAACAGTGCAAGCATTATTGAAATGCCTGAAGCACACATGGATATGGTGCGCTGCGGCGTAACTATGTACGGAATGTGGCCATCTGATGAAGTGAGCAGGAATAAGATTCAGATAAAATCTGCTTTGTCACTGTATTCTCATATTTCATATATAAAGGATATTCCGGAGGGTACCCCTGTAAGCTATGGCGGAACCTTTGTTTCTGATAAGCGTATGCGAATTGCCACGATTCCTGTAGGATATGGCGATGGCTATCCGAGAAGTCTTTCCGGTGGTAAGGGTTACGTTCTTATCCATGGTCAGAAGGCCAGAATTTTGGGCCGCGTCTGCATGGATCAGTTTATGGTAGACGTATCCCATATTCCAAACGCAAAAGAGGGAGATGAGGTTATTCTTATCGGTGAGAGTGAGAAGGAATTTGGGGAAACAGAGTCAGAGAAGATAACTATCGAAGAACTCGGTGACATCAGCGGAAGATTCAACTACGAATTTACCTGCGATCTTAATCACAGAGTTCCCAGACTGTATGAAAGAGGCGGAAAGATTTTGGGGATAGCGGAGTTGTGAGAACTACGCTAAAATGTAAGCATGATTTCGGTATTTTTTGAGTTTGTGACAAGAATCCTTATTTGGATTTTTAAGAATATATTTGAGATGATCTCATTCTTTATGCGCCAGATATTCCGTCTGCTGCGCATGTTTTTTGTGGCGTTTCCTGTTACAGCGCTTGTCTATTCAGCTTTCCTTATTTTGTTAATAGTGTCATTGTTTGCAGGAGATGCCTTTTGGGCATCTTTTCCTGTACAAATCAGTTCCGGAGTTGCCAGAACGGCTTTGGTAAAAGTCGCTTCGGATTATCTGGGATTGATGTCTAAGTACGGCGGAACGATGATGTATTTTGTGCTGCTGTTTTTGGCACTTATTCTTATTATACCTATAGGTTTTATATTGATTGCGGCAAGTGCCTTTTCATTCTGCGGAAGGTTCCTTATTTTTGCGCTTTTTGCGGATGTAGCAATCTATTTATTTGGCTCTGTTATCACAGGACGTGGCATAATGGGTATGGCTACCGGCAGATATAAGCTGCTCTTTCCAAGCGCCGGACATAGGATAGACCAGAAAAACTACAACAGCTGGCTTCGTCGTCATAGCAGAGAATTTGAGGATGACACTTTCGGACAGAGGCAGTATGACGATAGCAGAGATCGCAGACGCAGACCGGAAGATTTCTATGATGATGAGTACGAAGAAGAGTACGAAGATGACGAAGACTACGATGATGAGTACGAAGATGACGAAGACTACGATGATGAGTACGACGTAGATTACTATGAAGATGATGAAGATGCTGAGTACGACGATTATGATGAAGACTATGACGATTACGAAGACAACTACGACGACCGCGTAGAAGACAAATCATACAACAGTCATAAACAATCTCATAACCGGAGAGCCACACCTAAATCCGAACCTGTCGGTACCTTCAATTTCTTTGCAGGCTGTACCACTAAAGAATCCGCCGACCGTAAGTATAAGCAGCTTGTTAAGCTTTATCATCCCGATAACATGGATGGTGATACTTCCGCGCTGCAGGAAATAAACGTACAGTACGATCAAATAAAGAAGAAATTCAGGGCATGAAAAAGCCCTCCAATAGGTGAGAAGGTTTGATTCAAGGCCATTCAGGGAAATATGTATAGTCCACGAAGCTGTTTATAAAAACGTCGGTACTTAGGTGGCGTCCTTTGACACCTTAGTACCGCTACGTTTTTAACAAAGCGAGAGCGTCAGCAGAGTGGACTATACATATTTACAAGGAATGGCCTGGTATGAGATCCCCCCCACCCAATGGAGGGCCTTTTTCATGCCCATTTCTTGACTGTAAAGGGCTGAAATGCTATATTTTAACTTGACGCATTTTGCAATCATGAATAAAAAGGAGATTAGATTTAATGGACGACGATGGGCCTACTGCCACTGCTTTTCTACTGATTTTTGTAGTGATGATCCTTATAGATGTGCTATTTTACGGATTTGGTGCTTCTATTGAGAATCTAAAGCCTGAAGACATCAACAGACTGGATAAAGAGAAGGATGAGAACGGTTCTGCCACCTTGATTAGGAAGGATGGTAAAAATGCTGAGAAAATCCTTGAAATCCTGGAACATCCGGGACGCTATATCAATACAATCCAGTTGGTAACACTTCTCGTTAATATGTTTTTTGGACTTACGTATGTCAGAGAGTTAAGCAGTTTCACATTTGGACTCATAGGCGGTTATATTCAGAATACAGTAGCTGCGCAGCTTATATCCTATGTGGTTGCAGTACTTGTTCTTATGTATGTTGTGCTTACCATAGGTGTGCTGATACCAAGGAAGCTCGGTGCAAGATATCCCGAAAAATGGGCTCTTGTGTGCGTTGGCGCTATAAGTGCCATCATAAAGATTCTCAGTCCCTTTACAGGAATTGTAAGATTTACGGCTATGGCGATTCTCAGACTGTTTGGTTTTCACTGGGAAGCAGATGAGAATGATGTCACCGAGGAAGAAATCAAATCAATGGTATCTGAGGGTCAGGAGCAGGGTGTTTTGCAGGATTCAGAGGCCGATATGATCAGTAATATTTTTGAATATTCTGATAAGCAGGCCAGAGATATCATGACCAATCGTAAGGCTATGGTTTGTATTGACGGTAATACCACATTAAAAGAGGCTGTAAACTTCATGCTTGATATGAACAACAGCCGATTCCCTGTTTATCTTGATAATATTGATCACATCATTGGTATCCTTCATATCAGGGATGCAATGAAGAGACTTTCTGAGCATATTGATGATGATACTCCGCTTAGAAAGACAAGAGGTCTTCTTCGTTCACCCAAGAACGTACCTGAGACCAGAAATATAGATACACTTTTCCATGAAATGCAGAAGTCCAAGACCCAGATGGTTATCGTTATCGACGAGTACGGACAGACTGCGGGTCTTGTGTCCATGGAGGATATCATCGAGGAGATCGTTGGTAACATCATGGATGAGTATGACGAGGAAGAGGAGTATATCGAGGCTACATCCAATGAGGATGAGTTTATAATTGAGGGCAAAACGCCGCTTGAAGACCTTGAAGAAAAATTCGGACTTACCTTTGACGATGAGGAATTTGAAACAGTCAACGGACTTTTGATATCAAGGCTCGACAGAATTCCGGAGGAGAATGAAGATTTTACTGCTGAGATAAGCGGATATTCTTTTAAGATTCTTTCGGTAAAAAATCATATGATCCAAAGCGTTCTGGTTAAAAGATTAAAGGATGAAGAATCCGAGGAAGAATCAGACGATCAGGAATATAAAGCAATTTAGTATTATTTAGGAGGACACTATGTCAGGACATTCAAAATTTGCGAACATTAAGCATAAGAAGGAGAAAAATGACGCTGCTAAGGGTAAGATTTTCACAGTAATCGGACGTGAGATCGCAGTAGCAGTTAAGGAGGGCGGCCCTGATCCGTCCAATAACTTCAAGCTTGCACAGGTAATTGCAAAGGCTAAGGCAAACAACATGCCTAACGATACTATTGAGCGTGGTATTAAGAAGGCTGCAGGTGCAGACGGAAGTGTTAACTATCAGACACTTACATATGAAGGATATGGCCCCGGCGGTACAGCTATCATCGTTGATACACTTACAGACAATATCAACCGTACAGCTGCTAACGTAAGAGCTGCTTTTTCAAAGGGTAACGGTAACGTAGGAACACCCGGCTGCGTATCTTACATGTTCGATAAGAAGGGTCAGATCCTCATCGATAAGGAAGAGTGCTCTATGGGTTCAGATGACCTTATGATGCTTGTTCTCGACGCAGGTGCTGATGATTTCAACGAAGAAGACGACAGCTACGAGATCCTTACTACTCCCGAAGCATTCCAGGGCGTTGTTGAGGCACTTGATAAGGAGAAAATCGTTTCTGCTTCTGCTGAGATCACAATGATTCCTCAGAACTACGTTGAGGTTGCTGATGAGAACAACGTTAAGTGCATTCAGAGAATCCTTGACATTCTTGAAGAGGATGATGATGTTCAGGCTGTTTATCACAACTGGGATGACAGTGCAGCAGAATAAATAAAAATTTAATGGGACGTGGGGAGGCCTTGAGATGAAGCTTAAAAAGACATGGATGGGGATTTGTGTCTTCGTAATCTATACAGTAGGAATAATCTTTGCTACAGGAGTTACAGGCTTTATTTCAGGGCTTTTTCCTGTCTATGACAAAAGAATGGTGACGGCGCTTATAGTGCTGGCTCTTGCTGTAGCGGCTCTTGTTGTGTCAGCAGTGGGTGTTACCATTGGAAAAGCTATAAATAAAAATGTCAGTGATGAAATAAAGTGGGTGCCGGAGATAATACTTCCTGTCATTCTCTTTGTAGCCGCAGCATTTGTGTATATAAGATTTATCAACGGAATTATTCCTGTGACAGGGAATATGCAGCTGTTTGAGAGTGCTCTTGTGACAAAGGACAGGGTAGTGCCTGCAGGCGGAAGTTTTATTGACTGTCTATATATCATGGGACTTAATTTTTTGATGAGCTTTCTTGGTAATGAGCTTAGGGCAGTTCTTGCTTATCAGCTTGTTTTTAGGATGATAATGCTCATATCACTTTATTTTGCACTTAGAAACACCATTGGCATTTTAGGAGCGCTTGCCGGAAGCATTGCAACAGTTGCAATACCGCTGTTTGGCTTTTCAATAAAGCATGTTTATGCCGGGAATCTGTTTTTTGCTTGTTTAATGCTTGTCCTTATGCTTGTTGTGCTTTATGCAAAAGGTATAAGCGGAACAGATAGAATTAAACCCGGCCATGTGATTTTGGGAATCATAATAGGTGCACTTACCGGCTTTGCGGTTTATATCGACATAGCAGCAATAACAGTAATTGTTTTCATGATTGCAGCACTTTTTAGTGATGATGAGGCTTTTTCATTCAGAGCAGCGTTTATCGATTTTATTGTATTCATAGTTGCAGGGTTATTAGCCTTTGGATGTTCGGTTTACTTCCTTGGAGGCATGAGACCTTTTTACGTAAGCTTCTTTGAATATGCAAACAGATTTTATGGAATAAATAAAAGCGCATGGTTTGCTTCGGTTAGTGCATCCTGGTGGAATCTCGTGATTTCTCTTGGAATGCTTGGAGGTGCCATTGCAGTTATATTTAGCTTTATATTCTCAAAAAGAAACGAGAGAATAGTTCCATGGCTGTTATTCACAGTGCTTTCCTGTGTGTTGTCAGTAGTTTGCGGAAGAACCGTTATCAACTATGATATGTATCTTTTCCTGATGCTGGCTATTCTTACAGGCTGTGCTGTATCATGCTTTGCATACAAAGAGAAAGAAGTGGTGGCTGAAGTAATAACGAAAGAAGACGTTGTTGAAGCATCAGATGTAAAGACCCAGGAAGATGTAAATACCCAGGAAGATGTAAAGGCAGTTGATGACGTAACAGAGACTGAGGATGCCGAAAAAGAGGCTGAGGACAAGGAAAGCAGAGAGGTTGTTATGCCGGTAGAAAACAAGATCACTGAAGATGCACCTGAGGATAATAAGCCACGTTTCGTGCCGGAGGGAATGGTACTTCCGACAGGTGAAGAGGATGAGGAAAATCTTGTTCCTCACTTCAATATGAACCGACCTGAAACAGAAAACATCGGAATTCTCTCTGTAGGTAAGCCTGAAGAGAAGATAAAAAAAGATGACTTTGACATCACCATCGATCCCGATGATGATTTTGATATTTAATATTTCCACCTAAGATTTAGAAAATGAGGAACACGAATGAGAATTGAAGACCTTGCCGCATACGAGGTATTAGAGAAAAGAAGAATTGATGATCTTAATTCCGAGAGCTATATTGTAAGACACAAAAAGGCCGGTGCCAGATTAGCTCTCCTTTCAAATGATGATAATAACAAGGTTTTTTATATAGGATTCAGAACTCCGCCAAAGGATTCCACAGGTGTAGCGCATATAATTGAGCACACGGTCCTTTGCGGTTCCCGTGAATTTCCTATAAAGGATCCTTTTGTTGAGCTTGTAAAGGGCTCACTCAATACATTTTTAAATGCCATGACATATCCGGATAAGACTGTTTATCCCGTGGCAAGCTGCAATGATACTGATTTCCAGAATCTGATGCATGTTTATCTTGATGCTGTTTTTTATCCAAATATTTATCAGACAAAAAAGATATTTGAGCAGGAAGGCTGGCACTACGAGATGGAAAATGAGGATGATGACCTCACCATCAACGGTGTTGTTTATAACGAGATGAAGGGGGCCTTTTCATCTGCTGATGAGGTTGTTGCCAGAGATATCAGAAAGTCACTTTTCCCTGATACCACCTATGGCATAGAGTCCGGCGGAGATCCTGATGAGATATATGAGCTTAAATATGATGACTATCTTGATTTCCACAGGAAGTATTATCATCCTTCGAACAGCTATATCTATCTCTATGGTGACATGGATATGGCAGAAAAGCTTGATTATATCGATAAGAACTATCTTTGCGCTTTTGATGCGATTAAGGTGGATTCCGAAATAGAGCTTCAAAAGAGTTTTGAGGGCAGAAAATATCTTGAGAGTCAGTTTCCTATCATGAAGGATGAGTCTACTAAGGACAACACATATCTCACCCTTAATTATGTAGTGGGAAGCAGCCTTGATCCTAAGCTTTATATTGCTTTTGACGTTCTTGATTATGCACTTTGTTCTGCACCCGGAGCTCCCATAAAGCAGGCACTGACTGACAAGGGTATTGGTAGTGAGATTTTAAGCGAATACGATAATGGTGTAAGACAGCCGGTTTTCTCCATAGTTGCAAAAAATGCAAATCCCGAACAGAGGGATGAATTCCTTAAGACCATTGAGGATGTTCTTAGAGAACAGGTTAAGAACGGAATAGATAAAAAGGCTCTGCTTGCGGGTATCAATGCAGATGAGTTCAAATACAGAGAGGCTGACTTTGGAAGATTCCCCAAGGGACTTCTTTACGGGCTGCAGGTACTGGACAGCTGGCTTTATGACGACATGAAGCCCTGGATCAATATCGAGGCCAATGATACCTTTGCCGAGCTTAAAAAAGAAGTAGAGACAGGGTATTTTGAAAAGCTAATACAGGAGTATCTTCTTGATAATAATCATTGTACGACTCTTGTTGCAAATCCCAGACAGGGACTTACAGAGGAGAAGGAGGAGCAGCTTAAGGAAAAACTCAAGGCATATAAAGAGACCTTAAGCAAAGAAGAGATTCAGGCTATTGTTAAGAATACCGCTGAGCTTAAGGCTTATCAGGAGGAACCGGATAGCCCTGAAGATCTTGCCAAGATTCCGCTTCTTACAAGAGAAGATATGAAAAAGGAAGCAGATGCGTTTATATATGAGGAAAGATTTGTCGGAAAGCAGAAGCTTCTATTCCACAATGTATTTACAAACGGAATAGGATACCTGAACTTTGTTTTCGATATGACCAAGGTACCGGACAGACTTCTTCCTTACACACCGCTTTTAAAGCTTCTTCTTGGACTTATGGATACTGAGAATTATTCCTACAGTGATCTGTATAACGAGATAAATCTTCAGACCGGCGGAATTAGTGGATCTATAAGTACGTATACTGATGCAAGGGATGTCAGCAAATTTAAGACAACCTTTGAAATCACAGTGAAAGCACTTTATCCTCAGCTTGATCATGCATTTGGACTCGTTTCCGAGATTCTTATGCGTACAAAGTTTGATGATAAAAAGCGTCTTATTGAGATATTGGATGAGAACTGCTCAAGACTTCGATCAGAGCTTGCAGCAGCAGGACATCACAGTGCTGCGCTGAGAGCAATGTCCTATGTTTCAAGTGCGGCCAAGCTTTCAGATATGACCTCCGGAATCGGCGGATATCGCATGATGGAGGAGATTCGTGAGAAATTCGCATCTGATGAAAAGGCAGCTGATGAGATTATCGGATATATGAAGGAGCTTTCCACAATCATCTTTAGAGCGGAAAATCTGATGGTGGATTATACTGCGTCTGAGAAAGAATATGATGGAGCAGCTTCCAGAGTAGAGGGATTTGCCGCAGGACTTCACACTGAGGAATTTGACGGAAGCGGCTTTACTATAGTTCCCAATAAGCTCAATGAGGGCTTCCAGACAGCAGGACAGATTCAGTATGTATGCAGAGCCGGCAATTATGTGTCAAAGGGACTTAAGTATGATGGGTCACTTCGAGTGCTTAAGGTGATGTTTGCATATGATTATCTTTGGAAGAATATCAGAGTATTGGGCGGTGCATACGGTTGTATGAGCGGTTTTGCAAAGAATGGTGATTCATATTTTGCAACCTACAGAGATCCACACCTTAAGAGAAGTGTAGAGGTGTTCGAGCAGGCATCTGAGTATCTTAGGAATTTCGAAGCAGATGAGAGAACAATTACCCAGTTCATCATTGGTGCCATCAGCGAGCTTGATACACCCAAGACTCCAGCAACAAAGGGAGCATATGGCCTTACAGCCTACCTTTGCCACGCTGATATGAAGGATATTCAGAAGGACAGAGATGATCTTATTGCAACAGATCAGGAAAAGATAAGAAGTCTTGCAGCCTACGTTGATGCTTTCATGGAGGATGACTGCATCTGTGTTGTAGGTGATGGCAACAAGCTCGAAGAAAATAAAGATTTGTTTGGAAAAGTGGAGCAGCTTATTTATGCAGGAAAATCAGAATAATCAAAATGCAGCTTTAAGGTGCGGATATGTGACTCTTATCGGCAGACCAAATGTGGGTAAATCCACACTTATGAATCATTTAATCGGTCAGAAGATAGCGATAACTTCTCATAAGCCTCAGACCACAAGAGGCCAGATTCTGACTGTTTATACCGATGAGAGGGGCCAGATTGTGTTCCTTGATACTCCCGGTATACATGAGTCTAAAAACAAGCTGGGTGAATATATGGTTAAGGTTGCCACCAAGACCATGGAAGAGGTTGATCTTATTCTTTGGCTTGTTGAACCCTCAACCTTTATCGGTCAGGGAGAGCACATGATTATTGATCAGCTCCGCGAATGCGGCAAGCAGGTGATTCTTGTAATAAACAAGATTGATACCGTTGATGCTGCTGATCTCCAGACGTTTATTGATGCCTATAAAAAGGAAATGGAATATGCAGACATAGTCACTGTGTCTGCACTTAAGAGTGAGAATTTAGATGATCTGATGCAGATCATTTTTGACAGACTTCCTTACGGTGACCCTTTTTATGATGATGAGGTTCTTACAAATCAGTCAGAAAGGGAGATTGTTGCGGAAATTATCCGCGAGAAGGCACTCAGGCTTTTAACTGACGAAGTGCCTCACGGTATTGCTGTAACAGTTGAGACCATGAAGACACGTAAGGCTGCAGCTGTAACTAAAAAGAAAAAATCAAAGCATGTTCATCCGCCAAAGAAATCAGCAAACGGCGGAGCTTCAAATACTATAGCTGTTTCAAATGCTGACGGTACGCCGGATCTGGATGCTATGCTTGCAGCACTTGCAGGTGGAGCAGAGGATGCAGCAAACGTAGATGCTGCGGATAACATTATGGATATTGAAGCTTCAATTATCTGTGAGAGAGATTCACATAAGGGAATCGTCATAGGTAAGGGCGGTTCAATGCTTAAAAAAATAGGTAGTCAGGCCAGAGAAGATATCGAAAAAATGGTTGGCTGCAGGGTCAATCTGCAGCTTTTCGTAAAGGTTAGACGTGACTGGCGTAATGACTCACTTCAGATGAAAAATTTTGGATATAATAATCCAAAGTGATTAACTACCGGAGGATGAGGCTTTAGCAAGGTAATGACAGAATTATCCACTGTAAACGGAATGATAATAAAGAGAGCTCCTGTTGGGGAGAATGATTTCCTTGTGACAATCCTTACATCCGAACAAGGTAAGATTACGGCTTTTGCAAAAGGGGCAAGACGACCGGGGAATCAGCTATCAGGTGTCGTCGAGCCTTTTTGTTTTGGAAGCTTTAAGATTTTTGTTGGAAGAAATTCATACACTGTCAGGGATGCTGAGATAAAGAATTTTTTTGAGGGCTTCAGGAAAGATTTTGACTGCTCCATTTATGCCACGTATTTTGCGGAGATAGCAGACTACTACACAAGAGAGAACAATGACGAAAAAGATATTCTGAAGCTTTTATACATGTCATTCAGGGCTCTTGAAAAAGATTCTATAGATAACAGGCTTGTACGATTTATTTTTGAGATAAAAACTCTTATGCTTGAAGGGGAATTTCCCGGAGTGCCAAGGGATCGAAGCTACGAAGCATCAACAACATATACACTTGAATTTATCTGGAATACACCTATAGAGAAGCTTTTTACCTTTAAGGTCAGCAGAGATGTTCTGACAGAACTTGATCATATCTGCGATGTTTACAGAAAAAGCTCGATTGACAGAAAATTAAACAGTCTTGAGATGATTAGAATGATTGAAAAAGACATGGAATAAATAAAGGAAGATATGGAGGTAGACATGGATAAGGTTTTGGAAGAAAAATTACAGGCTTTTAGGGACGTACTTAAAGAGGCAGAAATCTATGCCCATGCAACAAGATTGATTTCTTTTGACCAGGAGACAATCTGCCCTGCTAAGGGAATGCAGGATGAGGGAGAAGTAAGCGCGTTCCTTGGAAATCAGGCATTTAAGCTTATGAAAGCACCTGAGTTTATTGAAAATGCTGAATATCTCTATGAGCACAGGGATGAGCTTTCTGAGCCTGACAGAGTATGCGTAGAGAGTCAGCACAGATCCTATGCAAAGACCAAGAATATTTCACCTGAAAAGAATATGGAATATTCACTAATTTATAACAAGGCTTTTGTAGACTGGACCGGTGCAAGACAGAATTCTGATTTTTCTATGTTCAGGGATTCTTTGCAGAAGGTAAAAGATATCAATACAGAGATGGTGGAGCTCAGGGATGAAAAGCCTGAGAGCGGAATTATCTATGATGCTCTTCTTGATGATTATGAAATAGGCATTACATCAAAGATACTGGACGAGTGCTTTGATGAATGTAAAGAGAGACTTATTCCTCTTCTTAAGAAGATTATGGAGAGTCCCAAGAAGATAAGAACAGACTTTATGCATATCGAGGTTACTGAGGAGCAGCAAAGGCGCATGACAGAAGCTCTGCTGGGAATCCTTAACTTTGACAGGTCAAGAAGTGCTTATAGCACATC
The DNA here is from genome assembly GCF_000424265.1 of Butyrivibrio sp. WCD3002. GTDB lineage: Bacteria > Bacillota > Clostridia > Lachnospirales > Lachnospiraceae > Butyrivibrio. The sequence continues at coordinate 181,076 of NZ_AUJO01000001.1, forward strand.
AGAACACCCCTTTACCAACTGGATCGGCAAAAATGACACCAGAATTACAACTCATTATTATCCACTTGATTTCTCAGCAAGTATGTACTCTATAATCCATGAGGGAGGTCATGCACTTTTTGAGATGCTTCAGCCAGAGGATGATTATGAGCATTTCATCAACGATAACAAGACTCTTGGAATGCATGAATCAGTTTCCAGATTCTATGAGAACAGACTTGGAAGATCCAGAGCTTTTGTTAAGCTGATATACCCTAAGGTATGTGAGATTTTCCCTAATGTCATGGAGGGAGTTTCAGAGGAAGAGCTTTATGAAGCGCTCAATGTGGTTTGCCCGTCACTTATAAGAACAGAGTCAGATGAGTTCACCTATACCTTCCATATAATAATCAGATATGAGATAGAGAAGGAAATTTTTGAAGGCAAGCTTTCCATTGATGATGTACCAAGAAGATGGAAAGAAAAATATGAGGAGTACCTTGGCATTTCTCCTGAAACAGACAGAGAGGGTGTCCTTCAGGATGTACACTGGACTTTTGGATTTGGATATTTCCCTACATATGCTCTTGGAAATATGTACAATGCAATGTATTACAATCGCATGAAAAATGAGATTGATATAGACGGCTGTGTTGAGAAAGGCGATTTTGCGACGATCAACAATTGGATGAAGGAAAATGTATTTGTGAAGGCTAATCACCTGGCTCCGTCTGAATGGATAAAGGATATTACGGGAAGAGACTTTACCGCCGACGATTTCCTTAATTATATAGAAGAAAAGTTTAAGGGAATCTATGAGATCTGATTTGAAAAACGTAAAAAGGCGGTATATAATCATGTAAGTGTGCGCGTATTTATGCGCAGACCAAATAGTTACTTATATTAAGAGGGTGTTTTAGTGAGTAATAAAGTTTTAAGGAAAGCAGTTGTTACATCTGTTATTATGACTGCAGCTTTTGTTTTTGCAGGCTGCGGGAAAGGTGCGGATGTATCGAAGCTTGATAAGTCATCTATCTTAGTCAATAAAGATGGAACGGTGGAAAGCACGGTTATCGAGGATTTCACCGAGAGCTACTACGATGTGAATGAGCTTAAAAGCATGGTTGAGAACGAGGTCAACGCATTCGTTGTTTCTAACGGAGAAGGGGCTGCAGAGCTTAAGTCATTAGAGAGTGATAACGGTAAGGTGAAGATGGTGATTGATTTTGCGAATTCAAGAGATTATGCCGTTTTCAATAGCGAGACCTTCTCATATATTACCGTTTCAGAGGCTATTCTTTCAGGTCGGATCAATGTGAATTCACTTGTAGACAAGGATGGCAATCCAATCGATTCAGAGAAAGCAGCAGCGCTTTCCGATGAGCATGTTGTTATTACCGACAGTAAATATGTTGTGGCTGTTCCATATAAGGTTCAGTATATGACAAAGGGCGTAAGCCTTATGGACAAGCAGCTTGCGGATCTTTCCGGAACGGAAGATGGTAGTCTTAGCTGTATCGTTCTTAATAAGTAATAAATGAGCATAATGCTCTTAATTAAAATATGTGAGCGTATTGCTCAGAAAGAGGAGTATCTATGAAAGCAAATGAAAAGACAATGGACAAAATAGTTGCCCTTGCCAAGGGCAGAGGCTTCATCTATCCCGGAAGTGAGATCTATGGCGGTCTTGCCAATACATGGGATTACGGAAACCTTGGTGTTGAATTCAAGAACAATGTAAAGAAGGCCTGGTGGCAGAAGTTTGTACAGGAGAATCCCTACAACGTAGGTGTTGACTGTGCAATTCTTATGAACCCTCAGACATGGGTTGCATCAGGACACCTTGGCGGCTTTTCAGATCCTCTTATGGACTGCAAAGAGTGTCATGAGAGATTCAGAGCAGACAAGATCATCGAGGATTTTGCTTCAGAAAACGGAATTACACTTGAGACATCAGTTGATGGCTGGTCCCACGAAGAGATGGAGAACTTCATCAAGGAACACAACGTTCCCTGCCCGTCATGCGGTAAGCACGATTTCACAAGCATCAGAGAGTTCAACCTTATGTTCAAGACATTCCAGGGTGTTACAGAGGATGCTAAGGACACAGTATATCTTCGTCCCGAGACAGCTCAGGGTATCTTCGTAAACTTCAAGAATGTACAGCGTACATCACGTAAGAAAATTCCTTTCGGTATCTGCCAGATTGGTAAGAGCTTCCGTAACGAGATTACACCAGGTAACTTCACATTCCGAACAAGAGAGTTTGAGCAGATGGAGCTTGAGTTCTTCTGCAAGCCCGGCACACAGACAGAGTGGTTCGAGTACTGGAGAAAGACCTGCTATGAGTGGCTTCTTTCACTTGGTATTAAGGAAGAGAACCTTAGACTTCGTGACCATGATCCGGAAGAGCTTTCATTCTACAGTGATCATACAACAGATATCGAGTATGCATTCCCCTTCACAGATTGGGGCGAGCTCTGGGGTATTGCTTCCAGAACAGACTATGACCTTACAAGACACCAGGAGACATCCGGTGAGCCTATGGAATACTTTGATGATGAGAGCAAGGAGAAGTACATTCCTTATGTTGTTGAACCTTCACTTGGTGCAGACCGTGTAACTCTTGCATTCCTTTGCGAGGCTTATGACGAGGAGAACCTTGGAACAGAAGAGGCTCCCGATATGAGAACAGTTCTTCGTTTCCATCCTGCAATTGCACCTGTTAAGATCGGTATCCTTCCTCTTTCAAAGAAGCTTAATGAAGGCGCAGAAAAGATTTACGCAATGCTTTCAAAGAAGTATAACTGTGAATTCGATGACAGAGGAAACATTGGTAAGCGTTATCGCAGACAGGATGAGATTGGTACTCCTTTCTGCATTACCTATGACTTTGATTCAGAGACAGATAACAAGGTAACAGTACGTTTCCGTGACAGTATGGAGCAGGAGCGTATCGCTATCGACGAGCTTGAGGCATTCTTCTCAGATAAGTTTGACTTCTAATTGTGAAAGATTTTAAATCCCTGCCTTCTACCTTTTAAGGGAGAAGGTGCCCGAAGGGCGGATGAGGGTTATAAAGGAGTATTAAAATGAAACAATTTACAGCTAATGAACTGCGTAAAGCATGGAAGCAGTTCTATATAGATCGTGGACATGTGGATTGCGGCGCTGTTTCACTGGTATCTGACGGATCAACAGGTGTTATGTTCAACGTCGCAGGCATGCAGCCTCTTATGCCTTATCTTCTTGGTAAGAAGCATCCTATGGGAACAAGACTTTGCAATGTTCAGGGATGTGTTCGTACCAATGATATCGATTCAGTAGGTGATAAGAGCCACGGTACTTTCTTTGAAATGATGGGAAGCTGGTCTCTTGGCGACTATTTCAAGAAAGAGCGTTGCCAGTGGAGCTTTGAACTTTTGACTGAGCTTTTCGGATTCGATGCCGATCACCTCGCAGCTACAGTTTTTGCAGGTGATGAGAATGCACCCAGAGATGAAGAGGGCGCTAAATATCGTATTGAGTCAGGTTTTAAGCCTGAGAATATTTTCTATCTTCCTGCCGAGGATAACTGGTGGGGACTTGAATATGGTCCCTGTGGTCCTGACAGTGAGATGTTCTATGTAAAGGATGTTCCGGATTGCGGCCCTGATTGCGGCCCCGGATGCCACTGCGGCAAATATACAGAGATCGGTAATGATGTTTTCATGCAGTATGAGAAGCATCATGACGGTCACCTTACACCTCTTTCACAGAAGAATGTAGATACAGGTTGGGGACTTGAGCGTATTCTTGCTTTCCTTAACGGCGTTGATGATGTTTATAAGATTGATCTTCACGCTCCTGTAATCGCATATATTGAGAAGGAGAGCGGCATTAAGTACGAAGCTGATGAGAAGACTACAAGATCCATGAGAATTCTTGCAGATCATACCCGTACTTCTGTAATGCTGATCGGAGATGAGGCAAAGCTTCTTCCTTCAAACACAGGTGCAGGCTATATTCTTAGAAGACTTATTCGTCGTGCTGTAAGACACGCAAGAACTCTTGGACTTAACAAAGACCAGATCCTTGGCGTAGCTAAGCTTTATATTGACGAGTATAAAGAGAGCTATGAGCATCTTAACAAGAACCAGAAGTTCGTTCTTACAGAGCTTGAGAGGGAAATCACAAGATTTGAGTCAACTCTTGAGAATGGTATGAAGGAGTTCAAGAAGATTCTTGATAAGACCTCTTCTGAGGGTAAAAAGGAAATCGAAGGAAAGGATGCTTTCTTCCTTTATGATACATTCGGATTCCCTGTAGAGCTTACTGTTGAGCTTGCACAGGAGGAAGGTTTTGGCGTTGATGAGGATGGCTTCAAGGCTTCTATGGAAGAGCAGAAGCAGAAGGCAAGGGAGAACCAGAACTTCTCAGCTAATCTCACTACAGGTGCAGGTGTATTCGACAGTCTTGATGAGTCTGTAAATACAGAGTTCCTTGGATATGAAGCTCTTGATTGTGAAGGCGCAGTAGTAGCTATGGCAGGTGCCGAGGCTCTTACTGATGAACTTTCAGAGGGTCAGCAGGGTACTATCATTACTGATAAGACTACATTTTATGGCACAATGGGTGGTCAGGTAGGTGATATCGGTGAAATCATCGGTTCTGACGGAGCGAAGTTCGTTGTTTCCGAGGCAATTAAGGTTGCCGGTGGCAGAACAGCCCACGTTGGTAAGGTTGTAAGCGGAAGCTTCAAGACCTCTGATAAGGTATCACTTAAGGTTGATACCGAGAACAGAGCAAAGACCTGCAGAAACCATTCAGCAACACACCTTCTTCAGAAAGCACTTCAGGAGGTTCTTGGTGACGGAGTAGAGCAGGCAGGTTCATATCAGGATCCTGATAAGACCAGATTTGACTTTAGCTATCATCAGGCTATGACTGCTGAAGAGATTCAGAAGGTTGAAGAGATTGTTAATGCTAAGATTTTAGAGGCGCTTCCTGTAGTAACCAAGGAAATGTCTATTGAAGAAGCTAAGAAGACTGGAGCTATGGCTCTGTTTGGCGAGAAATACGGCGAGACTGTAAGAGTTGTAAACATGGGTGACTTCTCAATCGAGCTTTGCGGTGGTACTCATGTAGCCAACACCAGCCATATCGGACTTTTCAAGATCCTTTCAGAGAGCGGTGTTGCAGCCGGTGTTCGTCGTATTGAAGCTCTTACAGGTAATAATGCAAGAGCATACTACAAGAATGTAGAATCTAATCTTGGCGAAGCAGCTAAAGCACTTAAGACAACACCTGCAGATCTTAATGCTCAGATAAAGAAGCTTCAGGATGAGCTCAAGGCCCTTAGAAGCGAGAATGAGTCTCTTAAGAGTAAGGAAGCTCAGGCTGCTCTTGGTGATGTTATGGATAATGTCATTGAAGTCAAGGGTGTTAAGCTTATTGCTCAGAGTGTAAAGGGTGTTGATATGAACGGCCTTAGAGATTTAGGAGATCAGCTCAAGGCTAAGCTTGGCGAAGGTGTAGTTGTTCTTGTTTCTGAAAACAACGGCAAGGTAAACCTTATGGCTATGGCAACTGATGCAGCTATTGCTGCAGGTGCACATGCAGGAAACCTTGTAAAGGCTATTGCCGGTAAGGTCGGTGGTGGCGGCGGTGGTCGTCCCAACATGGCTCAGGCAGGCGGTAAGAATCCTGCAGGAATACCGGATGCTATTGCAGAAGTTTCTGTAGCACTTGAAGGTCAGATTAAATAAGATGAGTTTTAATAAAGCAGCTTGTTTCTCTATAATAAAGAGAACAAGTTGCTTTTTTAATAAATGTATACAATATGTTTATTTGATATTGAAATTATAATTATTATTATTTTCGAAAATGACTGACCAATAATGATTTTTAGTTTCAAAGGTTATATAATTATGGTATTATTGGTTTTTAATTGTTTTTTAGAGTTTTGCATACTATAAAAAAGACTGCTTGTATTTTATTCGTATATATTTTGTGGAGTTGTTGGTGAGATGAATCGATCAAATTCAGGAGCATCATTTGACATTATTCATATTCTTTTGGATATAGGCTCAATTGCTGTGGCTCTCTTTATAACATATACAATGTTTGGAAAAGATGGATTTCATAATAGAGACCTTAAAGTGCTGATTCCGGTTTATCTGGTTTCAGTATTGGTTTTCATTTTATTCAACAGATCGCTTAATGTCTACAATACCACATTGTTTTTTTATCCGGATAGAATACTAAGGCGTGAGAGTCTGGCGTACATAATTTCGCTAATATGTGCGTACGGATTACTTTATCATTCCTTTGATTTATATATCGAAAATAAGATGGTGGTGACACTTCCTATCATCACATATGTCATGATTATTATTGAAATCATGTTTTTTAGAGGAATTGTGGATCGCTTTATTATGCGAAGACACATTCCGAGAGCACTATATGTGGGTAGCAAGGATTCCTATAATAAATTCAGATATTTCCTTGAGAAGACCACGGTTCAGATAAATGAAATAGGCTATATAAGCTTTGATGATGATGATAAATCAATCGAATATATAGGAAAACTAAAGGATTTGGAGTCCATTATTCGCAAGTATAACATTGATGAGGTGTATATTCTGCAAAAGCGTGATATGGATATAAAGCAGTTGCAGCAGTATGTTGATATCTGCATTGAAATGGGCGTTACCTGTCGCATTATTGTAGATACCTTTAGACGACGTAAGGCATTTTCTTTTGTTAGCAGTATAGGAACATATCCGATTCTTACATACCATACTGTGACGATGAACAGATATGCGGAAATATTTAAGAGATGGTTTGATATAATCTTTTCCATTTTAGTAATTATAATTACGTCACCGATAATGCTTATTACTGCCATTGCCATCAAAATAGATTCTCCGGGGCCGGTGTTTTTCAGACAGGTGAGGATTGGCAAAAACGGACGCCATTTTCTTATATGGAAGTTTAGAAGTATGCGGGTGGATGCGGAGTCAATGATTCCTGAACTTGCAAAGTATAATGATGTAAAAGACGGAATGATGTTCAAAATGAAGGAAGATCCCAGGGTTACCAGAGTCGGTAAGTTTATCAGAAAGACCAGTATTGATGAATTACCGCAGTTTTTCAATGTGCTTTTTGGATCAATGAGCGTGGTTGGAACAAGACCCCCGACCATCAGGGAAGTTGAGCTATATTCCATGCATGACTGGAGAAGAATAAGCATTAAGCCCGGAATCACAGGAATGTGGCAGGTCAGTGGAAGAAGCAGCGTTACTGATTTTAATAAGGTTGTGGAGCTTGATACAGATTACATAGACAAATGGAGCATTTGGCTTGATATAAAAATAATCATTAAAACAGTGGTGGAATTATTTAAATACAATAATTCCTATTAAAATATTCGGGTAAACGTTAACATGAAGATTGCTATGATCGGGCACAAGAGAATACCGTCGAGGGAAGGGGGAGTAGAGATAGTCGTTGAAGAACTATCAACTCGCCTGGTTCAGATGGGGCACTCTGTTACGGCATACAACAGAAAAGGGAGAAATGTCGCAGATAAAAATGCTGATAAGGATGCGCATAAGCTCAGGGAATATAAAGGAATACGTATAGTTCAGGTGCCTACGCCTGATGTCAAAGCACTTAACGCTGTTGTATATTCCTTTATTGCTACTATTTTGGCGTTATTTGGCAAATACGATGTTATTCATTTTCATGCCGAAGGACCCTGTGCCATGCTGATTATTCCGCATTTTTTCGGAATACGAACAATTGCGACCATTCATGGTCTTGACTGGCAGCGATCCAAATGGGGAGGCTTTGCTACTAAATTTCTTAAATTTGGAGAGCTTATTGCAGCAAAATATGCTGATGAAGTAATAGTTTTGTCTGCTAATGTTCAGCAGTATTTTTTGGATACATATCACAGAGAGACCATATATATACCAAACGGCGTTAATAAGACAGAGTTCCGCGAACCGGATCTGATTGCTAAAAAGTATGGCCTTGAGAAAGAAAAATACATATTGTACCTTGGAAGGCTGGTTCCGGAGAAGGGAATATCATATCTGGTGAAAGCCTTTGAAAAGGTTGATACGGATCTAAAGCTTGTAATTGCCGGAGGTGGTAGCCATTCTGATGATTATGTAAAGAAAATCATGGAATATGCAGAAAAGGACAAGCGCATAATCATGACAGGCTTTGTCCAGGGACATGTTTTGTCAGAGCTTTTCAGTAATTGTTATATGTATGTTCTTCCAAGTGACGTTGAGGGTATGCCAATAAGCCTTTTGGAGGCTCTTAGCTATGGCAGAAAGTGTCTTGCCAGCAATATTCCGGAGAATTCAGAGGCCTGCCTTGAATATGCTCAGTATTTTGAAAAATCCGACATTGAGGATCTTGCGAAAAAGCTTGAAGAATGTATTAAGCATCCTGAGATATTCCATACGGATAAAGAAATCATGGATTACTGTTATAAGCATTTTAATTGGGATCAGGTTACCGGTGAGAGCGCGAGATTGTATATTGATGCGATTCTTAATGTAGAGAGACTAAATAAGGTTTAAATATCAAATCTTAAGCATGAAAGGAAATAGTGTTGTATTTTTTAAGAAGCATATTGCTGCGAGAAACGCAGGGGATTGATATTTATAGCCAGCTCATTCTGTTACTTGTTGAGACGGTGCTTGTTTTAGTGCCCGGCATGATTTTATATAAAAAGAACAAGATAACTATTAAGAAATTACTGTATATTTATCTGATGGTAGTATATTTGGGCATAATGCTGTCAATAACAATTTTTAGGCGACCTGTAGGTTCAAGAGCAGGTATCGTAAATCTCTATATAAACCTTGGATTTGGTTTAAGGGGTAATACTCCGTCTTTAGTAGGTGCATCATTTAGCGTACTTAATATTTTATTATTCGTCCCGTGGGGAATGATAATATATCAATTTATACAGAAAAGACGAAGGCTTACAGGGGTTCTCAAAACTACTCTTATTGGAACACTTACCAGTGTAGGTATAGAATGTCTGCAGTTGATTACAGGGACAGGGATGTTTGAACTGACAGATATGGTTACAAATACAGCCGGAGCATTTATAGGAGCTGTATTTATCAGTATATTATTGAAAAATAAATTGGGCGGAGATAACTGATGAAAGTTCTTATGGTCAACAAATTCCTCTATCCAAACGGAGGATCTGAAACATATATATTCAAGTTGGGCGATGCTCTTATGGGAAAAGGGCATGAAGTCCAGTATTTTGGCATGGAGCATGAAGGAAGGTGTGTCGCTAACAGGGTAGATGCTTATACATCTGATATGGATTTCCATAATGCCAGTAAATTGGTCAAACTGACATATCCTTTGAAAACAATTTATTCTAAGGAAGCAAGGGAAAAAATAAGGCTGGTTCTTGATGATTTTAAACCTGATGTAGTGCATCTTAACAATTTTAATTATCAGCTTACTCCATCCATCATTCTTGAAATAGTTAAATGGAGAAAAGAGAGCGGGCATAAATGCAGGATTGTTTATACGGCACATGATTATCAGCTTGTATGTCCAAATCATATGTGCAACAATCCGGTCACCCGGGAGAATTGCGAGAAATGCCTGGCAGGCAGCTTTATGAATTGTACAAAGGACAAATGCATACATGGAAGCACAGCTAAAAGCTTTATTGGTACTCTTGAAGCTTCATATTGGAAGATGAATGGAACGTATAAATATATAGATACATTTATCTGCTGTAGCAGGTTCATGAAGTCTAAGCTGGATACTAATCCATTATTTGTAAAAAAAACAGTAGCTATTCATAATTTCATAGAAGAAATACCATGGATAGATATTCCAAAGGAAGATTATGTCCTGTATTTTGGTAGATATTCCGATGAAAAGGGTGTTAGAACACTTATTGAAGCGGCAAAAAGGCTTCCGGAGATTGATTTTATTTTTGCAGGGAAGGGGCCTCTTGAGAATTTGCTTGAAGGAATAGAAAACATCAAAAACGTAGGATTTAAGTCTGGCAGGGAACTGGCAGATATTATCAGAAAGGCAAAAATGTCCGTATATCCTTCAGAATGGTATGAGAACTGCCCGTTTTCTGTGATGGAATCACAGCTTTTTGGAACACCAGTGGTAGGTGCTGATATAGGAGGAATACCTGAGCTTATTAGAAATGGTGAGACAGGAGTACTGTTTAAGAGCGGAGATGTAGATTCGCTTTGTAATGCAATCCATGAAGTGTGGCAGGATGATAGCAAGGCTATGAAAATGCACGATAATTGTAAAGAACTTAGTTTTGATACAATTGAGGAATATTTGGATAAAATATTGAAAATTTATGCCGGATGAATGAAGGAGAAGAAATGGCGGAGAAGAAATTAAACGGAACAGTAATAGTTACATATAGGTGTAACGCACGCTGTTCAATGTGCAATAGATATAAAGCACCAAGCAAACCGGAGGAAGAAATTTCAATTGAGACAATAAAAAAGCTTCCCAAGATGTATTTTACCAACATCACCGGTGGAGAGCCTTTTATAAGGACTGATATCAAGGATATTGTTCGAGAGCTTTATAAGAAATCAGATAGAATTGTTATTTCTACAAATGGTTTCTTTACAGATCGTATCGTTGATTTGTGTAAGGAGTTCCCTCAGATCGGTATACGTATTTCAATCGAAGGTCTTGAAAATACCAATAATGAAATACGTGGCCTTGAAAATGGCTATCAGAGAGGATATCAGACACTTAAAAAGCTTCGCGAGATGGGAATGACAGATGTAGGCTTTGGAATGACAGTACAGGATAAGAATGCTCCTGATCTTGTGCCTCTTTATAAGCTATCGGATGAGATGGGAATGGAGTTCGCAACAGCATCTCTCCACAACAGTTTCTATTTTGTAGAAGCGAAGAATATTATAAAAGACAGACCTATGGTTGCTCAGAATTTTGAGAACCTGGTAAACGAACTGCTTGTAAGCAAGAGCCCCAAGAAATGGTTTAGAGCATATTTTAACCATGGACTTATCAATTATATTTATGGACAAAAGCGACTGCTTCCTTGCGATATGTCGTTTGATACATTTTTTATTGATCCTTACGGCGATGTTATGCCTTGTAACGGAACAAAAGATAAGGAAGTTATGGGTAACCTCAATGAGCAGACCTGGGATGAGCTGTGGAGTTCACCTGCAGCAGAAGAAGTCAGAAAAAAGGTTCGCTGCTGTGACAGAGATTGCTGGATGATCGGTTCTGTATCACCTGCTATGCATAAGTATATATGGGTACCTGCCTGGTGGGTAATCACTCATAAGCTTAAGTTCTGGACCAAGAAAAAATACAGTATGTATGAGAATAAAATAGTTCGTGACTTAAGGGATGGAAAGGTCACTAAAGAAGAGCTTGATAAGTGTAGCACCTGCGACATGTGCGCAGTCGTGAATAATGGTCTTTCCGAGGCTTCCATGGAGCAGTTAAAAGACAGGTCCGGAGAAGAAATTGTTGATGCAGACATCGCAGCACAGTATAGTGATAAGTAATTTAAATTGCCCTTGTATAAGGTGTTATTAAGCTTTGATAAAGAGGTGTGATTTGATGAAAAAAGTGCTTATTGTTATGCTTTCGCTATATAACGGTGGGGCGGAGAAAAGCCTGGTAAACATGCTTAATGAATTGCCTGCGGATAAATATGAAGTTGATATTCTTCTGTTTAGAAAAGAAGGCATGTTTCTGGATCAGGTTCCGACATGGGTCAATGTTCTTGAAACTCCAAGACATTTGAGACTACTGTATTCTCCGGTTATGAAGTGTCAGGAAATGTTCCCTGCTAAGGTTTTTGGAACATTACTTTCAGCAATTTTAGAAAGGCAGCCTAACAAAAGAAAGGGATATAGATGGGAGCATTTTTATTCTCCTAAAATAGAAAGTCTAAAATCTGAGTATGATGTAGCCATAGCATACATTACGGGAGAGCCTATGTTCTATGTTGGCGACAAGGTTAATGCCCGAAAAAAGATAGTATGGATACACAACGATTTTAGAAGCGAAAAGGATTCCATAGAATACCATTATAAGTATTTTAAAGATATGGAAATAGCTACTATTTCTGATGAATGCGCCAGAATAGTAGAAGAAGAATTTCCTGAATTGAACAAGAAGGTACATACAATTGCCAATATTACTTCATCAAAGATTACTCGTCAGAGAGCTGATGAATTTATCCCCAAGGAGTTTATAAAACAGGGGGCTAATATACTTTCTATTGGCAGACTATGTGATCAAAAGGGATTTGACCTTGGAATTATAGCAGCTGCCAAGCTAAAGGAAAGAGGCATAAAGTTAAAATGGTTTGTTATAGGAGACGGTAGTCTTAAAAGCAAACTTGAGAAGCAAATATCGGAGTTAAAGGTTGAGGATTACTTTGTGCTTTTAGGGGCTAGAGAAAATCCGTATCCATACATAAAAAATTGTGATCTTTTCGTGCAATGCTCCAGATATGAGGGAAAATCTGTTGTTCTTGATGAAGCAAAGATACTGGGGACCCCGATAGTAGTGACAGATTATCCCACTGTTAAGGATCAGATAGAAAATAAAAAAGAGGGCTATATAGTAAGTATTGATCCTGAGAGTATTGCAGATGGAATTGAAGTAATGGTTAAATCTGAGGAAGAGAGAAGAAGATACACGGATTATTTACTGTCTCATGACTATGGAAACCAAAATGAAATTGAGAAATACATGCAGCTTATAGATAATTAAACTTATTTGCTGCTGTGATGATAAAAGGAATGTTGGAGTAATTACTGTATGGAAGATAAAATCAGAATATGTTTTGCTACTCCACAGCTTTCGTATGGCGGGGCAGAACGTGTTGTAAGTGTACTTGCCGGAAAACTGGCTGAATTAGGACATGATGTTTCTATAATTATTTATGACAGAAAAAACGATGAGTATCAGACTTCAGATAAGGTAAAAAGATATTATCTTTGTGATGAAACCTATAGCAGAGTGTCTGTTATAAGAAGAATTCAGAGAATAATGTATGTAAGGAAATATATAAAAAAACATAGATTTGAATTCATAGTTCCTTTTCTTGAGAGAGCAGTTATACAAACATTTATAGCAACAAGAGGGTTGAATATTAAGTTTATTTCTACATTAAGAAACAACCCCTATGAACTAAGCAGGTCGGAGAGAATAAAAACAGATTTCATAGCATGGTTTGCCGATGCTCATTTTGTGCAAAACCAGTCGCAGAAGTCATATTATTGCAAGAAGATACAAAGAAAGACATTTGTAGTTTCTAATCCGGTAAATGAGATATTTATTGAACACAGTAAGAACTATTCAGAACATGTAAAAAAAATAGTTTCGATGGGTAGACTTTTCCCTCAGAAAAATTACGATCTTTTAATTGATGCCATCAAGCTGGTATATGAAAAATATAAGGATATATCGGTTTATATTTGGGGAATTGGCACTGAACACAACAGGCTTTCAGAAAGAATAAAGTCTGAAGGTCTTGAAAAATGCATGTTTTTAAAGGGACGGACGCAGGACGTTGAAGGCGCCATGGCAGATGCAGATCTGTTTGTTATGACATCTGATTATGAAGGTATGCCAAATTCTTTGTTAGAGGCAATGACATACGGGATGCCTTGTATATCCACTGATTGTCCAACCGGACCTTCTGAACTAATAAAAAGTGGAGAAAATGGTATATTAGTACCACTAAAAGATAAAAAGGCGCTTGCTGAATCAATTATGTGGTTTATTGAAAATCCCGAAAAGGCGATTTTATGTGGCAAAAATGCCAGGAAATCAGTTGTGGAAAAACATACTGCTGATTATATATGTAAAAAGTTTTTGGATGAGTGCAGGGGTATTAGGTAGAGATAATGGATTTTTATTATTCAGTAGAAGAAGTCTTTGATATATATATGAGAGCTGTGTGGATGATGTTTTTTCTCGGACATACAGCATTTAGAGATTATATACCATCGATTCAGTCTCTGACGCTGTATATATTATTAGCTTCTATTGCTATGTATTTCATAAAGATAGTTCTTGAGAATGAAATGAATATCGCGCGTGAATTAATTCCGAGAGTCACTATTATATATTCATTTTTTGCTCTAGATGTATTCTTATCAAGACGTTATGGCGTTATGGTGGAAAGCAGTCCGGATATGTTGAAATATATATGCAAATTTAATTTATTGGCTGTATTAGCCATGGATATTTTCACTGTATCCAGAAAAAGGATGGATGAACTTCTTAAGTTATATTTAGTCAGCATGACTATTACAGCAGTTGTTATAACAGTCACGACACCGGTTTCTCTGTGGGGAAATGAGAATGGATATGGCGGAATAACCAATATTCACAGAAACACAGCGTCTTTAATTTATGTAATTGCCTTTTGTATTGCACTATATTTTATCGAGAGTACAAAAAGAATACCTTATATTGGAATTGCATTTGTTTTGTTTATGGCCAATTTGATAACGGGATCAAGAAAAGGCATTATTCAGATTCTGTTTGCGTTTGCTATCTTTCTGTTGGTGCATGGTAAAATAAAACTGAAAGTGAAGTATATATTTTATCTAATATTAACCTTAGGAATGGTAATATTGGCATATATCTATATTCCTTGGTTTAGAGATACTTTTGGGGAGAGAATGCTGGCAATATTTGACGATTCCATTGAGGATACGAGCAAATACTATAGAACTCTTTATAGGACATTGGCATTTTACGCATTCCTGGACCATCCTGTTTTTGGATATGGATATGAAGCATTTCCGCTTATTAACGAGTTTATTACCGGTTTGCGATTATATTCGCATTGCAACTTTACCGAACTATTATGTAACTATGGTATTGTTGGTTTTAGCTTATATTATGTTAACTATGCTATTTCTCTTGTGAAGGCATTGGTACACAGGAAGGATCCAATAGCAAAATTTATTTTTTATACTGTTATTCCGCTTATACTAATCGAGTATGGTCAGATAGATTATTCAATATCTGCCGGTGCATATGCTGTTTTGATTACGCTTACATCGGCAAAAGTGTTAACGCCAAGGTTTCAAGGAGTTTGATCGTATGGATAAAATCAGACGTTTTTTTAGATTTCTAGTTTTATTAGTTTTTACACTTATTGTTTCTGTATTGCCTGACTCAGATAACAAAGTATATGATGTTGCGCTTGTAGAAATAGATGATGCAGCCGTTCCTCTTTCAAGTGGAGAATCCGTTGTCCTTGTGCTTAGGAAAAGTGAAGGAAATAAAGACGAAGGCTCTCCTAGTAGTGTTGAAATATCGGAAACAGAAACACCGGGTACTGAAACTGATATTACGAGCGAAACCGATCAGGAAACTGATATTACGAATGAAACCGATCAGGAAGCTGAAGAGTTTAGTTTCGACAATATAAATGGATCATCTATAAAAATTCCTGCAGGGACATATGATTTAAATAATGAAATCGTTTATTTGGATAAGTATGTTTCGATAAGTGGAGCAGGGTCTGATAAGACTATACTAAAGAATCTTTGTATAATTGCACCTTATGGTATTTCCATAGAAGGTTTGACAATGGATGGAGGAGTGACAACATCGCTCCGCTCTGAAGTTGGTGCTAGAATTGATAGAAAAGCACTTGTAGTGATTCCTTATGTGAACGATGGAATCAAGATATCATATAAGAATGCAATATTTTGTAATGCTGACTATGTATCATCTATTTATGGCACTGGCAGTATAGTTTCAGACAGCGCTGAAGGATGTACTTTCTATAATATAAGCAGAGTTGCCATTTTACATAGTATAAATTCAGAAAATTCAACTTATAAAAATAATACTTTTTATAATATTGGGGATTCGGCTGTAAAAAATGAAGCTGTTTCGGCTTTATGGATAGGTGATGTAACAAATAATACTAATACACAGTCGGCAGATTTGACTATTAGCGGTAATAAATTTAATGACTTAATAACAGCAGATGATCCCGATTTTACCAAGCATGCAATTAATGCTAACTTCATAGCTGTTCGTGCAGCTAAAGCGGTTATAGATGATAACAAAATTTCGGGTACGCATGGATTCGGCGATGATAGGGAAGCTTTGTATACCAAAGTTAACAAACTTACAATTACCAATAATACTATTCGAAATGGAGGATATGGAGAGGGATATATAACCTGTAAGGGACAGGGAAAACATGATGACTATGCTATAATCAGCGGAAATAAACTCTATGGAGATTTTGGTTCAGGTATATTCTTATATGGACCGGGAGAAGTATCTGATAATACTATTCAGATAGATAACTGTCCGGCAGCAATTTCCTGTTTTCAGGAGGAAAATTCAAATTACAGTAATACACTGACAGTTTCTGGTAATACTATAAAATGTAATCCGGGCTATTATTATCTGAACGGAAGTATCGCCGGTACGTATGCGATAAAGACAGCTATAGATGTATATCCAAGTGGTTGTGATGCCTATATAGAGAATAATACAATTATTAGCGACAATCCTAATGGTTTATGGCAGTATGCCATTGATGCCCCTTGTACTGTTAAAAATGTTACAATCAGGAAGAATACTATCAATATAGGCGGCAAAAATTCAGTTGGTATTTTTGTTCATGCGTCAGGAAAATATGCTTCTTCCAATAGCAAAGCAGCTATAGATGTTTCAGCGAATACAATTAATAGTGGCAGTTTTGGTATTAATATAACGATGCTAAATTCATCAGCAGCCAGTACAAAACGTGAGTATAAAGTTAGTCAAAATATTATAAATATGAGTACGGTTATGAGTAAGGCAGTCTATGTCAGTGGCGGCGATGGAAATAATGATTCACTGGAATATCATATTAATAAGAATTCAGCTGTTAAGGTATGGACGAATGCTGCAAAGATATCCGGGGATACATCATATGTGATTAGATGATAGATTAAGTAATTTAAATAGCTATATTCCTTTTGATGTAAGAGAGAGGGAGAAAAAGTTTTAAACGGGAGTAGGATTTGACTGAAAACAGAAAGAGAAATGCTGCGATAAATTTTCTTACCGCAACATTTGGTAGCGTAATTAATTCAATATTGACCTTTGTTTCAAGAACGGTATTTATTTATTCACTGGGAACTTTATATAACGGTGTAAATGGTTTATATACAAATGTTCTTGGAATGCTGGCCCTTGCAGAGCTTGGAGTAGGCCAGGCTATTAGCTTTAACCTTTATAAGCCCATTGCGGAAAATGATACAAAAAGAATTTGCGCAATTATGAATTTCTATAGAGTTGCATATAGAATAATTGCCGGGGTTGTATTTGTATTGGGAATGGTTTTGGTCCCTTTTCTTAAATATCTGATAAAGGGTGCTGAAGGCGTTGATCATCTTGAACTATATTATCTTGTTTTTCTTTTTAATACGGTATCTTCGTATCTTTTAGTATATAAATCAACTCTGGTTGAAGCAGATCAGAAAAAATATCTGATAAATAATATTAATACAGTTATTAAGGCTGCAACAACAATTGCACAAATAATCGTGCTTTTAATCTTTAAAAACTTTTTGGCTTACCTTGTAATTGGTATGGTTGTACAGTTTGTGGGGAATATATATATAAATTATTTTTGTGACAAACGGTACCCATATCTTAAAGGGGAGAATAATGAACATCTTTCTGATAGCGAAAAGAATTCAATATTTACGAAGATTCGCGCTTTGATGCTTCATAAGGTGGGCGATAAGGCTGTAAATCAGACTGATAATATAATAATTTCATCATTTATTAATATCACATCAGTAGGACTTGTAGCTAATTATTCTATGCTGATGAGCTTCATTAATTCGTTTATTATTTCATTTTTTTACAGTGCTTCTGCTGCAATAGGTAATATCATTTCAACAGAGGAGAACAGAAGCTATGAGGTTTCTAAAAGATATGATTTTTTAGGCCATGTATTATACGGTTGGTCAACTTTATGCTTGTATTTTTTACTTACCCCGTTTATCACATTGTGGATAGGACAGGATAAAACTATTGATTCAGTGACCTGTTTTCTCATTTGTATCAACTTTTATTTTGTAGGTATAAGGGTGCCATTAAGCATAGTAAAAGGAGCTGCAGGTCTTTTTGAACAGGACAAATGGGTGCCGCTGTTGCAGGCATTTACTAATTTGCTTGTTTCAATTGTTGGCGCGAAGTATTTGGGGCTTATAGGTGTATATATAGGAACTTTGGTTAGTAGTTTATTTCCGCTAATTATTCGGCCAATTATCATATATAGGCACATTTTCAGGCGATCCAGTAGTATGTATTTTATGGAAATGCTAAAAAGAATTCTGCAGATGAGTGTTTGCTTTATCATCCTGTCGTTTCTGTTTATGCATATTTCGTTTTCAAATTTGATCATAGAACTTGGATTCAGACTTATATGCTGTACAGCACTTATGACTGTTGTAGTGTGGGTCGTATATCATAATAAAGATGAATTGGAATATCTGATTCATGTATTTAAAGAGACAAAGAGCAAAGTAGAAGAGAAACTACATTTTGCTAAATAGGTGTTAATGATTTGAAAGTACTAATATATCATTCTTACGTATTTCTGGGCGGGGCTGAGACAATTTTACGGTCCCTGACGGATTATCTGGTGAAAAAAGGCTACGATGTCACAATAATGGCAACGCCCGGTAAAAGAGAAGAATTTAAGATGGCCTTTGATCCCAAGGTTAAATGCATTCGTTCAAGATTACCAAAAAGGTATATGGGCGAAAATCCACTTCTTAAGCTTATAGATACCTTTTGTCGAAAGGTGTATAGGCTGTACCCTGTATCATATTTGAAATTACACAAATATGATGTTGGTATAGCGTTCATGGAAGGCGCTATAACGAAGGAAGGCGTAGCAATTAAGGCAGATAGAAAATTTGCATGGGTTCACTGTGACTGGCGCAAATACTATCATAATGAACCTTTCTATCAGGAATATTATTCTGGAATAGATGAAGAATTCAGAGTTATGAAAAGCTACAATAAAATAGTATGCGTTTCAGAATCTGCCAAAGAAGGAGTAATTGAAACTGTCGGAGATACCGGTAATCTTTGTGTTTGCTACAATCCTATTGATTGGCGTGAAATTAGAGAAAAAGCAAAAGAGTCCTGCCCGGTTGAAAAGGATAGCTCCAGACCATTAATAGTAACAATTGGCAGTTTGGGAAAGGTAAAGAATTATAATATTTTACTGGAAGCGTGTCGCAAGCTTAAGGGAGATGTACCATTTGACGTTTGGATGATTGGTGGTGGGTCGGAAGAACAGTCTTTAAAACAATTTGCCATTGATAATGAGCTGGATAATATACATTTTCTTGGATATCAACAAAATCCATTTAAATATTTGGCTCAGGCAGACCTTTTTGTGAGTACTTCTATCAGTGAGAGTTATGGACTGGCAGTACAGGAAGCATTTATTCTTGGGGTTCCCGTAGTCGCAGTAAAATGTTCGGGAATAGAAGAAGTATTTGATATGCGATTTGGAAAGCTAATTGATAATTCGGAAGAAGAGTTAGCGAGTACGTTAAAAGAAATAATGAGTAATCAGCAGGTATTGCAGGATTTTCATAAGGCAATTGTAAATAACTTTGAAGTAAGTGAGCTTTATGAAGGCAGGATGGAGAGTATTTGCAATTTGTGGGAGGCTTAAAGAACTGAATTTAGTGGAGGGGAAACAATAATTTTGAAAGATAAGTTAAGGGGGATAAAAAATACATTAAAAAGGGTTTTGGTTAAGGCTGTTTATAATGTTGAAAAACATTTTGTTCATGATGTTGTTGAAATGGACGAAAGTAAAGCCTATCAGATACTTGAGCAAAGTGACCCCAGGACTCATGGCAGTTGTATCACTAATAATCAAATTGAAGACACTCGTAAATACAATTTGAGGATAGTTGTGCCTGCCTATAATGTTGAAAACTATATTGAAGAATGTATTGATTCTGTTTTGAAACAAAAAACAGAGTATAAGTATCAAATATATATAGTCGATGATGGTTCTACTGATAATACATTGTCTTTATTATCAAAATATAAAGATTATTCTAATGTATTAGTTATTCATAAAGATAATGGCGGCGTTGCCAGTGCCAGAAATGAAGGCCTGAAGATAGTAGATGCAGATTATGTGATGTTTTTGGATTCGGACGATTATCTCCCTGACAACGCTATACAGGTTCTGCTTGAAAATGCATATAGTAATGATGCTGATATTGTAGAAGGTGCGCAGATAAGAAAGCTTGCAGATAAAGATATTAAAATCGCTGCCACTGACTATGTTAGATTGGCTAAAGGACCTACCGAATTATTAGGTATGCCCTGGGCGAAAGTATTTAAAAGCAAGATCCTTGATAATATCTGTTTTCCTGAGAAGCTGTGGTATGAAGATACTGTATGCAGATTTATTATGTTTGAGAAAGCCAAAAAGATTCTGCTTATAAATGATGTTGTGTATATGTATAGAGTCTTGGATAACAGCCTATCCCATGGTAAATCTAAAAGTATAAAGAATATAGATACCTACTGGATTCTGGAAATGCTTATGGAGGATAGAAGTAAACTTTGCTTACCTTTTAATGATGAATTGTTATTGATGTTGGAAAGACAGATAATAATAAATCAGACCAGAATAGATTGCTTAGATGATAATATACAAAAATCTATATTTGTTCTTACAGGGGCGTTATTAAAGAAGTATTACACGGATGATAAAGTATTAAGAAGTAACTGTAAGGCTTTACAATTGATTGTTTCGGGTGATTATGGGGGATATAAATCATATTGTAAAATGAAAAAATATTTTATCTAAGTTAAAAGCTTAAATCTGCTTGCATGGAGGATATAGAATTGCTTAAACATTATATTGAGCGAGCCAAAATTCATAAAAATCCCATTCTGTATTGGAGAAACAAAGGGGTGATGATCGGGGAAAGATGTTCTATCCACCCTACAGCTAATCTCGGCTCTGAAGCATATTTAATCAGCATAGGAAATGATGTGAGAATTAATGAGAATGTTATCCTTTATACACATGATGGTGGGGCCTGGGTACTTCGTCATATGTATAAGGATTACAATGATGTTGATATGTTTGGCAAGATTAAAATCGGTAATAATGTGCATATTGGTACAAGAGCTATTATTATGCCGGGCGTGGAGATAGGAGATAATTGCATTATTGGGGTTGGAGCTATAGTTACAAAAAGTGTTCCCAGTAATACCATTGCAGCCGGGATTCCGGCTCGCGTTATCGAGACTATAGATGAATATGTTGAAAAGAACAAACAAAGATTTCTGCATACGTCAAAGATGAGTAGTGAAGAAAAGCGAAAATGCCTTGAAAATTTCGATTGGAGCTATAAACATACAGCATTGGATTTACGTTAATTTATTGCTGTGAATAATTCTTTTACGGTATTGATATGTGTGAGAATAAGAGAGATGACATCAAAAAAGGTTTGATTTCAGTTATTGTTCCTATTTATAACGTTGAAGATTATTTAGAATATTGTTTGGATAGTATATTGGCTCAGACATATTCTAATCTTGAAATTATTTTGATAGATGATGGATCAACTGACCGGTCGTCGGAAATATGTGATTTATACGCGGAAAAAGATAGAAGGATTACTGTAAGGCACCAGACAAATAAAGGAATATCGGGTGCAAGAAATGCTGGAATAGAGATTTTTTCCGGAGAGTATATATGCTTCATAGATTCTGATGATTATATTCATCCAAGGTATGTAGAATATCTTCATTCGTTATGTGAAAAGAATAATTGCAGTATTGCAATCTGTAATTATTTGGAGGTATATGATAACAAAGCAGATTCTGAATTAAAAAATGATTCTTTAGCGAAGATATATAGTGGAAAAACGTTACTGGGTGAGTATTTTGGTACGTCTCATGTTTCAATCGTTGTACCGTGGAATAAACTGATACGCTATGATGTAGCCAAAGATGTAAGATTTGAGGAAGGTATTATATATGAGGACGAGGCTACGACTTTTAAATATATCTATAGCGCTGAAAGAATTGCTTATTCAGATAATATATTGTATTTTTATAGGAAACGCAAAGATAGTATTACAGGTAAACGATATGGTATAAAGAATCTTGACAGATTAGTGGGATTTGAAAAAAGAATTGCATTTTATGAAGAGAAAGGGGAAGAAGAGTTAGTTTTAAAGGAGTATAAGTACTATTTATCAGAACTGTTGATAACGTATTATAAAGTATATTATATGATTGATGATAATACGGAAATCTTGAAAATGCTAAAAAAGAGGTATAAAAAAGCATACAATAGAGATGAAAATAGGAGTATACCAAAAAGTAGAAAGTGCTTGTTTTTTATTTGCCAGTTTTTCCCGCTTATATATGAAAGGCGGAGACTTTTGGCAGGAAAAGATAAAAATCTCAGTGCTAAGATAAGCAAGATCAAAAAAGCAAGTTAGAAAGGAATTAGTTGAATGTATAAAAATTTATTCGAAATAGATATAATTCGATGCTGTAAAGTGCTTTACAAAAAAGCGAAATTTATATTACTGATAGCAGTTTTGTTTTTTGTAGCAGGATTTGCCTTTACGCTGGACATAGGAGAAGATCAGTATACTGCGAGGGCAACAGTATATGCTGCCCCGGAAACTACATATA
Source organism: Butyrivibrio sp. WCD3002 (assembly GCF_000424265.1). Classification (GTDB taxonomy): domain Bacteria; phylum Bacillota; class Clostridia; order Lachnospirales; family Lachnospiraceae; genus Butyrivibrio. The sequence continues at coordinate 203,810 of NZ_AUJO01000001.1, forward strand.
ATGATGCAGCCAATGCTGTTACAGCCATGAATGCATATCTGGATGTTGCAAGTTCTTATAAGGTATGTCAGAGAGCAGCACTTATTATTGGACGTAGTGATTTTGATGCAAATGATATTCAGGAAGCAATTGGAGTTACTTCATCATCAAAAAGCACATCAAATACCATCATAAGCTTTATGGCTACATCAGCGACTATAATTACCTTTGCGGCAACGACGAATGATCCGGAGCTTTCTATACAGGTTGCGGATGCAATGGCAAAATCATACACCATAGAAATGACTGAAATACTTTCAAATAAGTCGGTTAAGCTGCTTGATAATGCTGATTCAGCAGATATGACCAGAAATGCGTCTCGCAGTGCCTGGAAAAAGCGTCTCCTCGCGATGTTTGCCGGTTTTGTTCTTGCATGCTTTGTCATTGTAATTACTGAGATATTTGATAATAGAGTTCGTAGTATCAGAGATGCTACAATCAGACATGAGTTGCCTGTGCTTGGAATTATTCCAGAAAACAAGCATTGATTGGAGGGATGATTTTGAACCGGTTAGAGATTTATAAAAATGATAATTATGTATTAAATGATGCATTTGATCAGGCAGTAATGAATATTTATATTCTAAAAAGACAAAATGGCTACAAATCCTTTCTTATGTGTGGATGTGAAGCCGGTGACGGAACAACTACTGTCGCTATTAATTTAGCAGCTGCTCTTGCAAGCTCAGGCTGTAAGACTGTTTTGATTGACGGCGATATGAGAAAGAAAAACAGCTATAAGAGATTAAATGAGTCTGTTACCTTTGGTCTTTCGGATTATCTTTTAAACAGAACGTCAATTGACAATATTATTTATGAAACCACTACAGAAAACCTGTATTACATTCCATGTGGAGAGTTGATTGATAATCCAACCAGACTTCTTTGCTCTTCAAAGATGGATGAAGTGCGAAATAAGCTTTCCATGGATTATGATTTTATAATTTATGATATGCCTGCTGTAAATGCTGCGACAGATGCCAAAGTAGTTGCTGTCAGTGTGGATGCGGTTGTTCTGGTATCATCCATGGGAAAGACTTCAAAAAAAGGAGTCGTAGATGCTGCCAATGCATTAGTAGAAATAAAGGCAAATCTGGTAGGCACAATTATAAATAAATTAGATATGAAGCAGTATGCATCATATAATGAGAATTATGATTATTTCCGTAACGAAAAGTATGTAGACAAGAAACGTATTAGCAAAAGAAAGAATAGTGATTGAATATGATGATGAAAAGGAAATATAAATCAATTATTAAAAATCTGGTATCATTTGCTGTTTTATTACTTTTGATTTGTAGTAATGGTTTAACAGCGACTGCTACTGTGACTGAGGCAACAGCTGAAGGCCTTGAACAGGGGGATGCGGCAGAGGAAGGTTTTTCACCTAAACAGGCATGGATTGATCTTAGCGAGTACTCCATTGAAAATGGTCTTTTAAGTCCCGGTGAGGAAAATGTATTATCTTTAAAAATAAAGAATTTGAGCAAGCTTTCAGCTGCAAGAGGAGTATCAATAAGTATCTCCAATGATACAGGTGCGGTTTATCCTGCCTATGGTACAGATAATCAGGTTTATGTTGGAAGAATCGAACCTGAAGCTGAACAGACGGTTCAGATCCCGCTTATGGTTAGTGCAGAGCTTTCAGAAGATAAGGTAAGTCTTAAAGTTTCGGTCAGCTTTGTAAGTAATGATTCGCAGTATGATAATTCATTTTCAATCGTAATTCCTGCGCGGGGTGAGGCGACAATACGTGTCAGATCTCTTGAAGTTAACCAAAGCGCTATTATTGGCAAAAAATCATTGCTTAGCATAACGATGTATAATAACGGGCAGAAAGATGTTAGCGATGCAAGACTTGTTATAACCGGAAATGTTTCAGAAGACAGTAAAAATATAAAATTGGATACATTGAGTGCGCTTATGAGCCATTCTGAAGATGGTCAGATTTCCTTTACGGAATCCGGTGAGCAGACTATAGATGTTAAGCTTGTATATTCTTATAATGGTATTACTACAGAACAGAATATTGGTAGTTATGTAGTTTCAGTTAAGCAGGATACAGGAGTTTCAGAAAATGATTATGTATTTGACCCTGTAATCAAGAGTGTAGGTAAAATGGTGGCGGCTCTTTTTGTTGCTGTTGCCGGCATTCTTTTATGCATATATATAGTAAAGCACGACTAAATAATTTGGACGTCCACTAATTCGTGATATATTCAGGGAAGTTACTGTAATATGAAGAATGATGATAAGTTGGTTTCAATAATAGTGCCTTCATATAATGGTGAAAAGTACATAGGAGAATGTCTTGCATCACTTATTAATCAGTCATACAAAGATATTGAAGTAATTGTGGTAGATGACGGATCCACGGACAAAACCTTCGAGGTAGCCAGTGAATATGCTTCAAATGACAGGCGCATAAATGTGTACAGAAAGAAAAATGAAGGTGTATCGTCTGCCAGAAATTACGCATTGGAATTAATTAAGGGCAAGTATTGTGTGTTCGTTGATTCTGATGACTTTATTGCAGACACAGCCGTTGAAAAAATGGTAAATGCAATTGAAACTGATGGGACGGATTGGGTTAATTGTCAATATCATAAAGTGGATGGTAGCGGAAATGTAGTAGGCAATTCCCATTTTTTGACTGGCGTTAAGAATATCTCAGATAGTCATAATAAGTTCGTTTTTCTGCGCGATTGTATAACAGAACACAGAATAGGGTATGAAGTATGTCTTAAGCTTTTTAAAACTGAATTAATTATGAAGCATGGTATAAGATTCGATCAGTCCTGTTTCATGGGTGAAGATCTTAAGTTCTGTATGTCATATAGTTTGTTAGCGAACAATATTTCCTGTATAGAAGATTGTTTATACTTCTACAGGTTTAGAAACGAATCAGCCATGAACTCGGTTACATCATTGAAAGCATTGTTTGAGCAAAGACTCCATATTGTTAAGGATTTTCAGCTACTGTTTTGTGAGAGCTTTCCTGTAGAATATCAAAGAAAGTATTATCAGATATTTTATAAACTAATGGTACTTGCCCTAATAAAGTTTACTCCGAAGGAAATATCTGTTATGGCGGGCAAAGCGACAGAATACAAATATTACAATGCTATGCTGTCAGAAGCTATTGCACACAAAAAAGACTTTTATGATTTTTACACCAAAAGTACAGCGATGTTCTTTTGGAATATTGGTTACTATATTTGGACTCAGTTAAATCACAGTATTAGAGGCAAAATCTATTTTTTTGGATACAATTTTTTAAGAAAACTGGCGGGAAAATGTGCTATTGATCAATGGAGGGAAGGATAAAGCTTTGTCTGATAAACATGCTTATCTGATTATGGCTCATAGTTATTTTGATTCATTGAGGTGTCTTCTAAGTGCAATAGATGATGCGAGAAATGATATATATCTGCATATCGATAAGAAAGCAACAAATGTACAAATTGAAGAGATCAAGACATGGGTAAAAGAGGCTGCCATATTTATTGTGCCAAGACTATCACTCAGTTGGGGACATTCAAGCATTGTAAAATGTGAGCTGATGCTTCTGGAGCAGGCAACTCAGAAAGAAAATTATCATTACTATCATCTCATTTCAGGTGTGGATTTTCCTTTGAAATCCCAGAATGAGATACATGATGCTTTGAGAAACAGTAGTGATGAATATATTTCTTTTTTTTTAGATGGGGATCAGGGGCGAACATTTATTAAAAGAATAAAGTATTATTATCCTTTTATGAGGTTTGAAGGAAAAGCCAATCCCAAGGGCACCGGCTTATCGGACAGAATGATTCGCAAAATTAGATATATTAACAGAGCATGTGTCGAAAAGCAGGAAAAGCTTGGAGTAAACAGATTAAAGAAATCAGAAGGAATGACAATAGTAAAAGGGGATCAGTGGTTTTCCATCACAGATGACCTGGCCAGATATTTTATAACCCGGAAGAAGCAGATTATGAAAATGGCTTTTATGACAGATTGTCCGGATGAGATTGTTCTGGCGACAGCTGCATATAACTCCATATTTAGAGAGAGATTGAGTGGTTATAGCCTTAGAAAAATTGACTGGAACAGAGGCAGACCTTATGAATTTAGAGATACAGACTTGGATGAATTGTTAGCTTCAGGAGATTTTTTTGGAAGAAAAATTATCTATGAAAAAACACCAGGTTTAGTGAAGGCACTTATGGAAAGCATTGACATAAAACCAATAGATTATGTAAGTGCTATTACTGAGGAGAGATACTAGATTATGTTTGTCAACAAGGTGAAGAATTTTAAAGAGGGGATTATCCTGAGACTCTATCATGATCTTAAATGGATATATAGCTTCTTTAGGGGATATCTTTTACGAATATTATTATATGCCGGTATTGAAATTATTCATATGACCGTGGATTTTACAATAACATTCCAGATAGGAACGGTTGTTGATTATGCGTTGGCTGACGATTTTGCCATGGTTTTGAAGCTTGCATTGATGTATGTCGGCCTTTTTGTGGTTAATGCACTTATTAGTATTTCATCAAATAGATGCGCTGCATGGAATTACAATTCTATGCAGGCTTTTCTGGTAAAAAAAATCTATAATAAAGTTGTTCATGCAGATTGGGAAGATCTGACGAAATTTCATTCCGGGGATATTATTACCAGGATGAGTAATGATGCCAAGATCCTGTCAAATAATGCAACGACTTTTCTTACAACGATTCTCACAAATGCTCTTTTAATGATTGTTTCAACTATAGTTATTTTAATAAATGATGCAAGTATGATTGTGGTAGTCATTATTATTGGCCCAATTATTATGGTTGCATCAAGAATCTTTATGAATAAAATTTATGATTGTCAGGCTGCGATTAAAAGAATCGAGAGTAGTGAAATGTCCTACAATAAGGAGACTTTTCATAACATACAGGCCGTAAAAGCCTTTGGACTTGCGGATGATTTCTATTCAAGAATTGAAAAATTTGAAAAAGATCGTTATCGTGCAGACATGAAATCAAATCTGTTTTCACTTTTGTCATGGGCGGTGACTTACTTAAGCGGAATTATTTCGGCAATTATACTGGTATCATGGGCATATTACAGGGTAAATTCCGGAGTTATGACCGCCGGTGCACTTACGGTAGTTGTAGCTATGTCGTATAGGATAGCCATGTCTGCAAAGCTTATTTTAAATCAGATTCCCACAGCTCTTCAGATAGCTGTTTCCACGGAGCGTATTCAGGAGATACTGGATATTCGCGATGAAGAAGATATTAAAAGTCCGTCATTTGACAAGCTTGCGGCGGATGGAAAAAATAGCGGAATAGCAGTTTATGTAAGAAATATGTCATTTGCATATAAGAAAGGAAGACAGATATTCAATAATGTATCTCTGGAAGCACATCCCGGAGAGATAATTGCTCTTGTAGGACCTTCAGGTGAAGGTAAGACAACAATGCTCCGGATACTTCTTTCTATTTTACAGATACAAAATGGTGAAGCATTTGCCTGCGTTGAAGGAAAAATGGATAACAGGCTTGCGCTTTCAACAGAAACGAGACCGCTTATCGCTTATGTTCCGCAGGGGAATACGATGCTATCCGGAACAATTGAAGAAAACATGAGACTTATAGCTCCCGATGCTACTGAAGAAGAGATAATTGATGCTCTAAAACAGTCCTGCGCTTATGATTTTGTTCAAAAGCTTCCGGACGGAATACATCATAATATTGGTGAGAGCGGTATTGGATTCTCTGAAGGACAGAATCAAAGACTGGCAATAGCCAGAGCTATTCTGAGAAAAACACCTATACTTCTGATGGATGAAGCGACATCTGCATTGGATGTTGCAACTGAGCGCAAAGTTATAAATAACATTATGAAAAAGGATAGTAAAAGAACCTGTATTCTTACAACTCACAGACCCAGCGTTCTTTCGACCTGTGACAGGGTGTATAGAATAAGCGATGGTAGTGTTGATGTGATTGGAGAAACTGAAATACAAAAGCTAATGAATGAGTTCTGATTTTTGCAACCTGATTGAGTATTTTCATTTCGAATGGAGCATTAATGAACGAGAATATTTATGTAACAAGGCCAAGTCTTCCGCCTTTAGATGAGTATGTTGAGTATCTTAAGCAAATTTGGGACAGTAGAAATCTCACAAATATGGGAACCTTTCTGAGAGAGTTTGGATCAGAACTTTCTGATTTTTTGGGAGTTGAAAAGTGCCTTCCGCTCTGTAATGGTCATATGTCACTGGAACTTTTATTACAGGCATTTGAATTAGATGGAGAGGTGATCACCACACCCTTTACTTTTGCATCTACAACACATGCAATTGTTAGAAATGGGCTTACTCCTGTATTTTGCGATGTAAAAGAAGATGATTGTACTATCGATCCTGCAAGAATAGAGGAGCTTATTACGGATAAAACAGCGGCGATTGTTCCGGTTCATGTATATGGAATGCCTTGTGATGTTGAAGAAATCGACAGAATTGCCAAAAAGCATGGACTAAAAGTTATTTATGATGCCGCTCATGCATTTGGGGAGAAGATAAAGGGGAAGGGCATTGCTTCATTCGGCGATGCTTCAATGTTCAGTTTTCATGCAACAAAATGTTTCAATAGCATTGAGGGTGGATGTGTAGCGCTTAATAATGAGTTACTGCTACGAGTTTATCAGTTACATAATTTCGGAATAATGGATGAAGAAAACGTGGAATTTGTCGGGGCTAATGCCAAAATGAACGAGCTTCAGGCAGCTATGGGATTATGTAATCTTAGATATTTTGAAGATAATAAGAACAAAAGAAAAAAGCTGTTTGATCTTTATATGGATTATTTATCAGAAATTGATGGTATTTCAATATTGAATTATAAAGAGGAAACAGTTGATTATAACTATAGTTATCTGCCTGTTTTTATAGATGAAAAGAAGTTTGGAATAGGTAGAGATCAGGTTCAGGAGCTGCTTAAAGAAAAGAATATTTATACCAGAAAGTATTTTTATCCGTTAGTAAGTGATTTTAATTGTTACAAGAACAGATTAAGTAAAGGAAATACTCCCATAGCACAAAAGCTATCCGGTCAGGTCTTGACTTTACCTCTGTATTCAGATTTAGCAGAAAGTGATGTTGATAGAATTTGTAATGAAATAAAACAAATTAGGCGGAGTATATAGAAAGATGGATATAAAAGTAAGTGTCATAATTGCTACATATAATCATGAAAAATATATAGCGCATACGCTTGAAAGTGTTGTATTGCAAAAAACAGATTTTGCTTTTGAGGTCATTGTAGGGGAGGATTGCTCATCTGATAATACTGCCAAAATTGTTCTGGAATACGCTGAGAAATACCCTGATATAATTGTCCCTTTGATTAGAGAAAAAAACATGGGAATGTCAGGCAACACATCAGATCTGTTAAGACATGCAAAGGGTGAATATATCGCTATGATAGAAGGCGATGATTATTGGATAGATGAGAATAAACTCCAAAAGCAGGTAGATTTTCTTGATGCACATAAAGACTATGCAGCCTGTTTTGGATTGTGTCAGATGGTTGATGAGAATGAGATTCGTCTGAAAGAGTTGGAAGTATATAGTGGCTTTAAAAAGACCGGTGGGGAGTACACGATAGAGGACTTTGAGACTTATTTGCTCCCCGGGCAGACTGCTACATCTATGTATCGTACCAGTGGATATAGGGAGATTCCCAAAAAGATAAAAGAATTAAATATAGATGTAAAAGGATTGATTGATAGGCATTTAGTATTGTTTATGCTCTCCATAGGCAAAATGTATGTGCTCGGCGAAGAAGTTTCAGCATATAGATATGTTCGAACAGCCGGATCAGGTTCTTGGTCGTCTAAGAATGATATTTATAGCTTTGACTCAATAATGAATTATCTTAAACTTTTGAAGAACCTGGAAATAATAGCTAAAAAACTAGGTTTACCACTCAACTTTGACAATAGAAGAAAAATAGAAATAAGAAAATTGGTTGCGAACAGAATAAAGTTTTCAAAAGAGGAATATGCAAATATTCGAAAACTGATTATTTCTGAAAGTAATAATAAACTAAGTATAATTATTAGTTTAATAGGAGGGAAAGTAGTTCATGGAAAAACTGTTATTTTTAGGAGATAATACACATTGTGACAAGATGGTTTTAGCTGCTAAAGCGAGAGGAATATTTACAATTTTGTCTGATAATAAGTCTGTAGAGGAATCGAAAACAAAATTGCTTGCGGACGAATATTGGGATATTAGTGTTTTAGACATTGACGCTCTTGAGACCAAATGCAGAGAATGTGGTATTACAGGTGTTTTATGTGGTGCCAGCGAGATATGCATGGGAGCTGTCAGAGAATTGTGCAAGAGATTATCCCTGCCATTTTGGATTAGTGACAAGGCATGGGAGTATACAAATGATAAAGTAAAGTTTAAAACGGCATGTAAAGAATGCGGATTGCCGGTTGCAACCGAATATGATCTGACAATAGAATTTTTGGAAGATGACTTAAACAAAATTGAGTATCCTGTCGTGGTAAAACCTTCAGATGGATGTTCCAGCATTGGTATGCATATTTGTCATAATGAAAATGAATTGAGGCAGGGGTATGAGGATGCTTATGAACATTCAACAATAAAGAAGGTTGTTGTTGAAAAGTATTTTACAGGAAGAGAGACGGCTGTTTTCTATGTATTTTCAGATGGAAAGCCCTATTTATTCCGCGCAACTGATACGATTGGAATTAAGGAAGACGGAAATCCAATAGTTTTCGCGCAAGAACCGTCCAACTTTTTGGATGATTATGAATCTACATGGAAAGAGCCAATGGAGAAACTCTTTTCTTTTATTGAATGTAAAGTAGGATGTGGTATTGTTCAATTAATTAGCGATGGAAAAGAAACTGTAGTTATGGAAATGAACTATAGACTTCCGGGAGGTCATAATGCAAATGAACATATATTGCATAAACATATGATTGATGGGGCGTTGGGAATTAAAACATGTAATGAACAGGAATTTGAGCCTAAAGTAAATAATACAATCTGCACTTATGCATTATGGTTGAAGCCCGGGAAAATTAGCACAATAGAAGGTGCTGAAGAAGTTCGAACAAAATTAGATATAGTTTCGTTTCAACCTTTTAAAAAGGTGGGAGATGAAATAGATGCCGGCTCCGGAATGAGAAGGATTTTTTCATATATATCATTTAAAGCAAATAAGGATGAATTTGCAGACTGCGTAGATATGATAAATAAAACGCTGAATATATATGATGAAAATGGAAATGACATGGTCTATAAATATCAGTATAAATGATTTGTTTTTGAAAAAAGGTGGGTACGGTGTATGAAACTGGGAGTAATGCAACCCTATTTTTTGCCATATATAGGATATTGGCAATTGATAAATGCAGTGGATGAATATGTTTTGGTTGATAATTTAAATTATATAAAAAACGGATTTGTTAATAGAAACTTTATCATAATGAATGGGGAGCCTTTTAGATTTGGTATTTCTGTAAAAAAAGCGTCGCAAAACAAATTTATAAATGAGCATATTCATGGGATGACTGAAAGTGAAGTTAATAAGTTACTGGAGACATTGCGAACTGCGTATGCTAAAGCGCCATATTTTGAAGAAACATACAATCATGTAAGAGGAATTTTAGAGTTTGGATTAACGCCGGAAGGTAGGAATCTGGCTGATTTTCTTATATATTCAATAAGGGTAACGGCAGATAAGCTTGGCATTAAAACTCCTATTTTGCGTTCGTCTACTGAAGTAAAACTAGATGGTGAATATCGTAAAGAAAAACTCGTTGTTGCGTATTGTAAGAAAAGAAATGCTGACGAGTACTATAATGCAATAGGCGGAACTAAGTTATATTTTCAGAATTACTTTAGGGAAAATGACATTTCTCTTAAATTCGTAAAAACAAATGAAGAGTTAAGATATAAGCAATTTACGGATGACTTTGTTCCGAGTCTATCTATTTTAGATGTAATGATGTTCAATTCACCAGAGCAGATTAAGGATCTGTTAGGTCAATTTACTTTGATTGATGGCTATGAATCATTTGAAGATTACGAGAAATGCATAGAGAATAATGGATAAAAAATGGCAGATATGCTTGGATGGTATCAGATATGAAAAAGACCGTACTTTTATATATCATATATGGTGGATTGATTTTTGGTGGACTGTTTTTCTTTTTCACGGTTTTGAATCCCCTGGTTGTATATGACGCTGACGATTGGACTTACATTGGTATAATTAGAAAACCTATTCCTATAATAGGCGGATGGAATCCAACCAGAGTTTTCCCGGAAGTATTCATGCCATTAGTATCGTATTTTGGTGTTTATATAATAATGCCTCTGATTCATAATTATTGTTTCTCGTTAACTATTGCACATGCCTTATTTAGTAGTGCACTGATAGCTTTATATTTTGTAGTATTTTCATTGCTTCTTTATAAGAAAAAAAGGGTTTCGGCACCATTAAGTATCTTATATGGTATCCTTTTTGTGGTATTACATTTTATTATGTATATTCATAAAGGGAATAATAATCTTCTTTTGCTATGGTCTATTAATCTTACCTGTTTTTATTTTTATATCTTATCAGCCGTTATTAATGCAATTCTTGTTATGGTTTTTATGATTTATGGTGGAGTTAACGCATTCTTCCATAATACCGGAATTATTGAGAAAATATTGGCTGTCATCTGCATTTATTTTGCCATTAATTCTAATCTTTTTTCATCTGTAATACTGGCAGCGTATGTTGGAACAGAGTTGATTATTGAACTGTTTTTGGTGATTCGTAATGGGAATTTTCATATAAAAGAATATGCCGGAAAAAATATCTTTAGCTTGATTTATTTAGTCTGCTGGATTGCGTCGAATTTATTGGAAACTACAGGTGGAAGAGCCGGGGATATAGGTAAAGGTGTATTAGCAAACCTTATTAAGACAATTTTACTTGAATTAAGCAGTGTTTTTATTATAAATATATTCATTACCATATTTGCTGTTGTTGTAGGTATAGTTTGGTTAAGAAAGCATCAACAAAATAGTAGTGCAGTAATAAAACTATTGCTATATATCGCATTAACTGTTTCTTATCTTATTCTTTTATCGGCAAGCTCAGAGCCGACCTATATTATAAGACCGGAAGTGAATATAAGCGTAGCTTTTTATTTGCTTTTGGGACTGATATTAGCCTTTAAAGAACTGGTATTGATAAATAAACAAAATTTTCGACTTGTTTTGATTTTAGCAGGATCAGTATTACTATTGTTTATTGATCCCGGGAAAGTATTTCTTTCGAATAATTATTCGAATATTTCTTATGAACAGTGCGAAAATCTGGCAGATGATATTATCAATCAATTTAAATCTGCCGAAGAAAATGGTTTGACGGAAATGACACTTATAGTTCCCAGCTATGAGGATGAAGGTAATTGGCCTCTTTCTGATTTTGCAGGTGAAAGAATAGCAAATACCTTATATAACCATGGAATTACAAAATCATTTATTTCGGTTAACAATTATATTGCATCTGAAGAAAAGAATGAATATTTTGGTATTAATGGTTATGGTGATAATGAACGTCTTATGGAAGCATTTACACAATTTCCTTTTTTGTTTAATAGGTGATTATGTATTCTATTATGAGGACAGGTAATGATTTCTGTAATAGTACCAATATATAACGTAGAAGAATTCATAGATAGAAGCATTAACAGTTTGCTTCAGCAGACATATCATGACTATGAGCTTATTCTGATAGATGACGGATCACCGGATAATTGCCCGGGGATTTGTGATGAATGGGTAAAAAAAGATAAGAGAATAAAAGTAATTCATAAGCAAAACGGAGGACTGTCATCTGCGAGGAATTGTGGAATTGAGAATGCAAAAGGGAGGTTTATTATTTTCCCTGATCCGGATGATTTTGTGGAGCCGAATTACCTGGAAAAACTATTGGCAGTACGAAAGGAGTACGATGCTGATTTAAGTATTTGCGAGCGCTTTCATATTAATAAAGCATTGGATGAATATAAAGGCGTATTTGTAATGGATACGGAGGCTGCACTTGAAAAGCTAATGAAGCCGGAATACTATTGCGGTTTTGCATGGAATAAGCTTTTTGATCTTGATGTAATTAGAAACAATAATCTTCGTTTTAATGAAGAACTTGGCATGGCTCAGGATCTGCATTTTTGTGTCAGGTATTTTCAATACTGCAAGAAGATTGCGTATGATACTACACCGCTATACCATTATTGTGTTGATACAGGAGGAGTCACATCGGGAGATACACCGCTTACTCCAAGAAAAATCAGCGGGTTACTCACATATAAAAAGATTGCCGAAATCGCTCATGATAAATACCCAAGAGTAGAGGAGATATCATACAGTTCTTTGTGTAAGCTCTGTTTGAAATATATGGTTATATATTATAAGTTCAAAATGAATTCAAAAGAAATGCTGATAAATATAAAAAAGGAGTTCTGCGAGTTCAGAAAGATATTTTATCGTTGTGATGCGTATAGTGCTGCAGATAAAAGGTTCGCAAGGCTTGCTGTTATACATCCATATCTGTATTATACAGCCAATCGTATTGAATGGCATATAACACATTTGATAAATGGCTGATTGAATTACTGGTTTGGATAATATGATTTTGAATATCCATTAAGGGAGGTGAAACCAGGTCTGTGAATGAGCAATTTTATAAGGTGTTACATAAAGCAAGGGTTAATAAACTTATATATTTTTGTGCTAGAAATTATGCTGTAAACAAAGGAAGTAATAATATACAATCAATGGATGTATCTACACTTAGGAGTGATGCCGGTAGCAGTTGTATAGTAGATAGGCCTGATGATTGGTTGAAATATGAATATGATTTAGATGTTATTGTTCCTGTATATAACACGGGAATATTATTAAAAAAATGTCTTGATTCTATTCTTGAACAGTCCACATCGTATCAATACAGAATACTTGTTGTAGATGATGGTTCTACTGACCCCGATACTATAAGGTTTTTAGATGAATATGAAAAGTATGACAAAATTGAAATTTTTCATACAAAGAATGGCGGATTACCTGCGGCCAGAGATTATGCTATAGCAAGATCAAAGGGGAAATATTTTACATTTGTTGATTCGGATGACTACTTATATGAGAATTCCATCGAGCGCATGATGAGTGTAGCGGTTAGTGAGAATGCTGATATTGTTGAGGGCGGATACAATAATATTTCCTGGGACGATAAAATAATACATACATATAATCATAAAAACGGGATTTTGGAAGAGCTTTATGGATACGCATGGGGGAAAGTTTATTCAAGAGAGCTTTTCCATAGAATAGAGTATCCTCTATATGGCTTTGAAGATTCTATAACAGAAACTATATTAAAGCCTATTGCAAATAAAATAGTTGGAATATCTGATATTGTCTATGCGTATCGAAGAAATAGAAAGAGTTTATCCTATGTTATGCAGGGAAACGATAAAAGCATAGACTCGTTTTGGATAACTCATCAAATAAATAAAGATAGAAAACAACTGGGATTGGTTAACGATCAACAATATTATGAATATATGTTAAGGGTTATTCAGCTCACATTTAGAAGAAATATTCACTTGAAGGATGAATATCAGATGGATCTATTTGATCGTTTTTGTGCTGAAATGAATGATTTCAAGGATTATAAGACTAATAACTCATTATATAGTGATTTGGAATTGGCTATAAAACAACACAACTTTTCTTTATATAAATTGTGGAATAAAATGCATATGTTTGAATGAGAATTTTGATAGAGGTGCCGAATCTGGAGGTTCTATGGAACACATCGATAGAAAGTTTAGTAGTGATGATAAAAGAATATTTATAGTCACAGCCTTAATGATGGTAGCTATACATGGTTTTGCTTTTACAAATCTAATGTATTCGCATGATTCATTAAACACATTCTATACGTATTATGCAGCAAAAGTAGATCTTGGGAGGTGGTTATACCCACTTGTTCAAAATATCAGAGAAGTAGCAACGCCTTGGATGATGGGAGTATTTAGCGTAGTTTATGTATCACTGGCTGTAGTTTTTGTGGTTAGACTTCTAAGATTTGACAAATTAAAGGGAATCTGTGTCTCTGTTTTATTTGCTTCTAATATTACGCTAATAGCTCTTTTTTGCACTTATTCTTTCGATGCTGATGCAGATTGTCTGGCGTTATTATTATCATGTTTAGCTGCTTATTCATTTGACAGATATGAAGGAAAGAAAAAAATAATTTTGTCTATCTTATTTATTGTATGTACTTTGGCGTTATATCAGGCTTATATTTGTGTGACAATTGGCCTTTTTCTTTTTGTTATCATATATGAATCAAACGAAGCTAATGACAATCAGAGGATTTACAGAGTAGTTATGACCGGTGGAAAAGAGATCCTGATATTGATGGTTTCCTCGTTGATTTATGGTGTAGGAACAATTATTGCTGCAGGTATGTATAGTGTTAACTTTTCAAATGATTACAATGGACCGGGGAAACTTGCTACTTTAGGAATTAAAGATATGGTTTCTCTTTTTCCGAGAGCGTATGGCTCTTTTTTGAAAAGGCTATTACTAACAGAAAATCATGGCTCGTTTTCTTCTGTTTTTGCAACTGTTATATTATTATTGCTAATTGCTTTATATTTGCTATTGTATGCAAGGATTGTCAAAGGGAAAACAGGGGCGCTGGGTATAGTTATTGCATGTCTTTTTATTATGCCAGTGGCGTTAAATGTGATTTACGTTATTTCTTTTGGAGTGGTACATGAGCTCATGATATTTTCATATTGTATATTCCTTTTGACCCCACTTGTGTTTGACGAACTATTAAAAAAATATCATATTGTTTTTGGAAAAAATAAAAATTTAGAATTATCAAAAATACTATTTGTAGTTACTGTTGTTTGTCTTTCTATTATTGGCTTTAATAATACAGTATTTGCTAATGAAGTATATACTAATAAGAAACTTGTTTATGACAATACTCTTCTTCATGCTCAGAAAGTATGGGAGGATGTTAATTCTTTAGAGGAATATGTAGAAGGCGAGACTCCCGTAATTTTTTTGGGGGAGTTTAAAGAATCGAAAGCAGCATATAAAAACTCACTAATGACTAAATATAAAAAGGCATTATTAGGATCCGACAGTTCATCAATAACTTATGAAGATTGCATAATTTTATTTTATAAAGGAATCCTGGGTAGAAATATGGTTATAGAGCATTTTGATTCCCAAATAGATGATTTTGCACAAATTGATAATATGCCGTCTTATCCTTCAGAAGGTTATTGTAAATATTTCAGTGGGAAGGTAATTGTAAAAATGAGCGAGTTGGAGCATTAAAGTATACCATAAGATTGGAAATAAATAATATGAGTAAAGTTATAAGACAAGGCTTCGAATGGCTGATATGTCTGGCCATTGGATTTTTGATAATTAACTTGATATGTTTTGCATATGAAAGAGAACCGGCGTGGATGGATACTCCAAATGGTGCAACTCCATCTGTGAGAGAACCTTATTCAATACTAGTACATGGTTCTGAAGGATATTCCATTTCCAGAATTGATAAGAATGGATATACTAATCCGGATAAAGAACTGGCTGATAAGTATATCTTAATGTTGGGAGCGTCTCATGTTCAGGGAAAAGAGATAGCGCCGGAAAAAAAGTATTCGGTTTTAGTAAATGATTATCTTTATAAGGATGATTTACTTCATGTATATAATATTGCCTGTGATGGTAGCTTTTTGCCTGGGCAGATTAAGTATTTTAAATCTGCAGTTGAAGCATTCCCGAATTCTGAGGTCATATTTTTAGAAGTACATGATACAGATTATTCAATAGATGAAATAAAGTCAGCTATGGAGCAGATTAAATATGATTCTAATGATACAGCAGCTAAATTTGAGGATTTGTCTCTCAAGGGGAAGATTAAGTGCTTGGTTAAGAACAGTGTGCCAATTCTTTCAAGAATTAAGAAAAATATAGAAGCAATAAAGAATGCATCGTCATCGAAAACAGAATATCAGGTAGATATTGATGAGTATGAACAAGTTATTAATGAATCCATGGAGCTTATCAGATCTGAATTTGATAAACCGATAATTATGGTTTATCATCCGCGTACTGAACTGGAGAAGGATGGTTCAATGACTGTTAAATACAGTAAAACATGGGAGTCTTTTAGGAAGGCATGTGTGAATAACAATATTGATGTTATTGATTCCGGGGAGGATTTTGTCCTGCATTTTAATGAGACGAAAGAAGTACCCTATGGTTTTTCTAATACTACATTATGCAGTGGACATCTTAATGCGGTAGGTCATCAGATAATTGCTGATGAAATTATTGAATATCTGGAGGGAATAAACAATTGACCTTCTATTCCATACAGTTCATTTTATTCTTCATTGTTTTTTCGATTATTTTAAGCGTTACAAAGTCAGTGGAGCAACAGCGATATGTGTATCTGGCTGCTAATATAGCATTTTATGCTTATTGGGATTACAGATTCCTGTTTTTGCTTTTTGCAGTAATCTTAATTTGCTACGTGAGCACGTATTTATATTCAAGGAATGGGAACAAAGTACTAATATATTTCGCAGTGTTCATATGTTTAATAACGCTGGGAGTATTTAAGTATTTTAATTTTTTTACAAGTTCATTTACAAGGATGTTTGGCGTAAAAGACTATGTTTCTTTGAATATTATTTTGCCATTGGGGATTTCTTTTTATCTATTTCAAATGATGAGTTACCTGTTTGATGTGCTATATGGCAGAATTGAGATGGAAAGAGACTTTGTAAAAGTTGCTGCTTATATTTCTTTTTTTCCACAGATCACATCGGGACCAATAGTTAAAGCAAAAGACTTTTTACCACAGTTAAACACCTTACATAAGATAAAGAAAGAAAACGTTTATGAAGGACTGCAATTGTTCCTTATTGGACTGACCAAGAAAATTGTTTTTGCTGACAGAATAGGGTCTGCTGTAGATGCAGTATATGCTGCCCCTGCGGCTTATAATGGAATAAGTGTCCTATTTGCAGTAATTGGATATTCATTACAGATATATTGTGATTTTTCCGGCTATTCTAACATGGCAATAGGTATTGCTAAAATATGGGATTTTGATCTTGGGGATAATTTCAATGCTCCATACATCGCGAAGAATCCCTCGGATTTTTGGAGAAGGTGGCATATTTCTTTATCAACATGGTTTAGAGATTATGTATACATTCCATTAGGTGGAAATAGAAAAGGTAAGCTTAGAACATATTTTAACTTATTTATTACAATGGTCCTTAGTGGTTTATGGCATGGCGCCAATATTACCTTTATTGTATGGGGAGCAGTGCATGGCTTGGGATCGGCTTTTCATAAAGCATATAAGGATGCGATATTTGATAAAAAAGTTAAATCAGGTGAGCCAACAACTATATCCAAAATAATCAGTATTTTATGTACATTTGTATTTGTTTCGGCGGCATGGGTTCTGTTTAGAGCTGATAGTTTGCGTGATGCAGCAGATATTTATAGGAGTCTTTTTAATACCACAGGCGCGATGTATATAAATATTTATGTTGCAATTTATATTATCTTTTTTATAGCGATTCATTTTTATGAAATTAAGAAAAATAATGGGAGAGTACTTTCAATTAATCTTGATCTGGATAAGTTTAAGAGTAAGCTCATAATCGCATTTTGGGTTTGGGCTATTGTATTGTTTATGTATTGTGGAAATTCAGCTTTTATATATGCTCAGTTTTAATAAAGCTATCACCGGATCAATACACGCTAGCAAATGTTACTTGGGAGATTTAGTATGAAAAAATGTGGCAAATTATTACCATGGGGATTCTTGCTCGTTGCCATAATGACTTGTTTTAGTAAAGCTATATGGAGTGATGAAATATATAGCTTGGAATTAGCGAAACATTCATTGATTGATTTAATCCAGACAGATGCAATGGATGTTCATCCACCGCTATACTATATTATTTTGAGATTTTTCTTACTGATATTCGGAAGGACTATAGATCCCACATATCTGGGGAAGTTGTTTTCAATTATTCCATATCTTATTCTTATACTCATGGGGGTATTTTACATTAGGAAAAAGTATGGAAGCGAGACTGCTTTGTTCTTTAATCTATTTATAATTGGAATGCCACAAATGTTAACATACTCAACAGAAATTCGTATGTATGGTTGGGGAATGTTATTTGTTACGTGTGCCTTTTTTCAAATCCCTTATATTTTGAATAATGATAAAGCACCGGTTTTAAATTATCTGTTGCTTTCAGTGTTTTCTGCATTAGCGGCATATACACATTATTTTGCATGTGCGTCAGCTATCGTTATTTACCTTGAACTTTCAGTAATTTGCTTTATAAAAAAAGAACATAGGAAACTGGTAGGCGTAATTCTGTCTGGATTAGTGGTTGCCACATCATATATTCCGTGGTTATTTGTATTTTTCAGGCAGGTCTCAGCAGTAAGAGAGAGATATTGGATAGAACCGTTGTCTATAAAAGGTATTATTGGGTGTATTCTCTTTTTATTCTCCACAAACAAAGTTTTGGAAGTCCTGATTATTGTTCTTTTTACTATTGGCGCAATAGGAATTCTTTTATGCGAAAAACAGAATAGAATAATTGCATTTTGCGGATTGGGTGTTTGGATCGGAACCATTTTATTAGGCGTAATACTATCAATAGTCATAAGGCCAATATTTATTCCCAGGTATGTCTTAGGCGCAGCTGCCTGTATGTGGTTGTCTGTTTCAATAGGGCTTGCCGAGTATAAAAGAAATAAGAAAAGTAAAATATGCTCATGCGCTATTGTAGCTGCTTCGATAATATGCCTTGCCATATCGATGCAATATGTGAAGAACGAGATAGAAGAGAGGAATGAAATAGTCAGAACTCTTAATGATTTTGATGACCTGGTCGATGATAATACTGTTTTTTTAACAGATAATAAGAATACAGTTTGTGCATCCGGTCATTATTTCACTAATAACGAAAGCATACTTTTTTGCCCGCAGATTGATTTGGACGATCCTGACGGTAGACTAAGTGAAACAACTTTGAGGGTATATAGCTATTGCAAGCTGAATAAGATAAATAGTGCTGACGAGCTTAAACAGTACAGTGGTAAGAATATATTGGTTTTGGACAGAAATGGAACAATAAAATCCAGTTTAGAGGAAGCTGGCTATAAACTGGATTTTATTGGGCAATATTGGATTAACAGACGTAATGTTGATACCTATGTGATTCCCAAACTATAGTATAGTCTGAGAATTAAAACGTTACTTCACCATCATGTGCAAGTGCTGATACACCGGACACGTCATTTCCTTTTGACAATTCTTTTACCAGTGAAGAAACATCCTTTGTTGCAATTTCAACTGTCAATGTAAGGGCGGAATTTACTACACTCCGGGATTTGACTGTATAGTTCTTTGAATGTCCTTTTATAATATTCAAAATGGTGTCTTCTGAATCGATACTATTGGCATTCACTATCAGAATCATAGGTGCTTTTGCAATCGGGAGATGATTGAGAACAAGCACTACTATGGTGAGGATTATTGCAAGAATAATAGCATATTCTGCATAACCGGCACCACATATTATGCCGGTACTTATTGACCAAAACAGGAACATCAGATCAAGAGGATCTTTGATGGCGGTTCTGAATCTGACAATTGAAAGGGCACCTACCATACCAAGTGAAACAACAACGCTGGTTTGGATAGTTATGATTATTGCTGCTGTGATCAGAGATACGCCTACCAGACTTATGTTGAAATTCTTAGAGTAAAATGTTTTTCGGCACATGATTTTGTATACTATGAAAATATATGAAGCAATCATGGCTGTAACAAGTAAAACTAATACAACATTTTTGGCAGAAATGTCATTAGCTGTAAAGCCTTCCAAAAATGATTTTTTGATAACGTCTTTTATACTATACATTGAACACCTCTTTGATTATAAGTTTTGTTTTCTACACAGATAGTACTTGGAAAAAGCTGTTTGTGTAAAGTTGTTTAATTGCATTATTTCGTAAATATGATCCGGTAAAAATTCATCGAATTTTACTTCCAATAGTAATTTCCCTATTGGCATAATCGGACGAGTAGGATAGTTGCCATCCAAAAAGTGTTTCACATCTGATGAAGAAGATAAATCACTGTCGAATGTAATTCTGACATTACCTAAACTGAAGGAATATGGCGCCCTTATATAGTTAACAATTACTTTGGGAATCAGCTCACGACTATATTGGAGACTGATAAACCTTTTTAATAATTTTGGCATGCTGTTATTTGCGGGTGGTTTTCCGCCATTTATTATCAAGCGAACCTGATCTTCTGTTATCGGGCATGATGTCTTTAGCGTTTTTCCGTTTTCTTTTCTCTTACATTCCAACGAAATTCTGCTACAGTCATTATTATATAGCCTGATTCTGAATTTTTCCTTTGGATTTATGCCATTTTCGTTTTCATATAGACATGAATCGTAGTAGTCATCAAAATATAAACTCGAAACAAGGTAGTTACCTATGGAGCCTACATGAGCATCTAAAGGCATTACCACCTTTATCCGCTCTTTTAATACTGCGGCTTCGAGATCGGAGATAGGGTATTTGTATTCGTGTCTGTATTTGGGTTCTAATCTATCCATAATATCCTTTTGTATCTGCAATCGCTATTAGGGCCATAAAAGTTATTTCACAAAACTACTCGTTTTCAAGCCATGTTCTTTTGAGAAAATCAAGCCTTTTGGAAAGGTAGTTTGTTAAATAGTCGTAACTGTCAGAAGAATCTATATTCCATCTTAAATCATTGTTTCTTCTTGCCTCCTGTGTGCTTGATAAAAGCGTTTCTATATCAGTCTCTATCAGAGCTTCAAGCTGAGGAACAAAGCTATTTTCAAAGGTGTTTACCATCTCATTGTAGAAAATGGGATTAGTATATAAATCATGGTACCATAGAATTTTCTCGGACTTGGACCGGTATTCATTCATTGCATACATTATTTCCGGATTATTGGTTTCGAGGGTTTTGCCTATTATATTGTCATAGTCCCAAATCGGACCGGCATATACTTTACTGCCGGAATCCGGATCAGAAACGTAAAAATATGAACTTGCAAGTCCGGAATCATAGTTTTCAAAAACTTCATCTATTAAATATTTTTTAGTCCAGGAATCAAGATCTAATATATCGCCAATATCATTTCTTTCTGTTGTTACAGAATAATCTATCCTGCTGATTATTTTTTCTGCTGTTTCCTTTTCTTCATTGCGAATAACCTCAGGCAATCTTACATCGATTAACGACTGACTTAGTGGCGAAATAATGGGAAAATCTGCATCTTTTTTTCTGATTGGGAGTTCGGCGGTGAAAAGAAACAGATTATCACGCGAAATATCTGATCTTTCGTAAAAGGTTTCCGGTGACTGGCATAGCATATAAAGACCGTTGTAGTTTCCGTTTAAATACAAATCTACATATTTATATTCTGGAGTCAGGTCCATTCCGACATTTTTTGCTGTGTCTAATGCTATGGCATTTCTGATTCCGCTTCTATCATAAGGGTTTGACAACAATGCCCATTTAGAACTTGGAGCCATTCCAAGAATGGATGTGGGTTCGGAGAAGAGCAGTGCGAAGGGCTTTTTTTCGGCATTATCCCAGGTATAATTGCCTCGTCCGCTGATGCGAGAATTATTTTCTGAAAATACAGTGTTACCATTCTCATCTATAACCGTAATCTCTGCAGCTTCTCTATATTTTTTGGATTTTAGTATTGATTTCATTGAGCCGGTAGCAGTATTTATAAATATTGTTGAAACATTCTCGGATTTTAGCAGCTTTGTTTTTTGCCCTGATGTATTACCGGCAGAAAAATGCAAATCTTCAACATCAGCATATGAAGGTAAAAAGTAGTAATAGTTATCGTCTGCTTCATTATGCCATGGAGATATTGTGATATTATCAGAAAGAATGAGATTGGTAGTTTGATCCTGCGTTTCTGTGCTTTCGAAGGTCGAAACAAAAAGCGCAATTGATAATAAGACAGATGTAAGAAAAATAATGACGATTGCTTTCCTCTTTTTATACAATGTCTCAGTGACCTCCACAGAAACTAATATATATGGTATCCTTATTGTACCATTTTTATTGCGTGATGTCGGGAAATTATAAAATTTCTATAAACAAATGTGCTATTAGTTATTATTTTAAAATTTGTATTGACTCCAATGAAATATGTGATATAATTTGTAATGTTATGTGGGCAAAAGCCTAAAAAGACATAGCAAATAACCCTGAACCCCGTTAAGGAAGGGTCTGAAGGGAGGGTAAGAGTAGAGATGTCAACAGTAATAGTTAAAGAAAACGAGACTTTAGACAGCGCACTTCGTCGCTTTAAGAGAAGCTGTGCAAAGGCTGGTATCCAGCAGGAGATTCGTAAAAGAGAACATTACGAGAAGCCAAGCGTAAAGCGTAAGAAGAAGTCTGAAGCAGCAAGAAAACGTAAATATAATTAATCAAAATAAAAGTCCTTGGTTATTATAATCAAGGACTTTTTTATCGGATTCTTATGACAATAAAAATAATACTGATTTTGCTTGCGGTGATAATTATCGCCTGTATAGCAGTGATCTACCACGATATGACGCATTTCGTGGTAAGAGAATACGAGATTCATTCTGATAAGATTGCAAAGGATGCTGTTTTCTGCCTGCTTTCCGATCTTCATGAAAAGGACTACGGCGACGGAAACAGTAAACTTGTAGAAGCGATAAATGAAATTAATCCAGATATCGTGCTTATGTCAGGAGATATGATAACCGGTCATAATAAGCACCACAGCCTTAATGCCGGACCGGCTCTGAAACTTATCAGTAAGATTATAGATAAATATCCTGTTTACGCAGCTAATGGTAATCATGAATATAAGACCAGTATCCTTGAGGGACGAGGCAGCGAGCTCTATCGGGAATATGATAAGGCACTGACGGATCTTGGAGTTAATATGCTCCATAATATCGGGACTTATCTTGAAGAATTCAATATGGAAATCCACGGCCTTGAGACCAGCTATGAATACTACAGAAAATTCTTTAAGGCTAAAATGGATCCTTCATATATAATAGATTTCTTTGGTGTGCCATGTAGTGAGAGATTCCAACTTTTGATTGCCCACAATCCCGTTTATTTTGAAGAATATTGCGAATGGGGTGCGGATCTTACGGTTTCCGGACATGTGCATGGAGGAATAGCAAGAGTTCCTTTGCTTGGCGGCGTTTTATCACCGGCGCTGATGCTTTTTCCCAAGTATGATGGCGGTTTGTTCAAAAATGGCGATAAGTACATGGTTTTAAGCAGGGGCCTGGGTATGCATACAGTTCCCATAAGATTCAATAATCCCGGAGAACTTTGCGTAATAAGGGTTTATTCTGATAAAAAGAAGTAAAAACGCGTAGTTGTGCTTATGCATTACGTTTGAATACGATTTTTGTGAGGAAAATATGGCACTGGAAGTAAAGCTGCAGGCCTTTGAAGGACCACTGGACCTGCTGCTTCATCTAATAGATAAAAACAAAATAGACATCTATGATATACCGATAGCGGTTATCACAGAGCAGTACATGGAATACATCAGAGCCATGCAGAAGGACGACATGGAGGTTACCAGTGAGTTCCTTGTTATGGCAGCAACTCTTGTGGACATTAAATGTAAGATGCTATTGCCCAAAGAGGTCAATGAAGAGGGCGAAGAAGAGGATCCCAGAGCTGAACTTGTTGAGAAGCTCCTTGAATACAAGATGTACAAGTTCATGGCGGATGAGCTCAGGGAGAGACAGATGGATGCTGACACCCATCTTTACAGGAAAAGAAACATTCCTGATGAAGTTATGTCCTATGAGGAACCCCTTGATTATGAGCAGCTTATTGGTGATGCAAACCTTGCCAAGCTCAACAGTATCTTCCAGGCTCTCCTTAAGAGACAGGAGGATAAGGTCGATCCCATCAGAAGTAAATTCGGTAAGATTGAGAAGGAAGCTGTGGATATTGACCAGAAGACTGAATATGTTAAGAATTTCATCAGAGAGCACAACAGATTCAGCTTTAGAGCACTTCTTGAAAAGCAGCACAGTAAGGTTGAGATAATAGTTACCTTCATGGTTATACTTGAAGCCATGAAAACAGGGGAACTTACAATAGAACAGGAAGAGACCTTTGGCGAGATAATGATATCGTCAAATGTATATGGCTAACCGCCAAATTTATCTGAGGGAGTAAGTTATGACAAAAGAACAGGGAGCTGCTGCGATTGAGGCAATCCTTTTTACAATGGGTGATTCCGTCAGCGTTTCAGCGTTGTGTAATGCCACTGACCAGGATCTGTCCGATGTCAGAGAGCAGATAAAATATCTTAAAGAAAAATACGACAGGGAAGAAAGCGGAATTGGGCTTATAGAGCTTGAGGATTCTTTTCAGCTTTGCACAAAAAGCGAGATGTACGAATATCTTATAAAGGTTGCAAAGACACCTAAGAAGGTTGTGCTCACTGATGCTCTTATGGAGACTCTTTCAATAATAGCTTACAAGCAGCCCATCACCCGTCTTGATGTTGAGAGGATAAGAGGCGTTAACAGCGATCATGCTGTGAATCGTCTTGTGGAGTTTAATCTTGTTCAGGAACTTGGACGTCTTGATGCACCGGGAAGACCGCTGCTTTTTGGCACAACAGAGCAGTTTTTGAGGAGCTTTGGTGTTAAATCTCTTGATGAACTTCCTACCCTTGATGCGGTTCGCGTGGAGGAGTTTAAACAGGAAGCTGAGCAGGAGATAAGTGTAAAGCTTGATATCTGACAAAAAAGTAACAAAAATCTGTGAAATTAGCATAAAATCGGGATTTGGAGTATTCTCCAAGTCCTTTTTTTATGCTATACTATATTCTGACGTGTTTTTGATTTACGTTAAGTTATTTAAATATATTACGGAGGTGAAGAAATGAGTAGTTCTTCTCAGGCAAGCCAGAGAATAGTATCTCTGCTTGATGAAAACAGTTTCGTTGAGATTGGTGCTCTTGTAAAAGCAAGAAACACTGATTTCAATCTGAAGCAGTCAGAGACACCCTCAGATGGTGTAGTTACCGGCTATGGTCTTGTAGACGGTAAGCTCGTCTATGTTTACGCACAGGACGCATCAGTTCTCGGTGGATCTGTTGGTGAGATGCATGCAAAGAAAATTGCTGGTCTCTACGATTTAGCTCTTAAGATGGGAGCACCTGTAATCGGTCTTATCGATTCAGCCGGACTTCGTCTTCAGGAGGCAACAGATGCGCTGAACGCATTCGGTGAGATCTACCGTAAACAGATCGATGCATCAGGTGTGGTTCCGCAGATCACAGCCGTTCTTGGTTCATGTGGCGGCGGCCTTGCTCTTTTCCCTGAAGTAACAGACTTTACATTCATGGAAGAGAAAAAAGCAAAGCTGTTTGTGAATTCACCAAATAGCATTCCCGGCAACAGCAAGGAAAAATGCGATACTTCTTCTGCTAAGTGGCAGAGCGAAGAGGTTGGTAGTGTTGATGTAACAGGTGATGAGGAGACAATTTTCGCTCAGATCCGCGAACTCGTTTCACTCCTTCCTTCCAATAATGAAGATAATGATTCAATTGATGAGTGTGCAGATGATCTTAACCGCGCATGCGAGAACCTTGATGGTTCAGTAGAAGATCCTGCTCTTATCTTTAGCCAGATCGCTGACAATGGTGTATTCTTCGAGACAAAGCGAGAGTATGCCAAGGATATGGTTACAGGCTTCATCAAGCTTGGCGGCGCTACTGTAGGTGTATTTGCTAACAGAAGTGTTGTTTATGATGAAAAGGGCGAAGCTGCTCAGAAGTTTGACGGATCTCTTACAGCTCATGCATGTGGCAAGGCTGCAGATCTTGTTAATTTCTGTGATGCTTTTGATATCCCTGTACTTTCATTCACAAACGTAGCAGGCTTTGGCGCTACAAAGTGTGATGAGAGACATGTTGCAAAGAATGCAGGTAAGCTGGTTGCAGCTCTTGCAAATGCTACAGTACCGAAGGTTAATGTTATCACAGGTAAGGCTTTTGGCAGTGCTTATGTGATCATGAACTCCAAGGCTGTTGGTGCAGACATGACTTTCTGCTGGGAAGATGCAGAGATCGGTACTATGGATGCTTCACTTGCTGCTAAGATTATCGCTGATGGTAAGGATGCAGCTACTGTTGCTGATACAGCAGCAGCTTATGAGAAGCTTCAGAACAATGCTGAGAGTGCAGCAGCAAGAGGATATGTTGATACAATCATCAATGCTGCTGATACAAGAAAGTATGTTATCGGAGCATTTGACATGCTTTACAGTAAGCGCGATGAGCGTCCTGCTAAGAAGCATACGACAGTATAAGGAGGTAGCGAATCTTGAAGCATAAGATATTTGCTTTAGGTGTAACGCTGATCTGCATACTTGGCCTTACAGCATGTGGCGAGACTGTTCAGAAAAATACGGTAGCCGGCAGTAGATATGACGCAGAGACATTTTCAATGGATACTCTGTCAAGTATCGCCAGCACCATAGAGGATGGATGGTTTGAGTCATGGTATCTGGATGGTGTAACACCTGATAATTTTGAAGACAGAATGTTTGATGATATAACCAGCATGTTTGATGAAGAGACTTACGACATCATCAAAGCAGGTTATAGAAACTGGTTCGATGCGGTTGATGAACTCGGTTATGGCGACAAGGGAAGTCTTGCCGGCGACATCAGCGTAAAGAGCACAGAGTTTTATGTAAACAAGGAAGGACGCCTTTTTGTAGATTCTATCGTAGAGGGTTCAGGTCCTAATGCTCACACAGCAATCCTTGAGTACAGCCTTGACAGAAATATGAATCCTACACTTATTTCTGTTAATGTAAATCATTCACTTGGCGAGAAGCTTAAGAGTGCAGGACTTAATACACTTCTTGGAATGGGAATGGCTTTTACTGTTCTTATTATAATTGCAATAGTTATTTCCTTATTCCCTCTTATCGGCAAGATCGGTGAGAAGAAGCCTGAGACTGATAAAGAGATTACTCAGAAGTCAATGGAAAATGTTACTGCTCAGATAGCTGATAAGGAAGAAGAGCTTTCTGACGATTCAGAACTCGTAGCAGTTATCGCAGCAGCAATCGCTGCTTATGAAGGCAGCGGATTAGCGGATGGATATGTTGTAAGATCTATTCGTAAGAGACCCAATGGAAATTGGAAAAAAGCATAAGGATTTAGCTAATTTTAGGAGGATATAAATAATGAAAAACTATACAATTACCGTTAACGGAAACGTATATGACGTAACAGTAGAAGAAGGCGCAGGCGGAGCAGCTCCCGCAGCAGCACCCAGAGCAGCAGCTCCTGCTCCTAAGGCTCCCGCAGCTCCCGCTAAGAAGGCATCTGCAGGTGCAGGCGGCGTTAAGGTAACAGCCGGTGCAGCAGGTAAGGTTCTTAAGATTGATGCAAGTGTTGGTCAGGCAGTTAAGAAGGGCGACACAGTTATCACTATGGAATCCATGAAGATGGAGATTCCTATGGTTGCTCCTCAGGATGGAACAATCGCAAGTATAGATGTTGCAGTTGGCGATCAGGTTGAAGCCGGTGGCGTTCTCGCAACAATGAACTAAGAAAAAGGAGACTAAACGGAGGTCGTTAAATGGATTACATTGCTAACACATTATCGAATCTCTGGCAACAGACAGCGTTTACAACTATGACACCCGGCAACTACATAATGGTTGTTGTAGCGCTTATATTCATGTATCTTGCTATTGCCAAAGGATTCGAGCCGCTTCTTTTGGTGCCTATTTCTTTCGGTATGTTACTTGTTAATATCTATCCTGATATTATGGTTTCAATCGAGAATTCATCAAATGGCGTAGGCGGTCTTTTGTATTATTTCTACTTACTTGATGAGTGGGCTATAATGCCTTCACTTATCTTCATGGGTGTAGGTGCAATGACGGACTTTGGTCCCCTTATTGCGAACCCGAAGAGCTTCCTGATGGGAGCAGCAGCACAGTTTGGTATCTTCTCAGCTTACTTCATGGCTATTGCTATGGGCTTCAATGACCAGCAGGCTGCGGCAATCTCCATCATCGGTGGAGCAGATGGACCGACATCCATCTTCCTTGCAACAAAGCTTAATCAGACCACTATTCTTGGACCTATCGCGGTTGCTGCTTATTCGTACATGTCACTTGTACCGATTATCCAGCCCCCGATCATGAAGCTTCTTACAACGGATAAAGAGAGAAAAATCCGTATGCAGCAGCTTCGTCCTGTATCCAAGCTTGAGAAGATCCTCTTCCCGATAGTTGTCACTATCGTTGTAAGTATGATCCTTCCTACAACAGCTCCTCTTATCGGTATGCTTATGCTTGGTAACCTCTTCAGAGAGAGTGGTGTTGTTCGTCAGCTTCAGGAGACAGCATCTAACGCACTTATGTATATCGTAGTTATCATGCTCGGTACATCTGTAGGTGCTACAACAAGTGCTGAGGCATTCCTTAACATCACAACAATCAAGATCGTTGTTCTCGGTCTTATTGCCTTTGTTATCGGAACTGCGGCAGGATGTCTGTTTGGTAAGCTTATGTGCGTTATCACAGGCGGAAAGGTTAATCCTCTTATCGGATCAGCCGGAGTATCCGCAGTACCTATGGCAGCCAGAGTTTCACAGAAAGTCGGTGCTGAGTATGATCCCAGTAACTTCCTTCTGATGCATGCTATGGGTCCTAACGTTGCAGGTGTAGTTGGTACTGCAGTCGTTGCAGGAACATTTATGGCTGTATTTGGAGTATTCTAATTAAGCCTCTGCCTTCTCCCATGGGAGAAGGTGTCAGCGTAGCTGACGGATGAGGGTAAAAAAGTAAAAAAAGGAGAACTATTATGGCAAAGCCAGTTAAGATTACAGAGACAGTTCTGCGTGATGCACATCAGTCACTTATTGCCACCAGAATGCCTACAGAAAAAATGCTTCCCATTATCCCTACAATGGATAAAATTGGCTACAACTCAGTTGAGTGCTGGGGAGGCGCAACATTCGATGCTTCCATGAGATTCCTTAAAGAAGATCCGTGGGAGAGACTTCGTAAACTCAGAGATGGTTTCAAGAATACAAAGCTTCAGATGCTCCTTCGCGGTCAGAATATTCTTGGATACAAGCACTATCCTGATGATGTAGTTGAGTACTTCGTTCAGAAGTCAATTGCAAATGGTATTGATATCATTCGTATTTTCGACTGCCTGAATGACCTTAGAAACCTTGAGACATCTGTAAAGGCTACCAAGAAAGAGGGTGGACATGCTCAGATCGCTCTTGCATACACACTTGGTGATGCATATACAGAAGAGTACTGGATGAACATTGCTAAGGATATCGAGGCAATGGGCGCTGATTCCATCTGTATCAAGGATATGGCAGGACTTCTTCTTCCTTACGAGGCAGAGAAGCTTGTTAAGGCTCTTAAGAGTGCTACATCACTTCCTATCGATCTTCATACACACTATACCTCAGGTGTTGCCAGCATGACATACATGAAGGCTGCTGAGGCAGGTGTTGATATCATCGACTGTGCTATTTCACCTTTCGCTCTTGGTACTTCACAGCCTGCTACAGAGGTTATGGTTGAAGCCTTCAAGGGACAGGAATTCGATACAGGTCTTGACCAGAAGCTTCTTGCTGAGGTTGCTGATTACTTCAGACCTTACAGAGAAGAGTGCCTTGCCAGCGGACTTATGGATGCTAAGGTTCTTGGCGTTAACATCAAGACTCTTATGTATCAGGTTCCCGGCGGTATGCTTTCCAACATGGTTAGCCAGCTGAAGGAGCAGAATGCAAGCGATAAGTACAATACAGTGCTTGAGGAGATCCCTCAGGTTCGTAAGGACTTTGGTGAGCCTCCGCTTGTTACACCTTCTTCACAGATCGTTGGTACTCAGGCTGTTATGAACGTACTTATGGGTGAGAGATATAAGGTTGCTACCGACCAGACTAAGGACCTCCTTGCTGGTGAGTATGGTAAGACAATCAAACCTTTCAATCCTGAAGTTCAGAAGAAGATCATCGGAGACAGAGAAGTTATTACCTGCAGACCTGCAGATAAGCTGGCGCCCGGACTTCCTAAGTTTGAGGAAGAGGTTAAGCCTTGGAAGCAGCAGGATGAGGATGTACTTTCCTATGCATTGTTCCCTCAGGTTGCTACAGATTTCTTCAAATATCGTATGGCACAGCAGGAGAAAGTGGATATGTCAGAAGCTGACACAAAGAACGGCGCATATCCCGCATGAGCTGAGTCTCATTAAATATCGTTAAATTAAAAGGAGCTGAAAAATGAGAAATCATTTTTCAGCTCCTTTTAAATGCTTTAAATAAATTGGTATGGAAAAAGCGAACAGTCTTTATTATCTTACCTTAACACCTTTTGATGCCTGATTTTTTATTCTGTTTATGACTGATACCTTATTCTTGCCCTTAACTCCCTGTACTTTTATGTTGGCTTTTTTTGCACTTACTTTGAATGCATTCTTTCCTACTTTGAGTGAACCATTGCGATTTGTCTTAACTGTAATCTTCTTGTATTTGGAACCAAATAGTGCACCTTTTCCAATGCTTTTAACGTTTTTGCCTATTGTCAGTTCTTTTCCGCTGGCATTCTTAAGAGCTTCATCAGTTATGGATGTAACAGAATATGTCTTACCATTTATGCTTGTGATCGTATCCAAAACTTTTACGTATTTTGAATGCTTATCTGATGTTGATCCCACATATGATGCTTCAAGTCCGGATTCAACATTGCTGCTGATTACGTAGCCTGTAGGGTTGCCATTTGCATCTATTATAACTGAACCTACATTCTCATCCTGTAAGGAAGTGATATCAGCCTGATCGTTTGAATTATCGGAAGATGTATCCTGAGGGAGTGCATTATCATTATTATTCGCATCCTCTTCATTTGTAGTAGTAGAAGATTCATCCGGGATTAAAGCCGGTATTACTTCAGTATTTGTTGCAGTTGAATCCTCCGGAACTAAATCAGGTACCAGTTCACTATTAGAAGATGTATCTTCCGGGACCTGATAACTTATTTCTTCAATGCTTGAGGCAGGTGGCTCTTCATTTGGAATAGAAGCTCCTTCTGTTGCTTTGTCAGAGATTTCCTCTTTGTTTGATTCATCATTTTTACTTAAGTCTGAAGCATTTGTTTCTTCAATATCCTGGTCATTCTTTTCGTCTTTATTTGATTCATTATTCTCATCAGAATCGGAGTTGTCAGCATCTTCAGTATCGTCCTGAGAATCTGAGAATACAGATCTCTTGCCGATGCTTTCCATTTCCCAATCGCCGTCTAATACCAGTTCTTCTCCAACCTTTATCGTGATTTCTTCATCACCAAGAACTACGATTAAGTCAGTGCTTCTTGAATTGTTTTTGATTTTAACACCGCTCTTTAAGGTATCGCCGGATATAAGAGCAGTACTGAAGGAAGGTTCTTCGCCTCCTACAAGTTCAATTACTCCGTCTGAAATTACTGCTGCATTTGCTGTTATTGGTGAATAAGAAAAGAATAATGTATATATAAAAATAGATATTATGGAATATAATATGTTCTTTTTTGAAATCATATTTCAATACCTCCATGACAAATCTGTAATTAAATATTATCATTAAAAATTTGAATTTTCTATATAAATATAATAAAAATCATAAATTAAATATAAAATGCCATTATAGACATAAAATACAACCCGGTACAAAATTAGTTTATCGCAACAAAATAACCATTTTAACGTTAATTGTAGTATAATGACTATATATGTTTTTCTAGGTAGGGGTAACTGACTTAAAGCATAAGAAAACGCTATTAAAAACGGAGCACTTATGGCTGAGTTTAATAAGAAACAAAAAATTAATGCTGTGCCGGGATCATGGCACGCAGATATGCGAAGATCAGAGGAGAACAGACAGCTCCTCGCTGTTGATATCATCAATGGTTTTCGCGTGCGTCCCGGTTTATATGGTATGAACGGCGCTACAGTTCTTCCGGATGGTGTCAATTTCACTGTTTATTCTAATGGAGCCACCAAGGTTACTTTGCTTCTGTTCCACAGAGGAGAGGACAGACCCTATGCTTCCATTACTTTCCCTGAGGAATATAGAATCGGTAAAGTAAGGTCAATGATCGTATTCGGTCTTGAGATAGAGAATCTTGAGTACGGATATCGTGTAGACGGACCCTGGGATGAGAAAAAGGGACTCCTTTTTGATTATAACCATGTCCTTCTTGATCCCTATGCAAAAGCAGTAGTAGGCCAGAGAATTTGGGGACAGGCCACGAAATTTGAAGGAGCCTACCATGCAAGGGTTGTAAAAAACGATTTCGATTGGGGAGATGCGTCATGGCTAAAGACTCCCATGAGCGATTCCATCATATATGAGATGCATGTTCGCGGTTTTACCAAGGATGAATCCTCCGGGGTTAAATGCCGTGGTACCTTTGCGGGTGTAATGGAGAAGGTTGATTACCTGAAAAGACTTGGGGTAACAGCTGTTGAGCTTATGCCCATATTTGAGTTTGACGAGACCAGAGATATGAGAACCGTTAACGGAAGGACAGTTCTTGATTACTGGGGATACAATACCGTCAGCTTTTTTGCGCCAAATACAAGCTATGCTTATAACACTGAATACAACAAAGAAGGTTTTGAGCTTAAGGAGATGATCAAGCTTCTTAAGGAAAACGGAATAGAAGTTATTTTGGACGTAGTATTTAACCATACTGCGGAGGGAAATGAGAACGGACCTTTCATATCTTTTAAGGGATTTGATAATAACATTTATTACATGCTGACACCGGACGGAGATTACTACAATTTCAGCGGATGCGGTAATACGCTTAACTGTAATCATCCCATTGTTCAGCAGATGATCGTGGACTGCCTCCATTATTGGGTAGAGGAATATAAAATTGATGGTTTCAGATTCGACCTTGCAAGTATTCTTGGTCGTGATCTTAACGGCGCGCCCATGGAGCAGCCGCCGCTTCTTCACAGACTTGCCTTTGACCCTCTTCTTGGCGATGTAAAGCTTATAGCGGAGGCATGGGATGCCGGCGGAATGTATCAGGTAGGATCCTTCCCTTCCTGGGGCAGATGGGCAGAGTGGAACGGTAAATACAGAGACAGCATAAGATCCTTTGTTAAGGGAGATTACTGGGCTGCACCTGATGCTGTAAGACGTATTACCGGTTCCATGGATATGTATGGCTACAACTATGCAGGCTATGATTCCTCAATAAATTTCATAACCTGTCATGACGGATTCACCCTCTATGACATGTTCGCTTACAATGAAAAGCACAATGAGGCAAATGGCTGGAACAATACAGACGGTGCCAATGACAACAGAAGCTGGAACTGCGGTGCAGAAGGTGAGACTGATAACGAAGAAATCAATAATCTCAGATTTAAAATGATGAGAAATGCCATCTCTGTTCTTATGTGCAGCCGCGGAACACCCATGATCCTTCAGGGTGATGAGTTTGCGAATACTCAGTTTGGAAATAATAATGCCTACTGTCAGGATAATGAGATTTCCTGGCTAAATTGGGATTTACTTACCAAGAACAAGGCATTCTTTGATTTTTACAGGGATATGATACAGTTCAGAAGAAAGCATCCGGCAATAAGAAAGGACTTAAAGCCGGCAGTAAGCGGACTTCCGCATATCTCTGTTTTCACGGATAATCCTTTCAATACGGATATTAATGACAATACGAAGATAATTACCGTCATGTATGCCGGATTTGTAAGGAAAAAGGGCCATGATGACATTGTAATAATGTCGGTTAACTCCTATTGGGAGGATATTCAGATTACCCTTCCCACACCGCCGGAAGGTGCTTACTGGACACTTGTTGTGGATACAGCCGCAGAAGATCGCCATTATTTCAATAACAGACCTAAGCCCTTGTCAGTTCCCAACTGGAGAATGAAGGCCAGAAGCGTCAGCGTATTTATCGCAGCTTATGGAGTAGAGTATGGCAGATGATATTGTAAACAACAGACCAACGGACGAAGATCTGACCGTAGATGGATATACCTTTTTATCTGTGCAGGATGCTGAAAAGGCAAAGCTTGATAAAAAGAAGATAGAAATTCTTGGTCAGAAGGTTAAATCTGCAAAGGTTTCTGATATGGAGGCTGTCTACGAGAAGGCTATTTCCAACAAGATCTTTGCGACGCCTGTTGGCTGGGAGTACCTTGCAAAGCTTCGCGGAAAGCTTTTAGCAGAGGGAGTTCCGGAGGATGAGCTTACTCCGATTCCTGTTGAGGTTAAGATCACAAATGTTCAGCTTCCTGATGAATATCATCCGGAGCGATATTTTACGCCTCCGAAAAAGAAGCAGCCAATGGATAAAAAGCTGGCAATGGCTCTGCTGATTGCGATGAATATTGTACTGGTTGCGCTGGTTGTTACTATGTTTGTAATTGCGGCCATGTCAGAGACGGACAATATCATCAATTATAAGCAGAATGTAACCAATAGATTTGCGGAGTGGGAGCAGTCTCTTAAGGAAAGAGAGAAGGCTGTCAGAATAAAGGAACGGGATCTGAACATACAGGATGATACCGAATATGGTTCAGAGATAGATGGAGACTAAAATGGATAAACTGAAAATATTAGTAGTAGATGATGAAGCAAGAATGAGAAAGCTTGTAAAGGACTTTCTGGTTAAAAGTAATTTTGACGTAATAGAGGCTGAGGATGGCCAGAAGGCTCTTGATATCTTCTTTGAGGATCAGAATGGAATAGCACTTATAATCCTCGATGTTATGATGCCCAAAATGGATGGCTGGCAGGTTTGCCGAGAGGTGAGAGCTTATTCCAAGGTGCCGATCATCATGCTTACAGCAAGGACAGAGGAAAGGGATGAGCTGCAGGGCTTTGAGCTTGGCGTTGATGAGTATATAGCTAAGCCTTTTAGTCCTAAAATCCTTGTTGCCAGAGTAGATGCTATTTTAAGAAGAACCACACAGGTTACCAGTGAGGATATCATTGAAGCAGGCGGAATTATTATCAATAAAGCAGCTCATAGCGTTCAGATTGATGGAAAAGAAATTGAGCTTAGCTTCAAGGAATTTGAGCTTTTGACTTACTTTATCGAGAATAAAGGTATCGCATTATCGAGAGAAAAGATTCTTAATAATGTATGGAATTATGACTATTTCGGCGATGCCAGAACCATAGACACCCATGTAAAGAAACTCCGCGGAAAGATGGGAGAGAAGGGTGACCTGATAAAGACTATCTGGGGCATGGGTTACAAGTTCGAAGTTTGATTCCTTCGGAAAGGTATTATGGAGAAACATACTAAAAAGCTGCGTGTTATATGCAAAGTTATATCGGTTCTAATATGGGCCGCTCTGACAGCCCTTTGTATTCATGCGTCTATACATGGTGAATCCTTTATGTTTTCAAGGGATGGAAACGTCTACCTGACTTTTTATCTGTTTCCATATGTTATGGTAGGGGCATTGTACGGGTATTTTATCAGCATGATTTCCTTTGTTATGGCGTTTGTTACGACCCTTGTACTATCACCCACCGGAGCTTACAATATGGCTATTCATCTGGTGGCAACCCTGTGCTTTGCTCTTTTTGCTCAGTATGGTTTCTTTGCAAAAGTAAGAAAGACAGTTATTGCGGCGATTTGTACGCTGTGCATAACTTCTCTTGCTGAGTTTGCATGCCTTTCCGTAATACGAACCAATGAATATAATCTTGAAAACATTGGAAATATAATCACCTATTTCACAAGAGATATGCTGACAATTCTGATTGTCGCTGTAATTTGTTACCTTCTTTTTGCAAAATTCCCTGATATTTTTAAAATTATTTTCCCTATAGGCGTGTCCTACACAAAGGCATTTAAGGAAAACAAGGAGCTTCAGAAAAATCTAAGAAAAACCAGATTAAGCATCAAGATATCCTCAATCATAATAGCTGTTGAGCTGGTTCTTGGCATGGCAGTTGCTGTTTACATGATGGTTTTGTTCCCTGATTTAAAGGATATGTTTGTGGGAGGAATGCAGAGGCATGAAGCTATCGAGCAGTCTTTGCAGGATGAAGAAACAGAAGAGACAGTAAGTGCTGACAGCGAATTAGAAGATTCTGAAGCTAATGATGGTACAGTGAAAGGAACCATGGCTTATCAGCGAAAGAAGTTCATGGCTGAAATAGAGGCTATGGACTACACCTTTGACTATGTTGCCCTTGGTTTTGATATCAAGATGATTCTTCTAATGCTCTGCGTCGGAGTGCCTATGGCAGCATTCGCCAATTTTTTCACTAAAGTAACAATTGGCGGACCTATAGGAAGTATGTCTGATTTCATGTTTGAATACGCCAGAGCGGATGATGATATGAAGCTTGAAGTAGGACGTAAGGTGGACAAAATAGTCGTTGGTTCAAGGGATGAAATCAAGGTTTTGCATGAATCCATGAAAACCACGGTACATTCTGTGGAAGACTATATCGGAAGAATCAAGGCTAAACAGGAGCTTGAGAAAGAACTGGAGGTTGCGCAGAAAGCCAGTGAGGCAAAATCATCCTTCCTTTCAAATATGTCCCATGAGATCAGAACACCCATAAATGCTGTTCTCGGAATGAATGAGATGATACTTAGGGAATCGTCTGATGAGCAGATTCTTGAGTATGCCAACAATGTGAAAAGTGCTGGCAATTCTCTTCTTGGAATAATAAACGACATTCTTGATTTTTCAAAAATAGAAGCGGGAAAAATGGATATTCTTCCTGTTCAGTACCATTTAGGATCTACCATAAATGATCTCATAAATATGGTGGATGTAAAGGCAAAGGATAAAGGCCTTAAGCTTGAGCTGAATATAGACGAAACACTTCCCACGCAGCTTATCGGAGATGAGATAAGAATAAAGCAGTGTGTTACAAACATATTGTCAAATGCAGTTAAATACACGGAAGAAGGAACTGTTACCTTAGAAGTAAGTTATAGGAAGGTCGATGATCTGAATATCATGCTGAGGTTCCGGGTGGCAGATACCGGAATTGGCATTAAGGAAGAGGACATAAATAAGCTCTATTCGCCCTTCGAGAGAATAGAAGAAATCCGTAACCGTTCCATAGAGGGTACAGGTCTTGGAATGAGCATAGTTAAAAAGCTCCTTGCTCTTATGAACACAAGGCTTGAAGTAAAAAGTGTTTACGGCCAAGGCTCTGATTTTTCATTTGAAGTAAAACAGCAGGTTGAATCCTGGGAAGAGCTTGGCGACTTTAGACAAAGATATAAAGAATATCTCCAAAGCATCGAGAAATATCATGAAAAATTCAAGGCTCCGGATGCTATCATCCTTGTTGTGGATGATACGCCCATGAATTTAACCGTAGTAAAGGGCCTTTTGAAAAATACTCAGATTCAGGTCGATACTGCTGAAAGCGGCCCGGAGACTCTGGAAAAAGTAAAACAGAAAAAGTACGATGCTATTTTCATAGATCACAGAATGCCGGTCATGGATGGAATAGAGACACTGACAGCCATGAAGACACTTGATGGAAATATGAACGTCGGGGTACCCTGCATAGCACTTACTGCCAATGCCGGCGAAGGCGCAAAGGAAGAGTACATGGCGGCGGGCTTTGATGATTATCTCTCAAAGCCGGTAGATGGACTAGTATTGGAGGAGATGCTTGAAGGGCTTCTTCCTTCTTCAAAGATTCTTCATCCCGGTGATGAAGGCTATGTGGATATCAGAGACGGAACAGATCCTGAAGAGGCTCATGAGAGCGAAGAGGCTACAAGTGATAGGGAAGCCTTGTACAGTAAGCTCGAAGGCATTGACTATAAAGAAGCTCTGAAAAACTGCGGAAGTCTTGATATTTTAACTGATGTTATTCATGAGTTCTATCTGGCAATTGATTCAAAATCAAAGGACATAGAGAATTTCGCAGCTGCTAAGGATTACAGGAATTTCACGGTTGCGGTTCATGCGCTTAAAAGCTCCGCAAGACTCATAGGAGCGCTTAAGCTTTCAGGTGATGCTGCATATCTTGAAAAATGCGGGAACGAAGAAAATCAGACTGAGATTGAAAACAAAACTCCTGAACTATTAAGCCTTTACAGAAGCTATAAGGAATATCTTGCACCTGCTGCGAAAACGGAAGATAATAACGATCTTCCGGAAATTCCGGAGGATGAATTAATGAGCGCTTTTTCAGATATGAAAGAGCTGATAGAAGCTTATGATTTTGATACCGCAGATGGTATTATGAAAATGCTGGAGGGATACAGCATTCCGGCAGATTTACAAGAAAAATATGACAGGGTCAGGGAATTGATGGCCGCTGTAGACAGGGATGCATTACTTGGTATTCTCTAAGCAGAAAATGAGGGGAAAACATGGAAAAAAGAGTACTTTTGATAGGAAGCGAAAAAAGCTTCATGGTTACTTCAATCGCAAATGAACTAAAGGATGGAGGCTTTGAAGTTATTAGGACAATTCCTGACGTTACGCAGATAGAGCGGATGGAGGATAAGCCTTCTGTATACCTCATCTATGTGGAAGATGTTGATGATATGCTGGAATTCTTTGTTTATCTAAAGGACAAAGCGGTAGAGGATGACATTTCCGTAAGCATCATAGGTTCATCGGATGAGATAGAAAAAATCGTAGCCAAGGTGTCAAGAGACAGACTTGCGGCCATTTTTGAGAGACCCGTCAATGTCAAGGAGCTTGGCAGACAGATGATGGCTGTTGTTGAGCAGGAAGAGGTTCGCCTTCAGAAAAAGCGAATTCTTGTGGTTGATGATGATGGCACAATGCTCAGGACCATAAAAAGCTGGCTCTCTGAAAAATATCAGGTTTTCATGGTGAATTCCGGAATGAATGCCATTACTTTTCTTGCTAAAAACAAGGTGGATCTCATTCTTCTGGACTATGAAATGCCGGTAACAACAGGTCCGCAGGTCCTTGAGATGCTAAGAAGCGAATCGGCAACAAGCAGTATTCCGGTCATGTTTTTAACTGTAAAGGGCGATAAGGAAAGCGTTATGAACGTGCTTGCGCTTAAGCCGGAGAAATATCTGTTAAAGACAATGCCGCCTGCTGAGCTTATCGCCAACATTGATGAATTTTTTGAAAAGCAGAAATATAAAAATTACTGATAAATAGTGAACAAGTTGTGAAAATACTGAAAAGTCCTTATTTAAGTGATAAGATTATACTAACATTTGATATAAGGAAAGCTATGTGATCAGGTATGAGTAAGAACGCAAGTGAGAAGAAGGTACGCAGGTCGCTGCGTGTTGAATTTAGCATATTATTCATCGTTGTTATGGCAGGGATGATCGGTATGTGTCTTGTAATCAATAAGGCATTTTTAGAGCGGGTATATTTAAATCATCAGATGGGAGTTGTCAAGGAAGCGTATCAAAACATTGACGATGCCTCCGACGACGGAAGCTTTACAACGGATGAATATGATATAGAGCTTCAGCAGATATGTGACAGATATGGAATAGAACTGATAGTGCTTGACGCAGATTCGCAGATGATAAAATCGTCATCGGGCGATGCAGACTACATGGCATCTGTTCTTTGGGAAAATCTTATCGGTGATACCATGATGAGACGAATGCCCAGACAGAGAGATATTCTTGAAAAAACCGATACTTATACTGTCCAGATAGAGATGGATAACAGAACAAATTCTGAATACCTTGAAATCTGGGGCGTCATAGATACCGGTTATATCGTTATGGTAAGATGTGCCATGGCCGGTATAAGAGAGAGTATAGGCATTTTCAACAGGTTCATATCCTTTGTGGGAATTTTAGCGATAATTATAGGTTCCTGCCTTTTAATTTATCTTACTAACAAGATCACGAGGCCTATATTGCAGCTGAGCGACATCTCAAGTGAGATGAAGGACCTGAATTTTGAAGCAAAATATAAATCCAAGGAGAAAAATAAGAACGAGCTTGATATCCTTGGTGATAATATAAACGAGCTGTCAGAAACTCTGGAAACAACCATAAAAGAGCTTAAAACAGCCAATAACGAGCTAAAGCAGGATATTGCTCACAAAGAAGAAATAGATGAGATGCGAAGGGAGTTTTTATCTAATGTATCTCATGAGCTTAAAACTCCCATAGCGCTTATTCAGGGCTATGCCGAGGGTTTGGATGAAGGCGTTATCGATGATCCTGAGAGTATGAAGTTTTACTGCGACGTAATCAGGGATGAAGCATCGAAGATGGATACCCTTGTTAAAAAGCTCCTTACTCTTAATCAGCTGGAGTTTGGTAATGATGTTGTTAAGATGGAGCGATTTGATATAGTCCAGACCCTAAAGAATTACATAAAATCTGCCGAAATATTAACGAAGCAGAAAAATGCCACTGTCAGAATGGCAGATTATACTCCGCTGTATGTGTGGGCAGATGCTTTTAAAATCGAAGAAGTCATAATGAATTATTACAGTAATGCGCTTAATCATTTGGATGGAGAGGGCATTATTGAAATCAAGTTAGAGCAAAAGGATGGAAAGGTTCGCGTCTCTGTATTTAATACAGGTGAACCGATTCCGGAAGATAGCATAGATCATATTTGGGAAAAGTTTTACAAGGTGGATAAGGCAAGAACCCGTGAATACGGTGGAAGCGGAGTTGGCCTTTCTATAGTTAAGGCGATAATGGAATCCATGCACCAGGAGTATGGTGTAAAGAATTACGATAACGGAGTGGAATTTTGGTTTGAACTCGAAACCGTTTAAACAGGGGGCAGTTTATGGGTAAAAGAGTTTTAAAAATAATAGCTGCAGGGTGCATAGCTTCTGTATTTCTCACCGGCTGCGGATCTACTTTTCCTGAAATGACGCAGGAGGAGTACAACCAGACCGTTCAGTACGCGGTGGGCCTTTTGATGAAGTACTCAAATAACGGCGTTGAGAGGTTGTCCTCAATAAGTGCTCTTGAAATGCAGCATCAGATTGAAAAAGAGGAACGCGAAGCAGCGAAGGCTGAAAGAGATGCTCAGCTCGCTCAGGATTTGGAAAATGGAGCAGTGACGGCTCCTTCTGAGGAAGCAACGGAAGATGATAGTCTTATCGCTCAGGCTGATGAGGGACCTGCCGATGGTTCTGAAGGTGATGACGTTAGGGTCGATATCTCCTCAGAGGATGGAAACTCTGATGATGATGTGGATGAGCTTCTTAATGAGTATGAGGACCAATTAAAGGAAGGTGTAGAAAACGCCGAAAATGCAGACGCTGCTGACAGCTCGGATTCTTCCGAGGAAGATGAACCGGTCAGTGACGCGGATGCCTCTGATAGCGCATCGACAGAAGAAAGCTCACCGGATGCGACTCTTGAGGAATTAGAAGCTCTTGCGGATCAGCCCACTGAGGATACAACTGTTTCCGATAATCCTGCAGAGGGTGAATCACTTACTACCTCCACCGATGAAACCGTGGATGGAATGAGACAGGAGATTTCGAAGGGTATATTTCTTACTTATTCAGGCTACAGCGTTGCCGGCTCTTACGCCGATGAGAGAGATGTATTCTCAATCACAGCCACAAAGGGTAATAAGCTTCTTGTACTTAATTTCAAGCTTATAAATACCAGCGGAATGGATGTAACTGTGGATATGGTTAAGGCAAATCCTCATTTCCAGGTAATCCTTAACGGAACAAATGTGGGTTACACCAATGTGACCATGCTTGATAATGATTTGAGCAGCTTCGCCGGAACTATTCCTGCCGGAGCTAAGCAGAACATGGTTCTCATCAAGCAGATGAATCAGGATAAGGTAAAGACAGTTGACACCCTGGGACTCATCGGAACCCTTGGCGGAGATACCATCACCTTCAATCTGGAATAAACAAAAATCATAAATATGTTCACAAAAAATACTCCCGTAACGGGAGTATTTTTTGGTGAATAAGTAAACGTCTATGACTTATAGTATCTCTACAAAATCAGCTCAAATCACCATATTTTTGTTTGTACTTTTGCAATTGGGATTCTATATCAGCAATGGTGGCATCTTTGTCAGCAATAGTGGCGTCTTTGCCAGCAATAGTGGCGTCTTTATCGGCAATGGTGGCGTCTTTATTAGCAATAGTAACATCTTTATCAGCGAGAGCGGCACTTTGCTCAGCTATAGTAGCTTCTCTGTCTGCAATGATCGGATTAAGCTTTTCCTCAGCGTCTGTATATCCGGCGACATACTGAGTGTCGAACATTTCCCTGTAACGGCGCTGGCCTTCTAGCATTTCTCTTGTGACATCATCTGTATTAAGTTCAAGAATCATATTGCCTACCTCCTCTATAACAGGATTGTCCTTAGCAAGAACCTTGAATTGTTCCCACGTATTAGCTTTGAATAACTTTGCCCAATAAACAAGATTATTGCATATATCCTCATCTGTTGCTTTGTCTAGATGGTTCAATTGTAACACGTTTATTCCAAATTTATCAGTGTAAGGAACATGATTTTTAGTGTTCAGAAGAAGATAATGTGAATAAAATTCAGTATTATTCGGCAGGAGATTCTGATCTGTTATGCAGTAATGTGTAGTAGGTTTAAGAAGTGAATAGTTATCACCGCCTTTAAGATTATCATATGCCCTACATAAATAGAGAATCGACCTGGGAATCCAGTACTTATCTTCATAAACCTGAACTTCTATATTCATGGTTTCGTTGTTATTAAGGGTAAGCAGAAGATCTAAAACCGTCTCTTTGGTGAGATTATTTAGACTAATAGGGTTTTTAACTAAAACCTTTTTTACATCTGCAGGGTTGATTCCTTTCAAAGCGCAGATTAGACCAGTCAAAGCCTTTTCTGAATTCTGCATAATGTAATGGAATACAATGTCACTTGTCAGAGGGAACTCTATCGGCCCTGTGGCATTCTCATAACTAATAGATTTATTTTTGTCTTTTATTTCGTTCATTCTTTTCCTTCCTATAATTTTATAACTTAACAATACCGGTAAAGTTTGGGAAAAATTGGCAAAGCGCCAAATGAAATGCGAGTCATAGAAATTGACTGCAGGAAAGAATATATCAGAGGAAGTCTGAAAATAAAAGCGAATTAAGAAAACCTTAAGGAAAAATTAGGAATCTTAAGAAAATAATGGTTTTTTTAAAAAACGCTAAAACGAGGTGTTTAAAGCAATAATGCAGACGTGCCTTAAGAATCTGCATATATTAATTTGAAATTATAAAAAGACCATAAAGACTATTAAATTCTCTTCATTATTGTATTTTTTTTCATTGTTTGTTTTAGACTTTTAAGGTATCAGAGGGTGTATAAAATCTTTGGTTCCGGAACGGTTTTATACATCAGATGCGACGAGTAACTATCAACCGAATAGTCGTTTTCGAATGCCAGTACTGTTCACACCTTATGGTGCTCACAGCAACGGGATTTGCCCATTCCAGTTGCCTTCGGCAAAGGGGCAAATCCTACATATGGAAGAACTGTAAGAGGATAAAAACACACCCCGGCCG
Source organism: Butyrivibrio sp. WCD3002 (assembly GCF_000424265.1). GTDB lineage: Bacteria > Bacillota > Clostridia > Lachnospirales > Lachnospiraceae > Butyrivibrio. Next base: position 247,621 of record NZ_AUJO01000001.1, read on the forward strand.
TAGTGGCATCCGTACAGAATGGATGTCATCGCGACTGGGGTATTTTTAATTAATTGTAAATATAAAAAAACCATAAAGTGTATAAATTTCTGTTCATTTTTGTGTTTTTTACGGATAAAAGACTTAGACTTATAGGTACATATTATCGATTTTTCCAGGGGATAATTTTACCCCTCTTTTGTACCTTGAAAACTTAATACGGCAAAAATGTTTACTGTCATTTGTTATGTAGTTGCGAAAATATTCGTTCTTGATTTGTAGTTATGAAAAAGGGTTGTATTTTTGTAAAACTATATTTTTTATGAAGGGAGAACGTGAATGATAAAGAAAAAGAAATTATGGTCATGGGCACTGGCCGGAGCCCTGGCTGTAAGTAATTTGTCGGGTCTTGTCGCCCCGTTTGCGACGACGATCACGGCACAAGCGGCAGTAGTTCCGACGTTAGCGGGAGAGGATGGTCATACTAGGGTCTCTAGGCAAAATCAGTCATATACAATAACGGTTACTGGTGATAACGAACAGTATTACATGACTGCTGGTACGACAAGTTTGACCAGCCTTTCAGCAGGACATTCAGCTGAAAGATATATGTATAGTCCGGTGTTATCATCAAGTGGAACTGCATATACTGGTCATGTGGATTTGAATTTGACTGGAGAACTGAGAAATGGTTCTTCATTAGTGACACTTGGCGCTAATAATACTGCTCTTTTTGTGCAGTTATGGCCTTCCGCAGCAGTGGTTGGAGGGCTAACGGTGGCAAATGTAGCGCCGCTGTACACTTTGGAACTTGCAGTTGCAGAGTCAAACTTAACGGAGATAGTAGTTAGCCCAAATACAACTGCTATACCGGAAAATCTCACTTCATTAAGTGAAGGAGAAACAATCACCTATACGACTACACAAAGACTTGATTATCCAGATACTAGCTGGTCGACAAATCATAATTTGTACTACGCTGTTCTCGACGGTGCAAGTTTTATAGAGCTTGAAAATGCCATAAAGCATGGAGGATATATCAACAAAACTGGCTTGTTGGATGAAGAAACATATATTGTTAATCCGGTTCAGGAATTTACTATTACCCCTGGGCCCGCCAATAAAGAAAACGATGGACTTGTGTGGACACAAGATGTAACAATAACAAATAATGGTGCGCCTGTAGGTACATATTATCTTGTTGCATCAGACAAGGTGTTCACGCAAGCGAATTTTGAAGTAATAGCTGGTACTAACATCAACATTATATCTAATCTAAATAATACTGTCGGAGGATTAAAAGAGAATAGATACTCAGCATTTGCGACGATTGCAAATCCTGGTGATTTAGTACTAGGTACAATTGATGATGCAGGTTACTTCCATGAAGGATTTCCTGATGAGTATCTGTGGATGGGATCTAAAATAGATCTTAAGGCAGTTCTGATAGATGAAGATGGAAACGGATATGATGATGTTTCAGATGAGGTAACATGGTTAACCTCCAGACCTCAGAATGCGACAGTTGAGATAACATCTAAAACAACAGGTGAAGGAACAGCTCAAGTAACAAAACATTTTGGAACCGTAACTCCTGTAGATGAAGGAAATTATTCTGTTGCAATCGATGCTGTCTATAAGCCTGATGTCGGGACTAGAAAAAGAGAATCTATTAATTCCATTACATTTAAGGGAGTAAATCCTGAGGAATTTACGATTAGTGATATTACAGCACCTATTGTTGCTAATTTTGGTCAGAATAATGAAACTGAAGGAACAAAGCTTACTGTTGTACATAATGGTAAGAAAGTAACTGATCTGCCTTTAGAAAAATTTACTATTACCAACAATGACAATCCTTCAAGTGTTGCAAAGGTAGTAAATAACAATGGTGAGTATGAGTTCCGTACATCAACAGCAGGTACATATACGGTTTCCACCAAAGATGTAGTAAATGATGATAATAAATCTATTACTGCAACTGCAACAGTAACAGCATTTGATGGTAATGATTTATTCTTCGGACTTGGAGATATAGTGACATCATCTCAGCCTCAGACAATAGTAGAAAGGTATGATGATCCTTTATATGCTAGCGATACATTGACCATTCACGCAATAAAGAAGAAGACAGTGAACGAGAGCGATAGCTATGAATATGTAGAAGATATATCAGGAGATGAGTGGACATTTGAAGAAGTTAAAGCTACTGAAACAGCTCCTGATGTAGTAAACATTGTTAAAAACTCCGATGGAACAATCGGCTTAACATTTAATCATGAGGCTGCTCCGACTCCGACAACTAGTACAGTTAAAATTGCCGGTACTTACAAAGACGCCGAGTACGGCTGGACAATCAAAAAACTATTTACGATTAACAATGTAGTTAAAGACGAGGTCGTTCTAGTAGATGATAGACCTGCCGCAACCGATTATAGCATTGAAGTTGGCACAACTGATACGATTTCTGTTTATTGCAACGGCGCTGAGCAAATTGCGAAAAACAACGTTGCAGCTGATGCAGAATTTGCAATCTACACCATGTCAGGAACTACTAAAAATTATATTACTGGTGACAACCCAATAGCTTCTGTTGATGAAACAGGTAACTTTACTGCATCAAAGACTGGAAAGTATTATGTAGAAGCTTCATATGGCTTTGGTGAGTATTCGGAAACTTCAGAGCCGATTATGATTACAGTTGGACAGTCTTTACCAACTATAACATTAACTCCAGAAGCAGCTACAACTGCTATTAGTGTAGGTGACAACCCGTTAGTATTTGATTCGACTGCAACGTTTACAAATGCTTATAAAGGCTTTAAAGGTCTGGCCTATGCAGTACTTGACAGCGCATCATGGACAGAGCTTGAAAACGCGAAAGACAAACGTGAAGCTGGTAGTATTATAAACAGTGATAAGTATGAAGTAAAAGCTGTTAATGGTATAAAAGTAGATCCTGGAACTTTAAGTATAAATGAGTCTACTAAGTCTTGGAAACAGCCTATGAGTGTAACTGTAACCAGTGCTGAAGTAGAATCAGGCGATTATTACCTTGTTGTATCAAACGTACCAGTAGCAGATGCTACTGTTCCTGCAAAGGAAGTAAGTTATGCGTATGCGAAATTCAAGGTTGAATCATCAGGATCTCCTACGGAGTTAGTTATCGGAACAGGTATTTCAAATAACGAAGTAGTAGGATTTGAAGATGTTGATGAACTGTGGATGGGTTCAGATTTTGCGCTTAAGGCTTATGGACTGGTAGACGGTGAGTATAAAGACTTTACAGCTGATGTAAGATGGACCACCGACAGACCTGAGAATGCAAAAGTAGGAAATGCAGCAGTAGCAGGAGAAACTGCTGGTCTCGTTCATCCTGTAAAGGCAGGAACATATCCTGTTACAATCACAGCTACACACGCTAATGAAAAAGCAGATACCATACAGTTCTTAGTAGTAAAACCTGAGAAATTGACTATTGGTAATGTTACAGCACCTGTTGTAGCTGAGCTTGGAAGTGATGAAAAAGTTGGAACAAAGCTCACTATTGTACGTAATGATAAAGAAGTAACTAGTTTAGTTTCTGGAAAAGAAGATGTAGCATTTGAAATTACAAAGAATGGCGTAAGAGTAGATGGTCCTATAGATGCTATAGCAGAAGTTAAAAATATTAATGGTTACTTTGATTTCCGTGCAAAAGATCCGGGAACATATGAAGTTAAAGCAACATATACTAGAACAAATACAACCTATAATAACACAGTTTCTGCAACAGCAACTGTAACCGCTGTAGCTCAGCAGGATGTTACTGAGATATTCCGCGGACTTGGATATTTAAAGACTGATAGCGATACAGCAAAAACTGTGCTGAATAGTCAGACTTCTGTTGCCAGTGTACATGTTGGTGATACACTGACCCTTCGTGCAATAAGAGGAACAGAGTATAACGCACAAGGTGGTGAGGAAGACTACTCATTCGTAGATGATACAAATGATGAACATTGGTCATTTGCATCCAGCTCTGATGCTGTAACTGTAGAAAATGATGGCGAAGGCATAATTAGTTTGACATTTAATGAAGAGTCAGCTGAAGAAGTGACCATTATCGGTATTTATGCAGACGCTGATAAAGACCTGACAATCACAAAGACATTTACAGTCGAAGAGATAGTTGGAAATGTAGTTGATCTTAAAACTACAGCCACTGCTACCGTACCGGTAAATCCTGACGTTCCTAACGTTACCGCTATTGCTATCGCGGTTGAAGAACCGGAGCAGCTTATTGTCAACTACAACGGAAGTGATACCAATGTTGCAGCTGATGAAGATACAGAGTTTAAGATCTACACATCAGCAGGCGGAAAGGTACCAGTTTCTGAAGACAAATATGTTATTGATGAAGCTGGTAAATTCACAGCTAAAGTAGCAGGAACTTATTATGTAGAAGCTACACATAAGGGTATTAAGTCTACAAGTAGGGTTGCAATTAAAGCTGTGGAGTATGCTGTTAATAAGTGTGTTATTGATAGTAGTAGTGAGATACCTGTTCAAAAATCAGCAGGTGTAAAATTTACCGCAGTTAATCAGGAAAGTATAATTGCTAAAAACGAGACAATAACATACACCTCAACACAGACTCTTAATTATCCTTATAATTATGATTGGAATAAGAGTGAGTATTGTAAAAAGCTCACTTATACAATCCTTTCTGAAGAAGTAGCAATGAAAGTATTTAAGGGCACAGGTCAAGTAGTAGAAGCTGAGGGTATAACGGCAGCATCTAAGTCTCAAGCTTTGACAAAGGTTGATACTTCTAATTGGAAAGAGACTGTGGAAGTAACCAATACTGGTGCAGCAGCGGGTAACTACGTCCTTGTTGCAACTGCTGGAGAAGCAAAACTGGAAAATCTGCTTGGTTATACGGGTTTTGTAGTTGATTATTCAACTACTCCTAGTGAGATAGTTATTGGAACAGGTCTTTCAGCTGATAAAAAGACAGTTGAAGGATCCGCAGATAGCAGTTCACTGAGAATGCGTACAGATGCTGATCTGCATGTATATGGAAAGAAAGGCACCGTTTATGAATTGCTTACAGATGCTAATGTAGTATGGACATCTAGTGCACAGGATATCGCAACAGTTACTACATATGATGCAACTACACCTACTATTGATGGTGGAAAAGTAACTCCTAAGAAGGCAGGAACAACTCCTGTTACAATCACAGCTACATATACCTATACCAAGAATGGCAAGGATATCAAATTAACAGATACAATTCAATTTGCAGATGTTTTGGCAGAAACCCTTGTTATTAATCCTGATAAAGTAAATGTAGGTAAAGCTGAAGTAGCAGCACTGGCAATTAAGCATAACGACGCACCAGATACAGCTAATGCATATATATTCAAGGTATATACAGACAGTGCTCTTACAGTTGAAGCAACTACAGCTTCGGTAGCTGATAGCGTAACCAGTGGTGTACATAAGCATGAATTTTCTGCTACAGAGTACGGAACATATTATGTAACAGCATCCATAGTTGAAGGTGAAACAACCTATATTACATCTGATGCAGTAGCAATAACAGTAGGTGAACTTAGCATTACATCTGAGAGCTTTGATGATGCTGCTGGTAAACAGCTGACAACAATTAAGAAGAACGTAGCAGAACAGCTTGCAGTTTCTTACGACGGAACAGAAGAAGTAACAGCTGACGCACAGTTTGCTATCTATCCTGCAGCAACTGGAACAACAGAAGTTTCATCAAGTGCAGCATCTGTAGAGGGCGGTGTATTTACTGCAGCATTATCTGGAGATTATTACATCGCAGCAACCTATAATGGCTTTACAACAGCAACAAGACTTCATGTCAAAGTTGAAGAAGGCGCTCTTGCAGTTAAACTTGCAAGTAAGACTTCAAGCTATTCAGATCCTAAGTCAGGCGCTAAAGCAACTGCAGTTGAATGGAAACATGTAAACGTTGGTGATACATTTACTTATTCTGTATTCGTTGACGGTAAGGATGTAACAAACAACAGCAAGACTAAGTTTACAATCAGTAATGCAGACAAGAACATTTTAAGCGTAAATGGAAATGTTATTACAGCACTTAATGCTTATGCTAATCCGGTAACTGTAACTGTATCCAATACTGATACAAATAATACAGCTACTATTAAGATGACTGTAGTAGCAGCACCAAGCGATGTAACCTATAGTCTTGCAGTACTCGATGATAAAGGCGCTATAGTTGAAACTCCTATACTCTATGTAGGTGAAGAGGCAGCGTGTGCACTCTATCTGGGAGAAGATGAAGTAACTTCCGGCTATGTGCTTACTTGTGAATCTGACCAGGTGGTAATAACAAATGGTAAGATTACTGTTGCTGCAGCTGGTAATTATACTATCAAAGCTAAGGAGTCAGCCGAGGCAACTGATACACTAGCTACTGTAAATATTGAAGTAAAAGCTTCAGATCTGTCATTTGTTGATGCTAATGATTCAACTGTAAAATATGCTTCAGGTGCTTCAATAGAGATGACAACCGGAACACAGATTACTCTTAAAGCTAAGAAGGGAACCATAGATACAACAGGTACTTGGAACAGTGATACTCGTGATGTTGTATATGCATCTGATGGAACCTTTATTGCAAAGAAGAAAGGTCAGGCTACAGTAACATTCAAAGATAATAACGATAGAGAAGCTACTTTGGTAGTTACTGTAAAAGACGAAGCAAAGCTTCTCATCTCTGATGAAGAAGGTGCAAATGTAGGTAAAGCACTTGTGGATGATGAGTTCCAGCTTACAGTTAAGACTCAGAGTCTCAAGGGTCAGGCATTAGATCTGTCTGAGGACGTGTTTGAGGATCCTCACTTTGAAATTAAAGCTGTAAGTGGCAAGGACAATGTCGAAGTTACTAAAAAATTTATTGATGGTGTATTAACAGTTAATGTAAAAGCTATTTCCGCCGATGCAAATGACGGAGTAACAACAATTACTGCTTCAAACGGCAGAAAGACAGCAACTTATACTCTTAAACTTGCACAGGAAGAAATTGATCTTTCTGGAGTACCTGCTACATTAGCAAAGGGTGAGTCGGCTGAAATTGCGGTTTCACTCGCACCTGAAGGATTTACATTTACAGATGTTGTAAAAGCTTCATCTAGTGATGCTGACGTAGTAAGTGTAGAACCTAGTGATACAAAGGATAATGTATGGGTTGTTACTGCAGAAGGATTTGCTGATGAATCCGCAGATATTACATTTGTGGCATACATGGATGAGGCGAATGATAAAATAAGATCTGGGGCATTAGAGACTATAACTATTACAGTTACAGAATCTGAGGAACAGATTGATGCAGCCACAGCAGCTACCGAAGCAGCATTAGCAGCAGACGCAGCAGCAAAAGTAGCAGAAGCAGCAGCAGATGCAGCAAAGAAGAATCCTTCAGCTGAGACTATTGCCGCAGCAGCAGATGCAGCAGATGCAGCAGCAGTTAAGGCAACAGAAGCAGCAACTGCAGCTGCAGCAGCAAGAGATGCTGGCGAAAAGCAAGCAGCAGAATTAGCAGAAACAGCAGCAGCAGATGCAACAGCAGCACAGATTGAAGCAGATGATGCAGCAGATAAAGCATCAGCAGCTGTAGCAACAGCAGCAGCAGATGCAGCTACAAAGGCAGCAGAAGCAGCTAATGCAGCAGCAGCTACAGCAACATCCAATCCTACAGATGAGAATGTTGCAGCAGCAAAGGCAGCAGCAGAAGCAGCTAAGACAGCTCAGGCAGCAGCAGAAGCAGCAGCTAAGACAGCTTCAGAGCGTGGCGAAGCAGATGCAGCTAAGAAGGCAACAGATGCAGCTAAGACAGCAGAGACAGCAACAAAGGTAGCAACAGATGCAGCAGCAACTGCACAGAATGCTATCGATGCTAAGGCTGACGGATCTGCAGTCGGAACACCTGTTGAACTTAACAAAGAGCTGAAAGATGCTAACGGCAACAAGATTGGCTTTATCGTAACAAGTGTTGCACCCGGTAAGTTTGAAGTAGCATTTGTAGGAACAGACGCTGACAGAGCTAAGACAGGAACACTTACAATTCCTTCAACAGTTACAGATCAGAGTGGAAATACCTACACTGTTACAAGTATTGGTGATAATGCTCTTAAGGGAGCAAAGGCAACTAACCTGGTTATTCCTAACACTATTACTAAGATTGGTAAGAACGCATGCTACAAGAGTAATATAAAGAAGATTACCGTTAAGATGAAGAAGGATGCAAAGGCTAAGAATTACAAGATCAAGAAGGGCGCATTCAAGACCGGTAAGAAGCTTACAATCAAGGTAACAGGCGGAAGCAAAGCACAGAGAGCTAAGCTTGTTGAGAAGATTGATAAGAAGTCAATCGTTAACAAAGATAAGACAAAGGTTAAAGGTAAGTAATTTTTCAAGTGACAATCTTTCATAAAGATTGAAAATGACAGACACTTTTGCCACTATTGTCGCAAAGGCTATCGCGCATCCGCGCGGTAGCCTTTGTTAATTACATAAGCAAACATTCTGCGGTACATTTATAAATCATATAGTATAATGTAGATGCGGTCCTGCAGGTCAGCGTTTCAGCTAATTATGATCTTTATCAGGAGATAAGGAGGGAAAATACTATGTGTGAAGCACTTAGGGAACTAATGAAGGATGAAATAGAGAAGGACGTTAAGGAAGGAATAGAGCGTGGGCTAGAGCAGGGACTTGAGCGTGGATTAGAGCAGGGGCTAGAGCAGGGAATAGAGCGAGGGCGCGATGAAGTTCTCTTTTCATTGGTTCATGACGGTTTGCTTGATGTTAAGGAAGCTGCGAAGAGAGCCGGTAAAACAGTAAAGGCTTTTAATAGTGGGATGAAGAAGATATACGGCTGATTCCATGGCCTTTTGGCTGTCGATACGAGTTTATTTTTAGTTGGGTGCAATCATATGACAATCAGTGATAGGATATTTGAGAGAATAAAGCAGCTTTCCATGACCCAGAAGGAATTTGCCGAGAAATCAGGAATTCAGCAGAGCACGATCAGTGAATGGAAGAAGAACAGAACTAATCCATCATCTGACAAGATACTGGCCATATGCAAGGTACTGGATGTCACACCTGAGTGGCTTTTATCGGGAGTGGATCCGGCGGAAAGCCGTGGCAAAAATCAGGTTTACTACACAATCGATATAAATACAGATACCGGAGTTCTTGTTGCTGAATTCAATAAGCTTGAAAAGCAGGACAGGGATAGAATACTAGGATATGTAGCTGCTTTTGTAGCAATGCAGAAAGACAAGGCAGTAGATCACAAATGATCTGCTGCTTTTTATATGCTGACTTTTTCGGGGCTTGTCGAAAAAAAAGAAATAATGTGCTATAATTATAAGGTTAATTGAAACACTATTTAAAAACTATAACTATCAGTGTTTTTTAGAAAAGGAAATAAAAGAATGAAAACTTTAGACGATTATGTAAGAACTATACCTGATTTCCCGGAACCGGGCATCATGTTCCGTGATATCACAACAGTGGTACAGGATCCTGACGGACTTCAGCTTGCTATAGATGAGATGCAGAATCTCGTTAAGGATGTGGACTTCGATGTTGTAGTCGGAGCAGAGTCAAGAGGCTTTATTTTCGGTACAGCTATTGCTTACAACCTTAAGAAGGGCTTTGTAATGATCCGTAAAAAGGGTAAGCTTCCCTGTGAGACAATCTCTGAGGATTATGAGCTCGAGTATGGCACAGCTACTCTTGAGATGCACAAGGATTCCATTAAGCCCGGACAGAAGGTTATCATCGTTGACGACCTTATCGCTACAGGCGGTACAGTTAAGGCTATGATCAAGATGATCGAGAAGCTTGGCGGCGAGGTTGCAGGTGTTCTTGTTCTTATGGAGCTTAAGGGTCTTAACGGCAGAGCAGCTCTTGGCGATTACAAGCTTTATTCTGCACTTTCTTACGAAGGCAAATAATTTTAGAGTTTTATTTTACTTAGAATTTTTTACTTTAGGATGGTATGAAAAATGGGACAGACTGAATTCGATGATGGAAAAATTGAAGCGATAGATGAGTTCCAATCACCGGAAGCCCTCTATGAAGGGCTTATTAGTCGCGTCCGCAGGTACCACCCATCCGATGATATTACGCTTATTGAGAAGGCTTATCAGGCAGCGTATGAAGCTCATAAGGAGCAGAGGCGCAAGTCAGGTGAGCCTTATATTATTCATCCGCTTTGTGTTTCCATTATTCTTGCAGACCTTGAGCTTGATAAGGAGACTATTGCGGCCGGACTTCTTCACGATGTTGTAGAGGATACTATCTATACCAAAGAGCAGGTGGAGGAGCAGTTTGGTGCAGACGTGGCCCTTCTTGTTGATGGTGTTACAAAGCTGCAGTTCCTTGAACTGTCGGGAGATTATGTTAATAAGACACCAGATCAGATGGAGATGCAGGCTCAGAACCTTAGGAAGATGTTCCTTGCCATGGCAAAGGATATCAGAGTAATCCTTATTAAGCTTGCCGACAGACTCCACAATATGCGTACACTTAAGCATATGCCTCCTGAGAAACAGCAGAGAATAGCTCAGGAGACTTTGGATATTTACTCACCTATAGCAGGAAGACTTGGTATCAGCAAGATTAAAATTGAGCTGGATGACCTTTCTCTTAAATATCTCGAGCCGGATATCTATTATGATCTGGTAAAACGTGTTGCTCAGCGCAAGATTGAGCGTGAGAGATATGTTGAGGAGATATGTAAAGAGGTCAAGACTCACATTGATGCTGCAGGTATCAAGGGAGATGTAAACGGACGAGTAAAGCATTTCTTTAGTATTTATAAAAAGATGCACAATCAGGGCAAAAACCTTGAGCAGATATATGATCTTTTTGCAGTAAGAATAATAGTTGATTCAGTGAAGGACTGTTATGCTGCACTGGGTGTCATTCACGAGATGTATAAGCCGATACCCGGAAGATTTAAGGATTATATCGCGATGCCTAAGCCGAATATGTATCAGTCATTACATACGACGCTTATTGGTTCATCGGGACAGCCCTTCGAGATACAGATCAGAACCTTTGACATGCACAGAGCTGCTGAGTACGGTATCGCAGCCCATTGGAAGTACAAGGAAGCCTCCGATGGTAAGCATGCAGAGGGACAGGAAGAAGAGAAGCTCACATGGCTCAGACAGATTCTTGAATGGCAACAGGATATGTCAGACAACCAGGAATTCATGAATCTTTTAAAGAGCGATCTGAACCTGTTTTCAGAGGATGTATACTGCTTCACTCCTAATGGTGAGGTTAAGAATCTTCCTGCAGGTTCAACACCTATAGATTTTGCCTATTCAATACACAGTGCCGTAGGTAACAAAATGATCGGCGCCAAGGTAAACGGTAAGCTGGTTCCCATCGATTACAGAATTCAGAACGGTGACAGAATTGAGATCCTTACCAGCCAGAATTCCAAGGGACCTAGCCGTGACTGGCTCAGTATTGTAGGCAGTACATCTACCAAGAATAAGATCAATCAGTGGTTCAGGAATGAGTTCAAGGAAGAGAATATCAATAAAGGTAAGGAACTTCTTCTTGAGCACTGCAAGGCTAAGGGTATCGATCTTTACAGCATAATGAAGAGCGAATATCAGGAGCTTATAGTCAGAAAATATGGCTTCCACAGTTGGGATGCGGTTCTTGCAGCCGTAGGTCACGGCGGACTTAAGGAAGGTCAGGTTGTAAACAAGCTCTTAGAGCTCTATGACAAGGACAACAAGAAGAACATGACCGATGAGGAGGTTCTTGCCGCTGTCGCTGAGAGCAGTGTTACTCCGAGAGTTTCTAGCAGCGGAAATGCCATTATTGTTAAGGGTATTCACGATGTAGCGGTTCGTTTTTCGAAGTGCTGTAATCCTGTTCCGGGAGATCCGATTGTAGGCTTTGTTACAAGAGGACGCGGCGTTTCCATTCACAGAAGGGACTGCGTCAACGTTGCAGCAATGCAGAAGGAAGACCGCACCAGACTTATAGAGGCCAGATGGGAAGCCCGTGCTCCGGGAGAAAAATATGTTGCAACCATCAACATATTTGCCAATAACAGATCAGGTCTTCTTGCTGACGTATCAAGAGCTCTTACTGAGAAGAATGTGGATATTATTTCAATGAATACCCGCACCAGTAAGCAGGGGCTTGCGACTATGGAGACAGCTTTCCAGGTAGCAAGCAGGGAAGAGCTTCTTGAGATTGTTGATAAGATCAGAAATATCGAAAGCGTCATTGATATAGAGAGAACCACAGGCTGATTGTGATAATATAGAAAAACAAAAGTCTGATGGTTTTGTTTGAAATAGATACAGTTCATTTAATAAGAAATTGCTTCGGGATTACAGTAAATGTTTTGCTGTGGTTCCGAAGATCTATGTAAAATTCGGGGAATAAAATGAATAATAAAGAGATAGGAAAAGCGGCAGTTGGTTCGATGCTCCTTGGTATGGTGCAGACTAACTGCTATTTTGTTTATAAAGAGGATGGCAGAGAGCATAAGCCCGGAGTAAAATATGACGATCCTACACCGGTGGTATTTTTTGATCCGGCAGATGTGGGTGACAGAATTTATGAGGCTTTGACAGACAGGGGATTTAAGGTTGATGCAATCTATCTTACCCATGCTCATTTTGACCATATAGGCGGAGTGAAGGAGCTTTCTGAGCTTTCGGGAGCCAAAGTGTATGCCTATGAAGAGGAGAAGAAGCTCTGCGAGGATGTGGAATACAATCTTTCTGCAAACTATGGCCTTAATCTTACAGTTAAACCTGATGCATTTTTGAAGGATGGAGCTCTTTGCGAAGCAGCAGGGCTTAAGTTTAAGCTTCTGGCAACGCCCGGACATACACCCGGAAGCTGCTGCTTTTATTTTGAGGATGACAAGATTCTCATTAGCGGAGATACACTGTTTGAGGGCTCTGTTGGAAGAACAGACTTCCCGGGCGGCTCTATAAGTACACTGGTAAGGTCCTGCCACGAGAAGCTTTTCACTTTGCCGGATGATGTTGTAGTTTATCCGGGGCACGGCGGTTTTACTACCATCGGTGACGAGAAAATGTACAACTCGTTTTTATAACAGTTAACAGGAAGATCTCTAAGATTCCTGGTTAAACATCACGTGAACATCGTTCAGACTATTAGATCTATTATCGATAAATTTTTTCTGAGTGATAATAGAGTGAATTACAGCGGGAAAGAATGAAAAGAATCAAGTCGCTGTAATTTATTGAATGGAGTGAGCTTAAATTACTGCGGGAAAGAATAAAAGTATCAAGTCGCTGTAATTTATTGAATGGAATGAGTACAAATTACAGCGGAATAGATAAAAAAGTGTCAAGTCGCTGTAACAACTAAGTGGAGAATGCTGCGCAAGTGAAAAGAGAGCATCTTGTCGATGTAATAATGAGCGTGGAATGCTGCGGAAGATTAAAAAAACATCAAATCGATGCAATTTTAAAAGAAATATGAGCACTAATTGCTGCGAAAAGAACGAATAGTTCTCATTTCAATGTAATTCACAATCAATTTGAATAAAGGTTAAGCAAATGATACTGGTAAATTTGAATAAAGATAAATTTAAATATGACATACATTCTTTGGTAAAAGCATTCTATCCGGCAGAGGATGTGCAGGTTCTGACTACTGAGGAGCTTGAAACCAGAGAAAATACAGATGGAGCTAATAATGCGCCTGATATAAGAATAGATTTACTTGAAGATGAGGGGCATATCGACATTTCATTTTTGCAGGAGGAGGGTAGATACACTTCTGAGACGGTAGAGTGTGATAGCGTGGCAGATAGCGATGCTTCCGCATCAACAAATGGGTCAGAAGCATCCCTTGCAACTCCCAAGAATGCACTTAAGCAGCTTCTTTACAAGGGATTATGTGAAAAGGCAGGAAGGTCGCTTCCATGGGGTTCTCTTACGGGAATAAGACCTACCAGAATACCCATGCAGATGATATATGAGAACAAGAGCGGGAAGGAAATCCGCGATTACATGCGCGGAACTTTTTTTGTATCAGATGAGAAGATGGACCTTGCCTACAATATCGCTGTAAGGGAAAAGAAGATTTTAGATAGCATAGACTATGAAGATAACTATAGTCTGTACATAGGAATTCCTTTTTGTCCTACCACATGTCTGTACTGCTCATTCACATCCTATCCGATTGCTACATGGAAAAAGACAGTGGATACTTACCTGTCCTGTCTTGAAAAGGAAATAGATTATGTGGCGCAGGCTTTTGCAGGGAAAAAGCTGAATTCTGTTTATATTGGAGGCGGAACGCCAACAACTCTTGAGCCTGACGAGATGAGAAGACTTATCGGATATCTGAGAGAAAAGATTGATCTGTCACATTGCAGTGAATTTACTGTTGAGTCCGGAAGACCTGATTCAATTACAAGGGAAAAGCTCAGAGCCATGAAGGAGTGCGGCGTGGACAGGATTTCTGTTAATCCACAGACCATGAGCGATGAAACTCTTAAGAGAATCGGCAGATGTCACAGTGTAGCACAGTTCATAGATGCCTATAACATGGCAAGGGAAGAGGGCTTTGATAATATAAATATGGATATTATCTTAGGACTTCCCGGAGAAACTGAAAGTGACGTACGTCATACCATGGCGGAGATTGAGAAGCTAAGACCCAACGATCTGACGGTTCACAGCCTTTCCGTAAAGCGTGGATCAAGACTTGCAGAGCACATAAGAACTAACGGATATTTCTTAGAGGGAGATACCGGTGCCATGATGGATATAGCAAGAGAAGGTGCTGCCAAAATGGGACTTACTCCTTATTACATGTATCGTCAGAAGAATATTTCGGGAAACCTTGAAAATACCGGTTATGCTGAGGAGGGGAAAGCAGGTATTTACAATATTCTTATGATGGAAGAGGTTCAGTCTATAGTTGCTCTTGGTGCAGGTACAGTCACAAAAAGAGTGTACGGTGATGGCAGGATAGAGCGCTGCGACAATGTAAAGGATGTAAAGCTCTACATCGAGAAGCTTGATGAGATGATTGACAGAAAGCGTAAGCTGTTCGGTTGAGCATTAGTAAAAATCCTAAGTTTAAACTTTGAACAGCGGCGTATCAGACAGAAATTATGATTTTTCTTATGGGAGAGGGTATTAAGAAAGATTGGGGAGTACTTTAAATGCAGGCAAATAATAAAAGATACGAGATGATGACACAGACACCGATACCGAAGCTTATTCTGACTATGGCGGTGCCGACTATAATAAGCATGCTCGTAACAGCAATATACAATACAGCAGATACCTTCTTTGTAGGTAGAATTTCAACTCAGGCTACTGCGGCGGTTGGTCTTGTTTTCACAATAATGGCTCTTATACAGGCTACAGGCTTCTTTTGCGGACACGGCTCCGGAAATTATCTTTCACGAATGCTGGGAGCAGGTGAGCATAAGGAAGCAAA
The DNA here is from genome assembly GCF_000424265.1 of Butyrivibrio sp. WCD3002. Taxonomy (GTDB): domain Bacteria; phylum Bacillota; class Clostridia; order Lachnospirales; family Lachnospiraceae; genus Butyrivibrio. Next base: position 263,122 of record NZ_AUJO01000001.1, read on the forward strand.
TGAGATGGCTTCCACAGGCTTTGCAATAGCGCTTATTATAGGTGTCATAATCGCAATCGTAGGAAATGTATATGTAAAAGAGCTGTCACTTATGATAGGTGCAACGGAGACTACTCTTGTTGATACAGAGAATTACATGAGAATAATTCTTATCGGTGCACCCTTCATGATAGGTCAGTTTGTTATAAATAATCAGCTGAGATTTCAGGGTGCTGCCATGTATGCCATGGTTGGCCTTATGTTTGGTGCTGTAATGAATATGGCACTTGATCCCCTGCTTATTTTTGTTTTCCATTTAGGGGTAAGAGGCGCAGCTATAGCTACGGTTATGGGCCAGGTTACAAGCTTTATTGTGCTTCTTATAGGCTCAAGCAAGGGTGAAAACATCAGACTTTCATTTAAAAACATTCGCATCAATCCTCATTACATAAAAGAAATAATTAACGGCGGTGCACCTTCACTCTTTAGACAGGGCATGGCTGCTGTATCATCGCTTCTCATGAATAAGATGGCAGGCTATTTTGGCGGAGATGCTGCTATTGCCGGCATGTCTATCACAACACGAGTTATGATGATGCTTATGTCAGCTCTTATCGGATTTGGTCAGGGATATCAGCCGGTATGCTCCTTTAACTATGGCGCGGGCCTTAAAAAGAGAGTGCGTGAAGGATACTTTTTCTGTGTTAAGTATTCAACTATTTTCCTTGCAATAGTAGGTGCTGCATGCTTTGCTTTTGCTCCCTCTGTAATAGGTATTTTCCGCGATGATCCTGATGTAATAGCAGTTGGATCTGTTGCTCTAAGATGGCAGTCAGCTACTCTTGTTTTCGGAGGAGTACTGGTCATTTCCAATATGATGCTTCAGTCAATCGGTAAGGGCGTAAAGGCTTCAATTACTTCATCTGCCAGAAACGGAATCTGCTTTATCCCGCTGATTCTAATTCTGCCTCAGATTTTTGGAATTTTCGGAGTAGAGATAACTCAGGCATGTGCGGATATTTTGTCTCTGTTTATAACAATACCTCTTGCTGTATCGGAACTTCGTAAATTTAAAGACTAAATTAAAAATTTATATATATTAGGGTGTTGACAGAGTCGGCACCCTATAATATTATACTAAGTGTACTAGATGGATTAGTACAGTAGATACAGATGTTGGAACAGGAGGAAATGATGCTGATCGAAATTGATTTCAGGGACAAGCGGCCGATATACGAGCAGATTTCAGATAAGATGTCTGAACTTATATTGCGCGGCATCATTGAAGCGAATGAAGCGCTACCATCGGTGCGCTCGCTGGCAATGGATCTTTCCATAAACCCCAACACCATACAGAAGGCGTATGACAATTTAGAACAGAGGGGACTGTGCTATTCGGTTGCGGGTAGAGGAAGATTTGCATCAGGAATATCGGAGGTGATACCGGAGATGAAATGTGAGTTTTGGAAAGAATTTGATGAACTTTTACAGAAGGCACTTCAGCTTGGAATTACTGAGAAGGAGCTGATGGAACATCTGAAGAAGGAAGAGGAAAAGTAAGAAAGGGGAATAGATGATACAGGCTACGAATTTGACGAAAAGCTTTGGCGACATACTTGCGATAAGTGGTATCGATCTGAAAATTGAGGACGGTCAGGTGTTTGGTCTTATTGGAACAAATGGCGCCGGAAAAAGTACTTTTCTTAGAATGGCTGCGGGAATACTAAGGCCTGACAGGGGGACAATTTCAATAGACAAAAGACCGGTGTTTGAAAATCCGGAGGTTAAGAAGGAATTTTTCTATATCTCTGATGATGTGGCATTTTTCGCAAACACCACACCGGTAGATATGGCAGTTTTCTTTGGGAAAATATATGAGAGCTTTGACATGGGAAGATTTAATGACCTTATGGATAAGTTCGGCCTTGAGAAAAAGAGAAAGATAAACACGTTCTCAAAGGGAATGAAAAAGCAGCTGAGCGTAATTTTAGGACTCTGCGCAAAGACCAGATATCTGTACTGCGATGAGACCTTTGACGGTCTTGATCCTGTTATGAGACAGGCAGTTAAGAGTCTTTTTGCAGGGGATATGGAGAACAGGGATTTTACTCCCATAATTGCATCTCATAACCTTAGAGAGCTTGAGGATATATGTGATACCGTAGGACTTCTTCATAAGGGCGGAATCATTTTATCAAAGAATATCGAGGATGCTCGTGCCGATGTTCATAAGGTTCAGTGCGTTTTCAGAGATGATGAGAGCAGAAATCGTACCTTTGAAGAGCTTAAGGTTATTGCAAGCGAGAACAGAGGAAAACTTTATGTCCTTACAATCAGGGGAAGTGAGGATGATATAGAGAGGACTCTAAGAGCAGAAAGTCCTATTTTCATGGAGATGCTGCCACTTTCTCTGGAGGAAATCTTTATTAGTGAAACGGGGGTTGAGGGCTATGACATCAAAAAGATTATTTGCTGATTTATGTGCAGAGAACAGAAAAAGAAGATTATGGCCCATTGCTCTTTGCATAGCAGGAAACTTCTTTGGACAGCTCGTTTATGCATATCTAGCGGTTATGAGATATGAGCAAAGGCTTGCAGAAGGAAGAACAGTTATAGAGGATGTAAGACTGGCATGCTTTGAAATGGCAGGCGGTCTGTCATGGCAGATAGGAATCCTTGTTGTGGGACTTGCCATAATAAATGCAGTTCAGGGCTATGGATACCTTTTCGATTCAAAGATGTGCGACCTTTACGGAGCACTTCCCGTAAAGAGAGAGAAGCTGTTTGGGGCTGTCTGTCTTAACGGCATTGGGATTTTTGCGGTTCCCTACATCATATTTAATGTGCTTGTTACTATATATTGCTTAGCAAAAGGATATCTTTTGGTATCGTTTTTGCCACAGCTTCTGGGGCTGATGGTTACTATAATTTCCACATATACGCTGATTTTTCTAACAAGTACGTTGGCCTGCGTAATGACCGGACATATAGTTGTGGCATTTATGGCAATCTTTGTATTTATTGTTGGCGGCCCTGCTACAGTATATATTATTGAGGTCTATAAGCAGGCATTTTTCCTGACCTACTATTGGAATCAGGAGCCGACTTATACCAGCTATACATCACCAATCACAATGTATATGACACTGTTTAGTGATGTTAATCGTAAAAACTATATGCTGTTTAACAAAGCGCTGTTTATAAAGACTCTTATCATAATTGCTTTGTGCATTATCCTTTATCTTATCTGCAGAGCTCTTATCAAGATAAGACCACTGGAAGCAGCAGGAAGATCCATGGCATTTGAAAAGACAAAGCCCTACATAAAATGTGCCATTACAGTTGTGGTTTCTCTTTATGCAGGAATGTTCTTTAAGTCCATAGGTGAAAAGTTTGGCATGCTGATATTTGGCATTATCTGCGGACTTGTTTTGAGTCATGCTGTGATTGAGACAATTTATGAGTTCGATTTTAAAGCATGTCTGTCTCATTTTGGGTCATTGATTGCATCAGTGGTAATTGCCGGCTTGATAGTCATTATTTTCGTATTTGATCCGCTTGGATATGAGACCTGGATTCCAAGAGCCGACAGAGTGAAGACTTACGCTATTGAACAGAATTATGTTTACAACGGCTTGCAGTACTCGGACGATAGCGGAAACAGTGTGATGTCTGAAAATTATGTTTTCGAAAACATGAGGCTCACCAATATGGAGAAGATTGAACCGCTTCTTATAGCAGGTGTGGAATTTGCCAAAAAGTACCACTACAGCTTTATTTTCCATGATGAAGTATATGAAAATGCTATTACTGAAAATGAAGGCATGCTTTATGGTTACTTCGATATTATGTGGGAGATGAATGATGGTCGAAAGATTTACAGAAGCTTCAGGGTGGACTTAAATGATCCTGCCAATAAGACCTGTGTAAAAGCATTGTTTGATGATCCTGATTTTAAGGAAGGCATATTCCAGATAATGAATATCTCTGAGGATAGCTTTGAAACTATCAAATACTACGACATAAAGGGCAGTCATGAGGTAAAGATTGCAAAAGAGGACAGAACAAAGCTTTTACAGGCAGTAAGAAGCGATATTGAAAAACAGACCTTTGAGGAGCTTTCAGAGGCTGATCCTACTATGCTTATTGGGCTGGCCAATAGTAGTAGTTACTATGGATTAGAGCTGTGTAATTTTTATCTGTATCCCTCGTTTACCGAGTCCAGAAAAGTACTTGAGGAGATTGATATTCCTACCGACTGGCTTGGAGATATCAACAATATCAATACTCTTGGTATTCAGTGCTATGACTATGATAACAATACCTACGAGAGATGGGATACCACAGATAAAGATGAGATTAAGGCTGTTTTAGATAACAGTACATCTAACTGGCTTAATACTAATTCCATTTGGCGACGTGGTGACAAGGATAGTGTTTATGCCGACCTCTTCATAAACGGTAACGCTTCAGACTATCTCTTGATAAATGATATCAGTGCTATGCCAAAGGAATTACAGGAAATAATTGAAAAAACTAAAGCCTATGAATAAAATTTCATTCCGTCCACATTAACGATATTTTGTTGTAAAATAAACATGTGGGCGGAGGTAGAGCTTATGGCAAATGTAATTAATTATCTGAAATGGCGCGGTGATCTTACATTTGATGAATCACCATTTAACGAAGTTGATAATCTCGTCTTGTCACTTGTTGTATATAGTGATCTTAAGGGCATTGTGCCTGAATATATGAGCGGTGGCAGCATCAAAGTCAAGGATGCTGCAGCTGCATTTTTTGAAAAGCATGATCCGAAATATATGGCCAGGATAGAGTACGACTGGGTACTTTATTATATGGCAAAGAGCAGGCGCTTTGGTGATCTTTTGCTGTCGGATTTTCTTGATATAAATGACATGTCTCAAAACATGCTGGTAACTGCCATGACGGTAAAGCTGCCTGACGGAAGCAGATATGTTTCCTACCGTGGAACGGGTTATGACATAGATGACTGGCGAATGGATTTCATGATTAGTTTTCAGGAGATTCCGGCGCAGAAGGAAGCTCTTAATTATCTTAGCAATGTAATGCAGAAATATTCGGGGGATTTCTTGGTTGGAGGTCACTCCAAGGGCGGCAATCTTGCTCTTTATGCATCCATGAATATTTTTGACACTCTGCAGATAAGAATTAAGCAGATTTACAGTAACGACGGACCGGGAATCTGTTCCGAGTTTTTGGATGAAGAGCGGTTTGAAAACATAAGACTGAGATTAACCCATATCGTACCTGAATTTTGCATTGTCGGTATGCTTTTCGAGCCTAATGTAAGGCACATAATTATCGGAAGCGAAGCCAAGGGAATTGCCCAGCATACGGGAATGACCTGGCAGGTAGACGGCAACCATTTTAAGAGAAAAAAGCATCTTAATGAAAACAGCGTAATGTACAATAGCATCATTGATGACTGGATTGAGTCCAACTCCATGGAGCATCGAGAGATTTTTACAAAGGATATTTTCGATTCCTTAAAGGCAGGCGGTGCAACCAGTATCCAGGATATTCAGGATGGTGGTATGCACGGCTTTGGAACGATTCTTTTATCCGCAGCTAATTCTGAGAGTAAGACAAAGATAGTATTTGGAAAATTCATAAGTACCTTCTGGGGCAGATTTGAAAAGCTTAGATTTATGGAAACGATAAAATCTCAGCAGGGTATTATCAGTCTTAGCCTGATTTTCCTGGGACTGCTGTTCTTTGCGATTCCGGAGAATGTATATAACCTGCTTGGCGCACTTATTGCTTTTGTTGGTATTATCTGGAGCGGAAGCTTCCTTATAAAGTCAGGTATGAGAGAGGAAAACGGCGTACTGAAACGAGGCAGAATGATATTCTGGATGGTTATAATGTGCTTTATGGTTTTTCTTCTTTCTAACCTGGAGAGAATACCCACCTGGACAAATGTTTTGGTGGCGGTAGCTTTTATCGTTCTTGCAGCTACAAGTGTCAGGTACGTAATAAAGAACAGAAAAACCATGTCTTTGTTAGCCAGATTCTGGATGATATTCGTTGCGGTAATAGCGCTGAATGTTAGCGTAATCATGTTTATGTCGCCTATGAATTTGTCCATAAGAAAGTCCATAACCGTAGGCAGTTATCTGGTTATAACGGGCCTTGTAAGACTTCTTATTCAGCTGCTTGGGGAGGCAAAGAGAGGTGTTGAAAAGGGCTTTTGTTATGAGGATGAGGATATTTGAGTTTTAACTCATAGATTTGAGTGTTACGAGGAAGTGAAAGGGAAAAGGGATGAGAAAAGGAAATATAAATAGGGGAGTGGCGGCACTGCTTTGTTTTTGCATGGTTTTTGGTGCCGGCTGCGGCAAAAAGGATGAACCGGTCATAAACAAAGAAAAAAAGACTATCAGCGAAGATGATAAAAACTACGTATATAGCCTCAGTACCGTAGATGATGCAATTTCAAATGAAAGAAATATTGAGAGTTTTTGCAGAAACGGCGATTATATTTATATACTTACATCTGAATATGGTGAAGTCACAGAAAGTTCCGTTAAGAGGGTTAGACTTAAGGACGGGACAGCCAAGGATTTTGTAAAGTTAGAGTCATCGGCGGATTGTTACTATGGCAACATTGCGTGCGATGATGCTGAGAATATTTACGTCACCAAAAACGAGTATCAGGAATCATTTGACGATGAAGAAAATGTTGAAGATGCCAACACTCTTATAGTCAAGGTTGCTCCTTCGGGGGAGGTGCTTTGGGAGAAAAAGCTTGTTGAAGAGGATAAGAGCAGCAATCCCAACAGCTTAGTTTATGTTAAGGATGTTGGAGTAGTTACTGCGTCTCAGTCAGGCTTTGCTATCTATAATCCTGAAACCGGAGATGGAGAGATGCTTGAATATGGCAAACGCTCCGGTAATGAGGAAGAGTATTATTATGAGAGATCCCTCTTTGTTTTAAGAGACGGAGAACTCTACCTTCAGGACAACGATGAAGACTGGAACTATAGGATATCAAAGTTCGATAAGGCTGCTAAAGTCTTTAATAAAATAGAAAATGCTTATCCTGAGGGTGTTTATGGCGGGGATCAGCTAAATCCCGGCAAAAGCTTTGATGTTTACTACATGAATAGTGATGCCATAATGGCATACAACCTTGGAGATGCAGAGGCTACCAAGATCTGCGATCTCACTGCATCTGATCTATTGATAGATTACGTCAGATACATCTATGAGAAGGACAATGGCAACCTGATCGTCTACGCTTCAATGCCCAGCGAGGATATGGGGCTTTATGAGCTTACAAAGGTTGCTCCTGAGAATATAAAGGATAAGGAAGTATTAGTCCTTGGTACGGTATTTATCAATGATGATGTAAGAAAAGAGGTTGTAAAATTCAATCAGCTTCATGATGATTACTGCATCAAAATAGAGGATTATTTTAGCGATACCTACAGTGACGATATGGAAGGCCTTGAGAAGGTAACGGAGGCCTTTAACCTTGATGTTACCAGCGGAAATACGCCTGATATATTTGTTCTTAGTTCCTATATTCCCTACGAGAGCTATATAAATAAGGGGCTTATAGAACCTCTTGATTCCTATATTGAGAAGGATCCTGATATTTCCCTCGATAATTATCTTCCCAATATCATGGATGCCTGCAAAAGAGATGATAAGCTTTACATGATCATACCAAGCTTCTATATAGATACAATGAGCGCTGCTAAGAGTATGGTTGGTGATGAAAAGGTGACCCTCAATAATTTCAGGGATATCTGCGAAAAAAACAACATCGATCCTACAATGATGATGGGCTACAGCACAAGAGATTATGGATATATGTACTACTCAAGATGCGGAAGCTGCTTCATTGACTATGAAAAAGGAACCTGTGATTTTAAAAATCCTGCATTCATAAAGCTTCTTGAATATATTAAGGAGCTTCCTGCTACTGAGGCTGAGGACTATGACTACTCACAGTATGAGACCATGTACCGTGAAAAGAAGGCCCTTCTTAGAAGTGAGTACCTGTCATCCTTTGAGGATTTTCAGGTTTCAACAAGAGGATATTTTGGCGAAGAAATAGTATACAACGGATATCCTACCGATAAAGGCGGTGAGTCATATATTGTTCCGCTGCAGCAGCTTGCCATGAGTAACAGCTGCGCAAATAAGGAAGTGTGCTGGGAGTTCATTAAGCAGTTTTTGTCTGATGATTTCCAGGATACTGTAAAGGATAGAAAGTGGGGCTTCCCTATCAGTAATAAGGCCTTTGATGAGATGTGCAGCCTTGCTCAGGAACCGCCTTTCTTCATCAATGCAGAAGGTAAGAAAGAGCTGTCTGAGAGCTACTACGGAATTGGCGATATTGAGATCAAGATAGATGAGCTCTCAAAAGAAGAAGCAGAAGGTCTGGCTTCCTTTATTAAATCGGTTGATAAGGTTGACCAGTCCAATGACAAGGTTTCTGAGATAATCGAGGAAGAGGTTGGCGCCTTCTTCGAAGGACAAAAGACTGCCGAAGAGGTTGCAGATATAATACAGAGCAGAGTTTCTATATGCCTAAGCGAGAGCATGTAAAATAGAATTAGTTTAGAGCATTTCGAAAAGCAGTTGGTGATTCACCGACTGCTTTTTTGAATATGCGGCTAAAGTACAAAACATCACTAAAGCCAAGGGAAGCTGCTATGTTTGAAACTGAAATATCACTTTCCGACAACAGGAATTTGGCTTTCTCTATTCTTAAATTCGCAAGATATTTCATGGGAGAAACACCCATTTTTTCTTTAAAATAGTGAGAAAAATATCCTTCGCTAAGATTGCAGTATTTTGCCATGGACGTAACTGACCAGGCATTATTGTAGCTTTGGTTTAGCTGAATTATCAGACGCTCAAGAACAAGATCGTTCCTGTCCTCGGAAGCTTCCAGCTCCATACTGCGATTTATAAGGGCCAGCATCTTTTCAAGATCTGCAGTCGCAACAATACTATATCCGGTCTTTTTAAGCTGAAGCTCTTTTATGATTTCCTGAAATATATCTTTAATCTGGATGCTGTTACCGATATAGCCTGAATGAATATGAAATTCATTCAGGATTTTTTCTGCATTACTGCCGGTAAAATGAATCCAGTATGCGCTTGTCTTATCCTTAAAGGAATAGGAATACAACTGAGGCTCTCCGGGCCTGTATAGAACAATGCCGCCGGCATTTACTATCTGTTCTTTTCCGGAAAAGTTGAATATACCGCATCCTCTCGTAATATAAATAAGCTGATAATCCAGCCTTCCATTAGGACGACTTTTGGAAAAATCTCTTGTAAGAAAACTCTGTTGTCCACAGCAGTTTACCTCAAGGGGTATATTATAGTTGGAAAAGCCTATTTCTCGCCTGTATTCTCTTAAATGTCCTGAAATATCTATCATAAAAATCACCTTAAAAAAGCAGAATTGTCCATATAGAAACCAGCAAAATGTATGTAATATAGTAACGCGTGGCATTATGATGTGCAATATGTTTGATAACAATTAAATAAAAAAGAGGATACCTGATGTGAAAAAACAAATTGTGTTTATTATGACGGACACCACCAGACGGGATATGCTCGGCTGCTATGGTAATCCTAAAATGTCCACGCCAAATCTTGATGCCCTTGCGGATGAGGGAATCAGATTTGAAAACGCCTACACTGCGCAGCCTGTTTGCGGGCCTGCCAGATCTGCGATTTTTACCGGAACATTTCCCCATACCAACGGAATGGTAACAAATTGCATAGCTATGGGCGAAAATGTAAAAACCATAGGCCAGCGCCTTACCGATAACGGCCTTCATTGCGGTTATATAGGGAAATGGCACTTAGATGGCAGTGATTACTTTGGAAACGGCGTATGTCCTGAAGGTTGGGACGAAGAGTACTGGTACGATATGCGAAGATATCTGGATGAGCTTTCTGATGAGGATAAGGTCAGGTCCAGAAAATCAGAGACTGCCTACGAAGCAGATATGACAGAGGATTTTACTTATGCTCACAGATGCTCGAACAGAGCACTCAAATTTATTGATGAGTATAAGGACGAGGATTTTTTCCTGGTGGTTTCTTATGATGAGCCCCATGGTCCCTGTCTTTGTCCGCCACCCTTTAATGAGATGTATGAGGGCTTTAAGTTTGAGGACAATCCCAATTTTCAGGATGACCTGTCAAAAAAGCCTCTTATGCAGCAGCTTTGGGCAGGAGATGCCATAGACAAAAAAACAGAAGAAATAAACAGACCATCAAAACAGCTTTCACTGTTTTTGGGCTGTAACAGCTTTGCTGATTACGAGATAGGAAGAGTCCTTGATGCGGTGAAAAAAGACCTTCCCGAGGCTATGGTTATTTTTACCTCCGATCATGGTGACATGCTTGGTAATCACAGGCTTCAGATGAAAAATGCCGCAGCATATAAAGAAATAGCAAATATTCCGCTGATAATAAAGGGCGGCGAGAAGGGGAAGGTTGTAGATTATCCCGCATCACATATAGATCTTGCTCCAACAATTCTTGATTACATGGGAATTCCTGTTCCCGAGTGCATGGAAGGGAAAAGCATGCTTCCGCAGATAAGAGACACCGGGGTAAGGATAAATGATAAGGTGTTCACCGAATTTACCAGATATGAGGTTGATCACGACGGCTTTGGCGGCCTTCAGATGATGAGGGCAGTCATGTCAGAGAGGTATAAGCTTGTTATAAATCTGCTTGATACAGACGAGCTTTACGATATGGAAAAGGATCCTTTTGAAGTCACGAACCTGATAAATTCTCCTGAGTATGAGGATATTCGTAACGAGATGCATGATGCACTTCTTGAGCATATGAATGCCACAAGGGATTTATACAGAGGATATCAGTGGAGCTGCAGACCCTGGCGAAGGGATAAACATCAGGCCTGGGCAAACGATGGCTATACAAGGCAGAGACTAAATGAAGAGTATGAGCCCAGACAGCTTGATTACGATACCGGACTTCCTATGACGGAAGCCGTAAGAAAAAAGACTACAAAGGATGAAAAAAACTAAGATTGGAAGGTATGAAAAAATGAAACTTGATAGATCATATTTTGAAGATATACACGGAGCGGTTTATTTTCCCGCAAGAGCATATAACGCCTATCAGACATTTACAATGTTTGATAAGACCGAATTTGAGAGAGATTTAAGATATGCAGAATCAGCAAAAATAAATGCTTACAGACTTTTTGTAAGCTACCATTTTTATCTTGAGGACAGCAACAGATTCTTTGAGATAATAGAGATCATGCTTCAATTAGCAAGTAGACACAATGTCCGCATTATGCCCGTGCTTTTTGAGGATTGCGGAATAGAATTCGATAAGAAAACCGCAAACGATAGGAACCCATATACAGCTGTATGTGTGAGATATCCCGGTAAGGAAATAGATCGTAATCCTGAAAGATTCCATGAGGCAGAGGTTTACTTAAGTGATTTTATGGAAAAATACAGGGACGATCAAAGACTCCTTGCAATCGAAATTATGAATGAGCCCCACAAGGAGACCGGGAATGTGGAATTTGCAAGATATATCGCTGAGTATGTAAATAAGATAAGAGGCAGCGTTCCCCTTACCATAGGATGTATCATGCCGGTTCATAACCTGTACTTTGCAGATATCATAGATATCTATCAGTTCCATGATAATTTCCCTACATCCCTTGAGGCATTTAAGGGTGTAGTCACAGAAGCGATGCATATACAAAGTGTCACAGGAAAGCCCTTCTGGATAACAGAGTGGCAGCGTCTTAGAGAAAACGGGGCAGGCTGGGGCCAGGCAGATATCCCTGAGGAATATAAGCTTCCAAAGCTTTCATCACTGGCAGATATCATAAATGAAGCCGGGATTGGAAACTTTTTCTGGTCACTTATGGTTAAGCCTGCGTATCTGCCTGAGCAGAGAATTAACGGTACCTTCAACGGAATGTTTCATGAGGATGGAAGCGTTTACAGCGCAGAGGATTTCAGAAAGGTATCCGGGCAGGATATTGAAGTAAAAGAATTCAGTCAGCTTCCAAAATGGTATCAGAAGGATTTAGATGAAATTAAGAGTAATAACTAAGCAACAAGGTTCGGAAAGAGGTTAGGAATGAAGTTCAAAGCAGCATATTACGTAAAGGTATTTTTACTGATCATAGTACCTTTCCTGGTTCTTACCTCTTTCTCAATCATAAGCTATCAGAAGAAGGTAATAGAGAAGGAACTCCTTTATATCGATGAAAAGACAAGACTTGCCGAGCTGCAGATTACCAAGATTTTTTCGGAGATGGACAGCATAGCAAAGTCAGTAGTCATAAATGATCAGATAAACGATATTCTTGAAAAGCCAAAGAGTATTGTCACCTACGAGGGCTATCAGGCTTATAAGACAATCGATTCATTTTTGAAAATGTCTACGGTTTACACCAGTTATCAATATGGGATTACTTTAGTTACTCCGCGCTACACGTACAATAGTAACGCGGAGTACAATGCTGTTCTGAGCATGGACAGCGATATTGTAACAGAAGGTGTAAATGCCAAGGGCGGCAAGGTTATAAGGGGCGATGGAAAACGCATAAGTCTCATCAGAAGCTTTTATCGAAAGGGCAAGCTCCTTGGAGTTGTGATCATTGATGTAAATCTGTCATATATTCATAAAATACTGGAGCCCTTTGGAGAGAGTCAGGATTTGATCTATATTCTGGATGGTCAGGGCGATATTATTTTTGAGAATGAAATCGCAGGAAGTCAGTCTGAGATGGGGACTCCCTTTGCGCAGATAAAAGATGATGCAGGCGGAAAAATAAAATGGAATAACAGGACCTATCTGATGCAGTCCCACAGAGATTTAGAGGATGATATTTCAGTTATGTTCCTGGTGGAGGCCGCTGAAGTATACAGGGATTCCACAAGGATTCTTATTATTTTCATAAGCTATTTCGTGCCCTTTACTATATTGATAAATATAGTGATCATACGTCACAACAGAAAGATCGAAGAGAGCAAAAGACAGTATGAAATGAAGAACCTGCAGACACAGGTAAATCCTCACATGATCTATAACACCTTAAATACGATTACAAATCTCGCACAGCTTCAGGGAGTTGGAAACATTGAGGAGGTTTCATCCTCCTTTGCGGGTCTTCTTAAACTGATATCAAAGAGTAAGGGTGAGTTTATAACCCTAAATGATGAGATAGAGTACATCCGGATGTATATCAATATCAAAAAGTACAATATGCTCTACGACTTTACTTTTGATGCTGATATAAGTGAAGAAGCAGGGAATGCGCCAATATTAAAGCTTTTGCTGCAGCCTCTTGTGGAGAACTCACTAAATCACGGCTTCACTGAAATAAGTCTTCAAAAGAAATACCGCGTATTCATAAAGGCTGAAATTAAGGACAATAGAATGATTATAGACATCGAGGACAATGGAGTCGGAATGTCTAAGGAACAGCTTGAGCATATTCACGATAAGGATAGAGCAAGCGGAAACACATTTTTAAGTGTGGGCGTATCAAATGTTTACGAGAGACTTAAGCTTAATTACAAAAACCGGGCAGTTTTTAATGTGAGCAGCCTGGAGGGAGAAGGAACGAAAATACACCTGGAATATCCGGTGTAAGGGGGAAGTATGTATAGCATAGTAATTGCAGATGACGACATCATAATGCTTGGCAAAATTGCCGGGTATCTGGAAAAAAAGTGTGAAGACTGTGTCGTCCTCGCCAAATGTATTAATGGAGGAAGTGCTTTGGAGGCGGTCAGAGAATATAGTCCTGATCTGCTTATTCTTGACATGGATATGCCTGATATGATGGGAACTCAGGTAATTAAAACTTTGTCTGATGAAAAAATCATGCCATCGACACTTGTGCTTAGTAACTATGATAACTACGAGTTTGTCCGGGAAGCAATGAAATACGGCTCCTACGATTATCTTTTAAAGCATCAGCTTCCCTATGCAATAGGTTCAGTTACTGAGGAGATGATAGAAAGCTATCAGCTCGCCCTTGAAAAGCTGGAGGAGCAAAATCTTGATGGCTTGTCCGAATATGTTAAAGACACAATTGCGTATATTGATAAATGTTATAGCAACGACATCATCCTTGAAACCGTAGCAAAGGAAATACATGTTTCACCTTCGTATCTGTCGAGGCTATTTAAGCGGGAGATGGAAATGTCCTTTACGGAATACTTAAACAGTTTCAGGGTAAAGAAAGCAAGACAGTACATGGAAGAGGGAGAGCACAACCTTTACGAGATTTCCGAGAAGACCGGTTTTAACTCCTACAATTACTTTTTAAAGGTCTACAAGGAGTACACAGGACTCAGACCTTCAGAATGTATTCAAAAGACAAAATAGTGTAGTTGATGGACAAGGAATTGTGATGACCTCCATAGGGGTGACAGCTATACTGTAATTGCGGTCGACCAAATTGCAAAGAAGTTTATTTGGAGGGTTACAATGAAAAAAAGAATAGTAGCATTGGCAATTGGGGTAAGTATGCTTCTTGGTACATTAAGCGGATGCGGCAGTGCCGAAGCAGAAAAAAATGTTTCCGAGGTTACAGCATCGACAGGTGCATCTACAGAAAATCTGAATAAAGAGGGTTTCCCTATCGTAAATGAAGAGATCACATTAAGGGTATTTGGACAGCAGGGACCTGCTCAGCAGCCCTGGGATACAATGTCCATGTGGAAGAAGTATCAGGAAATGACAAATATCAAGCTTGATTTTACAGATGTTCTTTCAGCTGAAGGCTATGATGAAAAGAAGAGTCTTATGTGGGCCAGCGACGATTATGATGATGTGTTTGTCAGAGCCTTTCTTACCAATACTGAAATCGTAAAATACGGAACAATGGGAATCCTCATTCCTCTCGAGGATATGCTTGATGAGTATGCACCTAATATTTCAAAGCATATTCAGGAAAATCCCGCAATACTTTCGAGAATCACAGCACCGGACGGACATATTTATGCGCTTCCTGCACTTATTGATCTAACAGCAGCTCGCGACGAAAAGTTCTGGCTGAACAAAGCATGGCTCGATGAAGTAGGACTGGATGTACCTAAATCTCTTGATGATCTTGAAGCTGTACTCAGGGCATTTAAGGGCACCGACTTTAACGGCAACGGTATCGATGATGAGATACCTATGAGTGCTTCAGATGCTGATACTCTTATCAGAAGATTTGCAGGTGTCTGGGGACATCAGTGGCAGTTTGATACATGGCTCGAGGTAAAGGATGATAAGGTTGTTTCTTATCTTACCGATGACAGCTTTAAGGAAGAGCTTATGTGGTTACATGACATGTACGCAGAAGGTCTTATCGATGAAGAGGTATTCACTCAGGAATATGCAAAGTATCTCTCAAAAGCATCAGGAAATCTCCTTGGACTTTTCTTTAACCAGGCTGATGATGCCTTTGATTCCACAGATTACATTGGTATTTCACCTTTTACAGGAGCAGCAGATAAACAGTATGTTCAGTCAGCTCCTATAGCCCGTGATAACGGTGTATTTGCCATAAGCAGTGATTGCAAATATCCTGAAGCAGCGCTTCGTTTCATCGACTACTTCTACGGTGATGAAGGCTCAATCATGATGAGATACGGCGTTGAAGGTGAGAACATGTACTTCGATGAGGATGGAATGCCCAGATACAACGATGGTATTCTTGATAGTCCTAACGGCAGCGGAACAGAAATCGGTAAGTTCACAATCTGGCCGGGCGGCGGTGCTCCTCAGCTTGTTAATGAGGTAAACTGTGAGGCAATCGCTTCCAAGAATACTCTTGAGGCGCAGGTGGCACTGGATCCTTATGTTCCCGAAAATATTTATTCAGCTCCGCTTTTCACAGAAGAGGTAAATGACAGAGTTACAGTGCTTTGGTCAGATATCGAAAGCTATGTTCAGACAACCACAGCGCTGTTTATCAGAGGCGAGGAATCCTTCGATTCATGGGATACCTATGTTCAGACCTTGAAGGATATCGGTATTGATGAGTGGGTATCAATCTACCAGGAAGCCTATGACAATATTAAATAAAGGAGAATCACATCAACATGAAGAAGTCATTTCGGAAGAGATTCTTTTCTAAATGGCAGTTGATAGTGATGTTTCTCATACCGTTCATCTGGTACATAGTGTTTTGCTATGTACCGATGTACGGAATTCAGCTGGCTTTTAGAAACTACAATCCAAGGCTTGGTTATCTTGGAAGCCCCTGGGTTGGACTAAGATACTTTAAGCAATTTTTTTCTTCGTACTATAACATAGACATTATCTGGAACACAGTGTCCATCAGCTTATATTCTATAATCTTTGGTTTTCCGATTCCCATATTACTGGCTATCATATTGAACGAACTGCCGGGAGTGCACTTTAAAAAGGTGCTGCAGAATCTGACTTATGTTCCGCACTTTATATCAGTTGTAGTTTTGTGCGGTATGTTATATCTGTTTCTGTCACCTCAATATGGTGTTCTTAATACCTTTTTGAACTTTTTAGGGTTTGAATCCATTGGTTTTCTGGAATCCAACAAATATTTTAAGGCTGTGTATGTTTTATCTGATATTTGGCAGGAGAGCGGATGGAATTCTGTAATCTACATTGCTGCACTTGCAGGAATTGATCCGGAGCTCTACGAGGCTGCAAAAATTGACGGAGCAGGCAGACTTAAGCGAATCATTCATGTGTCTTTACCGGGAATAGCGCCTACTATCGTAACGCTGCTTATCCTGAGAATAGGACAGGTGATGACCATTGGTTTTGAAAAGGCATATCTTCTTCAGAATAATCTGAATATCAGATCCAGCGAAATAATATCAACCCTTGTTTATAAGCAGGGTATTTTGCAGGGAAGCTATGGCTATGCAACAGCAGTCGGACTTTTTAACTCTGTTATCAATCTGGCACTGATAATACTTACAAACAGGATTTGTAAGAAATATTTTGAAATAAGTCTGTGGTAATGGAGAGTAGCGATGAAAAAGAGTTTAAATGACAGAATATTTGATTATGTAATTGTTTTTATCAGTGTCCTTATCATGATCATGGTGGCGTATCCGCTTTACTTTGTCATCATCGCCTCCTTCAGTAAGCCGGAGGCTGTTCTTTCAGGACAACTGACCTTTTTACCTGTGGGATTTAACGTAAAATCCTACCAGATGGTTTTTCAGGAGCCCCAAATATGGATCGGATATCGCAATACTCTGATCTATACCGGACTTGGAACCGTTATAAACCTTTTGCTGACTACACTTTGTGCATTTCCGCTTTCAAGAAAAGACATGCCATACAGGACTCTGCTTACCTTTTTAGTATCCTTTACCATGCTTTTTGGCGGCGGTATGATTCCTGTTTATCTTGTGGTGAAAAATCTTGGAATCACAGACAGTATCTGGGCCATGGTAATTCCTAACGCGCTTAATACCTACAATATGCTGGTTATGAAAAACTATTTTCAGACAAGCATACCGGGAGAGCTGCAGGAGGCAGCATCAATAGACGGCTGCAGCCATTTTCAGACACTTATACATGTGGTTCTTCCATTATCCAAGCCTATACTTGCCGTAATTACGCTGTTTTATGCGGTGCAGCACTGGAATGCCTTCTTTAATGCAATAATTTATCTTCGAAACGAGAAGCTATATCCTTTGCAGATAGTTTTAAGAGAAATCCTGTTACAAAACAGTCTTGAAGCAGTGGGCGGAGATATGACCGGCATGTATGAAAAGGTTATGCAGGGCGAGACCATGAAATATGCACTTATTATTGTTGCTAGTGTGCCGATTCTTATCTTTTATCCTTTCGTCCAGAAGTATTTCACCAAGGGAATCATGGTTGGAGCTGTAAAAGGATAAAGGGCTAAAAATGGAATATGTTATTATTGCGGATATTTGTTTCCTGGCTTCACTTGTCGGCTCCATCTGCGGTATCGGAGGTGGAGTAATAATAAAGCCTGTGCTGGATGCTGTTAACGTATACAGTGTTTCTGTAATAAGCTTTCTGTCCGGATGCACAGTGCTTTCAATGACAGCATATTCAATAGCAAGAGAAGCGGGAAAAAGCAGATTTAAGTCTGCATCAAATGAGATGATAATCCTTGCTGCAGGCAGCATAGCAGGCGGTGTGATCGGAAAGAGCATGTTTACTGTGCTTTTGTCTGATATTGGTAATGACTTCCTGGTTGGAGAGCTTCAGTCACTGGTTTTACTTGTGATTACTGCAGGAAC
This sequence comes from Butyrivibrio sp. WCD3002, assembly GCF_000424265.1. Taxonomy (GTDB): domain Bacteria; phylum Bacillota; class Clostridia; order Lachnospirales; family Lachnospiraceae; genus Butyrivibrio. Next base: position 281,400 of record NZ_AUJO01000001.1, read on the forward strand.
CTTTATATACACACTGTTTAAGGTAAGGATAAGTAAAAAGAAAATTACAGGACTGGCCTGGATTTTTACTATAGGCGCAATACTTGGCGTTATATCAGCGTTTTTGGGGATTGGCGGAGGCCCGATAAATATTGTGGTTCTTAGCTACTGTTTTTCCATGAAGGCAAAGGAGGCAGCGGAAAGCTCCCTTTTTATAATATTGCTGTCACAGCTGGCTTCCTTTGTAACAACCATTGCAACTGGCACTGTACCGAAGGTAGATGTGGTACTTCTTTTAATGATGGTGGCAATGGGAATAGCAGGAGGCATAGCAGGCAGAAGGATAAATGATCTTATAAATCAGAAGTCTGTAGACAGACTGTTTTTGCTGCTTCTTGTGGTAATCATGGGAATAACCCTTTACAATTTCAGGCATAATTTCATTCTTCTTACGGGATATGAAAATGCCATATTATCTGTAAATACATAATGAAAAATATTTCGATAATGATAAAGCCTGCATCTTCACTGTGTAATTTGAGCTGTGAGTATTGCTTTTATGAGGATGTAAGCAGTAAAAGAGCCATGTCATCCTGCGGCGTTATGAAGCGGGAGACTGCTAATAAAATAATAGATAATGTGTTATCCTGCCTGAATGATATGGATGCGGTTTCCTTTGTTTTTCAGGGAGGAGAACCCACTCTGGCAGGGCTCCCGTTTTTTCTACACTTTACAGAAGAAGTGGAAAAGAAAAAGGGCAGCGTTTTAGTAAACTATGCAATCCAGACAAACGGCATTCTTATAGATAAGAGCTGGTGCCGGTTTTTCAAAAGTAATAATTTTCTTGTGGGAATTTCTCAGGATATCCTTCCTGAAGTTCACGATAAATACAGGAAAGATACGAATGGGAGCGACACCTATGAAAGAGTAAATGCGGCAAGGAAGGCGCTCCTAAGCTATGGAGTAGAATATAATATTCTTTCTGTACTTACTAATGACCTCGCTAAGGAACCTGAAAAGGTTTGGGATTATCTGTGCAGAGAGAATATAGGGTATACGCAGTTTATTCCATGCCTTGGAAAAATAGAGGGCGAAAAGAAGTCTTGCCGGCTGAACCCCTGCAGCTTTGCAGGCTTCTATAGCCACTTATTTTTCCTTTGGGCAAAAGCTTTTAAAGCCGGAAAGTACAGAAGTATTAAGCTCTTTGATGATCTGATAAATCTGCTTGCTTACGGAAAACAGACAGCCTGCGGAATAACCGGAAAGTGCAGTCCGCAGTTTGTGGTAGAAGCAGACGGAAGGGTGTTTCCCTGCGACTTCTATGCTCTTGATGAATACTGCATTGGGAATCTTGCCTGTGAGAATGTGGAGGACATATATAATAAGGCTGCAAAAAGCAGCTTTATAACACGGGATGATGCGGAAGCAGATTTTTGTTGCCGATGTCCATATTTAAAAATTTGTCATGGCGGATGCCTCCGAATGAGGAAAGAAGTTTGTGGTTTTGACGGCGAAAATGAGTGTGGATACAGGCTTTTTCTGGATAATTGTTTACCGGAGTTACAACAAATTATACACAGTATTTTGAATTGACACTAAATTCTAAATCTGTTATTTTATTTTTTAGTGAAAGGGAGTAGTTATCATGCCTCGGCATGTTGCATATTCGTCAGTACGGGATTCATCCCCGGATACGCTGTAATTAACGAGACTTTCGCTGCAAATGCAATGCAGCGAAGGTCTTTTTTTATCCGTAAGATAAAAAAAGCACTTCGTGAGATGCGCAGCTGATAACAATTTCACCCTAAAACTGAAAGGACAATGAAAATGAAAACACTTGCAATCATCTTATTTGTATCAATGTATGTGTGTCTTATAGCTTTTCCCAAGAGAAGAGCTGTTACTGCACTTATCGTTGCTGCTATCTATGTGGCTACGGGAATTCTCCCTGTTTCTCAGATCGGAACAGCCGTTGACTGGAACGTACTTCTTATGATATTTGGTACACTTCTTCTGGTTGACTACTTCATCGAATCCAAGATGCCCAATCTTATCGCAGAAAAGCTCATGGATCTTGCCCCCAACGTTATGTGGGTAACAATATTTATGTCACTTTTTTCAGGACTTATATCTGCATTTATCGATAATGTGGCAACCTTGCTCATGGTGGCTCCGGTTGGCCTTGCTATCTGTAAAAAGCTTAAGATCAACCCTGTACCCATGATCATCTCAATTGCGGTTTCATCAAACCTTCAGGGAGCTGCAACTCTTGTTGGTGATACCACATCCATCATGCTGGCAGCAAAAGAGTATGCCAACATGGACTTCAACGATTTCTTCTGGATGGACGGACGTCTTGGTATTTTCTTTGCAGTTGAGCTTGGTGCACTTCTTACAGTTCCGATCATGATGTTCTTATTCAGAAAGGATAAGGAGCCCGTTGAAGCTACAGAGAAGACAGTAGTAAAAGACTATGTTCCTACAATCATGATGGTTGCTCACGTAGTTCTTCTTATGGCTGCTTCCTTTATTCCTGAAAAGCCCGAGATCACAAACGGTATGATCTGCCTTATCTGCTCACTTATCGGTATGGTTTGGGAATATTTCAAGGACCATGATGCTGAGAGAATAAAGAGAGTAGTTAAGAGCCTTGACTACGATACAGTACTCCTTCTTACAGGCCTCTTTATGGTAATCGGCGGAGTAAAGAACGTTGGTCTTGTTAACGATCTTGCTAACCTTATAGTTTCTGTTGGCGGCAATAACCTGTTTGCACTTTTCACGATTGTAGTATGGGGATCAGTGCTTATATCTGCATTTATTGACAACATTCCTTATGTTGCAACAATGCTTCCCATTCTTAAATCAGTTACTGCAACCCTTGGTGTTAATCCCTGCCTTCTGTACTTCGGACTTCTGTGCGGAGCAACCCTTGGCGGTAACATTACTCCCGTTGGAGCAAGCTGCAATATCGCAGGTGTAGGAATGCTCAGAAAAGAAGGCTATGAAGTAAGCTTTAAAGATTTCACAAGAATCGGTATTCCCTTCACCCTGGCAGCGGTTATCGGTGCCTATGTATTCTTATGGGTGCTTTGGAGATAAACTTAAAAAGTAGATTGATGTATATAAACAGCTCTGTGGTAAGCCTATCCCGGAGCTGTTTTTTATTAACTCTATTAGAATTGTTTTATACAATTTTAACAAAAGTAATTTACGAAATATGGTAATATAAACTAGAAGAAATATGAAATCAGGAAAAGGCAAAAATGAATAATAGTGAAAATAACAAGCTGGAATTTAAGCAGATAACACTTGATGATCTACAGAAGATATATAAGTATACTTCAAGGTTCGGAGAAGGATCCTGTCAGCATTCACCTGTAAGTATGTGGTCCTTGTCTGAGAAGTACGGTGATGAGTATTGCATAGAGGATGATGTGCTATACGTTCTCAGAAGAAATCTTTGCGGAGATGAATACAGAGTATATCTTGCTCCCATGGGCGAGGGTGACATAAAAGAACACTTTAAAAGAATAATGACTGATGCCGCTTCATATGGGGAAAAGGTCAAATTCATCTCTCTTACAGAGAAATGTAAAGATGCGCTTATTGAGGCATTTCCAGCAGAGTTCACTATAGAAGAAAACATTGATCTTGCGGAGTACATGTTTACCACGAAGAGAATGTCTACTTTTTCCGGAAACAGCTTAAGGAAGCGCAGATCAGAAGCAAATACTTTCTGGAATATATATGGGGACAGAGCGCATATTAAGCATATAACCCCTGAGGATTTTCCTGAAATATTAAAGTTTGAGAAAAAATGGATCGAGAGCAAAGCAGATAAAAGCTATTTATATGCTTTGAGAAGAGAATCCAGAATGATAGATAAGCAGCTTCAGCATTTTGACGAGCTTGGACTATCCGGTATCGTGCTTAGAATTGACGGAGTAGTTCAGGGCTTTGGCTATGGCGGTAAGCTTAGCGACACTTTCTATGATGCCATTATAGAAAAAGGTAATCGCGAAATACCCCATATTTACAAGGTGCTAAGGCTGGAGTCTGTGAAGCAGTGCGCCATGGACTGTGAATATGTGAATATGGAAGAGGATGTCGGAATAGAAGGTCTTCGTGCATTAAAGAATTCCTATAAGCCTGAGTATTTATTACATAAATTTATTGCATCATACAAATAATCATATTTTTCTAAAAGAGGGGAATCGTTTTGGGATATAAGAAAGAAGGTTTAGCATCACTAGGTCTTATTTTTATTACTTTTCTGGCAGCTATTCAGTATATTTTTCTTCAAAACGTGCCGGATACAGTATCTACCTTTGCGTTTGTATGTATTACAAACCTGATAGGTATTCTTATTCTTGGTCTTGTTCAGTTCAAGAAGGTAATTGGGTTAAAGAAAAAGACCCTGTTAAAGGGCATTGTCTTTGCGGTTGAGCTGACAGGCTTTAACTACTTTGTATTACTAGGCTCAAAAAATCTTGATGTTGTCATTGTTTCAAGCGTTGTCAGTCTATATTTTATCTTTATTACTCCACTTTTAATTTTATTAAAGAAAAAAGTAAGCTTCTTCTCATCCATAGCCTCAGTAATTGCGGTTATCGCGCTGCTGCTTATGTTTGGGGCAGATACGGATGCGCTTTTTTCATCAAAGGAAGTAATTTATCTGATAATTGCAGATATATTCTTTGCATCCTACGTTGTCAGCGTATCAATTCTTGGAAAAGAAGAAGACTCAACCCAGCTGACCATGTCACAGATGATTTTTTCATCTGTATTTGCTTTCGTTGGATGGGCTATTCAAAGTGCTGCATCTAATACAGGAATGTCTATTCCAAAGGAAATCAGCTTTTGGGTTAGCGCCTTGTTTATGGGTATATTTATTCGCGCAATCTATGGTCTTTTGCAGATCAAATGTCAGAAATATGTATCAGCATTGAAGGCATCTCTTATTTTTTCAGCTGAAATCATAATAACTCTGGTGACTAATCCTATACTTAGCAGGATCTTTGGAAATCAGTATACCCCGGCTACGGTTTTCCAGATTATAGGTGCATTTTTGCTGATCATAGCAACCCTGATGGTTGATGAAACTATCATGGCGAGAATAGGCTATGAGGACCTTCTTGAGACAGAAGATTTAGAGGAGGGCGATCGTAAAAAGGTTTCCGTTGCAAGAAAGGTAATACTGACAACCCTTACTTTTTCCCTTGTAACGCTGGTATTATCAACTATTATCTGTCTGTCTGCAATTCATTTTATCAGGGAAGATGCGGTTACCGGATCAAAGGAGCTTGGTCTTAACGCTACTGAGATCAGTACCTCTGCCATGATGGATCAGCTTGAGGAGAAGATTTCAAATCAGGCAAGAGATAAGACCCTTCTTGCAGAGCAGAAGCTTGATGCTTATTCTGATGCTGTTTTAACTGCCGCATCTTATGCTCATCTTTTATATGCAAATAAAGGCGATTTTCCTGAAATAGAGGTAAATAAGCCTCTTAAGGAAAATGCCGGCAAATGGGTAATGCAAAGAACTATAGCAAATCCTGATATAGCCTATGAAAGTCTTATGGATGAGAGTAAGCTCCTTGGAAACATGGAGAAGGTTTTTGAGCCCTTAAGAGATACTATTCCTAATCTTGTAACAATTTACATGGGCACAAATGACGGTCTCCTTGTGAGCTATGATCCTAATTCCGACAACAGTGATACTGTTGGCGAAGGCTATTACGAATATAGAGAAACCGGTTGGTGGGAAATGGCTAAAAGTGGCAGCGGTGCTAAGTTTACCGATACCTATCAGGATAGCTATGGAAGAGGTCTGACTATTACCTGCGTTGCGCCGTTTACCGATGAAAACGGTGAATTTGCAGGCTGTGTTGCCATGGATGTTCTCATGAGCGAGCTCAATGAAGCTATGGTTAATGATGGAATAGTTATTCCAAGTGAAGCTGTGATGATCGATGCTAACGGAGGATATATCGCAGGAAGAGAGATTGATCCATCACTTGAGGATATGGGCAGTATCTTTGATGAGGATAAGAATGAGGCCCTCAGGATTGCCGGTAAAGAGATTCTTTCAAACGAAAGCGGAGTTTTAAGTGCCGGTGAAGGTGAGAAAGAGAACTATATTGCCTTTTCAACCATAGAATCCACAGGCTGGAAGCTTTGCATTATTAGCCCTGTAAGCTCAGTAATAAAGCCTGCTCAGACTATTCACGACAGTATCGATGAGAATACCAATAATGTGGTCAATTCTGTAATACGAGGTATTCTTGGTGTCATCCAGAGCTGCCTTGTACTTGTTGCGCTGATTTTGCTTGTGGTTACATCTGTTGCAGGTATTATTTCAAGAAGGATTTCGGATCCTCTTAAGGTTCTGGAAAAAGACGTTCGCAGTATAAGCGGCGGCAATCTGGAGAACAGAACGGAAGTTGATACTAATGATGAGATTGGAAGTCTTGCAAGATCCTTTAATAACATGGCGGACTCTCTGCAGAAGTATATTAAGGATCTTAAGGAAGTGACGGCAAAGGAAGAAAGAATTGCCGGAGAGCTTTCCATTGCTACTGAGATTCAGGCAAGTATGCTGCCAAGGAATTTTGATGAGATTTCAGAGCATAAGGAATTTAATCTTTTCGCTACAATGACCCCTGCCAAGGAGGTTGGCGGAGACTTCTATGATTTCTTTATGATTGATGATACGCACCTTGCTCTTGTTATGGCTGATGTTTCAGGAAAGGGAGTGCCTGCCGCACTTTTCATGGTCATTGCCAAGACTCTTATTAAGAACAGGGCACAGCTTGGCGGAAGTCCTGCAGAGGTTCTTGAGTATGCCAATGAGCAGCTATGCGAAGGAAATGATGCTGAGCTCTTCGTTACTGTATGGCTCGGAATCATTGATATAACTACAGGAAAAGGAATGGCAGCAAATGCCGGACATGAGCATCCCGCAATCAGAAGGGCAGGAGGAGAATGGGAGCTTATTAAATATAAGCACTCACCTGCGCTTGCGATTTTTGACGGTGTTAAGTTCATGGAGCATGAATTTGAAATACATAATGACGACAGTCTGTATGTATACACGGATGGAGTATTGGAAGCAACAGATGCCGAGAACCGGCTTTTTGGAGAAGAACGTCTGCTTGCAGCCCTTAACGGAGATCAGTCTTCCGAGCCCCGAACAGTTCTTAAGAATGTGAAGATTGCTATTGATGAATTCGTCGGTGAAGCTCCTCAATTTGATGATATAACTATGCTTGGATTGGTGTGGAATAGTAGTGAAACATAACGGTTAAGCATATGAAAAAAATTCTTATTGTAGACGATGAAGAAATAATGTTAATGCTTGCGGAAAGAGCTCTCGGTCAGCATTATGAGACCGTGCTCGCTCATTCCGGTGCAGAGGCTGTAAACCTGTATTTTGAGGAACAGCCTGATCTGGTTCTGACCGATCTTAGGATGCCTGAGATGTCAGGTTATGAGCTGCAGAGCACGATTCATTCCAAGAGCGATGCCGATACACCCTTTATTTTCATTACTTCAGATGAAAGTGATGAAAGTGAAAGCAGAGGCTTTGACCTTGGCGCTGCTGATTATATCAGAAAACCTATCAAGCCCGAGGTTCTTCTAAAGAGAATAGAACGCGTTCTTGATAACGTGGATGAAAATAATCGTCTTCGCAAAGAAGCTCAGCTTGATGCCATGACCGGCCTGTATAACAAGGCAATCACCGAGCGTGTTCTTAAGGATACGGTTCGTAACAAACGCGGAATGCTGCTTGTTCTTGATCTGGACAGCTTTAAGCTTATAAATGATATTCACGGTCATGAGATGGGTGATAGAATTCTGATAGCCTTTTCAGAGCTGATAAAATCATCTATACGTGAGAATGACATCGCCGGAAGAATCGGCGGTGATGAGTTTGTTGTATTTTGTGAAAATCTGTTTGATGCGCATGCTATTGAGCAGAAGGTTAGTTTTTATAATGTAAAATTGCTTGAAACAGCCAGGATGTATATGGGTGAAGATATGGATATACCTCTTGGATGCTCCTGCGGTGCCACGAAGATATGGGATTTAAGTGAGGATTATCTAACCGTATTTTCAAAAGCAGATGCTGCTTTATACAAGGCAAAGCAGGGTGGAAAGCATTGTATTCATTTTTATGAGAAGGATGCTGAGACTGAGTCAGAGTCTGCAATAAGTGATTTTAGAAACCTAAAAATGATATTTGGTGAAAGGAATCCTAAAAGAGGTGCCTTTTTAACCGATTGCGATAGCTTTAAGACAGTATACAGGTTCGTTTTAAGGCTTATATCCAATTATCAGGTTGACACAAGAATGGTTATTTTTACTCTTACCGGTGATGATGACCATGTAGTTTGTGATGCAACCGAAAAATTCCTTGAAATAGCTACGAACAATCTTCGCGGCAGTGATGTTGTGCTCAAGTACAATCATAATCAGGTGATCATGCTCATAATGAAGGTTGATGTGGAGAAATATACAATCCCCGTTATGAGAGTGCTTGCAGCCTGGAAGAGGGATGGTATGCACGAGGTATCAATTGGATTTGAAGCAGAGCTGTTGGAGTGCTAATAATTTTTATCACTTCATACCACTTTATCTTGTACCTTAAATTGTGGTAAAATACATTCTGTAGTATTCATTTTTTGGATGCTGCAGAAGCTATTAAGAGGGGTATGAAGGTTTTATGACAGAGAACATTGAAGTATTTACACAGAGCAGCATTCGTATCAAGACGAGACACGGCGTCATCTACGTCGATCCGTTTCAGATGAGGGATGAGCCTCACGATGCTGATTATATTTTTATAACTCATGATCACAGCGATCACTTTTCCAACGAAGACATTAAGAAGGTAAGAAAAAACAGTACAATTCTGGTAGTCCCTGAAAAAATAGGCAAGCTTGCAAATGTGCTTGTTCACGATCAGGACAGACTTATTGTGGTTAAACCCGGTATTTACAAGGAAATTGATGGCTTAGAATTTGAAACAATTCCTGCCTACAATAATATTAAGCCCTATCATCCAAAGTCCGCAGGATTTGTGGGCTATGTTTTCAGAGTGGATCATAAGAGGATTTATGTGGCTGGAGATACCAGTCTGACCAAGGATGCACAGAAGGTTAAATGCGATATAGCGCTTGTTCCAATTGGCGGAACTTATACAATGGATGCCAAGAAGGCAGCGGAGCTGGTCAACATACTTCGCCCTGAGGTGGCGATACCAACTCATTACGGAAGCATTGTTGGGAAAAAGTCCGATGCCGAAAAATTTAAATCTCTTGTAAATTCACATATAAAAGTCGAGATAAAGATGCAATATTGATTGATAATGAATTAGTGTACTGTTTACGTATGCTAATTCATTTTTTTGTTTATAAATATTTTAAAATTATAGGGGTTATTTTTTATAAAGAAATGTCCGATAATGAATTAAAGGAGGGAATGGATTCCCTTTAGTGTTGTGCGGATTTTCCGAAAAATGTATATGATGGGCGGATCGTTACATGGCAGGAAGATCAGGCGGGGGAGAGAAAATCTGCACAAACCGGTTATTAAGTAAAGAGCAAGGAGGTGTATAAGATGTCATTGGAAGTAGGCGGAATAGGAAATGCTTCTGCTGTAACAGCGCAGAATGTAGTTCAGGAACAGATAAAATCAGATGAAAAAGTAAAAGAGACTCCTAAGGCTGAAGAAAGCACTAAGGAAGAAGCTGCCAAGAAGGAATCCGCTGTTGTTTATGAAAAGGGCATGAATACAGGTGATAATCTGTATAGCATTAACCGCATGAACAAGCAGGACAGAACAGCAATCGTAAATCAGCTTAAGGCTGATGCCGAGCAGAGAGAGCAGCAGCTCCTTAATATTGTTCGTCAGACACTGACAGGTCAGGTTGGCGCATACGGCACAGCTACGGGAGACAGCATCTGGAAGACTCTTGCAAGCGGCAACTTTACTGTAGACGCTGCAACAAAGGCCCAGGCTCAGGAGGATATTTCTGAGGATGGCTACTATGGTGTAAAGCAGACCTCTCAGCGACTCTTTGATTTTGCATCAGCTCTTGCAGGGGATGATGTAGATAAGATGAAAGAGATGCAGGTTGCCATGGAGAAGGGCTTTAAACAGGCCACTAAGGAGTGGGGCAGAGATCTGCCGGATATTAGTAAGGATACCTTAGAAGCAGCGAATAAGCTTTTCGAGGATTATTATGCATCGAAAAAGGCATCAGCTGAAGCAACAGAATAATTTAATAGAGAATAATTTAACAGAATATAGAAACAGCGCCGGTTCAGTCGAGAAACCGGCGCTGTTTTTATATGCTTTATTTACATGGCAAAAACAATTTCACCAAGATATACGATAAGCGGTATGGATATTACTGAAAGCAGTGTAGAGATTACAACCTCCTCAACAGCGTATCCATAATCTGAATTGTGAAGCTGTGCATAAACAGCAACGTTTGAACCTACAGGGCAGGCTGATGCGATCAGTATGGCAATTTTCATTTCTGTAAGAGATGAAGGAATAGCCCACAGAGCAGCCAGTGTGACAAGCGGTATGATTATAAGTCTGACAAGAGCTGTCATATAGGCGCTTTTTCTCTTTATCATATTTACTATATTCACCTGAGCAAGATAGATACCGATGGTGAACATGGCAAGAGGAGTATTAAGTCCTGCCAAAAAGCCTATGCATTTATCGATAATTGTAGGAAGCTGAAGCTGAGTAAGGAATAAAACAATACCAATAAGTGTTGCATAAACAAATGGAGCTTTCAGCAGATTTTTCACAGTAAAACCTGATTTTCCGTGGGTAAGCAGTGATACTCCGTAAGACCACTGAAGAATATTGATGCATGCTATGAAGGATGCAATGTAAAATACTGCGCCGTCGCTCATTGACGCAACAATAAGCGGAACACCAAAGAATCCTGGATTTGAAAAGGATGAGGAGAAAGCCGCAATCTCATCGTTTTTAAAAAACAGCTTTGATATGGCAATTGCGATGAGCAGAGCCACAACAGCAGCAAGAATGCTGAGTAAAAAGCCTGTTATCCTCTCGGGAGTGCGTTCAACCCTGAAGCCGTTAATGATGACGCAGGGCAGAGATAAGAATATAAGGATGTTTCCGATATTCTTGCTGCCTTCAAGGGTGAGCTTACCGGCCTTAAAAAGGATAAAACCTATACCGGATAAAATGAACATGGTGATGATCTGATTGATAAGTATTAGAGCCAAAAGAATTACCTTCCTATTCTGCCGGGCCCGTTTAACAGGCTGAGCTATTTCCGTTGTTTTGCATAGTTTTGCATAACAGTACAATTATTGCATAGCTTTGTTTATACAGCAAGAATTAGATGCTCTTTTGAAAAATCATGCCGTTAATTATTGCGGTTTCTTTTTATGGCAGAAGAGAATTTAAAAACATTGATATATTATCGGTCTTATTTAGCTCATAGGTTCCCCTAAGGTGATAGGAGGAATGCCTTGGATTGATAGTCAGAGCATCTGTAATTTTAAAAAGAGTGTCAGCACTTTCGGGAAGGCTTCTCATTTTGTCAGGTTCTACATTATAAAAATGATGACGAAGAGAGTTCATGGAAGCTGTATCTGAAAGCATCTCATTACGTACTTTTTGATTATTGATTTTGTAATCAATGTCAAAATCATCCCAGGTAAGGTCTGTTTCATACCAGATTCCATCGATATTTACTATATTCCAGGCATGAAAGCCTGCAGCATTTTCATCTTCAGCATCAGGATTGGCTATGCCTGTAACATAGCCGCAGGGGATTCCTGCTTTCTGGCACAGGTATTCAAAAGCAAGTGCATAACCGCCACATATTGCGTGGTTTGGAGTTCCGTCATCAGAAAAAACAAGTGCACCGAAAGCAGTAGAGCCAAGAGCACTTGACTTTTCATTCTCACTCATTGAATTCAGCTCATAGTCATAGGTTACAAGGTCTATAAGCTTGTCGTGAATAGCTAGTTCAATCTGGGATTTAGATGCGGACAGATCTATAGCAGATAAAAAAGCCTCTGCCGAAGTTTCAAACTCAGCTATCATTTCATCTTCGCCGGCAGGAGCTTTTTTTAGCGTATAGGTTATTGTTACTGTGGCATCTGATTTTTCTGTGGATGATTGGATTCTTGGCACATCGCCTGTTAATAAAAAGAAATACTCAGGGTGGTCATAGCACATGGCATAGTAGATATTCCAGTAGTATGAAGCGCCCTTTTCGTTGTATGCAGAAAGCGGAAGAGTAAGGCTTTTACTGTAGCCTTCCTCGTTTTTGTGTATAACAAGGTCGTTAAACATTTCATAGATTTCTTTTTCATCATCATTCAGCGCATTATAAAAAATCCGCAGATTGTTCTCATTGCGTGTATAATTATAATTACAAAGAATTAGAACAATTAGCGAAACGGCAGTAATAAAGCATGAAATTAGTCTTAAGAAGCTGCTTTTCATAAAATGACCTTGCCATGCCGGTTTTTAATTTGTATTATAACACTTACATTAAACATATTTAGATTGGAATTATAATGACAGTTGAAACTGAATCAAAGAATAAACGCAGATTGCGCTTCATAAAGAGGCTGCTGATAGGGATAGTAATTGCCCTGGCTGTTATCTTTATAGGTGTAATTGCTGCTTTTAAAATATATACATCGAATTATTACAGAGCGGACAGTGCTATTTTAAGTGCAATAGAAAATCTGTTGGATGACCAGGTTCATTCTTATTCTGACAAGAATGGTGCGGTTTTTCTTCCTCAACAAAAAGAGGCAAAGTCTATCATTGTTTTTTATCCCGGAGGAAAGGTTGAATATAATGCCTATGCTCCTCTTATGTACGAGATTTGTGCGAGAGGATATATCTGCCTTTTGCCTAAAATGCCTGAAAACCTGGCAGTTCTCAGGGTTGATGCTGCAGATGTTCTCATCAGAGGATACGATGATGATATAAGCAGGGTAAAAGAGCTTAACTGGTATCTGGCAGGACACTCTCTTGGAGGCGTAGCAGCATCACAGTATTTAAGAACAAATCTTGATGATGAATCAAATGAAAATGCAGACAGGAATTATCGCGGTATAATTTTCTGTGCTTCATATACTACGGAAGATTTCTCTGATACGGATTTAAGGCTGCTCTCCATATTTGCATCAAATGATGGTGTCATAAATAAAGAGGGCTATGAGGACAGCAAGAAATACTGGCCGGCAGATTCTGAAGAAAAGGTTATAGATGGCGGCATTCATTCCTACTTTGGATGCTACGGAATTCAGTCCGGAGATGGCATTCCGACAATAACAAATGAAGAGCAGATCATTAAAACTGCTGACTATATCGAGAGCTTTATTGAGGCTGGTGAGTGATTTTCGGAAGAAGGTTTATCAGCTCATCTGCGACAGCATCAGCTGCTGCAAGCTTATACATCAGACGCGTTTCCATAGGTGGAAGTTCTACCTTGAAGGAGCGCGTTTTTTTATTGCAGTCTATTGCGAAATATACTTCTCCGGGTACGCTGTCAGCGTTGGCGGGGTCATAGTTACCGGCAGAGCCTGTTATACCGATTCCGATATCTGCTTTATATGTGTTTCTGCAGGACATGGCCATAAAAATAGCTACTTCCTCAGAATAAACTCCATATTTTTCAATTACCTCCGCAGGAACCCCCTGCATTATTTTAGCTTCGTTACTGTAGGTTACAAAGGCGCCCTTAAGAATAGCGGAAGCTCCCTCTGTATCTGTAATAAGGGATGCTATCTGACCTGAGGTGATGCTTTCCATGGTGGAAATACTAAGTTTTTTTTCGATTAAAGTCTTAGTGATATCGTTATATTTTTTTCTGACATTCTGTTCGAGTTCTGAATTCATTTGCTTTGACTCCTTGCGGCTTGTTTTCTATAATAAAGCTTATAAGAAATTCGGTTTATTTCAGTAAAAATCTGATCTATTTCATTATATCAGCTTGGAGGTCTCATACAATGCCAAAGGGAACAAAGCAGAAGCTAAAACTGTATTATCTTGCGAAAATCATGGTGGAGAAGACGGATGATAACCATTCCCTTACCATGCCGGAGATTATCAAAGAGCTTGAAAAGTATGAAGTGACTGCTGAGAGAAAGAGCCTCTATGAAGATATCAAGACCCTTGAAGAACTTGGTATTGAGGTTCTTATGGAGCAGGACGGCAGGAATTATCAGTATCATGTAGGATCTAAGAAATTTGAGATTGCTGAGCTTAAGCTTCTGGTTGATTCAATTCAGGTTTCAAAATTCATTACAGAGAAAAAATCCAGAGAGCTTATCAAAAAGCTCATGGATCTTGTCAGCGTTTATGAGGCGTTACAGCTTCAGAGGCAGGTGGTTGTTCAGGGCAGAATTAAAACCATGAACGAGAGCATCTACTATGTGGTTGATGATATTCACAGAGCAATTTCGGAAAATAAAAAGATCAGCTTTGAGTATTTGCAGTGGAATATAAATAAGGAAATGGTGCCAAGAAAAGAGGGACGCTATGAGGTAAGCCCCTGGGCCCTTACCTTTGATGATGAAAATTATTACATGATAGCCTTTGATTCCCGGGATAATAAGATCAAGCATTATCGCGTCGACAAGATGAGAAAGATAAAGATTCTTGATGAAAAAAGAGATGGAAGCAAAGAGTTCGAAAAGGTGGATATGGCTTCATATTCCAAAATGAATTTTGGTATGTTTGGCGGAGAGACCACCGAGGTCGATATTGAATTTAATAACAGGCTGGTGGGCGTATTTCTTGACAGGTTCGGTAAGGATATTCCTGTAAGAAGCTCTAAAAGGGAAGGCTGGTCACAGACAAGAGTGGAGGTGGCTGTCAGTGATCAGTTCCTCGGATGGATATTCGCTCTTGGAACTGATGTTAAGATCATTGGTCCTTCAGAGGTATCCGAGAGATTCAGAGATGAGATTGCCCGGCTCCTTGAGAGTTATGAGTAAACGAATTTTAATTCAAAGCGTAAAGAAACCCGCATTTTCTGCGGGTTTCGTGTTTTTAATCATATTATTTCTTTAATGCTTCAAGCTTATCCTTATTGATCTTGCCCTCTGCGATGGTGCCTGCAACCCAGAGCTTTAAGGACTCGACTGTAAGGTCGATATTTTCCAGCTGCTTCTGAATGTCTACAAAATCATCAAGCTCATCATCAGAGATTACACCGTCGGCTGTAATGTCGATAAGTCTATCGCGCTGTCTCTCAAGTGCGTTAAGAGAAGAGAGCATTCCAAGAACTATCTCTGAAAGTGAAGATTCCTTAACCTCCGGAACGGAATCCTTACCGATGCGGCATTCGTGAGTGCAGTAGTAATTGCAAAGACCCGGCTTTTTATAAGCTCTTGCCATTTCAACAACATCTTCGGGGTAGATGGTTGTTTTACCGGTTTCCATTTTCTCAAGTCGGCTCTCGCTGATGGTGCCGAGAATTTCACTGGCCTGAGCTCTTGTAAGGCCGGCTTCTTCACGACTTTCGAAAAATATATTTTTGTTCTCTTTTATGGATTTTTTCCCCATGTAACTGACCTCCCCAATTTTCTTAGTTTAACGTTTTATCAATAATTACCATTATATGAGATAATATGGAATTTTTAAATAAGAAATCGCATTTCTGTGATATAATATTTAAGCCTATTTTCGGAAACGGGGCAGGCAAACTTTGTGATGTTCTTTCGAAATATATGAGAAATGAACCACATCTAGGAGGATTTTTATGAAAAAAAGAATTTTATCTATGCTTTGCGCAGCTGCACTTACAGTAGTTACGCTTAATGGCTGTGCCGCTTCAGGTGAGACTTTGGCGGATAACGACGCAATAGAACAGATTGCTGAAGAAGTTGTAGAGGAAGCAGAGTCACAGGAGGAAGTATCTGAAGAAGTAACAGAGGAAACCACAGAAGAAGTTACTGAGGATGAGACTACTGAAGCTGTCGAAGATTCAGAAGACATATCCGAAGCAGAGGCTACTGAAGTATCTGAGGATGAGACTGTAGATAACAGCAGAGCCTATGAGCTTCTTAGAATTGGATCTCTTAAGGGACCCACAACTATGGGTATTGTCAATATGATGAAGGATTCCGAGGAGGGTAAGGCCACAGGTAATTATGAATTTGAGATGGCAACCCAGCCCGATGAACTGGCTTCAAAGCTTGTAGCAGGGGAGCTTGATATAGCTCTCATTCCTGCAAACCTTGCATCTGTTCTTTATAATAAGACAGAGGGTGCCATAAGCTTTGTTGATATTAACACACTTGGCGTTCTTTACTGTGTTTCGGGAGATGAATCAATTAAGAGTGTTGCTGATCTTGCAGGCAAGACAGTAGTTACAACAGGCCAGGGCGCAACACCGGAGTATTCTATAAGATATCTTCTCGATAAAAATGGTGTAACTGACTGCACCCTGGATTTTAAATCTGAAGCTACTGAAGTTGCCGCAGTACTTGAAAATGATCCTATGAGCATTGCAGTACTTCCGCAGCCCTTTGTTACATCTCTTTTAATGAAAAATGAGAATGTTAAGGTTGTATTCGGCCTTTCCGATGAATGGGAGAATCTTTCAGAGAGATCACAGCTTGTCACCGGCGTTACTGTTGTAAGAAATGAATATCTTGATGAGCATGTTGATGAAGTTGAGAACTTTATCGATGAGCACGTAGCAAGCGTTGTTGCAGCTACAAGCGATGAAGAGCGCACAGCGGAGCTGATTGCCGAGTATGGAATTATCGAGAAAAAGGAGATTGCAAAGGCTGCTCTTCCTAACTGCAATATTGTCTGCATTACAGGTGAAGCAGCGGGAGAAATTCTTGCAGGATACCTCGAAACCTTATACGAACAGGATCCTAAGTCTGTAGGCGGCCAGCTTCCCGATAACGATTTTTATAAGCTGAGGTAAATATGACAAAATTTATCAAAAACGTAGTGGCTGCTGTTTTCTGGCTTTTTGTATGGCAGATAATAGCGCTTATAGTACACAACAAGGTGCTGCTGGCCGGGCCCATTGAAGCCTTTAATGCACTTATAAGAATGGCTGGAGAGGCGGAGTTCTGGCAGTCTGTTTCCGCGTCCTATCTGCATATCATCGCAGGTATATTTATTGGAATATTATTGGGAGGATTGCTTTCAGTTCTTTCCTATAAAAATGAGCTGATAGAGATGTTTTTATCTCCCCTTGTACTTGCGCTTAAATCCATACCTGTAGCAAGCATAATCATTCTGATACTTATATGGGTTGGAAGCGACTTTATCTCAACATTTATTTCAGCACTTGTTGCGCTGCCAATAATGTATGTGGGAATGAAGAACGGCTTTTCCTCTGCTGATAAGAAGCTTCTGGAAATGGCTCACGTTTACAGGATGCCTCCCGTTAATCAGTTTAGGTTCATCTATTTGCCGGCTCTTTTTCCTTCGCTTTTAAGTGCCATTTCACTTGCTGTCGGAATGGGCTTTAAGAGCGGAATTGCAGCAGAAGTTATCGGTCAGCCACTTTTGTCTATGGGAAATGGTCTGTATCGTGCTAAAATATATCTGGATACAGGTGATGTTTTTGCCTGGACCTTCGTTATAATTCTGGTGTCATGGATTACAGAGAAAATAGTTATGCTTCTGCTTTCTCTTGTTAAGAAGGGAGGCGGCATAAAATGACTATAGATCTTGAGAATATATGTAAATCCTATGGGGATTTAAAGGTTCTTTCAAACTTTAATCTTGAGATAGAGAATGATCACTCATATGTGATTACAGGTGAATCCGGTAAAGGTAAGACAACTCTTATCAGGATTTTGCTTGGGTTAGAGCAGCCTGATTCAGGAAAAGTTCACCTGATGGGCGACTACAAATATGCGTACCTAAATGCAGGTGTTGTTTTCCAGGAGGACAGACTGTGTGAGAATTTTTCCGCAGTACAGAATGTGGTAATGGTAAATAAAAACAATTCCGTTAAGGTGGCAGAGGAGGAGCTTAAAAAGCTTCTTCCGGAGGATTCGATTTATAAGCCCGTAAGGGAATTATCAGGCGGCATGAGAAGACGGGTGGCTATCGTCAGAGCGTGCGCGATTCCTTCGGATATGCTTATAATGGATGAGCCTTTTGCAGGTCTTGATGCAGTATCAAGGCAGAAGGCAATCGATTACATAAGAGAAAAGCAGGGGAGAAATCCTCTTTTTATAACCGCACATGATGCGGAGGGCTTTGATTTTTGCAGAGAAGTAAAGCTCTAAGGCAGTAACTAAAAATGGTAGGAATTAGATAGGAGATTTTATGGTAACAAACGACAAAGGAATAGTAAGCTTTAAACACAAGATCATGGAGGAGGTATGCCGCCTCGCTTGGAATGATGAGCTCGATGAAGCACATAAGGACAAACTTGCTTATGAGATGGCTCCGGGTCCGAAGCCGGAATATCGCTGCTGTGTTTATAAGGAAAGGGAGATCGTACGTCAGAGAATAAGACTTGCATGCGGTCAGGCACCTACTTATAACGAGGGTTCTAAGAATGTGGTTCAGGTAATTGATCCTGCCTGTGATGAGTGCCCTATTTCTGCATTCTCGGTAACTGACAACTGCAGATTCTGTATAGGTAAGGCTTGCCTCAATTCATGTAAATTTGCCGCAATTCACGAAGGAGATATGCGTATGCATATCGATCCTGCCAAGTGTAAGGAATGCGGAATGTGTGCTAAGGCTTGCCCTTACGGCGCTATTGTTCATCTTGAGCGTCCCTGCCACAAGGCATGCCCTGTAGGTGCCATCACTTATGATGAGTATGGTTACTGTAAAATCAATGAAGATAAGTGTATTCAGTGTGGCCATTGTATCCACAGCTGTCCTTTTGGAGCTATTGGTTCAAAGACTTATCTTATTCAGATAATCGAAGCAATTAAATCAGGTAAGAAGGTTATCGCTATGTGCGCCCCTGCTACTGAGGGCCAGTTTGGTGAGAACATCACCATGGCTGCTGTACGTAATGCTCTTAAAAAGGTCGGCTTTGCCGATATGGTAGAGGTTGGTCTCGGCGGAGACATGACAGCTGCCTATGAATCAAAGGAGTGGTCAGAAGCCTATGAGCAGGGTAAGAAGATGACAACCTCATGCTGTCCTGCATTTATAAATATGCTTAAGAAGCACTTCCCGGAGCAGTTTGAGAATAATATGTCCTCAACAGTTTCTCCAATGTGTGCTATTTCAAGATACTTAAAGGCTGAGGATCCTGATTGCCTAACTGTATTTGTGGGTCCCTGCATTGCCAAGAAGTCTGAGGCACAGGATGAAACAGTGCCGAACAATGCTGATTTCGTAGTAACTTATGGTGAGCTCAGAGCACTTATGAGATCAAAAGATGTTGAATTTGAACCCGTTGATGACACTTATCAGGAGTCTTCAATCTGGGGTAAGAGATTTGCTACAAGCGGCGGCGTTGCAAATGCTGTTATTGAGTGTATGCAGGAGAGAGGCCAGGATGTGGCTGATCTTAAGCTCCTTAGAGCAGCTGGCGGCATCGAGTGTAAAAAGGCACTTACGCTTCTTAAGATGCACAAGCTTCCCGAAGATTTTATCGAGGGTATGGTTTGTCCCGGAGGTTGTGTCGGTGGTCCTTCCAAGCATAAGACAGAGGTTGAGATCACTAAGGCAAGAGCAAGTCTTCTTGCAAAGGCTGACGGAAGAAAGGTTCTTGAGAATCTTAAGAACTATCCTATGGATAAATTCTCGATGCATAGAGACGGCAAAAAGATCGACCTTCCGGATTGATAGAAATAGCGCGGTTTTGCTAGATTGACATTTTTTTATCTATTATTGAGTATGCATAACGATTGATGTAAAATAATCCTCGTGTGATTTTTTGCGTGATTATTTACAATACAGAGTTCAGGTCTATGGACCTATATTCATAATTTAGGAGGAATTAAAATGTACGGTTTTGGCGAGATGATTTCAAAACTTAAAGCAAACCCAAAGACAATAGTATTTACAGAAGGTGAAGACCCCAGAATTCTTGAGGCTTCTTCAAGACTTCTTGCCGGTAATTTTTTAAAGCCCATTCTTCTTGGTAATCCTGATGTTATCAACAGAGCTGCTGAGGAAGAGGGATACAATATCAGAGGTGCAGTTATAATCGATCCTGCAAACTACGAGGATTTCGACGCTATGGTAGACGAGTTTGTTGAGCTTCGTAAGAGCAAGGGAATGACACCCGAGCAGGCAAGAGAGATTCTTTCTCATGCCAACTACTTCGGAACAATGCTTGTTAAGATGAAGAAGGCTGACTGTCTTCTTGGCGGTGCTACCTATTCAACTGCTGATACAGTTCGTCCTGCACTTCAGATTATCAAGACTAAGCCCGGTAACAGCGTAGTTTCTTCCTGCTTCATACTAGTTCGTCCTTCAGCAATCGGCGACAATGAAGTAATAGCTATGGGCGACTGTGCTATCAACATTGATCCTACAGAGGATGAGCTTGTTGAGATTTGTAAGGAAACTGTAGATTGTGCTAAGGCGTTCGGTGTTGATCCTAAGGTTGCATTCCTTTCATTCTCAACTAAGGGATCTGCAAAGAGTCCTTCAGTAACAAAGATGCAGAATGCTACAAAGAAGGCACAGGAGAAATATCCTGAGATTCCCATCGACGGAGAGCTTCAGTTTGATGCTGCAGTTTCACCCAGAGTTGCAAGAAACAAGACACCGGATTCACCTGTTGCAGGACATGCAAATACATTTATTTTCCCGAACATCGATGCAGGTAACATCGGTTACAAGATTGCTCAGCGTATGGGCAACTTCGAAGCATACGGTCCTATTCTTCTTGGACTTAATGCTCAGATCAACGATCTTTCAAGAGGCTGCAACGCTATAGAGGTTTATTCTATGGCTATCATCACAGCGTCTCTTGCATAAATGATACAAGCGTTACCGGCTTATTCACAGGAATAGGCCGGTTTTTTATCTTATAGCTCGTGTGAGGATTTCTCAATCGAAGTCCTGTTTTAGTTTAGGAGACATCTATGGAATATAAAGACTACATGGTGCGTGCCACAGCAGGTAATGCACTGATCAGAGCTTTTGCTGTAACATCAAGAAATCTTGTTGAGGAAGCAAGAAAAATTCACTCACTTAGCCCTATTTGTGCGGCTGCTCTCGGAAGACTTATGAGCGGAGCCCTGATGATGGGTGATATGTTAAAGGGTGAGAAGGATGCACTTACAATTACCGTCGACGGAGATGGTCCTATCGGAGGACTTCTTGTTACAGTAAATAACAAGGGACAGGTAAAGGGCTATGTTAAGAATAATGCAGTAGTTCTTCCCAACAATGCAGAAGGGCATCTCAATGTAGGCGGAGCAGTAGGTAACGGAACGCTTACTGTTACCAGAGACCTTGGTCTTAAGGATCCTTATGTTGGAACAATTTCACTTTACTCAGGCGAGATAGCAGATGATCTTACCTGCTATTTTGTTGAATCTGAGCAGATCCCTTCATCGGTAGGACTTGGAGTTCTTGTAAACAAGGATCTTAGCATCATGGAAGCCGGCGGCTTTATAGTTCAGCTTATGCCAGATGCCACAGAGGAAGTAATTTCAAAGCTTGAAAGCAACATTCAGGGAATGCCTACGGTTACAGATATTCTAAGAGAAGGCAAGACTCCTGAAGATCTTCTTGCAATGGCCCTTGACGGACTTTCAATGGAGATTACCGATAACAGACCTGTTGAATATCACTGCGGTTGTGATAAGGACAGAGTGGAAAGAGCACTTGTTCTTCTTGGAAAAAAAGAATTGCAGAGTCTCATAGACGATGATGAAGATATTGAGATAAAGTGTCAGTTCTGCGGTACGGCGTATAGCTTTACACCCATAGAACTTAAGGAACTTATGCTTAGAGCAAAATAAAAATATGACCTTCCGGACAGCAACTGATTTGCTGAATGGAAGGTCTTTTGTTTCTCTTAGAATTGTTTGTTTATGTAATTAAAAGTAGTGTAATATGATGCTTTTAATGAAAGAGTACTCTGTCAAGACGCTTTTTTAATTCGGGTCCTACTATTGCAACTATAGCAATCTTGAGAATGCTTGTGGGAATGAAAGGTATTACGCAGGCTGCCAACGAATATGCAAGGTCGGCCTTTGCGATTATCATGAACCATACTGTTCCAAATGCATAATTGATTACGGCACCTATTATAAGGGCGGCAGTCAATGTGACATAGTAGAGAGCAGGCTTAGAAGATGATGTGCGCATCTTTATTCCAAGCTTATGACCAAGACCTGCAGTGTAGGACAGAACAGGGAAAGAAATAAGAAATCCGCCTGTCATACCAAGAAGTATGCCAAGACCACCCTGAAACGAAGCAAATACCGGAATTCCTACAGCTCCCATGAGAAGATAAAGCAGGGTAGCGATGGTTCCTTTTTTTCTGCCTATTACAATTCCGGCAAGTGGAATGATCAAAGTCTGCAGTGTCATGGGAACACCGGAAGGCATTGGAATTGAAATCTGTGCAAGCACTGCCATGATTGCAGCAAATGCTGCAATCTCACAAATATCTACGGTGGTCAGCTTCCCTTTTGTTAATTCATTGTCCGAGTAATTCTTTTCTTTAGTCATCATTTGTCTCCTTTTAAACATAGGCAGGTTATCAAAAATTATTCAAGTTACTGTAAACCGTAAAAATTGTGTGTAAATATAGAACAATTATCAAATTATAGTAACAAATACCTGTCTGCATTATTGAGTTTATTGTTTATTGTTTATCATGTCAACTACAATTTGATATTTGTATTTGAATTGAAGACACACTAAATATGGGCATGAATTATGATTAGATACAATATATTTGAGGGAAAATGGTTATTTGTCACACTTTGTATAATAATTCACAAAATTTAAATGAATTGTACAGTATATTCTGAATAATGAGATAACTAGCTATAAAAGTGTAAATTATCTAAAATATATATTAATTAAGCGGAAATGTGTTGACAATTTAAAGCAATATTGATATCATCATAATTACCAAAAAGAAAGCGGATGGAAACAAAAGTAGCAAAGGTAGCGAGTGCTTTACCGGAGCGAGGATAAGAGGTTTCCTCTGTTTTGAGGAACAGGGCGCGATGAGGCGGCGCGTGCTTCACCAATTCAAGTCAGTGTTCCCTTATTTTTCTAACGAATCGTGGTACCACAGGAACGGCGAGTAATTCGGATGCCGGTGGTAGACAGAGATCAGGTGCGCAACTGGTTTCGGTGATGAAGGATTCGAGAAAATAAAATAATTCTACAAAGGAGAACAGTCCATTGGAAATTCAGAACTAAAGGGCGTCGATCAATTGAAGGTCGACGCCCTGATTCTTTGTTCTTTTTTAATCTATTGTAAATATGTAGAAAAAACATAGTTGCACTTACAAAAAATTTAGTGTATATTACGAAACTATGAAACGGAAAAAACGAGTTTCTACTATTATATAAAAGAACGAGGGGCATTAAATGGCAACAAAGAAGAAAAAACTGCTTATTGTGGAGTCTCCCACTAAGGTAAAGGCTATCAAAAAGTTCCTGGGTAATGGCTATGAAGTTGCAGCCAGCAACGGTCATGTCAGAGATCTTCCCAGAAGTCAGATGGGTATCGATGTAGATAACGGATTCGAGCCCAAATATATCACTATAAGAGGAAAAGGTGACGTTCTTGCTTCTCTTAGAAAGGCAGCTAAGAACGCTGAGCATATATATCTTGCAACTGACCCTGACCGCGAAGGTGAGGCTATTTCCTGGCATCTTATGACAGCGCTTAAGTTAGAGGATGCTAAGGAGCGTTTTTCGCGTGTAACCTTCAATGAAATCACACAGTCTGCTGTAAAGGAGGCTATGAAGCATCCAAGGGACATCGATATGAATCTTGTTGATGCACAGCAGGCAAGACGTGTTCTTGACAGAATGGTGGGTTATGAGATTTCTCCGCTTCTTTGGGATAAGATCAAGAGAGGCTTAAGTGCAGGACGCGTTCAGTCTGTTGCGCTCAGAATTATCTGTGACAGAGAGGATGAGATCAATTCTTTTATTCCTCAGGAATATTGGACATTGGATGCTGCTCTTAAGGTAAAAGGTGAGAAGAAACCTATAGTAGCCCGTTATTATGGAAAGAACGGCAAAAAGGTAGATATAGCTTCAAAAGATGAGCTTAATGCTATACTCAAGGAATTAGAGGGTAAGAAATTCAAGATTTCAGAGATCAAGAAGGGTGAGAGAGTAAAGAAGGCACCGCTTCCTTTTACTACATCAACTCTTCAGCAGGAAGCTTCCAAAGCACTTAATTTTTCAACTCAGAAGACAATGCGTACAGCGCAGCAGCTTTATGAAGGAATCGATATGGGTAAGGCCGGAACAGTAGGTCTTATTACATACCTTCGTACAGATTCAACCAGAGTATCTGAAGAAGCCCAGGCAGCTGCACAGAAATATATTGTAGATGCTTTTGGTGAAGAATATCTTGCTGAGAAAATCGCAGGCGGCAAGAATACTGCTAAAATTCAGGATGCACATGAAGCAATCCGCCCTACAGATGTAAATAATACACCTGTTGCGGTTAAAGAGTTCCTTTCAAGGGATCAGTTCAGACTTTATCAGCTTATCTGGCGCAGATTCATGGCCAGCAGAATGGCTGCAGCAAAATATGAAACCACATCTGTTAAGATCGATGCAGGTGAGCACAGATTTACCGTTGCCGCATCAAGAACAGTCTTCGACGGATTTATGAACGTTTATACCGATGAAGACGATCAGATTGAGAAAAATACTCTTGCAAAGAGAATAGATGAGAATTCTGAGCTTGTTCTTGAGGAGTTTGAAGAGAAGCAGCACTTTACACAGCCTGCTCCTCATTATACAGAGGCTTCTCTTGTTCATGATCTGGAGGCTCTTGGTATCGGCAGACCCAGTACTTATGCGCCTACAATTACAACAATTCTTGCAAGACACTATATTACAAAGGAAAATCGTAATCTCTATGTAACAGAGCTTGGTGAAGCAGTTAACAGAATGATGAATGATGCATTCCCTCAGATTGTTGACGTTACCTTCACATCTACCATGGAGACACTTCTTGACGGTGTGGCAGAGGGAAGTGTTAAGTGGAAGACTATTGTTGAGAATTTCTATCCGGATCTGCAGAATGCAGTAGAGAAGGCTGAGAAGGAAATTGCCAAGGTTGAGATTCAGGATGAGATTTCCGATGTTGTATGCGAAAACTGTGGCAGAAACATGGTTATCAAATACGGTCCTCATGGAAAATTCCTGGCTTGCCCCGGATTCCCTGAGTGCAGAAACACCAAGCCTTATTATGAGAAAACCGGTGTTATGTGCCCTAAGTGCGGAAAGGATATTGTTCTTAAGAGAACAAGAAAAGGAAGACTTTACTACGGTTGTATCGATAATCCGGATTGTGATTTCATGGTATGGCAGAAGCCTTCAGCTAAGCCTTGTCCCAGATGCGGAGGCCTTATGCTGATAAAGAATAATAAGCTTGTCTGCAATGATCCTGAGTGCGGATATATCGGAGATAAGGATACAGAAGAGTAAATTTTTAAACAATTTATTTAATTTTAATAAAATATTCGACAAATTACTTTGAAGTTGTTCAATATGTATGTTACAATCGCATTAGTTGTAGAAGATTTATGCAAAACGTCTAGCATTTTCTGAAAAAAAGGAGCGATTCCAATGAGTAGCGTACAGCTTTTGGATAAAACGAGAAAAATCGGGAAATTACTACATAACAGTAATTCCGGCAAGGTGGTTTTTAACGATATCTGCACTGTGCTGTGTGACATTCTTAATTCCAACATGCTTGTTATAAGCAGGAAGGGAAAAGTGCTTGGTATCGGTGAGACTTCTTCCGTCGATTCTCTTGGCGGCCTGATTGTTGATGATGTCGGCAGCTTTATCGATCCGATGCTTAATGAAAGGCTCCTTACAGTCCTTTCGACTAAGGAAAATGTTAACCTCGAGACCCTTGGCTTCGAGGGTGATGTTATGAGAAAATACCAGGCAATCATCACTCCTATTGAGATTGCAGGAGAGAGGCTTGGTACGCTTTTCATCTACAAGTGTAATGAACCCTATGATATTGATGACATAATTTTGTGTGAATATGGCACAACTGTTGTAGGTCTAGAGATGCTGAGAGCTGTTAATGAAGAGAATGCTGAAGAGAGCCGAAAGCTTGCGGTTGTTAAATCAGCTATAAGCACCCTTTCCTTCTCTGAGATGGAAGCGATAATTCATATTTTTGATGAGCTTGACGGAATGGAAGGAGTACTTGTTGCCAGCAAGATAGCTGACAGAGTCGGTATCACCAGAAGCGTAATTGTTAATGCTCTGAGAAAGTTTGAGAGTGCAGGCGTCATTGAATCAAGATCTTCAGGTATGAAGGGTACATATATCAAAGTATTGAATGACGTTGTATTTGATGAGATTAAAAAGCTTAAAGCGCAGATGTAATAAAATGCGCATGCCTGGCCGATATATTATAGACAGGAAGTAATGTGATGAAGGGATTTATCTTTTTGGTAAATCCCTTTTGTGTTATTTTGATTTTTACTAATACTAGTATGATGTTCATATAAAAAACACAATATAAGGTGTATTTTTTGTCAATACATCTTGTAATTTGAACAAAATGAACGTAATATGTAGATAGGGTCAAAAGGCGAACAGGGGGATTTTTTTATGATTAATAGTAACGCTTTTGATTACATCAATGTGCTTGATAAGACCGCAGATGCGTCATGGACCAGAAATGAGGTTTTATCAAACAATATCGCCAATGTTAATACGCCAAACTACAAGCGCGAGGATGTTGCGTTTGAGAGAGAGCTTGAGCGTGCTCTTGGCAATTCCAGATACAAATCAATGGATGCTAAAGTGGCAGACCTTAAGGTAAACAGACTTAAGGCCAGACCTTATACCGATTATTCTAACTTTTCATACCGAATGGATGGAAATAATGTTGATATCGATACAGAGAACGTAACGCTGGCAGCCAATCAGATCAAATATCAGGGCGTAATGCTTGGAATCAATTCTGAGTTCACTAACCTGAAGAATGCAATGAAGAGCTCATAAGCTGCTAAAGCAGAGCTTCATCTTAGGAGGGGCCTATGATTAGTACTGGAAATATTTTTGATTCTTTTAATATCAATTCATCCGGAATGACAGCTGAGCGCTTCCGAATGGATATTATTGCAGAGAATATCGCCAATGCAAATACCACAAGAGATGCAACCGGTGATGTTTATACCAGGAAGGTTGTTACCTTTACAGAGAAGGGTGTGCAGACGCCTTTTTCAAGGATCCTTAATGACAGACTGGATAAGTACAGTGGTAGAGGTGTTAAGGTTTCTTCAGTAAAGGATGATACCTGGACAGATTATAAGATGGTTTATGATCCGTCACATCCTGATGCCGATGAGTATGGTTATGTTACCTATCCTAATGTTGATATTGTAACGGAGATGACTAACCTCATTGATGCGCAGAGAGGCTACGAAGCCAACGCCACAGCCTTTAGCGCAAGCAAATTCCTGATGACGCAGGGATTGTCTATCGCTCAGGGATCATAATCACGGGGGATTAGTTTATGGCAGATATTGATATCAGTCAGATTAGAAATGTACATTCGAGAGCTATTCGTGATGCCGAGAAGGCATATAGTACCATTACCAATCCTGTAGGGGACAGATTTGGAAATGATGGCTCTTTTACTAATATT
Organism: Butyrivibrio sp. WCD3002; assembly: GCF_000424265.1. Classification (GTDB taxonomy): domain Bacteria; phylum Bacillota; class Clostridia; order Lachnospirales; family Lachnospiraceae; genus Butyrivibrio. Next base: position 309,205 of record NZ_AUJO01000001.1, read on the forward strand.
TTCACAAGAGCTGTTGAGAATATTAATACCACCAATGCCTATTTATCAGATGCAGAGAATGAAGAGATAAAGTGGGCACTGGGCGAGACTGATAATACACATGATCTCGGTATTGCATTGCAAAAAGCTGAGACAGCACTTCAGTACACCATCGCTGTACGCGACAGACTTTTAACAGCGTATAGAGATATTATGAACATGCAGATATAATGATTTCAAAAGTCCTAGGTTTCCGTGCTTGCACTGGGAAACTTAGGACCTTGGAAATCTAACAGACATGAGGAAGTAGCCGGACACGGCGGATTCCGAATGGCTGCAAACTTGCGAGAGCAGCTTGCTGCGTAGCAATCCGTATTATATCCAAAGATTTAAACATTTAAGGGAGGAGAAAAGTATGCGAGAACGTCTTTTGGAGCTCAGGGATCGTATCCTTGAGTGGTTCGGACGCTTTACAATCAGACAGAAGACGCTTATGGCGGCTGCAGTCGCTGCCGTGCTCCTTACGGTTATTATTCTTGCTACGGTTCTGAACCAACCGAAGTATGTACCGCTGGTTACTGCGGAGACCACAAAACAGTCAGCGGAGATTGTAGAGCTTCTTGATGAAAACAATATAGATTACAGGTTGTCTGAGGATGTACTCAGATTTGAAGTTCTTGATAAGCAGGAAACAACGGCAACACTGCTTCTTGCTCAGAATGATATTCAGGCAACCTCTTACAGTATTGAGAACGTAACTGATTCCAGCTTTTCGACCACGGAATCAGATAAACAGAAAAGATATGTAAAATACCTTGAGGATAAGCTTGAGAACGAATTCATCGAAGAGTTCGACGCTATCGAAAAAGCCAAGGTAAAGCTGTCGATTCCTGTCAATGATGGAACACTTCTTTCACAGCACGAGGAAGCTTCAGCCAGTATCATACTTAGATTGAAAGATCCCGATGCCTTTAACGAGGATAATGCAGCATACCTCGCAAAGGCTGTTTCTGTTGCATTGGGTAATAAGACAACAGACAACATCGTTATTATGGACAGCAACAGTAACATGTTGTTCTCCGGAACAGAGGAAGCATCTGCTTCAGGACTTGCAAGTACTCAGCTTACAGCCAAGACCAAGGCTGAACAGGCTATTCGTGCTGAGATTAAGAGAGTACTGGCAGGAACCAATCTTTATAACAGCGTTGAAGTTGCAAGTAACCTTGTAATAGATTTTTCCAACACAGAGAAAACTACTCACAGATATTATCCCGCTGATGATCAGACACAGGGTGTTCTGAGCCATGAGGATGTTTACAATGCTGAGAATCTTAACGGAACAGGCGGCATCCCCGGAACAGATACCAATAATGATGATGAGACCACATATATGCTTCAGGATAATGAGCAGTCATCATCAACTGTCAATGAGGAATCAAGAGATTATCTTCCTAACGAGGAGATAACCAATGAGAAGACACCGGCCGGTAAGATCAATTATGAGGAATCATCCATATCTGTTACGGCTATCAGATATGTGATCTATAATCAGGATGATTATAAGCCTGAAGAGCATGGCGATCTGACCTGGGAAGAATTTAAGAATCAGACAGGAGTTACTCCCTCTGAGGTTTCTGATGATATTATCAATATAGTTGCTAAAGCCAGCGGTATCGATTCAACAAGAATTTCAATGACTGCTTACGATCAGCCGGAATTCTTTGATTCTGAGCCTGCGGCATTATCCTTTACGGATATACTTCAGATCATACTTATTCTTCTTATTCTCGGACTTCTTGGATTTGTTATCTACAGAAGTATCAGAATCAGAAAAGAAGAGGTTGAGATTGAAGAGGCTGAGGAAGAAGAGCTTCCTGAGGAGCTTTCCGTTGAGGAGCTTTTGGAATCACAGCCCGAGGAATTTGTTGATGAGCTTGCAGATATTTCCCTTGATGAGGGAAGTGAGACTCTTCGTCTGATTGAGAAATTCATCGAAGAAAATCCGGAGGCTGCAGCTATCCTACTTAGGAACTGGCTTAAAGAAGATTATGAATTATAAAGAACCTAAAAATACTTGAGGGGAGAGAGACCATGGCAATAGATGGGGAAGAATTTGATGACGATCTTGATGAAGGTATAGGTGGTGGTAGTCAGGGCGCCGCTGCGCCGGCACTAAATTATGACCCTGCGCTTACGGCTAATTTATCCGGTACACAGAAGGCTGCAATCCTTTTGATTGCCCTTGGACCGGAAAAATCCTCTGCAATATTCAAACATCTGAAAGAGGACGAGATTGAGGAACTTACGCTTGAGATTGCTAATACCAGAAGCGTAACACCTCAGGTCAAGGATGCGATAATTGAAGAGTTTTACGGTATATGCCTCGCTCAGCAGTATATAGCTGAGGGTGGTATTAACTATGCAAAGGAACTTCTTGAGAAGGCTCTTGGTGAAGACAAAGCAATGGATGTTATCAGTAAGCTGACAGCATCATTGCAGGTTAAGCCCTTCGAGTTTATTCGTAAGGCTGATCCTTCACAGCTTCTTACATTCATACAGGATGAGCATCCACAGACAATCGCTCTTGTTATGTCCTATATGTCACCTGCGCAGAGTGCGCTTATTTTAGGTGCGCTGCCTCCTGAAAGACAGGCGGATGTTGCAAAGCGTATTGCTACAATGGACAGAACAAGTCCTGACACAATCAAGGACGTTGAGAGAGTCCTTGAGACCAAGCTTTCAGCACTTGTTAATCAGGATTACACTGTTGTCGGCGGTGTCGATGCTGTTGTTGAAATCCTCAACACAGTTGACCGTGCAACAGAAAAGCATATCATGGAGACTTTGGAAATCGAGCAGCCTGAGCTTGCTGATGAGATCAGAAAGAAGATGTTCGTATTCGAGGATATCCTTCTTTTGGACGACCGTGCTATCCAGCGCGTGCTGCGTGACGTTGATAACGCAGACCTTGGTCTTGCATGTAAGGGATCTACAGAAGCTGTTCAGACAGCTATCTTCAACAACCTGTCCAAGCGTCTTGCTGCTATGATCAAGGAAGATATGGACTTCATGGGACCTGTTCGTATGAAGGATGTTGAGGAAGCTCAGCAGAAGATTGTTAATATTATCCGTAAGCTTGAAGACTCCGGAGAAATTGTAATCTCCAGAGGCGGAGGTGATGATCTGGTTGTCTAATACATCGAATCTTTTTAAGGCCGGCTGGATCATGGTCGATGAGACAGAGAAACGAATAATCGACAACAATGAGCTGGCAAACAAAAAAATAGAGGCGCACCAGGAGGAAGAAGCAAGAAGACTTCTGGCTGCGAAACAGGAAAACGGCGAAGACGTAGTGTTCGACGGTTTTTCTGATGGATTTTCTGAGGGCATCGGATACGATCAGATAGATTCCTTTGATGAAAGTCAAAACATAATAGGTGCCCAGTCTCCTGAATATATGGATAACATCATGGATGAAGATTTTGATCCTATGATGACAGATATGCCCGATATGTCCCAGGTTTCCGAGGAAGTTATGCCCGACGAATCGGATCAGGGGCAGTTTCAGGAGGGATATTTTGATAATTCTCAGATGATGCCTGAAGAAGACATGAATCTTGGGATGGATATGGAAGAGGAACCTGCTGCAGAGATGGTTCCCGAGGAACCACAGTTCAACCTTGACGAGATTCAGGCTCAGATTGATGAACAGCTCAGAATGGCTGACGAACAGGCCAAACAGATAGTTGCAGATGCTCAGGCTCAGGCTGAAGAAATTAGAAACCAGGCTATGGAAGAGGGCAAGGCTGCAGGCTACGATGAGGGCTATCAGCAGGGCGTTGCGGAAGCGCAGCAGCTTAAAATTGATGCAGAGGCTGAAATCGAAGAAGAAAAAAACAAGCTTCAGGCAGATTTTCAGCAGCTGGTAAGCACTATCGAGCCCGATATGGTAGATGCACTGACAAGCGTCTATGAGCATGTATTTAACGTTGAATTTAAGGAAAATAAGGATATTATTCTCCATCTTATAAGAACAACACTAAGTAAGATGGACAGTGGAGTTGATATAATTCTTCACATTTCCTCTGATGATTACGATCTTGTAAGTGATGAGAAGCCTGCTCTTGAGGAGGCTATGGCCAGCCCTAATTCTTCACTTGAAATAATAGAAGACCCGCTTCTTAAGGAAAACGAATGCATTATAGAGTCCGAGGGAGGCGTATTTGACTGCTCTCTTGGAGTTGAATTATCAGAGCTTGCAAGGAAGCTGAAACTTCTTTCCTATGACAGGAGTAAGCGTTAATGGCAAATGGTATTATTGATTATTCAAAATACAAAAAGCTCAGCAACAACGTATTCTATAAAGTCAGAGGCAAGGTTGTAAATGTTGTTGGACTAACCATAGAATCAGCAGGACCCGAGGCCAAAATGGGAGATATCTGTTATATCTATCCCAAGCGCAAGGAAGGCGAGGAAACTGTACGCCCTTCAGGTAAGGGAACCATGGCTGAGGTCGTTGGTTTCAGGGATAACCATGTTCTTTTGATGCCTTATGAGAACACAAGCGGCATCGGTAGCGGAAGTATAGTCGAAAATACCGATTCTCCCCTCAGAGTAAATGTGGGTGAGGGACTTCTCGGCAAAACCCTTGATGGCCTTGGAAGGATTGATGGTACCAACTATGGAAAGGGCGTTCATCTTGAAAACGGAGTAGCCTATTCTGTAGAAAATCAGCCGCCGGATCCCATGACAAGAGATCCGATTTCTGATGTACTTTCCCTTGGCGTAAAGGCTGTAGATGGTCTTTTGACTGTCGGCAAGGGACAGCGTATCGGCATTTTCGCCGGATCAGGTGTTGGAAAATCGACACTGATGGGTATGTTTGCCAGAAACACCAATGCAGACATAAATGTCATCGCACTTATCGGAGAGCGAGGCAGGGAGGTAAGAGAATTTATCGAGCGAGACCTTGGTCCAGAGGGTATGGAAAGGTCTATCGTTGTTGTTGCAACCAGTGATAAGCCGGCCCTTGAGAGACTTAAGGCCGCAAAGACAGCCACCTCCATTGCTGAATATTTTAGAGATAAGGGTAAGGATGTCCTTCTTATGATGGATTCCCTTACACGTTTTTCAATGGCTCAGAGAGAAATAGGTCTTGCCAGCGGAGAGCCGCCTGTTTCAAGAGGATATCCGCCAAGCGTTTACGCAGAAATGCCAAAGCTTTTAGAGAGAGCAGGAAAGTCAAGAAAGGGCTCTATTACGGGACTTTATACAGTTCTTGTAGACGGTGATGATTTTAATGAACCCATAACGGATACGGCTCGAGGTATTCTTGACGGACATATAGTACTGAATCGTAAGCTTGCTCAGAAGAATCATTATCCTGCAATCGATGTTCTAGCCAGCATCTCAAGATGTATGAGTGCCATAGCGTCTCAGGAACAGAAAAAAGCTGCAGGTAAGCTTAAAAATGTCCTTGCAACATATAACGATGCCGAGGATTTGATAAATATCGGTGCATATAAAAGCGGTGCCAATAAAAATATTGACTACGCCGTATCGAAGATAGACGCTGTTAATGCATTTCTGATGCAGGAGACTGATGAAAAGTTCTCCTACGAGGAAGTGGTTGATATGCTTGAGAGAATGTTCTCTGATTGATTAGTGGTAGGTAAGTTATATGGCCAGATTTAATTACAGATTGCAGGGCGTCCTGAACCTAAGGCTACAGCAGGAGGAGATGGCAAAATCCGATTTCTCCGTAGCCAGTAAGGAGCTGAACGATCAGCTGGATATTTTGAATGAGCTGAAAAAGAGGCAACAGGCCTATATTCAGGAGGGCTATGTACTTAGAAGTTCATCTGCCATGGACGTTCAGGCAATAATGGACAATAACTATGCAGAGAAGCAGATGGAGGTAATGATTCTGGACCAGGAGCACGTTATTGAGCGCTACGAGGCCAAATACGAGATGGCCAGAATTAAGCTCACAAGAGCTATTCAGGAGCGCAAAATGCAGGAAAGGCTTAGAGAAAGAGCCTACGAGCAATATGTGGAAGAAGAAAAAGAAGCTGAGTCCAAGGAAATGGATGAGAGAACAAGCTTTACTTATACCAGACGATCCAGAGAGGGTAACTAATGGCTGAAGAAATACTCAATGAAAATCCGATTTTACCACCGCCGGACGGCGATGATAAAGCTGCCAGAAAACAACTGAAGGAAGATCGTAAGGCTCTGAGGAAGGAACTTAAGGAGCAGAAGAAAGCAGCCAAAAAGCGTCAGGAAGAGCTTGCTGAACGAAGAGCAGAGCTAAATGGAGATGACGGCGGCGGAGTTGCGACTCTTGTTGTTACGTTCTTCATTATTCTGATCTGGCTTATTATCATGATAATGCTTATCAAGATGGATGTTGGCGGCTTTGGCTCCAATGTTCTGGCACCTATTATCGGAGATATTCCGGGAATAAACAGGATTCTTCCTGAAGGAAGCTACACAGTACAGGAAGAAAACGCTGATGTTGTGGTTTCGGATGGCGAAAGCGAGGAGCTGGCCAACAGCTTAGAGGAAGCCAATATTTATATAAAACGACTTGAAAATGAGCTCCGTAAGGAAATGGAAGATAATCAGGCACTGCAGGAAGAAAATGAAAAGCTGCAGACTGAGGTTGCAAGACTTGAGCCCTTTGAAGAGGAACAGGCACAGTTCGAAGCAGAGAAGGAAGAGTTTTATAAAAATATAGTTTATGCGGATAATGCTCCGGATCCGGCAGAATTTCAGAAATACTATGAACTTATAGAGCCTGATATTGCTGCCCAGATTTATGCTCAGATTTTACAGAAGCAGTCTGACGATAAGGATCTTGAGCAGTATGTAAAGGCATATTCATCTATGAAGGCTAAGGAAGCAGCAGCCATCTTTGATAAGATGATGGAGGATGATACAGGAGATGCTGTAAGACTTATATCCAAGATTCTTTGGGAGATGAGTGCTGAAAACAGAGGCGCAATTCTTGATAAGATGAAGGAAGAGTATGCCGGAAAAGTTACCGACTATATGGAACCCAAGGCTCACACTGCATCGGTTTCCGGTATTACTACAGGAAATTAAAAATTTTATAATTTTTTAATATAATTCGGCCGTGTGGGTTAAGTTTTTATCCCAGCGGCCGATATATTTTTTGTAGAAGTATGCGCATACTAAAAACAGAGAAAGGAGGAATGCAGTACATGATAAGTAACGCGATTCCTGGTATTGCAAATGTCAATACACTTGTAAGCAATGCACCTGCAAAGGGAATTGCAGTAAGCAGTGATGTCAGAGACTCTTTCCGTAAGGCACTTACTCAGGCAAATTCCGAAAACAAGGCAGTATCTGTAACAGCTTCTCTTAACAAGACGCTGAATCAGACCGTAGCGCTTTCTGACAATCAGACTAAAGCCGAGCTTGCAGATAAAGCAACTGATAAGCTTGATGCAACCACAAAGGCTGCAGAGGCTACAAAGAACGGAAATGATAAGTCCTATGAGATCAAAGAAAAGACCGATATCTCGGAAAGAGGAACAGTAAACAGCACTGCTGAAGGCGGAAATGCAACTGAAGAAGCTCAGGAAACAGGTAATGAAGAAGGCGTCATCGTAATCAGAGAAGCTGCTGATGAAAATGCTGAAACTACAGTAAATAACGATGCACTTAATTCAGCTCTTATCGAAGAAGCTATGCAGCTTTTGCAGAACCTTGCAGATGAGCTTTCACTGGATATCCAGGACATCCAGAATGCAATGGAGACACTTGGCCTTACAAACATTACAGTACTTAATCCGGCTAACATATCACAGCTTATTGGACAGCTTACCGCCGGTGATGATGCAATGGCAGTTGTAACCAATGCAGATATTTATCTGAATGTTCAGAATATGCAGGATGCGGTTTACACAGCAAGGCAGGATCTGATGGAAGAGTTTGACCTGACTGAAGAACAGCTTAGCGCAGCACTTGAAGAGTTTGCAGAAAATCTTCCAAAGGAAGAGGCACAGGCTGAGGCACCGGTTAATACCTTTAACGAGACTCTTGTTGAGGTTGAAATCCAGTCAGGAAATGTGGTTGCACCTCAGGTAAATAAGCTGGAGGTTCAGGAAGAGGAAGGTATAGTAAGAGAAATCTCGGACAACACCTTTGCAGCAGCTCCTGAAGTAGCAGAAGAGGTTATCGAGCTTCCTGAAGATTTTGCAAGAAACAGCGAAGGAAGGGACAAGAGAAATTCCGATGAAAAAGGTCAGAACAGTCACATGTTCAACCACTTCTTCAATCAGATTTCTTCTTCTCTTTCAGAGGTTTCCGAAGCGGCTTCACAGACACAGCAGGCACCCATGGCAGATGCACAGAAGATCATGGATCAGATTACTGAGTTTATCAAGGTCAATGTTAAGGCAGAAACAACATCGATGGAGCTTCAGCTACATCCCGCAAGCCTTGGTACGGTAAATGTAATGATCGAGCAGGCAAAAGACGGAAACATGATAGCTAAGTTCATGACCCAGAACGAAGATGTTAGAGCAGCCATCGAGAGCCAGCTTCAGCAGCTTCAGGAAAAGTTCAATGAACAGGGCATCAAAGTAACTGCAGTTGAAGTTACAGTCAACGCCGGTGGTTTTGATCAGACTCTCAATGACTCACAGAGCCAGAAGGAAGAAGATCAGGAAAATCAGAACATCACCAGAAAGCCTATGAGAAGAATCAGACTTGGCGATATGACTCCGGAAGGTATCGAAGGCTTAGAGCAGGTTGATGAAACTGACAGACTTACCGCAGAGATGATGGCAATTAACGGAAACTCAGTTGATTTCTCCGCTTAAGAGAAACAGGAGGTACAAGGATGAGTGTTAACGCAGTAGTAGAGAATGGTAAAGTTGTTGATACCAATAACTCAAGCAGCAAAAAGGAAAAGACACAAAAATCTAACGGTTATGATAAAGACGCTTTCATGAACATTCTCTGTGCACAGATGAAGTATCAGGATCCTCTTGAGCCTACATCAAATACTGAGTATATCAATCAGTACGCAACATTTACTCAGGTTGAGCAGCTTTCAAATATGGCTGAATCCTTCGCAATGTCCAGAGCCTCCGAGATGGTTGGTAAAACTGTAATAGTTACCGACGAGAACGGAAATAAGGTTCAGGGCAAAGTTGATTATGTAACCTATACCGGCGGAGAAGCTTATCTCAACATCGACGGCAAGGACTACAAGATGGATACCGTAAGCAGCGTAGCAGATTCAAAGTTCGTAGAAGCACATGATCAGGCAGATGATCTTGTTGAAATGATTGAGAAGTTCCCGGATTACAACAATCTCAATTACACACATGCTAACGACATCTACACGGCATACAACTTCTATCAGAACATGTCCAGTGAAGCAATTGCACTTGTAGACAAGAAGTACATCACAGAGCTCGAGAAATATAAGACAAGAGCTGATGAGCTTGTAACAGAAGCTGTAAACAATGAGACAGAGTACGAGAAGCAGCAGGCTGAAAAGGCCTCAAAAGCAGAAAACACAGATACCCAGTCAGGCACAGGATCAGAAGCAGAGACCACCACTTAATAAATAATAAAAATTTGTGAAAAGTGGTTATGTTTTTGATTATTTGACCGAAATATATATCGGTACAGTAAATGAACTTTGTGTTTTATTTTGAGAAAGGAGAAAGCCGTAAATGATACATAACAACAGCGGATTCCTTTCCATAGAGCAGGTTCAGAGTCAGTATCCCATTAACAAAACAGAAAAAGGCAGAGGAACAGTCGGCGTACAGAATTCAGACTTTGGTAAAATCCTCAGCCAGATCGAAAATTCAAGGGACGGTGTTAAGTTTTCAAAGCACGCATCAAACAGACTTAGCGACAGAAACATCGAACTTACTACTGATCAGATGAACCGCCTGAATAACGCAAGAAATCAGGCAAGTGCGAAAGGAATAAATGATTCGCTTATCCTGGTTGATCAGCTGGCCTTCATCGTAAATGTACCAAGCAGCACAGTTGTTACAGCAATGGACAGTCAGGAAACTGGCAGTAACGTATTTACCAATATAGACGGAGCGGTAATCGCATAACCTTAGGAGACAAAAGGATACGAGAAAAAACGACCGGACCGAGGGTGTAGGGCAGTACATCCGTAAGCTCACAGGAAAGTGAGTATCTAAGGAGGTCATCGAATTCCCGACTGACAGAAGGAATTCAAATTCAAATCTCAAATCCCAAAGTGTCAACTTAATATGTGACCCGTCCCTCTGACTTCATGTCAAATCAGGAGGACATGCCTTATGATGAGATCACTTTTTTCTGGTGTTGCAGGACTTAAGACCCACCAGGTCAAAATGGATGTTATCGGTAATAACATCGCCAATGTCAATACAACATCCTTCAAGTCACAGTCAATCACCTTCAGTGATCTGATGTATCAGACCACACAGCGTGCATCCCGTGCAACCGAGACAACCGGTGGTATAAATGCTAGACAGATAGGTCTTGGTGCAAAGTCCGGTGCCATCGCAACGGCTATTACTCAGCAGGGCGCAACAGAGACAACAAATAATCCTTTTGATATGCGAATTACCGGCGATGCCTTCTATATTGTTAATGATGGAAACCAGACCATGTATACAAGAGATGGTTCCTTCTACATTGACGGTGCAGGTAACCTGGCAATGCAGTCAACCGGATATTTTGTATACGGATGGACAGCTGTAGAAGATGAGACAACAGGTGAAATCTCAGTCAACACAAACGGTGGTGTAGGCAAGCTTCAGCTTATGAGTGCTGAGAACATGACCTATCCTCCGGAAGGAACAACAGAAGCTGTTGTAAGCGGAAACATCGATGCACATGATACAAACATTACAAGCGATTCCGGAAAAACAGTTACTCTTGAGTTCTACGATAACCTGGGATATCTTTACACAGCAAAATTCGCAGTTCGAGATGTAAATGATCTTGAGCATACATATACAATGACCCTCGAGGATATCCTCGATTCCAAGGGAAATACAATCGGCGCTGAAAAGCTCAGCTATGTTACATTCACAGATGGTGACAACGAAGAAGCTAACTACGGTGTACGTAATTCCTGGACAAAGACAGTTACAACAATTAACTACACCGCAACAGTCGGAGCAAAGAACGTAACCTTCAGAAATCCTTCAGGTTCAACCGCATACAGCGGAATTCCTGCATCAGGATCAATCTCAAGTCTCGTTGAAAAGGCTCCCACACTCCTTAGAAACGTATATAACCTTACAGTTGGTCTTAGCGGAGACAACACAGTAGCAAGCACCGATTACTACACAATAAATGAAAACGGTTCCATCAGTGTATTCCCTGTAGATCCTTCCGATAAGGATCCTGTAAATCTGGGACAGTTCTTCAAGAATGCATCCACAGATACAACAATTACCTATGGAACATACTCAAATTCAAGCTATGCGACCGTTCCGAGAAGCGTTGAGGTTAAGTCAGCAGATCAGCTCAGCGACAAGCAGATGGAAGTTCTGAACACAATGTTTGGTCTTGATATTTCCACCCTTGATTTCTCAGATGACAAGACATACACATATCAGATTTCCAGTGACGGTGTATCAAGTCTTACACTTACAACTAACTCATATTCAGATGAAACCGTAGCTATTAAGGCTCCTTATGATATGGTTAGCAGCACAGGAACAACCATTACCTTTAATGATACAAACAGTGGATCAGATATTACGGTAGATCTTGCAACAACGACATTCTCAACAGGACTTCCTACAGAAATCCTTAAAGTTTACGGACTTAAGAGCTCTGATTATAAGAGTCAGGTAAGTGATACATCTTACAAGACCTTTGCTTACAGTATTGATGCTACTACCGGTGCTCTTACAGTTACAACAAAGCTTACAACAAATAACCAGTCAGTAGCCAACGGAAACATAGGAACTCCTACACCCGGAACAGAAGCTAATACAATCAACTTTGGCTCATTGACAGATGTTCCTGTAAGCGGAGAAATCAAGCAGAGTCAAACAGATCTGTTAGCTGCATTAGGAGTGGATCAGGCATTACTGCCTGCACAGAACACAACTGGTGATGAGGCTTATACCTACAATTACACGATAAATGCTTCTACCGGTGATTTCATTATTACAAAACAGACAGTAAAGACTACAGAATCATCTTCTTCCAGCGGATACAGCAAGACAAGCTATACTTTCAAAGCAGATACAACAAACAATAAGGCTATCTTTAATGACAGAAGTGATGATTACACCTATCCCCTTGAGGGAACACTTTATGCAAATGATGCTACATCATTAGATCTTCTTAGATGCTATGGAATGACAGCAACAGATATTCCGGCCTCAGAAGGAAATGCATCATATTCATACAAATACTCTATCAACAAAGATACCGGTGAGATGACAATCACCAAGACAACAATGACAAAGTCTGAAGAGGGTGCGTATGTAAATGATAAAGAATACGCTGTTTACTTAAATACAGGCTCCAACATAGTATACAGAAATCATAAGTCAGAAGTAGACACAGCAGTGCCGCTCTCCGGAACAGTAGCAAGCCTTACAAACAGCCAGAGAAACGTTCTTTCATCAGTTTATGGTTATACACCGGCAGGTGATGATGTAACTTACTCCATCAGCGACGATGGATCTAAGCTTACAATTGGAACAATGAATACAGCAGGCGTTGTTAACTACCAGATCACTTCAACAACAAAAGAAACACAGCTTACCTTCGAAGTAGAAGTAGATGAGACAACAGCAACCTTTAAAAACGCCAGTGAAGAAGGTAAGACCGTATACGATGCAGTACCCAGAACGGGCTATGTATCAGAAATCAACGACGCATCAGCTACATCAGATTTCTTCGCAGATGTTTACAACTACACACCTGATGCAACAGCTGAAAACTACGAGACACTTACATATCACATTCTTGATGACGGAAGTCTTCAGATCGTAAACAACAGTATTACTCTTAAGTACAATGCAAAGACCGGTGATATCGTTCAGCCCGAAGGAAAGATCACACTTAACTTCCAGCAGGATGCAGTTATCGACGGACAGCCCAAGATGGCAGGCTTCACAGATGTAAACATGGACTTCTCATCAACAACTAACTACAACACCATGGCAACATCTACAATCGGCGCTGTAAAGGGTGACCTTGCAAGTCTTAAGACAGGTAGAGCAGTTGGTACCATGAACGGTATGACTGTAAGTAAGGATGGAACAATCTACGCAACATATTCAAATGGCCAGACAAAGCTTCTTGGACAGATAGCAACAGCAGAATTCGCTAATGCATCCGGTCTTGAAAAGCAGGGCGATAACCTTTACTGCCAGACACTTAACTCCGGTGAAGCAAAGGTTCAGGATGTAACCTCTGACGGTGGCTACATCACAACCGGTGTTCTGGAAATGAGTAACGTAGACCTTTCAAGTGAATTCACAAGCATGATCACAACTCAGCGTGGATTCCAGGCAAACAGCCGAATCATCACAGTATCAGATACACTTCTCGAGGAGCTTACAAACCTTAAGAGATAATCAGAAATCTTCTGATTAAGCAATAAACAATTAGAATAGGTCAGGGCAAGAAAGTCCTGGCCTATTTTGATATCTACCGAAAAATAAATTTTACGAAGGAAGTGATAGCAGATATGGGAGTCTGAAAATAAATTTCAAAATATACGTATTATTCTGAAATAAAAATACAAAAACGGCATTTTAAATTCAAATATCTTTCAAAAGAATATAAACTGCTCATAAACTATTTGAAAAGAAAAATTAAAAATAGTCCTGTCACAAAACATGGGACAAAAAATGCTATAAAAACTTTAAATAAATTACGAGATGTTGTATAATCCAATTATAAGTATGCACAATATATGGAATGAAAAAATATTTCAAAAATTCAATTAAATTCTGAAATAAAAATACAAGCACCATGTTTTTGCGGAATTTCATGCATACAAAAGCTAAAAAAGCGTGATAAAATGAAACTATCTTATTTGATTATGTAATTTTGTTTCAATTTCGGAGACTTGAAATGATTGAGATTACTAAAATGGATGGCCGGGCAATACTTGTTAATGAGGCTCTTATAGAAACGGTTGAAGCTAATCCCGATACCGTGATCATTATGGCTAACGGTCGAAAGCTTATTGTTCAGGAGACGATTTCCGAAATAATGAAGAAATGTAATGAGCGAAGTGATATATGAAGAAATGTAGCACAGAGCTGATCATCCGATATTTTGCTATAACTTTTATGAAGGGGGAAAACTAAGTGGATATAGGATCATTACTTGGTATAGGTCTTTGTTTTATTTTCATGATATTAAGTATCGTGTTTTCAGCAGGTATCACTGGTGTTAAATACTTTCTGGATGCGCCGTCAGCCATGATCACCTTCGGCGGAGCGTTCATGGCGGTTTTGGCTTCACGAAGCCTCCCCAGCTTCATCAGTGGACTTAAGTCCTACACACTTATTTTTAAAATGCCCGCTGATGACACCAAGACAGTTATTAAGCAGATTATTGATCTTTCAAATACCGCAAGAAAAGAAGGATTGCTGGCTCTTGAAGAAGCTGCCAGCAATATTGAAGATGCCTTTATGAAAAAGGGCGTTATGCTTATTGTCGATGGTACTGAGCCTGAGCTTGTTAAGGGAATCCTTGAAGCTGAAATTGACGCTATGTCAGAGAGACATAAGGAGAACTATTCCTTCTTTGGAGATGTTGCAGGTATGGGACCTTCCTGGGGAATGATCGGAACTCTGCTTGGACTGGTTCTGATGCTTCAGAACATGTCGGATCCGTCATCAATCGGACCGTCCATGGCGGTTGCTCTCATCACAACATTCTACGGTTCAGTTCTTGCGAACTGGTTCTGTTTCCCCGCTGAGAATAAGCTTAAAGCAAGAGATAATGCAGAATATACTATGAAAAGTATTATCATAGAGGGACTTTTATCTATTCAGGCAGGCGAGAACCCTCGTGTAACTGAAGAGAAGCTTAAGTCATTCCTGTCACCTGCAAACAGAGCAGCTTATGAAGCAGAGAATGGCACAGGCGATGGAGGCGGAGAGTAATGGCTAAAAAACCGGAAGAAATAAAGCCCGGCTTGCCGGCCTGGCAGGGTACATTCGGTGATCTGATGAACCTACTCCTTTGTTTCTTCGTGTTGCTTTTCTCAATGGCTAACATGGATGCCGCCAAATTTGAAGAAGTTGCTGCATCATTCAGTTCGGCATTTGGTATTTTCAATGGCGGTGAAGCTGCTTTGGGACAGGGAGCACTTGTCGGAGATGGTATTTCACAGTTGAACCAACTTTCCAATTACATAATTTCAATGGGTATTTCCCAATCCGGTTCTCAGCAGGAGGATGTCACCGATACAACCGGTGAGAATTCCAGTGAGAACGGAGGCGCCGGTGTTAATGATAATGGTGATTCAACAGGCATAAATCCCGGAGCCGGCGGTAATGAATCCGATGAAGACAGTGAGATCAAGGGTTCCGGAAATGAAGGTGATACCGAAGGACAGGGCTCTGAAAGTGAGGAAGCTCAGTCTACACCTACTGCAGAAGAAGCCAAAGAGGAACTTGAGCATGAACAGCTTAAGGCATCAGAGCAGCTTGCAGCACAGGTTTCCGAATCACTTGATGCAATGGATGTTTCAGATAAGATAGATGTTAACTTCACAAGCCAATACGTCCAGTTGACACTGCAGGGTGCAATCCTGTTTGATTCCGGAGAAGCAACACTTAAGGAAGGTGCTGATTCAATCCTTAATAAGGTTGGCGCAATACTTGAGAGATATGCCGGAGGAACCATTGAGATAGAGGGACATACAGATAACGTTCCTATGCACAGAGCAGGAAAGTATAGCAATAACGATGAGCTGAGTGATGGACGTGCCCTTTCGGTATTTTATTATCTTGTTGAAAATACCACCCTGGATCCCGCTAATCTTAAGCATTCAGGAAGAGGTGAATATGAGCCTGTGGCAGATAATTCCACACCTGAAGGCCGATCCAAGAACAGACGAGTAGAAATTCGTATTTATAATCCTTTAAGTCCTATGTATTAAGGATTACTAATCATAAAAATGTGAGGGAGAAAAACATGAAAAAGAATCTGCTTTCAATTATTATCCTGGCACTTCTTTTGGTGAATACTGTTATGACAGGCTTCATGATGCTGACAGTACTTACTACCAATAACCAGGCGGTAAAGCTCATCGGCGACATAGCTGCTGCTCTGCAGATAGAGGCTAACGGCGGTGAAAATGGTCAGGGATTTTCAGGATCTGCTACGGGAAATGTTGATATAGCGAATGTTAGTAACTATACGATAGCAGATATGACTATCACCCTTAAGGACAGCGGTGATGGCAAAACACATTACATGCTTGCTACAGTGGTTCTTTCCATGGATACATCCAATCCGGATTATGAGATCTATGGAAATGCAGAGAAGTTTCCTACTTATGAGGATATGATAAAGTCTAAGATTACGGAGGTTATAGGCTCCTATACACTTGATGAGATCAGACAGTACGAGGATGAAGCCAAGGCTACACTTCTTGAGAAGATTCAGGAAATCTTTGGATCAGGCTTCATATATGATGTAAGCTTCAGTAGCAAGGTTTATCAGTAATTATTGGGGAGTATGAAAAGAGTTTATGGTTGTTTTTATGGAATTGAGGTGGTCTGCGCTTGAGTGAAGTATTATCACAAAATGAGATAGATAACCTACTGGCGGCGCTTAATACGGGTGAACTCGACGTAGATCAGATGTCGGCTACCGACGAGAAAAAGGTTAAGGACTATGACTTTAAACGTCCGGCCAAGTTCTCAAAGGAGCATCTGAGAACCCTGGAGATGATCTATGAGCACTATGGAAGATTGTTGTCAACAACGCTTCCTTTGTATCTTAGAAAAAATGTTCAGGTTTCGGTAGCGAACTCAGAAACGGTTACCTATTCGGAATTTAGTAATGCACTTAGTAATCCCGTAATTTTGGGAATTATAAATTTCCTGCCATTGCAGGGAACCATAATAATGGAGCTTCAGGCCAATATCGGTTTTTCCTTTATAGACAGAATGCTTGGAGGAGAGGGAGCAGGTATTGATAAACCAAGACCCTTCACCGATATTGAGATGCCTCTCATCGAGAAGCTGATTACGATTTGTATGCAGCTTATGGTTGAGCCCTGGGAGAATGTTATTGCGATAAATCCTATCATGGAGAGGATTGAGACCAATCCGCAGTTCGCGCAGGTTATTTCTCCTACCGACATGATCGCGATTGTGACGCTCAACATGAAGATAGGTGATACGGAAGGTCTGATGAATATATGTCTTCCATATTTCACCCTGGAGAGCATCATGGATAAGCTCAATACCAAGTTCTGGTTTTCAACAATGCAGAAGCATGATGATGACACCTACGGCGATCATCTTGAATCACTTGTCAGACATGTGGATGTGCCTGTTAAAGCGGTACTTGGAAAATGTAACGTTTCGGTAAGTGATTTTGTATCACTTCAAAGAGGCGACATTATCAGACTTGATAATCAGGTAAATAGCGAACTACAGGTATATGTAGGGGATATTTATAAATTTACGGCTTTGCCGGGAACTACGAAAGATAAGTATGCCGTCAGAATTACGTCGGTAGTAAGAGAGGAGGAAGAGTAGTAGCATGGATGGAATGCTTTCACAAGACGAAATTAATGCCCTGCTCGCCGGTATGGATACATCGGGTGGTGGAGATGCAGGAGGCGGTGATGCCCCGGCAGATGCGTCCGCAGACGCCCCTGCTGATGCAGGAGGTGCTCCTTCAGGTAGCTCTGGTTTCCAGGCCGCTGAAATCGACGAGAGCCTTTTGACGGATGATGAAAAGGATGCGATCGGTGAGGTTGCCAATATCAGTATGGGATCCTCAGCTACGACGCTTTATTCCCTTGTAAATCAGAAGGTTAACATCACAACCCCTCAGGTTGAGCTTGCTAACTGGAATACAGTGCTTGATAATTATGAAAAGCCCTGTGTTTTCATTCAGATTAAGTACACCGTAGGTCTTGAAGGAACTAATATCCTCATACTTAAAGAGCATGATGTTATGGTTATCACAGACCTTATGATGGGTGGTGACGGAACCAATACTGATGGTGAGGTTGGAGAACTTCAGTTATCAGCTATTTCGGAAGCCATGAACCAGATGATGGGTGCGGCTGCAACATCACTTTCTACCATGACAGGTCAGAAGGTTGATATCAGTCCCCCGGTGGCTACGCTTCTTGATATGATTGATGATGATCCCAGTGAAATATCTGATTTCCTTACAGGTACTTTCTGTAGAGTTACATTCAAGCTACAGATCGGTGATCTTGTTGATTCAACACTGATGCAGCTGTACCCTGTTGACTTTGCTAAGAGTCTTAAGGATACTGTCAGTGCTGATGGAGGAGATCAGTCAGAAGCTCCTGCAGAAGCAGCACCTGCACCTGCTCCGGCACCTGCAGCACCTGCTCCCGATATGGGAATGCCTGCTCAGGATATGTCTCAAATGGGTATGCCACAAATGGGTATGCCGCAGATGGGAATGCCGCAGATGGGCATGCCTCAAATGGGTATGCAGATGATGCCGCAGATGATGATGCCGCAGATGATGCCGGGCATGAACGTTCAGCCTGCACAGTTCCAGAGCTTTGCCGGCGGAAATCCGGCTATGGCTGCGGGAGAGAATATTGGACTTATAAAAGATGTTCCTTTGGAAGTAACTGTTGAGCTCGGAAGAACTGCAAAGGCGATTTCGGATATTCTTGACTTTGCACCGGGTACTATCATAGAGCTTGAGAAGGTTGCCGGTGAACCCGTTGACGTTCTTGTAAACGGTAAATTCGTTGCAAAGGGAGAAGTAGTAGTAATTGAGGAGAGCTTCGGCGTCCGCGTAACTGAAATAGTACAATAATGTAAGAAGGCAAAATAAATGTCAGTAGCATCTATTTCGCAACTTGTCACTGTTATCATTATTTTTATTCTGGTACTTGGTGCTACATATTATGTAACAATGTGGATCGCCAGATACCAGAAAAATACTGTGGCCGGCGGAAATATTGAGATTCTTGAGACCCAGAGATTATCGAATACTAAATATATTCAGATAATCCGTGTGGCTTCGAAATATCTTGTTATTTCTGTCAGCAAGGACAGTGTGACGTTGCTCACGGAATTAACGCAAGATGAGTACAAACCGCCGGAATTTGCTAAAGCTGAAATTCCTGATTTCAGCAAAGAACTTAGCAAGATGATGGACAGGTTTAAGAAGAAGTAAGGTATGAAGAGTTTTAGGGGAGTAAAGAAGAGAGAATCATGGCTTAGGAGAGGCGTTCTGTGTTTATGCCTTTCTTTTGTTATGATTTTTTTTGGTTATGGAATTACCCCCATAACCGCACAGGCATCCACCTCTTATGTGGATGATACGCACACAACTGACCCCACGAGGGACAGAGAAACGCATTTGACAGGCACTGACAGTGAAAGGACCAATATCCATGAGGCCGGCGAATCAAAGGATGCTGACGACCTTAAGGAGCTGAATATTGCAAATACTGTTACAGTGACCTATGACAATGGAAACGGAACCATCAACGGAGCACTGAGAATACTTATTACTCTGACACTTATCGCACTGGCTCCGTTCCTTTTGATAATGATGACCTGCTTTACCAGGATCATCATTGTTTTGCATTTTACAAGGTCGGCCATCGCAACACAGACTGCGCCTCCAAACCAGGTGCTTATGGGACTTGCACTTTTCCTTACATTTTTCATAATGCAGCCTACTTTGCAGGAGGTTTACGACACTGCAATTCAGCCCTTTGAAAGAGGTGAGATAGAGCAGCAGGAGCTTTTTGACCTTGGAATGAAGCCTATAAGAGAGTTCATGTATGGTCAGACCCAGACTAAGGATGTTCGCCTTTTTATGGAAATCGATCAGATGGAGTGGGATGGTCAGCTTGAGACTATTCCTAATGCAGTACTTATTCCAAGCTTTCTTATAAGCGAGCTGAGAACAGCATTTATTATAGGATTTTTGATATTTATACCGTTTATCGTCATAGACATGGTAGTATCGTCGGTACTTATGAGTATGGGTATGATGATGCTGCCGCCTACGACTATTTCCATGCCCTTCAAGATTTTGCTTTTCGTTCTTGCTGATGGATGGAATCTGATAATCGGTAGTCTTGTTAAAACGTTCTACTAGAAAGGAGGAGGATTATGACAGTTGATGACGTCACTGCGATAATGGGTAACGGCCTTTTTATGGTAATTAAGATTGCTGTTCCTGTATTGCTTGTATCTTTGATTGTGGGACTTGCTGTATCTATTTTTCAGACGGTTACTTCAATCCAGGATCAGACCTTAACCTTCGTTCCTAAGATAATCCTTACCTTTCTGGCATTGATGGTTTTAGGAAACTGGATGCTTACAGAGCTTTCAAACTATGTTGTAAAGATATGGTCTGATTTTAGTTTGTATATACATTAGGTGTGGGGTAAGAGGATTTGATTGATTACAGCTTCACCTTTGGTGATCTAGAAATATTTTTGCTTATTCTTGTAAGGGTGACTATGTTTGTTTATGTGGCACCCTTTTTCAGTATGAGCAATACACCCCAGTGGGTAAGAATATGCTTTTCCATGTTTTTATCCATTCTTTTGTATGGCACAGCACCGGTTCAGACACTGGATTACGACACGATACTTGGCTTTACTGTAATTGTTGCAAAGGAATTTTTCACAGGATTGCTGATAGGTTATGCGGCTCAGATATGCACAATGATATCGAGCCTTGCAGGTCAGGTAGTGGATATGCAGGTGGGCTTGTCGATGGTTCAGGTAATGTCACCGGGATCAAGAGAGCAGGTTTCGGTATCCGCAGGTATCTATCAGTATGCTTTTATGGGAATGATGCTTGTGAGCGGCCTTTACAGATATCTTGTATCTGCATTGGCGGATTCCTTCATTCTTATTCCTGTTAACGGAGCCGTATTCCATTCTGATAAGCTGCTGGATTCAATGCTGACTTTTTTTGGGGCATATATGGTAATCGGCTTTAGAATATGTCTGCCGATTTTTATTGTTACATTTGTAATTAACGTTATTCTTGGCGTACTGGCAAGAGTAGCTCCCCAGATGAACATGTTTGCTGTTGGTATGCAACTTAAGCTCATTCTTGGACTTACTCTTATGTATATTACAAGTACACTTTTATATAACGCGTCGGACTTTATTTTTCAAAATATGAAAGTCCTGATGAGGGCATTTATTGATGATCTTATGTGAAGAAGCCGGAAAAATGAATATGGAATTGCTTCTTTCTTATGATCTGCAGTTCTTTGCAGACGGCCCCGGTGGTGAGAAGACAGAAGAGCCTACAGCAAAAAAACTGCAGGATGCAAGAGATGAGGGACAGGTTGCCAATAGCCGTGAGGTTGGAAATGCAGCCGGACTTCTTGCGCTTTTTTTGCTGCTTAGATTGCTGTATGGATATATGGCTGAGAGCTTTACCGGTATGTTCAACTATGTATACGGACAGATTCCGGAATTCACCACAATGTATGACGGACTGTTGCCCTTACAGAATATTAAGACGGTTATGAACCAGGCGCTGGTTCGAATATTTATGCTGGCCTTCCCGTTTTTTGCAGCCGCTATACTGATTGGGCTTATTGCAAATATAGCCCAGGTTGGATGGAAGATAACCACAAAGCCTCTTCAGCCAAAGCTCAGTAAGCTTAATCCTATCAGCGGCTTTAAGAAGATTTTCTCAACAAGATCTCTTTTCGAATTATTCAAGGCTATAGGAAAAATAATCATTATCAGCTTTGTGGTTTACAACTATTTTACAGGTGTTACGGCTTCACTTTTTACGCTTTATGATATGCCTTTGTCGCAGGCCATTGGACTTATGGGACAGACTGTCATTGATATTGGCATTAGAGTAGCTGCTGTCTACATCATAATCGCTGCTGCGGATGTGGTTTTCCAGAGAAGAAAATTCCGCAAGGATATGATGATGACCAAGCAGGAAGTTAAGGATGAATACAAGAACACTGAAGGAGATCCTCAGATCAAAGGTCAGCAGAGAAGAAGAATGCAGCAGGCTTCCCAGCGCCGTATGATGCAGGAGCTCCCCAAGGCAGATGTAGTCATCACGAACCCTACTCACTACGCTGTAGCTATTTCCTATGATGCCGATCTGTATGAGGCACCCAGGGTTATAGCAAAGGGTGAGGATTATCTGGCACAGAAAATTAAGGAAGTTGCTAAGGAAAACGGTATCGAAATCGTTGAAAATAAACCGCTTGCGCGAATGCTTTATGCTAACGTTGACATCGGTGAATTTGTTCCGCCTGAGCTCTATCAGGCCGTTGCCGAGGTACTTGCCTTTGTATATCACCTTCAGGGGAAGGTATAAGGTGGCTGCAGTTTTTTGCCCTTGCAGCTGCCTTATTTTTTATTATCTATGTTATTGATACTTGTGCTTCATTTTTCTCTTGAATACAAGATATAGTATGCGATATACTAGATGTGTATAAGTATGTAAAAATGGGGAAAGGGGGAGCATTAGATGAATAACATCCTTGATACTATCAGGAAACGTGCATTTGATTACGGTGTTGCACTTTATTTTGTTGCAGCAGTAATGATGCTTATTATCCCTATTCCGACATGGTTAATGGACTTCCTGCTTGCCTTTGATATGTCACTTTCCTTTGTCATATTATTCACGGCAATGTTTTCTAAGGAAGTACTGGATATGTCATTTTTCCCTACTATCCTTTTGTTCACAACAATATTCAGAATAGCGCTGAACGTATCCTCCACAAGACTTATTCTTACAGGTGGAGATGCGGGTAAAGTTATCGAAGTATTCGGTTCCTTCGTTGGTGCAGGTGATCTGATCATCGGAGCTATTGTTTATGCAATGCTCATCCTTGTTCAGTTCATGGTAATCAACAAAGGTTCTGAACGTGTTGCTGAAGTATCGGCTCGTTTCACACTGGATGCTATGCCCGGTAAGCAGATGGCAATTGATGCCGACCTTAATACCGGTGCCATCACTGATCAGGAAGCTAAGGAGAGACGTGAGAAGATTCAGAACGAAGCAAGCTTCTTTGGTGCCATGGACGGTGCTACGAAGTATGTTAAGGGAGATTCTGTAGCAGGTCTTATTATCACTGTTATAAATATTGTCGGCGGTATTTTGATGGGTGTGCTCAGACAGCAGCTTCCTATCACCGAGGCTCTTGATAAATACTCGATTCTTACCATGGGTGATGGTCTTGTAAGTTCAATTCCTTCACTTCTGGTATCTCTCAGTACAGGTATCCTTGTAACAAAGGGTAGTAAAGAAGCAGATTTTGGTCCTGCCCTTATCGGACAGTTATTTGGCATGTCCAAGACTTTGTATCTTGTTGGCGCCATTGTGGCAGCACTTGGTATTCTTACACCTTTGCCGAATATTCTTTATATTCCTCTTGGCGGATTTGTTGCCGCTCTTGGATTTATGATGGACAGACAGAAGACTGTAGCTCATACAGAGGAAGAGGTAATGGCTGAGGAAGAACAGCAGGCTGAGGAGATAAGGCAGCCTGAAAATGTTACAAGTCTTTTGCAGGTTGATCCTATCGAGCTTGAATTTGGTTATGGAATCATACCCCTTGCTGATGTAAATCAGGGCGGTGATCTTCTTGACCGTGTCGTAATGATCAGAAGACAGATAGCTCTGGAGCTTGGTACCGTTGTTCCGATTATTCGTTTGAGGGATAATATTCAGCTTAATCCTAATCAGTACATTATCAAGATTAAGGGTATTCAGGTCAGTGACGGAGAGATCCTCTTTGACCACTATATGGCTATGAATCCCGGCAATGCGGATGAGGAGATAACAGGTATTCCCACATATGAGCCTTCATTCCACCTTCCTGCTACCTGGATCACAGAGAGTCAGAGGGAGAGAGCGGAGTCTCTTGGTTATACTGTTGTTGATCCGCCTTCAATTATTGCAACACATCTTACAGAGGTTATCAGGAATCATATTGCTGAGCTTCTTACAAGACAGGATGTACAGAATCTTGTCAACAATCTTAAGGAGAACAATCCTGCACTTGTTGATGAGCTTACACCCAAGCTCATGTCTCTTGGTGAAATTGAGAAGGTGCTTCAGAATCTTCTCAGCGAGGGGATTTCTATCAGAGATCTTGTTACAATTTTCGAGACTCTGGCAGATTATGCTCCTTCTACACATGACAGCGATATCCTTACGGAATATGTCAGACAAAGTCTCAGAAGGGCTATTTCCAGTAAATATTTCTATCCCGGAGAGACCACAAGTGTCATTACACTTGATCCTAAGATTGAAAAGGAAATTATGGATTCTGTTAAGCAGACAGAAACCGGTGCTTATATAACTCTTGATCCCGCAAGGACCAAGGCAATACTTAAATCAGTCGGTGAGCAGGCCAAGAAGCTTGAGGATGCAGGCAGAGTGCCTATCGTCATGACCTCACCCATTGTTCGTATGTACTTTAGGAAAATGACTGAAGACTATTACAAGGATCTTATTGTAATATCCTACAATGAAGTAGAACCTAATGTTGAAATGCAGTCAGTTGGGATGGTAGCGGCATAATATGATAATTAAAAAATATACCGGAAAAACTGAATCAGAGGCCACGGAAATCGCGAAGAAGGAGCTCGGGGAAAACATTGTTATCATGAATGTCAGACCCGTTAAAAAGAGCGGCTTTTTTGCTATTTTTGCTCCTCCGAGAATAGAAGTTACGGTAGCTTTAGAGGATGAACCTTCAAAGGTTACAAGACCTGTGAGGCCCAATAATGTGCAGCCTCAGAAGGTTGCAAGACCTGATACGGCAAATAATGCCACTATGGCAGAGAAATTATTAAAAGCACAGGAATCGGGAGAAATTCCGCCTCTTAAGGTTGGAACTCCCTCACCTGTAACTCCTGTATCAAAGCCTCAGGACAGATACCAGCCTGGGCCACAGAAAACCACATCCGAACCTGTTAATGAGGATAACAGCGCGATTGAGGAGAAGCTGGACAGCCTTCACAATCTTTTGGAGAAAAATCTCAGGAATGAGAAGGAAGAGGACAGGGAAGAGAGTAATACTGTTTCCGAGGAGACCATTACTTTTGTAAAGGTTCTCTATAACACGCTTATTGAGAATGAAGTTGATGAGATTTATGTTAATCAGCTTACAGATGAAGTGGAAAAGGTCAGCAAGCCAAATATCCCTATGGATTATGTTCTTGCTAACGTTTATCAGAAGATGGTCCTTAAGTTTGGAGCAGCGGACAAAATAAAGCCGCCTTCTTCTGATGGCCCTATAGCAGAGATTTTCATTGGACCTACGGGCGTAGGTAAGACAACTACCATTGCTAAGCTGGCTTCTGAGCTTAGAATAAATCAAAAGAAAAAGGTTGCTCTTCTTACAGTGGATACCTACAGGATTGCCGCGGCGGATCAGCTTAGAACCTATGCGACTATCATGGAGATTCCTTTCCGTGTAATTTATTCCGTTGATGAAATAAAGCAGGCTGCAGAAGACTTTAAGGACTACGATTATATTATGGTCGATACAGCCGGACACAGTCTCCACAACGAGGAACAAAAGCAGAATATGGTTGGCTTTATTAAGGCTCTTGAAGAGCTTGTTGATACCGAGAATTATCTCGTTTTAAGTGCAACCACAAAATACAGGGATCTTATGGAAATTGCTGACGGATATTCACAGCTTGTCCGTTATAAGCTTATTTTCACAAAGATGGATGAGACCAGCTCTGCAGGAAATCTCTATAATATCCATATGCATACAGGAGCTCCCATGTCCTATATTACTAATGGACAAAACGTTCCCAGTGATATTGCTGTTTTTGATGCTCAAAGGAGTGTTAAGAGCTTGCTGGGCGGTAACTAATCGCCGTATGAATTTACAATAAAATGTCGACATTTTTACAGATTTTGATAAAATAGAAACAGGTATATTTATGGATCAGGCTGAACAGCTTAGGAAAATAATTAAGGCAGAAAATGCCCCTCAGAGACCGCTTGCCAGAATAATTACCGTTACAAGCGGTAAAGGAGGCGTAGGTAAGTCAAATGTAGCAATCAATCTTGCGATTCAATTCCGCAGAATGGGACAGCGAGTAATCATACTTGATGCGGACTTTGGTCTTGCCAATATCGAGATAATGTTTGGAACAGTACCGAAGCATAATCTCAGCGATCTTATTTATCAGGGGAAAAATATAAAGGACATCATAACCTGGGGACCGGAGGGTGTTGGATTTATATCCGGAGGCTCCGGTATTTCAGGAATGTATGATTTAAGCAGGGATTACCTTGTTTATATAATTGTTAATCTGGCAGAGCTGGATGCGATTGCGGATACGATAATCATTGATACAGGTGCAGGTATTTCCAATGCAGTTATGGAATTTCTTGTAGCAAGCGGTGAGATAATACTTGTTACTACACCTGAGCCAACATCGATTACAGACTCGTATTCACTTTTGAAGGCACTGAATCAGCAGCCAAGATTTTCAAAAGAGAACACTATGATCAAGGTGGTTTCAAACAGAGTAGCTTCCGCAGAGGAGGGACAGCAGCTTTTTAATAAGCTTAACGCTGTAGTTGCCAGATATTTAAAGCTTCCGCTTTCATATCTGGGAGAGATACCGCAGGATCAGAGTCTTGCAAGAGGCGTAATGCAGCAGACACCTGTTTCTATACAGTATCCAAATGCTAAATCAGCTAAAGCATTTGAGCAGATCGCAGCGAGGCTTACAGATAAAAATGCAGCAGATATTATCAAACCGCGTGGAATGGCTGCATTTTTCTCACATATTATTACTGGAAGAAAATTAAATGAAAAAGGTTCCGGAGAGCAAAGCTCCGGTCAATAAAAATAAAGGTAAGAGGGGTACCTGAAAATGCTTGCGGATTATATATCGCCCGGTAACAAAATCGAGCTAAAGGCAATCGGCAAGGTCTGGATGGATGATGACAGTCGAACACGGAAAATCCATCTGAGTAAGATTACAGATGTAATCTCGGAGGACAGGATAGAAGTACTGATGCCAATGGACAAGGGCAAGCTTGTATTGCTTCCTGTGGATGGAGAATACAGCCTGTGTTTCTACAGCTCACGAGGATTATTCCAGTGTTACGGAAGGATCGTTGACCGATACCGAAGCAACAATGTTTATATTCTTGTGTTGGATCTTCTAAGCAACCTTCAGAGGCTTCAAAGACGAGAGTATTACAGATTCAGCTGTGCGCTGGAGCTTAAGTCAAGAATATTCTCGGAGGAAGAGGTAGAGGCCATCCGCAGAAATTGGGGGCTTTTGATTGGGACAAGTAAACCGCTGCAGCGAAGTGTGATCGTGGATATAAGTGGTGGAGGTTTACGATTTGTCGCCAACTTCCAGTATGAGGAAGGAAGTACGATTTATTGTGCGTACAGACTTCCGGGGAATATTAATAACGTCGAATATGAAATGGTGTGCAATGTACTAAGGGTACAGGAACTTGAAAACAGGCCGGGATTGTATGAACACCGCATACAGTACGCCTACATTGACGAGACTTCCAGAGAGGATATTATTCATTTTATCTTTGAGGAAGAACGAAAAATTAGAAAGAAGCAAAACTAAATGTCGAAAAAAATTTTATTAGTTGATGACTCTGCACTCATGAGAACCGTCCTTAGTGATATTATAAACTCAGATTCAAGATTTCAGGTTGTAGATAAGGCCAAAGACGGTATTGAAGCTCTTGAGTTGCTGAAAAAGAATTCCTATGATGCAGTTATACTTGATGTAAACATGCCTCGTATGGACGGAATTACGTTACTCAAGGAAATCAATAAGAATAAAATAAGGGCGAAGGTAATGATGTGTAGTACAGATACCAAGGAAGGCGCGAAGGTAACACTTGATTCACTGGAATTGGGAGCTCTTGATTTTATTCATAAACCGGATCGTGCCTCGGAATGCCGAGGTGATGATTTCACATCAACACTTATCAGGACACTCGATGCGGTATGCGAATCGAAGGCTCCTGCAATAAGTACGAAGGCTTTCTCACTCGATGAAATGAAAGCCTCTCGTAAGGTGGTGGAAATCGTCGGCAAGCACGCAGACAAGGTCACCGGCAATCGAATCGTTGCGATTGCAAGCTCTACGGGTGGTCCTCGTGCGCTTCAAGCGGTTATTCCCAGACTTCCTAAAAACTTAAAAACACCGGTTGTACTTGTGCAGCATATGCCGGAAGGCTTTACAGCTTCTCTTGCAGAAAGACTCGATTCTCTTTCAGAGATTAGTGTAAAGGAAGCAGCTGAAGGAGACGTTCTTCAGCCGGGTACGGTATATATCGCCAAGGGCGGTAAGCACATGCATATCATAACCTCCGGTAGTAAGCACACCATTCACTATGTAGACGGTCCTACAAGAGAAGGTGTAAGGCCATGTGCGAACTTCATGTATGAATCCCTTATGGATTCCGATTATGACACAGTTTGCTGTGTTGTACTCACAGGAATGGGAGCAGATGGAACGGAAGGAATTAAAAATCTGAAATCGGTTAAAAAGGTTCATGTCATTGGTCAGGATGAAGCTTCCTGCACGGTTTATGGCATGCCTAAGGCAGTGGCAACAGCTGGTCTGGTTAATCAGGTCGTTACACTTGATGACATAGCCCAGGAAATAATAATGAACGTTGGAGTTAAGTAGCTGTGAGAACCTGACGAAGTATTTTTGAGTCTGGTTCGAACGTGTTGAGCTGAACGAAGTGAAGCACAACTTCCTTGTTCAATCGGATTTCAGAACATTATCCTTAATCCCAGCTTACTTTCTCTAAGACGTTCGCTTTTCTTATGGAGGTAAAGGGATTATGGATGTTTCTCAGTATCTAGGCGTCTTTCTCGACGAATCAAAGGAGCATCTGCAGACACTGAATGATGCAATCATGCAGCTTGAGCAGGATCCGGAGAACGAAGATGTTATTAATGATATCTTCCGTTCTGCGCATTCCATGAAGGGAATGGCAGGAACCATGGGTTATACAAACATGCAGAATCTGACCCATGATATGGAAGATGTATTTTCTGATGTGCGTAACGGCACATTAAAAATTGACAGCAGCATGATAGACACTCTTTTCCAGTGTCTTGATGCTATTCAGGCTTACGTTGATAATATCACCGAGTCACAGGACGAAGGAACTGAGACCAACGCAAATCTGATTAAAGCGCTTGCAGATATAAGGGCAGGTGGCGGAGCTGCGCCCGCAGCAGCTCCCGCAGCTGAGACAGCACCTGCAGCTGAGGCAGCACCCGCAGCAGCTCCCGCAAACGGATCTGCTCCTGATGCTGATCCTACTAAGGACTATAGAGCTATTAAGCTTGATCCTGATGCGAAGGGTAGCCTTGAGGATGCTAAAGCAAGTGGCAAGAAAATCTTTGGAATCAATGTCAAAATTCAGGATTCCTGTATTCTTAAAGCAGCAAGAGCATTCCTCGTGTTCAAGGGACTTGAGGAAATCGGTGAAATTGCGGCTTCTGAACCTTCTACCCAGGATATTGAAGATGAAAAATTTGAATTTAATTTCAGCATGATCATAACCACAGATGAGGATGATGTTGGTAAAATCAGAGAAATTGTCAAGAACGTATCTGAAATCGAGGATTGTGAGATTGGTGAATTTGATCCCAGTACAGCAAGAAGTACTGAGGATGCTGAGCCGGCTCCTGCAGCAGCTGAAGCAGCACCTGCAGCGCCCGCAGCACCTCCGGCTGCAGCAGCACCTGCAGCAAAACCTGCAGCAGCACCCGCAGCTAAGCCCGCAGCAGCACCTGCAGCTAAGGATGCCGGTGGCAAGAAGCCTGTTGGCAAGCCGGTTGTTAACCGCACAGTTCGTGTAGATATTGATAAGCTGGATGTTCTGATGAACCTTGTAAGTGAGCTTATTATCGCGAAGAACTCACTTATATCAGCAGCTAATTCAGCAGGTATTGTAAGCGGATCTGTTAATGAACAGATTGAGTACCTTGAGAGTGTAACCACCAACCTTCATGAGTCTGTCATGAAAGTTCGAATGGTTCCTATCGAGAGTGTATTGCAGAAGTTCCCGAGAATGATCCGTGACCTTAATAAATCACTTGGCAAGAAGATGGAACTGACCATGACCGGTGAAGATACTGAAATGGACAGAACCGTGGTTGATGAGATCGGTGATCCTCTGATGCACCTTCTTAGAAACAGTGCTGACCATGGTATTGAGTCTGCAGAGCTTCGTGCTGAGCGTGGCAAGCCCGAAGAAGGACAGATTTTCCTTCATGCGTACCAGGATGGTAACAGCGTTGTCATCGAGGTAGGTGATGATGGTAATGGTATCGATGCAGATGCAGTTAAGAATAAGGCTATTGAAAAGGGTGTAATTACCCAGGATCAGGCTGATTCAATGTCAGAGAAGCAGGCTGTAGAGCTTCTTTTCCATCCCGGCTTCTCCACTGCAAAGCAGGTATCTGAAATTTCCGGAAGAGGTGTTGGTCTTGACGTTGTTAAGTCCAAGGTTGAGTCTTTGTCCGGTGAAGTAGATGTAAAGACAAAGCTTGGTGAAGGAAGTACTTGGATTATCAGACTTCCTCTTACACTGGCTATTATTCAGGCTCTGATGGTAATTGTAGGAAATGAGAAATATGCTATTCCTCTTGATTCCATTCAGAGTATTGAGGATGTTGCTCCCGAAGATATTAAGACGGTTGAGAATAAAGAGGTTATCAACCTCCGCGGTAACGTAACACCTATCATTCGTGTTAACAGAGCTCTTGAAACTGAAAGCACAAAGGCTGAGGATGAGGATCTTGTTGTAGTAATCACCAGAAAGGGTGACCAGCAGATCGGTCTTGTAATCGATGAACTGATGGGACAGCAGGAAATCGTTATCAAGCCACTTGGCAAATATATGAGCAAATGTCGTATGATCAGCGGCGCTACAATCCTTGGTGATGGTGAGATCGCTCTGATCCTCGATACAAACCAGCTCGCGTAACTTCAGCTTTGTGATTATTGCGGCGAAAGTCGCAGGAAAGGGTAAATAACTATGAATGAACTTAGAGATACTCAAGACGTTGGCGAACTTATTCAGTATATAGTTATACGTCTTGGCGAAGAACAGTATGGAATAGATATTAAGTACATTGACAATATTGTGCGCATGCAGCAGATAACAAGAGTACCTCAGGTAGCTCATTATTTGAAGGGCGTTATCAATATCCGTGGTGTCATTGTTCCTGTAATGAGCTTAAGACTCAAGATGGAAATGGACCCTGATGAGATTACTGATAAGAGCAGGATCATCATTCTTAAGGCTGAAGAGGATACCCTCATTGGCATAATTGTTGATCAGGTTAATCAGGTACTTACGCTTGGCAGTAAGAGTATTGAAAAAGTAACCTACAGCAATGATAAGGGCAAGAAGATAAACAGCTTTATCAGTGGCGTTGGTAAATACGAAGGTGGTCTCGTTTCAATTCTTGATCTCAACATGGTTGAGATGGAAGAGGATAAGGCAAAAGCGTAAATTGCTTAAATATGAGGAGGAAAATCTTTGAGTGAGATGAGTTTGGACAATTTGTCCAGTCAATACTTTGATGTACTCAAGGAGCTTGGAAACATCGGCGCAGGTAATGCTACGACTGCACTTGCACAGATGCTGAATACGAAGGTGGATATGTCGGTTCCACAGGTAAAGCTTCTTGACTTTAAGGATGTTGGCGACCTTATGGGCGGAGCGGAGCAGATTATGACCGGTATATATCTTAGCGTTGAGGGAGATATAAACGGAAGTATTATGTTCCTGCTCGGGATGAAGGCTGCAAGACATCTGGTTAATATGCTCATGGGGATTACGGATAAGGACGAAAATGATCCTTTCGATGAGACTGAGCTTTCAGCAATCAAAGAGGTTGGTAACATTATTACAGGTTCTTACCTGAATTCTCTTTCTATGATTACCAATCTAAAGCTCTTACCGTCAGTGCCATTTATCGCAATAGATATGGCCGGTGCAATCCTTTCGGTTCCGGCTATAGAGTTCGGTATGATGGGTGATAAAATTTTGCTGATTGAGACAAGCTTTTTTGATACAGAAACTCTCAGTGGATATTTTATCCTGCTTCCGGATATGGAGGGTTACAGTAAGATACTGACATCACTTGGTATGGGTGATATCACAGTTACAGGATAAGGAGCTAATGCATGAGCCAAATAATCAAGGTTGGTATGGCTGATCTTAATATTTGCGTGAGTCCTGACGGAATAACGACATTGGGCCTTGGCTCCTGTGTAGGAATAGCAGTGAGGGATCCGGTTACAAAAATTGGAGGTCTCGCACATGTGATGCTACCGGATTCCAAAGAAATTAAGAATAACTCAAACATTCCGAAATTTGCTGATACAGGTATCGAAGAACTTATAAAACAGGTTGTTGCAAAAGGGGCTAACAGGTCAAGGCTTGTGGCCAAGATTGCCGGAGGTGCGCAGATGTTTGCCTTCAGCTCGTCAAATGCAACAATGCGTGTTGGCGAGAGGAATGTAGCTGCGTCAATAAAAAAGCTGAAGGAATTGAACATACCTATATTGGCACAGGATACAGGTGAATCTTATGGTAGAACTGTTATTTTCTACCCGGAAAACGGTGATTTTGTCATAAGAGCTGTCGGTAAGCCGGAAAAGACTATATGAGCAAAGTAGAAGAAGAAAACAGCGAAGAAAAATTAGAAGAAACATCTGAAAAAAAATCAGATGAACAATCGGAAGATTCAAAAAAGGAAAAAGAGAAGAAAGTAAATGTAAGAACTGAGGTTATTGCCAGGACGGAAGCGCCAAAGACAAGACTTATTACCGCTTTTGTAATGCTGTCAGGTAGTTTGTTCGTAGCGATTTTTACCTACCTTCAGCATTACGATATCGGCAAATGGCTTACAACACTTTTCATTTCTCTTGTGATTTTTACAGTGGCCGGACTTCTTCTTGAATGGCTTGTATCTCACTTTAATGGAATGGTTCAGGCGAGGGATGATGCAATCAGTGTTCAGGAAGAAGCAATAGCTGCAAGAGAGGCAGACGAACTTGCAGCTTTAGAGGCTGCGGCAGAAGCAGAGAGACTTGCAGCAGAACAGGCTGCGCTCGAAGCTGAAGAGGGAATGGTAAATAATCCGAATGACTTTGAGGATTTCGGGGAAAGTGACGAATTCGCTGGTATCGATGATACTGACGAGTTTTAACAAGGACTATTGACACATGGATGAAGCCGGAAGAAATAAGCTTTGGAGTGAATATCAAAAGACTAAGGCTCCTGAGCTTCGCGAAAAGTTAATTTTGGAGTATGCTCCGCTTGTTAAACTGGTTGCGGGGCGACTCTCCATGTATTTGGGTTTTAACGTTGAATATGATGACCTTGTAGGTTATGGCATCTTTGGCCTTATTGATGCCATTGATAAGTTTGACCTTTTAAAAGATGTCAAATTTGAGACCTATGCCAGCGTTAGAATAAGGGGTGCAATCCTTGATCAGATAAGAAAAATGGATTGGATTCCCAGGACTATCAGACAAAAACAGAAGAAGATTGAAACCGCAATTCATGACATTGAAAGGGAGCTTGGACATCCGGCTTCTGATTCTGAAATTGCGGCCAAGCTTGGGATTTCAGAGGATGAATATCTTAACTGGCAGAACCAGATGAAGGTTACAGGCGTTGTATCGCTCAATGAATTCATGGAGCAGGGAAGCGATGTGCCTGAAGATGGTAACAATCTTGCTTCCAGTTTTGATAAGCCGGAAGAGGCTCTTGAGAAGGAAGAGCTTAAGAAAATGCTTGCAGAAAGTCTGCAGCTTCTTACGGATAAAGAGAAGAAAGTTATTCTGCTTTATTATTATGAAGAATTGACATTAAAGGAAATCAGTAACGTACTCGAAGTTTCTGAATCGCGTGTATCGCAGCTCCACACCAGAGGACTTCAGAAAATGAGAGAAAAACTCGGAAAATACTTAGGAATTCTGACAGAGCTAAGGTAATATTCTACCTAGGAGGATGTGATGAACGGTTATTTTCAGTTGGTTACAGGCGGCAGGGATACAGGCATAAGAGTTTTTCCACCAACTGATGGAGGAGAACCTCTTCAGTATGATGCTGTAAAAGAGTATCTGGATGACCGTACAATCAGCTTTGTTCCTGCTGTCTTAAATGATGCCCTGACTAATGCGGATGGTATGCTTGTGATTTTGAATGATACACCGGCATACCCTGAAAGAGAGAGCTATAAGCTCACTATTTCAAGAGACCGCATGCAAGTCACGGCATTTTTTTATGCGCCTTCAGAGGATGGAGAGCTTATGACTCCGAAGGAATTTATTCAGGATCTTGCCTACAGGGAAATTACCTTTGGTATTGATTCTGAGGCAATTCAGAAATTCTTTGGAAACAGAGAATATTGTAAGGAATTTGTGGTTGCCAAGGGCAGGAAGACCAGAGAAGGCTGTGATGCAAGGGTTGAATACAATTTTAAAATGAACCTTCGCGCAAAGCCAACAATGAGAGAAGACGGAAGCGTAGATTATTTTAATCTGAACATGATCAATCATGTGAAAAAAGGTGATAAGCTGGCAATGCTTATCCCTGAAGATCTGGGTGATCCGGGACAAAATATCTACGGTGAAATCTTAAGACCTCACCCTGTTAAGCCTACAAAGATAAAGGCAGGAAAAAATACCAAGCTGTCAGAGGACGGTTTGGTTCTTTATGCTGATGCCGATGGCCATGTGACCATGAAGGAAGGTAAGGTCACAGTCAGCAATGTAATCCAGTTTGAAAACATTGATGTTTCCACCGGTAATATCAATTACGATGGAAGTGTTGAGGTTAAAGGTACTGTGGCAACCGGCTTTTCAGTAAGGGCCGGTGCAAATATCATTGTTAAGGGTGTTGTTGAAGGCGCAAGTTTAAAGGCCGGTAATGACATAATTTTGGAGCGCGGAATAAACGGTATGTCCAAGGGCGATATAACTGCCGGTGGTAACATAGTGACGAAATTTATCGAAAATGCCAGAGTTACGGCAAAGGGCTCCATAACCAGTGAAAGCATAATGCACTCCACCGTTTCTTCAGGTACTGAGATCAGAGTTTCAGGTAAAAGAGGCTTTATTGCAGGTGGAAGGTGTACCGCTACTGACAGAATAGTGGCGAAGGTTCTTGGAAGCGAGATGGGAGCCAGCACTTTGATCGAAGTAGGTGCCGATCCCAGTATCAAAATCCGCATGAGGGAGCTTACAAAGGCTATCGCTGATTCTCAAAAGAGACTAGAGACAATAACGCCAACCATAGATTCTGTAACAAAAAGGCTTCGCTCCGGCGCAGCACTGACTCAGGACCAGACAAGGCAGGCGCAGCAGCTTATGACCATGCACAAGGTGCTGACTTCTCAGCTTGAGAAAAATAACGCTGAACTTGCAGAGATACAACAGAAGCTTGCAGATTCTAAGGAAGCCTACGTAATTGTTGAGGATACGGCTTATCCCGGAACAACTATTCAGATTGGGGATCAGACCACCACTCTTAAGACTCAATCTCAGTATTGCAGATTTGAATTAAGGGATGGTTATGTGAAGACAGGGGCTATATAATAAAAGGTATTAAAAGCCGATAAAATTATTAAGAAAGGGGATGTTAGGGCCGAAGGGAGGCAACTATGTCGATAGGAAGAATAGATTTTCAGGGGGCAATAGCCAGAACAAATGACATAGCGCAGATAAAAGCCAATGAAGACAATCGAGCTATGACTAATCAGAACACCTTTCAGACTCAGTTTGACAAGGAAGTAGATCAAAAGGCTAACTCTGTAAATGAAAAAGAAAATGCCGACCAGAATAAGCAGGAAAAGTTTGACGCCAAAGAAAAAGGTAAGAACGAGTACAGCGGAAATGGCGGCAAGGGGGAAAAGAAAAAGAGGGAGCATACCAAGGAAGATATAGGAAAGCTTTCCGAGACTCTTATAGGGTCCGATGGAAGGCCTCTTGATATGCATATTTCCTCAGGGTTTGACTTCAAAATCTGAACACTTTATAATATTTTTATATTTGTATCTTTTTTAGGGAGAAGGATACGGTGTTTCTAGTGGGGATATTATGATAAGTGTTACAGAAATTGTTTTAATCATCGTCGGAATCCTGGCGGTTATATTAGGGTATCTGATACCGAACGGCTCAGCCCTCAGCGATATGGATGAAGAGATGACGGAAGCTAAGATTAACGATATGGTCAGAAAAGCTATCCGTAATTCTCAGGGCCAGATTGATGAAATGCTTGATGAATGCACAGAAGAGGCGATCAATAAAGCAGAAAGAGCTATGGACAGAGTCACTAACGAGAAAATGTCTGCAATAAGTGAGTATTCAGATACCGTCATGAATGATATCCATAAAAATCATGATGAAGTAATGTTTATGTACGACATGCTCAATGATAAGCATAAAAACCTCAAGAACACAGTTTCTGAGGTTAATCGTGCTGCCAAAGAGGTTAAGCAGACTGCAAAAGAGGCTGTACTTACAGCCGAGCAGGCAGAAGAGAAAGCAAGACAGGCAAAAGAAGCTGCAATGCAGGCTGATATTTCTTCTGAGGCCATTGCATATAATGAGAAAAAAGAAGATGAGAAGCAGTTTTCTTCCCTTGTGGATATTCTTGACAGAGCAGACAGTGCTGCAGCTCAGAAAACGGCGAACAGAGTTATTGGTACAGATACAGCATTTGCAGGTAATGTGATCACTCCGGAAGTTAATCCTGTCAGTGAAGAAAAACCTAAAATAAATGAAGTAGAAGAAATAAAATATGAAGAGAGAACTTCGGAGTCTGAAAAAGCTTTCGAATCCGAGAAAACATTCGAATCTGAGAAAGCTGATGCAGTTCCTGTAAATAATGAAACGGCGCCTGTTAAGGATAGGACTGAGTCCTATGACATGCCGCCCATTGAAGAACTTCCCGTGGTTAAGGAAGAGGGAAATGTTTCTGCAGCGAAGGTTGTTTCCATATCCGATGCTTCAAGAAAGAAAGCAGCTGAAGCTATGGAGACGCAGCCGCAGACTGTATCGAATGATCCTGCTTCAAGGAATCAGAGAATCCTTGATATGCATAAAGCAGGTAAATCTGCTGTAGTTATAGCCAGAGAATTAAAGCTTGGTATCGGTGAGGTAAAGCTTGTTATAGATCTTGCCGGCAAGCATAAAAAGAATAGAAGTTCTATTATGTGAGGAGCAATGGTCTGAAATGAAGCTTAAGTATTATTTACGTGGGATGGGACTGGGAGTCTTACTCACAGCCATAATAATGGGAGTCGCACTTTCAGGTTCTTCGGCCAAGATAAGTGACGACGAGATTATTAAAAGAGCCAGAAAATTAGGTATGGTTGAAGCAGAGAATACTTTATCGGAGTATTCTGAGTCAGCCAGAATTACACAGGAGATAGCAGAAAGTGTTGAAACTTCATCCGATACGCAGTTGGATACGCAAGGAGAAAAAATCTCTGAAGAAGTCGACCAAGGGGAGTCTGAAACAGGTGAATCAGTTCCGGAAATGGATAAAGAGACGCAGGAAGGCAGCAACCTTGGAGAAAGCAGCGAAAGCATTGAAGCCGAGCCGGATATTGCGCTCTCTGGTGACAAAGCCACACAGGAAGCATCCACAGAAACAGTAGAAAGCAGTTCAGACAGCAATGGCCTGAATTCGGAAGCTTCAGTAGTTGATAATGAATCAGTAAAGACTGAAAGTGAAGCAACGGATAGTGCATCTGTTGAAAACAGTTCTGTTGAGGAACAGGTACCGGAAGAAAATGCAGTTACAGAAAATACTGAAACCGCTAACACTCCTGATACCACAGAAAATACAGTAGCAGAGCAGGCTAATGAAGCTGATACTAATCAAAATCAGACTTCTTCAGGAGATGTTAATTACGTAGTAGTGGTTATACCCGGAGGAAGTGAATCTGATACCTGTGCAAGAATCATAAGAGAAGCAGGTATTATAGATGATGGAGTTGCATTCAATAATTATCTAGTTAATGCAGGTCTCGACAGAAAGATCAGATCAGGTACCAAGCAGATACCTAAAGGAGCATCTTTTGAAGAGATAGCAAGGATTATAACAAAATAATGTCTTGTCAAAAGCCCAAAATCATGGTATTCTATTGAAGCTGTGAGTTTATGGGCTTTTTTATTGCCATTTTTTCACAGAGTCACAAATAAACACGCATATCCACTTTTCATCCGGTGTCTTTTATTCATTGAGATAGGATGTGAACCTTCCGAAGGAAATAACGCCCCTCCGGGATACAAGGCAAAGATATGCGGAAGATTAACCAAATGGAGGTAATAACATGAGCGTTGTATCTATGAAACAGTTACTTGAGGCAGGTGTACATTTCGGACACCAGACAAGAAGATGGAATCCTAAGATGGCTCCTTACATCTTCACAGAGAGAAATGGTATCCACATCATCGATCTTCAGAAGTCAGTTGTTAAGGTTGACGAGGCTTACAAGGCAGTATTTGAGATCGCACAGCAGGGTGGTACAATTCTTTTTGTTGGTACAAAAAAGCAGGCACAGGACGCTGTTAAGACAGAGGCTGAGCGTTGCGGTATGTACTATGTAAACGAGCGTTGGCTTGGTGGTATGCTTACAAACTTCCGCACAATCCAGAGCAGAATTGATCGTCTTAAGAAGCTTGAGAAGATGCAGGAAGATGGCACATTTGCAGTACTTCCCAAGAAGGAAGTTGCTCAGCTCAACAAAGAGTATGAGAAGCTCAACAAGGTTCTTGGCGGAATTCGTGACATGAAGAGAATTCCTGATGCTATCTTCGTAGTAGATCCTAAGAAGGAAAGAATCTGCATCCAGGAAGCTGAGTCGCTTGGAATCACTCTTATCGGTATCGGTGATACAAACTGTGATCCTGAAGAGCTTGATTACATCATTCCTGGTAATGATGATGCTATCCGTGCAGTAAAGCTTCTTGTTGGTAAGATGGCAGATGCTGTTATCGAGGCAAATCAGGGTGCTGAGGCACTTACAGCTGAGCAGGCAGAGGCTGCTGAGGCTGAGACAGAGGAGTAATCCATTTAAGCTTCAATTTTTTAAATAATATTATTCGCGGAGGATATAAATAGATGGCTATCACAGCAGCAATGGTAAAAGAGTTACGTGAGTCCACCGGTGCAGGTATGATGGAGTGCAAGAAGGCACTTACTGAGACTAACGGTGATATGGATGCAGCAGTAGAGTTCCTTAGAAAGAACGGTCAGGCTAAGGCTGAGAAGAAGGCTAGCCGTATCGCAGCTGAGGGTCTTACAAGAATCGCTGTAAAGGATGACAAGACAGCAGCAGTTGTTGAGGTTAACTCAGAGACTGACTTCGTTGCTAAGAATGAGCAGTTCCAGTCATTCGTTGAGGCAGTTGCTAAGCAGGCTGTTGAGTCTGATTCTAAGGATATGGACAGCTTCATGGAAGAAGCTTGGAATGTTGATTCTTCCAAAACAGTTAAGGAAGCACTTATCGATATCACAGCAGTTATTTCCGAGAAGCTTAGCATTCGTCGTTTTGAGAAGGTTACTGCAGAGAATGGTATCGTAGTACCTTATGTTCACGGTGGCGGAAGAATTTCAGTTCTTGTTGAGGCTGATACAGATGTTGTTAACGATAATATTAAGGACGCTATCAAGAACATTGCTATGCAGATTGCAGCTCTTTATCCTAAGTATGTTGATATGACTGATGTTTCTGAAGAGTTCAGAAACCATGAGAAGGAAATTCTTCTTGCTCAGGCTACAAAGGAGAACGAGGAGCTTCCTGAAGGAAAGAGAAAGCCTCAGCAGATCATTGAGAAGATGCTTGAGGGTCGTCTTCAGAAAGAGCTTAAAGAGATCTGCCTTAATCAGCAGGTTTATGTTAAGGCTGAAGATGGAAAGCAGACTGTTGCTCAGTATGTAGCACAGGTTGCTAAGGAGAACGGCGCTAACCTTTCTATCAAGAGATTCGTTCGTTTCGAGACTGGCGAAGGTATCGAGAAGAGAGAAGAGAACTTTGCAGAAGAAGTTGCAAAGCAGGCTGGTATGCAGTAATTAAACTGCGTAAATATTTTGTAGAAATGCCCTTGTCGTTTTTTTGCGGCAAGGGCTTTTATACTAAAAGTTTCAAGGGAGAGTATGAAAACAGATGGGTTCAGTGAGTATTAAAGGAACCGGTTCGGGTATTATCCTTGAGCTTGACAGAGACATTTCTTTTGAAAATCTTACCAAGGATATTGCTTCAAAATTCCGGGAATCTTCTTCTTTTTTCGGTAGAGTAAGTGTAGGATTATTGATAAAGGGCAGAATCCTTAGTGATGATGAGGAAGCTCAGATTTTGGATATCATAGCTCAGAACAGTAAGCTTACAATCACCTGCGTAATATGTGAGGATCCGGATACCAACGAGCTTTTTAACAGATTTTCAGCTGATAATGCGGCTTCAAACATAACATATTCTTCAGAAGATAACAGTTTTTTACAAACAGAAATGACTGAAGCTTATGATGGGATAAAGGATACAGTACCGGAAAGTGTTTTACAGGATATTGTTCCTGACAGAGATGATGCCAGAATAATTTATGGTAGTATGCGTTCGGGCATGACATTGAATGAGAAGAAGAGTCTTATCATTCTTGGAGACGTAAAGCCCGGTGCTACTGTTGAATCAGATGGAAGTATTTTTATTCTCGGTGCCCTTAGAGGCAGCGTATATGCCGGCGCCGGTGGTGATGAGAGCGCTTATGTATTTGCTCTTGAAATGGATCCGCTTCAGATAAGGATAGCTAATGCAATAGCCATTTCTCCTGACGCTGATAAAGGACCAAAGCTTAAAACAAGAAAATTCCGCAAGAAGGTAACTGAAAAGGTTCCAGAAGTGGCCTACATTTTAAATGGTCATGTTGTTAAGGATTCTTACGGACCTTCATTTAAGCGAGATAATAAACTAATATAAAAATAATCTAAAGTATGGAGGAAGTAAATGGGAGAGGTAATAGTTGTAACATCCGGTAAGGGTGGTGTCGGCAAAACTACCACTACTGCCAATATAGGAACAGGCCTTGCTAAGCTTGGCAAGAAAGTGGTTCTCATTGATACAGATATAGGTCTTCGTAATCTTGATGTAGTTATGGGACTGGAGAATCGTATTGTATATAACCTCGTTGATGTTGTTGAGGGAGGCTGCAAAGTTAAGCAGGCTATGATTAAGGATAAGAGATATGATACTCTTTTCCTTTTACCGGCAGCACAGACTAAGGATAAGACAAGCGTAACACCTGATCAGATGAAGAAGCTTGCTGAAGAGCTTAAGCAGGAATTTGATTATGTTATCATGGATTGTCCTGCAGGAATTGAGCAGGGCTTTAAGAATGCCATCGCAGGTGCTGAGAGAGCTATCGTTGTTACTACACCGGAAGTATCAGCTGTAAGAGATGCTGACCGTATCATCGGACTTCTCGAGGCAAATGAGATTGGTAAGACACAGCTTGTAGTAAACAGACTCCGTCCTGAAATGGTAAAGCGCGGAGATATGATGAGCGCAGAGGACGTCATTGATATTCTTGCTGTTGAACTGCTTGGCGTTGTGCCGGATGATGAAAGTATCGTAGTTGCTACTAATAACGGTGAGCCTCTTGCGGGAGATTATTCTCTGGCAGGTCAGGCATATATGAATATTTGCCGAAGAATAATGGGAGAATCAGTTCCGTTCCTTAATCTTGAGGATAAGAAGGGATTCTTTGCTGCTCTGGCAAGTGTTTTTCGCAAGTGATAAGGGGGCTATGATATGAAGCTGACAGATATTTTTAAGAAAAAGTCATCCAGCGAAATGGCTAAGGATCGCCTTAAACTTGTGCTTGTATCTGACAGATCAAGCTGTTCACCGGAAATAATGGAACGTATCAAGAATGATATTCTTGAAGTTTTATCTAAGTATGTGGAAGTAGACCAGAGTGGACTTGATATTAAGTTTACTCAGATGGATACAGAAGGCGCTACTACAGATAGTAAGACAGTTCCGGCTTTGTATGCAAATATTCCGATTAAGAACATGAAGCATTCAGCGAAAGACTGATGAATAATAAAGACCTGTTACTTACAGGTCTTTTTTCAATGTTTATCGCAAATATCAAATTTATAATATCACCATTGAATAAATGACAAAATAGAGTTATTATATTCTGAGTAGCAAATAATTTGCATACAATCTATTAGGAAAAGAGGATTTTATAAATGGCTTCAAACACAAAGAAAGAGAACTTTGATGCACTTAAACTGGAGAACCAGCTTTGTTTTCCGTTATATGCATGCTCTAAGGAGATAATCAGAAATTACAAACCCTATCTCGATGAGCTTGATCTTACATATACACAGTATATAGCTATGATGGTTCTTTGGGATAAGAAGGAGATGAATGTTAAGACTCTCGGAGAGAATCTTTTTCTTGACTCAGGTACGCTGACACCGGTTCTTAAAAAGCTTGAGAGCAAAGGTTATATTAAGAGAACAAGATCTAAAAATGACGAAAGAAATCTGCTTGTCTCAATAACACCGGAGGGAGAGGCTCTTAAAAATATGGCTAAAAGTATTCCGGAAAAGATTGGAAGCTGTATTAAACTCAGTGAAAATGATGCCAAGGAATTATACCGTTTACTCTACATGATTATTGAAAATATTCGCTGAAAAATAACATAATTTTTTGATATTTTTATAACAATTTTTTTATCAATAATCGAGATTTTTGTGGTAGTATGTATAAGGCATTATTTGCTTAATTACTAAATTATCCTGAAAGGGGTGGAGAATTCTTGAACATACAAATTCTTAAAGCAGTAGATTTTCTGATTTTTTTTCCTTTTGTGATGGCAGTTCTTATGTTCTGTATCAAAAAGGCTTCTCTACTGCGCAAC
Organism: Butyrivibrio sp. WCD3002; assembly: GCF_000424265.1. Classification (GTDB taxonomy): domain Bacteria; phylum Bacillota; class Clostridia; order Lachnospirales; family Lachnospiraceae; genus Butyrivibrio. The sequence goes on from NZ_AUJO01000001.1 coordinate 352,367, forward strand.
ATTGTTGCCGGTCTTGGTGGATTCAGCATCATGATCACTGCAATCCTGGTTGGAACTAAGGTACTTGGTACTCAGGGAGTTACTAAGAACACTTTTCTTACTGAGACAGCAGTTTATGACCACATTATCATGGGTGGTGAGATACTTCTCATGTGTATCGTGGTTTACCTTAGCATAAAATATAAAAAGTATTATGCTATTCTTCTTTCCATGCTTGGTACACTTCCTGTACTTTGGATGGATCTTACAGGCAGAGCTCTTGAGGGAAGCGCTCATCTTAGAGTAGATTTCCTTTCAGCGGTTATGATCCTGATTGTAGGTATTGTTGGTATTCTTATCTGCATTTATGCATGTGGCTACATGAAGGATTATCACAATCACCACACAGAAGTAGAAGACAGATCAAATTATTTCCTTGCTCTTTTGTTTGTGTTCATCGGAGCTATGTTTGGTCTTATTGTGTCTGATAATCTTGGATGGATATACTTCTTCTGGGAAATCACCAGCGTATGCTCATTCCTTCTTATCGGTTACACCAGAACAGAAGAGGCAGTTAATAACAGCTTCCGTGCTTTGTGGATGAACCTTCTTGGTGGATGCGGATTTGCTTTTGGTCTCATGTATTGCAACATGACACTTAAGGTTTCAAATCTCAGCGCACTTACACAGCTTGTTCCCAGAGAGAACATGATTGTTATGATTCCTGTTACATTGTTTGCTTTTGCAGCACTTACTAAGAGTGCACAGTTCCCGTTCTCAAGGTGGCTTCTTGGAGCGATGGTTGCACCTACTCCCAGTAGTGCGCTGCTTCACTCTGCAACAATGGTTAAGATCGGTGTTTACATGCTTATCCGTCTTTCACCCATGCTTGCAGGAACATTTACAGGTGTAATGATCACCGTTATCGGTGGATTTACATTCTTTGCAGCATCACTTCTTGCTATTACAGTCAGTGACGGTAAGAAAGTACTTGCTTATTCAACAATTTCAAACCTTGGTCTTATCACAGCCTGCGCAGGAACAGGTACAACAGAGGGTGTATGGGCAGCAACAATGCTCATTCTTTTCCATGCTGTATCAAAGTCACTTCTGTTCCAGACAGTCGGAGATATAGAGAACTGTATGCACAGCCGTGATGTCGAGGATATGCACGGACTTATCATCAAGCTTCCTAAGCTTGCATTTATTATGATAATCGGTATCTGCGGAATGTTCATGGCTCCCTTTGGTATGCTTGTATCAAAGTGGGCAGCACTTAAGTCATTCGTAGATTCCAATTCAGTATGGCTTGTTCTTTTCCTTGTATTTGGTTCAGGCTCAACACTTTTCTACTGGGCAAAATGGCTTGGAAAGATCTGTACTGTAATTCACCAGTCATACGAGCTTGAGGACATCACACCCAGAAGTGAGATGATCTCATTATTCCCGCTTACAACAATGATCGTTGTTATGTGTTTTGCATTCCCATGGATGTCAGATCACATGATCCAGCCGATCCTTAACGAGGCATTCCATAAGAATATACCTAATGTAATCGGTGGCTCTGATGTTATCATCATGATGATCATGGTTGCCATGATCTTCATAATCCCTATCGGAAGCAGATTCCTTGCTATCGGTAAGAAGAGTAAGATGACCATGTCTTATGTTGCCGGTGTTAATGCCGGTGATGATCGTCACTACATCGACTCCTTCGGTAAGGAGAGAGCACTTTACATGTCAAACTGGTATATGACAGATTATTTTGGTGAGGACAAGCTCCTTGCTCCCAGTATTGCGATCTCTGCAGTGATAGTTCTCGTAATGCTTATTATCGTGATCGGAGGTACTATCTGATGGTAATGACTATATGTAAGGTAGTTCTTTATATTTTACTTGCGCCTATCCTTGGCGGACTTATGGAAGGAATCGACAGAGTCGTTTCTGCAAGAATGCAGGGCAGACAGGGCCCGCCGCTTCTTCAGCCCTTCTATGATGTATATAAGCTTTTAGCTAAGCAGACCACTGTTGTTAACAGTATTCAGATTCTGTTTGTTATAGCTTATACAATATTCACCATCTTTACCGGTGCATTGTTCTTTGGTGGCGGAGATATGCTGCTTGTATTCTTTGCTCTTTCAATGTCCGAAGTTATGATGGTACTTGCAGCTTATTCCACTAATGGCCCTTACAGTGCAATGGGTGCAAACCGTGAGCTTCTTCAGATGATGTGCTATGAGCCTATGATTCTTCTTGTAGCCATTGGTTTTTACGAGGTTCATGGAAGCTTTATGGTAAATGATATGCTTACCGGACAGGCACCTGCAGTGTTTAAGATTCCCGGAATGCTTATCGGCTTTTTGTTCATTCTTACTATTAAGTTCAGAAAGTCACCTTTTGATATGAGTACTTCACACCATGCTCACCAGGAGATGGTTAAGGGTCTTACATCTGATATTTCAGGTTCAAACCTTGGACTCTATGAAATAGCAGAGTGGTACGATCAGGTACTTATGATGGGTATTGTTGCTATGTTCTTCATCTACAACAACCCTGTAAGCTATGTAATCGCAATTGTCGCTTGTGTGATTTTTTATCTGTTGGAGACGCTTATAGACAATGTATTTCCTCGTGTTAAATACATGGCGATGCTGGTTTCATCTTGGGTAGTAATCCTTGTAACAGCCGGCACAAACCTGCTTATCCTCAGTGTAATTAACTAATATTAATAGATTAGGAGATATTATGAAAATTTCAAAATCACCCTGGGTATTACATTATGATGGCTCAAGCTGCAACGGCTGTGACATAGAGGTACTTGCAACAATGACTCCTCTTTACGATGTAGAGAGATTCGGAATTATTAATACAGGTAACCCCAAGCATGCTGACATACTTCTTTTAACAGGTGGTATCAATGCACAGACAGCTCCGGTTGTAAGACAGCTGTATAATCAGATGCCTGATCCAAAGGTAGTTATCGCTTGTGGAATATGCTCCTGTGATGGAGGTATCTTCAAGGATTGTTATAATATTCTCGGCGGCTCCGATAAGGTAGTTCCCGTAGATGTATATGTTCCCGGATGCGCAGTTCGTCCGGAGGCTCTCATCGATGGCGTAGTTAAAGCACTTGCCATTCTTGAGGAAAAGAGAGTAAAGGTTAAGGAATCCATGAAACAGGGTTACTGTACTGTGGATTACAGCAAGATTGCAGTTCGTATGAAGGCAGAAGACTATGATCCTGCTACACAGTATGACGCAGTTCTTACCGAGGAAGCTCTTCGTGAGCAGGCTGAGGAGAAGATAGCTGCTACTGCTAAGCCTGCACCGAAGCCGGCAGCACCTGCAGCAGCACCTGCTGCAAAGCCCGCTGCACCTGCAGAGCCCAAAAAGGATGAAGGAGGGAACGCCTGATGAATGCAGAGTTTAAGATTGTTAAGGCAGAAGAGATCATCGATGAGGCGCAGAGACTTAAGCACGACGGATATCATCTGATGCAGCAGTGCTCAACCAGAACTCCTGATGGATATGAACTGGTTTATACATTTGGTAAAGCACTTGAAGTTCAGCAGGTTAAGATAATTCTTGCTGAGGATCAGAGTATTAACAGTATCAGCAGTGTTTTCCCTTGTGCATTTTTGTACGAGAATGAGATCCACGATCTGTTTGGTGTGGATATTCAGATGATTAGCCTTGATTATAAAGGTAGCTTCTACCGTGTTGCTATAGAAACACCTTTTAAGTAGCTGTGAGAACCTGACGAGGTTTTTACGAGTCTGGTTCGAACGTGTTACTTCGAGCAACGCGAGGAGTAACTTCATTATGAAAATATTTCAGTGAGAGTAAGGAGAATATATGTCAACTAGAAGTGTAATTCCTTTTGGACCTCAGCATCCCGTATTACCTGAGCCCATTCATCTGGATCTGGTACTTGAGGATGAGAAGGTTGTACAGGCTATTCCTGAGATTGGTTTCATCCATCGTGGACTTGAGAAGCTTGTAGATAAAAAAGATTTCCAGGAAATGGTATATGTAGCAGAGCGTATCTGTGGTATCTGTTCACTTGGACATGGCCTTGGATACTGTGATGCTGTTGAGCATATTATGGACTTAGAGGTTCCTGACAGAGCAAAATACCTGAGAACTATGCTTTCTGAGCTTTCAAGAATGCATTCTCACATGCTTTGGCTTGGCCTCCTTGCAGATGCTTTCGGATTCGAGTCTCTTTACATGGAGTGCTGGAGAATCCGTGAAGAGATTCTTGATATGTTTGAGATTGCTACCGGTGGTCGTGTTATCTTTTCAATTATGAAAATCGGTGGTCTCAGAAGAGATATTCCTGATGATATGCTCAAGGATTTCAGACAGAGACTTGATAGCATTGAAGAGGGCGTTAAGATTGTAAGTAAGCCATTCATCGATGACGTTGCAGTTAAGAATCGTCTTGTAGATGTAGGTATTCTTACACCTGAGAAGGCAGATCTTCTTGGCACAGCAGGTCCTTTCCTTCGTGCCAGCGGAATCGCAAGAGATATCCGTTCAACAGGCTATTGTGCATATGGCGATATCGAATTCGAGCCTATCACCAGCACAGGATGCGATTCTTATGCTCGTACAGAAGTACGTATTAAAGAGATATATCAGGCAATTGATATCATGCGTCAGTGTATAGATAAGATGCCTGCAGGTGCTGTAGATGTACCGGTTAAGGGATTCCCGAACGGTGAATACATGGCCAGAATCGAGCAGCCCAGAGGAGAAGCTCTCTATTATGTAAAGGCAAACGGAACTAAGTTTGTAGATCGTATGAGAGTAAGAACTCCCACATTTGCTAATATTCCGGCTCTGGTAGAAGTTCTTGCCGGATGTGATCTTGCTGATGTACCGATTTTGGTTCTTACAATTGATCCTTGTATCAGTTGTACTGAGAGATAAGAAAGAAGGTAAGAAGAATTGAGTCTGGTTAATTTTAATAAAACTGTTTTAAAAAATCTGTTCTCCAAGCCTGCGACACGTAAATATCCCTTTGAACCCAAGGTATATCCGGAGCGCACGCGCGGTCATGTTGTAAATGATATGGATGTATGCGTTCTTTGCGGACTTTGCTCTATTAAATGTCCTACAAGAGCAATTACTGTAGATAAGGCAGCTAAGACATGGTCTATCAGACCTATGAGCTGTATCCAGTGCAGAAGCTGTGTTGATAACTGTCCTAAGAAATGTCTTTCAATGGATACTCAGTTTACTGAGCCCGGTAGCGAGAAAATCACTAAGACATTCCCGCAGTCTGAGAAAGCTATTGCTGCTCAGGAAGCACTTATGAAGGCAGCTAAGGAGCGTGCAGCAGCCGCAGCGGCAGCAAAAGCCGCAGCAGGCGGAGCAGCACCTGCAGCAGGCGCAGCACCCGCAGCAAATGCGAACGCTGCAAATCCGGCACCTGCAGCTAATGCAAAACAGGCAGCACCCGCTGCAGAAGCAAAGGCTGATGCACCTAAGAGTGGAATTGAAGCTATTAAAGCAGCTACACAGGCAGATAAAAAGGACGAATAATTTATGAAAGCACTTATCCGTGTCACAGGTGCTGTCCAGGGCGTTGGATACAGACCATTTGTGGCGGAGCTTGCAAGTAAATATGCACTAAGCGGAGAAGTGAAGAACTGTGGTGGAATAGTAGAAATAATTGCCGAAGGACCCGAAGATACCGTAAAGAGCTTTGCAAAAGAGCTTGAGGTATCTTACCCCTTTGGGAGTATTGTTATAAATGTTTCACTAGAGACAATGAATGAATGTGAACCGGAGGGGCATAAAAGCTTTTCCGGTTTTCGTATTGTTCAAAGCACCAGGTTTGACCAAGAAGGATCACTTCCTGTTTTTCCTCCTGATATAGGTATTTGTGATGATTGCCTTTCTGAGATGCTGAATTCCGATGACAGAAGATACAGATATCCTCTTATCAGCTGTGTTTCCTGCGGCCCGAGATACAGTATTCTGAAGAATCTCCCATATGACAGAGAAAACATCACTATGGATATTTATGATATGTGCCCTGAATGCAGTGCAGAATATCTAAAGGGAAGAAGGCGTCATGCCCAGACCATAAGTTGTCATAGCTGCGGCCCTCAGATGATTTTTAAGACCACTTCAATAGATTTTGGTTTTATGAACCCGAAAAATGGTAGTTCTGATCATGTGAAAGATATAAAAATCAGTTCAAAGGAAGATGCTGTTCGGGATGCTATAAAGATTCTTAGAGACGGCGGTATTATAGGACTTAAGGGCATATCCGGATATCAACTTGTGGCGCTTCCTTACAATGAGTCTGTTGTACAGAGGCTTCGTGATATAAAGGGAAGAGAAAAAAAGCCCTTTGCTATAATGTTTGAGAATATCTATTCAATAACTGATTATTGTTGTGTAAATGAAGAGGAAGAAAAGCTTCTAAATCAGTCATCACGGCCTATAGTTCTTTTGGATAAGGTACCAGTAAAATGCTTTGCCTCGAACGTTTGTGGAATATCAAATCAGATAGGTGCATTTTTACCTTCAAGCGGTATACATGTGCTTCTTACAAAGGAGCTTGGCCCTTTGATAGTCACAAGCGGAAATTTGTCAGGACATCCTATGATTGTTTCTGATGAGGAATTTGAAGACAGTTTTGCGGATAAGATAGATGGAATTCTTTATTATAAGAGAGATATTTTAAGACCTTTGGATGATTCTGTATTGCAGATAGTTAAGACAGGAGATGATTATGTAAACAGATTTGTTCGAAGATCAAGAGGCTATGTTCCTTTGCCGATTTTTCTGAATAGATCGCTGAAAGAAAAGGTATTATATATTGCATTTGGCGCTGATCTAAAGAACACATTCTCAATCGGATATGGAGATAAGATTATATCAAGCCAGTACTTTGGTGATATGGACGAACTTGGAATTCAGAAGGTTGCTGAAAAGGAACTGAAAGAAATGCTAACTATTTTCGGTACTGAGAGACTTGATATCTCAAAGACAGTAGTTTTATGTGATATGCATCCGGGATATGTTTCAACGACCAGGGCTAAAGATTTCTATGAGAGTCTGGAAGGCACTAAAGAACTGCTTCAGCTTCAGCATCATCACGCACATATCGGTTCAGTTATGGCAGAAAATGATCTTAAGGAATGTATCGGAATCGCTTTTGATGGAACCGGATTTGGAACAGACAATACTATCTGGGGAAGTGAAATCCTGTTATGTGAAGACGGCAAATTCCAAAGAATGGATCATTTACGCCCAGTGCCCATCGTAGGTCAGGATGAAGCTATGAAAAATGCGGGCATTTTGGCGACCTGCTTTATGATTGATTCCGGTCTGGATCCGGAAGAGGTTCTGGGCAATCAGTTAGCGGTTTCAGTTACGAATGCCAATAGTAATTTGGCTGAAGATTACACTAAAGCTGCGCTACTTACAGCGGATGATTTGAATCTGATAAAGGCAGCACTTTCAAATAATATAAATACTTACATGAATTCCGGAATGGGAAGACTTTTTGATGCCGTATCCTTTATACTTGGCTTTGGACAGTATAATTCCTATGAAGGAGAATGTGCCATTGCCCTGCAGAATGCAGCTGAAGAATACATTAAAGAATGTGATGCCTTGGGAAAAGAAAAGACCGGAGAATTTCTTAATTTAACATGTATTGAGAATCAGTGGGATACAAGGGAGCTCATAAAAGATATAACTGAAAGAGCGAAGGTTCAGGACAAACGAGAGCTTTCCTATGCTTTTCACATGACAATAGCAAAGGCTGCACTTGACAGCTGTATTAAAATCAGAGATAAAAAAGGAATAACAAATGTATGCCTTTCCGGAGGAGTTTTCGCTAACAGGCTTTTAGTCACAAAGCTTTATGAGCTCTTAACGGAAAATGGATTTATGGTATACTTAAACAGATTTTTACCGACAAATGATGGCGGTATAAGTGTGGGTCAGATATACCTGCAGGATTTACGAGATTTAGAAGAGGTATAAATATGTGCGTTGCATTACCCGGAAGGGTTGTTGAACTTAACGGAACAAAGGCTACAGTGGATTTTTCAGGAAATACAGTAGAAGCTGAGGCTGGTCTTGTTAAGGTTAAGATTGGTGACAGAGTGCTTGTTCATGCAGGATGCATAATTCAGACCATGGATGATGCTGAGGCGGATGAGCTTGAAGATCTATTCCGTGAAATCGAGGATATTCAGATTTAATATGGACAGATTACAGGAAATAAAAGACACACTGAAAAACTATAAGGGCGAAACCATAAGGTTTATGGAAGTCTGCGGTACGCATACAGCAGCGATTTCTGAAAACGGAATTCCGGGTATGCTCTCTGACAACATAAAGCTGATATCAGGTCCCGGGTGTCCTGTCTGTGTTACGGTTACCGCTGTAATAGACAGACTTACCGAGCTTTCTATGGAGGAAAACACTACAGTACTTACCTTTGGTGATCTTATCAGAGTTAAAGGCTCTAAGTATTCCTTAGCTGATGCAAGAGCGCTTGGTGGTAGCGTAGAGATGCTTTATTCTCCAATGGATGCCATAAGACTGGCTCTGGAGCACAAGGATAGGAATTATGTTTTTGCTGCTATAGGATTTGAGACCACAACACCTGTCTATGCAATGGTATTGGAGGAAGCAATAAAAAGAGATGTCCATAATCTTAAGCTTCTGACTTCACTTAAGACCATGCCACAGGTTATAAGATGGGTTTGTAAAAATACGAATAACGTTGATGGCTTTATTGCTCCCGGACACGTGGCTGTTGTTACAGGCTCTGATGTATTCAAAGAGCTATCTGAAGAAACGGGAATACCTTTTGTAGTAACCGGATTTGAAGGACCTCAGCTTCTTGCTGCTATCTATGCGCTTACAGGGATGAAGGATAAAGCCGGAATTAAGAATTTATACAGAAGTGTGGTTACAGAAAAGGGAAATCTTGAAGCAAAGGAAGCTGTTGATAAGTTCTTTGAGCCCTGTGATGCTTCCTGGCGCGGAATGGGTTTGATTCCCGGATCCGGTATGAGGCTTAAGAGCGAGTATGCAGCTTATGATGCAGGAAGCTATGGCCTCGACGAAGATCACATGCCGCCCGGTTGCAGCTGTGCAAGGGTTCTTACAGGTGAGATTGCTCCCAATGAGTGTCCGCTTTTTGGAAAGACCTGCACACCGGAGGATGCTCACGGAGCATGCATGGTATCTACAGAAGGAAGCTGCTATAACTATTACATTTCGGGCAGGACATCAAAGAATTGATATAAAGTCAGGCTATTATTGAATGATGGCATCAAACAATAATGATGCAAACAGAGGTATTTATTTAAATGAAGATTACTATGGCACATGGAAGCGGTGGTGCTTCCACATCTGAGCTTATTTCAAATATATTTGCAAAGCACTTTAAAAATGAGGTGCTTGACAGGATGGAGGATTCTGCAGTTGTTCCGGGAAGCAGCAGAATAGCGGTTACAACCGATTCTTTTGTTGTAACTCCTTATTTTTTCCCCGGCGGCGATATTGGAAGACTTTCTGTATGTGGTACGGTAAATGATCTTCTCATGAGCGGGGCTATTCCCAAATACCTGACCTGTGGTTGTATTCTTGAGGAAGGAATGGATATGGATGATCTTGATAAGATTATTGAATCCATGGCAGCTACAGCTGATGAAGCAGGTATCAAGATCATAACCGGCGACACAAAGGTTGTGGAAAAGCGTGGAGATTTTGGCGGAATAATGATAAATACTTCAGGTGTTGGATTTATGCCTGAAAATGTATCCCTTTCGCCTGCGGGCTGCAAGGATGGTGATGCACTTATCATTTCCGGTAATCTCGGTGACCATCATGCAGCAATTCTTTCAGGAAGAATGAATATAAAAAACGAGATAAAATCTGACAATGCACCTCTTGGTGAGATGGTAGACGCGCTCATTTCAGGCGGGATTAAGGTTCATGCCATGAGAGATGTAACAAGAGGCGGTCTTGGAACTGTTTTATCTGAGTTTGCAAATGCTTCCGAATGTACTATTGATATTTATCAGGATAAGCTTCCGGTAAGCCCTGCGGTTAAGGATTTCTGTAAAATGCTTGGACTGGATCCTGTTTATATGGGTAACGAGGGCAAGATGATCTGTGTAGTTGACGGAGCTGATGCCCAGAAGGCTCTTGAGCTTATCAGAGGTTCAAAATACGGTGAAAATGCGTGCATCATTGGAAATGTAAGCACTAAGGATAAGGGCAAGGTTGTACTTCATACCGGTATTGGCGGAGAAAGGCTGATCGGTCCCCTTTACGGAGAGGGGTTGCCCAGAATCTGCTAAATTAAACCCTATCGGTGCTTTGGATGATGTTAATTGATGTTCATATTTGAAGGAACAAATTATTCATCTTATAAAAGCAAAGTGTGATATAATAGGGAAGATGTTTTTCACAGTTTTAAAGGTAATTGATCTATGAAGTTTACAAGAGTTAATAAAGACACAGTTAATTGCATAATCACAGAGGATGATATGGATGAGCAGGGACTCAAGCTTGAGGACCTTTTCGATAAGAGTAAGGAAGCCATGGATTTTCTTCATGATGTCATGGAGAGAGCTGCCGAGGAGGTTGATTACAAGCCTACAGGTGCTTTTACACCCATGCAGATAACAGTACTTCCTGATCACTCAATTTCTCTTACCCTTTCAGAAAACGCCGAAGAAGCCTTTGCTGATATGCTTAGGAATCTTACTGAGAAAGCCGGACTTAAGCTTCCGAAGAATTTTCTTGAGGAGCTTGGTGATGTATCTGAAGAGGAGAGAATACCTAAGCTTAGTGAGTATCTTCAGAATCTCAAGGAGTTTACAAGCTCGGTTCGAGATATGGCTAAAAAGGTTGGAGATGCCGTTGAGGATAAGAATAACGGTGAACTTCCTTTTATTGCTGCTGATGATACCAGAAAGAGTTCCATAAAGAAGGATAAAAAGAGCAAGAAGAAAAAGAAGTCATCAGATGTATTTGATAAACTGAACTTCACTTCGTTTGTTTTTGAATATGATTCTCTGAGAACTGTTATCAAGCTTACAGAGCAGATTCCAAAGAAGTATACATTAGGCTCTTCACTTTATAAGAATTCATCCAACGGAAAGTATTACATGCTTTGCGACAGAGGAAATGAGAAGGCCAGAAATTTTGCTTCAGTATTTTCAATATGTTATGAGTTCGGCAGATTTGTTACTACTAAGGACATTGCGATTTACCATATGGATGAGAACTTTGACACAATAATCAGTGAAAATGCCATTGAGAGATTAAGGAAACTTTGAAAAAATAAAAAGGAACGGCTGTAAAGAAGTCGTTTCTTTTTTATATATGAGGGAATACCAGTTTTGTATTCGCTTAATATATAACAAAGAGGTTCTAATGAGTACTGATAATGAAATCAGATTAAATAAATATATAGCCATGTGCGGTGTCTGTTCCAGGCGAGATGCAGATAAGCTTATTGAGGATGGAAAAATCACTGTAAATGGCATTACAGCGACCCAAGGCGTTAAGGTAACAGCGTCAGATACTGTTATGTTTGACGGTAAGGTACTGAAAATGTCTGAGGATATAATAGTCCTTGCATATAATAAACCGGTTGGAGTAGTTTGTACTGAAAAGGATGAACATGCCGAAAGGACCATTATTGAGGACCTTAACATAGATAAGCGTGTCACTTATGCCGGAAGACTTGATAAGGACTCCGAGGGGCTTATGATTCTTACTAACGACGGCGATCTTATCCAGGCAATGATGAGAGGTGCTAATGGTCATGAGAAGGAATATGTGGTTGAAGTAAATCATAAGCTTACGGATAAGTTTCTTCATGAGTTGGAAAAAGGTGTTTATCTTGCAGATCTTGAGAGAACCACAAAACCATGCAAAACACAGAAAATAACTGATACCTGTTTTAAGATAATCCTTACACAGGGGCTTAACAGACAGATAAGACGAATGTGCGATACTTTCGGATATGAGGTTATAAAGCTTAAGCGTATTCGTATAATGAATGTGGAATTGCAGGGGCTTAATTATTCCGAGTACAGAGTGCTTGAAGGGGAAGAGCTGCGAACCTTGTATAGGGGCGTAGGGCTTGAAAAATAAAAAGTTACAGGGGAGATTTTATGGCAGAAAAAGAAGTTATTCAGAGATATAAAGAGCTATCGGACACAATCCGTTATCATATGGATCGATATTATAATCAGGATGCGCCTGAGATATCCGATTATGAGTACGATCAGCTGATGCAGGAGCTAAAGAAGATTGAAGCAGAGAATCCGGAGCTTGTCACAGCTGATTCACCAAGCCAGATCGTCGGAGGAACAGCCAAGCGAGAAGCCGGTGTAAAGGTAACTCACAACGTTCCAATGCTTTCAATTGAGGATGTTTTTGACAAAGCTGATGTATCTGCCTGGATTAATAAGGTTCATTCGAGGCATCCCGATGCGGAGTTTTCTGTCGAGCAAAAAATAGACGGTCTTAGTATGACACTGAGATACGAGAGAGATCCTGATAAAGAGGGATATATGAAGCTTTCTCTTGCGGAGACCCGAGGTGACGGAATGGTGGGCGAAGATGTAACGGTAAATGCCCTTGTTATTCCGGATGTTAAAAAAGAGATAAAGCTTGATGCAGATTATCTTGAGCTTAGAGGCGAAGTCTATATGTCACATGAGGACTTTGACAGATTTAATGAGAATCAGGAAAAGCTCGGTAAGAAGGTAGCCGCAAACCCCAGAAATCTTGCAGCCGGAACACTTCGTCAGCTGGACAGTAAGGTTACAAAAGAGCGCGGCCTTAAAATGTTTATTTTCAATATTCAGGACGGACCAGCTGATCTTATGCAGAGCCATTGTGACGGCCTTGATAAGCTTAAGGCTTTGGGAATTCCTGTTGTTGCGCACAAAAAATGCAGGGATTATGAAGAGGTTTCTGCAGCCATTGATGAAATAGGAGAGACAAGAGGAGACCTTGAATTTGACCTGGACGGCGCTGTTATTAAAGTAGATAACACCGCATGGAGAGATGATTTTCCTGCCGGAAGTAAATATTCAAGCGGACATATTGCATACAAGTATCCTCCGGAAGAACGCGTAGTTGTAATGGATGAGATTCTGGTTGATGTCGGAAGAACCGGAAAGCTTACCTTTACAGGTCAGTTCCATGACAAGGAGACAGGAAAGCCCGCAAGATTATGCGGAACATCAGTATCAAGAGCGACCCTTCATAATCAGGATTATATCAGGGAAATGAAGGTGGGAATTGGCGGTTCCTACAAGCTTTTTAAGTCAGGTGAAATTATCCCTAAGCTTAATGGCTGTGTAGATGAGCCTCAGGTTATTTATGAAGCACCTCATAACTGTCCCGTTTGCGGTCATCCACTTGTAAGAGAAGAGGACACTGCGGATATCAGATGCGTAAATCCCACATGTCCTGCGCAGGTTACAAGAACAATTGCATATTTCACATCAAGAGATGCCATGAATATAATGGGCCTTGGAGATACGCTGATCGAGGCACTTACCAAGGATGGATATCTTTCTAACTATGCGGATATCTATGACCTTTATAAGTATCGTGATGAGATGATTGAGAAGGGCATTATCGGAAAAGAAAAGAATACAGATAAGCTTCTTGCTGAGATTGAAAAGTCAAAGAGTAATAATCCTGTTCAGCTTTTGACAGGTCTTGCCATAAGAAATGTCGGTAAAGCAACAGCAAGAGAAATAATGAAGCATATCACTGAATTCACAGAGCTCTTTAGTATCACGGTAGATGGATTTTTATCAATGCCGGATATAGGTGAGACAACGGCAAATGATCTATATGAATTTTTCCACAGTGAGGATAACAGAGCCCTTGTCATGCGAATGAAGGAGAGCGGTGTAAACATGACAGTGGAAAAGGATGAGGATGCTTCAGATAAGCTTGCCGGAATGACTATTGTTGTTACAGGTACTCTTCCCACGCTTGGAAGAAAAGAGGCTGAGGAACTTATCACTAAAAACGGCGGAAAAGCAGCAGGAAGTGTTTCTAAGAAAACCTCAATGGTTCTTGCCGGTGAAGCAGCAGGAAGTAAGCTTACAAAAGCTCAGGACCTTGGAATAAAGATCATCGATGAAGCGGAATTCCTGGAGATGATTAAATAAATACTGCTTTTATATAATAAAATAGTGCATGTTTTACTGACTTGCGATATACTACAAAAAATAATAATGGAGGACTTTTAAAGTGCCTATTAAGATTTTAAATGACCTTCCTGTGAGGGAGATACTTGAAAAAGAAAATATATTCGTAGTTGATGAAAACAGAGCTATGCATCAGGATATTCGATCACTGAATATCTGTATTTTGAATTTGATGCCTTTGAAGGAAGATACCGAGTTGCAGCTTCTTAGATCGTTATCAAATACACCTTTGCAGATTGATGTGTCTTTCATGAGAGTCAGCTCCCATAAATCACTTAATACATCGCCAAACCATCTCAACAGGTTTTATCATACCTTTGAGGAATTAAAGGAAAATACCTATGATGGACTTATTATCACAGGTGCGCCGGTTGAGCAGATGGAGTTTGAAGAAGTTGATTACTGGGCGGAGCTTTGTCAGATTTTTGAATGGTCAAAAACAAACGTAACATCAACCTTCCATATCTGTTGGGGCGCTCAGGCAGGACTTTACTATCACTATCATATTCAAAAGAGGCTCCTTCCCGAAAAGCTTTTTGGTCTTTTCGAGCACAGAGTTGAAAACAGAAAGGTTCCGTTGGTCAGAGGATTCGATGATGTATTCCTCATGCCTCATTCAAGGCATACAGAGACACCTGCATCAGCAATTCATTCCTGCAGTGACCTTGTTGTTTTGGCAGAATCCACAGTTGCCGGAGTTTTCCTTTGCATGTCCAGGGATGGTAAAAATATATTCGTAATGGGTCATGCTGAGTATGACAGACTTACGTTACACAACGAGTATATAAGAGATTTGAGTAAGGATCTGCCTATTCATGTTCCGGAAAATTATTATCCTGATGATGATCCGGATAATACACCGAAGCTTACATGGAGATCACATTGCAACAATCTGTATTCCAACTGGCTTGATTATTATGTATATCAGGCTACACCATATAAGTGGGGACAGATTCTTGATGATGAGAGAAGAAATAAGGCTGCAAGCGCTCTTACTTCCGAACAGTAAAACATAAAAGTTTTATGAAATCTCTTTCAAGGTACACGCAAACGATAATAAATAAGTTAAAATATAATATATCGGTTATATTGATGAAGCTATGAAACTTATTTATGGCGGAAAAGGGGTGCACAATGGGCTTAGATCTTGAAGAAGAGGAAAAGAAAGAGAAGGTTGCTTCACCAAAGACCAGGACAAAAAGAACCAAGGAACTCCTGGAAGAGAACTTAAAAAAAGTCGAGGAGCTTTCGAATGAACACGAAAGCCTTGAGAAGGAGATAAGTGCCATCGACGGCGAGGACAAAGCCCTCGGCGATAAAGATGTTGTCGGTATGGACATTGAGCACGAGAAATTCGGCAAGGGCAAAATTGCGAAACAGGATGGAAAGTACATCGAAGTCCAGTTTAAGGACGTTATCAAAAAGTTCGTACTTCCGGGGGCTATTGCTGATGGATATCTTCGAATAGATGATGAAGAGCTTATTGATTATTTCAAGAAAAAGAACGATGTTCATAATCGTATGCTGAAAGCTCAGGTTGCGCTTCGTTCAAATGAGTTCACGGCTGAGAGAATAAAGGAAGAAATCGATAAGCTTAAAGAGAAAGCTTAATTTAAAATTTTAATAATGTAAAAAATGAGGACACGCGAAAGCGTGTCCTTTTTCTATAAATCCGTGTTATGAAATTGCCTTATTTTCTGCCTGCTCATATTCTACATTTGCCTTTTTATGTGCGGTAGAGAGCATGAGTTTGATTCTGTTAAGCTGGTTTACTTCGCTGGCACCGGGGTCATAGTCGATGGCAACGATGTTGCAATCAGGATACAGATGTCTCATCTGCTTGATTACACCTTTTCCTACTACGTGGTTAGGAAGGCAACCAAAGGGCTGTGTACATACGATATTTGAAGCACCTTCCTTAATGAGCTCGACCATCTCGCCTGTAAGGAACCAGCCTTCACCTGTCTGGTTACCGATGGAAACGATGGGCTTAGCATATTCAACGAGCTTATAGATGCTTGTAGGCGCATCGAAGTGAACACTGTTCTTAAATGCTTTTGCAGCACCGCCGCGAAGCTTCTCAAGAGCATAAATTCCTGCTCTGCAGAAAGCCTTTGTTTTCTTGCTTGTACCAAGATAGTCTGCTTTGTAAATCTGGTTGTAGAAGCAGTAGAGCATGAAGTCCAAAAGATCAGGAACAACTGCCTCAGCGCCTTCTGATTCAAGAAGCTCTACAAGGTGATTGTTAGCAGCGGGAGCAAACTTAACAAGGATCTCACCAACTATACCTACTCTTGGCTTAACTTCATCTGTGATCTCGATACGGTCAAAGTCTTCAACTATCTGGCGGCACATTTTCTGGAACTTTATGAAGCTCATGTGCTTAGCAGATACGAAGTCTATACATTCTTTCTTCCACTTTTCATGTACTGCTTCAACTGAGCCCTTAACCTTTTCATAGGGACGCATGCGATATACGCATCTCATGAAAATATCGCCAAATACTGCAGCGTAAGCAGCTCTTTCCAGCATCTCAAAGTTGATATGGAAGCCGGGATTACTCTCAAGTTTACTAAGGTTAAGAGATACAACAGGAATATGCTCAAGACCTGCTTTTTTAAGAGCACGTCTGATAAATCCAACATAGTTGGTAGCACGGCATCCGCCACCTGTCTGGCTCATGAGGACAGCTGTTTTGTTAAGGTCATATTTTCCTGAAAGCAGTTCATCCATGATCTGACCGACAACCCAAAGGGAAGGATAGCAGGCATCGTTATTTACATACTTAAGACCCATATCAATAGCATGCTTATTATCATTTTGCATAACTACCATGTGATAGCCGCAAGCGGAAAGAGCATGCTCAAGAATGTCAAAGTGAATAGGAGACATCTGGGGTACGAGGATTGTGTACTTGTCTCTCATATCCTCTGTAAAGAGAACTCTCTTATATGCAGTGCTCTCTATAGTACGTTCTCTAAAGCCCTGCTGTTTGCGTACTCTGATGGCAGCCAGAAGTGAACGAACACGAATTCTTGCACTTCCAAGGTTATTTACTTCATCAATCTTAAGGCAGGTGTAGATTTTATCTGAGCCTGTAAGGATATCATTAACCTGATCTGTTGTAACAGCATCAAGACCACAACCAAAGGAGTTGAGCTGAATAAGATCAAGGTCATCTCTTGTGCGAACATAGCTTGCCGCTGCATAGAGACGGGAGTGGTACATCCACTGATCTGATACGATAAGCGGTCTCTCAGGAGCTCCAAGGTGTGATATAGAGTCCTCTGTAAGAACAGCCACGCCATAAGAACAGATCATATCAGGAATACCATGGTTGATTTCGGGATCCACATGATAGGGACGACCTGCAACAACGATACCGTGTGCATTATTTTCTTTAATCCAGCGAAGAGTTTCCTCACCCTTTTTGCGGACGTCATCCCTTGCCTTTGCCATTTCATCCCATGCTTTTGTGGAAGCTGCGATAATCTCATTTGCTGAAATCTCAGAGAATTCCTTAACAAGTGCATCTGTAACAGTTTTAAGAGAAGCGAAGGACATGAAAGGATTTCTGAGCTCCATTTTGCCTTCTGTAATTGCTTCTACATTATTTTTGATGTTCTCAGAATAAGAAGTTACGATGGGGCAGTTGTAGTGGTTGGTTGCGCCATCAACTTCGTCGCGCTCATAAAACAGACCGGGATAGAAGATGAAATCTACGTTGTTTTTGATGAGCCATTCAATATGTCCATGTGAAAGCTTGGCAGGATAGCACTCAGATTCACTGGGGATAGATTCAATTCCAAGCTCGTAAATCTGGTGAGTTGATCTGGGCGATAAAACTACGCGATAACCAAGCTCTGTAAAAAAGGTAAACCAGAAGGGATAATTTTCATAGAAATTAAGTACTCTGGGGATACCTACTGTTCCGCGATAAGCCTGTGTTTCATCAAGAGGCTTATAGTCGAAGATTCTCTTATATTTATATTCGAAAAGATTGGGAACACCTGCGGCATTCTTGGTTTTTCCGATACCGCGCTCGCATCTGTTTCCTGAAATATGCTGACGACCACCTGTGAACTTGTTGATAGTAAGACGGCAGTGGTTAGTACAGCCCTGACATTTTGTCATGCTGGTAGTATACTCAAGCTTCTGAATCTGATCGATAGTAAGCATGGTTGTCTTTTCACCGTTCTTTTCGTGGAAACGGTCTCTTGCAATAAGAGCAGCACCGAAAGCACCCATGATTCCGGCAATATCGGGTCTTGTTACCTGAGCGCCCGATATCTTTTCAAAGGCCTTAAGAACGGCATCATTATAGAAGGTTCCGCCCTGAACAACGATATGTTCACCAAGATCTTTTGCATCAGAAACCTTGATAACCTTGAAGAGAGCATTTTTGATTACAGAATATGCAAGGCCTGCTGAAATATCAGCAACAGAAGCACCTTCCTTCTGGGCCTGCTTAACTCTTGAATTCATAAATACAGTACATCTTGTTCCGAGATCTACGGGAGATTCTGCAAAAAGTGCTACCTTAGCAAAATCCTGAACATTGTAATTAAGGGACTTTGCAAAGGTCTCAATAAAGCTTCCGCAGCCTGATGAGCATGCTTCGTTCAACTGAACGCTGTCAACGGTATTGTTTTTGATATGGATGCACTTCATGTCCTGTCCGCCGATATCAAGGATGCAGTCAACCTCGGGATCGAAGAATGCAGCTGCATTATAGTGAGCAATGGTCTCAACCTCGCCATCATCAAGCATAAGTGCAGACTTAAGAAGAGCTTCACCATAACCTGTGGAGCATGAACGGGCGATAGTAACACCCTCCGGCATAAGCTTATAAATCTCTTCAATAGAACTGATTGCAGTCTTTAAAGGACTTCCGTTGTTGCTTGAATAGAAGGAATAGAGAAGATCACCATCCTCAGATACAAGGGCACACTTTGTAGTGGTGGAACCTGCATCAATTCCAAGGAAAGCATTACCCTTATAGTTATCTAAAAGAGCAGTCTTAACTCTGTAGTTATTCTGTCTGTTAAGGAATTCCTTATATTCATCCTCTGATTCAAACAGAGGCTCAAGACGTGAAACCTCGGCAGCCATTACAATTTTATGTGAGAGCTTACCAATCATGTCTGTCATAGAATAGTAAGTATCCTCGCTGGCGTTCATAGCCGAACCGATTGCTGCAAAAAGATGAGAATTGTCTGTATCTATTACATGCTCATCATCCAGTGAAAGAGTGCGGATAAATGCAGCTTTAAGCTCTGAAAGGAAATGAAGAGGCCCCCCAAGGAAAGCGATATGACCCCTGATGGGTTTACCGCAGGCAAGACCGCTTATTGTCTGATTTACAACTGCCTGGAAAATAGATGCTGCCAGATCTTCCTTGGTAGCGCCTTCGTTGATAAGGGGCTGAATATCAGTCTTGGCAAATACACCGCAGCGGGCAGCAATAGTGTAGAGGTTTTGATATTTTTTTGCATACTCATTAAGACCGGGAGCATCAGTCTGAAGAAGAGATGCCATCTGGTCGATGAAAGAACCGGTACCGCCGGCGCAGATACCGTTCATACGCTGCTCAACGTTACCACCTTCAAAATATATGATTTTAGCATCCTCGCCGCCAAGCTCTATTGCGACATCAGTCTTGGGAGCCAGGGATTTAAGAGCTGTTGAAACAGCAATAACTTCCTGAACAAAGGGAATCTCAAGATGACCGGCAAGTGTAAGACCACCGGATCCTGTAATAACAGGATGGAGAGTGACGTTACCGCATTTCTTGGCACAATCCTGAAGGAGTCCTAAGAGAGTCTCCTGGATATTGGCATAATGACGTCTGTAATCTGAAAAGACGATATTCCTTTCAGCATCGAGAAGTGCTATTTTGACGGTTGTTGAACCGATGTCAATTCCTAAAGTGTAATCTCTTGAAATCATGAAAAAAACCTCTGAAAAATATATTCTATCTATCGTTACTTATTATATATAGCGTTTAATGCGCATTCCAATGAATTATACTATTGAAAGTCCCAAAAATCAATTGAGCATCTGTAGAAGAAGAGGTGCACTGGAAGACCTTAATTGTGCAAATCTCCCGTGCAAATGAATTCATGTTATGTTAAACTTTCATAGAATACAGAAACGAGGTGAATGTGAATGAGTAATTTCGAAAAGAAATTTGGAAAATATGCGATAAATAACCTGACAATAAAGCTTATTATTTGCTATATCATTGGCTATGTTCTTGCTTATGCACCAATTAAAGTGAATATACTAGGTTTTCTTACTCTGAATCCTGCTCTTGTTTTGAAGGGGCAGGTATGGAGACTGTTTACCTGGATATTTATTCCGCCAAATGATTCAAATCTTTTTTTTATTCTAATAATGCTTTATTTTTACTATTCCATAGGAACTACAATGGAGCGTGTCTGGGGAACCTACAGATATAATCTGTATATTTTCACAGGCTTTATACTGATGATCGTGGCTTCATTTTTGTCATATCTTGTTTTGTACATACAGCTTGGCGGACAGTCTGCTTATTTATCTGGTATGATGGCTTCTGTATCAGCAAACTTTAATACATATTATATTAATATGTCTATTTTGCTGGCTTTTGCAGCTACCTTCCCTGATAACGTAATCCTGTTTATGTTTATAATTCCGCTTAAGATGAAGTGGCTGGGTATTTTCTATGTGGGCTATCTTATTTTTGAAGTTGTGACATACATTTATAATGGTGTATTTTTCGCATGCTTCCCGATTTTGGCATCACTTTGCACCTTTGGAATATTCTGGCTTACCAGTGGAAGATTCATGCATCTTAGGCCCCGCGAAGTTAAGAGACGTAATGAATTTAAAAAATCAGTAAAAATGACGCCGCCCGGTGTGACCAAGCATAAATGTGCATTTTGCGGTAAAACAGAGGAAGATAATCCTGATCTTGAATTTAGATTCTGCTCTAAATGTAACGGAAATTATGAGTACTGCCAGGAGCATCTTTTTACCCATACACATGTAAAATAATGTGTACGAATTATTGTACACATAACGAGTAGAATAATAATTAATCGAATTCGAATTTATGTCAGAAAGTAGGAAATATGAATAATCTTGAAAACAAAGAACAACATTTTGCGCAGCTTTTAACAGATATTACCAAAAGTGCCAGGAAAAATGGCGGTGTTATCACTGAGGACGAGATCAAGGAGGCTTTTTCAGATTTAGAGCTCAGTGAAGAACAGTATGATCTTATTAAGGATTATCTTAAAAAGCACAATATAGGAATTGATGAAGCACTTGATTCATCTGAATATCTGACAGCAGAGGAATCAGGCTATCTTGAAAACTATCTTGAAGAGCTTTCCTTTATTGAAAAAGTTACTGACGGTGAGAAGGAGGCTCTTACAATCTCAGCAATGGCAGGAGATGTTGCTGCACAGAAGAAACTGATAGAATTCAGTCTTCCCATGGTGGTTGATATCGCAAAGCTCTATGCTGAACAGGGTGTGCTTTTAGAGGATCTTATAGGAGAGGGTAATATTGCGCTTACCAAGGCTGTCAGTGAGCTTTCCGGTATAGATGATCACAAGGAATGTGACGGATATCTTGCTCAGATGGTTATGGATGCCATGGAGAATGCCATTGAAGACGATGCGGCTGAAACCTCAAGAGGAATGAAGGCTGTTAAGCTTGTTCAGGAGGTGGCAGAAAAGGCAAAAGAGCTGGCGGAGGAACTTAGAAGAAGCTGCACTGTAGAAGAGCTTGCGGAAGAGACCGGTATGGAGATATCCAAGATTCTTGAAGCCATCAAGGCATGCGGCAATCAGATAGAGGATATTGACTATAAGCCTGAAAAAACTGAGTGAAAGCGAAAAGTATAAATGTACAATATTTCAAATGAGGATGACTTTAAATATGTAATGCAGGATGTTTCCAGATATTATTTTGGAGCCAGAATGAATTATAGGGAGATCATTGATAATGAAATGGCCCCTTTTAAGTTCAAGACAATTCTGGAGAGATATATTCTAAGAGACCTTGATAGGGAGACAACTCTGGAAAGCGGTCTGTATTACATGAATGAAGATAGTCCTGAATTCAGAGTCCTTAAACAGCTGAAGGCAAGAGTAAGGGTATCTCAGCTGAAAAACGGAAAGACCGACCGATATCAGGAAAAGCTGTATACGATAGGTGAGCTTTCTGATATCTCACCGGAGGAGAAAGAGAAAAAGGGGATAATTGTCAGAGAGCTTGTAATATCTAAGCTTGCACTATTTGCATTCTCTGTATAAGAAAAAGTTTTTAAAATGGGGATTGACACTTTAAATGTGATTGTGTAATATTCTTGAGTCTTTATTTTTGGCAAATCGCCATTTTTATCCCTTTTTATGTTGACAAAGGCGAACACTTGTTTTATTATTGTTTCAGAACGTTTGTTCTAAGAAGGAGAATGGTATGGAAAGAGAAGATAAACAGAAAGCATTAGAAGCAGCACTTGGTCAGATTGAGAAGCAGTTTGGTAAGGGAGCAGTTATGAAGCTTGGCGATTCATCAGCTCAGATGAATGTTGAGACTACTCCTACAGGCTCACTTAGTCTGGATATTGCACTTGGACTTGGCGGAATTCCCAAGGGACGTATTGTTGAGATTTACGGACCTGAGTCAAGTGGTAAGACAACAGTTACTCTTCATATGATTGCAGAGGTTCAGAAGCGCGGTGGTATCGCCGGTTTTATTGATGCTGAGCATGCTCTTGATCCTGTATATGCCAAGAACATTGGCGTAGATATAGATAACTTATATATTTCACAGCCCGATTCAGGTGAGCAGGCACTTGAGATCTGCGAAACCATGGTTAGATCAGGAGCTGTAGACATAGTAGTTGTTGACTCGGTTGCAGCACTTGTTCCTAAGGCTGAGATTGATGGTGACATGGGAGATTCACATGTGGGCCTTCAGGCAAGACTTATGTCACAGGCACTTCGTAAGCTTACAGCTGTAATCAGTAAGTCAAATTGTACTGTTATATTCATTAACCAGCTTCGTGAGAAGGTTGGTGTTATGTTTGGTAATCCTGAGACTACTACAGGCGGACGTGCCCTTAAGTTCTATTCCTCAGTTCGTATGGATGTAAGACGTATTGAGACACTTAAGCAGGGCGGCGAACCTATAGGTAACAGAACAAGAGTTAAAATTGTTAAGAATAAGATTGCTCCGCCATTCAAGGAGGCTGAATTCGATATTATGTACGGCAAGGGAATATCCTATACCGGTGATGTTCTTGATCTTGCTGCAAGTACAGATATCATCAATAAGAGTGGTGCATGGTATCAGTATAATGCTGATAAGATTGGTCAGGGCCGCGAGAATGCTAAGCTTTACCTCGAAGAGCATCCCGATGTACTTGCTGAGATTTCAGCTCAGGTAAGAGAGAAATTCGGACTTCAGGCTGATCCTGCTACAGCAGAAGAGCCTAAGGAAGCACCTGCAAAGAAATCATCAAAGTCATCTAAGGAATAATGAGGAATAATTAATGATTGTTTCCGGAATAGAACCATTTGACAATAAACGATCAAAGATTTTTATTGATGGAGAATTTGCATTTGTTCTCTATAAGGGTGAAATAAGGGACTATCATATTAGGGCAGGCGAAGAAATTTCTTCGCCTGTTTTAAATGAGATTACAAATGAGGTAATTCCCAAAAGAGCTAAAAAGAGAGCGATGAATTTACTTCAAAAAAGAGATTATACAGAATATAAGCTTACAGAGAAGCTGCGTGAGGGTTTATACAGCGATGAGATTATTGCTGACACCATCGAATTCTTAAAGTCATATCATTATCTTGATGATGAGAGATACGCTGATGATTACATAAGATATCATCTTAATGATAAGAGCAGAAGCAGAATAAGGCAGGATCTTATTCAGAAGGGGATAAGATCTGAGATTATCGATCGTATTTTGGAGGAAGCAGTATCTGACGAGAATGAGGATCCGGAGATAAGGCTTGCTACCGAACTTTTGGTGAAGAAACATTTTACCGGTGATGCCTCTTATGAAGATAAGCAGAAAATTATGGCTTTTCTTTACAGGAAGGGCTTTTCCGCTGATGCAATTCATAAGGCTATGTCCTCTGACAGATTTGCAACATAAGCATATATCTGCATTATCTGTTATAATGATTTATCAGATTTACTAAATGGAGGATTATTTTCGGATGGAAGATAGCAGAGTAATTCCTGACTATTTTAAAAATATTTTTGGGAAGATTGAGCTTAGATATAAATATACTTTTTTTACCGGACTGATAGTAGGTATTCTTGTTCATTTTCTGATGATATCCAATAAGATAACCAATCTTGATGATATTGTCTGTGTACCCGGAGTTGGTGGAGGACCTGCTCTTGGAAGATGGTTTCAGGAACCGGTTCATGATTTGTTCTCCCCCTGGGCTTCTCCTGCACTTAACGGAATAATGTCAATTATTATTCTGTCTATCGCTGCATGCATTATTGTATCAGCCCTTGATATAAAGAGCATTACCGGTGCGATACTTGTACCTGTGGTTATTATGACGTTACCAAGCACCGCAAGTAATATGTACTATATGTACCTTGCGCCTACATTTGCAATGGCAATTCTTGCAAGTACGCTTAATGTTTATCTGATAATACGATATAAATTCGGATGGATTCTGGGAGCTGTTTTGCAGTTCTTTAGTATGGCCTGCTATCAGGCTTATTTTGGACTTGCCACATCACTTCTTGTTCTTGCATTTATTATTAAGCTTATTGATGGGAATAAGGTGAATTCTGTAGTTCGATGTGGAATCAGGAGCCTTGTGGGATTAATAATAGCAATGGCAGGATATATTATCAGCCTTAAGTTTATTGATCTTAGCGATTACAAGGGACTTGACAATATAGGCAGTTCATCCCCGATAGACATTTTATATGCCGTGCTTCGTGCTTATCACAGAGTTCTTCAGTATTTTGTGACATCACCGGAGAGCTTCATGGCCTATGCACCGACATATATCAATATAGTTCTTGTTGTATTAGGTCTCATATCGCTAATTGCTTTAATAATAAAAAGAAAAGTCTTTACTGAGCTTTCAAGAGGCTTGATTTTGCTGGCTTTACTTGCGATTTTTCCTTTAGCTCTTGGACTTGTGTACGTGATGGCTCCTGAGCTGTCACATGCATCTACTGTAATGATATATTCTTATTCAGCCTTTTATTTCATGATTATTGCCTTTGCGGAAAGACTGATGCAATCACCTGACAGGAGCAAATTCTGTGCAGTTCTTGCTGCTGTTATGTGTATTGTGCTTTTGATGGAAGCATACGCCTGCGGAAGAGTGGTGAATAATGCTTACTACAGAAGTTATATTGCTCAAAGAAGAACAGAGCAGTATTACAACCGCATTATGACTAAGCTTGAGGGTGCTGAAGGATATAAATACGGTGATCCATTTGTTATACTGGGCGGATTTTATCCGAATCCTATTCCGATTGCCAGCCACAACATGAATGGAAAACAGTTATCTGATTTTGAAGGTGCGACCTATGAAGAATTGTTGTTCCTGCCAACTGAACGCGAACGTTTCGTGCAGATTTGGCTTGGCGTTGAAACAGGCACAATTTTATCGACAGATGAAAAAAATAAGCTGATGAATACGGACACCTTTAAAAATATGCCGGTTTTCCCAGCTGATGGATGTTGTGAAAAGATTAATGGAATCTGGGTGGTAAAGATTGAGGAAAATGATGGCTGAGTGCTATTAGATACCTTACATTCTCTTGACACACGGAGCTTTCAAGCGTAAACTTAATTTGTTGTTATATTGTATGAACTACGGACTTTTTTAGTTGTTTTATACAAAATATCGTACAATGAAAATTGAATAAGGAGGTGCTCCTGTATGCCTACAGTTATATTTGTAGCATTAGCAGCTCTTGCCGGAGTACTTGTTACTTTTGTTTTCATGACAATGCGTCAGAGAAGTATTGATGCACAGAATGAGAGCAAGATTGGCAGTGCGGAAGAACGGGCAAGAAAAATCATCGACGATGCTGTTCGAGCAGCAGATGAATCAAAGCGCGAAAAACTCCTGGAAGTAAAAGAGGAATCACTTAAGACAAGAAATGAACTTGAAAAAGAAGTGAGGGATAGGAGAGCAGAGGTTCAACGTTCAGAACGAAGAGTTCAGCAGAAAGAAGAGAACGTCGAGAAGAGATCGGAAGCAATTGAGAAGAAAGAGGCCAGTTTAAATGCCAGAGAAGAGGCATTGAACAAGAAAACGCAAGAGGTAGCGAAGCTTGATGAACAGAGACGACAGGAACTTGAGAAAATCTCAGGCTTAACCTCCGAGCAGGCAAAAGAGTATCTTTTAAAGATTGTTGAAGATGACGTAAAGCATGAATCCGCTGTAATGATCAAGAATATGGAAGCGGAAGCTAAGGAAGAAGCTGATAAGCGTGCTAAGGAAATCGTAGTTAATGCGATTCAGAGATGCGCTGCTGATCACGTTTCCGAAACAACTATTTCAGTTGTACAGTTACCTAACGATGAAATGAAGGGCCGCATCATTGGTAGAGAGGGAAGAAATATCAGAACTCTTGAGACAATGACAGGTGTTGATCTTATCATAGATGATACACCGGAAGCAGTAGTTATTTCAGGATTTGATCCCATCAGAAGAGAGGTTGCTCGAATCGCTCTTGAGAAACTGATAGTTGATGGACGTATCCATCCTGCCAGAATCGAAGAGATGGTTGAAAAGGCGCAGAAGGAAGTGGCTAACAAGATTAAGGAAGAGGGTGAGAATGCTGCACTTGAAGCAGGCGTTCATGGTCTCCATCCTGAAATCATTAAGTTACTTGGTCGTATGCGTTTCCGTACAAGTTACGGACAGAATGCTCTTAAGCATTCTGTTGAAGTTTCACAGCTTTGTGGACTTATGGCATCAGAGCTTGGACTCGATGTTCGTATCGCGAAGAGAGCAGGTCTTTTACATGATATTGGTAAATCTGTAGATCATGATATGGAAGGCTCACACATCTCACTTGGTGTAGATATCTGTAAGAAGTACAAAGAAACAGCAATCGTCATTAACGCAGTCGAGGCTCATCACGGTGACGTTGAACCTCAGTCTCTAATAGCTGTTATAGTGCAGGCAGCTGATACAATTTCAGCAGCAAGACCTGGCGCAAGAAGAGAAACTCTTGAGACCTATACCAGCAGACTTAAAGAGCTTGAAGAGATCACGAACAGCTTTAAGGGAGTTGATCACTCATTTGCTATTCAGGCCGGAAGAGAAGTCAGAGTAATGGTAGTTCCTGAACAGGTAAGCGATTCTGATATGGTATTGATGGCAAGAGATATTGCCAAGAAGATCGAGAACGAGATGGAATATCCCGGACAGATCAAAGTTAATATCATCAGGGAAAGCAGAGCAACTGATTACGCAAAGTAATTTGATTCAGAACAAAAATGAAACCGATGTGTTAGAAATAGCACATCGGTTTTTTACATATTAAAGCATAAAATCTCAAAAGAAGTTAAAAGATAATATGTATTCACCAAAATATAAGTGTAGCATTCACATGTTAAATGTTATACAATTTAATTTATGGATAGACTATGCTAACAAAATTGGAGGAAGAAATGCACGAATCAGGTGAAGATTATATTGAAACAATATACTTACTTAAAAAGAAAAATGGTTCAGTAAGATCTATAGATGTTGCAAATGAACTTAATTTCTCAAGACCCAGTGTATCGAGAGCTGTTGGAATCCTTAAGGAGGACGGTTTCATAACCGTTGAGGAAGGCGGAGAGCTTGAACTTACTGAGGCCGGACTAAAGAAGGCTAAGAGCGTTTATGAGAGACATACTAACCTCACTAAGTTTCTAATGCTTACAGCAGGTGTGAATGAAGAAATTGCGGAAAATGACGCCTGTAGGATAGAGCACATTATCAGTCCGGAGACCTTTAAGGGAATAAAGAAATTTGTCAAAGAACATAAGGATGAACTCGGTTAATAAAACGGTCTTATAAATACCCCCGATAATAGAACAGATTTTATAACAGACCTTTTAACATGATATTTTATGAGCTTTATTGGAAACGCGGATTCAATGTAAGAAAAATGATATTTTGCATGTCAAAAATCCTTCATGGAAAAGTCGAAAATTGACCATTGATTGTCAGAAATCGGCTCTTTTTAGAAGGATTTTTTTACGTTAAGGTATATTCGTTCGAAAATGAAAGTCGTTTTTGAACAAAAAGTTTTGGGTTTAAATGAGGGGATGAAGTATTGGGAGGTATTTTTAAGGAATTATGAAGAGAAGGTTACTTGCAGCTTCCCTCATTCTAATGGTTACATTTGGCACTATTGGATGCGGGGAGACAACGCAGAATGTTGAAGCCACAGAAGCTACGTCTGAAACTGTTAGCGAAGCTTTGGCAGAAACTGAAGGAACGGACGAGAGCACAGAAACAGAAGCCGAAGAAACGGTTGAAAGTACTGAAAAGGAAGAGGAGAACGAAAACATGGGTAATGCATTAAAGGGAACACAGAAGGTTGTAGTTATCGGACAGGATTATGGTCCGGCAGTTTCAAAGACAATAATTAAGCTTGATGAGAAAATAAGCAGTGAATCAGTTAGCGCTGACAGCTTCAAGGTAGTAGAAACAAAGGAGAGCTTTAACTGGGCGTCACTTGCTCCGGGATCAAAAGAGGATTCTTCAAAGCATATCGAAATGGAAACAGAAAGAGTAGTTACTGATGCATATACAAGTGATGAAAATGGCGAGAAGACAGATTCTTCTGAATATGTAACACTTGAGCTTATGTATAATCCGGAGGTTGGTTCACCTTTTTGCTATGATCTTTTCAAAGGAAATAATGCAATATGTAACCCTTATGACCTTGAAGTGTTACTTAAGGATGGTCAGACAATTAAGACTGATGCAGGTGAAGATGTAAGTGCAATTGATGTAGATAAGAAGGTTGACTTCGACAGTGCTATTTACCCTGATCTTGCAAACACAGATATTACAGGTAAGTTCACAGGAACAGATGGCAAGACTCTTTGCTATGCTTCCTATGAGCCTGAAGACGACGGCGCAAAGCATGCTCTTGTTATATGGCTTCACGGCGCAGGAGAAGGCGGCGCAGATCCGAGACTTAATACTCTTGGAAATAAAGTAACACCTCTATTTGGTGAGGAATTCCAGAAAGTTATGAGCGGTGCTTATGTTCTTGCTCCCCAGTGTCCTACATTTTGGATGCAGTATAAGGAAGAGGGCGACTGGATGGATAATCCGGGTACAGACTCAGTTTTCCTTCCTACACTTAAAGAGCTGATTGACGATTATGTAGCAAATCACGAGAATATTGATACAGACAGAATTATCATTGGCGGATGTTCTAACGGCGGTTACATGACAATGGATATGATCCTTAATTATCCTGATTTCTTTGCTGCAGCTTATCCTGTTTGTGAAGCATACAGCGACAGCGGAATCAAAGATGAACAGCTCCAGGCTATTAAGAATCTTCCTGTTTGGTTCATATATGCAGAAAACGACACAACAGTTGATCCAAAGAAGTTCGAGGAGCCTACGATTAAGAGACTTTCTGAAATAAGCGAAAACGTTCACACAAGTGTATTTAAGGATGTTCACGACACTTCAGGTAACTTCAAGGGTCAGGACGGTCAGCCTTATCAGTACATGGGCCACTGGTCATGGATTTACTTCTTCAACAACGAATGTGAGGAAAATGGTGTAAACATGTGGCAGTGGATGTCAGAACAGCATAGATAATAACAAATCGTAACGGCAGTCAATAGTTGACTGCCGTTTTTGTAATTCTTTATGTTATAATAATCGCTATGAGTTTAGATAAAATATTTCAAAACAGAATAAAAGCGATGCTCGGTGATGAGTATGATTCTTTTGAAAAGGCTTTGGAAAAGGAGCCGGTTAAAGCTGTAAGGATAAATGCGCTTAAGTGCATAAAATCTGAAAGCAAGGCGAATGCTGATGCGGCATACTCTGACAATGAGAGTAATGGCGGTAATCTGAAAAATTATGCATCAGATATCCTTGCTAAAACCGATGCGAAACTATCCAAAAATATTGCCTGGGAGCCAAATGGCTTTTCATATGAAGGCGGAACGCCCGGTAAGCATCCTTATCATGAAGCGGGAGTTTATTATATTCAGGAGCCAAGTGCAATGTCTCCTGTAGCATATTTAGATCCCAAGCCGGGAGAAAAGATTCTCGATTTGTGTGCTGCTCCCGGTGGCAAAAGTACCCAGATTGCTTCAAGGATGATGGGCAAGGGTATTCTTGTCACAAATGAGATAGACAAAAAGAGAGCACAGATTTTGTCTCTGAATGTAGAGAGATGCGGAATCAGAAATACGCTTGTAACCAACATGAGGCCTGATCAGTTATCGGAAGTCTTTGAAGGTTACTTTGATAAGATTCTGGTGGATGCACCATGCTCAGGAGAAGGTATGTTTCGTAAAAATGACGAGGCAGTATCTAACTGGAGTATTGAAAATGTTGAATTATGCGCCAATAGGCAGACGGATATCCTAAAGGAAGCTGTAAAGATGCTTGCTCCCGGAGGTAAGCTTGTTTATTCCACATGTACCTTTGCACCGGAAGAGGATGAGCTTCAGGCGGCGAGATTACTTAACATGGGTATGAAGCCGTTCAAAATTAATCTTTTTGAGGGGATGATTCCCGGAGATATAGAGAACATACAAAAGGTTTATAAAGCTACAGAAGCGGGCTCGATGAATGCAGAGCTAGATGAAATCGCAGAAAGCATCAGTATCTGTACTGCCAGGCTCTGGCCCCACAAGATTAAGGGTGAGGGACACTTCCTTGCGGTATTTACTAAAGATGGTGATATCTCTCTTAATGCCGGACTTTACGGAGTAAATGGTAAAGTAAAAGCTGTAAAACAGGGCGATGTAGATGCTTTTGCTGATTTTGCGGAAAACTTCCTTAAAAATGTTCAGATTGTTGATGAGGCAGATATGGCAGCCGAAGCATCAAATGCTTCAGAAGTAGCAGAAACTGCTGCCAAAAAACAAAAAGGCAAAGACCAGAAAAAAGCAAACAAAAAGAATAAAAAAGGTTCAAAAGGAGCACTAAAGCTTACGGGCTCTTTAAAGGGCACACTCTTTATGTTTGGCGAGCAGCTTTATCTTGCGCCTGAAGGAATGCCCGGAATAAACGGTCTTTCAGTTATGCGACCGGGACTTCATCTTGGAACCATGAAAAAGGACAGATTTGAGCCTTCGCATTCACTGGCACTTGCACTGTCTAAAGAGGATGTAGCTTACAGCTATAATTTGGACTCGGATTCACAGGACGCTATGAAATTTATCGGCGGAGAATCTTTAAGAGTTTCAGGCCTTGATAATGGCTGGTATCTTATAACCACTGATGGATACAGTCTTGGATGGGCGAAATATGCCGGAGGAACACTTAAGAATCATTATCCGAAAGGACTTAGAATTTATACATGAAGAAATTACTTAAATATTTAAAGGATTACAAATTAGAAACGATAATGGGGCCGCTTTTCAAGCTTCTTGAAGCTACCTTTGAACTTATTGTTCCGCTGGTGGTTGCGAAAATTATCGACGTTGGAATTGGCGGTGGTAACAAGGTTTATGCCTTAAGAATGTCACTGGTTCTCATTCTTTTAGGAGCAATAGGATATATCTGCTCGGTAACAGCCCAGTATTTTGCGGCTAAGGCCTCGGCTCTTTTTGCTGCAAGGATTAAGAGTGATCTTTTTAAGAATATTCAAAGCCTTTCCTATGATCAGATTGACAGACTTGGTACCACTTCACTTATTACAAGGATGACCAGTGATATGAACCAGGTGCAATCGGTGGTTAATTTATCGCTGCGACTTCTTCTCAGGTCACCCTTTGTGGTGTTTGGAGCCATGATAATGGCATTTACAATTGATTTTCATCAGGCACTGATTTTCCTTGTGACAATTGCGATTTTATCTGTTGTCGTCTTTGGAATAATGCTTTGGGGGATTCCGAGATATAAGCAGGTACAGGCAAAGCTTGATAAGGTTCTTGGTCTTACCAGAGAAAATCTTCAGGGCGTAAGAGTAGTCAGAGCCTTTTCCAGAGAAGATGAGGAAATCAGGAATTTTAAAGAGAAAAATGATGATCTTACAAAGCTCCAGGAGCATGTTGGAAGAGTATCGGCTCTTATGAATCCGGCAACCTATGCAATTCTCAATTTTGCGATAATCATTTTGCTTAAATCAGGAGCAGACAAGGTTTATACGGGGGCTCTTACAACAGGTGCCGTAGTTGCTCTTTATAACTATATGTCGCAGATACTTGTTGAACTTATAAAAATGGCTAACCTGATAATCAACATTACAAGAGCAATAGCCTGTGGTAACAGAATTCAGACGATGCTTGATGAAAAGAATTCCATGTCTGAAGGAACTATTGATGCACTTAAACAGGAAGCTTCTGATTCTGTAATATCTTTCGAAGATGTTTCATTAAGATACAGCGGTGATAAGGAGGATTCACTGGAGCATGTGAGCTTTTGCGCTAAAAAAGGTGAATCCATAGGTATTATTGGTGGTACAGGTTCAGGAAAAACTACTCTCATAAATCTGATCCCGAGATTTTATGATGCGACGGCTGGTGTTGTTAAATTCAAAGGAAGAGATGTTTGTGAATACACAACAAAGTCTCTTAGGGATGCAGTTGGAATTGTGCCTCAGAAGGCTGTTCTTTTCAAAGGAACCGTCAGAGATAATCTGAAATGGGGAAATGAGAACGCTACAGATGAGGAGATGTGGGAGGCTATTAAGGTTGCACAGGCAACTGATGTAGTAAAAGGTAAAAAGGGAGAGCTTGACGCGGATATAACTCAGGGAGGAAAGAATCTTTCCGGCGGCCAAAAGCAGCGACTTACGATAGCGAGAGCACTGGTTAAAAAGCCTGAGATTATCATTCTTGATGACAGTTCTTCAGCTCTTGATAACATGACTGATAAAAACTTGAGAAAAGCTATAAGCGAGCTGCCCTATAATCCTGTGACCTTTATTGTATCTCAGAGGGCATCTTCCATAAGATTCTGTGATAAGATCATAGTTCTTGATGACGGCCGGGTTTGCGGCATCGGAACACATGATGAGCTTATCGAAAACTGTGAAGCCTACAGAGAGATCTATGAGTCTCAGTATGGAAAGATAAGCTGATAAATAAAAGACGTTATATATTTTTTACCGGAGATAATTATGCGAGAACTTAAAAGAGTATTGCACTATGCAAGTGCATACAGAATTCTGATATTTGCTTCAATTGGGCTTGCTGTTGTATCGGCACTGCTTACCTTATATGCACCGATACTTGCAGGTAATGTAGTTGACTGCATTATAGGAAAAGGTGACGTTGATTTTGATAGGATAAAGCTGCTCCTTATAAGACTGGCAGTAGTGATTATAGTAACTGCTGTGTGTCAGTGGTTTATGTATGGAGTTAATAACAGAATTACCTTCAGAGTTGTCAGAGATGTCAGAAACGATGCTTTTGAAAAACTGCACATATTACCCTTTGAATATATAGATTCGCATCCCCGGGGCGAGATAGTAAGTAAGGTTATTTCTGATGTGGACCAGTTTGCCGATGGACTTCTGATGGGCTTTACACAGCTCTTTACAGGAGTTGTTACAATTCTTGGAACGCTGATATTCATGTTTTATCTAAGCATGCCAATTGCTGCAGTAGTATTTTTGCTTACACCTTTATCTCTGTTGGTTGCCAGATTTATCGCAAGCAGATCATATTCACTTTTTAGAGAGCAGTCCATTTCAAGAGCTGATCAGACTGCGCTTATTGACGAAATGATAGGTAATCTGAAGGTGGTTAAGGCTTTTGGCCATGAGGATGAAAATCAGGTAGTATTTGATGAGATTAACGACAGACTCGCTAATACAAGCCTTCGTGCTACATTTTTTTCATCACTGACAAATCCAAGCACCAGATTTATCAATAATATTGTTTATGCCTGCGTTGCTTTATCCGGTGCCTTTGCATGCCTTTCGGGTATTATGAGTGTCGGACAGCTTACAATTTTCCTAAGCTATGCTACTCAGTATACGAAGCCCTTCAACGAGATTTCAGGTGTAGTAACTGAGCTGCAGAATGCGCTGGCCTGCGCTAAGAGAGTATTTGAGCTTATTGATGAAGAACCTCAGCTTCCGGATGCTGATCCCTGCAATGAGCTTGGCGAGGTTACAGGAAATGTTGAATTAAAGGATGTCTCATTTTCATATGATAAGGACAGCGAGCTTATACAGGATCTTAATCTGTCTGTTGAAGATGGACAAAGAGTTGCAATTGTAGGGCCTACAGGAAGCGGTAAGACGACTATTATTAATCTCCTTATGCGTTTCTATGATGTCGATAAGGGCTCTATAAGTGTTGATGGAAATGATATCCGGAAAGTACGAAGACATGACCTTAGAAAAAATTATGGTATGGTTCTTCAGGAGACCTGGCTTAGAAGCGGCACAATAAAAGAGAATATAACAATGGGCAGAGAGGGCTTCACTGATGAGATGGTAATTGAAGCGGCAAAAAAGAGCCATGCTCACAGCTTTATAAAAAGGTTGCCTGATGGATACGATACAGTTATTGGCGAGGATGGAGGAAGCCTTTCTCAGGGACAAAAGCAGCTTCTTTGTATAACAAGGACCATGCTGGATGTACCTCCGATGCTGATTCTTGATGAGGCGACAAGCTCTATAGATACAAGAACGGAAATGAGGATTCAGAGAGCGTTCCAGAAGATGATGGCCGGAAGAACCAGCTTTATTGTTGCCCATAGATTATCTACCATAAAAGAGGCTGACAGAATTCTTGTTATGAATGAGGGTAGAATCATTGAACAGGGTAATCATGAATCGTTACTCTCAGCAAATGGCTTTTATGCGAAACTGTATCAGAGTCAGTTTGAAATGTGATATTTTTTGATGATTATTGCAGGAAACTGTGATATAATCTGAAATGTTGTTTTTACTTTTTGAGGGGATAAAGCATTTAATTGTAAAATTTTTTAAAAGGGGAAAGAGTATGAAGAAAGTATTAAACTATTGTAAGCACCTTATGCTTACAGCTGCTATTGCATTAACTGTATTTACAGTTGGTAAGACCGGCGTTAAAGCTGCTGATGTACAGATGGGAAATCTGAACATTGGTGAAGAAAAAATTATTGAGTTAGTAGGCGATAATAATTTCTATTTTAATTTTACAACTCCGAGTTCAGGTAGCTTTAAAGTAAGCGTTGCTCTGATCGGTAAGAGAAATATTACAACCGGACAAACATTTGAATCCGGTTACACATACGTGAAGCTTAACAGTAATTATCGTGATATTTGGAGTGAATTTACCTGGATGGATCACGGCATCTATACCTCACCTGAGTTTTCATTAGGTGGTGGAAAAAATGTAACTCTTAGAATTAATGATCAGATAAACGACTTTGGCTATACCTACAGAATTCTGATTGAGAATGTAAGGTATTCAAATTTTGAAAAAGAAGTTAACAACTCAGCCAGCAGTGCAACAAAGTTAAAAAATAATAAGAGCGTAACCGGTATAAGCAACAAGGATAATTATGACTGGTTTGTATTTAAGGCTCCAAGCACCGGAAAATATAAGTTCACTGCTGTAAATACTGATGCTGAGGACGGCGGCTACTTTTACTGTGTAGGTTATAAGACCAAGAACAAGGTAGATTACGGCAAAAACCAATATATATGGCAGGGAAGAGGCTGGACAAAGATCAACACTGTTAAGCTAAAGAAAGGTAAGAAGTATTACATTAGAATTTCCGATCCCAGCAGAGAGGGAATTCACTATCAGGTAAAAGTAAAGAAAATTAAATAATTTGATTTTTAGCCAAACGGGGAAATGCAAATTGCATATTCCCCGTTTTTCTGCTATAAATATAGTCTTATATAAATTATGATTTTATTGTACAATGGAGTGACACTATAGATTTTTAATGGAGAATTATTCTGATGAAAAACAGACCTGTATTTGTTATTGGACATAAGAATCCCGATACTGATTCAATTTGCGCAGCTATCTGTTATGCAAATCTGAAAAGTAAATTGACGGGAGAGCATTATGAAGCAAGACGATGTGGACATCTTAATGAGGAAACACAGTTTGTTTTAAACAGATTTGGCGTGCAATCTCCTATATATACCAAGGATGTGCGTACTCAGGTTTGCGATATGGAGATAAGAGACCTCCACGCAGAAAATGATGAAATTTCACTTAAGCGTGCATGGGAGAGAATGAAGGATGAAAATGTAGTTACTCTCTGTATCACTAAGGATGGAAAACTTGAGGGACTTGTAACTACCAATGATATCATGGAGACCTGTATGGATGTTCATGATGCCAGCATTTTGTCAGAAGCAGGCACAAGCTACGGAAATATTGTGGATACTCTGGATGGAGCTATGCTTGTGGGCGATAAGTCTGAGAAGTTTACATCAGGAAAGGTTCTGATAGCTACTGCATCCCCGGAAATAATGGAAGAGGTTATTGATCCCGGTGATATTGTTATCTGCGGTAACAGATACGAAACTCAGCTCGTTGCCATTGAAAACGAAGCTTCATGTATCGTGGTATGTATCGAAAGCAAGGTAACAAATACTATTCAGAAGCTGGCAGAGGAGCGTGGCTGCAGGATAATCACAACTCCCTATGACACCTTTACTGTTGCCAGACTTATAAATGAAAGTGCACCTGTTGGTTCTGTGATGAAGAAGGATCAGCTTGTTACTTTTCATATGAATGATTTCATAGAAGATATCCAGCAGACCATGGCCCAGGTAAGACACAGATATTTCCCTGTTCTTGATGAGAAAGAGAACTTTGTGGGAATGATCTCACGTCGTAATTTACTTGGTGCTAAGAAGAAGCAGATAATTCTTGTTGACCATAATGAGAAGAGCCAGACAGTAGATGGTATTGATAATGCGGAAATCCTTGAGATAATTGACCACCACAGACTTGGATCTTCCATAGAGACTGCTAACCCTGTATTTTTCAGAAATCAGCCTCTTGGTTCATCCTGCACGATTATCTATTCAATGTATAAAGAAGCAGGTATTGCTGTTGATAAAATTACAGCTTCGCTTATGCTTTCTGCGATTATCTCTGATACCCTTATGTACAGGTCACCTACCTGCACAGAGATTGATAAGCAGGCGGGAAAAGAGCTTGCTCAGATAGCTGAGATTGATGTGGAAGAATTTGCAAGGGAAATGTTCAGGGCAGGTTCAAACCTTGGAAGCAAGACACCCAAGCAGATTGTTCATCAGGACTTTAAGAAATTTACCGTTGAAGACAAGAATATTGGTATAGGTCAGATCAATTCCATGAGCGCAGAGGAGCTTGCCGAAATTAAGGAGAGAGTACTTCCTGAGCTTGAAGATATTATGAAGAGTGACGGACTTGATATGATCTTCTTTATGATGACCAACATTATAGCTGAGTCCTCTATTATTGCTTTTGCAGGAAACAAGGCAGAAAATATCATCGACACCGGATTCCATGTAGAAGCAGGAAGCGAGCACACAGCGTTATTAAAGGGTGTTGTATCAAGAAAAAAACAATTATTGCCAACTATTGTAGAAGCACTGCAGCAATAATGTAATATGTGGTATAATATATATGTATTACATTGTATTGGGGCAGTTAGTATGAGATATATCTTTAAAAATAAGTTTCATCATTGTAAGAAACAGGCTTTATGGCCTGCTATTTTCGCTGCAATGATGATTCTTTTTTTATCGAATTTTACCGTTTTAGCATCATCCGTAAGTGAAGATTCAGGGACCATAAATATTCAGAATTCAAATGTATTTTATATGGTCAATCCGCTTTATGCAGGACTTGTTAATGAAAATGAGCTTAACAGGCTTCCGGCAGTATCAGTAACTCCTGAAAATCTTTTATCTGCTGATAAATGCAGTAGTACTGATGAAATGGCTGAAGAGCTTCGGAATAATATGGCCGCCAGAAAAGAGACGGTTTATGTTTATTTTGAGCTGCCTGGAACAAATTATAACGCGACACAGCTTGTGAACATGGAGTCTGATGTTCTCAAAAAGGCTGTTACGCATATTGTTGGCGGCGCCGGTAATATGGGTGATTATCTCAAATGGGGTTACAGTGGTGTCGGCATGCAGGTATCCTATGGTAAATCATCGGGTAATACCATAGGAACCCTTACATACAAATTTACATATTATACAACTGCAGCTCAGGAGGCTCAGGTTACAAGTAAGGTTAATTCAATATCATCCAGCCTGAATCTTGCTTCAAAGGGTGAGTATGAAAAGATAGAAGCTGTATATGAATATGTATGTAATAACGTTAAATATAATTATGGAAAATCAAATATCAAATACAGCTGCTTTGCTGCAGCAATAAATAACAGTGCTGTATGTCAGGGCTATTCTCTGTTGATTTACAGACTTCTCAATGATGCAGGTGTTGATTGCAGACTTGTGGCAGGAAATACCTCCAGCGGTAATCATGGCTGGAATATTGTAAGAGTCGGAAATCTATATTATAACCTTGATAGTACCTGGGATGCAGGAAAGAAGCTCAGCACATATAAGTATTACATGAAGTGTGACAAAAACTTCGTAGATCATAAAAGGTGGTCTGATTATTCCTCTTCATCTTTCTATGCTGCATTTCCTATGAGTTCCAGAGATTACGACTATGGAACAGGCTCAGAGAGTGAAACCGAAAAGCTGAAGGGACTTAAAATTGTAAAAGCAAATCTTAAGCTTGCCAAGGGTGAGACGGCCGTAATTAAGGTGGATTCAAAACCCAACGGAGTTAAGCTTAAGGGGTTAAAGTATAAGAGCAGTAATAAGAAGGTTGCTAAGGTTGATTCATCCGGAAAGGTTACCGCGGTAAAGGCCGGAACCTGTATAATTACAGTTTCTACAAGTGATGGTGCTATTTCTGATAAGTGCTATGTAACGGTAACAAAGGATTCCGCTGTAAAAACCTTAAAGCTGTCTAAGAAAAAGCTTTCGCTGAAGAAGGGAAGTAAGTTTAAGCTTTCTGCAAAGATTAAACCTGCAGCAGCGTCTAAAACAAAGCTCAAGTGGGAGAGTAGCGATAAGAGTATTGCCAAGGTAAGCAGTAAAGGTGTTGTAACTGCTAAAAAAGCCGGAACCTGTACAATTACAGTTAAGACGAAGAATGGCCAAAAGGTTGCCACCTGCAAGGTTACAGTTAAATAAAATTAAACACAAAAATGGGTAAGCATAGCGAGTGCTTACCCATTTTCGTCTTATGATTAAGGAAAGGAATGATCCTAAAGGATTCTAAGATTAGCTTACAAAGAATTCTTCAGCGATTGTCTCCATATAAATTTCACGTTGTTCCTTCGGAATATCATATTCATCCATTGCTTCGGCAACTGACCAATGCTGTCTTCCGATTGATCTTACCATGTTCCTGATAATTGAATAATTGACAATACTATCGTTATTTTCAACGGTAATTGTAGACATAAAAAGACTCCCCTTATAAACAAACACTTTTCATACATGTAGTTGTTTTTGTTTTGTTCTTACTACAATATATTGTAGTACATAAATGAAAAAATTCAACAGATTAATTCTAAAAAAATAAATATTATTTTTATGTTTTTTTAATCGTTATAATATAGTCTTAAACTTGTTAATTATATGTAATTTTGATAAAATAATAGCGGTAAACTGTGGCTCTCTTAGGGTAAAGAATATGATAAAAACTTATATTGTGGAGAGAGAAGAGTTTCAGATTTCGGGGGAATTATATTTACCGGATGATTCCAGGGGACGATATCCTATAGTGATCATGTCACATGGATTCGGTGGAGATCGCGAGGGAACGAGACCCTACGCGGAAATTCTGGTAAAGGAAGGAATAGGCTGCTATATATTTGATTTTTGCGGTGGTGGCTTATCTTCTAAAAGTGACGGAAAAATGACTGATATGTCAGTGCTTACAGAGAGTGCTGATATAGAGGCTGTTATCCGGGATATTAGGAAAGCGCCTTTTGCTGACAGGAAAAATATATTTTTGATGGGTGTAAGTCAGGGCGGCGTTGCATCCACCATAGCAGCAGTTGAAGCAGGCGAAGATGTAAAGGCTATGGTCCTTCTTTATCCTGCTTATGTGCTTTTCGATGATGCAAAGGAAAAATATCCATCTGAGGATTTAATAGAAGATACATCAACGGTTTTCGGTCTTCCGGTTGGAAGGAGATATTACGAGGATGCTCTTTCATTAAATATAGATGATTATATGGTCAAGTTTAGTGGAAATGTCCTTATACTTCATGGAAACGTGGATCAGGTAGTGCCTATTTCATACAGCATAAATGCCAGAAAGAAATTTCCTGCTGCGAAGATAATTCAGATTACCGATGCCGGACATGGTTTTTATGGTAAAGAGGTTGTTAAAGCAGGTAAAGAAATGGTATCATTTATAGAGGAGAACTTAAAATTTTCCACTTGAAAAAGTTTAATATTACGGGGGAATTATCCATGAGCAGTTTTTTTGAAAATATCGATGCAGATGAAATCAGAAGCAGTGCTGAGAAAATAATTGAGATTACAGGCGATGGGGCAAAGCGAGCATACACTAAGGCTAAGGATGGTTATAATGGACTTAGTGACGATACTAAAAAGGCTATCACTCTTGGTGTTACGGTATTTGCGATAGTTATCGCCGTTGCCGGAATTTTCTATTTGCTTGGAAAACGCTCAGGAAAAAAAGAGAAATACGAATTTGAATATGAGGAATGGGATGGCTGAAAATCTTAATTCAAGATTTTCTCATTTCGCTTGAATATCGTTTTCTGTTGTGATAACATTAACAGGTCGCGAATTTAATAGCGCGCCGGTGTGTCGGAATGGCAGACGATGCAGACTCAAAATCTGTTGTCCTCACGGGCGTGTGGGTTCAAGTCCCACCACCGGCATTATTTTGTTGATTAAAGAACAGCACCTAAATGTTGCTGTTCTTTTTTATTTCATTGTGAAATCTTTTTATATATCTGAAAAATATAATCCCTAGTATTTTTGCACAAATAAAGGAAACGAAAATTAGTAAATACGTTTCTTGATATAAAAAGTCTATGATGATACTATAAAATCAAGGAAACCAAAATAGGAAAATGACGTTTCCGAGCGGGGGTAAACATGAGAAAAACACTGTACTTGAATAATGACTGGAAGTTTTCAGAAATATTTGAAGATAAAATGATAAGCCCTGACTATGATGATAATCACATGGAGAGCATCAGGATTCCACATTCTGTTGTGACAACGCCATTTAATTATTTTGATGATGCATTATATCAGAAGGTCAGCTGCTACAGGAGAATTTTTACAGCTGACAGCAGATGGAAGGAAAAGCGCGTTGCGGTTACTTTTATGGGTGCTGCTCATGAAGCAACAGTATATATAAATGGAGAACTGCTTGGAACACATTCTTCAGGTTATACTGCATTTTCCTTTGATATTAGTGACAAGCTTAGGTATGATCAGCCAAACTGCATAGTGGTAAAGCTTGATTCGAGAGAGAGTCTTAATATTCCGCCCTTTGGTTTTGTTATCGATTATATGACCTATGGTGGGTTATACAGAGATGTACTTTTGGAAGTAACAGAGAAGACATACATTCAGGATCTGTTTGTTTCTACTGACGTTTCAGATGTTTATGCCGGAAATGCAGATGATGTAGAACCGGCGGCTGTAGGTACATTTCTTCATGTTAAGACAGAAGTTGGTGGAGATACCTCGGGCTGTGTTATAAAGCATGCTATAAAGCGAATAAGCGGAGACATTCCGTCAGATTATAAAGATGAATATAAGGATTTTAAGGAACTGGTAGAAATACCCGCAGCGAAACTGGTGCCATTTGATTTTCATACGATGCCGGTAGTCTTGTGGGATGTTACTAATCCGGCTCTGTATCAGCTTAGAACTCAGATACTTAGAAATGATGAGCTTATTGATGAAAAGACAGAGATCTTTGGATTTAGAAGTATGAAGTTCCATGCTGATGGATTTTACTTGAATGGAAGAAAGCTAAAGATACGAGGCCTCAACAGACATCAGTCTTATCCCTATGTAGGATATGCGATGCCTGCGACACTTCAGGAGTTTGATGCGAAGATATTAAAAGAAGAGCTCCTTGTAAATGCTGTAAGAACCTCTCATTATCCGCAGTCACAGGATTTTATAGACGAATGTGACAGGCTCGGAATTCTTGTGTTTATGGAGTTCCCGGGCTGGCAGCATATTGGAGATGAGTCGTGGAAGGAACAGGCTCTTGTAAACGAGAGGGAGATGATAATCCAGTACAGAAATCATCCTTCAATTTTTATCTGGGGTGTCAGGATCAATGAATCAGCTGATGACGAAGAGTTTTACAAGAGGACAAATGATCTTTCCCATGAGCTTGATCCTTCAAGAGCAACAGGCGGCGTAAGAGCCGGTACAAAAATGCAGCTTCTTGAAGATGTATATACCTACAACGATTTTTCATTCGATGGTAAAAAGCCCGGATGTCAGAAGAAAAAAGCTGTTACTCCGGATATGAATAAGGCATATCTTGTAACTGAATATAACGGCCATATGTATCCTACAAAGAGCTTCGATGATGAGATACATAGAAGCGACCATGCTATGAGACATATAAAGGTAATGGATGCCATTGCTTCTGAGTCTGATGTGGCAGGCGGTTTTGGTTGGTGCATGTTTGACTACAATACGCATAAGGATTTTGGATCAGGTGACAGAATCTGCTATCACGGCGTTATGGATATGTTCAGAAATCCCAAAATGGCTGCGGTTTCTTATGCGATGCAGGGAGATTCAGAGCCTGTTCTGGAGCTTACATCCTCGATGGATATCGGAGAGCATCCGGAGTGCATAAGAGGAGATATTTGGATCCTTACAAATGCCGATTCCGTGAAAATGTATAAAAATGATGTTTTCATCAAAGAGTACAAAAGAGAGGATTCGCCCTTTAAGAACATTAAGCACGGTCCGATTCTTGTAGATGATTTTATTGGTGATCAGCTGGCTCAGAATGAGAAGTTTTCAAAGGGAATGGCTGAAAAGGTAAAGCATGCTCTTAATACTGCTGCCAGATACGGTATGGGAGGTCTTGGCCTTTCAGACATGATAACCGGCGGAAGAATGATGGCTTTTCATGGTATGAGCTTTAAGGATATAGTTGATCTCTATCAGAAGTACATCGGTGACTGGGGCGGAAAAGCAACCAGCTTCAGGTTTGAAGCAATAAAGAACGGAGAAGTGGTAAAAACGATTGTAAAAGAGACTGTTTCATCCGTAAATCTGATATGTGAAGTAAGCAGTACCGAGCTCAACGATGACAGATCCTATGATGTGGCACAGATCAGAATAAAAGCAGTTGATCAGAACGGAAATGTTATTCCTTATTTTGCCGAATCACTGCGACTTAAGACTGAAGGAGCAGTTGAACTGATAGGACCTAAGCATGTTCCTCTTCGAGGAGGAATGGCCGGTGCATATGTTAAGACAAGAAGACGACAGGGATCAACCGGTAAGCTTTTTATAAAGCTGGATGCCTGCGAGAAAATAAAGAAAGAAATAGTTTTTCATGTAAAGGAAGGTGTAGAAACGAATGTCTGAAAAGTCAAAGGT
Source organism: Butyrivibrio sp. WCD3002 (assembly GCF_000424265.1). Taxonomy (GTDB): domain Bacteria; phylum Bacillota; class Clostridia; order Lachnospirales; family Lachnospiraceae; genus Butyrivibrio. Next base: position 396,415 of record NZ_AUJO01000001.1, read on the forward strand.
AATTTTCGGAAATGTGATGAGTGACAAGATCTACAAGAAGGCCTTGAACTCAAAAAAGAAGTTCGCTAAAAAGTTTGGAGATGATTCAAATTGTAATTATCCGGTTATGGTTACAGAGAATCAGTATATAGGCGAGCTCCTTGGAGTAAAAAATATTGAGGTTCTTAAGGAAGGTGAAGATACAGGTGCTTCAATTCCTTTTGATAATGAGAAGGGGCTGATTGTTGGAAATATCAGAATGGGCTTTGGACATTACAGAATAAGCATGGCTATGGCTTCATGTGCAAAGCATCTTGGCTATACACCTTACTGGATGGATCTTAATTCCTATAAGCATACTACCTGCACAAAGGTAATAAGTGCACAGAACGATCTTTATTCACTGGGATCAAGACTTTCAAAGAATCCTATTTTTAATAAGCTTGTATGGGAGCCTACAAATTACGAGGGTTTCAGAGCACTTTCATACAATGCCGCTGATCAGAAAAACGCAGAGCTTATGGCTCCTGTTTATAAGAATGTTCCCAAGGATATTCCGGTAATTGCAACTCACGTTTGGCCTGCTCAGGCAGCTATTCATGCAGGAATGAAGCATGTTGTCAATGCAATTCCCGACAACTGGCCCATGGCGCTTCATTTATCCGAAGGCTCCGTACACACAATCCAGTGCAGAAATGCATATATGGGTTACAGAATTCTAAACGGCATGAACAAGAAGACTGTGTGCCAGCCTATGCCTCAGGAGGATCTTGTTTATACAGGTCACTATATTGATCATGAGCTTGTGGCCAATATTGAAGCTGACTGTCAGGCAAGAATCGATAGAAGGAAAAATGGAAAGCCCATGAGATTCCTTCTTACAATCGGCGGTGCCGGAGCTCAGAAGGAAATCTTTGCAGCAATAATTAAATTCCTGCTGCCTTATATCGAGAAAAAACAGGCTGCTCTTTATGTAAATGTTGGTGATTATAAGCAGGTTTGGGAAGATCTTAAAAATGAAATACCTGAGATGAAGAACCACATTCAGGAGCACCTTGGAGATTTTGCTGACACAGAAAAGTTTGCGGAAGAGGCTCTTGATCCAGCTACGGAAGTAACAGGAATTCACGGCTTCTGGCATGGAAATATTTTCGAAGCGGTTTACTGCACAAACCTTCTGATGAGAAGCTGCGATGTGCTTGTAACAAAGCCCAGTGAGCTTGCATTTTATCCTGTTCCCAAGCTTTTCATAAAGAGAGTGGGAAAGCATGAGATGTGGGGTGCCATCCACTCCGCAGAAGTAGGTGACGGAACACTTGAGTGCAGAGATATACCTCATACAGTACAGATGCTGACACAGTTCCTTACAACACCTCTTCTTGATGAGATGTGCGAGAACATTGTTGAAAATAAAAAGACCGGCCTTTATGACGGTGCATATAAAGTAGTAGAGCTTGCGATGCAAATGAAAGACTCTGCTAAGGGAGGAAAGAACTAATGAGTGAAAAATCTAAATTAACAGGCGCAGCCAAGGCGTCTTATGGACTTGGCGCTGTAGGAAAGGATATGGTATACATGCTTTCAGCATCCTGGGTACTGTATTATTTCCAGGATATCCTTGGCGTAAGTGCAGCTGCTATGGGTGTAATCCTTATGGTTGCCAGAGTATTCGATGCATTTAACGATCCTATCATGGGAGCTATTGTTGGTAAGACCAAGACAAAATGGGGTAAATTCAGACCCTGGCTTTTAATCGGTACCATAACTAACGCAATCGTGCTTTATCTTATGTTCTCAGCACCGCCGACAATGTCCGGAAGCGGTCTTGTAACATATGCAGCAGTTACATATATCCTTTGGGGTGTAACCTATACAATGATGGATATTCCTTACTGGTCAATGATCCCTGCTTTCACAGAGGGTGGTAAGGAGAGAGAAGGGCTTACAACTCTTGCACGTTCCTGTGCAGGTGTTGGTTCTGCCATCATCACAATCATCACTGTTAAGTCTGTTGCAGCTCTTGGCCATATGTTTGGCGGACAGGGTATTACAGACAGAGAAGTTGAGAGAATCGGATTTTCATACTTCACAATTATTATTGCTGTACTTTTCGTAGTATTCACCGTTATCTGCTGCATCAATGTAAAAGAGAAGTCTACAGTAGACATGAAGAGTGCATCAATTGGTGAGATGTTCAGAGCACTAATTCAGAACGACCAGGCAATGGCTGTTGTTGTAGCTATCGTTATCGTTAACTGCTCAATCTACATCACATCAAACCTTGTAATCTACTTCTTTAAGTACGATTTTGGCGGAACTTCCTGGAGAGACGGATATACACTTTTCTCAACCTTTGGCGGTGGAATGCAGATTCTTGCAATGATGATCATGTATCCTTTGCTTAGAAAGTTCTTCACTTCCATCAAGATTTATTTCATCAGCATGGGAATGGCTATTGCGGGCTACATCTCACTTCTTGTACTTGCATCAACATCCATGAATAACGTATTTTTGCTGTTTATTCCGGGATTTTTCATCTTCTCAGCAAACGGAATGCTTTCAGTTATTACAACTGTATTCCTTGCAAACACTGTAGATTATGGCGAACTTAAGAACAACAGAAGAGATGAGTCAGTTATTTTCTCAATGCAGACCTTTGTTGTTAAGCTTGCATCTGGTGTATCTGCATTTATCGCAGCTATCGCACTTCAGATTCTCAATCTCAGCAACGATACAGCTGAGACAGCTACAGAAATTGACTATTCTCAGGGTGTTGGAGCAGTTCAGAAGATGGGACTTAGAATGACCATGACAATCATTCCTATCATCGGACTTATATTTGCTATTTTCTGGTTCAGAAAGAAATACATCCTTACAGATGAAAAAATTGAAGAAATCTCAAATGAGATTGCAGCTAGAAACTGATTTACATGCCCCTGTCGTTTATCGAAAACGACAGGGGCTTTTTCGTGCCAAAGGCGTGCCACCGGGGACGGTTCTAAGTGGCACAGTTTGCCACCGGGGACGGTTCTAAGTGGCACGGTTCACTTTGGCGCATGACTGAAATTTAATTTCGTGACAGAATCTGGCACGATGAATTAAATTTTCATTAAAGATGAACCCCGCATATTCTAAGCAAATATCCTGCATGATAGAATTAATATAATCAAATTTGCACTATAGAAAGGGGGCTTTTTTATGAAGAGAAATATTAAAAGAATACTGGGATTGTCCCTTGCTTTTTCGCTATTTGTCTTGGCTGTATGTGCATCAGACAGTATAGCAATAAAAAGTAAAGCAGCTGGAAGTACCGGAGCCTGGGTAGTTGAATCTCATGACGTGAAATATTCCGGCTATGTAGATTATTACAAAGATGGTACAGAAGATAAAAAATACATTATGAACAATAAATATGATGAAAAGGATTCAAAGGTTTATCATTATTTAACTGGATATGACTATGCAAATTATACATGGTATAAAGCAGATTTTATCGGTACCTGTGTTATTCCGCCTGCAACAATTACAGGTGATAGTAAAGTTACACTGCCTCTGACATTAAGCATAGAAAATAACGAAATGACAGTCTCTGCTAAGGGAGAATTACAATATAGAGCTCAGCTTACGTGGAATAGTAGTCATGTCGATGGCTATAGATATTTTATTTCAGACACAAAAGATGATGAAACAATGATTGATGTATTTACTGTTTATCCAAACAGACAAACTGCGGAAGATAGTTTTAGTTGCACAATACCCAGTGGTAAACAAGATGGTGAAAAAGCAGAATTGATATTTTGCACAAACAATTATGATTATGGTGTTATAAAAACAATTTGGACCTATACCTGGAAGAGTGGTGCTTCCGGTGACACGGCTCAAATTGACAAGTCAATCAAAGCACCTGCTAAAATTTCCGGTATCAAGGCTAAGAAGAAGGGCAACGGCTGCACGATTTTCTGGAAAAAGACATCAAAGAATTGCAAGGGCTACGAGATTCAGGTTGCTACTGACAAGAAATTCAAAAACAATGTTAAGTCTGTAATGGTTTCAGGAAAGAACAAAAAGAGCGGAAAGGTTACGGGGCTTAATAAAAATACAACTTATTATTCAAGAGTAAGAGCATACAACAAGTCTGCAAAAGGCTACAGATACGGCAAATGGTCAAAGATAACAAAATTCAAGACGGGAAAGTGATTCGCTAAACCGTAATCCTGCTAAAGGGTAGCGGTTCTGGCATGCCAAAGGGGACGGTTCTAAATGGCACAAAAATATGTGCCATTTAGAACCGTCCCCTTTGGCACGCCAACCGGCGTACATTAATAAGCTTTCACGGTTGTAGCTTTGGACATTTTAGTGTATTCTATATATTGGTTATAAGTATGCTCGGTAGTATTATGTTCATACAATATATTGGGGTGAAGCCTTGATGGCACACAGAGGATACCATGGATTGTAAGGAATTTCAGAGAATGATACCGGGATTTCTGGACGACGAGCTTGATGTTCGGGCGCTGGAGATCTTTTTGGGACATATAGAGAGCTGCAAGAGCTGTAAAGAAGAGCTTACGATACAGTTTCTTGTTGAGACAGGTACTCAAAGCCTGGAGGATGGTACTAATTTTAATTTGAGCCATGAACTTGAGCTTGTTATGAACAGAGCTTATCAGAGACTTGGTACCAGAAAAAGACTTATTAAAACAGCATTCTTTTTACAGGTGCTTGTTGTTATTGAAATTGTTGTTGCCATAGCGTTGGCGTTTATCCTTTGAATAAAAAGTTGGTTGGGAAAATGGGGAAAAAATTACTTTTAATTGACGGACACAGCATATTAAACAGAGCGTTTTACGGACTTCCGGATTTGACAAACGCAGAGGGAATTCATACAGGTGCTGTTTATGGTTTCCTTAACATGATGTTTAAGCTGATCGATGAGGAGAAGCCGGATTATCTTACAGTCGCCTTCGACGTTCATGCTCCCACATTCAGACATGAGATTTTTAAAGAATACAAGGGTACTAGAAAGCCTATGCCCGAAGAACTCAGATCTCAGGTGCCTCTTATGAAAGAGGTTCTTGATACCATGGGTATTTGTCGCATGGAAAAAGCGGGACTTGAGGCTGATGATATATTGGGAACTCTTGCTAAAAGAGGTGAAGCTCAGGGTATGGAGGTTCGTCTTGTTTCGGGAGACAGAGACCTTCTTCAGATAGCTTCTGAGCATATTTGCATCAGAATTCCCAAGACTAAGGCCGGTGGTACTGAGATAGAGAACTATTTTGCAGAGGATGTTAAGAAGCTTTACGGCGTTACACCTCTTCAATTTATTGAGCTTAAGGCGCTTATGGGCGACTCTTCGGACAATATCCCCGGAGTTCCCAAGGTCGGCGAGAAGACTGCCATGGGACTTATGGCAGAATATGGTTCAATTGAGAATATTTATAATAATCTTGAAAACATTACAAAAAAGGCTATTAAGGAATCCCTTGCAAACAACAGAGATCTATGTGATCTGAGCAAGGTCCTTGCTACAATAAATGTAAATGCTGAGTTTGATTACAGCTTTGAGAATGCTGAGCTTCATGATATTTTCACACGAGATGCCTATGAGATGTTCAAGAGGCTGAACTTCAGAAATCTCCTTGGCAAATTTGAGAATGATGTAACACAGACAAAATCAGATATTGAATTTGAACTTGTAAGTGATGAGGCAAAAGCAAAAGAAATATTTGCAGGTGCCCGTGAATATGCTGCAGGCAAGCAGGATAGATTTGTTGGAATAGGCATTCTGGCTGAAGATGAATTTATCGGAATAGCCGTTTGTTTTGATGATAAAAAGGCTTTTTATCTTGAAGGAAGCAGTATAAATGCAGAGCTTATAGGCCAGGAGCTTTCCTCAATGTCTAAGGATGTAAGACTTTCATTCTTTGATATTAAGCATGCCTATCCCTTCTTTAAGCCCTATGAAGTAGAGAATTACAAAAGAAATGAGCGTGGATGCTTTGATGTGCTGATTGGAGCATATCTGCTTAATCCTTTGAAGAATGACTACAGTCCTGAGGATGTTGCAGGAGAACACATTCAACTGCCCATCAGATCTAAGACTCAGATTTTTGGTAAAAAGAGTATGGCCGACGCTGAAATAGATGAAAGAAAAGAGTATGCCGGCTATATTTCTTATGTAGCCTATAAGAGCGCTCCTGTAATCGAGAAAAAGCTTGAAGAGACAGAAATGCTTTCTCTTTTCTATGATATTGAAATGCCTCTTACTTACATACTTTACGATATGGAGAGAGAGGGAATTCTTGTTAAGAGAGAAGAGCTTGCTGCCTATGGTGAGAGACTGACAGGCAGAATCGCTGAACTTGAGAAGAATATTCATACCGCTGCAGGTGAAGAGTTTAATATCAATTCACCTAAGCAGCTCGGAGAGATACTCTTTGAGAAAATGGGACTAAAGGGTGGCAAGAAGACTAAGACTGGTTATTCAACCGCTGCAGATGTCCTTGAGAAGCTTGCTCCGGAGAATCCTATCATTGCTGATATTTTGGAATACAGAGGATTAACCAAGCTTAAGAGCACTTATGCAGATGGTCTTGCTGCTTATATTGAGGATGATGAGAGAATTCATACCAACTTTAATCAGACTATAACAGCCACCGGAAGAATTAGCTCAACAGAGCCTAATCTTCAGAACATTCCCATGCGAACCGAGCTTGGAAGAGCCATACGAAAAGTATTCGTTCCTAAGGAAGGCTATGTTTTTGCCGATGCGGATTACTCACAGATCGAGCTTAGAATACTGGCCCATATGTCTGAGGATCAGGGACTGATAGATGCTTATCATGAAGGCAGGGATATTCACAGGATTACAGCGTCAAAGGTTTTCCATACACCCTTTGATGAAGTTACCGATATTCAGAGAAGAAATGCCAAGGCTGTAAACTTTGGTATCGTCTATGGAATCAGTGCCTTTGGATTGAGCGAAGACCTTAATATATCAAGAGCTGATGCCAAGAAATACATGGAGGAATATCTTGCAACATATCCCGGTGTGAAAGGCTATCAGGATAAAGCAATTTCAGATGCTAAGGAAAAGGGCTTTGCCACTACGCTTTATGGAAGACGAAGACCCATGCCTGAGCTTAAATCCGGTAATTTCATGCAGAGGCAATTTGGTGAAAGAGTTGCCATGAATGCTCCCATACAGGGAACGGCTGCAGATATTATGAAGCTTGCAATGATTCGTGTTTACAGAAGAATCATGGATGAGAAGCTTGAATCCAGAATGATACTTCAGATACATGATGAACTTTTAATTGAGACACTTAAGTCTGAGGAAGCGCAGATTAAAGCTATCCTTGAGGAAGAAATGGCAAATGCAGCAAATCTGGCGGTTCCGCTTGATGTAGACTGCCATGTTGGTACTGACTGGTTCGAGGCTAAATGATTATGAAGGTAATTGGTGTCACCGGCGGCGTGGGTGCCGGAAAGAGTACAGTACTTGATTATATTGAAAAAAACTGCAATTGCAGGATTATTTTGTCAGACAAGGTTGCCAATGATATTAAGCTAAAAGGTCAGCCCTGTTATGAACCGATAGTTTCGCTTTTATCGACGGAGGTTCTGGATGTTAACGGCGAGATTGATAAGGCAAAAATGGCGTCGATGATCTTTTCTGATGAAGGACTTCTGTCCAAGGTAAATGATATTCTGCATCCGGCAGTGAACAGATTTATTTTTGATCAGATAGAGGAAGAGAGAAAAAAGAATACGCTCGATTATCTTTTCATAGAGGCAGCACTTCTTATCGAAAACGGCTACGATAAAATAGTTGATGAGATGTGGTATGTATATGCTGACGAAGAGGTAAGAAGACAGAGGCTTAAAGCTTCAAGAGGTTATAGCGATAAAAAGATCGATGATATTTTAAAGGGTCAGCTGTCAGATGAGGAATTCAGACAGCATGCTGATTTTGTAATAGATAACAGCGGCGATGTAGAAGGGATGCATCGCTGTATAGATTTAAAGCTGGGGGAAAACTAATGGCTACGATGAGTGAACAATCTGAACAGAAGGTGGTATTCGGACTGGATATCGGAACAAGGAGCGTTGTGGGTACTGTCGGCTATATGCAGGATAATACCTTTAATGTAATGGCTCAGACTGTCAGAAAGCATGAGACCAGAGCCATGCTTGACGGACAGATCCACGATATCGGTAAGGTTGGAGCTACCATCAGAGAAGTAAAGGAAGCACTTGAGGAGAAAACTCAGATACATCTTACTGATGTATGTATAGCTGCCGCTGGTCGTGTACTTCGTACCGTAAAGACTAATTTCGAAGAGGAATACACAGACAATCGCGAGCTTACGCAGGAAGAGATTTATAACCTCGAATCCAAGGCGGTTGAAAAGGCATACCAGGAGTTCTTACAGCAGAACCAGTCGGACATGAAGTTTTATCTGGTTGGATATTCTGTAATGCATTATTATCTGGATGATTACCAGATTGCCAATCTTGAGGGCCATAATGCCGGAAGAGTTGCACTTGACCTTATAGCTACATTCCTTCCTGATGACTGTGTGGATGGACTTTATAAGGCATGTGAGAGAGCTGATCTTAAGGTAGCAAATATGACTCTGGAGCCTATAGCTGCTATGATGGTTGCTATTCCTCCGCAATTTAGAATGCTTAATCTTGCCCTTGTAGATGTAGGTGCAGGTACATCGGATATCTGTATCACCGATGATGGAACAATTACTTCATACGGAATGCTTCCCATTGCCGGTGATTCAATTACAGAGATTATCGCCCAGCACTGCCTTGTAGACTTTAATACGGCAGATCAGATAAAAATTGATGCAAGCCACATGGAACAGGTTAAATACATAGATATCATGGGACTTGAGAAGACTATTTCTTCTAAGGAAATAGCAAAGATGATAAAGCCTCTTGTTGAAAAGATGAGCAAGATGGTTACTCAGCAGATAAAGCAGCTTAACGGCAACAAGCCTGTAAGTGCTGTCTTTGTCGTTGGCGGAGGCGGATGTGTTCCCGGATATACCAAGGCCCTTGCCAAGGAAATGAAAATTCCGGAGGAACGTGTTGCACTTCGCGGTGAGGAAGTAATGAAAAATATCAAATTCCTTGAGGAAAATTCTGAGGTTGAGCGCGACTCACTTATGGTAACACCTCTCGGTATTTGTGTAAGCTTCTATGAGCAGTCCAATAACTTTGTATTTGTTTCCTTTAACGGACAGCAGACAAAGATTTATGACAATGGTAAGCTTGCCATTGTTGATGCCGCTATGCAGGCTGATTTCCCCAATGAGGATCTTTTCCCCAAGCGTGGTGAAGAACTTAGATTCTCAGTTAACGGACAGGAGAGAATGGTAAGAGGTGAGCCCGGTGAATCTGCTGTTATCACTCTTAACGGATCACCTGCTGACATACATACCAAGATTCATGCAAATGATATTATTGAGGTTCAGAGTTCGACAGTAGGAAAGCCCGGCAGAAGCGAGCTTGCGGACGTCAATGAATTTAAAGGCACCTTCAATATTACCGTTGACGGTAAGAGCATTGATGTACCGAGAACCGCTGAAGTAAACGGTGAGCCTCAGACCGGCTATTACAATATCAAATCCGGTGATGAAATCAAAATACTTGATTATGAGACAGCTGAGCAGATAGCAAGGCTTCTTGATATTGAGCTTACAGAGGATACCGTAATAACCGTAAATAATGAAATTGCAGGTATGGATACTCCTGTATATGAGAACTTCAAGGTTGAATTCAAGAGTGGTAAGGATGCTGTGCTTGAATACTACCAGAACTTCCCGGATGCAGACATGGTGGCTATTGAGCAGGAGAATGAAGAGTCTTCTTATGATGCCGATGCAGATTTGGAAGTTGAAGAAAATGAAGATGGCAGTTATAGTATTTCAGGTGGAGAAGAAAGAGAGAAGCCTGCACCTGCTCCTTCAAAAAGAGTAATTACCAGGGATCTTCATGTAGTTGTAAATAATGAGCCCATAACTCTTCACGGTAAATCAGATTATATCTTTGTAGATATATTTGATGTAATAGATTTTGACCTCAGTAAGCCCAATGGAAGGTCAATCGTTACTACACTTAACGGAGGTACACCTGACTATATGCAGGCTATTCATGAGGGTGACAAAATTGAAGTTTATTGGAAATAACTCTTTCTTCATACAATAAACACATTTTTTTCACAGTTTATCGATAATATTTAAAACGGAGATTTAACTAATGAGACTGACTAGTCTGTCCAGTGGAAGTAGCGGAAACAGTATATATGTTGGATCCGATACGACACATATCCTGGTTGATACAGGATGCAGTAAGAAAAGAATAGAGGAAGGTCTTAGCAAGCTGGATTTATCTCTGGCTGATATAGATGCAATTTTTGTGACGCATGAACATTCGGATCACATAAATGGCCTTCATACGATTCTTAAGAAATATGAAATTCCTGTATATGCCACAAAGGGAACAATTGAGGGCATAAGAATCAGCGATAAAAAAAGAGAAATGGATAACGCTGATTTTCATGAGATCAAGGCAGATAAGAAATTATCTGTAAAGGATCTTACCATCAATCCAATGACCATAATGCATGATGCATTAGAGCCTGTAGGCTACAGGATCAGCTGTGGCAAAAGCAGGATGGCAATAGCAACAGACCTTGGCTGTTATAACGAATATACAGTAGATTGCCTTCAGGGACTTGATGCAGTACTTATAGAAGCTAATCATGATGTAAGAATGCTTCAGACAGGACCTTATCCATATTATTTGAAAAAGAGAATTCTCGGGGAAAGAGGACATTTGTCCAATGAGAAAAGTGGGGAGCTTCTTTGCAGAATCCTGCATGATAATCTAAAAGGAATAATTCTCGGACACCTGAGTAAAGAAAATAATCTTCCCGAACTGGCTTACGAGACAGTAAGGGTTGAAATAGAAATGGGCAATAACCCATATCATGGCAGTGATTTCCCTATTATGGTTGCTGCCAGAAATGAATTGTCACAGGTATTGGAATTTTAGAGGAGAAAAGTGTCTTATGAACAAAATTATCATTACTGTAGTAGGAAAAGATACCGTAGGAATCATTGCAAAAGTATGTACATACCTTGCTGATAATGATGTAAACATTCTTGATATTTCTCAGACAATCGTATCAGGATATTTCAACATGATGATGATTGTAGATGTATCCGGAAGTAAAGTGGCTTTTAATGATCTTTCTGATTCATTGGAAAATATTGGAAGTGATATCGGTGTTGTAGTTAAATGTCAGAGAGAAGAAATCTTTGACTCAATGCACAGAATCTAAAGGAGATATCATGATAAATATTAGCGAAGTATCAGAAACTAATGAGATGATTGAAAAAGAGAATCTGGATGTCCGCACCATTACAATGGGCATCAGCCTCTTTGACTGCATAGATACAGATTTAAATGCACTTAATGAAAAAATCTATAATAAGATTCATGAAAGCGCAAAGGATCTGGTTAAAACCGGTGAGGAGATTTCAAAAGAATTCGGTATACCGATTGTAAATAAGCGAATTTCTGTTACGCCAATTGCCCTCATCGGTGCTTCTGCGTGTAAGACACCTTCTGATTTCGTAACCATTGCAAAGACTCTGGACAGAGCAGCAAAGGATGTAGGAATCAATTTCCTTGGTGGATACAGCGCTCTTGTAAGTAAGGGCATGACTACAGCAGATAAGCTTCTTATTGAGTCTATTCCCGAAGCACTTTCATCTACAGATGTTGTGTGTTCATCAGTTAATGTTGGTTCGACCAAGACCGGCATTAATATGGATGCAATAAGACTTCTTGGTGATATTATTATTGAAACAGCTGAAAAAACAAAGGATACTGACAGCTCGGGCTGCACAAAGCTTGTAATTTTCTGCAATGCCCCTGATGATAATCCTTTTATGGCCGGTGCATTTCATGGAGTAACAGAGGCAGACAGGATTATTAACGTTGGTGTCAGTGGACCCGGCGTAGTAAAGACAGCTCTTGAAAAGGTTAGAGGCGAGAACTTTGAAGTTCTTTGCGAGACTATCAAAAAGACTGCCTTCAAAGTAACAAGAGTTGGTCAGCTTGTGGCTAAAGAAGCGTCAGAGAGACTTGGAGTTCCCTTTGGTATTGTGGATCTTTCTCTTGCGCCAACACCGGCAATCGGTGACAGTGTTGCAGATATTCTGCATGAGATTGGTGTCGAGCATGCAGGTGCGCCCGGAACAACAGCAGCTCTTGCTTTACTTAATGATCAGGTTAAGAAGGGCGGAGCAATGGCTTCATCTTATGTGGGTGGACTTTCCGGTGCATTTATTCCTGTAAGTGAAGATCAGGGAATGATCAATGCAGTTAATGCCGGTGCCCTTACACTTGAGAAGCTTGAGGCAATGACCTGTGTTTGCTCTGTTGGACTTGATATGATAGCAATTCCCGGAGATACCAAGGCTACCACACTGGCAGGTATTATTGCGGATGAGATGGCAATTGGTATGATCAACCAGAAGACTACTGCAGTAAGACTTATACCTGTTATCGGAAAGACTGTGGGAGACACTGTTGATTTTGGCGGACTTCTCGGATTTGGTCCCATTATGCCTGTAAATAAGTTTGACTGTGCTGCCTTTGTAGACAGAGGCGGAAGAATTCCTGCACCGATTCATAGCTTTAAAAATTAAAATTTTAGTGAGTATATATGGAAAAGAAGCTTAAAATCCTTGATAAGGTTAAGGATAACGGCGAAAAATTAAATAGAATGCTCAGGCGAAATGCTGCAGGACAGACTGCAGCGCCTAAAAAGAAGGTAAATCTAAAGGAGCATCTTCAGAAGAAATCAACAAGAAAGAAGATAAGGGAGACCTTTGTTTCCTGGATGTTCCTTAGCCCTTCTCTTGCCGGAGTTCTCACATTTTTTGTGGTTCCTTTCCTGGTGGTTGTTTTTTATTCGCTTGTAAATAACCCTATTCAGAAGGAATTTGTTGGATTTTCAAATTTCGTAAGAGTATTTAATAACAATGCATTCAGACAGGCGGCAAGCAATACACTTATGTTTTCTGCTGTAGCTGTGCCGCTGGCAGTTGTTTTATCACTGTTTCTTGCCGTAGTTATGGAATCCGGTATTCCCTTCAAGAGCCAGTTCAGAAGCTTTTTCCTAAGCCCTATGATGGTTCCTATCGCATCAATTGTACTTATATGGCAGGTTCTGTTTGATTACAACGGCCTGATAAATCAGGTCTATCTTATGATGGGCGGTCCCTCTAAGATTGACTGGCTTAAATCCGATAAGGCGCAGATAGTAGTTGTTATTTTGTTTTTATGGAAGAATCTTGGCTATAACATGATTCTGTTCATGGCAGCCCTTTCAAGTGTCCCTAAGGATCTGATGGAGGTTGCAAGACTGGAAAGTGCCACTGAGAGACAGATTTTCTGGTCTATAAAGATGAGATATCTCTCATCCACAATTTTGTTTGTAACCATAATGTCGCTGATAAATTCGTTTAAGGTATTTAGAGAGGTTTATCTGCTTACAGGAGATTATCCCTATCAGACCCTTTATATGATGCAGCACTTTATGAATAATACCTTTGCTTCTGTGGATTATCAGAAGCTGTCGGCATCGGCCATAATGATGGCAATAGTGGTAGTAATACTAATGTTTATTATGTTTATTACAGAAGACCGATATGGAAGGGATATAGAAGGCTAATAAATGGCTGAAATAAGAAAGCCAAAATCTGAAACGGTCTTTTATGAAAGAGCGATCAGAAAGGCGCATAGAAAAAAGAGAATAACGAAATATGGTCTGATTATCGGTACCATAATAGCGGCAATATTTGCAATACTTTTCCTGACACCCATAATTCTTACCATCACGAATTCATTTATGAGTTCCTCTGAGATAAGTGCCAATTATGGAGCAGTATTTAAAACTACCGAAAATGGCGGAAAGGTTTTCATATCTAAAACCGTAAACCTGAAGTTTATACCTGATATTGTTTCCTTTAGCCAGTATTATGCAGTGCTTTTTAAATCACCTGAATATCTGGTGAAGTTTTGGAACAGTGTACTTTATGTAGTTCCAATCGTTGGAGTTCAGCTGATGATTGCAATGCTTGCCTCATACGGCTTTGCAAGATATCAGGGAAGAGTAAGAGAAGTCATATTTTTCATTTATATAATTTTGATGCTGATGCCTTATCAGGTAACACTGGTTCCAAATTACCTGGTTTCACAATGGCTGGGAATACTTGATACAAGGTGGGCGATTTTGCTCCCAGGATTTTTCTCACCCTTTGCGGTATTTCTTTTGACGAAATTCATAAGAAGAATACCCACGGAGGTTATGGAAGCGGCATCTATTGACGGTGCCGGAGAGTGGCAGATTTTCTCTAAAATCTGCATGCCACTTTGTAAGAGCGGCCTTATATCCATAGCGATTCTGGTATTTATCGATTACTGGAACATGGTAGAGCAGCCACTTATTCTTTTATCGAATGATGAGCTTCATCCGCTTTCGGTATTCTTGTCAAAGATAAACGCAGGTGAGATAAGTCTGGCTTTCGCAGTAGCAGTTATATATCTTGTACCGCCGTTATTGATTTTCCTGTATGGTGAAGAATATCTGGTTGAAGGTATCTCATATCAGGGCGGATTAAAGGGATAATTATCTAAATATATTTATAAAGTTTTAAAGGAAGAGGAAGAGGTATGTCAGAAGCAGTTAGTACAACCGGCAATAAAAAGAGCAGAAAGGATATTATCAAGGATATTACAATAGCGTTTCTTGTAATCCTTCTTTTGCTCACATTCTTTTCAAATACCATAATGAATTTTTCATTGCCGGAGGTTGCAATTCAGCAGGTTCAGGAGGGTAATATTTCTCCTATGATCAGGGGAACTGGAACGGTTGAAGCATCAGATCCTTATAATGTTAAGGTCTCTCAGGAAAGAGTTATTAAGAGCGTTGCGGTTACAGAGGGTTCCCATGTAGATAAGGGCGATATTATTTATTATCTTGAGGACAAGGAATCTACGGAGCTTACAGAGGCTGAATCCAAGCTTGAGGAGATGACTCAGACCTATGAGTCAGCGCTTTTCTCAGGTGATATTGATGATACATCAATTACCAGAATCAGAAGCGGTGTTACTCTTACCTTTGATGATTATCAGGCAAAGCTCAAGGCTGCCAGTGACAGATATGATGCTGCAAAGGCTGCAGACGAAGCTGCTCAGGCTACAATTGATGAGCAGTCTCAGGCACAGTCCTATACTTCTGCACAGTATAACTATGATGAAGCTACACCTCAGTATGAGGATGCTGAGATTACCTACAGACTGGCTCAGATTGAGGAGCAGATATCTGATGCACAGGATACAAAGGATCATGCTAAGGATTTGCGTGATAAAGAAAAATCCGGATCAAAAAAATATGAAAAATATAATACTGAATACTGGGCTGCGGATCAGATGCTCGATGCACTAAACGAGGAAAAGAGCAGGCTTTCTATTCAGCAGGCAAGTAACACAAAAGATGTATCACAGATGACCACCCAGGCAGGTCAGGTTGACAGTGATTATCAGAGAGAAATGGCAAGCCTTCAGGATACAAAGAATAAGACTGCCCTTGAACTTGAAAGAGCTACAACTGAGCGTACAGAGCTACTTACAGAGATCAGCAAGGAAATTGAGCTCTGCAATCAGAGAGATGATATAGAGGAACAGAAAGAAACTGTTGAGAAGCTTAAGGCTGAGTCCACAGGTGGTAAGATTGAAGCTCCTGTTGCAGGTACAATCACAAAGCTTGAGCTTAAGGCAGGAGAATCTACCAGTGCAGACAACGAGGTCGCTGTAATTCAGGTTGACGGTAAGGATATGGTTATGAGCTTCTCCGTTACCGTGGATCAGGCAAAGGGACTTAAGGTAGGTGATATTGCTGAGCCTCAGAACGCATGGTATTACACCAACTTCAAAGCAACACTTAAGTCAATTAAAGCAGATTCTCAGAATCCTAATACAAAGAAAGTACTTACATTTTCTATAGAGAGCCCTGAGGTTCAAAATGGTCAGTCTGTAAGTCTTCAGATTGGTGAGAAGTCCAACAATTATGACCTTACAATTCCTGCAGGCGCTGTTCGTGAGGATCAGAACGGTAAATTCATTCTTGTGGTTAAGTCTAAGTCCTCACCTCTTGGAAACAGATATATCGCTTCCAGAGTTGATGTTGAAGTCCTTGCATCAGATGATACTACAGCAGCTATTAGCGGAAGTCTTGAGGGTGACGAATATGTAATTACCACAACAACAAGTCTTGTTAATTCAGGAGATCAGGTGAGACTGGCTAATAACAATGAGTAAATTTTTAAATGGATTAAAGGACAGGATAAAACATCTGCGATTATCGCAGATCATATATGTAGTTATTGTACTTTTATTGATCATAACTATCGGTGTACTGAATGTGGTTAAGGAGCATATTGCGGATAGTATTTATGATCAGAATGAAGGATCAAGATGGTCCAATGATATAAGATGCGGACAGGTTAGTCTGATATTTTCAGAGGATGCCAATGTAAGCGCTGATAAAATACAGGAATATGAATACAATATAAATAAAGGTATTATTGCTGATGGTTACCAGGATGGTTCTGCAAGTAAACAGACCGGTGACGCTGTCTGGAATGACTGCTACAGTGCAATGGGAAGCGTTACCGTAACCAGAGATAAGCGTAGTGTAGATGCTTTTGCGGTAGGCATAGGCGGTGATTTTTTCCAGTTTCATCCGATGAAGATTCTGTCAGGTAATTATATCAATTCAGATTCACTTATGACGGATTATGTAATGCTTGATGAAGACCTGGCATGGCAGCTTTTTGGATCTGTGGATATTGTTGGAATGCAGGTCATGATAAAGGGCGTGCCTCATTATATTGCTGGAGTTGTAAAACGAGATTCCGGTAAATTTGTTAAGCAGGCAGGACTGAACTTTCCTACAATCTATCTTTCATATCAGTCACTTGCTACCTATGGAACCATCGATTCATCTGTACTTGCTACAGATAATACTATTGGCAGTATTACTGTGAAAAAGAAGGATGATGAAGAGGATGCTAACGGCGAATCGGATCTTAATACCGAGAGCAAAGGTATTATCTGCATGGAGGTGGTTATGCCTAATCCTGTAGATAATTACGCTAAGGATTTTCTTATTAAGAAGCTGAGTCTTAATACAAATATTGTTGAAGTAGTTGATAATTCTGCACGATATGAGAATAAGAATCTCATTGATGTTCTTGGTTCTTTTAACAAAAGAGCAATGCAGATTAAGCCTATTATTTATCCGTACTGGGAGAACAATGCGAGAGCTTATGAAAATATTCTCGCATATATGCTTCTCATTCAGTTTATTTGCGGAATAGTATCATTTATTATGATTGCTATTATGGTAGTTCAAAGCTACAGACACCGGAAATGGAGAGCCGGTCAGATATGGACGGGATTCCTTGACTGGAAATATGATATGGAATCCAGAGTCAAATATCATAACGATAAATGGAAACATTTTTAACAATTTATCGATTCTCATTATGGAGGTTATTTATGAAAAAATTCTATCTGAAGCGTGTACTTAGCGTATCGCTGGCTGCAATTATGCTTGTATCTGCAGCAGGCTGCGGTAAGAAAAAGGAAGCATCAAGTGATGCAAGTGAGGCAACTCACAACGTTAAGGACTATGTTTACAAGGAAAATGATATTAATCTTGGCAGTGACATAGATGCAAATTCAATAAACTACATTGGCACATTCGGTGACAAGATTTATGCTGCCGGCAATTATTATGGCGGTAATGATGTTTCAACCATGGTTTTCATGATGAATAGCGACGGTACCGGTATTGAAAAGGTTTCAATAGCAGGTGGCGATTATACAAGCGTAAATCAGGTAGCCGTAAGTCCCGACGGATCAATTTATACAATTGAATCCGGATATGGCGGAAACATTCTTCCAGGTGGTGAAACAGATGGCCCTGTTTCCTTATTTGGTGTAGAGGATTCAGAGGGCAGTGGCGATTCCGGAGAAGCTGAGCCTACAGAAGCTTCCGATGCTGAAGCTGCTGATGATACTGATGATACTGATGATTCAGCAGATACACCGGACACACCTGATACACCCGGTGAAGGCGATGATGAAGTTATAGAATTAGATGAAGGCACTTTCGAGGATGCCGGTGACGGTGAAATGTTCTTTACCGATGACAGTGGAATGATTGGCGGTTCCATGGCAATGGGTACAGAAGAATATTATCTCGTAAAGTACTCAAGCGATGGAACAGAAGTTTTCAGAGAGAAGATAAATGCTGAGGAATCAGAGGATTCATATTTTTACATCACTTCTTTTGTAGCTACAGATAAGGGAGTTGCCATTTCGGATTCCAACGGAATACATATCTACAGCAGTGAAAATGGCAGCTTTGTAAAGGATGTTGATTGTGGCGAAGATTTCGATTCTTCTAATGGCAATTATTTTGCTTTGTATGCAAAGAATGACGGAGGAGCTCTTGCTACACTGAACACTGAAACAAATATGGAGTTCTATACTTTAGATTTCGATGGCGCAAAGCTTAATCATCTTGAGGGCTCCACAATTCCTGCATATGAGTACAATATTGCAGCAGGTATTGGTTGTGATGTTTTACTTGCAAACGGAGAAGGTGTATTTTCATACAATGTTGGCGATGCTGAGCCTAAAATGATTATGAACTACGTTGACTCCGACATCAGTATTTATGGTCTTTACTCATTTGCTGCTATAAATGAAAAGGATCTTTATTGCCTGCTTCCTACAGATGAGTCCTATACTCTTGCTGTACTTAACAAGGTTGATCCTAAAGAGGTTAAGGATAAAAAGACAATCGTACTTGGCTGTAACTATATTGATTATGATGTAAGAAGCCACGTTGTTAAGTTCAACAAAGAAAACGATGAGTACAGAATCGTAATTTCAGATTACTCAAAATATGATACCGATGATAATTATTCTGGCGGTTCAAGCAGATTAAATACTGATATAGTTTCAGGTAATATCCCGGATATCCTTGTCCTTGATACAGATATGCCTGTTGATAGTTATATTTCAAAGGGACTGTTCCTTGATATGTCCGATTACTTTAATAAGGACGAGGAAATCTCTAAGAATGAGTATCTTGATACTGTAATGGAAGCATTCAAGACAGACGGAAAAATGTACAAGCTGATTCCCAGCTTCTACGTGGAAACTGTCATGACAGCAAAGGAATATGTAGGAGATAAGACTACATGGACAATTGCCGATCTTGAGAAGCTTATCAAAGATAAGAATGTAAATTATAAGAATGTATTCGGTGCTCTTGGAAGAGATGATCTCTTTGAGATGGCTCTGAGCCTTACAGGTTCTCAGTTTATTGACTGGTCTACTCTTACCTGCAGCTATAATTCAGATGCATTTATTCACCTTTTGGAATTTGCAAATGAATTCCCTGAGGAGCTTGAGGATGATGAGTATTTTGCTGATACTTCTTCATTCTGGAGAGAAGGAAAAGCACTTGCATCAAGACTTAGCATAAGCAGTTTCTCCGATATCAATTATGAGGAGAAGGGTGTTTACGGAAAAGATATCGTTCCTATCGGATTCCCTTCAGAGAACGGAACCGGTGCTGCTATATTCCCGAACCTTCAGCTTACAATCAGCAGTAACTCAAAGGTTAAGGATGGTTGTTGGGAATTTGTAAGATATTTCCTTACAGATGATTACCAGAAAAATATCGATACAGCATGGCCTGTAAGTATGAAGAGAATAAATGAGCTTGCTGAGGCAGCTCAGAAAAAGCCTACTTATACCGATGAAAACGGTAAGGAAGTAGAATATGACGATACTTATTACATCGGTGACAGCGAGATTATCATTGATCCTATGACAAAGGATGAGGTTCAGGAGCTTATCGATTATCTCGGATCCATTGATCAGGTAGGTAACTACAACGAAGAAGTTAATAAGATAATAAAAGAAGAAGCTGCAGCATATTTCAGTGGTCAGAAGTCAGCTGCAGAGGTTGCTGATATTATTCAGAGCCGTGTTCAGATTTACGTAAACGAGATTTCTTAATAACTATTAAGGGGAGGAGTGAACCGTATGTATAACAGCTTATTTAATTTAAACCCGCAGACGTTTTGGCTTTTGGCTACGATAGTGCTGGCTGTGATTGAGATTTTCACACTTGGACTATCTACAATATGGTTTGCTTTAGGTGCATTTGCAGCATTTATTCTTGCTATTTGCAGTGCATCGGTCCCTCTTCAGATAGTTGTGTTTATTCTTGTTTCAATAGCATCACTTTTGCTTGTAAGACCGCTTTCAATGAAGTATCTTAATAGTAAGATATCTAAAACTAACATTGATGCAGTGGTTGGCAGAAAAGTTAAGGTGACTGCGGCAATAGATAATACTTCTGAAACCGGAACTGTCCAGATGGATGGAACTACATGGAATGCCAGAAGTGTGAATGATGGCGAAAATATAGCAGTTGGGGAAACAGTTGTCATTCAAAGAGTTGAGGGAAATAAATTATTTGTAAATAAAGAATAATTTTAGGAGGAAAAGGTATGCCATATTTTATTGCTATTATTCTTATTCTTGTTCTGATTGCCATGAACATCAAGATTGTTCCTCAGGCTCATTCATTTATTGTTGAGCGTCTTGGTGCGTACAAGGAGACATGGGATGTCGGTCTTCACTTTATGATTCCTTTTATTGATAAGGTTGCAAGAAAAGTGGATCTTAAAGAGCAGTATTGTGATTTCCCGCCTCAGCCCGTTATCACTCAGGATAACGTAACAATGCAGATTGATTCAATTGTATTCTTCCGTATTTCGGACCCCAAGGCTTATGCATACGGTGTTCGCAATCCTATCGGTGCTATTGAAAATCTTACAGCAACAACACTTCGTAACGTAATTGGATCACTTACACTTGATGAGACACTTACCAGCCGTGATCAGATCAACGCTCAGATGCAGGATGCACTTGATATCGCTACTGATCCCTGGGGTATCAAAATTACTCGTGTTGAGCTTAAAAACATCAATCCTCCGGAGCAGATTCGTGATGCCATGGAGAAGCAGATGAAGGCAGAGCGTGAAAAGAGAGAAAAGATTCTTTTCGCAGAAGGTGAGAAGCAGTCAGCTATAACTGTAGCAGAAGGTGAAAAGCAGAGTAAGATCCTTCAGGCAGAGGCTGATAAGCAGGCTACAATTCTTCAGGCTGAAGCTATGAAGGAAAAGCAGATCAGAGAAGCTGAAGGTCAGGCTGAAGCTATCAGAAACGTACAGAAGGCTAACGCTGACGGTATTATGATGCTTAAGGAAGCCGGAGCAGATGAGTCTGTTCTTACCATCAAGAGCCTTGAGGCATTTGAAAAGGCTGCTAACGGTCAGGCTACAAAGATTATTGTACCTAGCAATATTGCAGGTGTTGCAGGTCTTGCCGAATCCATTAAGGAAGTTGTAAAGAGCTGATATTTTTGAAGTATATGCCGGAAAGTCATCTTATGGTGACTTCCGGCTTAATACAAATATAATCTAACGAGGGGAAAAGATTATGTCTGATAATAAAGGTAGAGAAGCTCTTATTCATTCGCTGGCTCAGTCCATGGGAATGGGTGATGCTCAAAAGAAGAGTGCTACAGGTAAGTACAATTCCGAGACCGGTACCATTATGAGTAATGGCAGAGTTATCAGTAATGCTACTGTAGTACAGGCCAAAAATTATTTCACTGCGCAGTATAATAAGCTTGCGGAGATGGATGATGAGGGTGCCAAACAGATGGCTACACTTTACGAGGTTGCCATGGAAGCCATCGGTATTATGATTGACGGCGGTAAATCTAATTCTGAATAATTTCTTATATTTTCATTTTTTTGTTGCATTTATTCTTTTTATGATGTATTGTGTCTTTAGTCAGTAGACTATATTCTATTGTTCCGTTTTAATTTCCACATTGATATGGTTTGAAAAAATTAGTTAATTTGTTTTATAAAAAGAAAGGGTAATTAGTTTGAGAGAGAAATTAGAGACACTTACACTTGCGTCCTTAAGAGACCTTGCAAAGCAGAATGGTGTTAAAAGCGTCACAACTATGAAAAAATCAGAGCTTATCGATGCTCTGCTTGAAATTGCTGAAAAGAAAGCCAGCGAAGCAGCTGAAAAGAAAGAAGCGGAGGCTCCTGCAGAAAAGCCAAGAAAGACTGCTGCTAAGACTGTTAAAAAGAAGATTGTTATAACTACAGATTCATCAGCTAAGTCTGAAGCAAAGCCTGCTGAACGCGAAGACCGCGATGAGCATAAGGCTCCGGAAGCTAAGAAGCCTGTAGAGGCTAAGGCTGAAGAGAAAGAAAATACCAAGAAGGATGACGGCGTTTCAGAGGAAGAGCTTGCAAATGGTATTCCTGCAAACGGTATTCTCGAGGTTATGCAGGATGGATTTGGATTTATCCGCTGTGAAAACTTCCTTCCCGGTGAAAATGATGTTTATGTAGCGCCTGCTATGATCAGAAAGTATAACCTTAAAACTGGTGATATTCTTGCAGGTATCAGTCGTCAGAAGAAAGAAAGCGATAAATTCGGAGCACTTCTTCAGCTCAATACAATAAACGGATACAAGCCCGAAATCGCAATGGGGCGTTGGAATTTTGAGAATATGACTCCAATTTTCCCTAACAGACAGATTGTTCTTGAGTATCCCGGATCTTCAATTGCTATGAGAATCATGGACCTCATTTCACCTATCGGTAAGGGCCAGCGTGGTATGATCGTATCACCTCCTAAAGCCGGTAAAACAACACTCCTTAAGGATGTTGCAATGTCAGTAAAGAGAAACAATCCTGACATTCATCTTATCATTCTTCTTATCGATGAGCGTCCTGAGGAAGTTACGGATATCAAGGAGTGCATTGAAGGCCCTAATGTAGAGGTTATCTATTCTACATTCGATGAGCTTCCTGAGCACCACAAGAGAGTATCCGAGATGGTTATCGAGAGGGCTAAGCGCCTTGTTGAGCACAATAAGGACGTAATGATTCTCCTTGATTCAATCACAAGACTTACAAGAGCCTATAACATCGTTGTTCCTCCGTCAGGAAGAACACTTTCAGGTGGTCTTGATCCCGCAGCTCTTCATATGCCTAAGAGATTCTTTGGTGCTGCGAGAAATATGAAGGAGGGCGGAAGCCTTACAATCCTTGCAACTGCACTTATTGAGACAGGCTCTAAGATGGATGATGTTATCTACGAGGAATTCAAGGGTACAGGTAACATGGAAATGGTTCTTGACAGAAAGATGCAGGAAAAGAGAATATTCCCTGCAATCAACATTGCCAAGTCCAGCACAAGAAGAGAGGATCTTCTCCTTAAGCCTGATGAGCTTGCAGCTGTTAATACCCTCAGAAAGGGCTTTAACGGAATGAAGGCTGACGAAGCTGTTGATCAGTGCATAAATATGTTTGCTAAGACCAGAAATAATAATGAATTCATCAGAATGGTTGAAAAGCAGATGAGATATAACTAAATTGAATTTTGAAGAGACATGCCGAAAGGTGTGTCTCATTTTTATACCATTTAAGGCCATAAAAAAAAGAACACTTTCGTGTTCGGAATTTTGGGAGGAGGGGTTGTCCGGTGGGGAACCAGACAACCCGGTATGAAAAAAGTTTTGTTGGGGGAGTCAGAAGTTCTAACTCCTGTTACATTCATGATACGTGGAAAATTTGTACAGAATATGGACAAAACATAAACTAAGTATAAAATAACTCGAAATTAAAAATAACAAAAAACGAGATTTTGTAAATTTTATTAAAGACTATATGAAAGAAAACACGAGATATCGTGAATATGATATACTTGATCTATATAGAAAAAGTAAGGAGGAACGCTTTTTGGGAAACGTAGATGTTGTTCAAAAAAACGATAACGTTTTTTCAAATGGTCTTGGCCTATCCGGCGGTGCATTAGCTGCAATTGCCGCAAAAGCTGCGGCTGCAGCATTGCTTCTTCGTATTACTTATGAAAGTGTTGAATTTCAAAGGGATGATGGAAGGATCGTAGATGTTCCCATTAGATTTATTCCTCACCCTGAGAATACTGCTATTCGTGAATATGCTGTTGTACTTAATGGTTCCAGAGTTCAGGGGCTTATGAATGCTGCGGAAATTCACGTGAGCGTTGAGAGAGTTAGAAAACTAGCTGAAATTCCCGAAAGAGTTTACATAAAACCTCAATACATAAATCTTTACCTTGATGGTATGGATGGAATTTTGAGACTTGCTGAAACTAATGAAATAGGTCTTATGGCTTATGCAGCAATCGATAAAGATGCAAGAAATGTAATTTTCCAGGCGGTAGCTGATGTGGTACGATTCGCAGATGTTATGCCGCTTTTGATGATAAAGGTTTCTACTGTAGCGTTTAATAATTCACCGCAACAGAATATGATCCTTGGAAGTGGCGGAAATATTGTGCCTACATCTCAAAACGAGATTCTTATTGAAATTGCCAATTCTCTTGAGGATCAATATGACAGGGGAATCAGAAATATAATTGCTGTACCGGGAAATGCCGGGCATAAATATGTTCAGGAAGCGGTACATATTTCGATGACTCATTGTATCAGGTGCCGTAATTATATAGGAAATGCCATAGATATGGCCGCTGCCATAGGAATGGAAAATTTCCTGCTTGTAGGTAACTGTTCAAAACTTATAAGACTTGCGGCAGGAATTATGGATACACACACCTGGACTGCCGATGGAAGGCGAGAAGTTCTTTCGCTCCACACGGTTTTGGCCGGCGGAACAATTTCACAGGCAAGAATACTTCAGGAGCTTGCAACCACTGATCAGATGCTTGCTAAGCTTACGGAATGGGGAATCCGTGATGCTGTTATGAACAGTGTTTGTACAAAAATCGGTGACTATATGCAAAACAGAATAGGCGGGAAGCCAATGGGCTTTGGGGTAGTGCCTATTCATCAGGAATATGGGGTCCTTGGACAGACTCCTAATATGTCAAATGTTCTTGCTGCAGTTAGTAGGGAACAGTTTGCACTTTCTATTAAAAAACCATGAGATTTCGTGGTATAATATTTTAGTAAATCATTAAGGAGATGGAAAAAGTTATGTCTAAAGTAATATTGACCGGCGACCGTCCGACAGGTAAGCTTCACATTGGTCATTATGTCGGATCACTGAGAAGAAGGGTTGAGCTGCAGAACTCAGGAGAGTTTGATGATATTTTCATCATGATCGCTGATGCACAGGCTCTTACAGATAATGCGGAGAATCCCGAAAAGGTAAGACAGAATATAATTGAGGTTGCTCTTGATTATCTTGCGGTTGGACTTGATCCTGCAAAGAGCACTTTGTTTGTGCAGTCACAGATACCTGAACTCACTGAGCTTTCTTTCTATTACATGAATCTTGTTACAGTAGCAAGACTTCAGAGAAATCCCACAGTAAAATCTGAAATCCAGATGCGTGATTTTAAAGCAAGCATTCCTGTAGGATTTTTTACATATCCTATCAGCCAGGCTGCGGATATTACTGCTTTTAAGGCAACAACTGTTCCTGTAGGTGAGGATCAGGAGCCTATGATAGAGCAGTGCAGAGAGATTGTGCATAAGTTCAATTCAATTTATGGCGAAGCTCTTGTAGAGCCGAAGATTCTTTTGCCTGATAATAAGGCATGTCTCAGACTTCCCGGTACAGACGGACAGGCTAAGATGAGTAAATCTATCGGTAACTGCATCTACCTTTCAGAGTCTCCGGAATCCATAAAGAAAAAGGTTATGAGCATGTTCACCGATCCCAATCACTTAAGAGTTGAGGATCCGGGTGAAGTTGAAAATAATCCTGTATTCATTTATCTTACAGCTTTTGCAAGAGATGAGCATTTTGCTGAGTTTGCTCCTGATTATGCTAATCTTGATGAGATGAAGGCTCATTATCAGAGAGGCGGTCTTGGTGATGTTAAGGTTAAGAAGTTCCTTAACAACGTTCTTCAGGCTGAGCTTGAGCCCATCAGAAAGCGCAGAGAAGAGTTCCAGAAGGACATTCCTTACGTTTATGATGTTCTTAAAAAGGGATCTGAGGTTGCCGAGGAGAGAGCTGCACAGACTCTCAGCGATGTAAAGAAGGCAATGAAGATCGACTACTTCAGTGATGAAGAATTGATTGCTATGCAGTCAGCAAAATATCAGGAAAATAATGACTAAAAATGGAGGCTTCGCATGAAGAACATTTTATTTGTAGCATCTGAAGGTGTACCTTTTATTAAAACAGGAGGACTCGCTGATGTTGTAGGTTCACTTCCAAAGGAGCTTGATCCCAGATACTTTGACGTACGTGTTGTTCTTCCCAAATACTCATGTATGTCACAGGAGATGAAGGATAAGCTTGAGTATGTCTCCAACTTTTACATGGATTTTCACTGGAAAAGTGAATATGTTGGAATTTTCTATGCCGAAGTAGAAGGCATTAAGTATTATTTTATTGATAACGAATACTTCTTTAGCGGTATGGCTCCCTATGGCGGAGATGTACTTTGGGAGATTGAAAAATTTGCGTTCTTCAGCAAAGCTTCACTTTCAATTCTTCCTGTAATTGGCTTTAGACCGGATATAATTCACTGTCATGACTGGCAGACAGGACTTATTCCTGTATATCTCAAGGAGAGATTCCAGGGTAATGAATTTTTCCGTGGTATTAAGTCAATAATGACAATCCACAATCTTAAGTTCCAGGGTAAGTGGGACGCAAAGGATGTTCAGGATATTACAGGACTTCCTGATTATTATTTCACACCGGATAAGCTTGGCTACTACAAGGATGCCAATCTTTTGAAGGGAGGTATCGTATATGCCGATGCCATCACAACTGTAAGCAGCACCTATGCTGAAGAGATCAAGACCGAATTTTACGGAGAAGGTCTTGACGGCCTTTTAAGAGCACGTACCAACGATCTTAGAGGTATTGTAAATGGTATCGATTATGGCGAATTTAATCCTGAGACGGATAAATTCCTTGATCATCCTTACAATGCGATTAACTTCAGGAAAGAAAAGTCTAAGAACAAGAGAGCACTTCAGAGAGAGCTTGGCCTTCCTGAGGATGATAAGATCATGATGATCGGTATAATTTCACGTCTTACCGATCAAAAGGGCTTTGACCTTATCGCCTATGTTCTTGATGAGCTTTGTCAGGATGCCATTCAGGTGGTTGTTCTCGGTACAGGTGAAGAGCAGTACGAGAATATGTTCCGTCATTTTGCATGGAAATACAGTGACAAGATTTCCGCTAATATCTATTACTCAAATCCTTTGTCACATAAGATTTATGCAGCATCCGATGCCTTCCTTATGCCGTCACTGTTTGAGCCCTGCGGACTTTCACAGCTTATGGCACTCAGATACGGAACTATTCCGATTGTCAGACAGACAGGAGGACTTACAGATACTGTTGAACCCTACAATCAGTTCGAGAGTAAGGGCACAGGCTTCGGATTCCTTAATTACAACGCTCATGAAATGATGCATACTGTGCGCGAAGCAGAGCGTGTATTCTACGATAACAAGCGTGAGTGGAATAAGATGATTGATAGAGCGATGGCTGCCAATTTCTCTTGGAAGGTATCAGCTTCCAAATATCAGGAGATGTACGATTGGCTTAGACCTTAATTTATTATGAGTAAAAAGAAAAGTATGCTGGTGCAGGGAGGAATCCTTGCATCAGCCGGTTTAATTTGTAGCGTAATTGGTCTGTTATATCGCGGCCCTCTGACCGGAATCATAGGAGATGAGGGTAACGGTTATTACAGCAGCGCTTACAACATTTATAATATTGTATTGCTTATTTCGTCCTATAGCATTCCTTCTGCAATGAGTAAGATCATTTCCCAGAAGCTGGCTGTTCACGAGTATCGCAACGCACAGCGAATTTTTCACTGTGCGCTTCTTTATGTGTGCGTAATGGGAGGGTTGGGAAGTCTTTTTGTTTTCTTTGGGGCCCCTCTTTTCCTTGACGGATATTCAATTCCTGTTGTTCGTGTATTTGCACCTATAATTTTTATATTTGGTCCTCTTGGAGTTTTGAGAGGCTATTTTCAGGCCCACAGGACAATGATTCCTACAAGTGTATCTCAGCTTGCAGAGCAGATCCTGAATGCAGTTGTTTCTGTTGGCGGAGCATATTTTCTTGTAAGATTTGCACTTTCAAAGGGCTATGATGAGTCAACAAGAGCCATGTACGGTGCAATAGGAAGCGCTCTGGGAACCGGATCCGGTGTGGTTATTGCGCTTCTTTTCATGTTCCTTGTTTACAACATAAACAGGGATTTTATTAAAAGGAAGGTTATCCATGACCATCATGAGGATATGACCTATAAAGAGATTTTTCTCATGATTATTATGTTTGTTACACCTTTTATCTTCAGTACGTTTATTTATCAGTTATCAACATCACTTAATCAGACACTCTTTTCTAAGATAATGACCGGCACAAAGGGACTTCCGCACAATGAGGTCATTACAAGATTTGGAGTATATTCAAGTAAAGCGGTTGTGATAACAAATTTTCCTATAAGGATAGCATCAGCTGCCGCAGCTACTATTATGCCCAGCATATCTACCTATTATGCTCAAAAAAATTACGATGGTACAGCTGAGCTAGTGGCTAAGGTAAACAGAATAGTAATGATGATAGCTATACCTTCTGCAGCAGGACTATTTGCACTTTCTGAGCCTATACTTATGCTTCTCTTTCCGCAGAAGTCTACGCTGCATGAAGCGGGAGTTTTGATGCAGTTTCTTGCAATTACTGTAGTTTTTTATTCGCTATCTACTGTCAGCAATGCAATTTTGCAGGGCATTGGAAGAGTGAATATTCCTGTTATAAACGCAGCAATTGCGCTGGCTGTACAGACAGTAGTCCTTGTTTTGCTACTGCTTTATACAGACCTTGGGAATAAATCTCTGGCTATAGTTACAATAATTTACTCACTAATGATGTGCATTCTAAATGGTTTTGCCATAGGCAGATCCCTTGACGTACATCAGAATTATAAAAAGCTTTATCTGCTTCCCGGAATATCAGCTGTGGTTATGGGCGGAGTGGCATTTGGAGTTTATGAGCTGTTTGAATTTTTGATTAGATTTATTCTGAAAAGCGATTATTTTGTGAATCTGGCAGCTGTGCTTTTTGCTATTTTTGCAGCGGTATTGGTATATGCAGTGATGATGGTAAAAACAAAAGCTGTCACCGAGAATGAACTTGTTTCATTTCCGAAGGGCACAAGCATGATAAGGTTGCTTAAGAAGGTTCACATCATGTAATTTGTAGTAATTTGGCTTTATATTTTTACAGGAAGGTTTAATATGGCATTTGATGGCTTAACTGTTGCCAATATTGTGAGAGATTTAAAGGCTGAGCTTATTGGCGGCAGACTATATAAAATTGCACAGACAGAGAAGGACGAGCTTCTTATCACTGTCAGAAAGGCTGTTGAAAACGGCGGTGGTCAGAGGAGACTTTTCATGTCTTCTGATGCATCGCTGCCTCTTGTTTATCTGACAGATGAGAATAAACAGAGCCCCATGACTGCGCCTAATTTTTGCATGCTTTTAAGAAAGCATATTCAAAATGGCAAGATAATCTCTATTGATCAGCCATCTCTTGAGAGAATTATAAGAATTGAAATTGAGCATCTGGATGAAATGGGAGATTTAAGGCATAAGACTCTTCTTATAGAGCTCATGGGAAAATACAGCAATATAATTTTTGTTGACGAGGACAACAGGATAATTGATGCAATAAAGCACATTCCCTCAAGTGTAAGCTCTGTTAGAGAGGTTTTGCCGGGAAGAGAATATTTTGTTCCGGATACCCAAAGTAAATTAAATCCTCTTGAATGCTCAAGGGATGAATTTATGGGACTTATTTCATCCAAAGGACAGCCTGTTTTTAAGGCGTTTTATGGTAGCTTTACGGGACTTTCGCCTGTTATTTCACAGGAAATATGCTTCAGAGCCGGAGTTGACGCCGATAAATCAGCAATTGCTCTCGAAAATGACGAATGCGAAAAGCTGTGGTCAGCGTTTGATGAGGTAATGGGACTTGTAAAGGATGGCAAGTTCACGCCGGAGCTTATTTATATAAACGATAAGCCCAAGGAATACGCCGCAATTTCTCTTACTATGTATCATAGCGGTGATGATTCTGATTATAGGGAATTTGATGATATTTCAGAGCTGCTCACACATTTTTATTCAGAAAAAAATGCAGTTACAAGAATTAGACAAAAGTCTGCTGATCTTAGAAAGGTTGTAAGTACTGTTCTTGAGAGAAATATCAGAACACTGGATTTACAGACAAATCAGCTTAAGGACACTGAGAAAAAGGATAAATACAGAGTATACGGCGAGCTTCTTACGGTTTATGGCTATAGCGCTGAGCCTGAGGCTACATCTATTACCGTTAATGATTACAACACAGGAAAAGATGTTAAGATCACACTTGATCCAACCCTTACAATAGCGCAGAACGCTAAGAAGTATTTTGATAAATACACAAAGATGAAGCGTACAGCTGAGGCTTTAGAGGTTCAGATGAAGGAGGTTTCCGATACTGTATCTCATCTTGAATCAATTTCTGCAGCTCTGGATATTGCAAGGCAGGAAGAGGATCTTACGGATATCAGAAGGGAGCTTATTGAAGGCGGCTACATTAAGGGAAGTGCAGCCGACAGAATAAGCGGAAAAGGTAAAAACGGAAAACAGAACCGTTCACAGAAATCCAAGAGTAAGCCTTTTCACTATATCAGCAGTGACGGATTCCACATCTATGTGGGTAAGAACAACTATCAGAATGATGAGCTTACTTTTAAGGTGGCTAATGGTGGTGACTGGTGGTTTCATGCAAAGAAAATTCCCGGATCCCATGTGGTTCTTATAACAGAGGGACGGGAAGTGCCGGACAGAGCGTTTGAAGAAGCTGCAGCTCTGGCTGCCTATTACTCAAAGGGTAGAGAGCAGGACAAGGTAGAGATTGATTATCTTAAGAGAAAAGATGTCAAAAAACCGGGAGGAGCAAAGCCCGGATTTGTGGTTTACTACACCAATTATTCCATGGTTATCGGAACGGATATATCGGCTTTGAAGGAAGTAGAGTAATATTCATTAAATTGTGTATTAAAAATAGCTAAAACATTGACTAATACTGCGTTGTCACATATCATTAAATAAGATATTTCTATTAAAAATGTAGTTAAAAATAGAAATATCCGGAATGTATTTTTATAGCAAAAAACATTTGGATATTTAGGAGGGTTTATGGTTTGCAGTATGACAGGCTACGGACGCTGTGAAGTAGCAGATGAGAAGCACAAATTTACAGTTGAGATGAAGTCGGTTAATAACCGATATCTTGATATCAATATCAAGATGCCAAAGAAATTCAATGCTTTGGAATCCAAGATCAGAAATGAGCTTAAGAAATTCATTAAGCGTGGTAAGGTTGATGTTTTCATATCCTATGAAGATTTTTCAGAAACCGATTCAAAGGTTAAGTACAACAAAGCTATCGCCGGAGAGTATCTTACATATTTAAAGCAGATGGCAGAGGATTTTGGAATTGATAATGATATCAGAGTATCAACATTATCAAAATATCCCGATGTTTTCAGTATGGAAGATGTTGAGCCCAATGAAGATGAGATGTGGGAGTCTCTTAAGAAGACAGTTGACGGCGCAGGCGAAGAGTTCGCGGCATCCAGATCAAGAGAGGGTGAGTTCCTCCGTCAGGATCTGGAAGAGAAGCTTTCCAATATGATGGACAGCGTAGAATTCATAACTGAAAGATCACCTATCATTATTGATGAATACAGAAACAGACTTCGCGATAAGGTTAAGGAGCTTCTTGAAGATAAAGCTGTTGATGAGAACAGACTTATTATGGAGGTTACACTTTACGCAGATAAGGTATCTGTTGATGAGGAGCTTGTCAGACTTCGCAGTCATATCAAAGCCATGAAGGATGAGCTTAATAAGGGCGATGACAAGGACGGAATCGGAAGAAAGCTTGATTTCCTTGCACAGGAGATGAACAGAGAATCAAATACAATTCTTTCCAAGTCAACTGACCTTGAAATTTCTGATCGCGGAATATCCTTAAAGACCGATGTCGAAAAAGTCCGTGAGCAGATTCAGAATATTGAATAAATGCTTGTCATTACCTGTAGTTTTGTGGTATTATCAGCTCTATTGCGGGTAAAAGCAGATCCGTATAAGGAAGTGTGGTATTTTGATGAATAAAAAAGGTATTATTGTTGTTGTTTCGGGTTTTTCAGGAGCAGGAAAAGGCACACTGATGAAGGCTCTTTTACAGAAGTATGATAATTATGCTTTGTCAGTATCAGCTACTACCAGGAATCCCAGGCCCGGTGAGACACATGGAAAAGAGTACTTTTTTGTAACAAAAGAGGAATTCGAGAAGCTTATCGCAGAGGATGGACTTGTTGAATATGCTAATTACGTTGGCAATTATTACGGTACGCCCAAGACCTTCGTTGAAGAGAAGCTGGATCAGGGAAAAGATGTAATCCTTGAGATCGAGATTCAGGGAGCACTTCAGATAAAGAAGAAATTCCCCAAGGCACTTTTACTCTTTGTAATGCCGCCTACTGTTGAGGAGCTTAAGAGAAGGCTTATCGGAAGAGGAACAGAGACAGAGGATGTCATACACGGAAGACTTCTTCGAGCAAAAGAAGAGGGACAGGGTATTGACGAATATGATAATATAATAATCAATGATGATCTTGATACATGCGTTACCACAATGCATGAAATCATACAGGCAGCTCACTATACACCTGATCGCAATGAGGAATTTATTCAGAGCATCAGAGAGCAGCTTTCAGAACTAAAATAAGCTATAATAAAACCTAAGATATTTTATGGAGGAAAAACATGATACATCCGTCATACGTAGATTTAATGAAGGTAGTAAACAAGGACGTTGAGGAAGGAAATGAGCCTATTATCAGCTCAAGATACTCAATCGTTATGGCTACTGCAAAGAGAGCAAGACAGCTTATTGCAGGTGATGAGCCTATGGTAAAGGTTAAGGATAAGGAGAAATTCCTTTCAATCGCTGTTGACGAGCTTAACGATGACAAGCTTCGTATTCTTTCTGATGAAGAGAAGGCTGCTCTCATCGAGGATAACGAAGAAATCACTACAGAGGAGTAATAGATTATAATCTATGAAAATCTTATTTGTATCACTTGGATGTGATAAAAACCGTGTGGATTCCGAGGTTATGCTCGGAATGTTATCCAGCAGAGGTCATGAATTCACAGATGACGAAGAAATCGCTGAAGCAGCAGTGGTAAACACATGCTGCTTTATTGGTGATGCTAAGGAAGAAAGTATCAATACTATTATTGATCTTGCTAAGTATCGTACTTCAGGACAGTACAAGGCGCTTATTGTAACAGGATGCCTTGCAGAGAGATACAGGGATGAAGTTCTTGAGGAAATTCCTGAGGTGGACAGAATTATTGGTACAGCTTCAATTGAGCATATTATAGAAGCTTTGGATTCTGTTCTTGAAGAAAATGCCGATTCTCAAAAGTCTCTGTCTGAAAAAGAATATCTGGATAGCCTTGATAAAAAGCCTGTTGGAAACAGAAAAAGAATTCAGACTACCGGCGGCCAGTTCAATTATCTAAAGATTGCAGAGGGCTGCAATAAGAACTGTACCTATTGTGTAATTCCAAAGGTCAGAGGAAGATATCGCTCAGTTCCTATGGAGGAGCTTGTAGCTGAAGCAAAAGCACTGGCAGATAAGGGTGTTTCAGAGCTTATACTTGTTGCTCAGGAGACGACACTTTACGGAGTTGATCTTTACGGTGAGAAAAAGCTTCCGGAACTTCTTAAAGAGCTTTGCAAGGTTGAGGGAATCAATTGGATAAGGCTTATGTATTGTTATCCCGAAGAGATTACTGACGAGATGATCGATACAATCGCCAGTGAACCAAAGATCTGCAATTATCTCGATATTCCTATTCAGAGCGGTTCTGATCATGTTCTTCGCATGATGGGAAGAAAGACCAACAGGGCTGAAATTACTGAAAGAATTAAATATATCAGAGAAAGAATTCCTGACATCTGTATAAGAACTACTCTTATCGCAGGATTCCCTGGCGAGCTTGATGAGGATCATGAGGAAACTCTTCAGTTTGTTAAAGAGATGCGATTTGACAGGCTTGGATGTTTTACATACTCTCAGGAAGAGGATACTGTTGCAGGCGAGATGCCTGATCAGATTGATGAAGATATTAAAGAAAAGCGCCGTGATGAGATAATGGAGCTTCAGCAGGAAATCGTATTTGAAGCTGCAAGAAATCGTGTAGGTCAGACAGTTTCTGTTGTTATTGAAGGCAGAATAACTGATGACGATGAGGATGAATACGGTTATACTTATGTTGGACGTACCTTTATGGATGCGCCTGATGTAGATGGATATATTTTTATAATGGATGTTCCGTATGATCTCATGAGCGGACAGTTTGTAGAAGTAAAAATAACAGGTTCCAACGATTACGATCTGGTTGGGGAACTTATTGTGGAGGGGAACCAGGATGAATTTGCCGAATAAACTTACTGTATTTAGAGTTTTACTTATTCCATTTTTTGTAGTATTTTTACTTGTACCAATATTTGGCGAAGCTGATAAATGGATAGCTCTTACGATTTTCGTAGTTGCATCACTTACAGATTTGGCTGATGGAAAAATCGCAAGAAAATATAATCTTGTAACGGATTTTGGAAAATTTATGGATCCTCTTGCGGACAAGCTTCTTGTTTGCAGCGCTATGATCTGCCTTATAGAGCTTGGCAGAATTCCTTCATGGATAGTAGTGGTAATTATTGCAAGAGAATTTATAATAAGCGGCTTCAGACTGATAGCAGTTGAAAAGGGAAGGGTTATAGCCGCAAGCTACTGGGGTAAGTTTAAAACAACTTTTCAGATGATCATGGTAATCCTTATGATTGCCAATATCGCACAGTTACAGGTAGTAACAACGATAATAATGTATATAGCACTTGTGCTCACTATAGTTTCGCTTGTTGATTATCTAATTAAGAATAAAGACGTGATGAGCGGAGCAATGTAATTTATGTTAATGCTAGTGGGGGACAGCATTTATTATTTAAATGTTGTCCTCCATTTTTTAATTTTTAGAAAGAGGTAAGAATGTCAGATATTTTAAAAGACGTAATGGAAGAAGAGGAAAAGAAGGATAACCGCATCAGATATGATGAGGCAGAAGGAATTGACGAGAGAGTCCTTCGCGCAGTTACAGAGATGGGCTTTGAGTACATGTCACCTATCCAGGCTGCCGCTATTCCTGTAATGATGAGAGGAACAGACCTTATTGGTCAGGCACAGACAGGTACAGGAAAAACTGCTGCCTTCGGTATTCCCACACTTCAGAGCATAAATCCTGAATCGAAGCATCTTCAGGCAGTAATTCTCTGCCCTACAAGAGAGCTTGCCATGCAGGCTGCAGATGACCTTAGAAGCTTTGGTAAATACATGCACGGAATTAAGGTTCTTGCTGTATACGGTGGTCAGGATATTTCAAGACAGATAAGAGCACTTTCATCAGGTGTTCAGATTGTTGTAGGTACTCCCGGTCGTGTAATGGACCACATGAGACGTCACACCATGAAGATGAAGGATGTAAAGATTCTTGTTCTTGATGAAGCAGACGAAATGCTGGATATGGGCTTTAGGGATGATATCGAGACCATCCTTGAGGGTATGCCTGAGGAGAGACAGACAGCACTTTTCTCAGCTACAATGCCCGAACCTATTTTACAGATTACCAAAAAGTATCAGCATGATGCTGAGTACATCCGTATGACTCCCAAGGAGATCACAGTTAAGGCTATTGAGCAGAGCTATTATGTGATTCCTCAAGTTTACAAAGAGGAAGCGCTTACAAGACTTATTGAATACAATCAGCCAAAAAGAAGCCTTATTTTCTGTAATACCAAGAAAAGAGTTGATGAGCTTACATCCAGTCTTAAAAAGAAGGGCTTTAGAGCTGAAGGACTTCACGGTGATCTTTCACAGTATCAGAGAGATACTGTTATGAATATTTTCAGATTCGGTCAGGCTGATTTCCTTATTGCAACAGACGTAGCTGCAAGAGGAATCGACGTTAGCGGAGTTACTGCTGTATTCAACTACGATATTCCTGAAGATACAGAATATTATGTTCACAGAATCGGAAGAACAGGAAGAGCAGGAAAAAGCGGTAAGTCTTATACACTTGTAACTCCCAGAGAGATGTATAAGCTTCGTGAAATTGAGAGAATCTGTCATACAAAGATTGAAGAGAACGATATTCCTTCTGTTAAAGAGGTACAGAGAGCGAAGGCAAGAAAGGTATTCTCCGAGGTTATAGACCTTATCGAGAATAACGAGGTTGGCGATGCTTACGATTTCGTTCAAAAGAAAATCGATGAGGGTGAATATACAGCAGAGCAGCTTGCTGCCGGTCTTTTAAAGCTTAAAATGGGTAAGGCACCTGCAGAGATTGATTTCAAGGTTCCGAGAAGAGGTCATTCCTATCGCGATGGCAAGAGAACCGGAGACAGAAGACGTGATGGAAAGGGATTCTTTGGAGATAAGGATCGCGCAGGCAGAGGAAGAGGCTTCTCATCCGATAAGGATGGTAAGAAGAAATTCTTCTCAAAGGATGGAAAGAAGGGCGGATTTTTCTCTGATGCAGGTAAAGGTGCAAAGCACAAAAAGGCATCAGCAGATAAGTTTAGAAGAAATACCAGACCCAAAAGTGAAAAACTTGGCATAAGTCGTAGAGAAAACTGATATAATGAGTTGTAGAATTGCGAGAGTTTCGAAGAAACGGAGTAATTCGTTTATCAATATTTACTTACATTTTTTATGAGGGGAATTTTATATGTGGGCTTACGAAACTGGTTTTTATCAAATCTATCCCTTGGGATTTTGCGGTGCACCGTTTGAGAATGATGGCAAACAGGAGCACAGGATATTGAAGGTTATTGACTGGATACCGCACCTTAAGAAGCTGGGTGTAGGTGCAGTTCTTTTTAACCCTGTATTTGAGTCAGATACCCATGGCTATAATACAAGGGATTACAAAAAGATTGATGTTCGTCTTGGCACCAACAAGGATTTCAAGAAGGTCTGCGATAAGCTTCATAAGGAAGGCATAAAGGTCATTCTTGACGGAGTATTTAATCATGTGGGCCGCGGCTTTTTTGGATTTCAGGATGTACTTCAAAAAAGATGGGACAGTGAGTACAAGGATTGGTTTCACATCAACTTCGATGGCAATAACGGTTATAATGACGGCCTTTACTATGAAGGCTGGGAAGGTAACTACGATCTTGTTAAGCTGAATCTGTGGAATGAGGATGTGGTTAATTACCTTCTTGATGCTGCAAACAGCTGGATAGATGAATATGATATAGACGGTTTAAGACTTGATGTGGCATATTGTCTTGAACAGAATTTTATAAAGAGACTTAGAGGCTCCATGCTTGCAAGAAAAGAGGACTTTTTCCTTGTGGGCGAAATGATTGGCGGCGATTACCACAAGGTTATGGGACCTGAGCTATGCCATAGTGCTACAAACTATGAATGCTACAAGGGGCTTTTTTCAAGCTTTAATACCATGAATATGTTTGAGATTGTCCACTCGCTTCTCAGGCAGTTTGGGCCTGAGAACTGGTGCATGTACAGAGGTGAGCACCTGCTTTCGTTTGTAGATAATCATGATGTTTCAAGAATAGCAAGTAATCTCAATAATGAGAGACATCTACCGCTGATTTATGCAATGATGTTTGGAATGCCCGGGATTCCTACTGTCTACTACGGCTCAGAGTGGGGAGCAAAGGCTCACAAGTCAGAGGGTGATCCGGCTCTTAGGGCATGCTTTGATGAACCTTTGTGGAATGAGCTTACAGATGTTATTGCTGCGCTGTATAAGGCAAAGAAGGAAAGCAAGGCTCTGCAGTACGGTGATATGAAGCAGCTGGTGCTTCAGAATAAATATTGCATTATTGAGCGTGAAACTGATGGTGACAGAGTTATGATAGCTGTTAATGCAGATGATAATCCTGTTCATATTGACTTTAATGCCAGAGCCGGAAGAGCTCATGATCTTATCACCGGTGAGACAATAGATTTTGGCGGAGGACTTGATATCCCTGCATGTACTGCCTATGTATTGCAGCCTTATTGATGAAAATCTGCTAATCAGTGATTTTGTATGATTGAGCTTTGGCGCGAGAATAAATTACAAAGAAGAACTTTATTATAAAGGAGAGTATGAAAAGTGTTAGTTAAAATCAAAAAGCTTGACAGTGAAGCTACATTACCCGGAAGAGGAAGTCTTGCAGCTGCGGGATATGACCTTTATGCAAATGTGAAGGAGGATA
The DNA here is from genome assembly GCF_000424265.1 of Butyrivibrio sp. WCD3002. Lineage (GTDB taxonomy): Bacteria > Bacillota > Clostridia > Lachnospirales > Lachnospiraceae > Butyrivibrio. The sequence continues at coordinate 435,026 of NZ_AUJO01000001.1, forward strand.
CAAAGATCGCTCCTCACACAACAGCAAAGATAGGAACCGGACTTGCTATGGAAATCCCGGATGGTTATTTTGGTGGCATCTATGCAAGAAGCGGTATAGCAACTAAGGAAGGCCTTCGCCCTGCAAACTGCGTTGGTGTTGTTGATTCTGATTATCGCGGTGAGATAATCGTTGCCGTTCATAACGATTCTGATGTTGAGCGCACCATTACTCCTAATGAGCGAGTTGCTCAGATCATCATTCAGCCCTATCTTGAGGTGGAGTTTGAAGTTGTTGATGAGCTTAGGGAATCAGAACGCGGTGCCGGCGGCTTTGGATCAACAGGTAAACAGTAAAAACACATTTTTTTCACAATTTCTTGCAAATTAAGTCACAAATTAAATTTAATACAGTAGTAAACTAAAGTCTGTGCATAGAGATAAGCGATTATCATACATGCACAGATTTTTTTGCGTTAAGAACGCTAAAGGGAGGTAATTACTTTGATTGAAGTCAAGGATATTGTGAAAAGCTATGGCAATCACAAAGCAGTAGATCATTTATCATTTACTCTTGAAAAGGGTAAGATTTACGGTTTTCTTGGACCAAACGGTGCAGGTAAATCAACAACCATGAATATCATGACAGGATATATTGCTGCCAATGGGGGAACAGTAACTATTGATGGACATGATATTGTAAAGGAACCGGAGGAAGCAAAAAAATGTATCGGATACCTTCCTGAGCTTCCGCCTCTTTATATGGATATGACAGTATCCGAATATCTTTATTTCGTAGCAGATCTTAAAAAGGTACCCAAAAAGGAAAGAAGAGACCAGATTGCTAAAATTATGAGCCTTACCATGCTTGGAGAATATGAAGGTCGCATGATAAGAAATCTGTCTAAAGGTTACAGACAGAGAGTAGGCCTTGCTCAGGCTTTAATCGGTTTTCCTGAGGTTATCATCTTAGACGAGCCCACAGTAGGTCTTGATCCACAGCAGATTATAGAAATTAGAAATCTTATAAGATCTCTTAGAGATGATCACATCGTAATTCTCAGCTCACATATTTTGTCTGAGGTAAATGAAGTATGTGATGACGTACTTATTATTTCTCATGGAAAGCTTGTTTGTCAGGGAACTCCAGATGAGCTTGAGGAGAAGTTTGGCGGAGCTGAGCATATCAGAATGTCTATACTTGGAACGGATGCACAGATAAAAGGCGTCCTTGCAGGTGTGCCTTCAATTTCTGAAATTACTATTGAGGAAGAAAAGGATGCTCAGGGCGGCGTTGTGGTTGAAGTCGTCAACAATTCATCTGAGGACATCAGAGCTGACATTGCAAGAGCTCTTGCAGGAGTTGGCCTCCCTGTACTTTCTATGGAGACTCAGAAGAAGACTCTTGAGGATGTATTCCTTGAGGCAACTGGTAACAGTGAAGTAGAAGCTAAGAATCATAGTGACGACTCAAAAGCTGACAATGAGTCTGGTGAAGAAAAATCCGAAGCAACAACAGAAGAGACTATTTCTGAAGAAAAATCTAAAGCAGTTGCAGAGGATGTGGAAGAAATTGAAAATAAGGAGGATGAGGAATAATGCTTGCTATATTTAAAAGGGAGTTTAAATCCTACCTTCATTCATTTATAGGACCGCTCTTTATTGCTGCAGTCATTTTTATGTTTTCACTTTTCTTTTCAATATTTAACCTTATGGGCTTATCCAACAATATAAACGGAAGCCTGTATAACCTTGGTTACTGGGGACTTATGTTCCTTATTCCAATCCTTAGTATGAGAGCTTTTTCAGAGGAGAGGAAAAATAAAACAGATCAGTTAATTCTTACAGCTCCTGTATCTGTTGGAAGCATTGTGTTTGGTAAGTTTCTTGCAATTGTAGCTATATTTGCTATACCGGTAGCTTTTATCTGCGCAATGCCTCCGGTACTTAACCTTTTTGGAGATGTGCCGCTTTTATGGAACTACACAAGCATTCTGGGCTTCTTCCTTTATGGAGTGATGCTTATTGCAATCTGCATTTTTATATCAAACCTTTCAGATAACCCGCTTATCTGTGCAGTAATATCAATACTTGTAATATTGCTTGGTAACCTTAGTGCTAATTTTTATAACAGCTTACAGTCAACCTTTGTAAAGGATCTTCTTGCATCTACCATCGATTTTTCAACAAGAATGGCAAAGATGATGACAGGTAACTGTGATGTTACATCAATTGTTTACTTTATATCTGTAACAGCGCTTTTCCTTGTGTTAACTATGCAATTGATTCAGAAGAGAAGATATTCTGTTTCGAAAAAGAACTTCAGTATTACAGCATACAGCACTGTAACGGTTATTGTTCTTATTGCCGCAGTTATAGCTGCAAACATGGCAGCACTCCAGATTCCTGATGAGATCAGAGAGGCAGATGTTACACCTCAGAACCTTTATTCCTTAACAGCTGACTCTGAGAAAATTGCAAAAGAGATTACTGATGATATAACTTTATATTTCTTTGCACAGGAAGATGATGCCCAGTCAAAGACTAAGGATGAATCAGTCGAGAAAATATTAAAGCAGTATGCGTCATTAAATGATCATATTTCCCTTAAGTATATCGATCCTGTTCTCAATCCTCAGTTTGCAAAGAATTACACTGATAGTTCTGTTGCTTATTCAAGCGTAATAGTTGTAAATGAGACTAACGGAAGAAGCAAGGTTATCAATTATAATGATATGTTCGAATCCACAATGGACTATCAGACTTATCAGCAGTCAATCACAGGCTATGACTCAGAGGGCGAGCTTACTTATGCACTTCAATATGTATGCCTCTCCGATGATGACATGATGAACGCCTACAGCATCACAGGACACAATGAGATTTCATTTACATCCAAATTCAGCGATGTTCTGGATAAGGACAATATAAAGGTTTCAGAGCTTTCACTTCTTACAAGTGAAAAGGTACCGGATGACTGCAAGCTCCTTATTCTCAATACACCTCTTGTAGATTACAGCGAGGATGAAGCAAACAAGGTAATTGATTATCTTAATAATGGCGGAAATGCACTTATAATCACCTTCTATAAGACAGACGGAGAACTTACTAATTTTGGCAAGATCCTTGATTACTATGGTGCAAGCCTTGAAGAAGGCAGTGTGATTATTGAGGCAGATGCTAATAACTATGTAGCAGGTTCTGATCCATATTACATTTTACCTGAACTTGGAACTGATACTATTACCAGCTCCATTACATCACAGGGATTTGGAAGTGTTTTTGCACCTCTTTGTCAGGCTATTAGTTATACTGCAAAAGATGACGTTACTGTTACAGAGCTTCTTAAGAGTTCTGACAGTGCTTACCTTCAGTCAATTACTAATCCTGATGATAAGAGCGAGAACGGTCCTTACATTATAGGTCTTAAAGCTGTAAAAGAACTTGATTCCGGATCATCAACAGCAGTTATATACACATCAGGAGACATGTTCACAGAAGGCGCTGATCAGATGGTTCAGGGAAATAACGTAAGACTTTTTGCTAATTCTATTAATGCCCTTGTAACCTTTGATAAGGAACTGGTTACTATCCCTGCCAAGGATGCAGAAACCCCCTTATCAATAAAAGGAAGCTATTGCATATTCATGATGGCAGGCTTTGCAGCACTTGTTCTTGTAATATTCTTTGCAGGCCTTGCAGTCTGGATCATCAGAAGAAGGAAATAAAATGAAAAAACAAAAATTTCAGTTAATAATTCTTATAGTTTTATTATTAATATTTGTAGGTGGATACTTCGGACTTCAAAAATATAATAAAGACGCAGCGGCAAAAGAGAGCGAACCCACATACACAGCTCTTAATCTCGGTGATGATGCCGATATCACAGCTATGCACGTAACAAATACTAACGGTGAATTCACCCTTAAAAAAGATGGCGATGAAACCTGGACTCTTAAGGAAGATGCTACAGTCGATGTTGATGAGAGTAAAATCACTACCAAATTAAACTCCCTTAAATCCATAACCTCAGATCAGGTTGCGGAAGACTACAGCGACCTCGCCGACTTTGGACTTGTCACCCCTGCCGAAACCGTAGAAATTACTCTTGCTGACGGCTCAAGTCACATCATAAAGATTGGCGACTACAACAATACCATCAACAAGTACTACATCCTTGTCGACGACAACCCAACCATCTACACAGTAAACTCCATCATCAAAACCAACTTTGGATTCTCAGTTGATGACATAAGAGTTACTGAAGAAACCACAGCAGATGATACAACATCATCCGAAGAGGATTCTACAAGTGTAAATGAACCAGAAAACACAAATGATAATACTGAATCATCAACAGAAGAATCCTCCGAAACCAATACAACCGGAGATTAACCATTCACTAGAAAGCAAGATTGTTATTAGGTATACATCAAAAAAATCGGAAATTTACTAGGGAAGTTAACAAAGAAAAAATTTAAATACATGGACATTTTAAAAGCACAAAAGCCACTGCAGTAAGTTTTAACAAATGGTCCATTTTCGGTGATTTAAAGCTCGGGCAAAGCATTTGAACTTGTTAAATGCTGATAATATCCGAGCTTTACCGGAACAAGAAAATGGACCATTTGATAAAACGACTACCTGCGGCGGTTTTTGTGCTATAATATTTGTCAGAGTATTTTGAAAATTTATCCATGTGGAGGGAAATGTGATGAACAATAAGCTATATAAACTTATGAATTGGCCGGAGATTGAAGAAATTATTTATTCTGACGGAGACGATCCTCATCGCATTTTGGGGGCCCACAAAGTAGGCTCCAATCTTCTTATTCAGACCTTTTATCCTTCAGCAGTAGAAATATCGATTGTGCCTTCAGGTGGCAGCAAAACATATAAGATGGAGCTTGCAGATGAAGCAGGCTTTTTTGCAGCGCTGATACCTATTAAGGAAGGTACCGATTATAAATACAGGATAAAGCTTGATAATGGTGAGATCAAGGAAATCTATGATGCCTATAATTTTGAGCCGCAGATGGACAGGGAGGACTTCATAAAGTTCAACAGTGGAATTCATTATGACATCTATGAGAAGCTCGGTGCACATCCTGTAACCATTAATGGTATTGAAGGTACAAGCTTTGCTGTATGGGCACCTGATGCTGCAAGAGTCAGCGTTATCGGTGATTTTAACGAATGGGACGGAAGAGTCAACCAGATGAAGAGAGTTGAACAGTCCGGCGTCTTTGAGATTTTTATTCCCGGTGCAAATGAGGGCGTAGGCTATCAGTACGAGATAAAAACTAAGGGCGGCGTCATTTTCAAGCGCCCCGATCCTTATGGATATGCTTTTGCAGATAAAGGCTTTACTGTATCTAAGGTTGTTGGAATTAAGGACTTTAAGTGGACTGATGCAGCATTTATAAAAGACAGAACCAAATTTGACAGAGACAGCGATCCTCTTTCAATCTGTGAGATAAATATAGAATCTTTTGCAGCAAGGCATCAGAATCATATTCCTGATTACAAAGAGCTTGCTCTTGATATTTTATCTTATGTTCAGGATCATGGCTTTAATGCTATTGAGCTTTTCCCTGTAATGGAGCATATTGGGGGACATCCTTATCACATCACAGGGTTTTTCTCAGTTCAGGGAAAATATGGAACACCTGACGGATTTATGGAATTCGTTAATATTATGCACGAAGCAGGTATCAAGGTATTTATGGACTTTGTTACTACATTTTTCCCGAAGCTTCAGTGCGGACTTAATTCCTTTGATGGACAGGCTCTTTACGAATATCCCGATCCCAGAATGGGTGTACATCCAAGAACCGGTGATCTGATCTTTGATTTTGGAAGAAAACAGGTTACAAATTTCCTTGTTTCCTGCGGACTTTTCTGGACACAGAAGTTCCATTTGGATGGCCTTAGAGCTGCTGATATTGCTAAGATACTTTATCTTGACTATGACAGAAAGCCCGGTCAGTGGATCCCTAATATATATGGCGGAAACGAGAATCTTGAGGCAAAAGAGTTCCTTTGCAACTTTAATAATGTATTAAAGGCAAAGAATCCGGGACTTCTCACAATGACCAAGGAGACCTCCTGCTGGCCAAGAGTTACCGGAGAGCTTGACGACGGCGGACTTGGATTTGATTATAAGTGGAATAATGGATGGACCAAGGACTTCCTTGATTACATTCAGAACGATCCGCTTTTCAGATCAGGCAATCATAATGAGCTTACATTCTCACTTATTTACTGCTATACAGAGAGATTTATTCTTGCTTTTACTCACGAAGAAATTGGAAAAGGCTTAGAAGGACTTTATGATCTTATGCCCGGCGATTCAGCACAAAAGATGGCAGGTGTCAGACTTGCTGTTGCTTATGCAATGTGCCATCCCGGAAAGAAGATGTTCTACATGGATCCTTCAGCTCTCAGCATTGATAATGCAGTTTTCCTTGAAAACATGATCCACATGCTGAATGAGATCTACAATCAGAGACCGGCCCTTCATCAGCTTGATACCAACGATGCAGGCTTTGAGTGGGTTAACAGCATGGCAGCTGAGGAGTGCATGATGTCCTTTATCCGTAAGGGAGAAAAAGACGGTGACATGCTCCTTGTAGTTGTAAACATGGCAGGTGTAGACAGAACCTTCGAAGTAGGCGTCCCTGCTGATGGTAAATACTATGAGATTTTCAACTCTGATGATACCAACTTTGGCGGACAGGGTATTGTTAATCCAGGAAGAATTGAAGCTGATTTTACTGAAGCTGACGGAAGACCTTATTCAATTCCTGTTAAGGTTGCTGCTACTTCAATTGCTATTTTCTCATACACTCCTTACACAACACAGGAGAAGAAGATCAGAAAGATTCGCGAAGAAGAGGCAATAAAGAAGCAGAATGAGCGTGAAAAGGCTCTTAGAGAGCTCAAGGACAGACAGGAGAAGGAAGAAGCTGAACTTCTTAAGGAGCTTCATGAGCGCTATGAAAAAGAACTTGCTGCTCAGGAGGAAGCAATTGAGAAGAAGTATGAGCAGATAGAGGAAGAGAGAATCTCCAGCGTTGTTTCAGAGGCTGCTCTTAAATCCATAACCGGTGGATCTAAGAAAAAGGCCACAGCAAAGGCTGCTCCCAAGAAGACTGCGACAAAGAAGCCTGCTTCAAAGACAACAAAAAAGACACAGACTAAAACTAATACAAAAAACACTAAAAAGAAGGACGAATAATACATAATGAATTACATAATTAATGCCCTTACTATTGCAGCCACAGCAACTGCCACAGCGCAGGCTGAGGCTGCAATGGAGACACTTGCGGAGGTAACAGGAAACGAGAATCTGAATCCCGGAGTTATTCAGAAGTATATGAAGGAGCTTCCGGATAAGGCCTTTGCCTTATGTGTAAAGGTTGTTCTTGCAATAATAGTACTTGTTGTACTATGGCAGGTTATAAAGCTTGTAACTAATATAATAGAAAAGTCTCTGGAGAGAACCAAGATTGACAAGGCAATTGCCATGTTCCTTGCTAAATTCGTAAAAGTAGCTCTTCAGATAATGCTTCTGTTTTCCATAGCTGCAGGCTTTGGAATGGATACAGCAAGCATTGTGGCTCTTCTTGGTTCTGCCGGCGTAGCTATAGGTCTTGCTGTTCAGGGAACACTTTCTGATTTTGCAAGTGGTATCCTGATACTTATTGCTAAGCCCTTCAGAGTTGGTGATTATATTGAAGTAACAGGCTCCGGTATGGAGGGTACGGTTACAGAAATAGCTCTCATTAATACAAGGATGCTGACTGCAGATTTTAGAAGAGTGGTTATGCCAAATAAGATATTGGCATCAGCAACAATTGTGAACAACTTTGGAAACACCATGCGAATTTTGGACACCATGTGCAGTATAGCTTACAGCGCTGATATTGATAAGGCCAGAGCTGTTGCCCTTGATGTAATGCGTGAAAATGAATTTATTTCAAATAAGCAGGAATGTGCAGTTCATGTAGATGAGCTTGGAGATTCCGGTGTTACTCTTAGAATTAGAGGATGGGTAAAGCCTCAGGAATATGTAAAGGCAAAATGGTCTATGAATGAGGCTATTAAGAAAGCCTTTGATAAAAATGGTATTGAGATACCGTTCCCTCAAGTGGATGTACACATGAGATGAAAACCTGGATTATAAACTGTTTTTTGCTAAACCAAAACACAAAAAAGCTTCACGGGTAATTGAACTCGTGAAGCTTTTAATTTAGTAAAGCTGGAAAAGGGACTTGAACCCTCGACCTACTGATTACGAATCAGTTGCGCTACCGACTGCGCTATTCCAGCAAATTGCATTAGTCACAAAGCAAATTATACATATTTAATGTACAATTTACAAGATTAAAATCGCTCTTTTTGTTTTGATATAAAATAATTAAATTTTGTTCTTGTTTTTGCTTTTATACTATGATAAGTTATACTATAATTTAATGTAAGGATATTCATGTGTAATTTAATTTAAAGAGGAGAATTCGATGGCACAGCTATGGGGAGGACGATTTCAGGGTGAGATCAGTGAGCTTGCCTGGAAGTTTAATGCGTCCATTTATTTTGATAAAAGGCTGATTGCCCAGGACGTATGCGGCAGCAAGGCTCATGTTAAGATGCTCGCTAAGCAGGGCATAATCACTCAGAAGGAAAGCAAGAAGATTGCTGAAGGTCTCGATTCCATCTTGAAGGACGTTTTAGATGGTAAGCTTGAGATCACAGATAAATATGAAGACATTCACAGCTTCCTGGAATCAAATCTGATTGACAGGATTGGTGATGTCGGCAAAAAAATGCACACCGGTAGGTCAAGGAACGATCAGGTGGCACTTGATATGCGTCTTTACATCCGTGAAGAGGTTCGTAATACTGCTGACCTTCTTTATAATTTGCTTAAGACACTTAATAAACTTATGTCTGAAAACATTCACACTTACATGCCGGGCTTTACACATCTTCAGAAAGCTCAGCCTGTTACACTGGCACATCATCTCGGTGCTTACTTTGAGATGTTCAAAAGAGATTCCCGTAGACTTGAAAATATTTATATGTTAATGAATTTTTGTCCACTTGGAAGCGGAGCACTGGCAGGAACCACATATCCATTAGACAGAGAATTCGTAGCACAGCAGCTTGATTTTTATGGGCCTACAATGAACAGCATGGATTCTGTTTCGGACAGAGATTATCTTATTGAATATCTTTCAGCACTTTCTATGATAATGATGCATTTATCAAGGTTCAGTGAAGAGGTTATAATCTGGAATTCAAATGAATACGGCTTTGTCACTATCGATGATGCTTATTCAACAGGTTCAAGCATTATGCCTCAGAAAAAGAATCCTGATATTGCAGAGCTTGTAAGAGGTAAGACGGGAAGAGTATACGGAGCGCTGAATTCGCTTCTTGTTACCATGAAGGGAATTACTCTTGCCTATGATAAGGACATGCAGGAGGATAAGGAAGTAAGTTTTGATGCTATTGATACGACAAAGAACTGTCTTATTCTTTTTACTGACATGATTTCTACAATGAAGTTTAATAAGGATGTCATGGAAAAGAGTGCTATAAGAGGATTTACAGATGCGACGGATGCTGCTGACTATCTTGTAAATAAGGGCGTCCCTTTCAGAGATGCCCATGGAATTATTGGAAGACTGGTGCTGTACTGCATAGATAAAGGAGTTGGAATATCCGACCTTGGGCTTGACGAATTTAAACAGTTCTCCGATAAATTCGATAAAGATGTATATGATGCAATAAGTCTTAAGACCTGTGTTGAGAAAAGGCTTACCATAGGAGCTCCCGGTCCTAAGGCAATGAAAAAAGAGATAAAGGCAAATATTGAATTCCTTGATCTTTTCTGGACTAAGACTCAGAGTCCGTTATATCCGGACTGTCAGGATGAAGACTGACAGTAAGATAATTTAGGTACCAAATTTAGTTTTATATAAGAGGAGAGTGAAAAAATGAGCGAGAAATTGAAAGTAGCAGTTCTTGGCGCAACAGGAATGGTAGGCCAGAGATTTATTACTATTCTTGAAAACCACCCCTGGTTCGAGGTTGCGGTTGTTGCAGCAAGCCCTAGAAGTGCTGGCAAAACTTATGAAGAATCCGTTGGCGACAGATGGAAGATGGAAGTTCCCATGCCTGAAGCCGTTAAGAAGCTTATTATCAAGGACGTTACTAATGTAAAAGAAGTAACAGAAGGCGTAGATTTTGTTCTTTCAGCTGTAAATATGTCAAAGGATGAGATCAAGGCTATCGAAGAAGAGTATGCAAAGACTGAAACTCCTGTTGTTTCCAATAACAGTGCTCACAGATGGACACCTGATGTTCCTATGATGGTTCCTGAAATCAACCCTGAGCACGCTGATGTTATCGAATTCCAGAGAAAGCGTCTTGGAACACAGAGAGGATTTATTGCAGTTAAGCCAAACTGTTCAATTCAGAGCTATGCTCCTGCACTTTCAGCATGGAGAGAGTTTGGTCCTTATGAAGTAGTTGCTACAACATATCAGGCTATTTCAGGCGCAGGAAAGAATTTCAAGGAGTGGCCTGAAATGGAAGGCAACATCATTCCTTTCATCTCCGGTGAGGAAGAAAAGAGTGAGATGGAGCCCCTTAGAATTTGGGGACATATTGAGAACGGAGTTATCGTTCCTGCAACAAGTCCGCTTATTACTTGCCAATGCATCCGCGTACCTGTTTTATACGGTCACACAGCAGCTGCATTTGTAAGATTTAAGAAAAAGGTTTCAAAGGAAGAGCTTATCGAAAAGCTTGTAACATTTAAGGGTAAGCCTCAGGAGCTCCAGCTTCCCAGCGCACCTAAGCAGTTTATTCAGTATCTTGAAGATGACAATCGCCCTCAGATAGCTCTGGATGTGAACTATGAAGGTGGTATGGGTATCAGCATAGGTCGTCTTCGTGAGGATACACTTTACGATTACAAGTTCGTAGGTCTTTCACATAACACATTAAGAGGAGCTGCAGGCGGAGCAGTTGAATGCGCTGAGCTTCTTAAGGCACTGGGTTACATTAACAAGAAATAATTTTTAAGAATAGGAATCCGACTATGGAAAAGAGCAAAGTACAAGAACTAGATATTTTAAACAGCTATTATGAGACGGGGAAAAATCAGATTGTAATTGTTTATGGTCACATTAAAACCGGCAGTGAGACTGTACTTACTACATTTGCATCGGATAAGCAGTACTCATATTATTGTGCTGTTTCATCATCTGAAAGATTGCAGCAGTATATTTGGGCCAAAGATCTTCATGATAAGGGTGCATCTCTTCCTGAATATCCTGACTATGAGACCATTTTTGAAGCATACGAGAGAATGGCCATAAATAGTGGTAAGCCTTTGCTTATTTTTATCGATCGATTTGAAGAGATAATGAAATCCAGTCCGGATTTCCTTGAAAAAGTCAGCAAGATAATCTATAGAGATGGTCATCCTCAGATGATGCTCTTGCTTCTTGGAAACAATGCTGCATGGATTGAGAATAATATGGTAGCAAAGCTTGGTAATCAGGCATCCTACATAACAGGATTTTTGAAGATTAAGCCATATTCTTTCCAGGAAATGAGAAGAAAGTTCTCTAAAATGAGTGATACCGATGTTGTTTGCGTATATTCTGTATTTGGCGGAAAAGCAAAGCTTTGGGATTATTTTGATGAGGAAAAGACTTTCAAACAGAATGTCATCGATAAATTCCTCGATGCAAGCAATAGTGTCCTCCTCAGGACTACAAGTGCAATGCTTGAAGAGAACCTGAGAGAGACAGCTGTTTACAATACCATTCTTTATGGACTTGCAAACGGACAGAACAAGCTAAATGATATCCATCATGCTACAGGATTCTCAAGAGCTAAGATCATGGTTTACTTAAAGAGCCTTATTGATCTTGGCATGGTTGAGAAGGTTTACTCATTCTCAACAACCGGACATGAAAATGTGCAGAAGGGCGTTTACAGAATAATTGATCCTCTTGCTCACTTCTTCTTCAGATTCCTTTATCAGAATCTCAGTAAGATTATCAGAATGGATGCTGAAGATTTTTATGATATATATATTTCTGATGGTTTGCAGGAATATGTAAATTACGCATTTAAGCTTGTTTGCAAAGAGTATATTCTTAAGATGGCTGAATACGACAGACTGCCCTTCAAGATTGAAGATGAAGGTGAATGGGTAGGTAAGATGGGTACTCTTGATATTGTTGCTCAGAGCGATATCGGTGACACTCTTGTAGGTATTTGCTCATGGAACAGAAGACTTGATATATCTGATATTGAGTTTATTAGAAGCTGCTCAAAGAGAGCAAAGCTTAATCCTGATTACTATTATCTGTTCTCAGCTCAGGGCTTTGAAGATGGCCTCAAGGAGCTTGCAGCTGAATCTTCAACCATTAAGCTAATTACGCTTGAAGATTTGATGAATGGCTGATAAAAGGGTATAATACACTTAGTGATTATGGTTATCCAGAGATCTGTAATGACGATTCTCTGGATAATTTTTTTCCTTAAAAAGAAAATATGAAATCTTATTTATATAATCAATTTTTGAAAGGAACATCATAGTAAATTGCCTAAGAAACTGATAATTACTGAGAAACCATCAGTTGCCAGAGATTTCGCAAGAGTTTTGGGAGTATCGGGGAAAACAAATAATTATATAGAAAACGATCAGTACGTAATCACCTGGTGCTACGGCCATTTGGTAGAAATGGTATATCCTGAGGATTATGACATCAAATATAAAAAATGGAAGTTGGAGGATCTTCCTTTTCTCCCTGAAAAGTACAAATATGATGTCATAAAAAGAAACGCTGAACAGTACAACACCGTAACAGGGCTTCTTCACAGAGATGATATCGATGTTGTTTACTGGGCAGGAGACTCAGGAAAAGAAGGACAGACAATCGAAGAGAATATAAGGAATTTCGGTGGTGTCAGAGAAGGCATGACTGAGCTTCGCGTCTGGATTGATTCTCAGACAGATGATGAAATAAAAAGAGGAATAGCTCAGGCAAAGCCTATGTCTGATTATGCACTCCTTGGTGAGTCCGGAATAATGCGTGCAATCGAGGACTATAGCCTTGGTATCAATTTTTCCAGAGCTCTGTCAGTAAAATACGGAAGACTTATAAATGATGCTGCTGCCACCAACTCTTATACGGCAATTGCTATTGGCCGCGTAATGACCTGTGTTCTTGGTATGGTAGTTCGAAGGGAGCGTGAAATCAGGAACTTTACGGAAACACCTTTTTACAGGATAGTCGGTTCTTTTTCTGAAGCCGGCATAAATGCTGAGTGGAGAGCCGTAGAAGGAAGCAGATATTTTGAGTCACCTCTTTTATATAAAGAAAATGGATTTAAAAAGGAAGAGGACGCAAGGGCGCTAATAGATTCACTTACAGGTAAAGAAGCTGTTATCGACAGCATCGAAATAGGAAAAAGTAAGAAGAAAGCGCCTCTCTTATTTAACCTTGCTGAACTTCAGGCTGAGTGCTCAAAGAGATTTAAGATTGATCCTTCACAGACCCTTGCAGTAGCTCAGGAATTGTATGAGAAAAAACTCACCACTTACCCCAGAACCGATGCCAGAGTCCTGACCAAAGCAGTTGCAAAGGAGATTACGAAGAATCTCAGAGGTCTTACAAATCTTCAGGGAATATCGGGATATGTTAATAATATCCTGCAAAACGGCTTATATAAGGGGATAGACAGACCTCCATATACCGATGATTCCAAGGTTACGGATCACTATGCAATCATACCCACAGGTCAGACGGGAGCCGTAAATTCATTGTCACCTCTTTCAAAGAGTGTATATGAACTGATCTGCAGAAGATTTGCGGCGATATTTTATCCGCCTGCCGAGTATAAAACAGCAAAGCTTCAGATTATCGTAGATGATGAGAGATTTTTTGCTACAGCAAAGCTCCTTATCGCTCCCGGTTATCTGGAGGTAATGGGACTTCCTCAGGATAAGGGGAATGATTCCGATAAGAGCGAAGAAGATGATGATGCAGGTATCTCAAAAGAGGATTTTGTTAAGTTCGTAGAGAGTGCAAAAGAAGGAGATACCATAAGTGTAAATGGCTATGATTTAAAAGAAGGTAAGACAGCTCCGCCAAAGAGATATACAACAGGAACACTTATCCTTGCCATGGAAAATGCAGGAAACCTTATTGAGGATGAAGAGCTGAGAGAGCAGATAAAGAATACCGGTATAGGTACATCTGCAACAAGGGCCGAGATCATAAAAAAGCTTATAACCATCAAATACCTGAATCAGAGTAAGAATCAGATTGTAACTCCCGGTACCCTTGGTGAGATGATCTATGAGATAGTGCTTTTAAGCCTTCCTACAATCCTTAATCCTGACATGACAGCCAGCTGGGAGAAGGGACTTGAGGGCATTTACAATGGTTCCGTCAATGGTAAGGAATACAGAACAAAGCTTGAGAGTTACATAAGGCGAGAGACTCAGAAGATAATAGAAAAAGATCTTACTCAGGATATTATTAAAAATATCAGCCCTCTTGCAGGAAACAAGGCAAAAGGTGCGGTTGCAAGAAGGCCTATAGGCGTTAAGTGCCCTGTATGTGGCGGAGAGATTACAACCACAACCTTTGGCTATGGATGCAGTAATTATTTTGACGAAAACATAAAATGCAACTTCAGTATCGGAACCATCGCAGGAAGAGAGCTGACAGAAGATGAAGCCAAAGCATTGATCACAGAAGGCAAAACCGGTGTGCTTTCAGGTTTTGCCGGAAAAAATAAAAAGCCATTTAGTGCAACACTGCAGCTTAGTAAGGATGAAAACGGCAAGTACAATGTAGGCTTTAATTTTGATGATGTTCCGGATGAATACCTTGAAGATGTAAAATGCCCTGCCTGTGGCGGAAGAATTGTTAAGACCGGATATGGATATGCCTGTGAAAATCGCAGAAACGAAGAGAACAGCTGCTATTTCAATATCGGTGAGATTGCAGGTAAGACCCTGACAAAGGAACAGGTTTTAACTTTGCTTCGCGGCGAAGAAACGGATGTAATAAAGGGATTTAAGTCTAAATCCAAAACAGCTTTTAGTGCCAAGCTTTTTCTTAAACCGGGCGAAGATGGAAAGATAGGCGTAGCCTTTAATTTTGACGGAATAGAGCCTGATTATGTCGCTGATGTTGTATGCCCTGATTGCGGCGGCAGGATTATTAAGAAGACCAAAGGCTTTGGCTGTGAGAATTTTAAGATGGATGATCCTCAGTCCTGTAAGTTCTTTGTTGGAAAGATCTGCCAGAAGCAGCTGAGTGAAAGCAATGTAAAGGAGCTTTTAAGTACAGGACACACCTCGACAATACGAGGCTTTAAGAGTAAAGCAGGAAAGAAATTTGATGCATGTCTTGTGCTTAAGAAAAATGAAAGCGGAGTTTCTGAAATAGCCTTCGATTTTGATAATGTTGAACAGCAGACTCTTAAGGATGTGACCTGTCCTATCTGCGGAGGAGAAATTGTAAAGACTTCCTTTGGTTATGGCTGTAAGAATTACAAGAAGGATGATCCTGAGAACAGCTGTAAATTCAACATTGGCAGTATCTCCGGTGTTAAGCTAAAGGATGCACAGGTAAAAGCACTTTTGACAAATGGAATTACAGATTTGATCACGGGCTTTAAATCCAAGTCAGGCAAAAAGTTTGATGCAAAGCTTACTCTTAATAAAACCGAGGATGGAAAAATAGAAGGCCTTAAATTCGTATTTGAAAACGAGGATGAGGTTCTTAAAGAGCTTAAGTGTCCTAAATGCGGTAAGCGTATCATAAAAGGCTTTATGGGCTATAGATGCGAGGACTACAAAAAGGAAGAGGAAGGCTGTAATTTCTTCGTTGGAAAAATAGCGGGAGTAAGTCTTAGTAAGGAAGCTTTCACAAAGCTTCTTAACGAGAAAAAGACCGATAAGATAACCGGTTTTACCAGCAAGAAGGGAACAACCTTTGATGCAGCCTTAAAATTTGACGAGCAATATAACATAGTCTTTGATTTTGAATGATCATTGAGATATCATAAGCATAGTGTGTGATGTGCGTGCCATCGGGGACGGTTCTTTTTGGCACGAGAACATCTCGTGCCAAAAAGAACCGTCCCCGATGGCACGAAAGAACCGTCCCCGATGGCACGCATATGAGAGGAGATTAAAATGGAACAGTATTCTATTGAGAAATTATATGATTTAAATGAGACAATTGCTACAGATCTTATGAGAAGCGCAAAATACCCCTGGGAGATTCTTCCCAAAATTAAAGACTTTATCATTGAGCTTGGTAATAAACTCCCTCAGGATAAGTATGAAAAGAAGGGCGAGAATATCTGGATTGCAAAAAACGCCGTTGTTTTCGATTCAGCTTATATTGCAGGTCCCTGCATCATTGATGAAGAAGCTGAGGTAAGACACTGTGCATTCATCAGAGGAAGTGCAATTGTCGGTAAGGGTGCCGTAGTTGGTAACTCCACAGAGCTTAAGAATGTAATCCTTTTTAATAAGGTTCAGGTTCCTCACTACAACTATGTAGGTGATTCTATTCTTGGTTTTAAGTCCCATATGGGAGCCGGCTCCATCACATCCAATGTAAAGTCCGATAAGAAGCTTGTTGTGGTTAAGAACGGCAAAGAAGATCAGGTGGAGACCGGACTTAAGAAGTTTGGAGCAATGCTTGGCGACAACGTAGAGGTAGGCTGTGGCAGTGTACTTAACCCAGGAACAGTTATCGGAAGAGAGACAAACATCTATCCACTTTCTTCAGTAAGAGGCTGCATTCCTGCAAATAGTATCTTCAAAGATAAGGATCATATTGTACGAAAAACAGAAGATTGATAATTGACTTGTCATAAGTACAAGACTATAATCTTACTTAGTTTTAATTCTTATTGATTCGGAGGAGGAAATATAATGGCAACTAGCAAGATAAAGATTGAACTTCAGTATGCTGATAAGAATATCACTCAGGATGAACTCGTTGAGAGAGCTAAGGCTGCTTGCGAAGCTGACTATGGCGTTAAGGGCGTTAAGGATATGCAGCTTTATGTAAAGCCTGAAGAGAACAAAGCATACTATGTTGTTAACAACAAGATGACAGGAAGCATCGATCTTTAATCAAATTTTTTATGTAACACCAAGCCTCAGGGTAAAACCTGAGGTTTTTTCATATAAGGATATACAAGGACAAAGAAAATGAATACTGAATTATCATTTGAACAGAATTTTGAGAAATTACATAACTGTGAGCTTTTTCTTCTGGATATGGACGGCACATTATATCTCGGAGATGAGGTATTCGACGGTGCAATAGATTTTATCCATACACTAAAAAATACAGGAAAGAAATACATTTACCTTACCAACAATTCTTCAAGAGCAGGCACGGATTATGTTGATAGACTCAGAAGACTTGGTTTCCCCTGTGAGCCTGAAAATGTCTACACATCAGGTATGGCAACTGCAAGATACTTAAAGGAAAAGTATTCTGACAGACATATTCTGGTGGTTGGTACAAAGACTTTTTACAACGAATTAAAATCAGAAGGATTAAATGTATTTACTTCATCCATGTATGATGATGAGTCACTTTTTTCAGAAGATACAAAAAAGAGTCTTGATAAGGATATTCCTGTAGTATGTGTGGGCTTTGATACTGAGCTTGTTTACAGGGATCTTGATCTTGCAGTTCACTTCTTAAGAAAAGGCTCTGAATTCATCGCTGCTAATCCCGACTGGGTATGCCCTATGCCTGCCGGTGAAGTGCTTCCTGATTGCGGAAGTATATGTGCGCTTCTTACTGCTTCAAGCGGCAGCGAGCCTACATATATTGGAAAACCTAACAGAAACATGGTAGATATAATTTCATCTATGACAGGAATTCCAAATGATAAGATATGCTGTGTGGGAGACAGAGTATATACAGATATTGCCGTTGCACAAAATGCAGGAAGTGTTTCTGTCTGTGTCCTTTCAGGCGAATCAGATGAAAAAATGATCTCAGAGATGGAAAAGTTACCCGACTATACGCTTGAAGATGTGAAGGAATTAGCATCAATACTTATTTCAAAGTAATTAAATCCACTATTTTTGCTTGATTATTTCAGACATAAATTTTCCATGGTTTTTTTGTAGCTGATGCATATAAATATATAGAGACAGCGTTGGACCAATTATTGAATGAAGTAAAAAGGGGTAAATGTAATGTATGCTAAGCAGTTAATTCAGTATTTAAAAAACACTCTCGGTAATAATCTTACACAATATCAGAATGAGATTGATGAATACGAGAGGGATCTTAGACATAACGGGCAGCTGGAACGCGGTGATATATCCGCCATTCGCGAGGATCTTAGCCCTATTGTTGATGCATATAATGAAGTTCTGAGAAACCTTGAAGAAGCTGAAAAGCAGGTAGATACCTTAACAAATGGTAAGCCACTGTTTAAAGAGCCTCTTCAGAGCAATCTCATTAATAGCTTACAAAAGCTTGATGATTCAATAAATGACTATTGGAATGGACATGAATATGAGAGTGATCATAATTTTGTCAAAGATTTCATAGGTCATGATACCATACATGATGTTTTTATGGCCATTACTTCTGCTAAATCAAGATTTGGCTACGATATGATAAAGGTAGATGACTCAGAAGAAGCCAAACAAAAAAGAGATGATTATGTAAGAAATATTACATGCATAAAGCAGTCAAAACCACAGATATTAGAAAAATATTCTTACGAAAATTTAAGCGAAGAAGAAAAGCGAAAACATGATCAGATTTGCGATTATTGGTGGAAAAACGTAAAGCCGAATGGATTTAACGCCAGTATGGATTTTTTGGGAACACTGGAGACTAAAAGGCTATCATTGGGCAAAGAATCAGACGGTGAATTGGCAGCTTTTCTTGATCTTATGTATACAATAACATGTCCTACTAATGAAAAAGGCGAGGTTGATTATGATAAAGCAAGATTTATGTCTGATGGACTTGTTATTCTTCATAAGCAAAACAGTGCAAAGATGGGTGAAGTAATACAGAAATATTGCGATGAGCATCCTGTGGAAAAGCCTGATAAAAACGCATCCAAAGAGGAGATTGACGAATATAATAAAAAATTAAAGGATCAAAACAAAGAAGCACGTATGGCGGGAGAAACATCATACGAGGGATTTGAATGCTTAAAAACAGAACAGATAATAACTAATTTCAGCACTCTGACACCGATCACAATAAAGGACAGTGATGGAAACGATTTATCTAACCGTATTCTTTTAGCACCGCATAAATATAAAGCGTACTTAAAACTAACAAATCCGCAGCTGGCTGCGAAAATTGACCTTTGCGATGATACCAAAGAAGTACATTTTTCAAATGATGACTATATAAGGGTTGAGAATTCAACCAAGATAAATTTTGATAAAAATAAAAGCGGATATAATGAGGCATTTCAGAACTATCAGAATTTCAAAATAGAGAATTCTTCTTTTGACAGAGAGTATGAAATGATGGACAAATGTGCATCACTTAATACTATCTACAGGAAACTTCTGGATACCAATAATTCTTATCTTGGTCATAGTAACAGCGAAACCTATAAAAATATGATGTCATCTATGGCGACTGTTGAAAATCTTTCAAAGGATTTAATAATAAAAGGTCAAAAACCTGATGCCGAGCAGAGAAGGAGTCTTGTTACAGCCATAGAGGAAGCTGAAAAAAATATATGTGCGTATGCATTAACCAATAAAGGAAGTTATGTTCACGACGCCGGAGAAACCAGAAGAGATTTATCAATTGCAGCACTTTCTGTTGTTAATATGGGTATGGCAACTAAGGTAGCTTATGAAACTAACGTTAAACTTGTTGATAAAGGCAACCCTCAGATTTCTACTGAAATTCTTCAAAACAGATATGGAATCGGAACTCGCGGCATCACAGATAAAACCAACATAGATAAGGGATGCGAAAAATATAATATTACCGATCAGAATCTCATCAGAATGATGAAGAATCCTCAGAATCTTGATGATTATAAGAATATGTTTGATGTAAAGCATCATGCACGAATAATCAGATGGAATTCGGGTCTGTATAATGATACCAAAGACGCAATAGCTTCTTTCCAGAAATATCGTGACAGAGTAGTGAATTACATGACCGGAAAGACTCCTATGAATGAGGCCAAGCTTCAAAAAGATATCCGGAAAATGAATGAAGCCTATAACCGGTGTAAGGAGCTTTTGCCTCAGTATTGCGAAAAAGTCATGGGTGTAAACTATAATGAATTCGGTAATGCAGACAGCAGGGGAACCAGCGCAGGAAAGCTGAGAGCAGCCGGTGCCGGTGGTGCTCTTGATGAGTTTATGGGTAATGTATCAGGTAATACTCAAAGAGCTAAAAAACAGATTACCTTCAGGGATCTTTATACTAAAGAAATGGCCAATAATAAGATGGAAAATAACAGAGGCAAACACAGGAGATCTGCAAAGGCTGCATCCGTTGAGTATGCGAAAAACCATAAACGGGCAGAACTCAATAATAATGCCAACTCACTTAACTGAATTTTTAATTATGAGTTTCCTGCAAGTGTTGTGGGAAACTCATTTTTATTTGAATATTTTTAATCAAAGAGAACCTAGTATATTTATACAATTATGATTGAGAAAAATGTGCTAAAGAAGTATAATAATATAGTTGTATTTTTAGTATAAATTGTTATGGGATGGTATTATTTTTATGGATATTGGTGGACTTTTAAAAGAGCTGTTATTAGAGGACAAAGTGCTTATTCACTTTGACTTTATGAACGGCTTTTTTGATATTAATAAGTCGGTTGTAGTAACCTGGGGTGTCATAGCTGTTATCGCATTATTACTTGCATTTTTAACAAGTGGAATGAAAGTACATAATATTGGAACAAGACAGCTCCTTGCTGAGATGATGGCAGATGGCCTTCGCGGAATCACCGGCGGAATGCTTGGAGAAGAGGGACTTCGGTATAGAGATTACATGGCAGTTGTGCTTGTTTTCATAGGAGCATCCAATCTGGTTGGACTGTTTGGACTTACACCGGCTACCATGGATCTTAATGTGACAGCTTCACTGGCTATTATGAGTATCATTCTTGTGGAGGCAGCCGGTATCAAGCAAAAGGGCTTTAACAAATGGCTTAAATCATTTACGCAGCCCATGGCTATCATTACTCCCATGAACGTTCTTGAGCTTGCCATAAGACCGCTGTCACTTTGCATGCGACTTTTTGGTAACATCATCGGTGCCACAGTCATCATGGAGCTTTTAAAGATGGTAGTTCCAGTAATCATCCCCGCAGCCTTTAGTGTATATTTCGATATTTTCGACGGATTAATCCAAGCTTACGTATTTGTATTCTTAACCTCACTCTACATAAAAGAGGCAGTAGAATAAAAGAAGCAGCCAAACGGGCTAAACCATTCAACATTGTAGGAGGTATACTTATGAATTTAGCAGCAATTGGAGCTGCAATCGCAGCATTTACAGGAATTGGAGCAGGTGTTGGTATCGGTATCGCAACATCTAAGGCAGTTGATGCCGTAGCACGTCAGCCTGAGGCAGACGGTAAGATCATGAAGCTCCTTCTTCTTGGTTGCGCACTTGCAGAGGCAACCGCTATTTACGGATTCGTTGTATCTATCATGATACTCTTTACCTGATTTTTAGGGAGGGAAAAAAGCAGTGTTAAATATCAGTATTATGAACATCGTATATAATGCGATCAATGTTTTGCTCCTTTACGTGGTGTTCAGACTATTCTTGTTCAAAAAGGTTGACAGCATCCTTCATCAGAGAAGGAATGAGATAGACCATGCTACCGACGATGCTAAGAAAAAGCAGAAGGAAGCAGAAGAATTAAAAGAATCTTATGCTAAAAAGCTTCAGGATGCTGATAAGGAATGCGAAGAGCTCATCTCTAAGTCCAAAAAGGACGGCTATGATGAGTATGATCGCATTGTTAATGATGCGAAAGCCAAGGCTGAGCAGATCATTGTTGAAGCTAAGCACAATGCACAGTTAGAGGCACAGCGTGAGAAGGATGCTTATGTATCAGAACTCACAGATCTTGTTGTGCATGCAGCTAATAAGATTGCCGTTTCCAAGCATGACGAGGAGACAGATAAGGAACTTTATAATAAGTTCATTTTCGAGGCAATTGAGAAGAGCGAATAACCAAAATCAGGGGTTTTAATTTATGTTAAGAGATAACGTAGCAAGACTCAGATATTCATCAGTTGCACCTTCCGAAGGACAGGCGGAGCAGATTAAGGAAGCTCTTGCAAAGAGGTTTGGTAATCCTGACCTGGAGCTTGAAATTATTCATGATCCAAAGGTTGGAGGCGGTTTCGTAGTTAACTACGGTAACTTCGAATATGACTGGAGTGACGAAGGTCGTACCAGACAGCTTAAGGAATTAATTGAGCTTACCAGAAAAAGGCAGAATACTAATGCTGAAAATCTTGTTTCTATTATCAGAGACAGGGTTAATAAATTTGACCTTAAAGCAGAGGGTAAGGAAGTCGGCAGAACCATTTGGGTCGGTGACGGAATTGCCAATGTTGTAGGAATAGATCATGCCTTCTACGGCGAGATTGTTCGTTTTGAGGATGGAACAAAGGGAATGGTACAGGATATCAGAGATGATCATATCGGTGTCATACTCTTTGGAAGTGACGAAGGAATAAGACAGGGTACAAGATGTGCCCGTACCTATAAGCAGGCAGGTATTCCTGTAGGTGAAGCCTTTATCGGAAGAGTTATTGATGCTCTTGGTAATCCTGTAGATGGCGGTGAAGAGATAAAGACAGAGGTTTACAGACCTGTTGAAGAACCGGCTCCCGGAATTGTTGAGAGACGTTCAGTTAATGAGCCCTTGGAGACAGGTATTCTTTCTATCGATACCATGTTCCCTATTGGAAGAGGCCAGCGTGAGCTTATCATCGGTGACAGACAGACCGGAAAAACATCTATTGCAATGGATGCCATTCTTAACCAGAAGGGTAAGGATGTTATCTGTGTTTATGTTGCAATCGGTCAGAAGGCAAGTACCATTGCAAAGCTCATAAATACCTTTAAAGAATCCGGTGCTATGGATTATACAATTGTTGTTGCATCTACAGCTTCAGACAGTGCGCCTTTGCAGTATATTGCACCCTATGCAGGAACGGCTATGGCTGAATATTTCATGCTGATGGGCAAAGATGTTCTGATAATCTATGATGATCTGTCAAAACATGCTGTTGCATACAGAGCACTTTCACTTTTGCTTGAGAGATCCCCCGGACGTGAAGCTTATCCCGGAGATGTATTCTATCTGCACTCAAGACTTCTTGAGAGATCAAGTAAGCTTTCAAGCGATCTTGGAGGCGGTTCAATAACAGCGCTTCCTATTATCGAAACCCAGGCGGGAGATGTATCTGCATATATTCCTACCAATGTTATTTCGATTACTGACGGACAGATTTTCCTTGAATCAGATCTGTTCTTTGAGGGTATGAGACCTGCTGTAAACGTAGGACTTTCTGTATCCCGTGTAGGTAGTGCGGCTCAGACCAAGGCCATGAAGAAGGCTTCCGGAAGCATACGTATCGATCTTGCGCAGTACAGAGAGATGGCTGTATTTACTCAGTTTGCATCTGACCTTGATGAGACCACAAAGAGTCAGCTTCGTCATGGCAGCGTACTTATGGAACTGTTAAAACAGCCACTGGGTAAGCCTTATGCAATGTATGAACAGGTTATCCTGCTTGTTTGTGCAAACGGCGGAAAGCTTGATTTTGTGCCGGTAAATGATGTTAAGGATTATAAGGTCCGTCTACTTAAGTATTTTGAAGAAAACAGACAGGATATCATTGAAGATATAGTTAAATCCAATGACCTCTCAGATTCTACAAAGAAGGCTATTCTTGAGTCAGCTGATGAGTTTGAGAGAATTAACAATGAACACCTCAAAGATGAGCTCAAAAAGAAGAGAAAGATATTGAATTTGGATTAAGGTGATTTTTTGTGGCTAACATAAAAGAGATTCGCGATAGAATCAGCAGTATTCGCGACACAATGAAAATTACAAATGCGATGTATATGATCTCCTCCAATAAGCTCCGTAAGGCAAAGAAACAGCTTGCAGATACCGAGCCTTATTTCTATGCGCTTCAGGCTATGATTGCAAGAGTATCAAGGCATATTCCCGATGACGTAGAGGATATTTTTCTTCAGACAGCGGAGGGAATTCCTTTTCATGCAAGAGCGAAGGGATATTTAATTCTTACATCAGATAAAGGACTTGCCGGAGCCTTTAACCATAATGTGGTTAAGCTGGCAGAGGAGCATATTAGAGAGAGTAACAAACTCGTAAACTATAAGCTCTATGTTGTTGGTGAATTTGGAAGACATTATTTTACAAGTCTCGGCTTCAAGATAGAAGAGAACTTCAGATATACTGCGCAGAACCCTAATCTGGACAGAGCCAGAGATATTTCCGCTACAATACTTGACGATTACAGAAACGGTGTTTTGGATGAGGTCTATGTAGTCTATACATCCATGAAGAATTCTCTTACAAGTGAGGTTAAGATTGAGAAGATACTTCCGCTTGATATCATCGAGAATGCCAGAAACAGGTACAGAATCATCGATGCCTATAATGAGGAATTCATTTTTGATCCCAGTCCTAAGGCTATAATCGATAACATTGTTCCTAACTTCATCACGGGATTTATTTTCGGAACTTTGGTTGAGACCTTCTGTTCTGAACAGAATGCCAGAATGATGGCCATGGATAATGCCAATAAAAATGCTACATCCATGATAGGAGAGCTGGTAAAACAGTATAACAGAAAGAGGCAGGCGGCGATAACCCAGGAGATTACTGAGGTTGTCAGCGGAGCCAAAGCACTTAAGAGAGCTAAAGAAATCAAACAGCGTAAAAATCGCGCTAGTAAATAATAAGAGGATGAGCGAGTGAATAACGAAGGAAAAATCCTGCAGGTTATGGGACCTGTAGTAGATGTCTTATTTGAAAATGGTAATCTTCCATACATAAGTGATGCTCTTAAGGTAATGGTAGGTGAGAAAAAGGGCGTCATGGAGGTTGCTCAGCACGTGGGAGACAATGTTGTAAGATGTATCATGCTTACAGCAAGTGAAGGTCTTGCAAAGGATATGCCTGTTTATCAGACAGGTGGTCCTATCAGCGTTCCTGTTGGAAGGAAAAACCTTGGAAGACTTTTCAATGTGCTTGGCGATACCATTGACGGCGGGGCGAATCTCGATGGCGAAAAGCACTGGTCAATTCACAGAGAGCCTCCAAAGCTTGAAGATATGAGTCCTGTTGCGGAGATTCTTGAAACAGGTATCAAGGTTATCGATCTTCTTGCGCCTTATGCTAAGGGCGGTAAGATCGGTCTTTTCGGTGGTGCCGGTGTAGGTAAGACAGTTCTTATTCAGGAGCTTATTCAGAATATCGCTACAGAGCACGGTGGATACTCCATTTTTACAGGTGTTGGAGAGCGCTCTCGTGAAGGTAATGATCTGTGGACCGAGATGAAGGAGTCCGGTGTTTTAGAGAAAACAGCTCTTGTTTTCGGACAGATGAATGAGCCTCCGGGAGCTCGTATGAGAGTTGCTGAGACAGGCCTTACAATGGCAGAGTATTTCCGTGACAGAGAGCGTCAGGATGTGCTTTTGTTCATCGATAATATTTTCAGATTTGTACAGGCAGGTTCAGAGGTTTCATCACTTCTTGGACGTATGCCTTCTGCGGTTGGATACCAGCCCACTCTTGCAACTGACTTAGGTCAGCTTCAGGAGAGAATAGCATCCACCAAAACAGGTTCCGTTACTTCTGTACAGGCTGTTTATGTGCCTGCGGATGACCTTACGGATCCTGCTCCTGCAACCACATTTGCGCACCTTGATGCTACTACGGTTTTATCCCGTAAGATTGTAGAGCAGGGTATTTACCCGGCAGTTGATCCGCTTGAATCATCAAGCCGAATTCTTGAAGCGGATGTTGTAGGTGAAGAACACTACTATGTTGCTACCAAGGTTCAGGAGATGCTCCAGAAATATAAAGAGCTCCAGGATATCATTGCCATTCTTGGTATGGACGAGCTTGGTGAAGATGATAAGCTTACTGTTTACAGAGCACGTAAGATTCAGAGATTCTTGTCACAGCCCTTCCATGTGGCTGAGACCTTTACAGGTGTTAAGGGTGTTTATGTTCCTCTTAAAGAGACTATCAGAGGCTTTAAGATGATCATCGAAGGTATGATGGATAACTATCCGGAGGCTGCATTCTTCAATGTAGGCACAATCGATGATGTTGTTGAGAAGGCTAAAAAGCTTGAAGGCGGCGAGAGTTAAGGGCTTTCACATATTTGCTTTTGACGTATTTTGAAAAGCTATTGTTTATTTGAGGTGATATGTTTTGGAGAGAAAAACCTTTAATTTACAGGTTATGTCCATAAACGGAATATTCTATAACGGCAGAGCTGCTGAAATAATTTTGCCCTGCATTGACGGTGAATATGCCATTCTTCCGGAGCACGAGGAATTGGTGCTTGCAATTTACAACGGCAAGATGACCATAAGAGATGAGATTGGCGATAAGATTGACTGTATCGTTGGTGTGGGCTCAGCTCAGATCGCAAATAACAGAGTTATCGTTATCGTCGATACAGTTGAAAAGCCTGAAGATATCGACAGAAACAGAGCAAGAAGAGCTTTGGAGCGTGCAGAAGAAGAGATGCGACAGAATAATTCCATCAAAGAGTATTACACTGCACAGGCGGCCATGGCAAGAGCGCTTACAAGACTTAAGCATTCATCTGATTATGGACTTGATTAAATCAATTTTTTGTTGGTAAATTATCTGACATCATATTTTTATTGATTCATTTATATGATGTTATGGAGGGGTATGAAAAAAACAGCACACAGTGCTTTACTTGATGAAATTAAGGCGATAGCCTGCATATTTGTTATATTTATTCATTGTAAGTTTCCCGGTGTTACAGGAGATATCTTCGAAGCCCTTGCGCGCTTTGCAGTACCATTTTTCTTTGTGATATCTGGGAAATATCTTTTAAAGAAATCCTGTAGGGAGCCGTCTGAAATAAGAAAAGCTGTTTTAAAAAAGACGGAAAAACTCTTGGGGATACTTTTTCCTGTTTGGATTTTCTATACACTTTATTCCTTTTGGTACAGCCTGACAGTTGATCATTCAGTGCAAGAATGGCTTTCCGATAAATATAACAGTTTTGAATTTTCAAGACTGATATTATTTAATTCGGGTAAATTTATTTACGATTTTACGTATGCATTTGACCATCTCTGGTTTATATTTGCTCTCGTATATGTCTATTTACTTGTTATAGTATTTGCCAGATTTGTAAGAGCATGGGCGCCTTTTCTTACGGTAGCTTTGATTGTTTTACTTTTTGTGCTGGAGCTTTTACAGACCTATTATCCTATAAGACCCTTTGATATCAGCATTTCTACCTGGTATGTGGTTAGAAACTGGCTTTTTGTCGGTGTTCCCTTCACAATGCTGGGAGTGTGGTTTAGCGATAAGCTTTCTGAAATTGAATTTTTTAGTAATTATTCCGCAGGACTTACATTTTTAGCACTGGGAATTCTTTCTACTCTGGCTGAATATTCCATCTTGAAAAGTAAGGAGGTTTACCTTGGATCATTACTTATTGTTCTTGGACTTCTTATTTTGGAAAATACATGGAAAATTAACGGAAAGAAAAACATATTTGGATTAAAAACACTGGGATTTGTAGGAAGCGTAATTTCATCGCATATATATTATTTGCATGTATTTGTAATATCTTTATTTGGATGGTTCATAGACAGAATAAATCCCGAATTATACGGAAATGAAGCATTTATGTATGCAAGACCGCTGATAGTGATCGTTCTGACTTTGATATTATCACTTGCTATTTACATAATAAAAGCTTTGACTATAAGAAATAAAAATGTATAATTATACAGATACGCTTTTTAATATTTATAAATATACATTTTGATTTAGTTGATTACTCAGCATAAGCTATATTATAATAGCACTCAAATTCGCAATTTAACCTATAGAAAGAACTTTTATATGAACAGAGAAGAATTGATTAAATTTATAAATGATAAAAAGGTTGTCTTCCTGGATGGCGGTACCGGAACTTTTCTAATGAAAAGAGGTCTGCCTGCAGGTGCTTGTACAGAGCAGTGGCTTATTGAACATGAAGATGTAATTAAAGAATTGCAGAGCGCTTACGTAGATGCAGGCTCTGACATTATCTATGCACCTACTTTTACAGGAAACAGAATTAAGCTTAAGAATTTCGGCCTCGAAGATAAGGTCCAAGAAATAAATACAAAGCTCGTGGAAATTGCCAGGGAAAGCGCCGGTGATAAGGCTCTTGTTGCAGGTGATATCACCATGACAGGCAGACAGCTTGTGCCTATGGGAGACCTTGAGTTTGAGGAGCTGATAGATGTCTATAAAGAGCAGATAAGTGTTCTTGTTGATGCAGGTGTGGATCTTCTTGTAGTAGAGACCATGCTTAGTCTTCAGGAATGTAGGGCAGCCCTTATTGCAGCAAAAGAAGTTTCCGATATCGCTGTTATGGTGACCCTTTCCTTTGAAGCTGACGGAAGAACACTGTTTGGTACAGATGCTAAAACCGCAGCCATAGTTCTCGAATCCCTTGGAGCAGCTGCAGTCGGTGCGAATTGTGGAACGGGCCCCGATAAAGTTGTAGGCATTATAGAAGATATTGCTTCTGTAACAAGTATCCCTGTTATTGCTAAGCCAAATGCCGGACTTCCGATGATGAATCCCGATGGAACCACAGGCTATGACATGGACTGTGATACCTTTGTAATAGAAATGGAAAAGCTTCTTCAGGCAGGAGCAACTGTAATCGGTGGATGCTGCGGAACCGATCCGGCATATATTAAGGGAATCCACGATAAGTATTCCGGATTTGTAAGCGAAGCTACGCGCAAACCTGTCGGAATAAGATACCTTACAAGTGAGAGAGAAACTGTAGCATTTTCACTTAATGATCCTTTCATGATCGTAGGTGAGAGAATAAATCCCACGGGAAAGAAAAAGCTTCAGGCAGAGCTTCGTGAAGGAAAGCTGGATATGGTCTGTGATTTTGTATCACAGCAGGAAAGTGACGGGGCAGCAATTCTTGATGTTAACGTGGGAATGAGCGGTATCGACGAGAAGCAGATGATGTGCGATGTTCTTGATGAGATCATACCTTTGACATCACTTCCTCTTTGTATTGATACCAGTGATGAAGCCACAATGGAGATGGCTCTGAGGAAGTATCCCGGAAGAGCTCTCATTAACTCCATTTCCCTGGAAAAGGATAAGGCGGAGAGATTTTTACCTCTCGCAAAAAAATACGGAGCTATGTTTATTGCGCTTCCTGTCGGCCCCAAGGGACTTCCAAAGGACCTTGCGGAAAAACACAGCTTTATAGATGAGTTATGTAATAAAGCCTATGAGCTTGGACTTACAAAGGAAGATATAGTTGTTGATGGTCTTGTTGCAACCATCGGAGCAAACCCTGAGGCAGCTCTGGAGACACTTTCCACTATTGCTTATTGCAAGGAAAAAGGTCTTGCAACCATCTGCGGACTATCCAATATCTCATTTGGACTTCCTCAGAGAGCATTCATAAATACAGCTTTCCTTACCATGGCGATTGCAAACGGTCTTACTATGGCTATCTGTAATCCATCACAGGAACTGCTTGTAAACAGTGCTTATGCATCCGACCTTTTGAGACATAAGGAAGATGCCGATATTCGTTATATCGAAAGAATGAACCGTTATGATGGAATGAACGTGCAGGTGGCTTGCGTTCCAAAGGGACAGACTCTTTCGGTAACACCTTCTGTTAAAGCTGAAAATGCATCATCAGATAAAAAGGAAGATGCTGCTCCTAAGGAAGCGGGTAGTAAAAGCTCTTTTTATGAGATTGTGAAAACAGATGTAATGAAGGGCTCCAAGAAGAATATAGAAAAGGATACCCTTGATGCTATAGATGCAGGGTGTGATCCCAAGGTGCTTCTTAATGATGTACTGATGCCCGCTATAAACGAAGTTGGAGAGCTTTTTGATAAAGGAAAATACTTCCTTCCGCAACTTATAGCAAGTGCTGAAGCCATGAAGCTGAGCATTGCTAAGCTGGAACCGCTTCTTAAGGAATCAGAGGGAGAGGGAGCTAAGGATAAGGTCACAATTGTAATCGCTACAGTTCACGGCGATATTCACGATATCGGCAAAAATCTGGTAGCCCTTATGCTTAAGAATCATGGATTTAATGTAATCGATCTTGGAAAAGATGTTCCAAGTGAAAAAATAGTTGATACAGCTATTTCTGAAAATGCAGGAATTATCGCACTTTCAGCTCTTATGACCACAACAATGCAGGAAATGAAAAATGTGGTCAGACTTGCGAAGGAAAAGAACTGCAATGCCAAGATAATCATCGGCGGAGCTGTTGTAACAGAAGATTATGCCTGGGAAATAGGCGCAGACGGATACTCATCCGATGCCGCTAACTGTGTGCGGGTGGTTAAGAAAATCATCAGCGAAGTATAATATTTTCCCTTTACGTGATAAAATTTACAAAAATGGAGGCTTAATTATGAATGGAGCACAGGCGATAGTTAAATGTCTCGAAGAAGAAAAAGTTAAGGTTGTTTACGGTTACTCCGGAGTTGCAATAGCTCCTTTTTATGATGCTCTCGGAGAAACCGATATAAAGCAGGTTCTTGTAAGAACCGAGCAAAATGCTGCTCATTGCGCCAGCGGCTATGCCCGAATAAGCAGAGAGGTTGGTGTATGTGCTGTTACAAGCGGTCCCGGTGCCACAAATCTTATCACCGGAATTGCAACTGCTTATGCGGACAGCATTCCGCTTGTTTGCATAACAGGTCAGGTTAATTCTGAGCTTATCGGCAGTGATGTTTTCCAGGAAGCTGATATTACAGGCGCTGCCGAATCATTTGTAAAATATAGTTATCTAATAAGGGACGTCAATGATATTCCGAGAATTTTCAAAGAAGCTTTTCACATTGCAAGTACCGGAAGAAGAGGTCCTGTTCTAATTGATATTCCTATGGATATCCAGATGGCAGAGATATCCAAATTTGCTTATCCCGATAAAGTTAATATGCGTACCTACAAGCCGACTATAGAGGGTAACGCTGTACAGATAAAGAAGGTCGTAAAAGAAGTTGCTCAGGCAAAGAGACCTATTATCTGTGTAGGAGGCGGTGTTCATCTTTCAGGCGCTGTAGATGAGATTAGAAAATTCTCTAAGGAAAATCAGATTCCTGTTGTATCAACCATGATGGGAATTGGCGTCATGAGTTCTCTTGATCCCATGTATTTCGGAATGGTGGGAAATAACGGAAGACCTTATGCCAACAGAGCTCTAAATGAGTCGGACCTTCTTTTGATGGTCGGTGCACGAGTTGCAGACAGAGCTGTGAACAGACCCGATCTTATTACTGAGAACAAGGTTCTAATCCATATTGATGTAGACCCGGCAGAAATCGGTAAAAACGTAGGACCAACCATACCTCTTGTTGGTGATATCAAGCATATTTTCAAGAAAATAAATGAGTTTGAGGATAAAGAAGATCTTATCCATAAGAGACAGGATTGGATTGACACCCTGAATGAATACAGACTTACCATGGTTGAAAAGAGACCTGAAATAGATACCACTAAATTCGTTGATCCCATGGCTTTTCTTAATAAGCTTTCCATAAGGCTTCCGGAGGATGCAATTTATGTTGCAGACGTCGGACAGAACCAGATATGGTCCTGCAGATGGCATCTTGTAAAGAAGGGAAGATTCCTTACATCAGGCGGAATGGGAACAATGGGTTATTCCATACCTGCTGCCTTTGGCGCAAAGGAGGCTGACCCACACAAGACTGTAGTTGCTGTCATGGGTGAAGGTGGTTTCCAGATGTCCATGATGGAGCTTTCAACCTTGAAGCAGTATGGAAATAACGTGAAGATTGTTATTTTTAGAAACAATTTCCTTGGAATGGTTCGTGAGTATCAGCATTATAAGCTTGAAGACAGATACAACATGGTTATACTTGATGAATCTCCGAAGCTTGATAAGATTGCTGAGGCCTACGATATGAAATATTTAAAGGCGAATAATCAGGAAGAGGCTGATGCACTCATTGAAGAACTGCTTAAGGATGATGCTCCTGTAATTGCTGAAGTTGTAGTTGATCCTTATGACCTGGCTAAGTAAAGGGTGGTAGATTATGAAAAGAATTTATTCTGTACTTGTTGAAAACCATGCCGGTGTTCTTTGTAAGGTAGCGGGATTGTTTTCAAGAAGAAATTTTAATATCGATTCTCTTGTTGTTGGTGAGACCAATTCAAGGGATGTATCCTGCATGACAATCGTATCAAGCGGAGATGAAAGAACCATCGAACAGATAGAAAAACAGCTCAACAAAAAGCTTGATGTAATAAAGGTTAAAACCTTTAAAGAGAGCATAAGTATATGCCGAGAGCTCACTTTAATTAAGGTGCGTTACAACAGAGAAAATCGCAGAGATATCATGGAAAATTGCGATATTATGAAAGCTCAGATCGTTGATATGAGTAAAAATCTCATGATGATTCAGATATGCGATACTCCGGAGAGGGTTGAGCTTTTCATAGAAATGCTTCGCACAGTATCAATAGTTGAGATTGCAAGAACCGGTACTGTAGCCCTTACAAAATGCGGAGAAAATGACAAAAACTGAACTTTGTTTAAAATATACAATAATTTAAAGCGTTAAAGCTTTAAATTATAAAAGTATTTCATTGACTTATGCATTAAAAACGCATAAAATTTATTGATATAAGTTTAAACGGCAGTTTATTGGAGGAGTATGAAGAAGAAAGTATTTCAGCTGCTGGTAGACAATACATCCGGTGTTTTGACCAGAATCTCAGGTCTTTTCGCACGCCGTGGCTATAATATCGAGAGTATTACAGCCGGAACTACCACAGATCCAAACTATACCAGAATAACAATTGTTGCATCAGGCGATGATGTGATCTTAGATCAGATCGAGAAGCAGCTCAGTAAGCTTATCGATGTAAGAGATATTCATGAGCTTGAGCCTGACGACAGCGTATACAGAGAGCTTTCTCTTATCAAGGTCAGAGCCGGAGAGAAAGAGCGCGAGAGCATAATGACTATCGCCAATATTTTCAGAGCTAATATCATCGATGTTACCCCGGAGTCTCTTATTATCGAGATTACAGGTAATCAGTCAAAGGTTGATGCACTTCTTAAAATGCTTGAGGGTAAAGAGATTCTTGAGCTTGCAAGAACCGGAATCGCAGGTCTTACAAGAGGTATTGATAAGGTAGTTTCTGTAAAGGAACTGGAAGAGAAATAACAGGTTTACTACGAAATATTATCTATTTCGCTGTATATATAAAATTTAAATTTACGGAGGTAAGGAAACATGTCACAGGAAGCACGCATTTTCTATCAGGAGGATTGCAACTTATCACTTTTAGAGGGTAAGACAATTGCAATTATCGGATATGGTTCACAGGGTCACGCACACGCACTGAACCTTAAGGAGTCAGGCTGCAACGTCATTATCGGTCTTTATGAAGGCTCTAAGAGTAAAGCAAAAGCTGAGGCACAGGGACTTAAGGTTTATCCTACAGCTGAAGCAGCAAAGATGGCTGATGTGATTATGATCCTTATCAACGATGAGAAGCAGGCTAAGATGTATAAGGAAGATATCGAGCCCAACCTTGAAGCAGGCAACATGCTTATGTTCGCACACGGCTTCAACATTCACTTCGGTCTCATTCAGCCCCCCAAGGATGTTGATGTAACAATGATCGCACCCAAGGCTCCAGGCCACACAGTAAGAAGTGAGTATCAGGCCGGAAAGGGAACACCTTGTCTTGTAGCTGTACATCAGGATGCTACAGGTAAGGCTCTTGATAAGGCTCTGGCTTATGGCGCTGGTATCGGCGGTGCAAGAGCAGGTATCCTTGAGACCACATTCAGAACAGAGACAGAGACAGACCTCTTTGGTGAGCAGGCAGTTCTTTGCGGTGGTGTTTGTGCACTTATGCAGGCTGGTTTCGAAACTCTTGTTGAGGCTGGTTATGATCCGAGAAACGCATACTTCGAATGCGTACACGAGATGAAGCTTATCGTAGATCTTATCTATCAGTCAGGTTTTGCAGGAATGAGATATTCAATCTCAAATACAGCTGAGTATGGTGATTACGTAACAGGTCCTAAGATCGTTACAGAAGAAACAAAGAAGACAATGAAGAAGATCCTCTCCGATATTCAGGACGGAACCTTTGCTAAGGAATTCCTTCTTGATATGAGCGATGCAGGCGGACAGGTTCACTTCAATGCTATGAGAAAGCTTGCAGCTGAGCATCCCGCTGAGCAGATCGGTAAAGAGATCAGAAAGCTTTACAGCTGGAACAATGAAAACGACAAGCTTATAAACAACTAATTTTATAGGATTTTATAAGGGCTGCCGCTAAGCGGCAGCCTTTTTCATCAGAGAATAATCAAGCGAAATCCTATTTTATTAGTTATATAGTCAAATTGGAGTGTTTTAGTAATGGAGTATTACAGAAAAAGACCGACTCACATTAGAGTTATTCAGATAATGGTGTTGTCTTTTCTAATGTACATAGTTGCTGTTTTGCCATTTTTTATTAAGAGAGGACTGCCATTCTTTTATTACGGTGATTATAATGTGCAGCAGATTCCTTTTTATATAGTGGCTCACAGAGCAATCAGAAACGGAGAGTTGTTCCTAAACTGGAGTGTTGATCTTGGCACAACTCTTATGACATCCTTTTCGTTTTATCTTTTAGGAAGTCCGTTTTTCTGGTTGACGATACCATTCCCGGAAGCAGCAATTCCTTATATGATGCCATTTCTGATGGCACTTAAATATGCAATCTGTGCAGGAACAGCCTACATTTACATAAGAAAGCATGTAATAAGAGATGAATCGGCTATGCTGGGGGCTTTGCTATACGCATTTTCAGGTTTTAATGCATGTAACATAGTGTTTAACCATTTTACAGATGCAGTAGCTTTCTTCCCTTTGTTTCTCTATACATTCGATGGTCTACTTGAAATAGACCATCATCAGGATCACTGGTTCTATATTCCGGGCAGAAGAAAGCTTTTGGCATTTTCATTAATGACACTGCTTATGGCTGTCATTAATTACTATTTCTTCTTTGGGCAAATTGTATTTCTGCTAATTTATTTTGTGGTCAGATATGTTCCGGGAAACAGACCGAGACAGATTTTCAGAATGGTTCTAAGAGCACTGTTCGGAGGCTTGGTTGGATGCCTTATAGGAGGCTTTTATCTGCTGCAGGCATTTTACGGTATAAGCGGAAACGACAGGCTTTCAGAGTTGATGCTTGGGTATGACGCTGTTGCATATCCCAGTATGAAGATGTTGTGGGATATCCTAAAGAGTATGGTTATGATCCCTGACATAATCGGAAAGGGAACTGTATTCTATACCGGTGAAGTGAGAGTTGCATCACTGGCAGTATATCTGCCTGTTTTTGGTATAGCAGGAGTTGTAGCATATTTTCTTTCGCATAAGTTTAAGGATGATGAATATAAGAGACTTCTTTTTGTGTGTCTTATCTTTTCGCTGATACCGATCCTGAATGCCAGCTTTTCGATGTTTAATGCCAATTATTACTTTAGATGGTTCTACATGCCAATACTTTTCATGGCGCTTGTAACTGCGAAGGTCGTTGAAAGAGGCAGGTCCATCAATTTGAGAAAAGGCGTTCTGGCAACGAATTTTGCGTATATTCTGATTCTCCTTATATCAATTCTTCCAAGCTATGACAGTGAGGGAAGTATTGTATTTAATGAGCTTATAGAAAATGCAAAGATATATGAAAGACAGGTTGTCGGAACTGCAGTAATGCTCGTACTTCTCATCATAACTGTATTTGCTTTTCCGAAATGCATAAGAAAAATAGGTGGGCACACTTTGAAAAAGCCTGTAATGAGGCTGAATGTATTGTTTTACCTAACTGTTTTTGGAAGCGTCCTTACACTGTTTTTGATGCTTCAAAGCGGAAGCGGACTTATCACAGATTACGGTAAGGAGCAGTGGGAAATTCAGATGCTGAAAACCTCTCCGCAGCTTAATGGAGATGAGTTTTACAGAATCGAGACAGATGATACAGCTACAAACTATGAGTTTGTTTGGGGAAAATCTTCGCTACACAGCTTTATCAGTACAATACCTGCGCAGACCTTTGATTTTTTGAAAAATACAAGTAATGTGAACAGGTCTGTAGAAACCAAAATACCTGCGGACAGGGTTGGACTTAGAGCGATTCTTTCTCAGAAGTATTATCTTGAAAACTCAATTATAAATAAAGACGGTATCTTCAATAATGGAGATGGAATAGAAGAATTTATAAATGTTGATAGCAGGAACGGTATCGATATTTATTACAACAATAACTACATTCCAATGGGAATAGCTTATGACTATTACATCTGCGAATCAGATTTTGAGAATATGCAGAATGATGGAATAAGAGATAAGGTTCTTAGTGCCGGCGTGGTTATAAATGACGACGATGCTGAAAAACTTGAAAATGAGATTGCAGAGCTTCCGGAGAAATATTACCTGGCTGAGATACCTATTGAGTTCTTCAATATGAACTGCGAGGAAAAACGCGAGAGTGCCTGTGTTTCCTTTAAGCCTGATACGCATGGCTTTTCCGCCACTACTGCAAATCTCGATAAAACAAAGCTGATTTTCTTCTCTGTTCCGAACATGGATGGCTTTACCATGACTGTTGACGGAAAAGAGGCAGAAATAATTACTGCAGATTATGGAATGATGGCAGTGAAGGTAGCACCGGGCGTTCATGAGATAAGGGCTGATTATACACCCAAGGGATACGTCACTGGAATGATTTTATCCTTGATCGGAATTATTGTTTTAACTGCATATTTGGCGTTTGTTCGTTTTTACAAACAGCGTTAAAAATGGTAAATTATTAGTTGGGAAAAAATAAGGAGCGTGGAATTTATGAGCAAGATGACTATGAGCCAGAAGATTCTGGCAGCACATGCACACCTTGATGAAGTTAAGGCCGGCCAGCTTATTGAGGCTGATCTTGACCTTGTTCTTGGTAATGACATCACAAGTCCCGTCGCTATTGGGGAGATGGAAAAATTTAACACTAAGGGCGTTTTCGATAAAGACAAGATCGCGCTCGTTCCTGATCATTTCGTCCCTAATAAGGACATCAAATCAGCGCAGAACTGTAAATGCGTTCGCGAATTCGCAAAGAAAAATGATATCACTAATTATTTTGAAGTAGGACAGATGGGTATTGAGCATGCACTGCTTCCTGAAAAAGGTCTGACAGTAGCCGGCGACCTTATTATCGGTGCAGATTCCCATACCTGTACATATGGCGCTCTTGGAGCATTCAGTACCGGTGTCGGCTCAACAGATATGGCTGCCGGTATGGCAACAGGTAAAGCATGGTTCAAGGTTCCCTCTGCAATCAAATTCAATCTTACCGGTAAGCTTTCAGAGAATGTCAGCGGTAAAGATGTTATCCTTCACATCATCGGTATGATCGGTGTTGATGGTGCATTATATAAATCCATGGAGTTTACAGGTGACGGCGTAGCTTCACTTTCTATGGATGACAGATTTACTATTGCTAATATGGCTATCGAAGCAGGCGGAAAAAACGGTATTTTCCCTGTGGATGAGAAGACTCTTGAATATCTTAAGGAGCATGCTCCGGGAAAAGAGATTAAGGTTTACGAAGCTGATGCGGATGCTGAATATGATGAAGTTTACGACATCGACCTTTCAGCACTTAAGCCTACAGTTGCATTCCCTCATCTTCCTGAAAATACTCATACCTTTGATGAGAATTTCGATATTAAGATCGATCAGGTTGTTATCGGATCCTGCACAAACGGACGTATTAATGACATGAGAATCGCAGCAGATATCTTAAAGGGCAGAAAGGTAGCAGACGGAGTAAGATGTATAGTTATTCCTGCTACTCAGTCTATTTATCTGCAGGCCATGGAGGAAGGAATTATCAGAACCTTCATTGAAGCAGGTGCTGTTGTTTCCACTCCTACATGTGGTCCATGTCTTGGAGGATACATGGGTATTCTTGCTTCCGGCGAGAGATGTGTATCAACCACTAACCGTAACTTTGTAGGTCGTATGGGTGCTACAGATTCTGAGATTTACCTTGCTTCTCCTGCTGTAGCAGCTGCAAGTGCGATAACTGGTAAGCTTTCACAGCCATCTGAGCTGTAAGAATATGAGAGGATATAGACATGAAGGAAGCTAAGGGAAGAGTATTTAAATTCGGCGACAATGTAGATACAGATGTAATCATTCCTGCAAGATATCTGAACACCACAGATCACAAGGAGCTTGCTGCTCACTGTATGGAAGATATCGATAAGGAATTTATCAAAAATGTAAAAGAAGGCGACATTATCGTTGCCAATAAGAACTTTGGATGCGGTTCATCCAGAGAGCATGCTCCAATTGCCATTAAGGCTGCGGGCGTTTCCTGCGTAATAGCAGAGACCTTTGCAAGAATTTTCTATCGCAACAGTATCAACATAGGTTTACCTATTGTTGAGTGCGAAGAAGCTGCAAAGGAAATCGCTGCGGATGATGTGGTGAGCATAAACTTCGATACCGGTGTAATAACAGACGAGACCACCGGAAAGACATATCAGGGACAGGCTTTTCCTCCCTTTATGCAGAAAATTATAGACAGTGAAGGATTGGTAAATTATATCAATGCAAACAACTAACAGGCTTTTTATGGTAATCCCCTGCTACAACGAGCAGGAGGTATTACCTGAAACTTCAAAAAGACTTCTTGAGAAATATAAGGATCTTATTTCCAAGGGTGTTATTTCGGATGATAGCAGAATTGTCTTTGTAAATGACGGATCTAAGGATAATACCTGGGAAATAATCGAGAAGCTTCATGATGAGAATCCTATTTTTCAGGGAATTAAGCTTTCAAGGAACAGGGGACATCAGAATGCACTTCTTTCCGGTCTTATGACCGTAAAGGATATCTGTGATGTCTCTATTTCCATGGATGCGGATCTTCAGGATGACATTAATGCAATCGATGAGATGCTGGAGAAATATACTCAGGGTAAGGATATTGTATTTGGCGTTAGAAGCAGACGTGCGACAGATACATTTTTTAAGCGCTTTACAGCTGAGGGCTATTATAAACTCATGAACAGAATGGGAGCTGATATTGTTTTCAACCATGCTGATTTCAGACTTATGAGTAGCAGAGCTCTTAATATGCTTGCAGAATTCGGTGAGGTTAATCTTTTCCTCAGGGGGATTGTTCCGATGATCGGTCTTGATACCGATATTGTGTACTATGAGCGCTCTGAGAGATTTGCAGGAGAGAGTAAATATCCTCTTTTCAAGATGCTTTCATTTGCTTTTGAGGGTATTACATCTCTTAGTACCAAGCCCATCAGATTTATAGCTGAACTTGGTGTTTTTATATTTATAGTAAGTATTGCTGTACTTATATATAGTCTTGTGAGACATTTTACAGGACATACTATTCCCGGATGGACCACCACAGTGCTTTCTGTGTGGGCTATCGGCGGACTTACAATGATTTCACTTGGAGTTATCGGTGAATATATAGGAAAAATCTATCTGGAGACCAAGAACAGACCCAGATATATCATCGGCAAATATCTTTGCGATGAGTCAGATAAAGAGATTATTTCTTTAACTGATGTAAAATTTGAGAAATAAGGAATTGGAGATTTTTTAGAAATGGCAGAAGAAAAGAAGAAGAAAACCCCGGAAGACTTTAAGCGTGAGAGCATGGAGAGCTTCCGAGTAAAGCCCGCTGAGGGAACAAATATAAAGAAGATCATTGGCGTAGTCAGTGGTAAGGGCGGCGTTGGTAAGAGCCTTGTTACAGGACTCAGTGCCTGTGCTATGAACAGAAAGGGCTATAAGACAGGCGTACTTGATGCCGATATCACAGGTCCATCAATCCCTAAGATGTTTGGCGCTGATCCCCTTAGATATGCCGATGAAAACGGCAACATGATTCCTGCAGTTTCAGAAAACGGAATTAAACTCATGTCAGTTAACCTTCTTATGGAGAATGACACTGATCCCGTTATCTGGAGAGGCCCTGTAATCGCCGGTGTGGTTAAACAGTTTTACGGTGAGACCAACTGGGGCGATATAGATTATATGTTTGTTGATATGCCTCCCGGAACAGGTGATGTCCCGCTGACAGTTTTCCAGTCACTTCCTGTTGATGGCATTATCGTTGTGTCAACTCCTCAGGAGCTTGTATCAATGATCGTTGAGAAGGCAGTGAATATGGCAGCTCTTATGAATGTACCGATTATCGGTCTTGTTGAAAACATGAGCTATATGAACTGTCCTCACTGCAACAAACCAATTTATGTATTTGGAGAGAGTAAGCTTGATACCTATGCTGCAAACAAAGGCATGGACGTTCTTGCAAAGATTCCGCTTGATCCTGAATTTTCAAAGAAGTGTGATGCAGGTAAAATTGAGGAATATGAGCCTGACTTCTTAGACAGTCTTGTTTACAGACTTGAACAGATCTAAAGCTTTGGTAATCGTCAAAAGCACATGACGCTTACAGTTTATGAAAATGTTTTGGGGGTAATTCCATGAAGTGGAAACCGGGGAAAAAGCAGGTCAGCATAATGCTGTCTGTAATTATTTGTGCCATAGTAATTATTCTTTTTTACTATGTACTCTTTAATGGTAGCAAGATTACGGGTGGAATAAGTTCGCTTATTTCTATCCTTGCACCAGTCATCACAGGCTGTGTCATAGCTTATATTCTTACTCCTATTCTTAATTTCATTGAGAGTAAGTGGCTGTATCCTGTACAAAAGCTCAGAGGTATTGATCTTAAGAAACCGGAAAACAGAAATAAAAGAAAGAACGTCAGAAAAATAAGCGTTTTTCTTACAATGGGTTTTGCGGCCTTTATACTTTATGCAATGCTGATGGTACTGATACCTCAGCTTGTCAGAAGTATAAATGAGATCATCAGAAATTTCCCTTATTATATTACTAATCTACAGAAATACGTTGATAAATACTTAAATGACAATCCGAGAGTCAGAAGCACTGTTGATAATCTTATTCAGACCTATTCTTCAACAGTCATGGAGATGTTTAAGTCTAAGGTGGTGCCCAATATTTCTACAGTTATCTCAACTGTATCAAAGAGTATGATGAGCGCTATACAGATTTTCCTTTATCTTGTTGTAGGTGTCATAGTAGCTATCTATGTTCTTAATTCCAAGGAGCTTTTCATGGGTCAGGCAAAAAAGCTTTGCTACGCCTTCATGAAAAAAGAGAGTGCAAACGAAGTAATAGGTGCATTCAGATACGCTCATTATACATTTACTGGATTTGTTATCGGTAAGCTTGTTGATTCTTTGATAATAGGTATAATTACCTTTATTTTCTGCGAGATTTTAAAGATTCCCTATGCGGTTCTTTTATCCTTCGTAGTAGGTCTTACCAACATTATTCCTTTCTTTGGACCTTACATCGGAGCTTTCTTTGGGGCAATTTTGCTTATAATGATCAATCCGCTTAAGGCTCTGGTTTTCTTGCTGCTGATTATGATAATCCAGCAGTTTGACGGAAACATACTTGGACCTATTATTCTTGGTAACTCTACGGGACTTTCAAGCTTTTGGGTAATCTTTGCGATTCTTGTTTTTGGCGGAGTGTTCGGTCCGATTGGCTGGCTTATTGGCGTTCCTACCTTTGCCTGCATTTACACCTTCATTGGCTACGTTGCAAGGAAAAAGCTGAGAGAGAAAAAGCTTCCGAGAGATACTTCATCTTACATAGACGCAGCCTATATAGATGAAAACGGTATTACCAATATCGATGATGCCGATAACAGCAAGTATTATGTACATAATGAGGCTTCCAGCCTTAGAAGAATGTTTAAATTCTATAAAAAGGGTAAGAGCTATATTGAAAATGTAGTTCCGATCGCGACTACAAAGGATGAGGCTGATGATATTAATGAGGCTTCTGATGATGAGATTAAAAAAGATCAAGAATCAAAACATGATAATGAGGATAATATTGAGTCTTGACACTCTTTTTTCAAGTTTTATAATTGATAATATTTAATGAACCGATATGCATTATGCTGTAGTACCGATTAAGCATATAAAATCTTTTTATATAGGGAGGAGCAGATATTATGAGTAAAAAAGATTTAGATTGGTCAAGTATTGGGTTTAATTATCACAAAACTGATTATCGCTATGTTTCCAACTTCAAGGATGGAAAATGGGATGATGGAATAATTACAGAGGATGCAAGAGTTGTACTTAGCGAAGATTCCGGTGTTCTCCACTATGCACAGGAAGTATTTGAAGGCCTTAAGGCATACGAGACAGAGGATGGTCATATTGTCTGCTTCAGACCTGACTTAAATGCCAGCAGAATGGTAGATTCAGCTAAGCGTCTTGAGATGCCGGCTTTTCCTGAAGACAGATTTATCAAGGCTGTTGAAGAAGTTGTTAAGGCTAACGAAGACTGGGTACCGCCTTTTGGAAGCGGCGCAACACTTTATATCAGACCTGTTATGTTTGCGACAGGTAATGTAATTGGTGTTAAGCCTGCAAATGAGTATCAGTTCAGAATTTTC
Source organism: Butyrivibrio sp. WCD3002 (assembly GCF_000424265.1). Taxonomy (GTDB): domain Bacteria; phylum Bacillota; class Clostridia; order Lachnospirales; family Lachnospiraceae; genus Butyrivibrio. The sequence continues at coordinate 477,958 of NZ_AUJO01000001.1, forward strand.
GTAACACCTGTTGGACCTTACTTCAAGGGTGGCGCAAAGCCCATCGTTGTTAAGATAAGTGATTATGACAGAGCAGCACCTCACGGCACAGGTAATATCAAAGCCGGCCTCAACTATGCAATGAGCCTTCATGCTATTGTTACAGCTCATGAAGAGGGATTTGCAGAGAATGTATATCTTGATGCCGAGAGCAGAACCTACATCGAGGAGACCGGTGGAGCAAACATCATCTTTGTAGACGCTGATGGAAACTTAGTAGTTCCCAAGTCACATACAAATTCAATCCTTCCTTCTATCACCAGAAGATCAATCGTTCAGGTTGCTAAGGATTATCTTGGACTTAAGGTTGATGAGAGACCTGTTAAGCTTGAAGAAGTAGCTAACTTCAAGGAGATGGGACTTTGCGGAACAGCTGCAGTTATATCACCTGTTGGTAAGATCAACGACCACGGCGAGGAAATCTGCTTCGAATCCGGTATGGAAGATATGGGACCTGTTATCAAAAAGCTTTATGATACACTTACAGGTATCCAAATGGGCGAGATCGAAGCTCCCGAAGGATGGGTTCACGTTATTAAATAATTTGTAGTATTATATTTTCAGAATGTATAGACCACAGCTAATTTCGTATTTATTCTTGAATAATTAATCGAAATAGGCTGTGGTCATATTCATTTATGGGATACAATCAAAACAGCATTTAATAATCAAAAAATACGTCGATTGTTAGATCATTGATATTAAAAGAGGTGCATTATTCGCTTATTTAAAGTGAATAAACATGATTATGGGCGGAGAAATTCAGAAGAAAAATACATACATTTTGCTTCTTGCTGTATGCTTAATTGCAATCTGCATTTTTGCAGCAAACAAAGTCCTGGCCAAAACCGGCGACTGCGCAGAAGTATCAATAGACGGAGAAGTAGTTTATGAATTACCTCTTTCCGAAAACACCGAACTGCTTATTACCGGCTCTGACGGCGGTAGCAACAAGCTCATCATTTCTGATGGCGTTTGCTACATTACCGAAGCCGACTGCCCGGACAAGCTCTGCATAAAGCAAGGCAAAATCAGCCACAACGGCGAAAGCATAATCTGCCTTCCCCACAAACTGGTAATAACTATACATAACGCATCAGATACATCTAGCAACGTTGACGCAATAACCAAATAACCTATAACCAATTCAATAACAAGTGCGAAGCGTTGAAGGCACAAGACACTAAATGGAGATACAAATATGAATCAGTCAGCGGAGTGGAAATTTCCAAGAACAAGATTGCAGTGGATTTGGGACAACATGGAAGGATATAGGGGACTTTATGTTGTTATTATTATTGGGACAGTAGTTTATAACATGATGCAGCTCACTGTTCCTTATTTTTCATCGAGAATCATCGATGAATTTTTAACTGGTGAGAGTGCAAAGGAAAACTTTGCCTTGCACCCCGATGAATTCTATAACCTCATCTTCATGATGATAGGATTCACGGTACTTAGATGCATCATTGTCTATTTTGACTGTCTAGGATATGAGAAGGTATCACAGGCAGTTTTATTCCGTGTCAGAAATATTCTTTATGACAAAATTCAGAGACAGGATATGAAGTTCTATAGCACCTACAGAACAGGTGACCTTATGACCAGAGTAACAGGTGACCTTGATGCTGTAAGACACATGATTGCCTGGGTTGTAAGAATGGTAATTGAAGCAATTTCCCTGATTACAGCAGTAGGCATTTATTTCATGTTCATGAACTGGAAGATGGCTTTGTGCCTTCTTGCTGTTGCGCCTTTTATTCTTGCAATTATTGTGGCCTTTAAGATGCAGGTTGCACCCATGCACAGACTTCTTCGTGAAAAGCTTGCAAAAATGAATACCATGGCCCAGGAAAATATTGCAGGTAACCGCGTTGTTAAGGCATTTGCAAGAGAAGAATACGAGATAGAAAACTTCGATAAGTGTAACACAGACTACAGAGAGACAAATAAGAAGACAGCCTATACCTGGCTTAGATTTTTTCCCTATGTAGAGACTCTTGCAAACCTGCTGCCTCTTATTCTTTTACTGGTAGGTGGTCTTTTCCTTATCGGAGATCAGATGACTATGGGACAGTACGTAGCTTTTTCTGGACTGATCTGGGCTATTGCCAACCCCATGAGACAGCTTGGAAATATCATGAACGAATTCCAGAGGTTTTCAGCGGCTTCTGTTAAGGTAATGGAAATCTATTACTCAGAGCCTGAGATTGTAGATAAGGAATACACAGCTCTTATGCCCAACAGATTTGACGGAAAGGTTGAATTCAGGGATGTAAGCTTCCAGTACTCTGATGGTAAGATTCCTGTGCTTAAGCACATTTCCTTTACTGCTGAGCCGGGGCAGACTGTTGCCATAATGGGAGAAACCGGCTGTGGCAAGACTTCACTTATTCATCTGATACCGAGATTCTATGAGCCCACAGAAGGTAAGGTGCTGATAGACGGCGTAAATGTTCAGGATATTAAGCTTAATCAGCTAAGGAAAAACATTGGTCTTGCAACCCAGGATGTGCTTTTGTATTCGGATACGATTGATGGAAATATAGCTTACGGAGATCAGTTCTTAAGTAAAGAGGATGTAACTAAGTTTGCCAGATATTCACAGGCTTCAGATTTTATAGCAAAAATGCCTGAAGGCTATGAAACAATTGTAGGAGAGAGAGGTGTTGGTCTCTCCGGTGGTCAGAAGCAGAGAATCTCTCTTGCGAGGGCTTTGGCAGTAAGACCATCAATACTTATTTTGGACGATACAACCTCAGCAGTTGATTTGGAGACAGAAAAGGCTATCCAGGATCATTTGAGGGAGCTTGATTTTAAGTGTACCAAAATAATAATTGCCCAGCGTATCTCAACCACAAAGGATGCTGATCAGATACTTATTATGCAGCACGGTGAGATCACTGAGAGAGGTACGCACGAGGAACTTATAAAGCAGGGCGGATACTACGCAGAGCTTGTTAAGCTTCAGGCCGGTGCGTAAAAGACGGAAAAGGAAAGTTTAATCTTTATCAGAGGAGACAATCATGGCACGAAATACTTACAAACAGGATGAAATACTTGAAGAGCCCTTTGACATAAAGCATCTCCTTAGGGCATCCGTATATATAAAAAGACATGCAGGAAAAATGATTCTTGCCCTGGTGCTTTCGGCTATTGGAGGAATTACGGCGCTTGTAAGCCCCATTCTTGTTCAGAAAGCACTGGATGAGGCAATACCGAATGCAGATAAAAAGATGCTGTTTACTCTTGTTTTCAGCATGGCTGTTTTTTACCTGCTCAGTATGCTTTTCATAACAGTCAGATCAAAGATTATGGTTAATGTATCTCAGGATATCATTTATCAGATAAGAAAGGATCTGTTTGAGCATCTGCAACAGCTCCCTTTCCAGTATTATGATGACAGACCTCATGGCAAGATTCTTGTAAGGGTTGTAAACTACGTTAATTCTGTGTCGGATATGCTAAGTAACGGACTGATAAATCTGGTTCTTGAATTTCTGAATCTGATTTTTATCGTAGTTTTCATGCTGTATGTTGATATTCAGCTCAGCCTTGTGGTGCTTGCAGGTGTTCCGATTCTCATGGTTTTCATGTTCTGGATTAAGAACAGGCAGAGAAAAGCATGGCAGGCTGTTTCAAATAAGAATTCAAACCTCAATGCATATCTGCAGGAGAACATTGTTGGAGCAAGAATTACACAGATTTTTGCAAGAGAAGATGAAAACGCCAAGATTTTCAAGGAGTTATCAGGAGACTGTAAGAAAACCTGGATGAAGGCTATATATTACAGTACGCTTGTATGGCCGGGAATCGATACAATATCTGTATTTGTCCGCGCTGCAATATACATTTTCGGACTTGTAATTTTTGCCGGCGGACACCAGACTCTTGGAACTATTGTTGCCATTTCAAGCTATGCTTCAAGATTCTGGCAGCCCATCATGAACCTTGGAAATATTTTCAACAACTTTATAAATAACATTGCTTATCTGGAGCGAATCTTCGAGACCATGGATGAGCCCGTAACCGTAACTGATGCAGAGAATGCTGTTCCCATGCAGAAGATGAAGGGCGAAGTTGAATTTAAGAATGTCACTTTTTCATATGAAAAGGGCAAGGAGATACTTCATGATGTTTCATTTACGGTTAAGCCCGGTGAAAGCGTTGCACTTGTTGGGCCTACAGGTGCCGGAAAAAGCACAATTGTCAGCCTGATTTCAAGGTTCTACAACGTTGACAACGGAAGCATTCTTATAGACGGGCAGGATATTTCAAAGGTTACTCTTAAGTCACTGCGTGAACAGATGGGAATCATGCTTCAGGACAGCTTTATTTTCTCAGGAACAATTGAGGATAATATCAGATACGGAAAGCTTGATGCTAAAAGAGATGAAATTATTAAAGCAAGTAAAACCGTATGTGCCCATGACTTTATAATCAGTATGTCTGATGGCTATGACACCGAGGTAAGAGAGCGCGGCGCTATTTTATCACAGGGCCAAAAGCAGCTTATTTCCTTTGCCAGAACACTTTTATCAGATCCTGCAATTCTGGTGCTTGATGAAGCTACTTCAAGTATCGACGTGCAGACTGAAAAGGCGCTGCAGCAGGGACTTAATGCAATGCTCAAGGGCAGAACAAGCTTTATTATTGCCCACAGATTATCAACCATTACAGGCTGTGATAAGATTATGTATATTAATGACGGCGGTATTACTGAAGCCGGAACCCACGAGGAGCTCATGGCTAAGAAGGGCGATTATTATAAGCTTTATACTGCTCAGATAGAGGGCCTTAGGGGCATAGCCTGATTACTATATTAATACGACAGGCTATATAAATTTTATTTTTGGAGGAGATTATGGAAAAAATTACAATTAGAGAGGTGAGCCTTGATGATGCGTCAAGGCTCCTTGAAATATACAATTATTATGTCGATGAAACTGCTATTACCTATGAGATAGAGGATCCTACTCTTGAGGATTTTAGTAACAGAATCAGCAATACTTTAAAGAAATATCCTTATCTTGTTGCTGAGTATGAAGGAAAAATCATAGGCTATGTATATGCCAGCACCTTTGTAGACAGAGCAGCCTACGATCACTGCGCAACTCTCAGTATTTATCTTGATAAGGATTATCACGGCCTTGGTGCAGGAAGAGCTCTCTATGAAGCAATTGAAGAGAGGCTTTTAAAGATGGGAGTTGTAAATCTTTATGCATGTATAGCTTACACAAAGGAAGAGGATGAGTATCTTACCAACAACAGCATGCGTTTTCACGAGCACATGGGTTATAAGCTCTGCGGAACCTTTAATGAATGTGGTAGGAAATTCGGCAGATGTTATGACATGATTTACATGGAGAAGCTAATTCGATAAAATGTAATAGGTATGAAAAAGGAACAGTTGAGAGAATTAGACGATAATCGAACATCTTATATTGTTATTCTGGGCTTTATGCTGGCCCTTTCGCTTATCTTATCTTATATCGAGTCTTTGATTCCTTTTCCCTTTGGAGTTCCCGGAATGAAGCTGGGACTTCCAAATATGGCCGTTGTAATCCTTATATACAGGTATGGTGCAAAAGAAGGCATTGTTATTAATGTTTTAAGGATTATTTTAAGCGGCTTTTTATTTGGGAATTTATTTGGAATTTTGTTCTCTATATCAGGCGCGCTAATAAGTTTTTTATTTATGGTAATCGCTAAGAAAACGGGACTTCTGGACATGAGAGGGGTAAGTGTTGTAGGCGGATTAACTCACAATATTGCGCAGCTCTTTGTAGCTGCATTTATTGTGAAAACCTCTGGAATAATGTTTTATCTGCCTGCGCTTCTTATTTCAGGTGCCATAACCGGTTTTTTAAACGGATTTATCGCTGAAAAGCTAGGTATATATTTGAATAAAACTTTTATCAGGAGTAAGAATAGATGATTGCATATTTAAACGGAATTGTGGATCAGATTGAAGATACCGTTGCAGTTATAGATGTTAACGGAATCGGATACAACGTTTTTATATCAGCTTATACTGCAGACAGACTTCCCGCAAAGGGCGAGGTTGTTAAGCTTTATACTTATCTTAGTGTCAGAGAAGATGCTATGAATTTATATGGCTTTTTATCAAAGGATGAGCTTGAATTCTTTAAGCTTCTTATCAGTGTAAGCGGCATAGGGCCTAAGGGCGGGCAGGCGATTTTATCGGTGATGACACCTGATGATCTTAGATTCGCAATTCTGTCAGGTGATTCAAAAGCTATAGCAAAAGCTCCAGGTGTTGGTAAAAAGACTGCAGAGAGACTGGTGTTGGAGCTTCATGACAAGATTTCCGCAGAGGATATTACTTCCGGAAAAGTATCGGGAGATGCGGATTCCATTCTTCCTTCAGCTGATAACGAGCCGCAAAGCGAGGCAATTGAAGCACTTGTTGCTCTTGGCTATTCCGGCACGGAAGCGGCAAAGGCCGTCAGAAAGGTATTATCTTCAGGAAACGTGGACAGTTCGGATACTGAAGGCATTCTGAAGCTTGCGCTTAAGGAATTATTCTGATTTATGACTTTGTGCCGTTATATTAAAATGAAATCATAACTCTTTATGGAGATTTTTATGGAAAAGAGAACTATTCGTACATCAGCAAAATCAAATACCACAAATGCTGAGTTTACAAATGAAGATATAAAGCTGGAGGGATCACTTCGTCCTAAGAAGCTTGCCGATTATATCGGTCAGCAGAAGATAAAGGATAATCTGAATATCTCAATAGAAGCAGCAAAGCAGAGATGTCAGAGTCTTGATCATATTCTTCTCTATGGTCCTCCCGGACTTGGAAAAACCACACTGGCTGAAATCATTGCCAATGAAATGGGAGTAAACTGCAAGGTTACAAGCGGACCTGCCATTGAAAAGCCCGGTGAAATAGCAGCTATTCTCAATAACCTGAAGGAAGGGGATGTCCTTTTTATTGATGAGATTCATCGCCTTAACAGACAGGTTGAAGAGGTTTTATATCCTGCAATGGAGGATTATAAGATTGATATTATGATTGGAAAAGGACCAACAGCAAGATCCATAAGACTTGATCTTCCTCATTTTACACTGGTTGGTGCTACCACAAGAGCCGGCATGCTTTCAGCACCTCTTCGTGACAGATTTGGAATGCTCTACAGAATGGAGTTTTATGAGATTGAAGAACTTATGAACATTATTCTCCAATCTGCAAAGGTTCTTGATGTTGAGACAGAAAAAGGCGGAGCAAGAGAGATGGCAAGACGAAGCCGCGGAACGCCGCGTATTGCCAACAGAATTCTTAAGAGAGTAAGGGATTATGCACAGGTAAGGTATGACGGCGTTATCACAGAAGATGTTGCAAAGACTGCGCTTGACCTTATGGATGTTGATAAACTGGGTCTTGACCACAACGACAGAACGCTTCTCATTACTCTTATTGAGAAATTTGGCGGTGGCCCTGCAGGTCTTGATACGCTTGCAGCTTCCATCGGTGAAGATCCCGGAACAATAGAAGATGTCTATGAGCCTTATCTTTTGAAAAATGGTCTTATTAACAGAACTCCAAGGGGCAGAGTAGTTACAGATCTGGCATATCAGCATTTGGGACTTGATTTTGAATAATTTAACCCACAATATATTTTTCTGCAATATATATTGTGGTATAATATCTGATAAATACAGTATATTGTAGGTTTTTTATTATATAATTCTTGGATTTTCTCTTGAAATAGGGGCTAAAAGAAGTATATAATTCATTCATAACACTTTTTCGGGGGAGGAAATTATGGCTTCTAAGACAGATACCGAGGTTATCATTGGGGGAAAGGTTTTTACCTTAAGTGGATATGAAAGTGAGGAATACTTACAGAAGGTTGCCTCATATATAAATAATAAGATTGCAGACTACAACAAGATGGAGGGCTTTAAGAGACAGCCCCTCGATACTCAGAATGTTCTGCTTCAGCTTAATATTGCTGATGACTACTTCAAGGCAAAGAAACAGATAGAGCTTTTGGAGGGTCAGCTCAGTGACAAGGAAAAGGAGCTTTACGACATTAAGCATGAGCTTATCGCGACTCAGATAAAGCTTGAAAATACTGAGAAAAACGTTAAGAATCTTCAGTCTGACATTACAGAGGATTCAAGAAAGATTATTCAGATGGAAACAGAGCTTAAGACTCTGAAAAAGTAATGTGAAGGCTGCCGGTAATGGCAGCCTTTTTCGGTGAAAAATATGAACAAAGTTGAACTACTTGCCCCTGCAGGTAATTATGAGACCATGCTGGGCGCTTTTGCTGCCGGAGCTGACGCCGTATATCTCGGAGGTCAGGGCTTTGGTGCAAGAGCATTTGCTGACAATTTCACAGAGGAAGAAGTTATATCTGCTATCAGATATGCCCATCTTCATGGAAAAAAGATCTATCTTACTACCAATATTTTACTTAAGCAAAATGAGATAGATTCTTTTAGGGACTTCTTTGCGCCTTACGCTTATGCGGGGCTTGATGGTGCTATCATCCAGGATCTTGGAGTTTTTAGAATTATCAGCGAAGAATTTCCATGGGTTGAAAGACATGCCAGCACCCAGATGACAATAACGGGTCCCGAAGGTGCAAGACTTTTGAAGGAGCTCGGTGCCACAAGAGTAGTGCCGGCAAGAGAGCTTACCCTTGATGAGATTCACGGTATTCATGAATATTGTAAAAAGCTAGACGGTAAGGGCATCGAAATCGAAGCCTTTATTCATGGCGCTATGTGCTACAGCTATTCAGGAGCCTGCCTTTTTTCAAGTATGGTAGGTGAAAGAAGCGGTAACAGAGGACGCTGTGCTCAGCCCTGCAGACTTCCCTATAAGCTTAACGGTCACGGAAAAGAGTGCTATCCCTTAAGCCTTAAGGATATGTGCATGGTTGATAGAATTCCTGAGCTGATAGAAGCCGGGATAAATTCCTTCAAAATCGAAGGAAGAATGAAAAAGCCAGAGTACGCGGCCGGTGTAACCTCCGTTTACAGAAGGTTTATTGATAAATACTACGAAGCAATCGCATCCGGAAAAGAAAAGGGAACAGTAAAGCTTCTTTCAAATGCAGGAGATAAGAAGATTTTATCCAGTCTTTATCTGCGGTCTGAAATAGGTGAGGGATATTATTTCAGGCACAACAGTAAGGATATGGTCACCCTTGAGAATCCTTCCTATAACGGATCTGACGAAGAGGTTCTTAAGGAGGTTGGTGAGAAATACTTATCCGTTAAAAAGCTGATTCCAATAGATTTAAAATGTGAATTACTTGCAGGTAAAGAGGCAACCCTGACACTTAGCGCCAATACGGAAAACGGCATAGTTTCTGCCACTGTTAAGGGTGATGTGGTTCAGGTTGCTCAGAACAGGCCCATGGCACCGGAAGACTGCAAAAAGCAGCTTTTAAAATTTGGAAATTCCGAATTTTCAGTTGCATCCTGTGATATTACTTTGGATGAAGCCGGAATTTTCATGCCTGTAAAAGCGCTTAATGAGCTTAGAAGAAATGCTGCTAATTCCCTTGAGGAAGAAATAATAAAAAGTCGTGGTTATGAAATTATTGAAAGATCTACTTGTGATAGACCAAAGAATAATGAATATAAACCTGATAAATTAAAAAGCTTTATAAATAAGCCTACTCTCTGCGTAAGTGTAATGACCAAAGCTCAACTTGAGGTTGTTTCTGCTGAGAGTATGAATAATGGAAATATAGACAGAGTAATAGTTGATAGCAGATTACTTGTTTTAGATGAGAAACTTCCGGATCTTGGAAGAGCTGAAGTATTTACGGCGCTACCATATGTTCTTAGATGTGAAAAGGGAATACCTGACAGATATGATCTAAAGCGTATTCTTGATTATGCCGAAAAATATGGCCTTGATGGCATTGTGGTTCGAAATCTTGAGGAGCTTTCATTTGCTTTAAATTACGGCTATAAGGGAAGAATTATTCCGGATTATGGTCTTTATCTCTGGAACGAAGAAGCCTTTAAGCTCTATAGTGAAATACTGAAGCATCACGGATTAACTGATTTTTCACTGCCGCTTGAACTGAGTTTTTTCGAGATGAATGATACGATGAAGGCTATTTACAGCCATGTGATTTCAACAGGAAAGCATGAGCAGATTTCTCTTCCTACAGCGATGCTTCAGGTTTACGGAAGAGTTCCCATGATGCACACTGCAAACTGCATAAGGAATACCTTTGGTGACTGCACGGGAAAAAGAGGCGGTGAAGTGTCCTATGAGACTATTTTCATAAATGACAGAACCGGTCGAACCATGCCCGTTACCTATGATTGCAGGTATTGTACCAATATCATTTGGAACAGCGTACCGGTATCGTTATTTAAAAAGGCAGATAAGCTTAACAGTTTTTCATCGAAATTCAGTACCTGCTTCAGAGTCGATCTGACGACTGAAAAGCCGGATCTGAGCAGGGATATAATTAAAGGCTATGGGGAGCTTTTAAAGTTCGGATCAGGAAAAGATAAGGATATGTACATAGAAAAGCTCCTAAGTATGGAATATACGACAGGGCATTTTGAGAGGAGCGCAGATTAAAGTTTGGGGATACTTGATTTTTATTTATCTGAGATAGCCAAGTATGTAATTGGGGGATGTATTATTTTCTATACATTTTTCAGTTTCCTGGTATTTGTTTATAAGGGAGAAAAGAGACGCGGGTGGATATACGGTTTTCAGACGGCGTTTCTTTTTCTTACACAATTTGCCTGTTTTATTCAGATTATTGCAAAGACAGGAAGTAAGAGATATCTGCTTCTGCTTGCCATTCAGACCCTTGTAATTCTAATGACAATTTCGCTTTATAAGATGATTTATCCGGAAGGAAACAGGCTGATAATCCATAATATGTGCTTCATGCTTATGGTTGGAATGCTTGTGATTACAAGAGTTTCCTATTGGAAGGGAATAAAGCAGTTTATGATAGCATCTTTTTCTATTGTTATTGCGCTGCTTATTCCTGAGATAATATTCAGGCTGGAAGTATTGGAGAGACTTGGCTATGTGTTTGCTTTGGCCGGTCTGATTTTACTGACGGTGCTATTGGTGTACGGAACAGTTACTAACGGTTCAAAGATCAATTTCAGAATTGCAGGTATATCCTTTATGCCAACTGAAGTTGTAAAGCTGTTTTTCGTATTTTTTACCGCCTCAGTGTTATCCATGAAAACTGATTTTAAGACTGTTGCATTATGCTCTGTTTTAGCAGCTGCTCATGTGATAATACTGGTTCTTTTGAAGGATCTTGGAAGTGCGCTTATTTACTTTGTTGTATATATGTGTATCCTGCTTGTGGCTACAGGAAATCCTTTGTATTTTATTTCCGGATTTGCCCTTGGAGGCCTTGCAAGTGTCGTTGCATACAAGCTCTTTCCGCACATTCAGGTCAGAGTGGCGGCATTTGTTAATCCTTGGGCTGACATAGAAACCGGAGGCTATCAGATAACCCAGTCCCTATTTGCAATTAGCGGCGGAGGTCTGTTTGGTCTTGGCCTTTACGGAGGCAATCCCACATCGATTCCTTTCGTTGAAGAGGATTTTATTTTTGCTGCAATTTCAGAGGAGCTTGGCATTATATTTTCCTGTTGCCTGCTGGCTATCTGCATTTCAACCTTTGTTATGGTGCTAAGGGAAGCATATAAGATTAAAAACGATTTCGGAAGGCTTTTATGCCTTGGCTTTGGAGTTACATATATTTTTCAGGTTTTCCTTACTGCAGGGGGAAATGCCAAGTTTATTCCCCTTACGGGAGTAACACTTCCTCTTGTAAGCTATGGAGGAACTTCCGTTTTGGTATCTATAGTTATGTTTGCTTTTATTGAGGGCGAGTGCCTGGTTAGAAGTGATGAAAGATATCAGGCTTATTTAGATAAAAAGAAAGAGGCAGCCTTGAAAAATAAGGCATTAAATAATGAAAAAAGAAAATCAGACTGAAAAAAAGAATAAAAATCTATATTCCATAGGTTTCATAGGTTCTGTTTTCATAGTGCTTTTTGCTTTAATGATCAGCTATATCTGTGTGTTTTCTATTTCTAACAAGCAGGAGATGATGGATAACAGCTACAACACCCATCAGGCACTTTTGAAAAAGCAAAATTCCAGAGGTTCAATATACTCTGCGGATAACCAGATTCTTGCCAGAACTATTAAAGATGATAATGGGGATGAGATAAGAGAATACCCTTACGAAAAAGTTTTCGCTCATATAATTGGCTTTTCGTCCCACGGCAGGAGCGGAATTGAAGATATGGCTAACTATTATCTTATAAACAGCAATATCTCCATAAACTCAAAAGCAAATGCCTATGGCAATGAAGAAAAGTTTCCGGGAGACAATCTTTATACAACTCTTAATACTAAACTGCAGGAAACTGCTTATGAAGCACTTTCAGCCCATAAAGGCGCTGTGATAGTTTCTGATGTAAGAACAGGTGAGATACTTGCGATGGTTTCCAAGCCGGATTTTGATCCCAACAATCTGGATAAGGAATGGGTAGAGATGACTACCGATGAAGATAATACCCAGCTTCTCAACAGAGCCACACAGGGAATTTATCCGCCGGGATCAACCTTCAAGATATTGACTGCACTTGAGTATTTCAGGGAAAACGGTGAAAACTATAAGAATTATCATTATAGCTGTAACGGTAAGTTCACTTTTGGAGACAGCACCATCAATTGTTTCCACGGTGAGAGTCATGGGAATGTCGATTTTACGTTGTCTTTTGCAAAGTCCTGTAACTCATCCTTCGCCAATATGGCTGTTACTTTGGATAGGGACTCATTTAACAATACCTTATCCGGACTTTTATTCGGAAGTGAGCTTCCGTGGGAGATGAACCATAAGAAATCTACGGCAATATGTAACGAAGGACTGAGCGATAATGATATTATGCAGCTTGGAATCGGACAGGGAAAAACCACTGTGACGCCTCTCCATATGCATCTCATTACTTCTGCAATAGCAAATGACGGAGAACTGGTTAACCCCAGAGTTATGGACAGGGTTGTCACAGCAGAAGGAAAAGTAATAAAAAGCTTTTACGAAAATGATAAGCAAAGGCTTATGACTGAGGAAGAAGCTACTTTTTTGCGAGACCTAATGCATGAAGTTGTAGAAAAGGGAACAGCTTCAAAATTAAAGGGACAATCCTATACGGCTGCAGGAAAAACCGGCTCTGCCGAATTTAAGGATTCAACCTCAGATTCTCATGCCTGGTTTACAGGATTTGCACCCTATGAGAATCCGGAAATTGCTGTTACCATAATAGTAGAAAATGCGGGCTCCGGTGGTGAATTTGCCGTGCCCATAGCTAAGAGAATTTTTGATAAGTACTTCTCATAAATGGAGAATATATGTCTATACGCGGATATTGCAGATTTTATAAAAATTTATATGTGGGTGAATCCATAAAAAACTCCGCAAAGGTGAAGTGGAAACTAAAGCATGGTGCCGGTCAGCTCCTTATTTATGTTATTACTTCCGCCTTAAATGAGAATGACCAGCTGGAGGTTACTCACTGTGCGTTTTTAAAACAAAAATACTACAAAAAGCATCCTGCATTTGTTTATGGAATTGCGGGAAGCAGAGAAGAAGCTTTTGATCTCATCGTAAAAATCAGTGAGGAAGCTGCCGCCTGTGGGATGGAGGGCGATTTAAAGGGGTATTTAAATACAGTTTTGGGGGAATAGGATGTCACTTTTTCTGACAATTTTAAAAATAATAGGGATAGTACTTCTTGTAATTCTTGCATTACTTCTGATTGTACTCCTTTTAGTATTGTTTGTTCCGATAAGATACTACGTAAATGCTGACATTGAAGAAACTAATCTTGAAACGGAAGTCGAAAAGCTAAAGGAACGAATACATGCAAAGGCAGGCTTCAGTTTCCTTTTACACCTTGTAAGAGGATATATCGAGTATCCGGAGGATATGGAATTTACCGTAAAAGTCTTGTTCTTTAAGGTTTTCCCAAAGAAAAACAAAGAAGATAGTACAGGCAAGAATAATTCGAAACAGGAGCTTCCATACGAGATGGAAGAGGGTTTTGAGGATAAAGAATCTGAAGGCTCTGATTCAGAGCAGGAAGCAGATAACGCCTCTGATGCATCAGAATCAGATGTTGATGAGTCTAAAGATGAAATTCAAAATGAAGTTCAGGAAGAAAGTCAAAATGTCGATATAAATGATGGTGTTAATTGTTCTGAAAATGAGGACTCAAAATCAGAAAACGAAATAGATGAGGATGATTTTGAAGATGAAGAGGATGATGAGAAGAGCGGTTTTATTGATGTCCTCAGGAAAATAAAAGATATTGTGGTTGCAATTATAAAAGCACCACAAAATGTATACCAAAAAATTAAATGTACAATATCTAGCATTTATGCTAAGATAGACATGATTAAAAAAACGCTTGAAAATGACATTTTTAAGAGAGCTTTTAAGGTTTCTAAAAAGCAGATTTTACGTGTCTTAAAAATGGTCATTCCGAAGAAATGCAGTATTAATCTGCATATAGGCATGAGCGATCCGACAGTAACGGCAGACATACTTGCCGCATACGGAGTATTATATCCGATACTTGCGGGAAAAGTCTTTGTTACACCGGATTTTGAAAAGCCTGTATTATCAGGAACAGTCAGGATAAAGGGTAAGATCCGACTTGTTACTATAGTCTGGGCTGCAGCGGTATTTTATTTTAATAAAGATATCAGAAAGACTTTAAGACGCTTTAAAAAGATATTCAATTCATAACTTAGGGGAGAGTTTTTTATATGGGAGAGCATAATTTTAACGGTGTAATCGATTCACTTATGCATGGTATGAACACTATGCTTGGCTCTAAAACGGTAGTTGGAGAAGCTACAAAGGTTGGCGATACGATCATTCTTCCGCTTGTTGATGTGTCCTTTGGTGTTGGCGCAGGTGCAAGCGATGGTGATAAAAAGAACTCAGGCGCGGGCGGATTTGCGGCAAAAATGTCACCCAGCGCAATTCTTGTAATCAAAAACGGTCAGACAAAGCTTGTAAACATCAAGAACCAGGATGCTGTTACTAAGGTATTGGATCTTGTTCCTGATATAGCCGATCGTTTCTTAAACAAAGGTGGCGATATGATGAGCGACGAGGAGGCTGAAAGTATCGCTTTTCCTGAGGATGAAACCTGAGTTTCATAGTTAGTATAGGGGGTTCCGTATGGAAAAGTTCATTAGTGAAGAACGTATTGATGTTGCGTCGGAGGAAGAGCTTCTTGAGATGAAGCTCTGGATTTACAAAGAGAGTCAGCGTCTCGAGCAGGAGCAGGCAATGGTCGATAAGAAGATTGCCGAGATCGAAAAAGAGGTTGGTAACTTCAGAATCGGTATCCAGCGAGAGAGAAGCAAGCTTGAGCACGATAAGCAGAAGCTTAAAGATGAGCAGGCTCTGTTTGATCAGCAAATTGAGATCCTCAAGGATGGCTTTGAGAAACTGAATGCTGATAAGAAGCTTATTGAGCGTGAATGGAAAAAGCTTGAGCAGGAGAAAGGGTATATCCGTGACGATGAATATCATCGTGCAGAGATTTTCTTTGTGGGCGTGAATTCACTACTTGCTTTAAAGAAGCGCTATCGTGATCTTATGAAGATCTATCATCCGGATAATTTGATGGGTGATCATGAGATGTGTGACCTGATTAATCAGGAATACAATGTACTTTTAAGACAGTTCGATGCTTATATGAAAGCGTAAGTTTATTGTAAATTGTAAATATTTAAATTTTCGCTTGCACTTTCTTATAATATCTGTTAATATAGATAATGTTGCGGACAAAAGTTTAATTTTTCAATTGTTCGCTGTAGCATTTGATTTAAAATATGGCTTATAAGGAGGTGTCAAAATGGCTAAATGTGAAGTTTGCGGCAAGGGCGTTCATTTCGGTAACAACGTAAGCCATTCCCATAGAAAAACAAATAGAGTTTGGAATGCAAACGTACATAAGGTTGCTGTTAAGGTTGAAGGCGGCTCAAAGAGAATGAATGTATGTACAAGCTGTCTCAGATCTAAAAAAGTTGAGCGTGCATAATCCGTTCTGGTAAGAAAGATTTTAAGGATTCACTTGCGGGTGAATCCTTTTTTTTCTTTGAATTTTTCATAATGTAAATTCGTGTTCCATTTTGGGACTCCTTACTGTATAATGTCCTTATATATGCGATTATGGAGGTGTAGGATGAAGTCTACTTCAATAAATACCCATCTGGGGAATATTGCTATCGACAATGAAGTTATTGCTCAGTATGCCGGCGCAGTTGCTAATGAATGCTTTGGTATCGTTGGCATGGCTAATGTCAATGTAGCAGACGGACTTGTGAGTCTTTTGAAAAAAGACAATATCAAAAGGGGAATTGGCGTTTCTATTGGACAGGGTCGCAAGCTGACTCTGGATTTTCATGTAATCGTTGCATACGGCGTAAGTATTTCAGCCGTAACTGACAATCTTATTGATAATGTTAAATACAAGGTTGAGGAGTTCACCGGCCTTGAAATAGAAAAGATAAATATCTTTGTCGAGGGCGTTCGCGTCATCGATTGATCAAGGAGGGCTTAACTTTGAGTAACACAATTAATGCGTCACAGGTTAAGAAAATGTTTCTTGCCGGCGCAAGCAATTTGAATGCAAAAAAAGAGTGGATTAATGAATTAAATGTATTTCCTGTTCCTGACGGAGATACAGGTACCAATATGACAATGACCATCATGTCTGCAGCAAAGGACGTTCAGGCGCTGCCGGATGATGTAGATATGGCTACACTTTGTAAGAATATTTATTCCGGAGCCATGAGAGGTGCAAGAGGTAACTCGGGCGTTATTCTTTCTCAGCTCCTTAGAGGCTTTACCAAGGGATGCAGAGATTATTCAGAGCTTGATGCTACAATAATCGCAGCTTCTTTTGAAAAGGCTGTAGAGACTGCTTATAAGGCAGTTATGAAGCCCAAGGAAGGAACAATCCTTACAGTAGCAAAGGGAGCCAGTGAGAAGGCTTCTGAGCTTGCTAAGGAAGGTGCTACAGACCTTGGACCTTTCTTTGAAGAGATCATTAAATATGCAGATGAAGTTCTTGCCAAGACTCCTGAAATGCTTCCTGTTCTTAAACAGGCCGGCGTTGTAGATTCAGGCGGACAGGGACTTGTTCAGGTTCTCAAGGGTGCTGCTGATTTTTACATGGGCAGAGATGTCGATTATAAGGTCGATGAGGCTGCTGCAACACCCGTATCAAAGAAGCAGGTTGCTGCTGAGCTTGAGACCGATATCAAATTCGGTTATTGTACAGAATTCATCGTTCTTTTGAGCAAACCTTTGAATATTAAGCAGGAGATGGACTTTAAGGCATTTCTTGAGTCAATCGGCGATAGTATCGTAATGGTTGCTGATGACGAGATTTGTAAGGTTCACGTACATTCAAATGATCCCGGTCTTGCTATTCAGAGAGCTCTTATGTATGGTCAGCTTTCAAACATGAAGATTGACAACATGAGAATGGAGCACCGTGAAAAGCTTTTCCATGAGAATGAGAGCGGTGAATATGCTGAGATCGAAACAGAGATTAATGGCGCAGCTGAAGCAACACCTACTTATAATGCAGGTGATAACATTCCTCTTAAGGATGGTACAGTAAGCAGCGTATCAAGCGAACAGGAGCCTGAAGTTCCAACAGAGCATAAAGAGATGGGCTTCGTTGCTGTTTGTGCAGGTGATGGACTTGCTGAGATTTTCAGAGGCCTTGGCGTTGATTATGTAATAGAGGGCGGACAGACCATGAACCCCAGCACAGCTGATATTTATGATGCAGCTTGTAAGGTTAATGCTGACACTGTTTTCGTTCTTCCTAACAACAAAAACATTATACTTGCAGCAAACCAGGCTAAAGTGATGATGGAAGACAACGAATCAGATAAGAAGATAGTTGTAATCCCCACAAAGACAGTTCCTCAGGGAATCACAGCAGCAATAAACTTCATTCCTGATATTCCGGCTGAGGATAATGAAGCAGCCATGAATGAAGCAATCAGCGCTGTAAAGACCGGTGAAGTTACCTATGCGGTAAGAGATACCATGATAGATGACGTAACCATCAAGCAGGGCGATTATATGGGAATCGGTGATAGTGGCATTCTTGGTGTTGGCAGTAGCATTGATGATGTAACTGCTATGATGATTGAAAAGATTGCTGATGATTCAACTGAGCTTATCAGCCTTTACTATGGCTCAGATATCAGTGAAGACGAAGCAAATGTACTTAGCGATCGTATTTCTGAGAAATTCTCTAAGTGTGATGTAGAGGTTCAGTACGGCGGACAGCCGATTTACTACTATATTGTGAGTGCGGAGTAATATAACTTGAAGATGAAAAATCCATCTTTAATTGAACATGTATCATCATTAAAGGGCGTTGGCGATAAAAGCAGCGCCCTTTTTGAAAAGTGCGGAATTAGGACTGTAGAGGATATTCTTAATTATTTCCCAAGGGATTATGACATCTGCGGTCCTGTTATTAATGTTGCTGATTTAACGGAAGGTGAGGTTGCGGCTGTAAGAGTCTGCACTTCCGGTAAGGCTGCAGTAAGGCGCGTAAGAAATCTCAGCATTCTGGCATTTAAGGCTCAGGATGCAACAGGTGAGATGAATATTACTTATTTCAATATGCCTTACATGGTAAATAACATAAAGTCCAAAACCTTTTATGTTTTCAGAGGTCTGGTACAGAAAAAGGGCAGTCACTTCGTTATGGAGCAGCCCAAAATGTATAAATATGAGGATTATATTGAGGTCATGGGCACGATGCAGCCCAAGTATCCTCTTGTAAAGGGTTTATCTAATCAGCTAATGATAAAAACAGTGACACAGGCAATTTCTGCCACGCCATATCTCGAGGATGCTCTTTCACGAAGCATGAAAAGCGAGCTTAACCTCATGGATTATTCAGAGGCTGTAAGGAAAATTCATTTTCCTGCAAATATGGATGAATTCACAGTAGCCAGAAGACGAATTGCTTTTAATGAAATTCTCCAATTTATATTGAAAATCAGATTCCTTAAGCGTGAGTCTGAGGAATCTATCAATGATTATGTTTACAACGAATCCGATGAAATCGAAAAACTCCTTAAACAGCTTCCCTACGAGCTTACAGGAAAGCAGATGTCAATCTGGAATGACATAAAATCCGACCTGATGGGACGCCATGTTATGAACCGCCTTATACAGGGCGACGTAGGTTCCGGCAAGACAATCATTGCATTTATGGCACTTCTTTTCACAGCTGCAAACGGATATCAGGGCGCAATAATGGCTCCCACAGAGGTTCTTGCAAGACAGCATTATGAGTCTTTTGTAAAAATGTCTGAGGAGTATGGACTTTGTTTAAAGCCGGTATTGCTTGTAGGTTCACTTACAGCAAAGGAAAAAAGAGAGGCCTATGCACTGATAGAAAGCGGAGAATGCAACTGTATAGTTGGAACAAACGCTTTGATACAGGAAAAAGTAAGCTATAACAAGCTTTCTCTTGTAATAACCGATGAGCAGCACAGATTTGGAGTAAAGCAAAGAGAGAAGCTCTCTGAAAAAGGATATAATACTCATATTCTTGCAATGAGTGCAACACCGATTCCGAGAACACTCGCTATTATTCTTTATGGTGATCTGAGCGTATCAATTTTGGATGAAATGCCGGGTGGCAGAATTCCAATAAAGAACTGCGTCGTTGGAAGGGAGTACAGGCCAACGGCATATAAATTCATTCACGATCAGGTTATGCAGAAAAGGCAGTGCTATGTAATTTGTCCCATGATTGAGGAGGGTGAAAACAGCTCTCTGGAAAATGTCACTGAATACAGTGAAAAGCTGAAATCAGTTTTGCCTGATATAAGAATCGGACTTCTTCACGGAAAGATGAAGCCTGCGGAAAAGGATGCAGTAATGGAGAAGTTCTCTATGGGTGAAATAGATGTTCTTGTTTCCACAACTGTTATCGAAGTAGGTATAAACGTACCTAACGCTACAGTCATGATGATCGAGAATTCAGAGAGATTCGGCCTTGCACAGCTCCACCAGCTTAGGGGCCGCGTTGGACGTGGAAAGCATCAAAGCTACTGTATTTTTATTAATACCTCGGGAAAAGAAGAAGCAAAGAACAGGCTTGAGATAATGAATCACTCAAATGATGGATTCTTAATAGCAGAAGAGGATTTAAAGCAGAGAGGTCCCGGGGATCTTTTCGGAATAAGACAGAGCGGCGAAATGTCCTTCCATGTAGCGGATATTTATCAGGATGCTGCTCTTATAAAGGAAGCTGCTGCATATGTTGACAGAATATTGAAAGAAGACCCGGATCTTGTTCTTGACGAAAATGCTCCATTAAAGCGGTGGGCAATATCGAATTCATTTGACTTTACAGCTTTATAAAAGTAAAATTTAGTAGAGTATGTAATGTTAAAATACAAGATATAGTGTTATTGAAGTGACAAATGGTTACTTGGAGGAAATATGTCAAAAGTTGCGATCATAACAGATACAAATAGCGGCATTATGCCTGCAGATGGAGAAGCTCTCGGCATTATTGTAATTCCTACACCATTTATGATAGACGGTGTTGAATATTTAGAGGGTGTTAACCTAACACAGGAATGGTTTTTCCAAAAGCTAGCTGACGGAGCAGATGTATCAACCAGTCAGCCAAGCCCCGGTAATCTTCTTGAGCTTTGGGATAAGACTCTTAAAGAATATGATGAAATTGTTTATATTCCTTTAAGTTCAGGCCTTTCAAGCTCTTGTCAGACAGCTACCATGCTTGCTTCAGATGATTATGAGGGTAAAGTTTTTGTAGTTAACAATCAGCGAATCTCAGTTACCATGAGACAGTCAGTGCTTGATGCTATAATGCTCCGTGATGCGGGCATGAGTGGAAAAGAGATTAAGGATAAGCTGGAAGAGGTGAAGTTTGAATCAAGTATCTATATTATGCTTGATACGCTTTATTATCTTAAAAAGGGTGGAAGAATAACGCCTGCGGCAGCTGCTCTTGGTACTTTATTAAAGCTTAAGCCGGTACTTCAGATTCAGGGTGAAAAGCTTGATGCTTTTGCCAAGGCAAGAACTGTTAACCAGGGCAAAAACATAATGATAAATGCGATGATGTCTGATATCGAGAATCGCTTTGGCGGTCTTGATGCAAAGGACATACATCTTTCAGGTGCTTATACATACGATCTTGATAAGGCTAAGGAATTTAAGAGCGAGGTTGAAGCGGCTTTCCCCGGATATGATATGCATCTGGATCCGCTTTCACTGGTTGTATCCTGTCATATCGGTCCCGGAGCTCTTGCAATAGCATGCTCCAGAAAAATACATATTTAATCAGATAAGTTCTGATTTTGAGGAAAAAAGTTTTAAGGTTGGGTAATTTTTATGGCAATAAATAATAACTATGATGCGTCAAGCATTACAGTTTTAGAGGGTCTTGAAGCAGTAAGAATGAGACCCGGCATGTATATCGGAAGTGTTTCCACAAGAGGTCTTAATCACCTTGTCTATGAAATTGTAGATAATGCGGTTGACGAACATCTTGCAGGACATTGCAGTCAGATTACTGTAACACTTCATGAGGACGGAAGTGCCAGCGTTGAAGATAACGGTCGTGGTATTCCCGTTGGTATGCATGCCAAGGGAGTAACAGCAGAGCGAGTAGTTCTGACTATGCTCCATGCAGGCGGTAAGTTTGATAATGCTGCCTATAAGACCAGTGGTGGTCTTCACGGTGTAGGTTCATCCGTTGTTAACGCACTTTCCACATGGCTGAAAGTTCAGATTAAAACTGACGGCTATATCTATGAGGATGCTTATGAAAGAGGCGTTCCCACTGTTGAGCTAAAAAACGGACTTCTTGAACCCGTTGGTAAGACCAGAGAACATGGAACAACCATTTCATTTTTACCCGATCCCGAAATTTTTGAAAAAACAAGATTCCGTGAGGAGGATATCAAATCACGTCTCCACGAGACTGCATATCTTAATCCGGATCTTACAATCATATATATCGACGACAGACCGGGCACAGAGGAATATATCGAGTTCCACGAACCTGAGGGCATTACCGGTTTTATTCGCGATATGAATAAATCAAAAGAAGCTGTCACTGACGTTATTTTCTTTAGCGGCGAGATGGACGGCGTCTCTGTTGACGTAGCATTCCAGTATGTCAACGAATTCCATGAGAATGTTCTTGGATTTTGTAATAACATCTATAACGCCGAGGGTGGAACACACCTCACCGGCTTTAAAACCATGTTTACCAATGTTATCAACCAATATGCACGTGGTATTGGTACTCTAAAGGAAAAGGACAATAACTTTACAGGAGCAGACGTTCGTAACGGTATGACTGCTGTTGTAAGTATAAAACACCCGGATCCCAGATTCGAAGGTCAGACTAAGACCAAGCTTGATAACCAGGATGCGGCCAAGGTTGTATCGCAGATTACAGGTGATGAGGTTTCAAGATATTTTGATAGAAATCTGGAAGTCCTTAAATCAATCATCGGCTGTGCGGAGAAAGCTGCAAAGATCCGCAAGACAGAAGAAAAGGCAAAGACCAATCTTCTTACCAAGCAGAAATACTCCTTTGATTCCAACGGAAAGCTTGCGAACTGCATAAGTAAGGATGCTTCAAAGTGTGAGATTTTCATCGTAGAGGGAGATTCTGCGGGCGGTAGTGCCAAGATGGCAAGAAACCGTGAATTCCAGGCTATTCTACCCATCAGAGGTAAAATTCTTAACGTTGAGAAAGCCAGCATAGATAAGATTCTTGCCAACGCTGAGATCAAGACCATGATCAATGCCTTTGGCTGTGGTTTTTCAGAAGGTTACGGTAATGATTTTGATATAAGTAAGCTTCGTTATGACAAGATTGTAATTATGTCCGATGCGGACGTTGACGGTGCACATATCGCAACTCTGCTTTTGACATTGTTCTATAGATTTATGCCTGAGCTTATTTTCGAGGGACATGTTTATATTGCTATGCCGCCTCTCTACAAGGCTATGCCTTCAAGGGGTAAGGAAGAGTATCTCTATGATGATGCTGCCCTTGAGAAATATCGTAAGACTCACAAAGGCCCCTTCACCTTACAGAGATATAAGGGTCTTGGTGAGATGGATCCTCAGCAGCTGTGGGAGACCACACTTGATCCCGAGAACAGAATGATGCGTCTCGTGGAGATTGAGGATGCCAAGATGGCCTCACATATGACAGAACTTCTTATGGGCAACGAAGTTCCGCCGAGAAGAGAATTCATACATCAGCACGCGACAGATGCTGATATTGATGCCTGATAGATATAGTTTTAAGGGGACAAAATGGAAGAGAAACTTATTCGCTCTGAGTATTCGGAGATAATGCAAAAATCATATATTGATTATGCCATGAGCGTTATTGTATCAAGAGCACTTCCTGATATAAGGGACGGACTTAAGCCTGTACAGAGAAGAGCACTTTATGATATGTATGAGCTGGGTATAAGATATGACAGACCTTATCGTAAGAGTGCACGTATCGTCGGCGATACAATGGGTAAATATCACCCCCACGGCGACAGCTCAATTTACGATTCACTGGTTGTAATGACCCAGGATTTCAAGAAATCAGTACCGCTTGTTGATGGCCATGGTAACTTCGGTAATATCGAAGGCGATGGCGCAGCTGCAATGCGTTATACAGAGGCGAGACTTGCCAGAATCACACAGGAGAATTTCCTTGCAGACCTTGATAAGGATGTAGTGGACTTTGTACCAAACTTTGATGAGACTGAAAGAGAGCCCACAGTTTTACCTGTAAAAATACCTAATTTCCTTATAAACGGATCCGAAGGTATCGCGGTAGGTATGGCTACAAGTACGCCGCCTCATAATATTGGCGAAGTCATTGATGCTGAGATTGCATATATGCAGAATCCGGAAATGACCACCAAGCAGCTGATGAAATACATTAAGGGACCTGATTTCCCCACCGGTGGTATTGTCATTAATAAGGATGATCTCAGAGTAATCTATGAGACAGGCCAGGGTAAGATTCGTATAAGAGGAGCTGTTTCTGTAGAAAAGGGAAAAGCAGGACATATCAATCTCGTTATTACTGAGATTCCTTACACTATGATCGGCGCAGGTATCGGAAAATTCCTTTCTGATGTTGCTGAGCTTGCTGAAAAGAAGATCACCAACGATATCGTCGACATTTCAAACCAGTCCTCAAAGGAAGGTATCAGAATTGTTATCGAGCTTAAGAAGGATACCGATGTAGAGAACTTTACAAATCTCCTTTACAAAAAGACAAAGCTTGAGGATACCTTTGGCGTGAATATGCTTGCTATCTGCGATGGAAGACCGGAGACCATGTCTCTTACCTCTATCATGAAATCTGTTGTGGATTTTCAGTTTGAGACAGCAAGACGCAAGTATACAACTTTACTTAAAAAAGAACAGGAAAAGAAAGAGATACAGGAAGGTCTTATTAAGGCCTGCAATGTAATTGATATAGTAATTGAGATTCTTCGAGGTTCAAAAGACAGGGCAATGGCTAAGGATTGCCTTGTAAACGGTAATACGAACGGAATCAGATTTAAGAGTGAAGCATCAAAAGCCATGGCAGCTCAGCTTCTTTTCACAGAGAGACAGGCTGAAGCCATCATGGAGATGAGACTCTATAAGCTCATCGGTCTTGAACTCGACGCTCTTGTTAAGGAGCATGAGGATACAATAGCCAAGATTTATCGCTATGAGGATATTCTTGAGGACCATGAGTCTATGTCTCTGGTTATCCAGAACGAGCTTACTGAGATAAGAAAACAGTATGCCGTTAAGAGAAAGACAGTAATCGACAATGTGGAAGATGCTGTTTATGAGGAAAAGCCCATTGAGGAAATTGATGTTGCATTCCTTATGGACAGATTCGGATATGCAAAGACTATTGATGTCACAACCTATGACAAGAACCTTGAGACAATAAAGAATGACTTTAAGTATTCATTTGTTATGAAAAACACCGGCAAAATCTGTGTTTTCACTGCAAATGGTAATCTTCACACAATAAAAGCCATGGATCTTCCTCAGGGAAAGATGAGAGATAAGGGTGTTCCTATTGATAATGTCAGCGATTTTGACACTACAAAGGATCAGATTATAAATGTTGCCAGCCAGTCTGAACTTAATCTGTACAGAATTATGTTTGTGACAAAGCAGGCTAATATGAAGGTTGTAGATGGCGGTGAATTCGATGTTACTAGAAGATCTGTTGCCGCAACCAAGCTGAATGATGGTGATGAAGTAGTAAGTGTTCATTCAATACATGATGTAAGTACTGTGGTTCTTCAGACCGAGAACGGCTTCTTCTTAAGATTTAAGACAGAGGATGTTCCTGAGAAAAAGAAGGGCGCAGTAGGTGTTCGCGGTATGAGACTTACCGGTAAGGACACTATAAGAGATGTTTATTATCTTGGTGAAACAGAGGAAAAAGCCATTGAACATAACGGCAAGAAGCTTAATCTTGATCACCTTAAGATAGCAAATAGAGATACTAAGGGTACAAAGATTAGAATTTAAGAGGTATTTATGCGAGTAATTGCAGGAGAGGCGAGACGCCTTAAGCTTGTTACACCTGAAGGCAATGATACAAGACCCACACAGGACAGAATAAAGGAAACCTTATTCAATATGATCCAGAATGATGTTCCAGGGGCTGTATTTATTGATGTTTTCGCAGGAAGCGGCGGAATAGGAATCGAGGCTTTATCAAGAGGAGCTAAAAAGGCTTATTTCATCGAAAACAATATTAAGGCTGTAAAATGTATCAATCAGAACATACAGACCACGAAATTTGAGGATAGAGCTACTGTCCTTAAGCAGGATGTACTTGTGGGACTGAAAAATGTTCGTGAAGCTGAGGTGGATATTATTTTTATCGATCCTCCTTATGAGGGCGGTCTTTACGAGAGGACCTTTGCGCTTCTTGCCAAGCTTCCTTACGTTACTGAATATACGATGATAATCGCTGAGTGCAATCTTGATATGGATTTATCAGTATTTGAAGATCAGGGATTCGAAATCACAAGGGAAAAGCGCTATAAATCTAATCAGCACGTTTTCCTTCGTAAGTGTTCACAATAATTCTGTATGAGGGGGAATTATTTGAAAGGAAGTTTTTTGAGGGTTTATGAAAAGAAGTAATTTGAACAAAGGTCTTGCTCTTGCTCTGGCTTTGGCTGTTGCAGGAAACACAATGATAACATCTGCTTCGACAGTTAAAGCATCAGGTCTTGAAACATCAGTAACAGACGTGGTTTCTGATGAAGGTATTGCAGTCGATTCAGAGGATGGCACATCTTCTCAGAAGGAAGAGGCTGCTGAAACAGATATTGATAATTCTTCATCCGAAGCTTCATCAAACGAAGAAGTCGGCAGCACAACTGATGATACATCTGATGAAGGTGCATCTGATTCTTCTGATTCAGAAAACACTGATGCAACAGAAGATGCTAATGCAGAAGCTACCGAAGGAACAGATGCTGAAACAGCAGATAATGCAGAAAATGAAGCAGCTTCTGATGAAAGCACAAAAGCTGCTGATGATACAACAGCTGAAGAGGCTAAAGGTGAAGAAGCTTCCGATAAATTCGAATTTTCAACAGATTTTGAAGGCTATATTATAAAGCTTTCTGCTGAAAAGGATGTTGTTCCCGATGGAACAGAAGTAAAAATTGAGAGACTTAAAGGCAATGAAGCTAAGGATACCGACGAGCTTGTAAATGATGCTCTTCCTGATAATGCTGTTGTTTATGATTCAGCATCCTTTGATATCAGTCTCTGGTTTGATGGAGTTGAAATTGAACCTAACGGAAATGTGTCCGTTGTGATAACTCTTGATGATGAGCTTGCTGAGAAAAACGAGGATAAAGATACATCTATTCAGGTTTTCCATATTGACGATGCAGAGCAGGTAAGTGAAGTAGAAGCTGATACAGAACTTACAACAGAGGGCAATAACGAGGATACTGTTGTTTCTTATGATGCAGAAAGCTTTTCGGTATATGATGTTGCTGTTGTTCTTAACTTTGATATTTCAGAACCTGTAGCAACAGTCAATTCAGTATACGAGGATAAGATAGATGTAGATGAAATCAGCTATCTTTCCAGTGATATTGATTGTACCGAAAACATTAAAACACTTATGGCGGATCCGGGAATTCATACATCATTCCAGACAATGGGTGAAGCTGTAAGGGCTGCTATTAAAAACAGGCAGGATTATATTACCCTTAATCTTAAGCTTCCGGGTAATTACAACAAAGATGTTATTCTGCAGAATGTGCTTGATATTGCTGTAGAGCATACCGGTGTACCCAACGAAGGTGACTACGTAAGATGGGCTTATTATGGAACCGGTACTGCGGATGCTACAGCTTATGCAAATAAGTGTACGTATGGTACTTTTTCAATCAGATTTGCGTTTACTC
Source organism: Butyrivibrio sp. WCD3002 (assembly GCF_000424265.1). GTDB lineage: Bacteria > Bacillota > Clostridia > Lachnospirales > Lachnospiraceae > Butyrivibrio. The sequence goes on from NZ_AUJO01000001.1 coordinate 505,586, forward strand.
AGACTGCAGCTCAGGAGGTTGAGACTACAGCTGCCGTAAACAAGCTCGTAAAGCAGTTTAACAGTGGCTCTGACTATGATAAGGTAACTAAGCTTTACAGATATCTGATAAACAATGTTACCTATGACCATAATGGCGATAATGACGCTAAGTATAACAATTCATATTACCGTTATTCATGTCATTCAGCAGCTATTTCAAAGCATACTGTATGTGAAGGCTATTCCCTTCTTTTTTACAGAATATGCCTTTCAATGGGAATAGATGCAAGACTTGTTGCAGGTTTGGGCGGATCCGGTTCAAGTGCCGGTCCTCACGGATGGAATATTGTTCAGATCGGTGATTATTTCTATTATGTGGACTCAACCTGGGGCGCAGATGAATCCTATGATAAGGGTAAAAACGTAGATGATTGGGAATGGTTCCTTAGAGGAACAGCTTGTGGCTTTGATACTTTGCACCAGAGATATGGAGCATATTTAACAAGTGATTTCATTAATATTTATCCTGTTAATTACTATGATTACGCTACATATTATCCGTCACCTGTTAAAGCAACAAGCGTTAATCTCAGTCAGACAAGTGCGACCATAAGCGTGGGAGGAAGCTTTACACTTACAGCTTCCGTAACACCTGCTTCTTCACCTCAGCTGGTTAAATGGAATTCTTCAGATTACAATGTGGCTACTGTTGATGCCAACGGTACTGTAAGAGGTGTTGGTTATGGCGTTTGCGAGATATTTGCTACATCAAGTGTAGGCGGCAAAAAGGCTGTTTGCAGAGTAACCGTTGTTGGTGGCCTGGGTAAGGATATCCAGGTAGTTACAAAGAAGCTCACTGTCTATAAGGGTTACAGTTCAAGCCTCAATGCTTCTATCTGGCCTGAAGGCGCAAGCGGTAAGCTTAAATTTTCATCCAGTAACAGCAGAATTGCTTCTGTAACTAAGAAGGGTGTTGTTAAGGGAAAAAATCTTGGAAAATGCGTTATTACCGTTAAGTCAAATAATGGACTTAAGGTCAAGGTTAAGGTTACCGTTAAGGCACCTACAAAGGTAAAATCAGTAAAGCTTAATACTAAAAAGCTTGTATTGCAGGCAGGACAGGTAGCGCAGCTTTATGCTAAGGTTAAGCCTGCTAAAGCCTATAACAAGGCTGTTACATACAAGAGCAGCAAAAAGAGTGTTGCTTCAGTTGATGCAAACGGTGTTGTTTATGCATATAAAAAGGGTAAATGTACAATTACCGTTACGACTAAAGACGGCAAAAAGAAAGCTAAATGCAAAGTTATAGTTAATTAAGAGGTTTTTAAATGAAAAAAGCAGTATATCCCGGCAGCTTTGATCCGATTACACTGGGTCATCTGGATGTCATCAAAAGAGCATCGGCAATGTTTGATAAAATGGTGGTTTTAGTAAGCGTGAACACCGCCAAGAGTCCGTTGTTTTCAGCAGATGAACGTGTTAATATGATTAAAGAAGCGGTTTCTGATCTTGGCAATGTAGAAGTAGAGTCCTATGAAGGGTTACTTATTGACTACTGCAAAGAGAATAATATTCATATTATAATCAGAGGCCTTCGTGCTATCACGGATTTTGAGTACGAGCTTCAGATCGCGCAGACAAATAAGACCTTTTCAAAGGGAGAGGTTGATACAGTATTTCTTACGACCAGCCTTGAATATGCTTACTTAAGCAGTTCTACTGTACGAGAATTTGCCAGTTTTCATGGGGATATCAGTCACTGCGTAACACCTAGTGTCGCAGAGATGGTATATAGAAAATATGGCTATGAAGCCAAAAACAATAATGGGGGAAATCAGAATGAGCAGCAGAATTGAACAATGTATCGACGAAATCGAAACTTTCATTGAAAACTGCAAGTATCAGCCACTTTCTAAGACCAATATTGTAGTTAACAAAGAAGAGATTGATGAACTTCTTCGAGAGCTTAGAAGCAAAACTCCCGATGAGATCAAGAGATATCAGACAATAATCAGTAATAAAGAAGCTATCCTTGATGATGCAAGAAAAAAGGCAAAGGATCTTATAGATAAGGCTACAGCTCAGACAAACGAGCTTATCAACGAGCATGAGATTATGCAGCAGGCCTATGCTCAGGCTAATCAGGTTATTAATCAGGCTGCAAGACAGGCTGAGGAAATACTTACAAAATCCACAGATGAGGCTAATCAGATGAAGGCAGCTGCCGTTGCTTATACTGATCAGCTCCTTGCTGATGTTGAGAAAATCATTAACTCTGCAATTGATACTACAAACAGAACGAATTCAGCTTTGCTCAGTTCCCTTACGAACTACAGTGAGACTATTAAGTCAAACAGAGCAGAACTTGTACCACCGAGCGTTGACTCTGTTAATGTATCCAAGGGAAGCGGAGCACAGATAAATGAGGTTACACCACAGACAGGAACAATACCTCCTATAAACGATAGTGATCTCAATCTTGATCTGATTTAATATTATGTAATTTTTGAGCTGCCGTAATTTAGTATTACGGCGGCTCATAGATTTTATAAAAGGTATTTTGATGAGACTTGATAAATTTTTAAGTGATGCCGGAATCGGTACACGAAAGCAAATTAAGGAATATATAAAAAACGGAATGGTCAGGGTAGATGGCGAAGTTGCCAAGAGACCTGAGTTTTCTGTTGATCCCGAAAAAAATGAAATCATTTTTGACAATACGAATCTCACTGAAGGCTATGCCAAGTATAGATATTATCTTTTAAATAAGCCACAGGGCGTTGTATCCGCAACCACAGATAAGCATGATACTACAGTAATTGATCTTATAGATACTGGCTTTGATAAAGATCTTGCTCCTGTTGGAAGACTGGATAAAGATACAGAAGGCTTTTTGCTTATTACAAATGATGGTAAGCTTTCCCACATGCTGCTCTCACCAAAAAAGCATGTTGAAAAAGAATATGAGGTTCTGACAAGGAATAAAGTTACGGAAGAGGATATTACTAAGCTTGAAGGCGGACTTGATATCGGTGATGAAGAGCCAACCATGCCCGCTAAAGCATTTATCGAAGATAGAGACGGTAAAGAAGTCCTGCATTTAATTTTACATGAAGGAAGATTTCATCAGGTAAAGAGAATGCTCACAGCTATAGGAAACGAGGTGGTTTTCCTTAAGAGAATCAGGATGGGCGGCCTTTATTTGGATGAGACACTGGAGCCGGGAGATTACAGAGAGCTGACCGACGAGGAACTAAAGCTTTTGTCTGGTAAAACTGATAATGAAAGGAACAAGTAATAAAGATCATGAAGTTGTTTAAAGGAAGAGTACCAAAGGGAGAATTTGGGTATATTGAAGGAGCATCAAGGGCAGCCATAATAAGGACTGCAATTTCGGTTCTTGCCTGTGTTGTTATTTTCCTTATTGGACTTCTTATATATCACACAAACAAAAGCGCTTTTAGTATTATCGCGGCTCTTGGCTGCATCCCTGCAGGCTTAAGCGCAGTCAATATGATTATGTATTTGAGGGCTCACCGTTGTTCTAAGGAAGCCTATGAAAAGATCGAAGCTCACAGAGGCGGTCTTCTTATCAGATATGAACTTGAAATGACTAGTTATGAAGAAAATTATGGTATATCTGCGGCTACAGTACTTGATAAAAATGTTTGCTGCTACTCAGAGGTAAAGGGACTTGATGTTATAGACTGTGAGAAGCATATCAGAAATCAGATAGCACAGAGTGGTTACAGTTCATATACAGTAAAGGTATTTAAGGATCTTGATGCCTTTTGTGCAAGACTTGATCAGCTAGAACAGATAAGAGCATCAAAAAACATTGATCCTCAGGCTATAGAAGACGCATGGGTTCCGGGTACGGTAGAAACCTGTGCACATGTATTACTTTCAATATCCTTGTAATATCGTATTATTTAATTTTGATATGCAATTGTAAAATTGATAATTTAATTACGGTAATTAGATGAGAGAAATTAAAATAAATGACAACGAAGCCGGCAAAAGGCTGGACAAATTTTTATCACAGTACTTTACAGGCACAACAATGGGCTTTCTTTTTAAGATGCTCAGAAAAAAGAATATTGTTCTTAACAAAAAGAAGGCAAGCGGTAAGGAATTACTGCAAAAGGGTGATGTTATAAGCGTCTTCTTTTCTGACGAAACCTTTGATAAGTTCGCAAACAAATTTGCTAATGCATCAGATGCTTCTTCAGATGCCGGCCCTAAAGACTTATCCGGAGTTTTAAAAGAATATGAAAATGCTTACAAAAGATTCGGCGAGCTTGAGATAATTTACGAAGATGAAAATATACTTTTGATTAATAAGCCCGCAGGAATCCTTTCTCAGAAGGCAGAGCCAAAGGATTTAAGCCTTAACGAATGGCTTATCGGTTACCTTTTAGCAAAGGGAAGTATCCGGAAGGACAGTCTGGTAACCTTCAGACCTTCTGTTTGTAACCGCCTGGACAGGAATACTTCAGGTATTGTTATTTGTTCAAAATCACTGCAGGGTGCGAGGGGGATGGCTCAGGGTCTTAAGGACAGGAGCATTCATAAATATTATTCTACTATTGTTTCCGGAAAAATAACTGAAAATGCTCATATATCAGGATATCTGATAAAGGATGAGAAAAACAATAAAGTTAGGCTTATTGATGAAAAAGACGAAAAGAACTTGAAAAATGCCGATAAAATCGAAACTTCTTATGAGGTTTTAAGGCACTTGAAACTTCAACCTCAAGGGACTGACGGAAAGAATGTTAATACAGATCTTGAAAATATGATTTTTTCAGAGCTTTCAGTTTGCCTGATTACAGGAAAGCCTCATCAGATAAGGGCTCATCTTTCATCAACAGGTCACCCGATAATAGGTGATTCAAAATACGGTAACAGTAATATAAATAAGTTTTTCAGAGATAACGCAGGTTTAAAGTATCAGCTTCTTCATGCAGGGAGGCTTGAATTTCCTGAGTTTTCCGGAGAACTGTCTAACCTGTCCGGAAAGATATTTGAGGCCGGCCTTTCACCAGAATATATCAAAATAAAGGAAATAACATGCCAACCTGGAACTCAAGAGGCTTAAGGGGATCAACCCTTGAGGAAATGATTAACAGAACAAATGAAAAGTATCTAAATGAAGGGCTTGCTCTTATTCAGAAAATTCCTACGCCCATCACACCCATTAACATCGATAAGGAAACAAGACACATTACCCTGGCGTACTTTGACCAGAAAAGTACCGTCGATTACATCGGCGCAGTGCAGGGTATTCCTGTCTGTTTTGATGCGAAGGAATGTGCAGTCGATACATTTACATTGGAAAACATACACGAGCACCAGGTTGTTTTCATGGACAATTTTGAAAAACAGGATGGTGTGGCATTTTTCCTGATCTATTACACAGCAAGAGGTATATATTATTATTTGCCCTTTAGGCAGCTTAAGCTTTTCTGGGACAGGGCAAAAGCAGGCGGACGAAAGAGCTTTAGACTTGATGAGCTTGATATGGACTACATGATATCTGATGATCAGGCAGCTTTTATTCCATATCTTGAGCTTTTACAAAAGGACTTGGAAGATAGAGATTGACAAAAGCAGTATATTCCGATAAACTGAGTGAAGTTTAACAAATTAGCATGGTAGCACGTTACCATAGTAAAGTGCGAGGGGAACTATTATGAATCGAAAATTACTTCACACTCCTGAAGGCGTAAGAGATTTATATGGACTTGAATGCAGTGACAGAATACTCATCAGGAGCCTTATAAATGCCAAGATGAAGTCTTACGGTTTTGAGGATATTGATACACCTACCTTTGAGTTCTTTGATATCTATTCAACAGAGATCAGTAATAACAGTGCGAGAGAGCTATATAAGTTCTTTGATAAGGACGGAAATACCATGGTCCTTCGCCCTGACTTTACGCCTTCTGTTGCAAGATGCGTAAGCAAATACTTTTTGGAAGACAATAAGCCTGTTAGATTTTGTTACGATGGCAAAACCTTTTTAAATACTCATTCACTTCAGGGCAAGCTTAAGGAAAACAATGAAATTGGCGCCGAGCTTATGAATGATGACAGTATCTATGCCGATGCCGAGATGATCGCGCTTCTCGTTGAATCACTGCAGTCTGTTGGCCTAACTGATTTTCAGATAAGCATAGGCGATGCAGATTACTATAACGGTATATGCGAGGAAGCCGGAATCAGCGCTGAGACTGAGGCAGAGATCAGAGAGCAGATAACTAACAGAAATACCTTTGCTGCTGATCTTATTATGGAAGAGAACAACATCAGTGATAAATACAGACAGCTTATAAAGAGCGTTTCTACTTGTATCGGTGATGCTTCTGTTTTGGAAAAAGCCGGAAGTATTGTGGCAAATGAGCGTTCGCAGAATTCAATAAAAAGACTTCAGGCTCTTTATAAGGTTCTTTGCAGCTACAAAATAGAAAAATATATATCCTTTGACTTAGGAATGCTAAGTAAATTTAATTATTACACAGGTGTTATGTTCCATGCCTATACCTATGGTGTTGGCGATGCCATTGCCAAGGGCGGACGCTATGACAATCTTCTTGAGGGATTTGGAAAAAGCGCACCGGCTATAGGTTTCATGATCAACGTTGACGACCTGATGAAAGCGCTTTATTCCCAGAATATTAAACTGGAGCATGAGGACGGTGTAGTTGTTCTCAGCTTTACGGATGATGTTTTTGAAGAAACTCTTGCAGAAGCTCAAAAGCTCCGCGAAAGTGGGAAGAAAGTAATTTTATCAAAGAAATAATCGTAACTACTTACACAGCAACAGTTGAAAAGGATATTTTCATGAATAAACAGGATAGATATTTAACGTTTGCTCTTGGAAAGGGCAGACTAGTAAATAACACAATGGAGCTTCTTGAAAAATGCGGTATTCACTGCGAAGAGGTTACAGATAAAAGCACAAGAAAGCTGATTTTTACAAACGAAGAGTTAAAGCTTAAGTTTTTCCTTGCAAAGGGCCCTGATGTGCCTACTTATGTAGAGCACGGCGCCGCTGACATCGGTATTGTCGGTAAGGATACAATAATGGAAGAGAACAGAAGCGTCTATGAGGTTCTGGACCTTGGCTTTGGCAAATGCAGAATGTGTGTCTGCGGACCGGAATCTGCAAGAGAGCTTTTAAATCATCATGAGATGATTCGTGTAGCCAGCAAGTATCCCAATATAGCAAGAGATTATTTTTATAACAGGAAAAATCAGACAGTAGACATCATAAAGCTGAACGGATCTGTGGAGCTTGGTCCCATCGTTAATCTATCGGATGTTATTGTAGATATAGTTGAAACCGGCAGCACCCTTAGAGAGAACGGACTTACGGTTCTTGAGGAAATATGCCCATTATCTGCAAGGGTTATAGTAAACCAGGTAAGCATGCAGATGGAGTCGGCAAGAATTCAGAAGCTAATAAATGACATGAAGGAGAATTTGTAATGCGTATTGTAGAACTTAATGAAAACACCAAGGGCGAACTTCTTGATAAGCTGCTGCAAAGGAGTCCTTCAAATTACGGCGAATACGAGAAAATCGTTGCCGACATCATTGAAAATGTAAGAACAAGAAAAGATGAAGCTTTATTTGAATATACCTTGAAGTTCGATAAATTCGCACTTTCAAAGGAAACCATAAAGGTAACGGAAGCTGAGATTAAAGAAGCTTATGAGGCACTTGATTCTACTTTTATTGAGGTCATGAAAAAAAGTGCCGAGAATATCAGAGCCTTCCACGAAAAACAGAAGAGAACAAGCTTTATTGACACAAAGGCTGACGGATCTATTCTGGGACAGAGAATCTATCCTATTGAAATCTCAGGGGTCTATGTTCCCGGTGGAAAGGCCGCATATCCTTCAAGTGTTCTAATGAACGTTGTTCCTGCCAAGGTTGCAGGAGTTGAGAGAATTGTTATGTGCACACCTCCCGGAGCTGACGGAAAGGTTAATCCCGGAACTCTGGTTGCTGCAGATATTGCAGGTGTAACAGAGGTTTATAAGGTTGGCGGTGCGCAGGCTATAGCTGCAATGAGCTTTGGTACGGAGTCAGTTCCCAAGGTAGATAAAATTACAGGTCCCGGCAACATATTTGTTGCTCTTGCGAAGAAGGCCTGCTTTGGATATGTATCAATCGATTCAATTGCCGGACCTTCAGAGATACTTGTACTTGCAGATGAAACCTCAAATCCCAGATATGTTGCTGCAGATCTTTTATCTCAGGCTGAGCACGATGAGATGGCAAGTGCTATACTTATTACAACAAGCATGGAGCTGGCAAATAAGGTTTCAGAGGAGATCGACGGTTTTCTTCAGACACTTGAAAGATCCGAGATCATAAAGAAATCTCTTGATAATTACGGTTATATTTTTGTAGCAGACAATATGGATGATGTGATAGATGCAGCAAATGCCGTAGCATCAGAGCACCTCGAGATCCTTACAAAGAATCCCTTTGAGGTTATGCCTAAGATTAAGCACGCAGGAGCTATTTTCCTTGGAGCATATTCTTCAGAGCCTCTTGGAGATTATTTTGCAGGTCCCAACCACATCCTTCCTACCAATCAGACAGCAAGATTTTTCTCACCTCTGTCAGTAGATGACTTCATTAAGAAGACAAGCATAATTGCTTACTCAGAAGAAGGTCTCAAGGCAGTACATGAGGATATCGAGCTTTTTGCCAAAAACGAAGGTCTTACAGCTCACGCTAATTCAATTGCAGTAAGATTCGAATAAGATTTTTATATAGCATGAAGAAAATAAAATTTTAAGGAGATTACTTATGAGCAGAAGTGCGGTGGTCACAAGAAAGACCGGTGAAACAGACATTACCGTAGAGCTTGAGCTTGACGGAACAGGAAAATCGGAGATAAATACAGGCATTGGATTCTTTGATCACATGCTTAGCGCATTTGCAAGACACGGTCTATTTGATTTGACCGTAAATGTTGACGGTGATCTTTATGTTGATGGACACCACTCAGTTGAAGATACAGGAATCGTTCTTGGTCAGGCTATCGCTCAGGCACTTGGTGATAAGAGCAATATAAAGCGCTATGGTCAGAGAATTCTTCCAATGGATGAGACTCTTGTACTTGCTGCAATTGACCTTTGCGGAAGACCATATTTTGTTATGGATGCTGATTTCGAAACACCTATGGTAGGCGGCTTTGATACACAGCTTGTCCGTGAGTTCTTTTACGCTGTTTCCTACGGAGCTATGATGAATCTTCACCTTCGTGTTATTACAGGAATCAATGACCATCACAAGATTGAAGCTATGTTTAAGGCTTTTGCCAAGGCTCTTGATGAAGCGACTTTAATTGATGAGAGAATTACAGGTGTCCTCAGTACAAAGGGCACATTATAAATACAAAATTTACCGGGAGAATACAATGCTTAAAAGATTTATACCCTGCATTTATCTGAAAAAAGGAAATGCCGTTAAAGGCTTTGAACAGGATGAAGTACTTGAGCAGACACCACTTGCTCTTGCTGAACAGTATGATAACGACGACTGCGATGCCATAATTATTTTCGACTTGTCGGAGGGCGATGCAGAGCACGAAGAATCCCTTGATATCATCAAGGACATCTGTGCAAATGTGGGAACAACTGTATACGGAGCAGGAAATGTAAAGCGTATGGAGGATATTAAGAAACTTCTTTACGCCGGCTGTAAAAAGGCATGCCTCAATTTTTCAAAACAGGGCAATATCGAAATTCTTCAGGAAGTATCTGAAAAATTCGGAAAAGATAAGATTGCAATCTGTTATACAGAAACTGATAAAATCACTGAGAATACAGAGAACATAGAAAAATATGCCGATGAGCTTATTCTTCTTAACAGCTCTCAGATAAAGCAGGCACCTGTTCTTAATATGCCTACCATTTTCAGTGTGCCTGACATCTCACTTGATAAGATGCTTGAACTTATGTCAGGTGCAAATACAGCAGGACTTACAGGGGAAGGTATCAACAAGAATTCAGCTGAGATCCGAGGTATGAAAAAGTTCTGCGCTGATAATGACCTGGCTGTTAACAGAATGATTCCGCAGATCAAGTGGGAAGATCTTAAAAAGAATTCCGACGGAATGGTTCCGGTTGTCGTACAGGATTACAGAACAGATGCTGTTTTGATGGTTGCTTATTTTAATGAGGAATCCTTCTATAAGACCATTGATTGCGGAAAAATGACCTATTTTAGCAGAAGCAGGAACGAGCTTTGGCTTAAGGGTGAGACCAGCGGTCACTTCCAGTATGTAAAAAAGCTTACTGCAGACTGCGATCTTGATACTATCCTTGCAAAGGTTAAGCAGGTTGGGGCAGCTTGTCATACAGGCAGCTATTCTTGCTTCTTCAATGAAATCGCTTCAAGAAACTATTCAGAGAAAAATCCTCAGAGAGTTCTTGACAGCGTATTTGAAGTTATAAGAGACAGAAAGGTTAATCCGAGGGAAGGTTCTTATACTAACTATCTTTACGAAAAGGGCCTTGATAAGATACTTAAAAAAGTTGGCGAAGAGAGTACCGAAATGGTTATCGCCGCAAAAAATACAAATTCTAATGAACTCGTTTACGAAATGGCAGATTTTTTGTATCATATGATGGTACTTATGTCAGAGAAAAATATTTCCTGGGAGGAGATTACCGACGAACTGGCCAGGAGATGATTTTTCTTAATAATAGAATTATTGAGGTGTAGTTTGAACGAGAAATTAGCTTTATCAGATGAGATTCTTCTTAGCATTGGCAAACCAGAGCGCTATGTTGGCGGTGAGGTTAACTCTGTTATCAAGAATCTTTCTGATGTAAAAATACGTTTTGCATTCTGTTTCCCTGATGTTTATGAGATTGGTATGTCCCATCTCGGAATTCAGATACTATACGGAATGTTCAACGAATATGAAGACGTATGGTGTGAGCGGGTATATTCTCCATGGGATGATCTTGATAAGATCATGAGAGAGAAAAATATCCCGCTTTTTGCGCTTGAATCGCAGGACCCTGTGAAGAATTTTGATTTTCTTGGTTTTACATTGCAGTATGAGATGTGTTATACCAATATTCTTCAGGTTCTTGATTTGTCAGGCATTGCACTTTACAGCAAGGACAGGGAAGAAAACGATCCTATTGTAATAGGCGGAGGTCCCTGCACATATAATCCTGAGCCAATCGCAGATTTCTTTGATATCTTCTATATCGGAGAAGGCGAGACCAGATATCGTGACCTTTTTGATCTATATGAAAAATGCAAGGAAGAGGGCATATCAAGAAAAGATTTCCTTAAGAGGGTAGCACAGATACCCGGAATGTACGTACCATCTCTTTATGAGATTAACTACAATGAGGACGGAACAGTAAGTGAGATCAAGCCTCTTGAAGGTGCACCTGCTGTAATTGAGAAGGAACTTTGCACAGATCTTAGTGATGCTTATTATCCCATGAAGCCTGTAATGCCTTTTATTAAGGTCACTCAGGACAGGGCGGTAATCGAAGTCATGAGAGGCTGTATCAGAGGCTGCAGATTCTGCCAGGCAGGTCAGCTCTACAGACCGCTTCGTGAAAGAGACGTCGAAAAGCTCAAAGAGTATGCTATGACTCTTATTAAAAACACAGGTTATGAAGAAATCTCTTTAAGCTCACTTAGTACCAGTGATTATTCAAAGCTTAACGAACTCCTTGAGTTCCTGATTGATTACTGTAATGAGCACAAGGTAAACATCTCACTTCCGTCACTTCGAATTGACGCCTTCTCGCTTGATGTTATGAGTAAGGTTCAGGATGTTAAGAAATCTTCACTTACCTTTGCACCTGAAGCCGGCACTCAGCGAATGAGAAATGTTATAAACAAAGGCCTTACAGAAGAGGATATTCTTAAGGGATCCCACGAAGCCTTTGTTGGTGGTTGGAATAAGGTTAAGCTTTACTTCATGCTTGGCCTTCCCGGTGAAACCACAGAGGATATCGAAGGTATCGGAGATATAGCAAATAAAATAGCAGTTGAGTACTTTGAAACCGTTCCCAAGGAAAAGAGAAACGGCAGAACGATAGAGATTACTGCAAGTACATCCTTCTTTGTTCCGAAACCATTTACTCCATTCCAGTGGGCATCAATGAACACTAAGGAAGAGTTTCTTGAAAAAGCAAACATTACCAGAAAAGGTATTATGTCCCAGCTTAACCAGAAGCATATAAAGTATAACTGGCATGAAGCTGACGCCAGCATGCTTGAAGGAATTCTCGCAAGAGGTGACAGAAAACTATCTACTGTTATTTATAATGTTTATAAAAGAGGCTGCATTTTTGATGCCTGGAGCGAATTCTTTAAAAATAACATTTGGATGGAAGAGCTTGAAAATGCCGGTCTTGATCCTATGTTCTATGTAAAACGTGAAAGAACAAAGGACGAGATCCTTCCTTGGGATATGATAAGCTGTGGAGTATCAAAGGAATTCCTTTGGAGAGAATGGGAACGCTCAAAACAGGGCGTTGTGTCACCTAACTGCAGACAGGCATGTATGGGCTGCGGCGGAGCTAATTATGGTGTCGGTATCTGCTTCCAACCCAAAACAGGAGTATAACTTCAGATTACTACAGTATTTATCAGATAATAATTGATATTTTTATAATTAGACTTAGGAAAAAACATGGAAAAACTTAGATTAAAATTTTCAAAGCATGGTCCCATTCGCTTTCTTGGACATTTGGACGTAATGCGTTATGTTCAAAAGGCTATAAGACGTGCTGAAATAGATATTAAATACAGCGAGGGCTTAAGTCCTCACCAAATTCTTTCATTTGCTCAACCTTTAAGCGTGGGTTCAACTACAGATGGAGATTATATTGACATGACTGTCAATTCTTTGGAATCACCTGAGGCTGTAATGAATGCTTTGAATGAAGTAATGAATGAAGGCATCGTAATAATTGCTGTTACGGCTCTTCCAGAGAAGTGTGTGAACGCCATGACCAGCGTTGCTGCAGCTGAATACCTTATTTCCTTCAGAGAAGGTAAGGCACCAAATTTCAATTTAGAGGCTACTATGAAGGCATTCATGGAACAGCCTGAAATCCCTGCAATTAAGAAAACCAAGAACGGTGAGAAAACAATCGATATTAAACCTCTGATATTTAAATACGAGATTTTAGACGATAAAATACATTTGTTATTATCTGCCGGAAGCGCTAATAACCTGAAGGCAGCGCTTTTTATCGAAAGTCTTTATAATTTTGCCGGAGAAGAAATGCAGGAATTTGCTGCTGTATTCCACAGAGTTGAAACTTATCTGGCCGGAGAGGATGAGAAGGGACATTATGTTCAGCCCATGATTCCTGAAAAACTCTATGACTTCTCCTTTGCTGCTCCCGGAAAAGCTGAAATGGGTAAGATATATGTCTGATATTGTTATTACGAAGTGGCATGACAAGCTCTCGATCCTTGGCTTTACAGATGGAACCCTTGAATATCTTAAGGTTCTTGACGGTAATGACAGACGAGGAAATGTCTACTCGGGTAGAGTAGAAAATAAAGCTAATAATATTGATGCTCTTTTTGTGCGCTTTGAGGCAGGCCAGGGTAAACGCGGCATAGGTTTTTTACCAATTAAAACAATACCGACTGAATGCGTTCTTAATAGACATGTGAATAATGCTTCAGAGATAAAACCGGGTGATATTTTACTTGTTCAGATCAGAACTGATGAACATAAAACAAAGCAGGCAAGACTGTCTTCAAAAATAAAGCTTCATTCATCCGAGTATGATGGCGATCTTAATAAGCTTATAAATATTGCTAAGACCAGAACTGAGCATCAGCTTATTATAAATCGAGGACTTACTCTCAGCGGAGAGATAGATGCAGCAAAACATCGTTTATCAAAAACATCTGATACCGATGATTATAAAATAGTATCTGATATCAAAAGCATATGCGATGAGCTTATTGAGAACAATATTGACTGTGAATACTATGACGAAGAAGAGCAGAGAATATCTCTTGCAGTTCACTACAGCATAACAAGCAAAACCGAGGATTTATTAAAAAAGAAGGTATGGCTTAAATCAGGTGGATATATTATTGTAGAGCAGACCGAAACGCTGAACCTGATAGATGTTAATTCAGGTAAGAGCCAAAAGAAAACAGATGATTTTTTCTTATTATTAAATAAAGAAGCAGCAGATGAATGTGTCAGGCAGATAAGGCTCAGAAATCTTTCCGGAATGATACTTATTGATTTTGTATCAATGAAGGATAAGGAATTGCAGAATGAGCTCATTAAATATATAGAAGAGATTACTTCCGGTGATCCCGATCATTTGAGATTCATAGATCTGACAGGACTTGGTATAATGGAGTTTACCAGAGATAAAAAGTATAAATCCTTGTCAGAAACTATTGACTTTAAACATTTGTGATGTTATTATATCACAGTATGCCGCTTAACGAGGTCGAAGTGGATACTTTTTTATCCCACCATAGTTAGCGAGATTTAGAAGAAGGAGGTGCCTTATGTACGCAATTATAGTTACTGGTGGTAAGCAGTACAAGGTTTCCGAAGGCGATGTAATCCGCGTTGAGAAGCTTGACGTAGAAGCCGGAAAAGAAGTTACATTTGATAATGTTATTGCAGTAAATGATGATACAACTCTTAAGGTTGCTGGTGATGTAGCAAACGCTAAGGTTAGCGCAACTGTTATGGAACAGGGCAAGGGCAAGAAGGTTATCGTTTACAAGTACAAGTCTAAGACTGGATATCACAAGAAGAACGGTCACAGACAGTGCTTCACAAGCGTGAAGATTGACAAGATTTCTCTTTAATCTTGGAGAAGATGTTTGAAATATGACTAGTATCGTAATTCGTAAAAATTCTGACGGCGAATACATGGGCTTTGAATTAAGCGGACATGCAGGATCCGGCGAATACGGGAAAGACATTGTATGTGCAGCCATTTCCATGCTCACTATTAACACTGTTAATTCCCTCGAAAAGTTTACAGATGATGCTTTTACCTGTGATGCAAATGCCGAAGAGGGTCATATCTTAGTTACTTCAGAGAATGGCTTTTCAGCAGAAGGTGAGTTATTGTTAAAATCCTTCGAACTCGGTATTACAGGAGTTTTCAAACAATATGGTAATGAATTTTTGGACATTAAATTCGAGGAGGTGTAAGTCATGTTGAATATGGACCTTCAATTTTTTGCTCATAAAAAGGGTGTAGGATCAACCAAAAACGGTCGTGATTCTGAGTCAAAGCGCCTTGGAGCAAAGAGAGCTGACGGACAATTCGTAAAGGCTGGAAATATTTTATACAGACAGCGCGGCACACATATTCATCCCGGTGTAAACGTTGGTATCGGTAAGGATGATACTCTTTTTGCACTCGTTGATGGTGTACTTCGTTTTGAGCGCAAGGGCCGTGATAAGAAGCAGGCTAGCGTTTACGCTGTAGAGAAGTAATCAGTTTCGATTTTTTTAAGCTCCAAACATTTTATGTTTGGAGCTATTTTTTACTTAATTGATGCGCATTGGCGCTTTGTCTCAATATTTGAGATATAACATTTATTTTAGGAGAGAATATGCCTGCATTTGTTGATAGAGCAAGAATATTTGTCAAAAGCGGTAAGGGTGGCGACGGCCATATTTCTTTTAGAAGAGAGAAATTCGTTGCTAACGGTGGCCCCGATGGTGGTGACGGCGGAAAAGGCGGCGATGTAGTTGTAGTCGTTGATCCCGGTGTAAATACACTTTCCGATTTCCATTTTGGTGGTAAATATAAAGCTGAAAACGGCGAGGATGGCGGAAAAAGAAGATGCCACGGTAAACAGGGTAAGGACATAGTTATAAAGGTTCCTGAAGGTACCGTTATAAAGGATGCCGCAAGCGGAAAAGTAATTGTAGACATGTCAAAGGACACTAAAGAGTTTGTGCTTCTTAAAGGTGGAAAAGGCGGTAATGGTAACATGCATTATGCAACAAGTACCATGCAGGCTCCGCGTTATGCGCAGCCCGGTCAGCCCGCTAAAGAGCTTGAGATTTTACTTGAGCTTAAGATGATAGCTGATGTAGGTCTCGTTGGATTCCCCAATGTCGGTAAATCAACATTCCTTACAAAGGTGTCAAATGCCAGACCCAAGGTTGCAAACTATCATTTCACAACACTTACTCCTATGCTTGGCGTTGTAAGTCTTAATGATGCTAAGGGATTCGTAGTTGCCGATATCCCCGGACTTATTGAAGGTGCAGCAGAGGGTGCCGGTCTTGGTCATGAGTTTCTTCGTCACATTGAGAGAACAAGGATGATGATCCATGTTGTAGATGTTGCAGGGACAGAGGGCAGAGATCCGTTTGAAGACATTGAAGCAATAAATAATGAGCTTTCCAAATACAATGCAGATATCACAAAAAAGGTGCAGGTCATAGCAGCAAATAAGATTGATATGCTTCCTGATGGTGAAGACAGTGAGATCATAGGAAAGCTTAGAGATAAATATGAACCTTTGGGAGTAAAAGTATTCGCTACATCCACCCTTACAGGAAAGGGTATCAATGAGCTTTTATATTACATTAGTACAGAGCTTGATAAGATTGGCGATACAACAGTTGTATTCGAAAGTGAGTATGACCCTGAAGTAGAGCTTAAAGAAGAAGCAGAAGCATTCTCAGTTACTTATGATTCCGACGAGAAGGAATATGTTATCGAAGGACCTAAGATTGAAAAGATGCTTGGTTATACCAACCTTGATTCTGAAAAGGGCTTTGCTTTCTTCCAGAACTTCTTAGAAGAAACAGGTATACTGGATCAGCTTGAGGCTCTTGGAATTCAGGAAGGTGATACAGTAAGAATGTATGGTTACAGCTTCGATTATTATAAGAATGCTGATACAAATACCGAAATGGAGGTAGATGATGAACTTAACCAGTAAACAGCGCGCATATTTAAAAGGACTCGCTCAGACAATCGAGCCTGTTTTTTCTATAGGTAAAGCTTCTATAACACCTGAAGTTACAGATTCTGTAGCAGAGTGTTTTAATACTAAGGAGCTGATTAAGGGAACAGTACAGAAGAACTGTCTTGATGATGTAAATGAAGTTGCAAGAACAGTTGCTGACAGAACAAGATCAACTCTGGTTCAGGTTATAGGGCGTAAAATTGTACTTTATAAACCTTTTAAGGATGAACCCGAAATCAAACTTCCTAAGTAACTTGGATACAATTTGGGTCTGCTTTTGTGATAAAATAATATAAATAGACTTTTATTTTTAACTAACACGAGGTATATATTATGGCACCCAGAAAAATTGGAATTGTAGGCGGAACATTTAACCCAATACATAATGTTCATTTACTTCTTGGTGAAGCAGCAAGAGAGCAGTTTGGACTTGATAGAATTATCTATATTCCTACAGGCAAATCCTATTTAAAACAGGATGAGGATATTCCGGCAGGTGAGATGCGCTATCAGATGGTTAAGCTTGCGATAGATAATAATCCATATTTTACCTGCTCAAGACTTGAAATAGACAGGGAAGGCAACACCTATACCATAGATACAATTAATGAGCTTAAGAAGATGTATCCCGGTGATGAGCTGTATCTTATCCTTGGCGGCGATACTTTTAAGCAAATTGAGAACTGGTATAAAAGTGAAGAACTTTTTAAGAGTTGTATTATTCTTGCAGCTGTAAGAGATAATATGTCCATAGAGGATATGGACAAGCAGCGCAGTTACCTTCACGATAAATATGGTGCAGACGTTCGCATACTTCAGTTCAGAAACATTGACCTATCATCCAGCGATATAAGAAAGAGACTTCTTTCCGGCAGATCCGTGAGATATATGGTTCCTGATTCTGTAATTGAATTTGCTATTCTTAAGAATATTTATTCAGGCGTTTCCGTATCAGATGACGATGATATGAAGGTATATGTTAAATGAAAACCGTTGAATTATCCAAAAAGTTCCGTAAGGAAATGCAGGATGCACTGAAATCTGAGAGATTTGATCACACTCTCGGGGTAGCATATACCGCTGCCAATATGGCTGCAATCTTTGATACAGATACTCAGAAAGCTCTTGTGGCAGGATATCTTCATGATTGTGCCAAGAACCTCGATCATGATGAGCAGATAAAAATATGCAAGAAAAACGGTGTTGAAGTATCAGATGTAGAAAGGCGTAATCCTTCACTTATTCATGCGAAAGCCGGAATGTGTCTTGCAAGAACTAAGTATGGAATAGAAGATGAAGAGATTTTAAATGCAATAAGATGGCATACTACGGGGCATCCCGGAATGACTACTCTTGAAAAAATTGTATTTATCGCTGATTTCATTGAACCAAACAGAAAACCCTTAGAGCATATGGATATTATTCGCAAGGAGGCATTTCGCGATTTAGACAAGTGCATGCTTTTAATTCTAAGGGATACTCTTAATTATCTAAAAAATATAGATAAAGAATGTGATTCTATGACCCAGGACACTTATGAATACTATTTAAGAAAGGCAGAAGAGAAATGAGTAATTCACATAGCTTAGAAGAATCAAAGAAAATGGTAAAGATCGCTGTTGAAGCTCTTGAGAACACTAAGGGCGAAGATATCGAGATTCTTGATATCAGTGAAGTATCATCCCTTGGTGATTATTTCATTATTGCAAACGGAACAAACAGATCTCAGATCCAGGCCATGGCTGACAGAGTAGAAGAAGAACTTTACAAAGCAGGCTACAAAAAGAAGGACATCGAAGGATATGAAAGTGCATTTTGGATCCTTCAGGATTTCGAGGACATAATAGTTCACATATTCGACAAGGAAAACAGAGTATTCTACGATCTTGAGAGAATATGGCGCGATGGCAAAAAGGTCACTAAAGACGAAATTTAATTAAGATATTAGAGGCAAATACTTATGTGATTTTCATAGGTATTTGCTCTTTTTTTATTTAAAAAGGAGGCTCAATCGAGCCTCCTTAATCTTTAATATAATCTAAGTACTCCGAATACTTTTCCAAGAATCTCACAATCATCAACGATAATAGGATCCATTGAATCATTCTCGGGCTGCAATCTTATGTGGCCGCTTTCTTTATAGAAGGTTTTTACGGTAGCAGAGTCATCAATAAGTGCTACAACCTGATCACCATTCTTTGCTGTATTACAACTCTGAACAAATATCTTGTCCCCATTATAAATTCCTGCATTTATCATTGAATCACCCTTAACATTAAGAATGAATGTATCTGATCCCTTAGGACACATAGATGCCGGGATAGGGAAGTAGGTATCTATATTTTCCTCTGCAAGTATCGGAAGACCTGCCGCAACCTGACCAACTACAGGTATGCTTACCATTTCTGTTCTTATCATATTAAAGCTGTCATCGCAGATTTCGATTGCTCTGGGCTTTGTGGGATCTCGCTTAATATACCCGTTCTTCTCAAGTGATGCGAGATGAGAGTGAACAGATGATGTTGACTTTAATTTAACAGTCTCACAAATCTCTCTGACTGTAGGCGGATATCCCTTATCCAGAATAACCTGCTTCATATATTCAAGTATTTCCTGTTGTTTTGCTGAAATTTTCCCTTTTGACATATTTCTCCCTCCAACAATTAGTATGAACCTACGTTCAGTTTATCACATATACACAACATATGCAAACATATATTCGCTTTTTAAAGTATACGCATAAATGAATACAAATAAACGTTATTAAAAGTGTGACATTTATGGGACAGTTCGTGATTTATTATTAAGACAGTTCAGAAAACCGCGGTGAAATAAATAAAGTAATAGATAAAGAAAAAACTTCATAAAATCACAAAACACCCACATAGATGTGAGTGTCCTGCGATTTTCTTATGAGGGGGAGATAGTGATTTCGTTCATCAACTATCTTGATACATATATTACTTTATAAATATGAACAAAATATGAACTGAAACGAATGATTTCTTTAAGATTTCAGAAAGAACAAATGTGCGAATTTTCTGTTGACAAATGAATATATGTTCGATATATTATTTTAAAGAACAGTTGTTCGCAACATTTGTTCGAATAATGGAGGGTATGAAATGAGCAGTGCAGTCGGTACAGTAAACGGAACAAACAGAACATACAGCAATTACGACGTAATCGAACAGAGCCGTATCAGATCTCTCAATAACAGGAAGAGACGCGAGAGACAGCTCCATCGTAGAATCATTATATTTGTAGTAATGACAGCAATGATTATATTCCTTGGAATGTTCCTGTCATTTTCATTCTTCTCTGATGCAAGTGCTGATGAGTCACATACACAGCACATTTATTATAAGACTGTATCAGTAACAGCCGGAGATTCTGTATGGAGTATTGCCAATGACAATCTTGATTCTATTCACTACAGAAAAGCACAGACTCTGGTTAATGATATTGCTAAGATCAACAAAATATCTACTGATGCCAAGCTTACAGCCGGCACTAACATAATAGTTCCTTACTATCCGGATGAAGTGAACTGACAATTAAACAAGTATTACTACAATTTAAAATAATTGTTGCTATATAGCATAAAAATATCCATTTTGTAAACTCAAATATGTTATAATTGTATTATTAAAAGACCATTCGAAGTGGAGGTTCTGTTATGAATACAATTATTACAATAGGCAGACAATTTGGTTCAGGCGGAAGAGAAATTGGCGTGAAGGTTGCTGAGTATTTTGGCATTAAGTTTTATGACAAAGAACTTCTTACCAGGGCTGCAAAAGAAAGTGGATTTGCTCAGGAGATGATTCAGGATCATGATGAGCGTCCCACAACTTCTTTCCTTTATAATCTCGTAATGGATACCTATTCATTTGGTTATAATTCATCAAGCTTTGTTGACATGCCTATCAGTCACAAGATTTTTCTTGCTCAGTTTGATACTATCAAGAAAATTGCTGATGAAGGTCCATGCGTAATTGTTGGTCGATGCGCTGATTATGCACTGGCTGATTATAAAAATGTAGTAAATGTATTTATCCATGCTGATGAAGAAGATAAGATAGAGCGTGTTATGAGCAGATATCCTGACATCACCACAAAGGATAAAGCATTAGAGATGCTTCTTAAGAAGGATAAACAGAGACAGAGCTATTATAATTATTACTCATCCAAGAAATGGGGCAGATCTGATACCTATGATCTTACAATTAATAGCAGCTGCCTTGGAATAGATGGCACTGTTAAGCTTATCACACAATTTGTAGAGGATTTCGAGAATAACGACTAAACATCATGGCTTATAATTTCTTTGCAACTATATCAAGAATGAAATATATAGAGCGCTGGGCACTTATGCGCAACTCAAGACAGGAGAATCTCTGTGAGCATTCTCTTGAGGTTGCGATGATTGCTCATGCGCTTTGTATTATTGGAAATATCAGATACGGAAAACATTTAGATGCTGAAAAAGCTGCACTTATTGGTCTTTATCATGATGCCTCAGAAATAATTACAGGTGACATGCCAACTCCTGTGAAGTATTATAATGAGGAGATTAAGCGCGCCTATAAACAGGTGGAGGCAATTGCTGATGTATCGCTTTTACATAAGCTTCCGGAGGATCTTCGACCTGCCTTTGAGGAAATTTTTAAAGCTCAGGAAGGCGAAGATGAAGAATACATGCGCAGGCTTGTGAAGGCTGCAGACAAATTGTCAGCGCTCATAAAATGTATAGAGGAGAAGAATGCCGGAAACAGTGAGTTTAGAACGGCAGAGAAGAGTACGTTAAAGTCCATTAATAAGTTAAAAGAGGATCTGCCTGAGGTTGAAGACTTTATGAATGATTTCCTTGAACCTTATGGAAAGACTCTTGACGAACTCTCATAAGTTATTGTTATGCAGAATGAATTATTTGAAAAAGCACCTATTCCAAAAGCATATATGAAAATGGCGATGCCTGTAGTTATGGGTATGATCGTTACGCTTGTATACAACCTTGTTGATACATATTTTATAGCGTTAACGGGAAATACAGACCTAATTGCAGGTATTTCTATTTGTGCACCTTTATTTACGCTACTGTTGGCAATCGGCGATATATTTGGTATCGGCGGAAGTTCAGTTATTTCAAGACTTCTTGGAGCAAAGAAAGAAGATGAAGCAAAAAAGAAGAGTACATTTTGCTTCTATACCGCTATAATAACCGGAATTATTTTTACTGTATTAATGCTTATTTTCAAAGGCTCTATACTAAGTATTCTTGGTGCAACAGAACAAACCTACATATACGCAGAGCAGTACTACAGATGGCTGATTCTTGGTTCAACCTTTGTAATTTTCTCATTGGTTCCCACAAACCTTCTGCGTGCTGAGGGAGCATCATTAGCATCCATGATAGGTTCCATCATCGGAACGGTTATAAATATAATACTTGATCCGATATTTATCTTTACTCTGGGCTTTGGCGCTGCCGGAGCTGCAATGGCTACAATTATTGGATATATTTCAACATGCACATTTTTTATAGTTTATATACTTAAAAAGAGCAGAATACTTTCATTATCACTTAGAGGATTTAAACCTGAATTTCGGTCATTATCCGAGATTCTTGTTATAGGTCTACCTTCAAGTATTTCAAATCTTATGCAAACCATTGGAATTACACTTACCAACAGATTCCTGATGCCTTACGGCAATGACAATATTGCTGTAATGGGTATTGTTCTTAAAATAGTAAATATCGCACTTCTTGTACTTGTTGGATTGGCATTTGGTGGTCAGCCTATTATGGGCTATAACTATGGTGCAAAGAACATGGCCAGATTAAAGAAAACTCTTAGATTTGGTATAGCAGTAACCGGTGGTTCCGGTCTGTTCTTTACGATAATACTATCATTACTTGCACATCCAATAGTTTCAAGATTCTTAAGTGATGAGGGATTAATTTCTCTTGGCGCTAAAATGCTCAGAATGCAGCTTCTTGGAATGCCTCTTGTTGGTGTATGCCTTATATTTATCTGCTCATTTCAGTCAACAGGAAAAGCCCTTAGCGCTTTTGTATTATCTGCCTGCAGGCAGGGAATTGTTTACCTTCCTGTGATTATCATTGCATCAACAATGCTTGGACTTAACGGTGTTATATCTGCACAGGTTATTTCAGATATCGTTACAACAATAATTGCGTTTTTTATCTTCAGAAACAGTTTGTATAAAGAAATTAAGGCTTATAGCAAATAACCAATAGCCAAAAACAGAGTTTCAAATCAGTTTCAGCGAAAATATTTAAGTAAAATTATCAAATTATTGATATTCATAAATCCTGTATTAGTGTGATTGAGCACGGAAACGCACTTTTGTCAAGAACGAATTTTGAATAGAATTGTTCATTTTTCGTAATTTTTTTCTCGCCTAATATTTAATATACTTATCCTACACGAAATCTAAAGTATCAAATTCGATTTGAATAGTTCTTTTATTCAAATAGATGGGAGGGCGAGATGGAAAAAAACAACTATTACTTGAGAAATACGGCCTTAATTATAATTTTGGCCATATTCATTACTTTGGTGCCCTTAGTATCATTATTTACTAAGTCCAAAAATGAAACATCAACTTATCTTGCTGATAACAGCGCAAGTGAAAATGTAATTGTAGATCAACAGACAATTGCAATGGACTTAAATATTTCAAGTTTAATAGCTAAAATAGTTGAATAAAGAATATTATATAAAGAGAAATAGAATATAGATGATAAAAATAGCACCAATCGATTTGATATCGATTGGTGCTTCTTTTTTACTTTCTACTGATTTCGAGAATTTTATGAAGAAAGATCTGTTTTCTTAGGAAGTCTTCCTTAAGAGGAATAATATTACGATACTGTGCTACTTTTCATACCGGCAAATTGTGGATTCGCAGGAAGCGGATGTCTGGCTTCATTAAGCATTCTAAACTGAGATGGCGGAATACCCGTACTTTTTCTAAAGGCTCTCGTAAAGGCTGTACTGCTGGCAAAACCTGCCTGATAAGAAATATCGGTAATCGATAATTCAGGATTGGACAGGAGTGTTTGAGCATAGTTTATACGCATCTGCTGCAAATATTGATAAAAGGTAGTTCCAGCATAATCTGAGAAAATTCTCTCAAAATGATATTTGCTGAATCCTGCGAAGGCTGCCACATCCTCCAAAGATATATCCTCAGTAAAATGCTCTGAAAGGTAAGTACAGACATTAGCAAGAGATATAGTATTTTTATGTGCCAAAGCAGATGAAACAGATTCAGGAGCCTGGAAGGATGCCATGTTTTTGCCACACAGAACAATAAAATGCATAAGTATCGAGTAAATCTCAAGTTCCCCATAGGGATCAAGCTCTGTAAACGACATAAGGCTGTGACCAAGGCGGCCTTCACTCATCTGAACAGGCGGAGCAGAGCCAAAATACAATTCTTTAATTTCATCCAAATGATTACATAGCTGAGAATATAAGCTCTCAGGACAGTTCTTTTTCCTTATATGAAGTGCAGGAGACATGAGTCTGAATGCCTTGTCTATTTCCTTTAACGCCGTAAGCCTTGAAAAATCGGCCTGAATATAGACTCTTGTTCCAAAGGAAAGAGAGAAGATTTCATGCAAAACAGCAGGGCACACTAAAAGAATATCGCCCTCTTCAAGATCATAAGTCTGAGTTCCGCATACAACCTTGTATGGAGACTCTTTAATCCAGATTATCTCAATATCTGTATGCCAGTGAGGAGGATAATCCGTGTGCTCCTGATTGATATACATTCGAAGACTTGTGTTTTTCTTATGCTTAACACTTTCCTTTACTCCATCAAATTTAACTCTCATATTCCAAGTCCCCACATTTGGAAAAATAGCATTTTTTGACAGGTTACATAGAAGTCCATAATTGCCATTATTTTCGAAAGATTTCGAGAAATAATAAACAAAAATTTATATTTGATAGTAATTATAACATATACATATATGAATAAAAGTGGAAAATATGGCAAATTGTACACCATATATTAAAAATCAATTAAATAACGTTGGCGTTTTGCATAATAAAAAAGCAATATTTGTATATTAGATAGCAATTTTTCACGAGCAAAAATTAACAGTATAATTTATTGTTAATTCATAAAGAAACAGATAAATGTTTTACAAAAATGATATTTTCAGACTAATTATCTGAAAGTATCGAGCAAATCATAAGGAGGGTTATGTATGAGTAAAAAGTTATTAGCTACCTTGTTTGCAACAGTTTTCACTGTTACAACAATTGCCGGCTGTGGTGGTGGATCATCAGCACCTGCTACAACAGAACCTGAGCCTGCAGCTACCGAAAGTACCGAAAGTGCAGATACTACTGAAGCCACTGATACTACTGAAGCAGCTGAGACTACAGAGACAGCAGATGCTACCGAGGCTACCGATACAGCATCAGGCAAACAGACTGATGGTAAGAATCTGCCTACACTGACAACCGAGCCTATGACGATCACTCTTTGGGATATCGCTACAGAAGATCCCGGAAAGAGCACTCAGGAAGCAGCTGTTCAGAGATTCATGGCTGATTATCCCAACATCACTGTTAACCAGGTTCACCAGCAGAACGATAACTACAAACAGCAGCTGGTTGTAGCAATGAGTTCAGGACAGGCTCCTAACATGTACATTCACTGGGGTGGCGGCCCTATGGCTGAGTACTACAAGTCAGGTTTCGTAAACGATATCACTGATATGTATGCTAAATACGATCATCCGGATTTCATCGACGCAGCAGTAGCACAGTCAACCTATGATGGCAAGATGTTGGCTATTCCTTTCGGCGGACTTTCAGGATGTGACGTTTTCTACAACAAGACAATCTTTGCTGACCTTGGTCTTGAAGTTCCCACAACCATCGATGAACTTGAAGAAGTTTGCGCAAAGCTTAAAGAGAACGGCATTACTCCTTTCGCACTTGCAAACGCTTCCAAGTGGACAGGCTCCATGTACTACATGTACCTGGTAGCCCGTCACTCAGGAAATGCTGAATTCGATGCAGCTTATACACAGGAAAATGGCGGATCATTCACAAGTGAAGCATTTATCTATGCAGCTGAGAAGATTCAGGATTGGGTAAAGAAGGGGTACTTCCCGGATGGTGTGAACTCTCTTACAGCTGATGATAACCAGGATAGAGCACTCCTTTATGATGGCTCTGCAGCAATGATGCTTCACGGCTCATGGCAGGTTTCCGGTATCAGAGCAGACAGTGAAGAGTGGTACAACGAGAACGTTGGCGTATTCCGTTTCCCTGAAGATGCAGAAGCTAAGGCTAAGGGTGTTCCTCAGGACGTTGAAATCGGAACAGCTATAGGTAATGGATTCTCATTCAACTGCTTCAAGGAAGATGGTTCTGTAGACCAGGATATGCTTGATGCTTGCTATGTACTTGCAACTCAGTACTACAACGATGACACTTATAACCAGACACAGGTTGCAAACGGAACAATTCCTTCAATCAAGGGCTTTGAGCAGGGTATCGACGATCCTTGTAACAAGGTTGTTGTAGACGTATTCTTCAACGCTTCAAACGTACAGCTTTGGTATGACCAGTATCTGCCCGCATCTGTAACAGAAGTTCATAAGAACTGCATGACCGAGCTCTTTGGTCTTGAGAAGACTCCTGAGGAGATCGGACAGGAACAGGATGAAGCAATGCAGAAGGCATTAGCAGAAGAGTAATAGAATAAGACATTTAATTACTTAGCTGCGGCTGGATATTAAAACCGCTGCCCGCAGGATCACTATTTTCCTGCGGGCAGTTTTACTTATTATTCGCCTAAGGGCGACAGGAAGGAGATAACGTGGATAAAAGTAACAATATGGGGCTTGCTCAGGCAAAAGCAAAGAGTACAGCCAAAGCAGCAACAGTGTTCCTGCTTCCGGCGCTCTTACTGATTGCAATTTTCATAGTATATCCCGTAATTGATACATTCGCTATCAGCGGATATAAATGGAACGGCATCTCGGCAGGAAGAGTATTTATCGGTCTTGATAACTGGAAAGCTCTTTTAAAGGATGCAATGTTCTGGAAATCATTTCAGCACAATCTGATAGTAATGGTATTTTCCATACTTATTCAGATTCCTCTCGGTATGCTGCTCGCAACATTCCTTGATGCCGGAGGCAAAAAATTCAATATCTTCAAAGTAATATGGTTTTTACCTTATCTTATGAGTTCAGTTGCTATAGCATTCCTTTTTAACTATGCTTTGGCAACAAACGGAGGAATCATTTCTTCTCTGGCAACACTTATAAATGGTAAAAGAACCACAATCGATTTACTTGGTACAGCACCTAATGCACTTTACACAGTTATCGGTGTTATGGCATGGCAGTTCACACCTTTTTATATGGTTTACTTCATCGCCGGATATGGGAACATCGATACCACGATCTATGAAGCTGCTGTAATCGACGGTGCTACCAGAGGGCAGTACATTCGCATGATTGCCATACCTCTTCTTGGACCGATCTTCAAAACAGCCTGCACAATGTCTCTTATCGGATCACTTAAGTACTTTGATATGATCTGGAACATGACTCAGGGCGGTCCTTCAGGTTCTACAGAGCTCATGGCGACCTACATGTACAAACTTTCATTCCAGCAATTTAACATGGGCTACGGTTCCTGCGTGGCAGCCGGAATGTTCATTTTGATAACGGCAATCGCATTACTCTTTAACAAGGTATTTAAGGTTAAGGAGGAATATTAAATATGACAGATAACAATTTGAATGGTGGTACTATGGCAGTAGATATAAACAGTCTCGGAAAATCAAATGATACTGATTATCGCATGTCCAAGATAAAATCCAGGATCGCATGGACGATAGCAATTATCTTTGCGCTGATGCAGCTTGTCCTTACGCTTACACCGTTTTTCTTTATGATAATGAACTCCTTCCGTAAGCAGTTCGATATGCTACAACAGGGTGTTTTCCATCTTCCGGATCCCTGGTATTTCAACAACTATGTAGAGGTTGTTACCCATGGCTTCTTTGGATATTTCTTCCGAAGCGTGCTGGTTGTTGCGATTTCTCTGGTGCTTATGCTTATAATCTCATCATTTGCGGCATATCCTCTTGCAAGAATGAGATTTAAGTTAAATCCCTTTATCTACGCAACGATAGTAGCAATGATGTCGGTTCCCATGCACGTAACACTTATCCCTATCTTCAAGCTGACAACTACCGTTGGATTCTACGATTCACTTAAAGCTCTGATAGGTCCCTATGTTGCATTTGCACTTCCTATGTCAGTTTTCATTCTTACAGCATTTATGAAAACTATCCCGAGAGAGATTGAAGAATCCGCAGAAATCGATGGCTGCAATCGATATCAGAATTTCTTTATGATGATCCTTCCTTTATCAAAATCAGGATTGTCAACACTTGCAATCTATAACGGCGTTTCAATGTGGAATGAGTTCGCATTTGCAAATACCTTACTTATCAGCCCTGAGCACAAGACATTACCGCTTGCTCTTGGACAGTTTAAGGGTGAGCATTCCCTGGATATCCCGATTATCATGGCAGTTCTTACCTTATCAGTACTTCCCATGATCACACTCTTCATCGTGTTCCAGGATAAGCTCGTTAAAGGTATGATGGCAGGTGCTGTTAAAGGCTAACAGAAATTCCTTGTGAAAACAGAAAGGACAACTCGGTATGAAAAAAGATAAAACTTACAGAATGACTTTCGACGAAAAAGCCAGACAAATAGTTGGGGAACTTAGTCTTGAAGAGAAGGTCAGCCTCATGGCCGGCAATATTGATGCCACATCCATGAAGGAAAGCGAAATAATGGAGCTGGTTCTTGGAACCGAAGAAGGTGCCCATTATAATGTAAAACCTTACGAAGCAGGCGGACTTCCGGATAAAGGCGTACCTCCCATGAAATTCGCGGATGGTCCCAGAGGTGTTGTTTGCGGAAATAACCAAACAACCTGTTTTCCTGTTTCCATGGCAAGAGGTGCAACCTTTAATCCTGCACTGGAAGAAGAAATCGGACATGCCATAGGTCAGGAGGTAAGAGCCTTTGGCGGCAACCTTTTTGCAGGCGTTTGTATCAATCTTCCTTACAATCCCGGATGGGGCAGAAGCCAGGAGACATACGGTGAAGAGACCTATCAGATAGGAAGAATGGGTGCTTCTCTTGTAAAGGGTGTTCAGAGCGAAGATATCATGGCATGCGTAAAGCACTATGCTTTTAACGACATGGAAAATGCCAGATTCAAGGTTAGCGTTACCTGCGATCAGAGAACCGAGCAGGAGGTATATCTTCCTCACTTTAAGGACTGCGTAGATGCAGGCTGTGCAAGCATTATGAGCTCCTATAACCGCTATAATGGCGTACAGTGTGGTCATCACAAATACCTTTTAAGTCAGGTTCTTAAAAAGGAATGGGGCTTTGATGGCTTTGTAATGTCAGATTTTTGCTGGGGCGTTCTTGATACTGTAGAAGCAGCCAACGGCGGACAGGATATGGAAATGCTCTGGACACAGTTCTTTGGTCCAAGACTCGTTCAGGCTGTTAAGGACGGCTTTGTTCCCGAGAGCAGAATCGATGATGCGGCTGTCAGAATCGTTCGTACCATTCTTGCTTTTGATAAGGACCACAAAGAATATGACATGTCAGTTGTAGGTTCAAAGGAGCACATAGAGCTTGCAAAGAGAGCTGCTGAAGAAGCTATAACACTTGTAAAAAATGAAAATGTCCTTCCTTTGGATAAAGGCATTAAAAAGATTGCAGTTGTTGGTAAGCTTGCTGACGCCAACGTAATCGGAGATCAGGGATCCAGCTGGGTTAGACCTCCCTACGTTAAGACACCTCTTCAGGGAATAAAAGAAGCTGTACCTTCAGCGGAAATTCTTTATTCAGACGCTTCAAATCTCGATGAAGTAAAGAAAATCGCTTCTGAAGCAGACGCAGTTATATATGTTGTTGGATATAACCATGATGATGAAGGCGAATTCATTTCATCAGACACAACAGATAATTACACAGGAGCAATCGGCGGTGACAGAAAGAAAGGTCTTGGCCTTCACGATGAAGATGTAAAGCTCCTTCAGGAGACAGGAAGCATCAATAAAAAATCCGTTGTAGTTCTTATCGGCGGTAACATGATCATGATGACAGACTGGATAGATAAAGTGAACTCCGTGCTCATGGCATATTATCCCGGAATGGAAGGCGGAACAGCCCTGGCTGAGATAATCTTTGGCGACGTTAATCCTTCAGGAAAACTTCCTTTCGTTGTTCCTTACAAAGAAGAAGATCTTCCGAAGGTTGACTGGGAAGCCACAGATCAGTACTACGAGTATTACCACGGATACACAAGACTTGATAAGAATAACGTTAAGCCCCTTATCCCATATGGATTCGGACTTAGCTATACCACCTTCAAGATCAGTGATCCCAGCGTAGCTGTTGAGGGTGATGAGCTTGTTGCAAAGGTAACTGTTGCAAATACCGGTGACAGAGACGGCGCTGAAGTCGTTCAGCTCTATGCAGGCTTTGAAAACTCTGCTGTAGATCGTCCGGTTCGACAGCTTCGCGGTTTTGAGAAGGTATTTTTAAAAGCAGGAGAGTCCAAGGTTGTTACTGTTAAGACACCTATCGAAAAGCTTAAATATTACAATCCTGTAGAGCGTGAATGGGTTCTTGAAAAAATGGAGTATTCTATTTACCTGGGATCCAGTGAAGCCCTGGAAGATTTAGTAAAAACTCAGATAACATTGTAACCTGAATAAAGTTTTTCATGGCCGGAGAGAGACTTTCTTTCTCCGGCTTTTAAGAAAAGAGGATTTCCTATGAAAATTTACGTAAATGCTAATGCGACACATGATGGAAATGGAACTCAGGCGCTGCCTTTTAGAAGAATAAATCAGGCAGCTGCAATTGCAAAGCCCGGCGATGAAGTAATTGTAGCTCCCGGAACCTACAGAGAATACGTTGATCCAATAAATGCCGGCACAGAAGAAAACAGAATAATTTACAAAAGCGAAAAACCTCTTGGCGCCATAATCACCGGTGCTGAGAAAGTAACAGGTTGGAAAAAATTCGAGGGTGACGTATGGGTTACCAAAGTAAAGAACGGTATATTTGGTGAGTATAACCCCTATACAACCCTTGTTTACGGCGATTGGTATTTTGCTACGCCAAATAAACATACAGGCTGCGTATGGCTTAATGATGAAGCGCTTTACGAAGCAGTAACCCTTGATGAATGCATAGAAGGCAAAGTTTATGAATGCTCATGGGATCCTGAGAATTCCAAGAAAAAATGGTATTCTGAGCAGGATACCGAAAACGACGAGACTATAATTTATGCCAATTTTGGCGGAGCAGATCCTAATAAGGAAAACGTCGAAATAACTGTGAGACGTGAATGCTTTATGCCGGGAAAAGAGGGCATAGGCTACATCACAGTCAGCGGCTTTAATATCAACAAAGCTGCGACCACCTGGGCTCCCCCTGCAGCATATCAGGACGGTATGATCAGTCCTCACTGGAGTAAGGGCTGGATCATAGAAGACTGTGAGATATGGGGCAGTAAGTGCGCCGGAATATGCGTGGGCCGTTACTACGATCCTGACAACAACCACTATTACACAACAAAGCATGTAAAGAGCCCCACTCAGATGGAAAGAGATTCCGTATGTCGCGGTCAGTACTATGGATGGCTTAAGGAAAAGATCGGCGGTCATATCATACGTCGTAACAACATCCATCACTGCGAACAGGGAGGTATAATCGGTCGTCAGGGCGGTGTTTTCAGCATAATTGAGGACAATCATATTCATCACATCAACAACATGATGGAGCTTGGCGGTGCTGAAATAGCAGGTATCAAAATGCATGCAGCAATCGACGTTGTTATGCGAAGAAACCACATCCATCACTGCACAATGGGCATCTGGTGCGACTGGGAAGCACAGGGAACACGCATCAGCCAGAACCTTCTTCATGACAATGAACGTCCATCCTTTGCAAAACAGCTCCAGGGCGGCATGACCTGTCAGGATATTTTCGTAGAAGTTGGTCACGGTCCTACGCTTATCGATAACAACATTCTGCTTTCGGATGTATCACTTCGCGTTGCAACTCAGGGTGTTGCCATGGTTCATAACCTCTGCGCAGGCTCATTTACAATGGTTGGATCAGGCACCAGCTGGAGATATACACCTTACCATATTCCTCATAGAACAGAGGTTATGGGTTTTATGACCATTCTTCATGGAGATGATCGTTTTTATAACAATATTTTCATACAGAAATGGCCATCAGATGACTGGGTTCTTGAAAATGACTCAAATCCCAACGAGAAACAGATTGAGAACAGAAAGGTTGGAACCTACTGCTGGGATGAGTATCCTACTTATGATGAATGGATAAAGCAGTTCGATATGGAAGAAGAGTATCCCAACATGAGAAAACATGAGGCTGCTCACTTCTCACATCTTCCCGTATGGATAGATGGAAACGCCTATTTTGAAGGTGCAACCCCCTGGAAAAATGAGAAAAATGCCTTTGTTGACAACTCCGGCAAAGTAACAGTAGACGTAGTTGAGAAAAACGGAGACTGGTTCCTTGATACCAACATTTACGAGGTCCTTAATTCCTTCAAGGTTGACATGATATCAACTGAGACACTTGGCGAAGCCTTTGAGCCTGAGCAGAAGTTCGAGAATCCTGATGGAACACCAATTACCTTTGATGTTGATTTCCTTGGAAACCACCGTGGTACAGACATCCTTCCGGGTCCCTTCACCTCAGGGGATGCCGCAAAAGAAAAGCTCTATGGCAAACTGGCTATAGAGTAATTTGATCATAAACTGAAAGCACCGGCTGTCACGTTATGGCAGGCCGGTGCTTTTTCATTTAAATCATTATTTGTTTTAGCTTTATAGGTTTTATCCTTTATTTTTAAATATAATAATAGCTGGCTTAAATCTTGAATATTTTTTCTGCGAACTATAAGATATTTTTGTAAAGATTCTAATCACTACATAGTAGCGAGGATATCTGTATGAAGAACCATATGTTCAGGTTTAAGGCAAGTCTTGCAATAATAATTTCCATTTCATGCATACTTTCATTAACAGCCTGCGGCAAAAGATCATTAATAGGCAACACTGATATCCGTATGGGAGATCTGGAAATAACAATAGGCCAAATAAGCCATGAAGGCCTCGTTGAAGAGTATCTTTGGGATGGATCAGAGGAAGGATTGACTATAGACATTCCGGATGTCACCGATGAAGGCGAGAAAATTACAGAACTTGGCGGCTTCAAGAATATTGGAGTTCCTGATTTTTTCGGAATTAAACTAAAACCATTCGATGAAGGCTTCGAAGAGTGGACAGGTCCTTATGGAAAACCTCTTCAGGAAGGTACCCCGGAATGGAAGGAAGCTAATAATGCCAGGATAGAATATATGAAACAGAATCCTTTATATGAAAAAATAGTAGACTATAAAGGTGAAGATGAGTCCTTATATGATGCGCCAATTTCCTTCGAAAAACTTACCTTCACAATAAATCTTGGAAAAAATATCAATAGTGTAGATATTTACGGTGGTTTCGTTAATAATCCATACGTTGGTTTCAGGCAGGATGATGGTAGCATTATCTTTTATGAGCCAGCTGTATACTTTAATTGTGATGAGCAAAACGAAACCTTTTATTCCAAGGATGGAATCCTGTACTCCAGAAAAGATGATGAGAAGCAGGAGTTTCAGATGCCTTATCCTGACTGATTAAGCAAAGCAGGAGACTATTTTCAATGAAAAAAGAATTAGTTTTGTTGAAATTCCTATAAATACATTATAAGTCAAATCGAAGGGGGATATTTATTATGGAAAACTCAATTGAGTTAAAAACACGTAACATGAAATTTATTAATAGGTTTCTGTTGTCTTTATCACTAGGATTGCTTCTAAGTTTTACCTTTGGTACAAAAGCAAAAGCAGAAGTATTTGTAGATCCGGAAAATTCACGATTAATTCATATAAGTGGTAATGTAAATGGCACTGAGCTTGTTCAATACTCGGGTACAGGAAAAAACATAATGCTTAATGGCAATACAGTGTTAACTTTGGATAATACAACTGAATTATCTTTTACTTATATTGCCGGTCCCTCTTTAAATTTAGAGATTAAAGGAGAAGGAAAACTAACACTGTCAGGAAATAACGCTGATGCGATTTTGGCAAATAAATTGACACTATCAGATGCAACAATTTACGCTGATATGGGTTTTAATGTTATTGAGATTGTCATAAATGAAGGTGTTGATCTAACAATCATCCCTGTTTTTGATGGTGCTATATTTTCACATGATAAAACCGTGATTAATGGTGGAAAAATAAAAAGTAAAGCTGGCTATCCGGCTATTTGGTCTCTTGGAACTGTTGAAATTACCGGTGGCGAAATATATCTGATTAGTACTCATTCTTCCGGAATTGAAGCTGACGGAGATATTAACATTACAGGTGGCACAGTAAATGCATCCAGCGAAAAAGCAGATAAATACGGGATCGAAACGGCAGGAACCCTTACCGTTGACGAGGCCAAAGCTAAGGTAATTGCCACAGCAAAAGACAAAAACGGAGTAAGAGAGTATCCGACTAAAAACATGCAGAGTGATACTACACCTTCAAATAATCCCCAGGAAATCAAGCCCGATATTTCCGAGCCAACAGAAAATATAGATGCAAAGCAAAAGAAAACTTCTTTGTCTAAACCGAAGGCCGGAAATAAATCCATTACTCTTAACTGGAAAAAGGTAACCGCGAAGGGCATCAAGGGCTATGAGATTCAGTACAGTACAGATAAGAACTTCAATAAGGATGTTACAAAGACAGTTACTATCAAAAAGGTTAAGACAACAAAAACAAAAATCAAGAAGCTTAAGCCTAAGACAAAATATTACATAAGAATGCGCACCTTCTCAGTGAAGAACGGAGAGAAGGTTTACTCCAAGTGGAGTACTAAAAAGAGTGTTAAGGTTAAATGATTATCTTTCATATAAAAGAGCTGATTTAATATCGGCTCTTTTGTTTTCGAAACAATCAAAATCCTTCCTATATACCAGCTAAAATTTCTATTAAACAAACATGAAAATGGCCTTTTATCTAATGAAATTGGGTATCATTGTATTAGAGCATAACCAGTTTTAACTTAAATTTCAGGGGAATGGAGGGAGCATTATGAATAATACTAATCGAAAGCATAGAATCATTTGTTATCTTCTTTCAGTTACATTAATCTTTGGCATGGTTTCCATTTATCCTATAAATACAAAAGCTATGTCCAGTAAAGTAATAGATCTTTCGGATGGTACCGAATCATTAAGCGGGTCTAATTGGAGCTATAATCACAACAATCATACGCTGACTTTGAATGGCTTTAAAAATAATGATAGCACCAAAGAAGACGGAGTATACTACGGCGGAAATACAGACTTAACTATAAACTTAATTGGATATAACGAACTAACGACAGCTTATAGTGGTATTTTTACTAACACTGCAGGCATTATTATTTCCGGCACCGGTACTTTGGAAATTAATACAAAAATCTTTGGATTATATGCAATCAAGGATGTTGTAATCGATAACGCAACTTTGGACATCACTACTACCCATAATTACTATTATGGAGATGTCTCTAACAGTGGGGCGATTCATGCGAAAAATATAACTATAAAATCCAATGCAAAGATTACAGCAAAAGGAATCGACAGAGCATTTTATTTACAAGGTGGTAGTGTTAATAGTGAACTTGCCGCAATTGCCTATACTAATTATGACGGCACCGGAACATCTAAAATACTTGATGGATCAAGCTCAGGATGGATGCAATACAAGAAAATTGTCATGCCGGCCCCTCAGGCAAAGACCACGTCTGTGCCTATAATAATTACAAACATTGTTTCTGATGGTACTATGAAAAACCTTGTAACACCAGGTTCCGGCACAGGTGGTACGATGTATTATGCTGTTAACTCAAGCAAAACAACAGCTCCAACAGTTGGATGGAGTTCTTCAATTCCTCAGGCTAAAAATCCGGGAACATATTATGTGTGGTATAAAATTGTTGGCGACAGTAACCATGCAGATTCTACACCTGAATGCGTAGAAGTAACTATTTATGCTACAGATCCCAATAGTGAAACCAATGCAACGACATCGCAAAAATCATATATAGGGATTCAGGACGAAGAGCAAATAGATAATAAGCAGAAGACAACAAAATTCACAAAAATTAGTGCAGCTAAAAAGTCTATTACATTAAATTGGAAAAAGATTACAGCCAAGGGCATTAATGGCTATGAGATTCAGTACAGCACCGATAAGAACTTCAGTAAGGATGTAACAAAGACAGTTACTATCAAAAAGGTTAAGACAACAAAAACAAAAATCAAGAAGCTTAAGTCCAAGACAAAATATTATGTAAGAATACGCACCTTCTCTGTTAAAGACGGAGTGAAAGTATACTCCAAATGGAGCGGTAAAAAGAACATTAAAGTAAAATAATATCTTTTTCAAAAAATAAACACATTTTCCTGCTATTCTTGATTCAGTGATATCAACAAATAATTTATATTTCGGGAGGCGAAATCAATGAGTCAGGAAAAAGTTGATGCGTACAAAAAAGAGAAAAAGGGCAGAAAGGCAAGACTTGCAAAGCAGAAGCGTAACGTAAAGATCGCTAAAATCTGTAGTTTAGTACTTCTTTTAGCTTTATGTTCATTTGCAGGATGGCGTGTATATGCTGCTAAACATCCATCAGAAACGGTAAGCGCAGAAACTACAGAAGATGCTTCAATAGTAGAAGATACAGTTGATACAGAAGCTACTGAAGAAACTGTTGAAACTGAAGATGAGAGTACAACGGATACAGCCGATACAGAAGCTTCTGAAGAAACTACTGAAGCTGATGAAGAAGTGGAAGATTCTGCTGAAGACGCTAATTAAGCATACAGAACTGCAATAAACAGTCCCTAGACATAGTCTAATTGGGGCTGTTTTTTTATTTTAATAATAAACGGAAGCATATTACTGCGGTATAGGAAAATTATCCGGAGTGCACTGTAATGTCTTACCTTATCATCAGAATATGTTAAACTTATATCACTAGGTATCTTTTCACATTTCAAAATCAATAGAAGGATGGCAGAAAAAAATGAAACTCAAAATAGCATTTTTACAGATACTTCCCACAAAGGACACGGAAGAAAATCTTAAAATCGGAATTGAAGCCTGCAAAAAGGCCAAAAACAAAGGCGCTGATATAGCTTTATTCCCGGAAATGTGGAGCATCGGATACCAGTTTTCTCACAAAGAAGATGAGTTGAAAAAGCAGGCCCTTTCTCTTGATATCGATTTTGTAAAACGCTTTTCAGAGCTTTCAAAAGAACTGGATATGGCTATTGCTGTAACACTGTTAGAAGCTCATGATCCGAAACCAAGGAATACTCTTTGCCTCTTTGATCGTCACGGCAATCTTGTGTACAGATATTCAAAGGTTCATATCTGTGATTTTGGAGAAGGAGATGACGAGGGCGTTCTTGGCGCCGGTGATGAATTCTTCGTAGAAACTCTTGATACAAAAAAGGGCAGCATTCAGGTTGGCTCGATGATCTGTTATGACAGAGAATTCCCTGAAAGTGCGAGAGTACTGATGCTTAAGGGGGCTGAGCTTATACTTGTACCTAACGCATGCCCCATGGAAATCAACCGTTTATCACAGCTAAGGGGCAGAGCATATGAAAACATGTGTGCAATTGCAACATGTAACTATCCCGCTAATCATCCTGACTGCAACGGACATTCAACATTGTTTGACGGTGTTATTTATATTCCTGAGCTTGCCGGCCCAAGAGACTCCTGCGTATTTGAAGCAGGCGAAGAAGCAGGAATTTACATTGCAGAACTTGATGTAGATCAGCTCCGAAGCTATAGAAAACGGGAAGTGTGGGGAATGAAAAACAGAAGGCCTGAGTTATATACAGTTATTAGTTCTAAGCAGTAATAATAAATGGTAAAAATGTTTACTCAAAATGGAGTAAAGTAAAGAACGTAAAAGTTAAATAATTAGATAAAAAATCAGTTCCAATATGTGATATTGGAACTGATTTTTTTCGCATAACCAATGGTATATGACCTTTACAATTATATTCAATAATGCTATATTGAGATTCGTCTTTATTTTTGTCTTAGCGAAATCGCTAAAAAATCCTATTGTTTTTATTTTGTTTTGTTTTCGGTATTTGTATTTTATTAAATTAAGGAGGGCAAAACTATAATTTATGGGAAGTAAGGATATAGCAGAGAAGTCGCTGGAAGAACTTAATGATGTCTTTGCAGATATTGTAAACGTACTTCTTTTTAACGGGAAACAGGTCATTTCTCAAGATGAGCTTGTTGAATCAAACCCACACAGCAACTATACATCAAACGGTAAAATTAAAGAGCAGGAGCGCGATGTTTCCAAATATTGGAATAAC
The DNA here is from genome assembly GCF_000424265.1 of Butyrivibrio sp. WCD3002. Lineage (GTDB taxonomy): Bacteria > Bacillota > Clostridia > Lachnospirales > Lachnospiraceae > Butyrivibrio. The sequence continues at coordinate 544,160 of NZ_AUJO01000001.1, forward strand.
AGCTTCATAAGGCTTGCCGCAATAGGAATCGAGAATGAAACTATTGACGAGAACGATATGCCTCTAAGACTCATGAGCTATGATGGTGCTGGATACAGAGCTCAGTTTTCGCCAAAGAACAATAATAGAAGATATCCGGTAGTATCTCTTGTGTTATACTATGGTTATAAGAATAGATGGAGAAAATCCAAAACTCTACATGACAGTTTGGATATTCCGCCGGAACTTAAGGAATATGTTTCTGATTACAAAATGAATTTGTTTGAGATTGCTTACCTATCAGATGAGAAGGTAGACATGTTTAAAAGTGATTTCCGGTTTGTTGCAGACTATTTTGTCCAGATGCGTAAAACTGGTAAATATGTACCACCATCGGATAAAATATTACATGTGCATGAGCTTCTAAGCTTAATGAGTGCATTAACGGATGATAACAGATTTGTTGAAATTTATGATGAAGTAAAAGGGAAGGAGCGTGTTAATATGTGTACGGTTCTTGACGAAGTAGAAGAAAGAGGCATTGAGAAGGGTATTGAGAAGGGTAAGGAACTTGGAGAGATAACCGGAAAAGTATCTGCAAGATTTGAAGATGGCATGCCTATTGAAGAAATCGCTAAAAAATCCAATGTATCAATTGAGATAGTCAAAGATATTCTAAAAGAAAAAGGAATGATTTAATCCTAAATACATTCGCATCTTAGATTTAATTAGAGTTTTAAACATTTACTGTAAATAGGAATCTTCTATGATAATTTAGATTTACACGGGAGCAATCAGAATGAACCGCACCCAAAAAGTTAGACCAAAATCTAACTGTTGGAGGTCGGTTCAGAGTGGTTGCTCCTTTTATTGACTATACAATCAGCATATCTGTCTGCTGCGATTGAACAAACTGCTTAAATGGGCAGGCAAATATCGGCGAGATTTTCTGCTATAAACAAGCAAACCGCAGATACAGGCAGACAAAAAGTTCTAAAAGTGTCTGCCGTAGACAAGCAAACCGCAGATACAGGCAGACAAAAAGTTCTAAAAGTGTCTGCCGTAGACAAGAAAACCGCAGATGCAGGCAGACAAACATTATAAAAAACGTCTTCCCTAAATAACAAAACTGATAAAACAGGCAGATATACCTGATTACAAACCGTCCAAAGAAATGAATTTCCGAGTTTCTTATAAAAGAAATGAAATTCCAGTTTTCTTATATTAACAAATTTATGCATTTCACTGGGGACCATAATATCTTGTCAGGGTTTCATTAAAATTGAATCCGTACCCATTATAATTATAAGTAAAAGTATCTGTATCCTTATCATAGATGTATAGCTCATAAACATTGCCATCATATCTTGTTTCGCGAGTGAAGCTTCCCTTAAACTTCTTAAATTCCGCTTCGCTATAATCATCATGATTTGCATCAAAGCCTGCTATAAAATCATTGGCACCGAATACATGGATTGAATATATATCATCTCCGTGTTTCCATTCTCGTCTGATAAATAAGTTGTTACTCTGGTAATATGCTTTATTTGATGCATTTCTATCATATATTGGTATAAAGATGATGCAGTTGTATAGATACTATTATCTGATGGATAAATCAAGTATTTCTTGGAGGAATTTCCTCCCCACCAGCCGTGTGTAAGTGCTGGTTCTGACTTATTATATGTTTCATAATCTACATAAGTAGCCAATCAAATCCTGTACTTTGGAACTATTTTTATATTGTTTAAGTATGCTATCAGTCGGGAATCCAACATAATTATTAAAGTCATTATATTCTTTAATGAGGTAACGAATATTGAACTTTTTCAGCTCCCTTTCTACGTCATTTGCAGGTTTCTGTCAACTTTCATCTTTTAAGGTAGACTTAATTAGTCGACATCCGTTACAATTGAAGTAGAGTATTTATGTGCAATTACGTGTAATATTTGTTACAGGAGGTATTGAACAATGACCAGGAAACATATTATTTTAGATCATCCAATAATCGGATATTTTGTTCTTTTGATCTTTGTTATGCTTTTTTCATCTATTGGTGCATCCCTGATAGACAATCCGCTTTCAAAGGTTATACCGGGTTATTCAAAAGAAATGATCGGATTCGGTACAACTGTGACAAATGCGTCCGGTATCGGAGCCGCTATAGGTGTCATTATAGCAGCAATTATATTTGCACTTTGGTTCAGACCTGACCTCAAAAACTTTCTTAGCTGGAAAGGCTTTAAGTGGGGCATTGTGGTAATGCTTCCTTTACTTATTGCCGATTATGTAGGTGCCGCTATTGATCTTTACACATTTGGACTTGGCAATGTGCTTGTTGCATTTTTAACCGCTCTTTCGCCCGGATTTACGGAGGAAGTAGCATTCAGAGGTCTCGGCATAGCCAACTACATGAGAACGATCAAATCCGAGAAGCAGATTAAACGTATATTCTGGCTGTCAACATTATTGTTTGCCGGAGTACATATAACCAATATCTTAACAGGCGAAAATCCTGTGGTAGGTTTTTTTCAGGTAGCATATTGTATCGGAGTTGGTGCTGTTTTTGGAGCGGTATATTTACGAACTGCTAATCTGTGGGTTGTAATGATTGCACATTTTACACTGGATTTTGTCGGACTTGTCAACAGTTACTATACTGCAAACGGAGGTGCTTCGACACAGCTGCTTATCAGTGATTGGACTAATCTTGTGGCATCTGCTATTGGAATAGTGACTGCACTAATCCTGTTATCACCCAAGCACTACCCGGAGATCATGGAACTTTGGAAAGAGAAGTGGAGCAAGTAAAATATAGTTTGTCAAGTACGGAGTATGCATTAAACTGTGCATATTCCGTACTTTATGCAGATGTATTTTTCGTGTATTATTATATTGTTACATTATGTACATAAATCAAATGGCATATGAAACCTGTGGGGGGATTTCAAAATTGAATACCATTATTAAGCAAAGAATAGTTTTAACGGACAGAAATGTCGTAACAGGCAATTTCATAGATTTTTATGGGTACAGTTTCGCATCTTAGGAAAGCGTTTTCTTAAGGTGCGTATTTATTATGTAAAAAATGTAGTAAGGAAGGGGAGAAACATGAAGAAACTAAAAAGTATTATTGAAAAGTTCGTATTAATGAGCTTTGTGGCATTTGCAGCTGCTCTATTTATACCGATTGGAGTATCTGCAAGTGTAACAGGTAGTGGGACAAAAAGCAGTCCTTACGTAGTAGATACATATAAAGATTTAAGTAATACTTTATATAAAGTGAAGAAGGACGAAACAATATATATAAGGCTGGATGCTGATATTAGTAAATCAGGATATAATGGTAATGCGCAAGTTTATGATGATACAACTGTTTATTTGGATTTGTATGGGCATAAAATTGATGGTGCTAGCATTAGTTATGCATATGGTTATGGCATAATTGTTAAAGGTAATTTGATATTGAATGATACCAAAGGGGGAGGAAAGATTACACACTGTGGTGAAAGCGGTGTTTTTGTTTATGGATCGTTTACGATGAATGGTGGAACTATAACCAACAATTATGTAGGAATAAAACATGGTGACATCATTATGAATGGTGGAAGCATCAGTGATAATACGGGAACGGGTGTACTTCTTGAATTTAGTAAATTAACCATGAATGGCGGTGTTATCAGTGATAACCAAGGTGGTGGCGTATATGTGGGTGAATATTCTTATTTTAATGTTTCTGGGAATTCTCGTGTTTCTGGAAATACTAATGATGGGACTTCACAAAATGTATATCTTGTTCCGGACAAAGAAGATGAAGAATTTGGAGGATATGAATATCGCGCTACGATGATTACTGTCACAGGACATTTGACAGGAAAAATTGGCGTAACATCGGATCAACATGAAATATTTGCAGAGGCAGCAAGTACTTATAATTCCGGTAAACTTACGGCAAGTGACATCAAAGCGTTTTTTAGTGATAATGACTATACAATAGATCTTACTTCAGACTATAAGGCTATTATCCATGCCGTATTACTGGAAGATCGATTTAGCGTCATGCAAAACCTGATTTATGACAAGACAAGTAAAAGAAAAGCAGTTACGGCAACTGGATATGCTGCTGATGATTATAGCGTATCTTTTATAAAGGATGGTGTAGAGGTACAACCAATCGATGCCGGTGAATATAAGGTTATTATAAAAGGACTTGGCATTTATACAGGATATCAGATTACTAAAACACTCACAATAAATAAAAAACAGGTAACGGTAAAAGGAATTACATGCAAAAATAAGCTTTATGATGGCACAAACAATGCAGAACTCGATTTTGATAATGCAGTAATTGACGGTGTGTTATCCGGCGATAATGTATCCGTAACTGCAACAGGAAAATTTACGACCAAAAATGCATCTGACAAAATAAAGACAGTCTTAATATCTGATTATGTTTTTACGGGCGAAAATGAAAATAATTATACTCTTGCATCATCCGGAAGTCAGACTGAAACAGCAGCATATATAAGTAAGGCCGAAGCAGAGATTAAGGCTGAAGATAAGAGCAAGAAATTTGGTGAAAAGGATCCGAAGCTGACGGCTGTAGTAACACCTAAAAGTGCCGAGAACGAACTTGCATATGAACTGAAGCGAACAGAGGGCGAAGATCCCGGTGAATATAGCATTCTTGTTATCCTTCACGGTACTAATCAAAATTATGATGTTACAATGCTAAAAGGAAAATTCACTATCATTGAAGATGGTTCTGCAGGAACTTCCAAGTCAGAAGAATCTAAGGCACCTACAGTAGCAGAACCTGCCGCCGCACACAAGGCTGGCGATGCTGTGGCTGATGGCGGAGCATCCTACACAATTACATCAGCAGAAGATGGTAAGCAGACTGTTACATATACAAAGCCTGAGTCTGATACAGCAACAAGTGCTACAGTTCCGGAAACCATCACAATTGATAACAAAGAGTATAAAGTAACCGAGATTGCAGCCGGTGCTTTCAAGGGTAATAAGAAGCTTAAGAGCATTACGATTGGTAAGAATATCGAGAAAATCGGCAGCAAGGCGTTTTACAAGTGTAAGAACCTTAAGAATATTAAGATAAAGACAACCTTGCTTACCAAAAACAGCGTTGGTTCAAACGCGTTTAAGGGTATTCATTCCAAAGCAAAGGTTAAGGTACCTAAGAAAAAACTTAAGGATTATCAGAAGATTCTTAAATCCAGAGGAATAAAAGAAAAAACACAGAAGATTTCTAAGTAAATATTTGCCAGCCCCGATATCACATATCGGGGCTGTTTTTCTTTGAATGCATAATTAAAGATAACCGGCTGAATCTCCTGTGTTATACTATTATTAGATAAAAAGGGGGATTAAATGGATATGGAAAAGACTATTTCAAAACTTAAAAGAATAATGATTTTATCAAGCTTTGTACTGTGTATGATTATAAGTATAGGCATCAAAGCTAAAGCTGCCGCATTTTTAGTATTTAATGGAAAAAATATCAATCTTGATCAGTCTTCATCAGGCAATCATTATAGTTATAATGCAGATAATAAGACATTTACCATAAGTGGAACAATTAATTATATGCAAAATTCTGTTAATGACCAACTACTTAAAATTTCTGGTATAAGAGATGGTTTAACCATTGTATTCGCAGAAGATACAACAATTTCTACATTCAATAAGATTGGTGTTTTATGTGAGTTGATAAATATCGATGATTCTAGAAATATTACAATAAAGTCTGGAAATAATGTAAATATTTCTACAAATGTAAAAGCAGAAAAAAACACATTTGCTTTTAATTTCTATTGCAGTGATGTTTTATTTGATAATACTGATATTAACGTTAGTGGAACCACTCTGATTAGTCTCATACTGAAAGAGTAGAGTATATAAACTCACAACCATCATTCTCAACATCGACAAAAATTTTGTTATGAGCGACCAAATGAACGAGGAATTCATTGAACCAAGTCAGTTCCCAAACTTGAAAACGCAGATAGGGATACTGATTCTTTATTTCAGTTATTATTTCCTTTGATTCATCAGAATAAATTGGCATATATTCATTAACTGCAATTGTATTGTTATTTCGTACATATTGATTATGTGCAATTCTGATTATTATGCGGTCCTTTAATAGTTTTTCAAGCATATTGCGCATATCTGTTTCTTTAAAACTGGTGAGCTCCTTGACTGCAGCATTATACAAGTCATTTCTTGAAAAAATATCTTTTCCAATATTGTTCAAAAGAAGTTCAGTATTCATCACTATCACCTCGCTTGAATGAAAATTACTTTCAACACCCATATCGGCAAAAAAAATAAAAAAATGCCAATGTGGGTATATTTATCATATAAAAGCTATTGAAAGAGTTATCCATACCGCTGTACAGCTTTTGTATGTGAAACAAATACAGTACACTAAACTGTAGAACAGTATATGCCATAAGGAGCTTTAGCTCAGTTGGTCAGAGCATCCGTCTCTTAACCGGGCAGTCCGGAGTTCGAATCTCCGAAGCTCCATTTTAGAGCAATGAGTAAATTCCTCGATAATTGTTGAGAAGGTCACCGCATATTTGTAGTAAAATAATAATACAAAACAGTATGCCAAAGAAAGGAATTTTCGTGTTAATGAGAAAAGGAAAATTTATTGTTACGTTTGAAGCCGTTCTTGCAACATCATTTATGGTTGCATCACTTTTCATGGCCATGCCGCAAGCAGGCATAACAGCTCATGCCCTGCACCCTCGAAATGATAGCGAACTTGGATCTACCACCAATCCCATAAGGCTTAATGCAGGAGAGTCAGTTACCCGCACACTTTCAAAAGCAGAAGGACAGCAAGACAATTATATAATTACCATTCAGGAGAACGGCTATTATAATATCAATCTCGACACCCATAATAGTAATGCCACATTCGAGATACGCTCACAGGAAAAGGGTGATGTATTTTCACCAAACCATGGATCATTTTCAATAAATCCCTATGCCGGAAGCGGAGGCGTTGACCCGTATATGAAGCGTATGCTGTATGAGGCTGGCACATACGAAGTAGCTATATGGTCATCTGAAGATTCCATGAGCTATGACTTCAGCATCTCAAAATCCGATTCTGACATGCGCAAGATGAAGATCACCAAGATCAAGTCAGTTAAAAACAAATTGCAGATTAATGTAAAAACAGAAGGCACCACCTTCGATTACGAAGTGGAGTATTCTACAGATAAAAATTTCAAGACTAATGTAAAATCAACATTTATCGATGCCTATGGCAAAAACTGCAGACTCAAAGCATCCATGGGCAAAAAGTACGATAAGGTCAAAGGATATCTCTCCATTAAAAGACCGAAGAAGGGAAAGACCTATTATTTCAGAGTACGTCAGATGTACGGTAATCCCAAGAGCCGCGTTTATTACTACAAACGTTATACATTCCAGAATAAATCAATGCCGTCCTGGTACAACATGCTGGGAAGAGACATAAAGGCATATTCCGAATGGTCAAACGTTAGAAAATTCAAGGTAAAATAAGAACTTTCTCATAAACATAAAAAAAGGACAGCGAGCAAAAAACTCGTTGTCCTTTACTATTTATCCACATTTTAAGCAGTATATAGGCTTGAATAAAAAACTCAACGCGACCTTTTTGATGTTATATTACGAAAGAATGAAATTTCAACCTGACCGTTGTATATCTAATAGATATACATTAGAATATAGACAGAAAGAGAGGTGATATGTATGGCAAACAAAACAGCAACCATCCTGGCAAGAGTAGAGCCTGAAGTAAAAGAAGAAGCAGAGGAGATTCTGAGGCAGCTTGGTATATCAAGCTCTGTAGTCATAAATGCACTTTATAAGAAAATAATAAGAACAAGGGGAATACCTTTTACATTCGACTTATCTACTAATCCTGTAGCCAGGGATGAAATGACTGACAGGGAATTCGACATTATGATGGAAAGAGGCCTTTCTCAGGCAAAAAATAATGAGAGCCGCCCTGCAAAAGATGTTATTTCTGACATTAAAAAAGATATAAGGGAGTAAACCCTGAAAAATGGTTTCTTGTAGATGAAGGACCATGGAGAACGGAAGGAGTAAGGAAAACAAATATTGGAAATTATCTTGTTTATTTCTGGATTGATGTTGAACACGCTGCGGTGCAGGTTACCGGTATTGTTCACAGTTCAAGGGATCAGGATAAATATTTAAAGCAGATGATTTTAGAAGAATGATTCTTTGAAATTCTTCAAAAAGAAAAAGGCTCTGGGCCCTCCGCTTCCAGCAGTGGGTCGAGTCTTTTACTTATCTACATAATATCAAAATGTACGTGAAAGTCAATAAATATGATGCTCTTTACATAAATTTCACTTTTTCACAGGTTATTTAGGTGGAAATTCTATAAGCTGTAAGGTCTTTGTGATCACAAGGATTCGCTTAACCCTTGATCTTGTATTGAAGTTTATCTCTATTTGTGATAAACAGAACTTCTCTGGCAATTTTACATATCGAAGATCCAAAATAATGTAAGGCGATTGTCCTTCTGCACTTACAATACATCTTTCAATTGTCCTCTTGCTGCTACCTTCAGGACATTTCACTTCCCATTCAAGGCCATCCATCATAAAGTCGGGTCTACGATTCCCGGGAATGTTACTTGGTGGTATAAATGTTATGTTCTTTTCTCTTTCAGAGAAAAACCTTGCTGTTTTGAGCTCCTTTTCTTCCGGCGGGGTATTTAGTGCTGATATATCTATTGTTCCTGCCATTACTTCCTCCGACACAAATATAAATGCAGATATAATTTTATGCGGAATCGTTGTTTTCTGCAATACCAAGCTTGCTTATTCCTTCCTGTTAAAGATATATATTAGATTAATGTCATGTTAAATTCTCAATTTAAACATAATTATTAAATACTATATTTTATTGTTATTTAACAATAACTTTATACAGGTCTAAGAAATATCCGATAAAATAATTATATGCAACCATAACTATTGATTTATTAAGCAAAAATGTTTAATTATCAGGCGGAGATTTTACTTGACAACAAAATGTAACAAAACTAAGCTCTTAACAGCACAGCACAGCACAGCACAGTATATAACTGTGTCCTTTTTGCGTCTTACGACCGCGAGACGTTTGTAACTGAATATTACATTAGAGATGGATAACCGTCGGATCTGACGGGGTATTATGCCCTGTCAGGTTCGGCGGTTTTTGCGCGTAGCAATGAGCCATGCGCAGACGGAGTCGCTAGCGGCATACGAAAGCTTGCTTGCAGGATGACGTTAGCGAGGACGGATGCATACGGCGAAGGCCGCGACAACTCGAAATGCGGAGCATTTCGAGTATGTCGGCATGGCGGGGGAAGTATCCTACGCGCATAAAAAGGTTCAGCGGCGGCCATAACAGCCGTGAATATGAAAGGAGACAGATTGCTTATGAAAAATAAGAAACGTTTTTTAGGATTCCTGCTCAGCCTTGCGCTGATGCTGGGGTTGATGCCGGGGATGAGCCTGACGGCGTATGCGGATGAGTGGGAAGGGAATCCCTATGAAAGCCTTAAAAACACCACAACAGTGATAAAGTTTGACAACAAAGATTGGTATCTCATTGAGGATGAATCTACGGCTGCTAATGCCGGAACCGTGACATTGCTTGCCAAGGATTGCGTTAGGGCATCGGCGTATAATGGTAGGGGATCGGGTGCTAATTACACTGGTTCTACCGTACAAGGTATTGTAAATACATGGTATGCAGGCAATATTTCGGAAGATGCCAAAACAGCAGTCAGTGGTGGCGAGATGTTCCTGCTGACAATTGCCCAGGCAAATGCAATAACAAGTGTTGATGTAAGAAAATGCTCAGCACCTGGAACACAGAACAACGTATGGTGGCTCTGCTCGCCCGGCACCAATAGTGACTGTGCGGCGTTTGTGTCCGCCACTGAGGGCAACGTAAACAGCGCTGGCAAAGAGGTCTATAAGATGCAAGGTGTCCGCCCCGCTTTAAAGCTCGACCTGAGCAAGGTGGTATTTAAATCTAGTAAGAATACTTTTTCTCTGCCAACGGAGTATACTGCACTGGATGAAAGTACCCAACTGGTCATAACTATCAAGCGAGGTGGCACCGCGGTGACCGAGGGTGCTCCGCAGATCGGTGATGTTCTGACTGCTGAGACGGATGCAACTGATCTGGTTTATGAGTGGTATCGTGACAATGTGAAGATCGACAGCGCGACGGAGAGTACATACACCCTTACCACAGCCGATCTCAGCAAGGCGATCTCTGTTAAGGTTTATCAAACTAAGGACGCGGACGGCAACGACGTGTCAGAGGATAATCGTCCTACTCAGACTTCTACCGCTACCGCAGCGGTTGAGAAGAAAACGGCTGCGGAGCTGAGCGCGGACGAAGCGAAAACCAACGGCATTACCTTCACTTATACGGGTGAGACAATTTCCGCAAATAACGGCTATGAGGTTTCTTCCACCAATACCGGCGACGGAACAGCGATCACATCGCTGACGGATATTCTTGACGGCGAAGGTACGCCGACCATCTATGTGCGCACAGCGGCGACCGATGATACTGCCGCCGGCGCTTGGGTAGAGGTGACGCTTACCGCCCGTCCCGCCGCGCCGACCGGACTGACCTCGGAGCCTCCCGCCGGGACTGCGAACGGCAAGATCAAGGGGACGACCGCCGACATGGAGTACAAGCTGAAGAACAGCACAGGCGGTTGGACGACGGCATCCGCAAGCGAGACGTCGGTCGCCTCCGGCACCTACCTCGTCCGCACCAAGGCGACGGATACCACGCCCGCCGGCAGGGCGACCGAAGTGGCGGTTGTTACGGCCATGGAGAATGTGAACAACCTGATCGACGCACTGCCGGAAGCTGAAAATGTGACGACCGCAGATAAGGACGCCATCGAAGCGGCAAGGGCGGCGTATGACGCGCTGGGCGACGACGAGAAAGCGAATGTTTCCGCCGACACCCTGAAGAAGCTGACCGACGCCGAGGATGCGCTGGCGGCGGCGACAGTAAGCTACACGATCAACTCCTTGCCTGCGGCGGCAGATGTGACCACCGCGAACAAGAACGCCATTGAAGCTGCAAGAGCTGCGTATGACGCGCTGACTGACGACCAGAAGGACAAGGTTTCCGCCGATACCCTCAAGAAACTGACGGACGCTGAGGGCGCGTTGGCGGCAGCAACAGTAAGCGACACAATCAACGCCCTGCCCGCGGCGGCGGATGTCGCAATCACTGACAAGGCAACTATCGAAGCGGCGAGAACGGCATATGACGCGCTGACCGATGCACAAAAGGAATATGTTTCCGCTGACACGCTCAAGAGGCTGACCGATGCCGAGGCGAAACTAAAAGACCTTATCGACGCGACGAAGGCACAGGAAGTAACGGACGCGATCACCGCCCTGCCTGATTTCAGCAATGTGACCGTCGACAACAAGGCCGCCATCGAAGCGGCGAGAGCGGCTTACAATGCTCTGACAAATGATCAGAAAGCGTTGGTTTCCGCCGATACTTTGAAGAAGCTGACCGACGCCGAGGATGCGCTGGCGGCTGCGACAGTAAGCGATGCGATCAACGCCCTGCCCGCAGCGGCTGATGTGACCACAGCAAACAAGGATGTCATCGAAGCGGCACGGGCAGCATATGATGCGCTTACTGATAAACAAAAGAGCCAGATATCTGAAGAAACACTAAAGAAGCTTACTGATAGCGAGGCTGTCCTGGCAGAGGTTCTTAAGAATACCGGTGATACGCAGCAGAATCCTGATGGAACCAAGACTGTTACAAAAGAGAATGCTGATGGCAAAACAATATTGGTTACCAATTACAGCAAGACTGATGAACAGATTTCACAATTTGTCTTCAAAAAGGCTAATGGTACAAAATTAGACCTCAAAAATGTAAACAGCAAGAGCCTCAAAACAGTAGTCGTTCCTGCAACAGTAAAAGCAAACGGCAAGACCTACAAAGTTACAAGAATCCGCAAGGGATTCCTTAAAAACTGCAAGCAGGCAATAAAAGTGGATATAGGCAAAAACATCAATACTATCGACAAGAATGCTTTTAATTACGGTAAGAAAGTCAAGACTGTAATAATTAGAGGAAAACTAAAGAAGGTTGGAAAAGGCGCCTTTAAGAACACAAAGAAGAATGTGATCATAAAGGTAAAGACCGGAGCCAAGAATTTTGAGAAGAACAAGACGCTTCTTGAAAAGTCAGGCCTTCCTAAGAACGCAACAGTTAAGAGAGTAAAGAATAAGAAGTAAGATAAGTCCTCCTGTCATTATTTCGCAGTAATGGCAGGAGGATTTTTATGCTGTTTTCGCTTAGTGACATATTGTGGAAGGGGCAAGATAAATGGATCCTGAGTTCGGAGTACACGGTACCAGGTTATGTTCCTAACGCATGTCCCATGGAAATCAACCGTTTATCTCAGCTACGCGGCAGAGCATACGAAAATATGTGTGCAATCGCTACATGTAACTATCCCGCTAATCATCCTTTGAGCATGACCAGGAAACATACTATTTTAGATCATCCAATAATCGGATACTTTGTTCTTTTTATCTTTGTTATGCTTTTTTCATCTATTGGTGCATCACTGATAGACAATCCACTTTCAAATTTTATACCGGGTTATGCAAAAGAAATGATCGGATTCGGTACAACTGTGAAAAATGCGTCCGGTATCGGAGCCGCTATAGGTGTCATTATAGCAGCAATTATATTTGCATTTTGGTTCAGACCTGACCTCAAAAACTTTCTTAGCTGGAAAGGCTTTAGGTGGGGCATTCAGGTAGCATATTGTATCGGAGTTGGAGCTGTTTTTGGAGCTGTATATTTACGAACTGCTAATCTGTGGGTTGTGATGATCGCGCATTTTACACTGGATTTTGTCGGCCTTATTAACAGTTACTATACTGCAAACGGAGGTGCTTCGACACAGCTGCTTATCAGTGATTGGACTAATCTTGTGGCATCTGCTATTGGAATAGTGACTGCTCTTATCCTGTTATCACCCAAGCACTACCCGGAGATAATGGAACTTTGGAAAGAGAAGTGGAGTCAGTAAGATATAGGTTACTGAAATTGCAGCCGGTGCTTTTAAGGGTAATAAGAAGCTTAAGAGTGTTACAATTGGTAAGAATAAATGGGATATTTAATATAACCTTCAGAAGCGCCTGTGTTATACTATTATTAAATTCATTTGGGGTTATTGAAATATTGGAGGGCGAAAATGGAGAAAAAAGTTAATCTAAAAAAGATACGTAGCAGGATGAAAGGGCTTTTGGCGCTTGGACTTGCTATATTTATAGCTTTGGGCGTGATGCCTTCTATGCCGGTTCATGCAGCTTTATCTTACTACCAATACCATTTTGTGAGATTCGAAGATAAGGCTGGTTTGTATTTTGAAACCCACAATAATTCAGGTGGCATTATCTACGAATGGAGAAAGGCCCCATCATTTAATGGAAATTATTATATAGACACAGACCTTAATCTTACCAAAGAGGGTGAAAAAGACTATTTGCACTATGCCGCAAAGGATGAAATGCAAAATACAGTAACCTTAAAATTTGGAGAACCCCAAACTGAAGGAAGAAACGCAATTATTTTTGGTTATGTTGGACCTGCTTGTGATGTAAATTTGATATTAGATGGAAATCTAAAAATGGATTCACCAATAGTAGATCAAAGTTATCATGAAAATACTTACGCATATGTTGGCGGAACAATAATACAAGAAACTGGTGAATATGATCTTACGCTAATTACAGACAATGAACCATGGATCCTTGATGTTGTTACTGTTAGTAAAGTTAATTCAATCGCTTTCAACAAGTCAAAACTGAACTTCAAAAAAGGTGATTCAGCACAGTTACTTACAATTGCTCCTAAGCTCAATCTCAACAGGTTTGATTGGGAATCAACTGATCCCAATGTAGCAACAGTTGACGAAACCGGAAAAGTAACACCTGTAAATGATGGTACTGCAACAATTACAGCTACTATGAAGACTAATGCCAATATCAAGGCAAGTTGCACTGTAACTGTAGGAGAGCAGCAAGGTAATTCTGAAGACACAAATGAATCAGAGAATAAGAAGGATCCGGAGCCAACAATAAATCCCACAGTTGAGCCAGCAAAATCTTCTGAAGCAGCATCTGTTAATGAAGAAAAAGCTGAACAGCTCAATCCTAAGCAAAAGGGTACAACTCTTTCAAAGCCCAAAGCAAGTAAAAACAAAATCTCACTTTCTTGGAAAAAACAGACTGCCAAGGGTATAAAGGGATATGAAATCCAGTACAGTACAGACAAGGGTTTCAAGAAAGACGTTACAAATACTGTTACTATTAAGAAAGCAAAAACTACTAAAACAACCATTAAGAAGCTTAAATCCAAAACAAAGTATTACGTAAGAATTCGTACCTTCTCCAAAAAGAACGGCGAAAAGGTATACTCAAAGTGGAGCAAGATTAAAAGCGTAAAAGTAAAATAACACCCAAGCAGAAAACCTCTTAGCAATATGCCTAAGGGGTTTTCTTTTGTCAATTTAAGTACAGTTGATAAAAATGAGCCTGATTTATCAAAGAGAAATAAATGGGTAAAACTCCTGTCACCTGAGGAAGCTTCAAAAATAAGAGAAGCGGCAGATAGTCTGGTAAGGAGTGTTAGGAGGCAGAATTAATGCAGATGTATGTGGAGAAATTGTATGCAAACGTATAAAATAATTGCTGTTATAGAAGGCGGACATAAATATTGTAAAAATTGTTGTACTTGTTGTATAAGTTGGTTTAAAACCCCAAAGCTATATAAAAAATAAAGATTTGCAATTAGTATTATAGAAAAGGTTTTAATTGGGAGCTGGTAAAAGATGAAAAGTTTTTAGATGAAGATTTTATTTTACAAACTGAGACTGCAAAGCATATAACGCAAAGAGATATTTCGGAATCTGAGAGGAGGACTTTTAACATGGAGAAGCTTAGTTACAAACTATTGGAGGAAAAGGGGTACGATGGATACCTTCTAAAGGATGCACCGGAGAGGGTTCTTCAGTTTGGCGAAGGAAATTTCCTTCGTGCGTTCGTCGATTACTTTATCGATCTTATGAACGAAAAAGCAGGATTTAACAGCAAGGTTGTTTTATGTCAGCCAATAGAACATGGACTCGCTGATATGATAAACGATCAGGAAGGTCTTTACACACTTTATTTACGGGGACAGGAAAATGGGCAAAAAGTTAATAACAAAAGAGTTATTTCCAGTGTTTCAAGATGCCTTAATCCATACAGAGAATTTGATGAATTCTTAGCCTGTGCCAAAAATCCCGAAATGAGATTCATTGTAAGCAACACTACAGAGGCAGGTATAGCTTATGATCCTTCCTGCAAACCGGAGGATAGACCGTGTGCAAGTTTTCCGGGAAAACTGACACAGTTCCTGTATGAAAGATTTAATAACAAACTTCCGGGATTTATTATTCTATCCTGCGAGCTCATAGACAGAAACGGAGATGAGCTACTAAAGTGCGTAAATAAATATATAGATCAGTGGGGATTGTCTGAAGAATTCAGAGACTTTGTATATAATGATAATATTTTCTGCTCCACACTCGTGGACAGAATAGTTCCAGGTTATCCGAGAGCAGAAGCTGATGCTATTTGTGAGGAGCTTGGATATAAAGACAATATTATTGATACGGCTGAAGTGTTTGGCGCGTGGGTTATAGAAGGACCGCAGAAGATTAAGAAAGAATTTCCTGTGGAAGAAGCCGGACTTCCCATACTTGTAGTAGATAATGTTGATCCTTATAAAAAGCGCAAAGTAAGAATCTTAAACGGTGCGCATACATCTATGATTATGGGTGCATATCTTGCAGGACAGAATATTGTAAGAGATTGCATGAAAGATGATGTAATAAGGGGATATATGAATAAGGCTCTCTATGATGAGATTATTCCGGTTCTCAAGGGACTTGATAAGAAAGATCTTGAGGATTTCGCAGCCGCAGTTACAGACAGATTTGCAAATCCTTTCATTGACCATGAACTGCTTAGTATTTCCCTGAATTCAGCATCTAAGTGGAAGGCAAGAGTTATGTACACAGTACTCGAGTATTATGAACAGAAGAAGGAGTTACCCAAAGTACTGACATTTTCGTTTGCTGCATTTCTTGCTTTTTATCACAGAGGTTATGAAAAGCGGGAATGCGCTCTGGTTGCAGAAAGAGACAATAATGAATACCTTATCAAAGATGACGAATGGGTACTTGATGCGTTCCTTGCTCTGAAAGATGCTGATAATGAGAAGTTGGCAAGAGATATTATTGCCAATGAGAAGATGTGGGGAGATGCGCTCATAAAACTATCCGGATTTGAAGAAGCAGTTATTAAAGACCTTGCCCTGATAGATGAAAAGGGCATGTATGAAGCCATGAGGGAGGTTCAGGGTGAATAGTATCAGGATACATCCTCTGGATAATGTTGCAGTTGCACTTAGAGACCTGGAAAAGGGTGAAATTATAGATGCATCTGAAGATGGGTTAAAAACTATTGAGGCAATTGGAAGAGGGCATAAAGTAGCGCTTAATGACATAGCCGAAGGATCCTCGATAGTAAAATACGGAAACTGTATAGGCATTGCCACAGATGAAATAAAATCAGGAAGTTTTGTGCATGTACATAATGTCAAAACCTCTCTTTCTGAGAATTCCAAATTTGAGTATAAACCTGAAATACCATTGCTTCCTAAAGTAGCAAACAGAACTTTTATGGGTTACAGGAGAGCCAAAGGAAAAGTAGGAATCAGAAATGAAATATGGATTATTCCTACTGTCGGATGTGTGAACCGGATTGCGGAGAAATTGGCCAGAGACAATCAGAACCTTGTAAAGGGATCAATTGAGGGATTATATGCATATACCCATCCGTACGGATGCTCTCAAATGGGTGATGACCATGAAACTACAAAGAGAGTCCTTGCAGCACTTGTAAAACATCCAAATGCAGGCGGGGTTCTTGTTCTTTCTTTGGGGTGTGAGAATCTTACTTCAGAACAATTCAAGGAAGAACTCAGGGAATGGAACGGAGAAAGAGTGAAATTCCTTACCTGTCAGGACTGCGAAGACGAGATTGAGGAAGGCAGCAAACTTCTCAAAGAATTGGCGGATTATGCAGGCCAGTCCAAGCGTGAGGAAATAGATGCATGCGAGCTTATTGTAGGAATGAAGTGCGGAGGTTCTGATGGCCTTTCAGGAATAACTGCCAATCCAACGGTTGGCAGATTTTCTGACAGACTTATCTCTATGGGAGGTTCTACTGTTCTTACAGAGGTTCCTGAGATGTTCGGGGCTGAATCAATTCTTTTTAATAGATGTAAGGATAGCGCCACGTTCCATAAAGCAGTTTGTATGGTTGAAAATTTCAAGAAATATTTTGTGGATCACGGACAGGTTGTATATGAAAATCCAAGCCCCGGAAATAAAGCCGGCGGGATTACAACTCTTGAGGACAAGTCTTGTGGATGTGTTCAAAAAGGCGGAAGTGCTCAGATTTCAGATGTACTGGAGTATGCTGAGCCGGTAAAAATTAAAGGACTGTCATTATTGTCAGGTCCGGGAAATGATATGGTATCAACTACAGACCTTACAGCTGCAGGAGCACATCTGATACTTTTTACAACCGGAAGGGGAACACCCTTTGGGGCACCTGTTCCGACAGTGAAGATTTCAACGAATACTGCGCTATATGAGAAGAAAGGCAATTGGATAGATTTCAATGCAGGAAAGGTAGCTGAAGGAAAAGAGTCTCTGGATGAAGCAGGGGACAGACTCCTGGACTATGTTTTGGATGTTGCAAGTGGACAAAAAACCAGGCAGGAAGACGCCGGGTATAGAGAAATATCCATATTTAAGGATGGAGTAACGCTCTGATTCGGAGTAAAAGCCCTTGATAGATGATCTTAAAATGAGAGATTATCTTTCTTATGACAGAATTGCATGTTGTGGTGGTAGCTGGATGGTCAAAGGTGATCTTATTAAATCAAGCGCCTTTGATAAGATTGAGGATATGACAAAAGAAGCTGTTAAAGTTGTTAAGGAAATCAGAGGATGAAAGTCCCAATACTGATGCACTATGGAGTCCAATCAATAGACTGATATTGTTTACGAAAAGCTGCGGGGGGATACCTCGCAGTTTTTTTATGCGAACAGTGAAGAAGTTATCGCTACCTTTTTACCTTCTAAATTAACCAAAAGTCTAGATAACTTCTTCAATTAATTCACAGAAGCGTAGTGATATA
The DNA here is from genome assembly GCF_000424265.1 of Butyrivibrio sp. WCD3002. Taxonomy (GTDB): domain Bacteria; phylum Bacillota; class Clostridia; order Lachnospirales; family Lachnospiraceae; genus Butyrivibrio. Next base: position 562,514 of record NZ_AUJO01000001.1, read on the forward strand.
AATCTATTATTTCGCTAAATCTCTCTTTAACGAAATTAGAATACGTGTTATAATGTATTTATCAGATCCGCATGGATTCTGTGTTTTCGCATAATTCTATGGTTTTGTTGGGGGTAATTATATGGGTGCTGATTCTGAATACAATCGTAAATTATATCTATCACGTTTAGAAAAATTACATGAACTTGAAGCTGAGCTTCCCGGATATTGTTTATCATTTCTTGATGATAAGGAACTCACTTCGCAGATTAATACAGTTGTATCGTATGCCTATGATCTGATCACTTTCTTTAGGTTTCTTGCAGAGAAAAATCCAATACTAAATGACAATGAGAAAATCAAGGATATTCCTTTGGAAATTCTTGATCAGCTGACATTTGAAGATATCAATGAATTCCAGCGATTTTTGCAGTTTAATAACGGCGAGAATAAGCATGTAAATAAAGAAAAAGGAATTGCCAGACGTATGTCAGCAGTTCGCGGATTTTACGAATTCATGTGCCTTCATCATTATCTGAAAAATAATCCGACACTTGGAGCTGCAAAAAGGAAAAAAGCTCCGAAAAAAGATATTATTCGCATGAATTCTGATGAAGTTAACACATTGATGGATACTGTAATCAATACCAATATTAAAGTTTCCGACAGGCAGAGAGCGTTATGTGAGAAGACTACTCTCCGTGATACTGCTATCTTCACTCTCCTACTCAATACCGGAATCCGTGTATCTGAGTGTGTGGGCCTTGATATAGATGACTTTAATTTTGATGAAAATTCCTTCACAGTAGTCCGAAAAGGCGGAAATACACAGATTCTTTACTTTAACAGAGCTGTTGCGGAAGCTATTAAGGATTATATAGAGTTTGAGAGGCCCACATTACTGGCTGATTCCAAGGAAAAAGCCCTGTTTTTATCCCTTAGAAAAAGCCGCATTACGGTCAGATCCGTGCAAATTCTGGTTCAGAAATACACCAGGATGGCTGTCCCCGGAAAAAAGCTTACACCTCACAAAATGCGAAGCACTTACGGCACGGCATTATACAGAGAAACCGGTGATATTCGCCTTGTTGCAGATGTTCTTGGCCATAAAGATATAAATACCACAGCCAAACACTACGCAGCAATTGAGGATGAACATAGAAGACGCGCAGCAACCATAGATCCATATAATACAGATACCTCTAAAATATAATCAGTAGCGAAAGCGGCCGCACTTTTCAGTCCTGCTGTCAACTATTTTTTTCAGACAAAAAGACCCCTATACCATTTCTGGTATAAGAGTCTTTTTGTCGTCACACTTAACTTAATGACATTGGTGCTTTCACCCCCGAGATCTTTTCCTTTACTTCAATTGCATTATTTAACAGTTATGCTCTTTGCCTTACTCCACTTAGAATATACCTTCTTTGAATTAGCTTTCTTATAAGTCCTAACCCTTATATAGTATGTTTCTCCGGACTTAAGCTTCTTGATCTTTTTGGAAGTTGTCTTGGTCTTGCCAATTGTGACTATCTTGACATCCTTCTTGAATTTCTTATCCATACTATACTGAATCTCGTAACCCTTGATTCCCTTTGCAGTCTGCTTTTTCCAGGAAACAGTAAAGGATTTCTTTCCTGCCTTCACCTTAGACACAGAAGTTTTTGCCTGCTTTTTATCTACGGTTTCCTTCTTCTCTTCCTCCGAAGGGCTTACAGGCTTTTTAGTCTGATCATCAGTAGCTGCTTCCTGCTGGCTATCAGGTGCCGGGTTTTTATCCTGCTGTCCATCATTAGTATTATTATGTTCCTGCTGGTTCCCTCCCTGATTAGCATTATTATAATAATGATGTGTATTATCATTAGAATCATAGTAACCAACTAAGAGATATCTGTGACTAATGCCATCAATTCTGAGAGAATCATAGTAATTGGTCTCATTATCCGGTTTACCATCTTTATTATCATCCAAACGATAAATAGGTTTTTGACCAGCGCGAATGTCCACTGTCTCTAACAGTGTATAAACCCATCCCGATCCAGATATTACCGGAGTATCAATGCTAGCAAATACCAAATTTGACAATCCTACATCCTTAACATTCGTATAATGCTGCCCAAGGGAAGTGTAGTCTTGCATAGTTTGTGCTTTTGAAACATTAAAATTACTTAAATTTAAATGAGTCATTGATCTGCAATAGGTGAACATACTATCCATATATTTCACATTAGAAGTATCAAAAGAACTCAGATTAAGACTAGTCAAATTCCCCTGTCCACAAAACATAGATTTCATATTAGTTACTTTTGATGTATTGAAGCTACTAAGATCCAAAGAAGTCAGTTTTGAATATGTTGCATAATTTTTTGAATCATCTACATCTACATAGAACATATAGTGCATATCTGTAACATTCGACGTATTAATGCCCGTGAGATTAAGCGTCTGCAGATTTCTGCAATCCCAGAACATCATGCCCATATTAGTAACATTCGATGTATTCAATCCAGAAAGATCCAAAGATTGCAACGACACACAGTCTGCAAACATTGATTCCATAGTTGTTACTTTGGAAGTATCAACCCCTGTAAGGTTAATAGTTTGCATTCTGCTGCAACCTTCAAACATACTTCGCATAGATGTTACGTTAGATGTCTTAAAATTACTAATATCCAAGGTGGTAAGGCCTCGCAAATTTTTAAACATATACATCATATTTCGAGCGCAGCTTGTATCAGCACCGGAAAAATCTATTGTTTCAACCGTGTCGACATTTCCTCTCACTATCCCATCGGCACTGTATGAATAGCCTTCGTCAATTGGCCAGTTGATATTAGGTATGACTTTCACACCATTAACAAATTTGACCTCGCGAACATGAGTTTCACTATTCAAGCCTAAAGAGCTAACTACTACAGGATAGTTTCGTCCCTTAGATGTTGTTACATGGCTATCTATTGTTATGCTGGATTTTTCTCCACCATATCCTGTTATAATGTATGCCGGCTTTGTTTGACCATCACTGGTGTCATAATATTCTCCAAATCTACCCCCAAAATCCTGAAGCCAGTCACTTGTCACATAATCATCATCATCATCGTCAGCTTTAACACTGGTTCCATTACAAACTAAAAGCATGGCGACAAAAAGTATGGTTAAACAATAATTGACATATTTCTTTGATAACAAATTTCTCATAAACACATTTTCCTTTCCTCTATTTAGTCCTTTATTCTTCTAAAAAATTTTATTTTTCTCGATTCATTCATCACCTCTTTATCACATTAATCAAAAAAGACAGATATCCTGTATCTATCTTATACCTTAATGATACCACCCCCCCCGAAAAATCAACGAAAAACATCCATTTTATGCACTTTTAAGAATTTGTTAAACCGTTATTTAGTACTCAAATGAAAATTATGGTGTCCATTTTATTTCTACTTCAAATAAGATGAGAATAAAACCCTCACACGGTGAAATAGTAATGAAATAATGAACATAAAAAGGGGATCTCACCCAGATAATCCGACCATCTAAAGTGAAATCCCCATCACTATTACATTATTTTGTTTCAGCAACTTCTTCAGTTTCATTTTTCTTTTTGGATTTAAGATATGTAGCAGCAGATCCTCCTGCTGCGGCGGCTGTTGCAGCTCCTACGGCTGCTGCGGCAATACCGCCTGCCATATTGGATGCTCCGCCGCCTGATGCCATCTGACTTGTAGCACTCTCAATACTTGAAGCAATACCTGATGAATCAAAGCCACTTGAAACAGGTGTGCTTGCTGCAGCTGAACTGGGTGCGGGATTACTTACATAAACGTTAGTCTGATTAACCACAGTTGACTCGACGTTACTGTAATTAACACTTGTATTTCCCCCGCCTGACACATTTACTGATGCTGAAGCACCGGCACTTGCTGAAGCACTTGCAGCTGCACCTGCTCCTGCAGCAGCACCGCCGGCAGAAGCTACAACAACAGGACGCTTATAGAAATCTCTGTTGTGGGCCTTAGCCTTATCAACCTTCTGAACGCTCTTTTTCTCAGCCCCGGTATAACTCTGAATAACATCAGATATAACCTGGCCTTGTTCAAAAGAAAATGACTTAATTCCAAATCTGAAATTAAGCCATTTTTCCTAACATTATTTTTTATTATCTTTATTTAAAACTACGTCATCAGATTTTCAACAGTGTAGCTGATTTCTACTTCCAGCGATTCATGCATTTCATTCCATTTCATCATTACTCTCTCAAGTGGGACATGATAGTCCTCAGCTGAGGCTTTAAGCAGTATCGCTATCACTTTATCATCACCATACTTTGCCACGATATCGCTTCCTCTGAGGCATGAAGCCATGACATCCATATACTTATCTCTGTATTCACTTACATGACCGTTTCTGCTCTCCAATGTAAAAACAATAAAATGAATATCACTGGGATAGTTTTTCTCTACCCGGATAAGGAATCTGTAAACCGTCTTCAGCTGTTCCATAGGTAAAACAAAGGCTCCCCGCTGACCTTCTCGTTCTCCAAGTATCATTCGGATCTCTGAGTTATTATCCTGTTTATTCTCATTTACTTCATCCTCGCCGTGCTTATAAATTACGTAACCGTGTTTTCCGTTATGCTTAGCTTCATATAGTGCTTCATCAGCCTTTTTAAAAAGCGTGTTAAAATCATTTCCCTCATCAGGACAGATTGCTGCGCCTATGGAGCATCCAAGAGGAATGTTCATGTCTTCTGCAAGACATTCTTTTGCGAAGTTAAAGAGCTTTCTGTTTAAGAACTCGGTCCTCTCCCTTAGCATTCTCTCTTCTTTTGTATTCTGACAAAATGCTATGAACTCATCACCACCGACTCTTCCGATTATGTCAGAGGATCTCATGATACTCTTTAGTATTTCAGCGAACCTTATAAGAATCTGATCGCCCTTTTCATGACCGTAGATATCATTAACCAGCTTAAAGCTGTCGAGGTCTATCATCATAAGTATGCCCTGACCATTTCTTACAGCCTGGTCAATTTCGCGCATGCTGGTTGTCTTATTTAAAAGCCCTGTCATGGTGTCGTTCTCGGCAGCAGCCCGAAGGCCTCTTATCTGATCAAGATTTGCCATGATGTTATCTACTCTGTGCAGCAGTACATCTGCCTTGAAGGGTTTTCTGATATAATCAACTGCTCCTATCGTAAGACTTTGTTCCTCTGTTTCGTCACTTGAAAGTGCAGTCATGAACATTACAGGGATGATAATATTGTATTTGGCTCTGAGATTCTCCATCATCTCAAAGCCGGTCATTCCGGGCATGATAAGATCAGACAGAATCATATCGGGCTTAACATCCGCATAGATGTCAATGACCCTTTGTCCTGAATCTGCCGTAACAATATCATATTTATCTGATAGTATTCCTTTAGTAAGTCGTATGATTATCTCATCATCATCTACAACCAGGATTCTTCTTTTATCCATAAGGCACCTCAAATGTCTTTAAGAATCTCCCTAAATGACCTGTACTCAGATATAAGTTCGTAATTATTATCCCTAACAAAATCAATATCGTCTCTGTTTGCTGCTTCTTCAAGTTCCCTTGCCTTATCGGATAGATTTTTAGCTCCGATAAGTCTGGCAGAGCTTTTTAGTGCATGTACTTTTGCTGAATAGTTTTTGAAGTCATCCTTGAAGTAGTACTCTTCAATTTCATCTGCTTTATTATCAATAGATTCCTTGAAAAATCTAAGAGTATCCAGGAACAATCCTTTGCTTCCGGAGAAATTGATACCATCTTCTATGCTTATAAATCCGTCCTTATCGAGCTTTTCAATAACGTCCCATACCTTGCCATCATCACCTGAATCACTTGAAGGAACATAGGAATTATCTGCTTTATCTGATACTTTTTCTCCTGCAATTTTCTTATATTCATCAGGAGTTTCATCTGAAAGCTTTTCCTTTGGTATATATTTTAGAAGCATTCTTTCAAGGTCTGGTCCATTAACGGGTTTTCCCATATAGTCATTGAATCCGGCATTAAGATATATTTCTCTTACACCTTCAATGACATTGGCAGTAAGTGCTATGCATATACTGTTGTGGTTCTCATTTTCTGTATTGCTTCTGATTCTCTTAAGAAGTTCAACTCCGTCCATTTCAGGCATTCTGTGGTCTATAAGCATGATGTCGAACTTTTTGTTTTCAAGCTTTTCAAGAACCTCTTTACCACTGGTACAGCACACAAGATTGACCTTTGTCTGTTTTAACAATCCCCTCATAACTGACAGGTTGATTTCCGTATCATCAACAGCAAGCACATTTACTCCCGGTGCCACAAAGCTTGGTCTGTAGTCTTCTTTTTCTACAATAGCTTTTTCTATTGCCAGCTTGTATTCTCCAATAGGTTCGTAGGATACAACCTTTTGCTTTAACTTAACATCAAACTCACTGCCGACACCGTATGTACTCTTTATATCGATATCACCGTCCATAAGATCAAGGAGTTTTTTAACGATACTCATTCCAAGGCCGGTTCCCTCAATAGTTCTGTTTTTAATCTCATCAAATCTCTCAAAGGCATTAAAAATCTTCTCTACATCCTCAGGCTTCATTCCAATGCCTGTATCTGTCACGCCAACCTTTAGGAAAATGGTGTCATCTTCATCTGTCTTTTCATAATCGATGATAAGATCAGCACCGCCTTTTTCTGTATATTTAATTGCATTGGTAAGAAGATTTATAATTATCTGCTTAATTCTGGTGGGATCGCCGTATAGTTTTCCGGGAGTGTTCTGGTTTACATTTATATGCAGGTACAGACCTTTTTTCGCAACTCTGTCATTCATCATGAACAAGACTTCAGAGATAAGTACTGACAATTCATATTCCTGCGGAATAATGCTCATTTTGCCTGATTCAATCCTTGAAAAATCAAGCACGTCATTAACCAGGTTAAGCAGAGTATTTGCAGCATTCTTGATATTAAAAGCATAGGTCTTAAGGTCAGGATTCTGATACTCTCTGAGAATCATTTCATCCATACCAAGAATTGCATTGATAGGCGTTCTGATTTCATGAGACATATTTGCAAGGAAATCACTTTTTGCCTGGGATGCCTGCTCTGCCAGAGCTTTTGCCTGAATAAGCTCCTTGCTTTCGCGTACTTTAACTGATGCGCTTATAAGATACATGGCAAGCACCATCACAAGCAGTAACAGGCCAAAATAAACCGTCATACCTGTTGATTTTAGGAACATAATCTTATGTACTACGGTATCCCTGTCCACACTTCCTGCTATGAAAAGGTCAGTGTTCTCTACTTCTGCAGAATAGAATATTTGCTTACCAATAATGGTATTTTCCATGGAAACAGCTGATGCCGTAAGGTCGCCGCCCATTCTTAGCTTTGAAAACACATCCTGCGCAGAATTACTTTCATAGAATCTATGGTCATCGTTTGTCATGGAGCTCTTAAATACAATAATATTTCCATCCTCACTCATAAGTAGTGGAGTGCCGATAGCTTTAAACTCATCAAGATCATAATATTTTCTGATATAGCTGGATGAGCAAAGTTTATACAAAACATATCTGACATTATCTTCATGAAGCACGGGATATGAAAAGAGAACGCCACCGCTTCTTTGGTATGAAACCGCAGAATATCCATGAAGAGATGTAAGTATTCCCTCATATTCATCAACAGAAAGAGCATCGCCATATAAAGCTTCTCCATCAGCTGCCATAATACCTACAACTACACCTGCATCATGCTTGTAGATGCTTTCCAAAACCTTTATGGTTTTTTCAAGATTAGTATGATTGTCCTCTTCTTCATAGGCAATCAAAAGCTGTCCCATTCTTTGCAGGGTGTACATCTCTGTCATAAGCTGTTGGGAATACAGATTTCCTGCATCATTTGATTCCTGTTGGATTAGGCTTATTGCATACTCATTAATCCTGTAATCAAGACGCTGGCTGATAAGTACACCAAAACCTATCATTACAAGACCAAAAAGTACCAAAACTGCCATAAGGCCTCTGTTGTAGAAACGGAGTCTGTCACTCATAAACCTCTACTCCTTCCACAAACCAGTCCATTCTGAAAAGAAGAGCGTCATCGCTTATTCTCTCCTTCTCATCGCACATCTTTGTGCCATCATTCCTATAGATATTACCCATGAAGCAGTCCCAACCATTCCTGAATTTTTCCATATTCTCATCGATAATAGGTATAAGATATTCAGGAACTTCTTTTGAATATTGGCTAAGACTTACAACACCGTACTGAGCACCCAACCAGTATGCATTTTTACTGCCGATATTACCCTTGAAATAGTCAGCCAGTATGCCTTCATACAAAGGCTCCCATTCGAAAACAACGGCTGTAAGAAATTTATCTGAATGCTCTTTCTTTACGCTGTTATATCCAATAGAATAAACCCCCCGTTCCTCTGCCACATCTATTGTCACAGGATGACTTGCATGAAAAGTAAGCACATCGGCGCCATCCTCATTTATGAGTTTTTCGGCTGCCTTGCGCTCTGCTTCCTCATCGCTCCATGAACCTATGAATCTTACCTTAAGTTTTACATCGGGATTAACTGATTTTGCGCCAAGATAATATGCGTTGACACCTCTGTCTACCTGCGGACAATTTGTACCACCAACATAACCAAGAGTATTGCTTTTGGTCATAGAACCCGCAATAATACCTGACAGATATCTCATCTCGTAGATTCTGCCAAAATACGTAGAGGTATTGAATGCATCACATTCTTCAGATACTGTATAAAAGATAACATCAGGGTAGCTTTCAAGAATTTCCTGACAGTTATTACCAAATCCACCACTAGTTAAAAAAATTACATTACAGCCTTTTTTAACAAGCTCTTCCACAGCAGGGGCTGTAGACTGAGCGTTTTCATCAACATACTCAACTATATCAAGAGGTAAGCCAAGTTTTTCACAAGCCGCACTTAAGCCCTCATAATGTATCTCACTCCAGCCATCATCATCAATTGAATCAATGAAAACTCCACCAATTCTAATTTCCGTCTCTTTTTCAGGTCTGTTGGTAACCATTATAAAAATAATAATGAACGTAAGTATTATGAGTAAAAGAAGGAAAAATATTGTCCAGATATTTTCTCTAACCTTATTCATAGATGCTCCATTCCAATTTATTTATCAATTAAATATTTGAGCACAGCAGCATCACCTATAACCATATCTACGCCTCCGCTTTCAAGTTCATCAAGGCAGTCATCCAGTGTTGCAAGAGGTACTGTAGTTACCGGGAATCCGGTGTATCCAAATTCACTGTTTCCTTCACAGTAATAGTGTCCTATTGTCATATTTTCAACAGCCACAGTCAGATTGTTGTCCGGATTATTTAAAACCTCTTCAACTTCAGCGGCATTTCTTACATTATCGAATAAGTCACACTTATCAGTAGTAACTATTATCTGGCCTGCGTGATAATACGGAATTGAAAAATCCACATATTTTTTTCTTGCATCATTAATCGTAATTCCGGCTATGCAAATATCTGCTTTATGCTGAGCAACAGTCATAAACATAATGTCAAAATTGATATTTTCAAGGACAAGATCTTTTCCGAGATATTCGGCAAGAGCAGCCACATACTCCTTATCAATACCATAAGATTTGTCCCCAATATTATAATCAAAGGGCTCAAAATCTCCGGTGGTAGCAACTATAAGCTGATCCTTTGTATTATTCCTTTCGGCAGATTCTACCGGAACAGGCTCTCCTCCTTCATAATGAGAACAGATTTCCTTGAATTTACCGCTTGCTTCATATTCTTTGATGAATTCGTTTATCTGTGCAAGGAGCTCGGGCTGATTTTTATCTACACCGATACCGTATTCTTCTTCAGTGAGATTTATATCGATTACTTTAATATTATCGTACTTTAAGTGAATATCCTCCCCGATTACTGCTTTACCGCCGGAGCATGCTGTTATTGTAATGAGTAATGAAGTAATTATTAGAATTCTGACCATTCTACTCATATCCAGTCCTCGTTTATCAAAATAAAAAACGATTAATCGATAATACCTCAACCATAATTATAGAATAATTGTATTAAATGCTAAAAAACATAAAGTAAAATTACTCTTAAATCTGATATCAGGCTTATAGAGAGCATTTTAATTTCTTAAGAGTGCCTATGATATAAAAAAGGGAACCTGCAGTTGCAGATTCCCTAAATAAGTATTCGATATTAAATTATAAGAGTTCCTGGAAGCCGGGTACAAACAGATGTCTCGGAATACCATCAACCATGATAGGTCCTACATCCCCCTGGATAAGAGGACGAACATAAGTGATGAACTCATCTGTTACATAAGTGCCTTCCTTGTTGATCCATTCTCTGGGAACGAGACGCTCATCATTAGCAATCTTGTGAACATCCTTAACCTCTGTTCCAGCCTGATAAGGATCATCTGAAAGTCTCTCGATAACTACCATCTTACCGCTGTCGCCTTCATCAGCAGCCTTCATAGCAGCACCACCAACCTCGTAAGCTTCAAGAATATCTACACGAGATGCACAGTGGCTAGCAGCTCTCTGAAGTGTTGAAAGCTCGATAGCTCTGGTCTTGCAGCCGATTTCCTGTGAAAGTACTGTGCAAAGATATCTTGCTGTACCTGTAAGTTGCTTGTGTCCGAATGCATCTACATACTCAACGCCGTTATCATATTCGCTGATGTATTTGCCATCTTTGTCATGGATACCTTCGGAAATAGCAATAACAACGTTTGCCTTCTCCTTGAGCAGCTTCTTAACCTTATCGATGAACTTCTTAACATCGAAGGGAAGCTCAGGAAGATAGATAGCATCAGGGCCGTCACAGTCCTCGCCTCTTGAAAGAGCAGCTGAGCCTGTAAGCCATCCGGCGTTTCTACCCATGATCTCAACAATTACAACCTGACCATGCTCTGTCTCAAGACTCCATCCATCACGGATGATCTCTTTTACAGATGTACCGATGTACTTAGCAGCTGAGCCATATCCCGGTGTATGGTCTGTAAGTGCAAGGTCATTATCAATTGTCTTAGGACAACCAACGAATCTTACTGTAGAACCGGAAATGATAGCGTAATCTGAAAGCTTTTTGATGGTATCCATTGAGTCGTTACCACCGATGTAGATAAAGCAATCGATCTCGAGATCTGTAAGAATCTGGAAAATCTTCTCATAGGTCTCTTTGCTCTCGAAAATCTCGGGAAGCTTGTAACGACAAGAGCCAAGATATGCAGAAGGTGTTCTCTTCAGAAGCTCTGCATCAAGGCCGGTCTTAATGTGATCAGCAAGATCAACATAACGACCTTCCATAAGTCCCTGGACCCCGTGGATCATACCGTACACTTTCTTATACCCACGATCGATAGCTGTACGATAAACACCGGCAAGCGATGAATTGATTGCAGCAGTAGGTCCTCCGGACTGTCCAACAATAACGTTTCTCTTCTCCTTAGTTGCCATGGTTTGTAATACCCCCTTATCTAGTATTTTTTAGGAAATTGCCTTATATATATTGCGATTTCTTAGCATTTCCTATGCAACATGACTATATTTTATCAAACCACCGCGCTGTTGTCATTAATATTAGATAAATTTCTGTATTACCAAAATGATTTTTCTAATACTACTTAACCTTAACGTTCTTAGTCTTACTCCATTTTGAGTAGAGTTTCTCAGCTCCCTTTTTTCTGAAGGTACGGATTCTTACGTAGTATTTCTTTTTGGATGTGAGCTTTTTAATGGTTTTAGATGTTGTTTTGGTCTTATTTATCGTTACTGTCTTAACATTCTTTTTAAAGGACTTATCCATACTATACTGAATCTCGTAGCCCTTAATTCCTTTTGCGTTCTGCTTCTTCCACGATAATGTTATGGATTTCTTGCCGGCCTTTAGCTTGGTAAAGCTTGTACCCTTCTGAGTTTTATCCAGCTTTCCGGGTTCTTCGTCATTTATTTCAACTTGCGTATCTGTATTACTTGTTGTCACCGCGGATGTTGAAGGCTTATCTGTATCATCGGATTCAGAACCAGGCGTATCAGCTTTGGGGAATTTGATGGTCAATTTGGAGAAATATGGATTTCTTTCTTTTATGCACTTCTGTTTTGCAGCATTTGAAAGAACTATAACCTTATCTCCATGGACAGAGTTGCTCTCATGAAGAATACATTTACCGTCAAAATCTTTCAAAATGATATCCGGAGTTCCATTATTGTCAACATCCAATTCATAGAACCTTGGTTCAGAATATGTAGTTGTCAGAGCATGATCGATCTGTTCTACCCAATATAATGTATTATAGAAGGGATCATAAGGATTAGTACAGTCAAAAGCACTAATGTCAGCTTCTCCTCCGGTCATATCCAAGGTGCATTCGCCATTATTCAGCTGTGGTATTTTGATGATCATTGGAGCATAATACGGTAACTTGCTTCCATTCAAAAAATCAAGCTTCAAATCTTTTTCATCAATTATAAAATCACCAGAGTAAGTACATTCATCCAGAACATTTATCACCATGATTGATCGCGAGACATCATAAGTATCTAATGTTACATCTGCCTTTATGTCACCTATGCCATCACTATTTAGATCAAATACTAAATTATGTAAGTCAGAAGCTGTTCCTACTAACATACTTGTCTTGACATAATTAGCAGTGTAAAAAGCTGTTAAAGCTTCTCTTCCTCTAAGCACAACGGAAGGACTTGTCAGTTGTATAGTATATGTCCCTTTATTTCCGTATTTTTTCTCAATTGTAACCTTATTTGCAGGAGACCCGCTGTATGTTGCGATACACTTCAAATCTACCTTCGTAAGTATTTGGTAGACTTCCGGTTCTGTAACAATCATTTCTGAATCTTCAAATGTAATTTTTCCACCTCGTGTCGCAACAGCCATATTGGCAGATTTGATGGATGTCTTTCCGCTTTTAAAGTGCAAATTACTATCATCGATCCAAATACCACCGCCAGATTCTTTCATTGTTATGTTGCCATCTATTGTCACTGTTCTTCCAGCGTACATGTGGTCTAAGGTTTTATAATAAATACCGCATGAATCATTTGGAAGTTCAAAAGTAACGTCACCTTTTATAGTAAGATCAGTTGTAAAATTTGCATAAACACCCGCTTTAGTCGATTCCCCGGATATTTCTTCAGTTGTCGTTGTTGTGATTATTGCATCGTAGAATGTTAAAATATGCTTATCAGAATCATATGTTGCATAGCCGCTACCATTTGGCCAGGTAATATGATTGCGGTTATCATATGTAACCTGTGTACCCCCTATCCAAAGTCTATAGGCAATTGAGCTTGCTGCTCTGGCAACAGCCTTACCCCCACTGAATAAACACAATGCTAATGTCAATAATACCAAGTTAGTTATAAATGCCCTGATATGTTTCATCTTACCCTCCTCTTATCTTTTGTATTTTGCTATTTCTAAATCATGGTTGTAAAACCATTCTTTAGCCTATTCCCAAAAACAATTATAGCAAATGATTTTTTAAATATGAAAATAATGCGATACGTTTTTCAATTTGTTATAATGTTCTCGCAATCATATACATATAGTTTTTGTTTTGAATTGGAGGGCGGGATAATGAAGAAAAGGAACTGGTTTTCTGTAACTAAAGTATTGTCATTCATAATGGCTCTTGTAATTTCTCTTGCATTTATCAATCCAATATCTGCAGAGGCAAAGACAAAGACCATTAAATTGAAAAAAGCAAATTCGTATCTGTCTTATGTAGAAGATATCGAACCTGTCTCAACTTTAATTCCCAAGACAGGTAAATATAAGATTGTTCAGAACAAATCAAACGGAATTTTCCATGGATACTTAAAATTTGTAGCTCCAAAGACCAAGACTTATACTATTACACTTAGCAATCTGAAATGCAAAGGAAAGGAGCTTGTTTACGGAGGTGTTAACATATCCACTCCCAAAAATGACGGAAGCGACAGTGTCATGAGCATAGTACCCAAAACAAAGGGCGGCATCATGTCATTCAGCTCCAAACAAAAAGGTGGATCGCTTGTCAAAAAAAGAAAAGGAACTATTAAGCTGACAGCCGGTCAGGTAATCTATCTGGAATATAACATCATCGTAAAAACCAAAGGAAAGAAGCTTACTTCAAACCTTCAGATAAAATAATCATTTTTATAATTAGCTAAAAAGGACGCCCATTATTGAGCGTCCTTCATCTTTATTACTTCAAATTTTCAACATTATTCTGATACTTCTATTTCCTTTATCAGAAATTCATTGCCCTGAACCAGGTATGTTTTCTCACTGCCACAGAAAGGACAAATCCTACCATGAGCTATTGTTCCATACTGCTTACCACAATCAGAACACTCCGTAATCGCAGGTATAGGTTCGATATTGAGTTTCGTTCCTGATACAAAATCCTGCTTTGCCGAAGCCCAATTCCAGGCATCAGTAAGAAAATGCGGAACAACAGATGAAACTTCACCCAGCTCAATTGTTACTGAATCAATCTTCTCGATCTTATTCTCTTCTGCTACTGCTTTTAAATCATCAATTATATGAAAAACAACACCTAATTCGTGCATAAATTAAAACCTCAATTTGGAAATCAAAAAACAATAGGGATAAATTTCAAAAACAAGTATATTCAGCCATTGGCTTTTCAAGAATGAATATATTGTGTGAAGCTGCTTTTAAAAACGTCGGTTCTTAGGTGGCGTTTTTTGACACCTTAGAACCGCTACGTTTTTAACAGAGCGAGAGCGTCAGCAGAACACAATATATCATTCGATAAAACCACATGGCTGCCAATAAACTTATTTTTTAAACTTAATGTTTATAGCTCTCTTTGCTGCGTAAGGGATGATTGCCTTGAATTTGTCTTCTGAAGGAATCATTACGCTGCACTCAGGGTTCTCTCTGAAGAGATGGATAGCGTCGAATTCGCACTTTGTTGTGCAAAGACCGCAACCGATACACTTGTTGGTATCAACTACAGAAGCACCGCACGAAAGACATCTTGATGTCTCAGCCTTAACCTGCTCTTCTGTGAATACAAGCTTTGCATCGCGCCATGAGTGCTTAGGATCTGCAATCTTATCACTCTTTCCGGGAACCTGTCTCTTACATGTATCGTAATTCTTAACAAGAATATCATTCTTATCAAGCTCCTTGAAGTCATTGCGATTACGTCCGATTGTAAGTGATGAATGAGGCTGTACAAAACGGTGAATTGAAATTGCACCCTGTTTTCCTGCAGCAATAGCATCAATAGCAAACTTAGGGCCTGTGTAAACATCGCCACCTACAAAGATGTCAGGCTGTGCTGTCTGATATGTAAGACTGTCTGCTACAGCTCCGTTACCTCTGCCAAGCTCAACCTTTGAACCTGCAAGGAGGTCACCCCATACAATACTCTGACCGATACTTAAGAATACATGCTGACATTCTACAGTAACTGTATCATTCTCATCATACTGAGGATTGAATCTGCCATCAGCATCCTTAACTGATGTACATCTCTTAAAGACAATGCCCTTAACCTTACCGTTCTCAGTAAGTATTTCCTTGGGCCCCCATCCGCAGTTTATTTCGATTCCGTCCTCTTCTGCTTCCTCAATTTCATCGTCAGAAGCAGGCATGATATCTCTGCTTTCAAGGCAGAACTGCTTAACGCTGTTAGCACCGCATCTTACAGCACTTCTTGAAACATCGATTGCAACGTTACCACCACCGATTACTACAGCATCGCCTTCAACCTTGATTGTCTCATCATCAGTTACTGCATGAAGGAAATCAACAGCAGTTACGACACCTTCAGCATCCTCGCCGGGGATTCCGGCTTTTCTTCCGCCCTGACATCCGATAGCAATATAGAATGCTTTGTAACCCTGGCTTCTAAGCTCATCAAGTGTGATGTCCTTACCAACTTCAACGCCGGTCTTAATCTCAACACCCATAGCTTCTATGATGTCGATTTCTGCCTGAACAACGTCCTTCTCAAGCTTATATGAAGGAATACCGTATACAAGCATACCGCCGCACTTATCGTTCTTCTCAAAGATTGTAGGCTTGTAGCCTTTTTCTGCAAGATAGAATGCACATGAAAGCCCTGCAGGGCCGCCACCGATAATAGCGATCTTCTCATCAAATCCGCCATTTACCTTAGGAATAACCTTTTCAGGGATAAAACGTGTCTCAGCATTTAAATCTCTTGCTGCTATAAACTTCTTAACTTCATCTATAGCAACTGCCTGATCGATTTTTCCTCTTGTACATGCTTCCTCACATCTTCTGTTACAGATGTGGCCGCATACTGCCGGTAAAGGATTATTTTTCTTAATAAGAGCAAGTGCTTCTGTATACTTACCCTGAGCAGCCAGCTTAAGGTAACCCTGAACAGCTATATGTGCGGGGCAGGCTGTCTTACAGGGAGCAGTACCTGAATCATAGCAGTTAATTCTGTTATTATCTCTGTAATCCCAATCCCAGTCAGCTTCTGTCCATTTTCTCTCTGAAGGAAGATCATGCTTAGGATATGCAACCTCTGATCCGTCCTTTTTGCAGAGCTTCTGTCCGAGCTTTACAGCACCCGCAGGACAAACCTCAACGCATCGTCCGCATGCTACGCAGTCCTGCTTTGAAACCTTAGCAACATATGCTGAACGGGACATATTCGGTGTGTTATAAAGCTGTGAAGTTCTAAGGGCATAACATACATTTACGTTACAGTTACAGATAGCGAATATCTTATTCTCACCATCGATGTTTGTGATCTGGTGAACAAATCCGTTATCCTCAGCCTTCTTAAATATCTCAAGAGCTTCCTCTTTAGTGATATATCTTCCGCCCTTACCTGACTCTACAACGTAGTCAGCCATATCACCTACAGCTATGCACCAATCATTCTCATCATCGGCGCAGCCTTCTTCATAGGTTTTTCTGGAGCGTCTGCAGGAGCAGGGACTTGCAGCATATTTACCTTCATACTTATCAAGCCAGTGAGAAATGTGCTCAAGAGAAATGGATTCATTCTCCATCTCTATAGCCTTCTCAACAGGAATAACATGCATACCGATTCCTGCTCCTCCAGGAGGAACAAGCTTTGTTACCTTCTCAAGAGGAAGAGTTGTCATATAATCAAAGAACTTACCCATCTCAGGATGCGCATCGATTACTTCCTTGTTCATGTTTGTAAACTCAGCACTTCCGGGTACATACATAGGAACAAGATACTGCTTCTCATGCTTCTCATTTTCCCAGTTGTACTCAAGAAGACCAGTCCATGACATGTGGTCAAGGAGCTCCTGAAGGTGAGCAGGCTCAATTCCGGATATCTTCTGTAACTGCTCAAAGGTCTTAGGCTTTCTTACGCCCATCTTAAGCGCAAGCTCTGCTTCCTCATCTGAAACTATTGAAGCAAGGCCCCAATACTCAGGATCATCATTTGTAATTTTCTTAAAGCCAAGCTTCTGAAGCGGTCTGTCTGTAATCATTTTGCCAAGCTTTACTATTGGTTCGCGAAGCTTTGCATCATCCTTCACATATGAAGGCTTATAAGGTGGTTTTCTTCCCAAAATAAATCTCCTACTCTATAAAATTGATTTTTTGTGTGTGATTTTTTATACAATACGAAACTAAATCTTAAATAGATGTTTCCATTTTAGAGCGCAAAATAATAGGGGGCTATGTCAGCCTCCTATCATCCACGCCAATGACGTGTATCAAATACCCTGCCACTTCGGACAGGGTATTTGAATAAAAAGCGTTTTATTATCAAGCTTTCTCTGCTCTCTCCATAGCGAGCTGGAAGTCCTTAGTATCTGTAAATACTTCGTTCGCATAAGGATTCTTGCCTGCCTTAATAGATCTCTTAATGATCTCAGCTATGCAGATAACGTTTACTGCAATTGAAAGGATTGCTACGAAGCCCTGCATTCTGGGATCAGCTGTGATACCCATTGATGAGATGATCTCACCTGCCTGAGCTGTCTTGCCTGCACCTGCATTGTAAAGCTCAATTGCCTTTTCATAAAGATCCATTGTTGTGATGCCGTTTGCTGTTGCTCCGCCGTAAACTGAAGGAAGAGCTGCAGCAAATCTGCTCCAAAGCTGGAATCCGGGAACAACCTGTGCCCACATGCACCAGATTGCAAGTGTATTAGCACGGTTCTGAATCCACGCACCCTTGTTCCAGAATGCGTTAGCAAATGTAGGAGCAAGAAGAAGTGCTACACCGCAGTACCATGTATGTGTAGGAAGGTTAAGGTATGTATACTCAAAGTTCCAAACATCATAAGCTACGATGAACCATACTGTCATGTCAGGCCAAAGCATATCTGACTTGTTAGCATCCTTTGATGTGTAAAGGTGAACGCAACCTGTCATACAGAAGATATTGATCATACCTGCAATAGCGTTAACAACGTTCCACCAACCACCGTAGATGAATACACCTTCGTTAGAAGCCCACCAAGCACCTGAAAGGTCGCCTGTGATTGAGAAAGCTGCAAGAGCTGACTCCATGTCGGAAACATTAGCAATCATGATGTTAGCTGCAACGATTGCCCAAGGAAACCATGCAAACCACTTTTCCTTACCAATGCCCCATTTGTACTTGATCATCATGAAGCCTACACAACCTATATCAGCTGCATAAAGCTTGAAATAGTGGAACCAGCCATCCATATAAGCAACAGTAGGATTAGCTGCGCCTCCGAATGCACCAAGATGTGCTGCGATGAAATAAACTGTGAGAATGCTGGGGATTATTACGAATACAAGAATTCCGCCAGCCTTTGTTCTACGACCTATCTCATTCATAAGAATAAGACCTGCAAAAACAAGAACCCAACCTAAGAGCTGCATGCTTGCACTAGGACCATATAACTGGAATAACATATAAACACCTCCATAAAAGTATTAACAATCAACAAATCAATAATACCAATATGGCGATGTTTAATCTATCGGCAAAAGTAATATATTTTAGTTGAAATTTTTGGATACTATAATGCAAATAGTAGTTTCCTAACCATTTATTTCAAAATTTCAAGTAAATGATTGAAATAATCAGGTAACGGAGCATCGGTTTCTATATATTCCCCTGTGGTCGGATGCTTAAAGCCAAGAATCTTTGCATGTAGGCATTGTCCTTGAAGCTTAAACTTGGTTTTTCTCTCAGGTCCATATACAGTATCACCAAGAAGCGGATGTCCTAAATGAGCCATATGTACTCTTATCTGATGTGTCCTTCCCGTTTCCAGATGGCACTCTATATAGGTCATCTTGTCCTCTTCAAAGCGCTTTAAAACCTTATAATGTGTAATTGCATTTTTGCCCTGGTTTTCAGGAACCACCGCCATTTTCTTTCTGTCTGATGTGCTTCTTCCTATATTAGTAGATATAGTACCCTCATCTTCCTTAACTATTCCATGACAGATTGCATGATATACACGGTTGATGCTGTGCTCCTTAAGCTGAGCGGCTATGCTGTTATGTGCCTTGTCATTCTTACAAACAATAACTGACCCCGTGGTATCCATATCTATTCTGTGAACGATTCCCGGTCTCATGACTCCGTTTATTCCGGAAAGATTATCTCCAAGATGATACATAAGAGCATTTACCATCGTTCCGCTGTAGTGTCCCGGCGCAGGATGAACCACCATTCCCTTTGGTTTATTTATTATGACAACATCATCGTCTTCGTAAATTATATCCAGCGGAATATTCTCGGGCTCAATATCAGGAAGTACTGATGCGGGAATTGTCATATCTACAACATCACCCTCATTAACAACTGTACTTGCCTTAACAGGCTTATCGTTTATCAGCACGCTTCCACTTTTTATAAGCTTTTGAATATAACTTCTTGACATAGAATCAGAGAGAGAGCTCATAAGCTTATCAACTCTCTCTCCGGACATTTCTTCAGATATGACGTATCTTACATGATTTTCATCACCTGACTGCATTATTTAAACTCCCTGTACTTACGTTGCTGTTTAAAGCTAAGGAAATCAAAATCTTTTTCTTTATAATAAAACAAAAACAGAACAATAAACAAAATAGTCGAAACAGTTACATATATATCGGCCACATTGAAGATAGGGAAATTTATGATCACAAAGGAAATAAAATCAACTACGTAATCGTTCCTTATCCTGTCTATCATATTGCCTGCAGCGCCGCTGGCAATCATCACAAGTATAACCTGCATTATTATGTACTTTTTCTCATTTGGTATACGGAAAAGCACATAAGCTATTACAACAAGAATCATAATGGCTATCATTACAAAGAATACCTTCTGATTCTGTAAAATTCCAAATGCAGCTCCGCTGTTTTTCAAAAAAGTAAGCTCAAGGACTTTAGAAATAATAACAATACTTTCCTTACCCTCGAGATGCACAACAGCCAAATACTTTGTAAACTGATCAAGGGCTATCAAAAGAGTAATCACTATAATATCAAGAACAAGAGAAATCTTTTTCTTCTTAGTAAGAATATCCATAAATAATTAAAACTCCTAAACCTATTACTTTTTATTCGAAATCCTCTGTCCAGGTGATTTCCTTAAGTGCAGCTCTTACTTCGTCATCTGTAACTGTCTTATCAAGAACCGCTTTACCAACCTTCTTAAGAAGTACGAATTTAATACTGCCTGAATCTGCCTTCTTATCAGAATGCATAAGATTAATTATTTCATCCTCATCAATATCCGTTACCGAAATAGGAAGACCGAAAGGAACAAACATATCCCTTATTTCATAGTACTCATCCATTGAAAGAAGCTCCCTCTTCCATGAGATGAAGGCAGCAGCCACTGCTCCAAGAGCAACGCATTCACCATGATGAAGCTCGAAATTCTTATACTTCTCAATAGCATGACCGATTGTATGGCCGAAGTTAAGAAGTGCCCTGTCGCCCTTTTCTGTAGGATCCTTTTCAACTACGGCTCTTTTAATATCACAGCTCTTCTTGACCATTGTTATAAGTGTTTCAGGATCTCTTTCTTCGATCTCATACATGTTTTCAATAAGCCACATATAGAAATCTGAATCCTTAATAAGACCGTGCTTCATTACCTCAGCAAAACCTGATGCAAACTGAATTCCATCAAGAGAGTTAAGAACACTGATATTCATAAAAACAAGCCTCGGCATATAGAAAGCGCCTACCATGTTTTTATAGCCTTCGTAGTCAACACCTGTCTTACCGCCAATGCTGCTGTCCGTCTGAGCAAGAAGTGTTGTGGGTATTTGAACAAAAGCAATACCTCTAAGATATGTTGCTGCAATGAAGCCTGCCATATCTCCAACAACACCGCCACCAAGGGCGATGATAAGATCGTGTCTGTCAAATTTCTCAGAGATCAAAAAGCCATAAACCTTATTTATCTGTGTAAGATTCTTATTTTCCTCACCTTCAGGTAGCTCATAAACAACAACCTTATTCGAAACAGGCTCGAGCAGTCCCTTAACCTGTTCGGCATAAAGCGGTCCTACATTTGAATCAGTTATGATGCAAAACCTTCTATTTGTAAAACCAAGCTCAGAAATTTTAGCAGGAAGCTCTTCAAAGCTTTTATCAAAAACTATGTCATAGCAAGGTTCACCATTATATTTTACGTTTAATATTTCTGACATAATACCCCTTAAAAAAAGCAGAAGCAAAAGTGCTTCTGCTTAATAATCCAAATTACATAGACTGCGGTCCGGCGCTGCCCATAGAGCTTTCAAAGGCGCCGCCTAAGATATCCTGAAAATCACCGGATATATCAACACTTGCAGGTGTCACTATAAATATATATCTGGAAATCTTCTGAAGATTACCTGATATTGCGAAGCATGAACCTGATGTGAAATCAATGATTCTCTGTGCCAGCTCAACATCTATTCCCTCAAGGTTAAGTACTACAGTCCTGTTATTGAGAAGTGTCTCTGTAATCTCTCTTGCATCCTCAATTGAAGTAGGCTTTACAACACATACTTCCATTCCTGAACCAACGCTTCTGGTTCTTGAAACATTACTTCTCGGAGCAGGTGATGATTTCTTGAGCTTCTCTTCATTTATTTCTATAGAAGGATCATCCTTACCGATTCCGCCGGATTTACGAATAGGCTCGATGGTGCTGTCATAATACGCATCATCATCCTGATCATAGTAACCACTTTCATCATCCCCATTCAGCTTCATAGCTGATAAAAACTTATCCATTACGCTCATATTAACTTTCCTCATCTCCCGTTAAATATGATTTAAATAAAAATCAACTATTATATTATGCTAGTTTTCACTCGAAGTGTCAAGGTTAGCAGATGGCTGCTCGTTTTCAACCGTGGAAGCCTCCAGCACGATATAGTCATAAACGCTTAGACCGTAAGTCGTATTTGATTTAACTATCGCATATTCATCATTCTGATACAAAATACTTATCTGCCTGAAATCCGCATATCCCTTATTGATGTTATATACCCCAATTAGTGTATCCTTCTGACTGATAGTAAATCTGTCCTGTGAGTCCATCTTGATGACTATATCACCGCTTCTTAGTGAAACATCGTCAATATAATATGAATCCTCTGTCTCATTATAGAGCTCAACCTCTACAAATTCAGAGGTTTCATTTCCACTCTCATCATATTTATCTCTTAGAACACCGTAATTATTGTTACTGCCTTTAACTACATATTCCTTTGGAACAACATAGAAGCTCTTCTCTGCTATAGCACTGTTAGGTATCTTAAGTCCCTTCTCTTCCTCAGTGATCAGCTCCACATTAAGAAATCTGTCCTTTGCAAAGGTGATCATTGAATTGGTAAAAGTAAATGCAACGAAGGTATCTCCTGCATCATTCGTGTAATAAGAAACCTTACCCCAGGATTCATCCTGATTCTTCAGAAATCTTACCTTTACATATTCCCTCTCGGCAAGACTCTGAACCTTCTCAAGATCATTTTCCTTAATAACAATGCTCCAGGTCTCATCTGTGGCAATCTTAAAAGCACCATCACCCTGCCCCATTAACGTATTGCTTATCAGCTGGTTCTTCTCATATTTTGAACTGTCCAGAAGATCAGCTGTCATATCGTTCAGTGTAAGCTCTTCATATCCGTCGATGGAATAAAGTACTATTCCTGTATCCGGTGAGTAGCAGTAATTTATACTCTGAGCTGTTGATCCACCGGAATTTAGTGATTGAATGTTCTGAAGGACACTTGCACTTGCAAGCTTTTGAACCGTTCCATCAAGGCTGTTTTTAAAATCGTAGACCGATGAAAACTCGGTAGGCTTAAAACTCGAAGAATAGCTAACTATCTGTGTTCTAAGCTCGCTTAAATCATCATCCGTAAGCTCTGCCTGCTCAGATCCCTGGGATTTAAGGTAATCCAGAAGGTCACCGGATTCATCAACCGTATAAACAAGATTGCCAACAGCAACTCTTTGTCCCTCTGTGGCGAAGTAATTGATGTATCCTGATTTGTCGGTGGTCACAATCTTCTCTGATCTAAGAGCAACCGCTTCATAGATGTTATTGGAAGAAAGTGAGCCTTCCATTACCTCGTAACCTACAATATGCTTCTTGTTAAAATAAATAACAACACAGATCACAACGTAAACGATCATGAATGCAAAAAACAACATACCGACGTTTATATGCAAAAAGAACGGATACCTTGTA
The DNA here is from genome assembly GCF_000424265.1 of Butyrivibrio sp. WCD3002. GTDB lineage: Bacteria > Bacillota > Clostridia > Lachnospirales > Lachnospiraceae > Butyrivibrio. The sequence continues at coordinate 586,227 of NZ_AUJO01000001.1, forward strand.
ACCTTTCTGTTTTTCTTACGTGCCATAAAAATATTCAAACTAAAGAAAAAGCCGCGAGATGAAGCGCGGCTTATCTTATTCCTATCTCATTATTACCATCAAAGTGCTGTAGCAACCTTCGGCTTAACAGACTCAGGAAGCTCAGACTCATCCATAGAAACGCTAAGTACGAAATCTACGTTGAATTTCTCTGAGAGCTTATCAAGCTTTTCAATTGTACTTGTAATATCCTTGCCTTCAAGACAAGCAATACTGAGAAAACCATCGAAATACATTTGCTGAAGATCGTGATCCTGTGAAATCACGCCACTGACGAAACCTATGAATTCATCTGAATTTTCAATCATAAATTCCGGAACTACGATAAGACGAACCTTGTTGTTGAGCTCAAACATGTGCTTTGTATTTCTATCAAGAAATACAACATTACCTAAGATATTTTTGACTTCGGTATTGACTTTGTTCAACAGGCATTTTGTCTTGCCCTTACCCTTTTTCCCAACAATTAATTGAACCATATCCATACCCTCCTGAAGTTGATTTATGATAATACAATTATAAGTGAACTGTCTGTAAAAGACAACATAAATAACGAATTTTAACCCGTAATCTGTAAAAGCAAATCCGACATCTCCGTATAAAGTGTCTGAGTGTCTTCAGCACGCATTATTACAGCAATATACGGGTTTCCCGAGGTATCTGTCGCAAGCTGGATAAGGCAGTGTCCTGCAGCTGCAGTTGTACCGGTTTTTCCTCCAAGAACTGTGATTCCTGCGGGCATCTCATAGTTACCGTTTATGAATCCGTTTGTGTTATTTACATTAAGCTCTCTGAGGTCACCTGTGGATGTGTTGTACTGCGTAGAATATGAAGACATCTTTATAATTTCAGAAAACTTATCATATTTAAGGGCCTCATTAAACATGAGATACATATCATATACAGAAGTATAGTGATCATCCTCCGTAAGACCGTTGGGATTCATAAAGTGTGTATTGGTTGCACCGATCCTTACAGCCTCCTGATTCATCAGATCAATGAATTCATCTATACTTCCGGCAATATTCTCTGCAATAAGAATTGCTACATCATTTGCCGAATATAAAAGCAAAATATGTAGCGCCTGATCAAGAGTCATTGAATCTCCCGCAGAAAGGTTGATCTTCTGGGCTCCGTCCTCAGTGATGATAACCTTATTATCAGCAACAAGAATCTGATCAAGTGAGCCGTATTTAAGGGCAACTATAGCTGTCATCACCTTTGTGAGCGATGCAGGATCAATTTTCAACTGAGCATTATGAGAAAAAAGTGTCTCTTTTCTTGTAATGTCAAACAATCCGCAACAGGTTTTCTCTGTCACACTAAGTGAATCGCCAATCTCGGAATTGGTAACACAAAGATCAGAGGCGAAAGTATCAAGTCTTTCCCCTCCTCCAACATTGTATTCAGATAATTTGGATGAATAATGTAGAGCGTATTCTCCCCCGGAGCAACCGCATAGAACCACCGATAAAAGAATCGGCAGCACGGCAAACTTATTTATACATCTCACGCCACTCTAAGTCTCCTCTGTCCAGTGATTTGATCAAAAGCTCTGCAGTAGCAAGATTTGTAGCTATCGGAATATTATGCATATCACATAATCTCATTACATTGTTAACATCAGGTTCATGAACCTTCTGTGTAAGAGGATCGCGAAGAAATACCACAAGGTCAATCTCGTTGGCCTCTATCGCAGCACCAATCTGCTGTGATCCCCCTAAGTGACCTGCAAGATACTTGTGAATATTAAGGTTTGTAACCTCTTCTATAAGACGTCCTGTTGTCCCTGTAGCATACAGTTCATGCTTTGCAAGAATACCTCTGTATGCTATACAAAAATTCTGCATCAGCTTTTTCTTTGCATCATGAGCAATAAAAGCAATATTCATATATAACCCCTTCCCAAAACTTAATAGTATTTTTTCCCTTGAAGTCTGACGTTCAAAACAAATCCCATACCTGCATAACACACTACCAGGGATGTAAGTCCCGAACTGACAAACGGAAGCGGAATTCCGGTATTAGGCATTACTCCCGTTACAACGCCTATATTAAGAAATCCCTGAAATCCAATCCACGCACCCATTCCGGCCGCGATCAACATTCCGTTTAAATCCTTTGCTCTGCCGGCAACAGCAAAGCATTCAATTGCAATGAGAAGAATCAATGCAACTACGATGCAGGCGCCGATAAAACCAAACTCCTCGCCTACAACCGTAAAAATAAAGTCCGTTCTTGATTCCGAAATGAAACCACCATTAAGAACAGAGCTGATCTCATTTGTATTATAACCCTTACCCAGAAGCTGTCCCGAGCCTATGGCCATCATAGAGTTAAGCGTCTGATATGCATCACTGTTGGCATAATCCTCAGGATGAAGCCATGCCAGAATACGTCTTTGCTGATATTCCTTCAAAATGATACATTTATCAGATAGCGCATCCAGTACAACAAAAATCGCACTTGGAACAACCACTGCAACCACCGTGATCACAAGCTTCCAGTTGATACCGGCCACAAACATGATAGTACCAATTATTACAGTAAGCATGATTGTCGTAGACAAATCCGGCTGCTTATATACCATAAGAAGTGGCGGCGCCATAAGTAAAAGACAAAATATGACAAAGTGAAAGGTTTTAACCTTGTCCTTATGTCTCATTATGAACTGTGAAAAAAATAAAATCAATAAGATTTTCGAGGCTTCTGAAGGCTGAAACTGCACTCCCGCAACGGTTATCCAACGGGTCGCACCGTTTACGGAATTACTCAATCCCGTAAATACCAGTGCCAGCAAAAGGATGTTCAAAGCGTAGAAAACAATATAAAACTTACTTATAAATGAGTAATCCAAAATTGATATAAAGATCATCATCATAAGACCGATGACCATACCAATTATCTGCTTACTTTTTCCGCCGGGGTCCGCACTTCCTATAGCCATAAGTCCAACTATCGTAAGACCCACAACCATCAATACCAGTTTAAAATCATAGTCCAGTATTCTATAACTTTTTATTTTTTCCCAAAATGTCTCAGTCCGCATTTGCTTCACCGCCTTGTAATTCATTAGCTGTGCCGCTTACAATCTCATCATTCTCAGAAAGTCCGAAGTAATACTGAATTGCCTCTTTGGTTATCTGTGCCGCATAACTTGATGTATAACCAAAAGCTATTCTGGTAGCTATGGCAATCTGGGGACTCTCGTAGGGAGCATAGCATACAAAAAGCGCATGGTTTGCTCTCTTTTTCGACTCCTCGGCTGTACCTGTCTTACCTGCAACGTGAACAGCTACATCATCATAATAGGATTTATCCTCAACCACCTGTCTCATGCCCTGATGTATAGCGTTCCAATAGGAAGTATCCATATCTATATGATTTCTTACAGTGGCACCATTTTCCTCAAGAAGATTTCCGTCAGAATCAGAGGTTTTCTTAACAAGAGTCAGATTATAACAGGTACCGCTGTTAGCTACAGCTGTCACATATCTTGCAAGACCGATCGTTGTATATGAGTTTGTGCCCTGACCGATAGCTGAACGAACGGCGTCCATGTCAGAAACAATAGGCTCTGACTCCGTTATTTCAATTCCGGTAGTTTCTGAAAGGCCGTACATATCAGCATATTTTGCAAGCTTTTTAAGACCCGTATCAGGATAATAGGTTCCGTTTACAAGACCAAGCCTGTAACCTACTTCAAAGAAAAATGCGTTACAGGAATTTCTTATTCCTCCCGTAACATTAAGGGAACCGTGGGCACTTGGATATATCCAGCAGTGCGCTGCCTGATCCAGCTTATCAAAAACACCTGTACAGGTTATTGTTTCAGAAGGATCGATTACGCCTTCCAATAATCCTGCCGTTGAGGAAACCATCTTGTAGGTAGATCCCGGCGCGGTTCTTTGCATGGTCGCATAGTTAAGAAGAGGCGCCGACTGGTCACTACGGAGCTTTGCATAATAAGCTGCATCTACACCGTTAGCCATCTTATTGTTGTCATATCCGGGATATGATACCAGGGCAAGTACATCACCGTTGTTTACATCGGTAATAACCATTGATCCTGTGCAGGGATCAAGTGCGAGCTGAGCGGGAGTAATGTCCAGATTGGATATACGGTTTATCATAAATGTATATGCAGACTCAGCACCGGATATCCAAAGTGAATGCTCTTCCTCCGAAAGCTCTACTGCCCCCTGCTCAAGAAGCATATTGCATACGGTAGTCCCACTGATAATATCATCAGCAAGCATGTACTTGTAGAACTTTTTATTAAATTCATCATCTTCATCGAGATCCTTAAATACATAATCAACTATTGTATTGAAAATCTCATCGGAATCCACATATCTGCTCTCAAGATCAAGAGTGCTCACATCAATCCAGTTAGATGCAATACAATATCTGATGTATTCCGAGAGAGATATTGTCTCATCCTTCGTCCAGGCTATATATGTAGCATCTTCCTTATCAACCTTATCGGATTTGATAATACCGTTAGAATAAAGCTTTGATGCTATATAACTCATATAGACCTGATTTTCCCTTGTAAGCTGCTCATAAGGAGTGTGAGTCTCAAGAAGCTCAGTTCTAAGAGTGTTTCTTACGCTTTCCTTTTTCTCAAGGAATCTTGCCTGTACAGCCTTCTCATTGTCTCCGGCATCATCGGAAGCCATGTGTTTAAGATCAATTACATGATTATCAAAAAGTGCAAAATAAACATCATAAATTGGAATGATGATATCGCTGGCCTTCTGGTTTTCACCCAGTGTAAAGGACTTGATATTTTGAATTTTTGAAATAAGAATTCCTGCCAGTGACTGCTCTATAATGTTGTAGCAGGCCTCCTGGAGATCCTTATCGATTGTAAGATAAACATCATTTCCTGCCTTTGAATCAATATAGCTGCTGGTCTCAATAACCTTACCTGTATTATCAACGTAAACTGTTTCACTTCCTTTGGTTCCCTGAAGAACAGATTCCATTGACTGCTCAATTCCGGATTTTCCGACAGTATCATTTGATCTGTAATTCGGATTGGTCTTTTGAAGTTCTTCAAGCTCTGTATCGGAAATCTTTCCGGTATATCCGATTATCTGAGAAAAATAAGGAGCATCAACATAAACCCTCGCAGTATCCTCTTCGATTGAGATACCTTCGAGAGTATCGGAATTCTCCATTATATCTGCAACTGTCTTTTCACAGACACTTGTTGCAATGGTTGTATCAAGGTACTTCTGATAGCTGTTAGAGCTCATCTTATATCTGACAGTAAGCACCTTTAAAAGCCTGTCCTTGGAATAACCTAGTCCCGGCACAAAGCTCTTTTTATTGTTGGGGTCTGATAATCCTCCGATTGAAAACTTCTCGCAAAGATCATCCACAACCTCCTGCGCGGTCTTTGTTCTCTCCTCGTATTTAAGATCATTTACCGAAGAACGACCGTATACATCTGCAAGAAAGCGAAGAAGCGAATTTCCTTCTATTGCAAACTCAAAGTCATTGGATGCATTAAGTGAAATATTGAAATCAGTATCAACTACATCACCGTTTTTCTCTACAATATCAATAACCTTCTCTACAGTCTCGTTAAGAGCCTTATTCTTTCCTGAGCCTGATTCAAAAACATCCTCGATGGTTACGGAATTTGAAAGCTCATTATACGCAAGAAGCTTACCATTCCTGTCATAGATATTTCCTCGTGTAGCTGCAATGGATTTCTCCTTCATGATTTTCAGTTGGAAGGTATCAAGGTATCGCTCACCATTGATGATCTGAAGATAAAAAAGTCTGTACACCAGTCCTGAAGCAGCGAGGATAAGAAGCGCAGCAACTATGACAAGCCTTGACGTTATGAAATTTATTACGACTTCTTTTATTTTACTAAACAAATTTCTTAGCACTCCTCTGTTCATAATCCTCAATGCGGGTATTCATTCTGTTTAGCACAGGATATATAAAAATAGCCACAAGTGAGGTATATACAACCTCCGGAATGATGACATGCATCATGTAGTAGTTTAAGTCAAATTTATTTCTGAACATGAAAAGCAGAACATAGCATATAAATCCATAAATGAAATCTGATGCCACGATAAGAAGCAGCGGCAACAGAATATGCTCAGGATAGAAAATCTTATTGAACTTGCCTATGACAAATCCAATATACATAAAGATGAGCGCATAAAAGCCCAGATATGAGCCAAAGAAAATATCCACAAGAATACCGCAAAAAAAACCTACCATCATACCACTCTTATCGCCTCGCATAAAAGCGTAGGAGGAAGTAAGAATCATTAGCAGGTTAGGTACGATCCCGCCGAAATCGATGTATCGAAACAGCGTGGTCTGCAGTATGAAACTGATTATTATAGAAAAAAACGTAAAAATAAATCGTCTCATTATTCTCCGGTCTTCTTTAACTGCATAATAACAAGGACTTCATCCATATATTCAAAATCAACTACAGGAGTAATTCTTCCTGATTTTGTAAGATTGTTGGAGTCCTCTTCTATTGTTGATATATAACCGATTAAAATTCCGGGAAGATACTTATCACTGATATTTGAGGTAACAACCTTGTCACCTACAGTAACCTTATCAGCCTCATCCACAAGCTTTGAAAAAGCTATCTGTCCCTCGTTGTATAATTCGAGATCGCCTGTTGCTATCAGATTTTCTGAAGCAGATAAAACCGTTGCACTAACAGATGAGTTATCGGCTATGATTGTCTGAACCTTTGCCCAGTCAGGACCTGCATCGGTAATTCTTCCGACAAGACCTCCGCCTGCAATTACATTCATATCAACAACAACTCCGCTATCCGTTCCCTTGTCGATAACAAAGGAATGGTACCAGTTACCTGCATCCTTGGCGATAATTCTCGCACCGATCTTTTTATAGTCAGAATACTGATTATCAAGACTATACAGCTCACGAAGCTTCGTAAGCTCATACTTATCCTGTTCAAGTCCCGTATTCTCGTTGGTCAGATCATCAACCTTTTGCCTAAGGGCAGCATTCTCGTCCTGGAGCGCCTTAATACTGGCAAGGTTATCAGATACGCCCTTGATATAAGTGCTAACGGTAGTAATGCCCTTCTGCATGGGAACAACAAAGGTTGCGGCAACAGAATTGACAGAACCGTTGAAAACGCTTGTATTAAAGGTGATGGCAATAAGACCGGTACATAAAATTGTTAAAATAAAGAGGAGATATTTACTTGGAAGTGTAAATTTATCTCCCCCTCTTTTAATGACAGGACTCATTTATACATCCTCTTCAACCGAATATGCGAGATTCTTATACTGATCGTCCTTAATAATCTTAGATAGTCCAAGTGCTACTGAACCGATAGGGTTCTCGGCAAGGTTTACGTTAAGACCTACACCGTTTGAAAGTCTCTGTGCCAGATGGCAAACCTGTGATGCACCACCTGTCAGATATAAACCATGCTTGTAGATATCAGCAGCAAGTTCCGGAGGAGTACGCTCAAGAGTAGCCTTGATGTTATCAAGAATCTGATCAAAGTACTCGATAAGTGACTGATCAATAAGATCTGTGGGAATTGAACGCTCAACAGGAAGACCAGTTACGATATCTCTTCCGTAAACAACTGCATCCTTTCCTGCCTTCTCAAGGTCCTTAAGAGACATCTTGATGTTCTCTGCAGTCTTCTCACCGATAAGAAGTGAAAACTCCTTACGAATAACGCCTCTGATGGCATCATCAAATTTCTTACCGCCAACCTTGATAAGCTTACTGATAACGATACCCTTAAGTGAAAGGATGGAAATCTCTGTTGTATCATATCCAACGTTTACAACGAGAACACCCTGAGAATTCATAACATCAACACCCATACCAAGACCGTCGGCAACAGGCTTTTTAACCATCATGATTTTCTTTGCCTTAACGCCTGACTCTCTGATGAGGTCGTGGAAAGCTCTTCTTTCAACCTCTGTAACATCCTTGGGAACTGCTATATAGAAATCCAAAGGCTTAAGAGCGCCCTTCATTTCGTCAGTAATGAAAAGCTTTACAAGATTTTTCATATGCTCGATATCAGCGATAACACCATTGCTGAGAGGATATGAAATCTTAATGTTGCTGGGTGCCTTCTCATACATATCGTAAGCTGAATTACCGTATGCAAGAAGTGATGTCTTATTCTCTACAGCAATAAGATTCTTCTCAACAGTGATAGAATCTGTTGCCTTGTTATAAATTTTGATATTGCTGGTACCAAGATCAATTCCGAAAGTATTGTTACCCAAAATTTAAGCCTCCTAAAAATTATTCTAATAAATGTTGTTCTAAATAACTGTAATAGCGATGATCTCCGATAATAATATGATCCTTTAAGCGAATATCAAGCATTTCGCCGGATATACGGATCTGCTCGGTCATCGTGTCATCGGCATAGCTGGGAGTAGGATCACCTGCAGGATGATTATGTAGAAGAACGATATACACTGCCTTTTTATCAAGAGCAGCGATAAATATCTCTCTGGGAGATATATTAGCCGACTTCACGGTTCCCACAGAAATCACCTCGTCTCCGATAAATGACATCTGATGGTTAAAATAAGCGGCAACTACATATTCCTTATCCTTGTGACACAGAGACTCCATATAATAATCCGCAATCATAGAGGGTGATTTAAAGGTTAAAGCCTCAAGGCATCTGCATTTTGCCATGCGATTTGAAAGCTCGGCAATACATTTTATCTTTACTGCCTTAACATCTCCGATTCCGGGCACCGACTTGATCTCATCAAGAGATAAGTAGTGTAAACCTGAAAGTCCCCGGGAATACTTCTCTCCTTTTTTCAAAAGAAGAGCTCCCATCTGTGTAGGTGTCAGAGTCCCTGTTCCTGTTCGCAAAATTATCGCCAAAAGCTCCGCATCTGTAAGAGCCTCAGCGCCTAATCTTTGGAATCTCTCATAAGGAAGTGTCTCCTTAAATGACTCATTCTCCATTAATCTGTTTTTAGTTTTTATCTGTTCCATACCAGTACCATTCTGCTTCTCCGGGCAAATAATACTTAAATGAAATCAGACCTCAAAAAATTATAGCATATTTTCTATTAAATAGAATCACAATTTTACGAGGTTTTTCTCGTGCATAACAGCAAGTGTCTTCATTATGCCGTATTTGACATGCTGCCATGTAAGTCCTCCCTGAAAATATACAGAATAGGGCTCTCTCAAAGGGCCATCTGCCGAAAGCTCGATTGAACTTCCTGATACGAAGGCACCTGCAGCCATAATTACCTGTGAATCATATCCCGGCATATCCCAGGGTTCAGGTGATACATAAGAATCAACGGGAGCAGCTGCCTGAATTCCCTCACAAAACGCAATCAAAAGCTCGGGCTTCCCAAAGGTAATGGCCTGAATTATATCAAAGCGATCCTCTGTGCTGTTGGGAAGTACTGAAAATCCCAATGATTCATATATATTAGCCGCAAAAATGGCACCCATAAGGGCATTTGCCGTAACATTAGGTGCAAGGAAAAGTCCCTGATAAAACTGCGGAAGTATTCCAAGTGAAGCGCCAACCTCTTTACCAAGTCCGGGAGATGTAAGTCTGTAAGCTGCGTTTTCGATACATTCCTTTTTACCTGCGATATATCCGCCAATGGGAGCAAGTCCGCCACCTGGATTCTTGATAAGAGATCCGACAACCATATCAGCACCGACATCGGTGGGCTCTATGGTTTCCACAAATTCACCGTAGCAGTTATCTACCATGCAGATAACATCGCTTTTTTTACTCTTGATAAATGCAATCAGCTCGCCAATCATCTCGACTGAAAGTGTAGGTCTTGTCTGATACCCCTTACTTCTCTGGATTGTTACAAGCTTTGTTCTTTCGTTAATGGCTTTTTCTATGTTTTCATAGTCAAAACCGCCATCAGGCAGCAGGTCAACCTGAGAATAGGTAACGCCATACTCTGCCAGGGAACCCTTAGAGGGTCTAATCCCGATTACCTCTTCCAGAGTATCGTAGGGCTTTCCTACAGGAGATAAAAGCTCATCTCCCGGGCGAAGGTTACTCATAAGTGCCAGTGCAAGAGCATGTGTTCCGCAAGTAATCTGGGGTCTTACCAGTGCATCCTCCGTATGGAAAATTGCAGCATAAACCTCCTCAAGCTTATCTCTTCCCATATCATTGTAGCCATAGCCGGTGGTTCCAAGAAGACAAGCCTCGGATACCTTGCAGTCCTGCATTGCTTTAAGAACCTTGGCCTGATTAAATTCTGAAACCTCTCTAATTTTTGCAAATCTGGGCTCCAATGAATTCCAGATTTTATCACAGTAGTCATAAACCTCAGAGCTTATTCCCATGCTCTCATACATTTTTTTCATTCTAAATTACTCCATCTATCCTTAATCATATCGACGATAGCATCAAGCACTAAATCGTCATCTCTTCCGTATTCCTTTTTATCTATAAAGGTTACGGTTTTTTCTCTTCTGAACCAGGTCAGCTGCCTCTTGGCAAAATGCCTGGTATTCTTTTTCAGCAGGTCAGTGGCTTCCTCAAGACTCAACTCACCATTCAAATATGAAAGCATCTCTCTGTAACCAAGGGCTTGCATTGACGTGGCATCCCTGCTGATATTCTGCGCCATTATGTCACGGACTTCGTCCACAAGGCCTTCTTCCATCATCATATCTATTCGCTTCTCTATTCTGTCATAGAGAACGTCCCTGTCATCAGTAAGCACAAAATAGAAAAAATCATAGGGTGACTCATTTTCCCGTTGCTGCTTGTTGTGCTCAGACATCCTTTCTCCGGTGTCCTTATAAAAGCACAGTGCTCTTATGACTCTTTTCACATTGTTCTCATGAAGATCCTGCGTATATTCGGGATCCACCTTGCAAAGCTCCTCATAAAGCCTGTGTACTCCCTCCGGAGTCTTTGCTATAGCCTCAAGCTCCTGCCTGTAGGCCGAAGACTCTTCGCTGCTTTCCGGAACTTCAAAATCAACATCATAAAGAACAGACTGAATATAAAAACCGGTTCCGCCAACTAAAATCGGTATCTTCCCCCTTGAAATTATATCCTTAATGATTTCCTTTGCCCGTCTCTTGAATTCAAAGGCATTGAAATCTTCTGAAGGCTCAAGGATATCAATCATGTGATGGGGAACACCCTGCATTTTTTCAGGTTTTATCTTGTCCGTTCCTATATCCATACCTTTATAGACCTGCATGGAATCGGCAGAGATTATCTCTCCGCCGATTCGTTTTGCAAGTCCTATTGATATCTTTGTTTTGCCAACAGCTGTTGGTCCTGTGAGAATTATCAGCTTTTCTTTATCCATATCTCAGTCAACAATTCGTTTAAATTTCTTCTCTATTTCGTACTTGCTCATAGAGATTATTGTAGGTCTGCCATGGGGGCAGTTATAAGGGTTATCCAGAGTCATAAGCTCATCAAGAAGCTCTTCCATCTCTACTCTGGACATCTTCATATTTCCTTTTACAGAAGCCTTACATGCCATACTGGCTATCTTATAATTTATGATATCGGGCTTTCTGTCAAGATTTGTATCATTTGAAATTTCATCGAGAACGCTGATGAACATTTCCTTTTCGTTCTCACAACCATAGAGATCAACAGGTACTTCTCTTATGGCATAGTCATTACCGCCAAAGGGTTCAATATTAAAGCCGAGCTTTTCGAAGGCTGAATGATATTTATGGAAAACATCAATCTCCTTGGATGTGAGCGTAACTATTATAGGCGGATTAATGAGCTGTGAAGCTGTGTTTTTCTCTTCATAGCGCTTGATCATTCGCTCATAGTTAACCTTCTCGTGGGCAGCATGCTGATCCACAATGAACATCTTATCCTTAAAGACAGCGATCCAGTAAGTATCGAAAATCTGTCCAAGAATCTCGATGTCATTTCTGTTCTTTTTAGAAATTACCTTTTCATCAAATAGATCAAGCTGTATGCCCTTCTCAACGATAACCGCATCGGAATTTTTGATGATTGGTCCCTGGGCTTTTTCATCCCCTGATTTTGGTGGTGTATGGTCCCCAAATACTCTGGTCCATACAGGAGACTTCATATTATCCTCAATAATCACAGGTGCAGGTGAGATTCCTTCTGCAAAAACAGGCTCGCTTTCCTGCAGCTTTTTGTCCTCTGTAAGTCTGCTGTTTTCGAAGGGCTCCGGAATCTTCTTTTCAGGAGCAGGCGCTACAACAGGCTTTGGTGCAGCTTTTGCCTCTTCCTTTTCATCGCGAAGAACTTCCGGAATCATCTCATGATTATGGAGAGTTCTTGCTACATTCCTTCTGATGAATTCATATACCGCAGCCTGATTGGCGAATCTTATCTCCATTTTTGAGGGATGAACATTTACGTCCACATCAGCGGTGTTCATGGTTATATGCACCACGCAGAACGGGAACTTGTGCTGCATCAGATATTCCTTATAGCCCTCTTCAAGAGCCTTGGATACTATTTTATCCTTAACATATCTGCCATTAACAAAGTAGATTTCAAAGTTTCTGTTTGATCTGTTAAGAGAAGGCTCACCAAGATAGCCCTCAATAGTATATCCATCCTCGTGAACCTGTATAGGCACAAGGCACATGGAGATATCTCTTCCGTATATTCTGTAAATAAGCTCCTTTAAATCCCCATTACCGGAAGTCGTAAATCTGTCATCCTTATTGTTTATGTAATGGAAGGATATTGAAGGATTATCAAGAGCAAGGTGCTCCATCAGATCGCCTACGTAAGAGCCTTCAGTCTGAGGAGTTTTTAAAAACTTTTTCCTTGCTGGTGTGTTGTAAAAAAGCTCTCTGACAATGATCGTCGTTCCCGTGGGAGCTCCGATATCCTCCACCTCTTCTTCAACGCCGCCGTTTATTACATATCGCGTACCGACAAGCTCATCAGCTGTTTTAGTAATAAGTTCAACCTTGGATACAGCCGAAATACTCGATAAAGCTTCACCTCTAAAGCCAAGAGATTTAAGCACGTACAGATCCTCAATACTCATAAGCTTACTTGTGGCATGTCTCTTAAAAGCATTTCTGATTTCAGACTTCTCGATGCCGCATCCGTTATCGGTAACTCTCAGCATTGTAGTTCCGCCGTCATGTATCTCAACCGTAATCGAAGTAGCTCCGGAATCAATGGCATTTTCAACAAGCTCCTTTATTACGCTTAAGGGTCTTTCCACCACTTCGCCGGCAGCAATCTGATCTATAGTATTTGGATCAAGCTCCTGTATCTTCGCCATCCATTTCTCCTCCCAGGCAAATGCCCTACAAAGTAATTACAGCTTCCATCTGTTATTGAGCTGATTTTGTAACTTGTATAAGGTATTGAGCGCATCCATAGGCGTGAGATTTGAAATATCAATCTCCTGAAGCTCCTTGATAACGTCCTCATCCTTGACTGTGTCAAAGAGGCTCATCTGAGAGAGGTCGACCTGATCGTAGTGTTTTACAGTATTTTTCCTGTCACTCTTATGATTAACCTCAATCCCCTGTATTTTCTCAGTGATATCGTTATCCGTAAGCTCCTCGGCTATGGCCTTTGCTCTGTCTATTACCATGTCCGGAATACCGGCAAGCCTTGCTACCTGAATACCGTAGCTCTTGTCGGCACCGCCCTTTATAATCTTGTGAAGGAAAACAATATCGTCTCCCTTTTCCTTAACCGCTATGCAGTAGTTGTTGACGTTATCGATTTTACCTTCGAGCTCTGTGAGCTCATGATAGTGAGTTGCAAAAAGTGTTCTAGCACCAAGAAGCTTTCTGTTACTTATGTGCTCAATTACAGCCCATGCTATCGAAAGACCATCATAGGTTGAGGTTCCTCTTCCAATCTCATCAAGGATAAGAAGTGATTTTGATGTGGCATTACGTAAAATGTTCGCAACCTCATTCATCTCAACCATGAAGGTACTCTGTCCGCTTCCAAGGTCGTCGGATGCACCTACTCTTGTAAATATCCTGTCTACAACGCCGATGTTTGCTGAATCTGCAGGAACATAGCTTCCAATCTGTGCCATCAGCACGATAAGTGCTGTCTGCCTCATAAAGGTTGATTTACCTGCCATGTTTGGACCTGTGATAATAGCAACGGCATGCTTTTTATCATCAAGGAAGGTGTCATTGGATATAAACATATCCGTTCTGTCCAGCATCTGCTCTATAACAGGATGTCTTCCTCCCTGGATTTTCAGGACACTCTTATCATTTAATGAAGGCTTTACGTAGTGATTCTTCTCAGCCACGTAAGCAAGAGAACAATATACGTCAAGAAGTGCTATGTTCTTGGCTGTTCTCTGTATTCTCTCAATCTCTAAGGATATTGAATCCCTGATTTTGCAGAACATCTCATATTCAAGATTATTGAGCTTATCCTGAGCATTAAGTATGGTATCCTCAAGCTCTTTCAGCTCAGGTGTGGTATATCTCTCACAGTTTGTAAGAGTCTGCTTTCTGATAAAGTAGTCCGGCACCTTGTCCTTGAAGGAATTTGTTACCTCAAAGGAATATCCAAATACATTGCTGTACTTAATTCTGATGGTCTTGATATCCGTCTTTTCGCGTTCCTTTGCTTCAAGATCGGATAACCACTGTTTGCCCTTTGTGCTGGCATCTCTGAAGTGATCAATATCAGGATCAAATCCATCCTTTATGATTCCGCCGTCCTTAATTGCAAGCGGAGGCTCCTCAATAATTGCCTTATCAATGAGCTCAAAAATATCGGAAAGTGCATCTATCTGAGAGTTCACCTCATCAAGAGATACGATATCCTTTAAATCCTCCAAAACTATCTTTATAGCAGGAAGCATTTTTACAGAATTTCTAAAGGCCAGAAGATCTCTTGGACTAGCTGTGTGATAGTTGATCTTAGCCATGAGACGTTCCATATCATAGATAGGTCCAAGGTACTCTCTCAGCTCATCTCTTGCTATGGTGTTCTTTACAAGGGCTTCAACAGCTGACTGTCTCTTTAGGATATCCGATACTTCGATAAGAGGCTGCTCAATAAAGCTGCGAAGGGTTCTTGCACCCATGGCAGTTTTGGTTTTATCAAGAACCCAGAGAAGGGTTCCCTTTTTCTGCTTATCACGAAGGGTCTCGATAAGCTCTAAATTCCTTCTGGTAGAGGAATCAAGAAGCATATACTTATTTGTCAGATAGGGATAGATGTGAATGATATTTGATAATCCATCCTTCTGAAGCTCTGTCAGATATTTAATCACAGCACCGGCAGCCAGAACTCCGCTGGGGAAGTCAATTATTCCAAGACCGGCCAGTGATGATACCTTAAAATGCTTAAGAAGAGCCTGCTTATTGGTATCCTCATCAAAATATCTTGGATCCAAAGGATTTACCACAACGCCGGCCCTGTCTCTGATATTATCTATATCAATTCCGCTTACCAAAAACGCATCATTACAGATAAGCTCAGAGGGTTGGAACTTGTTGATCTCATCGATTATTTCTTTGATTGAGTCAACCTCTGTAAGTAAAAAATCGCCGGTGGTAACATCGGCAACAGAAATACCTGTTTTCTCATCAGCATAGAAGACGCCCATGAGATAGTTGTTTCTGGTCTCATCAAGCGCCTGCATATTAAGGTTTGTTCCGGGAGTTACAATTCTTGTAACGTCCCTCTTTACTATTCCCTTTGCTTCTTTGGGATCCTCAAGCTGCTCACAGATAGCAACCTTATAGCCTCTGCCCACAAGCTTTGACAGATAAGAATCAACTGCGTGATGAGGCACTCCGCACATTGGAGCCCTCTCTTCAAGTCCGCAGGCCTTACCTGTCAGTGTAAGCTCAAGCTCCTTGGACACAACCTTCGCATCATCGAAGAACATCTCATAGAAGTCACCAAGCCTGTAAAATAGAATGCAATCCTTGTAGTCTTCCTTGGTCTTTATGTAGTTTTGCATCATGGGGCTTAGTTTTTCAAAATCTATATCCAAAGTAGTTTATCTCCATATCCGCATTATTTTATTAAAGTGCCCATGTAGTAAAAGCCGTGGCACTCATCAAGCTTAACATCCACAAATTCACCGATAAGTGACTTGTCAGCAGGGAAATGAACCAAAGTATTATTGGACATTCTGCCTGTTACAAGTGAAGAATCCTGTTCATTTACTTCTTCAACCAGCACCCTGTGGGTCTGACCTGTAAATCTTGATGCACGCTTTTTGGCTGTTTCCTGAACAACCTTAAGAAGTCTGTCAAAGTTAGGCTTACTTACAGACTCAGGAACCTGTTCCATGGCGGCAGCAGGTGTGCCCGTTCTCTTTGAATAAATAAAGGTGAAAGCATTATCAAATTCAGCTTTTCTTACAACATCGATGGTCTCATCAACATCGCTGTCGGTTTCACCGGGGAATCCCACAATGATATCTGTTGTAAGTGATACATCGGGAATCTGTTCCTTAATCTTATCAACCAAAGCAAGGTAGCTTTCCTTTGTATAGCGTCTGTTCATCTTGTTCAAAATCTCATCAGAACCTGACTGCAATGGAAGATGAATATGTCTTGCAACCTTCTCATTTTCAGCAATTACCTTGATAAGATCATCAGAAAGGTCCTTAGGATGTGAGGTCATAAATCTGACACGCTCGATGCCATCAACCTTGCAGACCTCATTCAAAAGCTCCGCAAAGCTCATCTTATCCTCATCAGGAAGACCTCTTCCGTAGGAATTAACGTTCTGTCCAAGCAGCATAATTTCCTTAACGCCGTCTTTTGCAAGATACTCGATCTCTCGGATGATATCCTTAGGATTTCTTGATCTCTCGCGTCCTCTTACGTAAGGAACGATACAATAGGTGCAGAAGTTGTTGCAGCCAAACATAATATTGATGCCTGACTTGAAGGGATACTTTCTGACAATAGGAAGATCCTCAACGATCTGGTCCGTATCCTTCCAGATATCAATAATCATTCTGTCAGATTCAAACATAGTGCAGATAAGCTCTGCAAACTTAAAGATATTATGTGTTCCGAAAATAAGGTCCACATGACGATAACTCTTCTGAATCTTTTCTATGGCACCCTGCTCCTGCATCATGCAGCCGCAAAGAGCAATCTTCATCCAGGGCTTTTTCTTTTTTATACCCGATACAAAACCAAGTCTTCCAAATACTCTCTGATCAGCATTATCTCTGACAGTACAGGTATTGTAGATGACAAAATCAGCATCCTCGGACTCAGTCTGCTCGTATCCGATTTTTGTAAGGATCCCGATAAGCTTCTCTGAATCTCTGGCATTCATCTGACAACCAAATGTCACAACGCAGGCTGTAGGCTTTCTGCCAAGTTCCTTCTCAAGTTCTTCTACATAACCCTGAGCCTTTTCCATGAAGGAAAACTGTCTTTTTGTTTCTTCTCCTGCATTTTCGGTAATATTGCTGTGTAATACTTTTTCACTCATTAAATTCAAATAACTCCATCTAAATCAAACTGTATAATCGCCGTAAATCTCACTGATATTAAGAAGTATGTCTACTGTCTTATTTATCTCCTGAACTGAAGCATACTCATATCTTCCGTGATAGTTGTAACCGCCTGTGCAAAGGTTCGGACAGGGCAGTCCCTTAAAGGAAAGCATTGCTCCGTCAGTACCGCCTCTGATAGCAAATTCAAGAGGTGTAACTCCCTCATCAAGCATTGCCTTTCTTGCATTTTCAATAAGATGCATGTGAGGTCTTATCTTCTCTATCATATTGTAATAAGAATCCTCCATGGTAAGCTCAACCGTATTCTCGCCATATTTTGCATTGAGGAAATCTACGATTCTCTTAACTGTCTCTTTTTTCTCTGTAAATTTCTCCATATCATGGTCACGAATGATGTAATAGCAAACTGCCTTTTCGCAGGTTCCCTTCATCATGGTTAGATGATAAAAGCCCTCTCTTCCCTCTGTGTACATGGGATTCTGGCTAACAGGAAGCATTGACTGGAACTCGTAAGCGATAAGTGTCGCATTGAGCATCTTGTTCTTGGCATCACCGGGATGAACGCTTTTGCCGTTGATGATAAGCTCAACCTCAGCGGCATTGAAATTCTCGTACTCAAGATCCCCAAGCTTTCCGCCATCAACAGTATAGGCAAACTCAGCGCCGAATCTGTCTAAATCAAAATACTTTGTACCTTCACCGATTTCCTCATCAGGTGTGAAGCCAATTTTAATCTCTCCATGCTTAATCTCAGGATTAAGTAAAAGAGTCTGGGCCATGGTCATGATCTCTGCAATACCTGCCTTATCATCAGCACCAAGAAGAGTTGTACCGTCTGTTACGATAAGATCCTCACCCTTGTGATTTAAAAGCTCAGGAAAAGTCTTTGGTGAAAGCACATACTTTCCATCCTCAGAAAGCTTTATGTCTTCTCCGTCGTATTTCTCAACAATCCTTGCATTAACGTCCTTGCCGCTTACAGCATCGGAAGTATCCATATGTGAAATAAAGCCAATCACAGGTGTTTTCTTGTCGTTATTTGCTGGAATTGTGGCATAAACATAGCAGTGCTCTGCGTCATAAAAAACGTCTGATGCACCCATATCCTGAAGTTCCTTCGTAAGAAGCTTAGCAAGCTCATGCTGCTTCATGGTAGAAGGGCTTGTATTTGTGTGTTCGTCAGACTGTGTATCAAATTTGGTGTAGCGAAGAAATCTCTCAACTACATCCTCCGGTTTCTTTGAAATTGTGCTTAATTTACTCATTGGTTCTAATTCTTTCCTCCAGTTCTTTTTCCCAGCGCAGTCTGTCTCTGCCTGTCAGAAATATTTCCTTGATGTATTTAAAGGTAGCTGCTTCTCCCTGCTCTCCGAGCATGTTAAGGAAGAATTCCAGCTTGTTGGCAGTATCGGGATGAATAAGGTCCTTCACTCTTTCCTTTTCCCTCTCATAATACTTGTATGAATCCCAGGCTTCATATTCATCGCCTCTGTAGGTCATACAGGCCGCAACTCTGTCAGCTATCATTTCAGCTATGTAATTGTCAGGCATCGGTGCCGGCACTATGGAGCTTTCACTTCCGGGTTTATTGAAAAAATCGATATAGTACTCAAAATGATGCCTGTTTCTACCTTTGTGATGAAGCCATGCATCAGAATACCCATTTACCTCACGCTCTCTTGCGTTGGGGGATCTTGTTCCCTGATAATACCTTGCACCTCTGAAAAACTCAGTAAAGGAATATTTTGAGAGGTCATGTGTCAGCCCCTGAAAATATATCCCCATCTGAAAACAATGTTTACAAACAAGATGCCTGTGCTTTGTAATAGTAATAAAATGACCAAGCATCTTTTTTAATGTGATCTTATCCTCTGTCATTTATTTACGCTGCTTCTCTTTTTTGTATTTTTTGTAACAGGCTTACCTACGCCTATAAGAATTTTTACGGATCTCTCCGCACACTCAATATTTTCCTGATCCTTAAGCGTCTGCATACGTTTAAAGTCTTCTGTATTCTCTGTATCATTCAGAAGCTTCCATCGCATTCCTTCAGGGAGCTTAGGAAGCGCAAACTTAACCGGTGTCCAGTGCATATTGTAAGCTACATAGAAGAAATCCTGTTCCTTATCCGACTGCTCGTATAATCCGCAGTACAACATACCTATGCAGTGACTGTAGTTGGAAAGGTCGGGTCTCCATGCCTCTGTTCCGTGATAGGAAAGATCGGGATATCCGCAGGCCTTGTAATCCATAAGCTTGAAGGGTTTGGACTCGTGAAGAATCTTATACTTAAATCTCAGATTACTTAAAAATCTGACATAATCAATAAGTGCCTCACCCTGAGGTCTTGATGCTTCCTTCCAGTCAACCCAGCCTGTGGCGTTGTCCTGGCAATATGGATTGTTATTGCCGTCCTGAGAATTCAAAAATTCATCGCCGCCAAAGAGCATAGGCGTTCCCTGAGAGAAGAAAAGCATGGTAAGAGCATTCTTAATCTGCTTATATCTAAGAGATAAAATCGACTGTTTTCTTGTCTTACCCTCTATACCGCAATTCCAACTAAAGTTGTTCGGATTACCGTCAGTATTATTTTCACCGTTAAGCTCGTTTCTCTTATGCTCGTAGGACACAAGATCACAGAGTCTGAAGCCTTCATAGTCGCAAATGAAATTAACTATACCGGCATCGGGTGAATTGCTCAGCATCAGTCTGATGAAATCATTAAGGGAATTATCATCACCCTTAAGGAATCTTCTTGATGAATACATGAACTCATCCCTGTATTCCGCAAGTGTTCTCATTTCAGGGGCTTTTCCCTTATAAAGCCTTCCGTAATCAAAGCCGTAATACCATATCTTAATATCAGAAAGCGCAGGATCAGATGCAATAAGCAAAGGTGCAGCTCCATTACCCTTAAGGTGCACTCCGTCGATGTGATAATTAAACACCCAATGTCTGATGGCTGATGCCATGATATCCTGTGGGACATTCTCGTCAAAATAGAACTGCATAATGACTTCTATGCCATGCTTATGGAATAGCTTGACCATATCCTTAAATTCAACATCGGCATCATCGACAGCCTGTGCATACGCTGTCCTTGGCGCAAAATAAAAGCCGTTCTTATAGCCCCAGAAGTTTATCTTTTTTCTCTGGTTTGCATGATCCTTTATCTGGCCGTCCTCGCTTACCATAACCTTCCTGGCTGAGGAAGCCACTCTCGATATGGAGCCCTCCGGCATATTAACACCGTTGGTTCGCTCGGGGCCTGCATTATCAAGAACGCACATCTCATAGGAGGGCATTATCTCTATTGCCGTAACTCCAAGTGATTTTAAGTACGTAAGCTTTTCGCAAAGTCCGCTGTAGGTTCCGCGTTTTTTCAGCTCAACTCCGCTGGAAGGGCTCTTTGTATAGCCTCTTACATGAAGTGTATAAATAAAGGAATCTTCATATTTTCTGCGGGGTCTCTTATCCGATTCCCAATCGTAGGGAGTATCATCAATTCTGCAGCGCAGACTAGCCATATCTACAGGCTTTGCCCATTTATCAAATCCCTCAATATAATGAGCATAGGGATCGCAGAATGTCTTTTTATCGTCAAAAAGCATGTAGTATTTATATTCCGATGTGTCACCCGTAATCACACAGCTAAATACATTGCCGTACCTGTGCTCCTCGGAAAATTCTATTTTTTCGCCTTTTTTGTCATTTTCGCGAAACAAAATTATGCCGCATCCTGTTTTAGAATCAAATGCCGCACATACTCTTATGCTGTTATCTACCCTTTGTATCCCCATTGGATAAGGCTGAAGGCTGCCTATTTTCAAGTTTTTTCTCATCTTTTTTCCCTAATCGATATTTTAAGACATTATATTATACCACAAAGCAGCATACAAAACGAATAAATACAAAAAAGCGACGATGAAGGAAATTCATCGCCGCCTCGCACATTGTCTTATAAATCAGGTATTCCGAATATGATCAATCCTCGGGATCCGCATCAATAAGCTCATCAAACTCAACATCATCGAGATACTCATCAAAAGCATCTGCCACAGCCTCGTATTCATCGTCATCTTCGATGTATCCAAGCTCGGGCTCATCATCCTCTGATTTCTGAATAAACTGATAAAACCACACATTTCCGTCATTGTTCTGACCGTTCTCATCAAGAGGAAGAAGAACGATGTAATCCTTCTCCTGTACTGTAAGTACGATAAGAACTGCGCAGCTTACCTGAGTTCCGTCATTGAGCTCGATATCAACTGTCATCTGCTCATCATTCTGAATCTTAGTGTTCATCTTTGTTGCGATCTCTGAAAAGATCATAAAGTAGTTACCTCCTTAGTAAAGCCTTAGCCTTAAACCGACAGATCAAGCTTCTGTCCATAGTCCTTAACAGGCTTAGCTTCTATTGTGCTCCAATCGATATTTTTAATCTTGTCGATGAGTTCTTCCACAGAGTCAGCATAAACAGAGGTCTTTTTCTCATAAGCAGGCTCCTTCTTACCGTAGCCCTCTTTTAATTTATCCAGCTGTTCCTGGCGTTCCTCTCTTGCTTTAGCCTTCTTCTCTTCAGCCTTGGCAGCTTCTTTATCAGCAGCTACCTGCTTGTTGTACTTATCATTCTGCTCCTTAATGGTAGCGAAGAACTTTGTGGTACCGTCTGCGTCAATCTTAACGCCTATAGACTCTACGCTCTGGCCTTCTTCCTCCAGCTGCTTCTTCATATCTTCAAGCTTGCCGGTTGATTCGTCGATGATACCCATGTACTTATTCTTGGTCTCTTCATCGGCTGCCATCTGCTCAAGCACTTCAGGCTCGATCAGGACACTGTAATCCTTTGTGCCTCTTGCCATAATCTCTTCGGCTTCCTCATCTGAGGAATAGTTTGACACAAAAAAGTCCATATTTCCATACTTTTCTTTAAGTTCATCCAAAAGTTTTTTAGCAGCATCGCTGAGTTCAACGCCTTCCTGAATATGCGTTTCTGACGCAGCTTTATTTTTCTGGATCTCCATCTTATCATTTTTCTTTTGAGACGCATTTACATCGTCAGCTTTCTTGGACCTTTGACTGTTTGTCTGATAGGCACTAAGCTGATTCGCAATAGACGCACCCAGCCCATTTACCGTACTCATATTGAAACCCTCCTTTGCTTAAGAATCTGCGACTTCCTTGTCACAAATAGATATACTATTCCAAATTGTTTATCGACAGATTCTAAATATAACTTAATAGCAGAATCAGATTTTTTTACATATTTATGAAAAACTGATCCAGCTTATTGTGGAGCGTAGTCCTGTCAACAGTCTTAAGAATGTAATCCGCCGGTTTAAGGGCAAGCACTCTTACGATACTCGCTTTATCTCCCTTCGCTGTAAGGAACATAACAGGTATATCCTTAATACTGGCATCACTCTTAAACATTTCAAGCACCTTTGGCCCTGAGGTTACAGGCATCTCATAATCAAGAAGTATTAAATCGGCCTCATTTTTAGCAAGCCAGGTAATTGCCTGAATTCCGGAATTGACCATTGCAACTCTGTAATCATCCATAAGCCAGGATCTGATGGTTCTCATGTATGCAACATCATCATCCACGATAAGGATGCAGCGCTTCCTTGCTTCAAGCATTTCATCTGTAAAGAAATTATCGCAGGCTTCAAGGAAGTCATCCATTTTAAGAGGTCTTGCAAAGAATTTCTCAATATTAGACTCAGGAAGATATTTTAATGCCTCGTCGTATTCAACAGGGTTTCCGATGACCATAATTGTCCTGTTAGTCTCAAGGCAAAGATCCTTTAAATAAATCAGAGTCTTAGGAATAATCTCATCAAGATAATAAACAAAAAGCGTAGTCTCTTCCTGCTTTTGCTTTATATCCTCAACCTTTTCCTGAGTAAAATATGCGTTTATACCGGCATCTCTAAGCTTCATTAGGAGGCCTTTTACCATAAAGGATTCATTTGCACCTATTATCTGTAGATTTTTTGCCATCGCATCGTCTCCATTTATTCTTTGATAATTCTTGCAATGTTTTCCCAGTCCAGATTAGTTAACAGCTTTTCTATCTCGGCAAATTTTTTTGCATCTTTTTCAGGTAACTTATATTCTTTCATGGATTTAACAACCATGTCGGCCAGGTCAAAATCCATACTTTCGCAAAATTCAAGTAGTGACTGATATGCGTCATTCAATGAGCTTTGCGGTATTTCCTCTTTATCGTCGTCGGCTTCGTCTCCTCCAAGGAATGATAGTTTTTTCTTAAAGCCTCTGTAATAAGAAAGCAAATCCTCAGTCTCTGCTTTTATCTTATCAATATCACCGGCATTTCCGGCATCCTCAAGATCCTTTGCATCAGCTCTTAGCTTATCAGCACCTATCAGATTTCCCGAGCTCTTAAGAGCATGAACCTTGATGGTATAATTCTCCCAATCCTCGTTCCGATAAAATTTCTCAATTTCCTCGGACTTCATATCTATTGAGCTGTAGAAAATATTGAGAGCCGTTACATAAGCGTCATAGGATCCGCAAAGTGAAAGTCCCTGCTGCTCATCAATATCCTCCACATCCTTAAGCGTATCCGTTACAGCACCACCGGAAGGAGCTGCTTTGTTTTCTCGTATATCCTCCTGTGTCGAGACAGGCTCTGAGTAAGCTTTTTTCTCCGGTGTCTTCTTTGCCGAATTATGCGGAAGCTTAAGCTTTTTTCTCATACTGTCAGGTAAATATATGATCAGAATTGCCAAAAGCTGATTATAATCAACAGGCTTCTCGATATAATTATCAAATCCCGCATCAAGACAGGTATGACCCTCAGCCGGTGTATCTGCGGCAACCATGGCAACTATTGGCGTTGCCTTGTTCATATTGTCTATACCCATCTTAATCTGATTGAAGGTTTCAATGCCATCAGGATCAGGCATCATATAGTCCATGAGAATAAGGCAGTACTCATTGTTTCTTACTGCACGAAGGCAGTCTCGTCCACTTGCAGCTTCATCACAACTAACACCCAGTAGCTCCAGGTGTTTTTTCAGAAAAAACAGATCAAGTTTTGAATCATCAACAACTAATACTGTCTCGCTCACAAAAAGCTCCTTTAGGACTCCTTAGCAATAATATTTGCACGGGTCATCAGAAGTCCGATGGCTGCATACAGATCCGGATCATCTGAATAGTCCTCTCTAATATCAACTATTGTCTCAGGCTTAACCTGCGCCATGGAAGGCTCGTATTTCACAGACTTCGTAGGAACATGCTTCACGTAACTTGAGCCATCCGTCTTAATCACCTTATCCGCAGGCAAAAGCTCCAGCAGAACCTTTTCAAGTGCATCACCTATTATGGGTTTACTTAAATAGTCCTCAAATCCGGAGTTCCTGTAAACCTCTCTCGCACCGGAAAATGCATTTGCTGTCAAAACTACACAGGGCTTGTTGCAGTTAGGAGATTTTTCATTACTTCTTAATCTCCAGAGCATTTCCATACCATCCATGCCCGGCATCCGGTGGTCTATCAGGAGTAGATCAAATTCTTGCTCATCACATATCTTAAGAGCCTCCTTACCGCTTGTCGCAGTAACAATCTGAATCTTTGTATCCTGAATAAGACTCTTAGTAACCACAAGGTTGATCTCATTGTCATCGACAATAAGAATCTTAGCTTCAGGAGCTTCAAAGAGCTGTCTGTAATTATCCTCGCTCTTGATCAGCTTTTCATAGGTCTCATGGAAATCGCCTATAGGATCCCAGCTTCTTGTCTCCTGCTGAACAACAAATGAAAAGGTTGAGCCCTTTCCATACTCGCTTCGAACCATCAGCTCCGAATTCATCATAGCAAGAAGCTTTTGAACGATACTCATTCCAAGTCCGGTTCCCTCGACGTTACGGTTTCTCACTTCCTCAAGTCTTTCGAAAGGACTGAAGAGCCTTGTCATATCTTCATCTCTTATACCGATACCGGTGTCTGAAACCGAGATTTTTAGACCTATCGTTCCGTTTATATCAAGACGACCGCTGGATGAATAATCAACATCCATGTGTATAGAGCCCTTCTCTGTATACTTAATGGCGTTAGTAAGAATATTAAGAATAATCTGTTTAAGTCTTACGTTATCACCATAGAGAAGGTGCGGCATCTCCTCGTTTACAGTTATCTGTAGGTCCAGTCCCTTGTTTCTGGCTCTCTCATCAACCATGCTGATAAGCTCTGCAATGGTTCCGGCAAGATCATATTCCACATTGTAGAGTTCCATTTTTTCTGCTTCTATCTTGGAAAAATCAAGGACATCATTTATCAGTGAAAGCAATGTGTTGCCGGCACTTTTTATGTTATGCGAATACTTAAGCAGATTGTCATCATCATATTCTCTGATGATCAGCTCATTCATTCCCAAAATAGCATTTATGGGAGTTCTGATTTCATGAGACATCTGCGAAAGGAACTGGCTCTTTGCGCTGTTTGCCGCTATAGCCTCCGCCTCTGCTTCGGCAGCCTTTTCACTAAGCTGCTCTAACTCTGCGTTATTAAGGGCCATACTAATCCTCAGCTTCTGAATGAGTACAGCGACTATTCCGGATACTATAAGTGATGTAAATATCTGGAAAACATCCCTTGAATAAAAAAATGACACCTTATTTATTACTACTAACAGACAGAAAACAGCGCTGAGTGAAAGATCAAATAAAATATAAATCTTCAGCTTATCTATATAAATCGCAACAAATATAATCAAAAAGAACGGAAATAGTACAGACGGCGTTTCAGCTCCCGCAGACATTGCATCAATTAAAATACATCCAAGATACAATATTCCATAGGCTATAAGGCTTTCGCGCCTGCATGCCTTAAATGATAGCTTTTTATTTACAAGTATCTGATTTGTTATAAAGAAAACAATGATAAATGCAAATAGAAGGTAATAAAGAGAGTGGATAATAAATCCTCTTATTATTACCTTCGAAATTATAATCATGGCTAAAAAGATGGCCGCTACTACGATGGACATCTTTCTTTGAACTGACATATTCGTTTTTACGATATCTTTTTCACAGAGCTCAAAGTATCGGTCTTCCTTACTCTTATACTCTGCGAGGACCTCATGTATCATAAGGTTTCCCCCTTTATATGTCTGTTCAAATCATAACAATTGTCATATTTAATTACAATGAACTAATTATAAAAAAAAGCTAAATAATTAACTATCACTTCTTATCTTCTGTGCTGTTGTTTTTCACCTCCGGCTGCTGTGTAAATACAGGCTGAGACTGCTGTGTCTGCTGCGGCTGCATGTTCTGATACATCATAGGATTCTTTGCCATTTTCTCAGCTCTTTTCTTTTTTGCCTTCTTATCGCAAATCTTAACTATAATTATAACAATTATCAAAATAACGATAAGAACGATAAGTGTAGGTATATGTGTAATGATTGCAAGAAGAAGCGCTTCAAAGAATGCAACTACAGCTGCAAAGTTTTCTACAAAGCCTTCTCCTGCTTTCTCCCAGAAGGTCTTTGGAGCATCCGGCGTATATTCAATAACTTCATCGATTGACATCTCAACAGTACTGTAGCTTACCTGATTATCAAAGGTTCGAAGCTGTGACTCCATGGATTCAAGCTGATACTGAACGTCAGTGAGCTTATCCTGTATTGTTATGATATCCTCAACTGATTCAGCCTTTTCCATAAGAGTAAGAAGCTGATCCTGCTCCTTAAGAAGTGCCTTTTTATGGCCCTCAAGATCCGCATAGGTAAGAGTAACGTCCTTGACACTCCTGTTCTGGCTCTTAATATGACTCTTCTCATCAACAGAGCTCATAAAGCCGTCAAGCTTGGCTTCGGGAATTCTGAGAGTAAGCGATCCGTATCTCTCACTTCTTGAGTTGTAGCTGTTATTATTTATATTTTCACTTTCAATATATCCACCAAGCTGCTCTGTCTTTTCCTTGATAAACTTTACAAGAGCGTCAAACTCCTGTGTCTCAACGTCAACACTTATGTTTGTAATAAGCTTTCTGGTTGATTTATTGGACTCTGCACTTTCTTCGGTAATCTCCGTGGCACCATTTGAAGCACTGCCCGGAGCCTCTGCCTCATCATAATACTCAACGGCTTCATCGTTATATAAGCCATCTGAACCAGCATAAGATTCAGTGGCAGATTCATAGTTTGCACTCTTATTATAAGAGCTGCCACCACATCCCACAGCCAAAACAGCAGTAATGACCGCAAGTGAAATTGATAATTTCTTTATAATATTCCTTTTCATAGCTTTAATCCTTCCCCATAAGTAAAATATGATTTACAAATATACGTTAATTATATTACATAAACACGAAGAAAACTATATTTATGCATTTTAGGCTTTTTTTGATTATCATCGTTTTCATCATCGGGCTGTACAAAAATATTCACTTAGTGGTCTTAAAAAGCCAGAACGCATGGAAGGATTTTCCTTAGTCCCCCGAACATAGCTAAGACAAAGCTCTTTCTTTGCTCTTGTCATGGCAACATAGAACATTCGTCTTTCTTCCTCAACGTCAGCTGCAGAGATACTTCTCCTTGAGGGAATGATTCCCTCATTCAGGTCAGGAATAAAGACATTATCGAATTCAAGACCCTTTGATGCGTGCATTGTCATAATTTTTACGCCTTCTTTATTTACAAAGTCTGTATTCTTTGAAATTTCCTTGATTTTTTCCTGCTCCTTAAGATACTCTTCAAATTCACTGTATTCTTCAAATCCTCTGCACTGCTCCATCAGGTCATCAAGATCCTTCATTACCTCATCAAGCCTTGCCTTATCAGATAAATATTTGTCCTTTAGGTATTTGTTAAAGCCAAGTACGTTTCTGATATAATGAATTGCCAGATACGGCCTTAAGGAGCGTATCATTCTTACATCCCTCTCAAGCTTTTTTACTGAATCTGCCGTACTCATTCTCCCTTTTTTCACAAAATAGGCTGCAAGCTTTGATAGCTCCACGGTATCATCAGTAAGGCTCTCTCTTGTAATATATCTTACAGGCTTATTCATTATCTTTAGGAAATCACTTCTTTTAAATCCGTTATTAGAAAATCTCAGATAGGATATTACATCACTCACTCCATTCTTCTCGTAAAAAAGCGTTATGCGCTCCCTATAGGAGCATGGAATATCTCTGTTTATAAGATATTTCGCCATTGCGGTCGCTTCGGTATTAGTTCTGAAAATAATCGCTGTATTCTTCAGACTTAGATTCTTTAGTTTGTCTGCAATATAACTATACTCAGAGTCTTTATCCTCGAAGGTAAGCCCCGTTATATTTCCTCTATTCTGGCTGCCTGCCTTAATGTCCTTCTTAAATCTGATATTGTTTTCATCTATTACCTTAAGACTTCCTTCTAATATTTCTTTAGAGCATCTGTAATTAACATCCAACAGAATTTCCTTTGGCATATAGAAATGCTTCTTAAAATCCAGCATAAATTCAGGTCTTGAACCTCTAAATCCATATATGGACTGATCATCATCCCCCACCACAAAAAGATTCTCTCTTTTTCCCGCAAGAAGCTTTACTACCTCAAATTGCATTCTGTTAATATCCTGATATTCATCAATCAGAATATATTTAAATTTGTCCTGCCAAAGCCTTAAGACATCACGGTTGCTGCTAAGCAGGTCATGGCACATCAGCACCATATCATCAAAGTCAATTAATGACTGTTCCTTCATTAAACTTCTGTATTCTTTGAAAATATTAGGAAAATACTCCCTAAGCGGCACATCCTTGGATGCCTGCTCAGGTCCTGCTCCGTCATTCTTAACCCTTGAAATTTCTGATAAAAGCAGCTTTATAGTCTCTTTATCATAGTCAACGGATTTATGGTTTATCTTTTCCCTCGCCTGTAAATCCTTAAGAATGTGCCCAAGACAATTATATTTGTCAGCTTCGCGCATAATGGTAACAGTATTATTAGTCCTGCTTCCGCTTTGCTGTAATATTTGATAAAAACATGAGTGGAATGTTCCAAAGAGAACCTCTGGATACATGGAATTTGTTTCTTTGGTAAATCGTTGCTGCATCTCGATTGCTGCAGCCTTGGTAAAGGTTATTACCAGAATACTTCCGGGACTTACGCCTTTTTCAATAAGTCGTATTACCCGTTTTATTATTACGAAGGTCTTACCGCTTCCCGGTCCTGCTATGACACAGGCAGCACCCTCTCCGTGCTCTATGGCACGGAGCTGTGCGGGATTACCTGTCATTTTATTTTGCTTCAAGCTTTTCGATAGCCTTGTTAAGTCTGTCTAAGGTCTCTTCCTTGCCGATTACTTCCATAAGCTCGGTAGCTCCGCAGGGTGTCATAGCTTTTCCTGAAAGAGCGATACGGATAGGCCAGAGAACATATCCGTTCTTGTATTCCTTAGCCTTAATGTAATCCTGAAGTGCAGCATAGAGTGCATCATTGCTGTAATCTGTCTGTGCCTCAAGTATAGGCTTAAGATCCTTAAGAACTGCAAGAGATGACTCCTCATCGGTCTTCATCTTCTTGTGCTTGTAGATTTCTGTTTCGTAGGCTGGAACTTCTTCGAAGAAATCTATCATTTCTGCTATATCAGGCCATATCTCGATTCTGGTCTTGATCATAGCTGCGATCTTGGTAAAATCAAGATCCTTTTTAATTACTTCCTTCATATAGGGAAGTGCAAGCTCATAGAACTTATTATCATCCATGGCCTTAAGATATTCGCCGTTCATCCAGCGAAGCTTTGTGTAATCAAAAACTGCGGGAGACTTATTTATACGCATGTAATCGAACTTCTCCACAAGCTCCTTAAGACTCATGATCTCAGTATTGTCATCAGGTGACCAACCAAGCAGTGCTACAAAGTTTACAACTGTCTCAGGAAGGAAGCCCTGCTCGATAAGATCTTCAAATGAAGAATGTCCGCTTCTCTTACTGAGCTTATGATGATCCTCATCAGTGATCAGAGGGCAATGGATGTACTTCGGTACTTCCCATCCAAATGCATCATAGAGTCTGTTGTACTTAGGTGATGAAGAAATATACTCGTTACCTCTTACAACATGTGTGATGCCCATAAGGTGATCATCAACTACATTTGCAAAATTGTATGTAGGATATCCGTCAGACTTGATAAGTACCATATCATCAAGCTCTGAATTATCAACAGTGATATCGCCGTAAAGCTCATCATGGAAGGTTGTGGAACCCTCTCTGGGATTGTTCTGACGTATAACATAAGGCATACCTGCCGCAAGGTTTGCTTCAACCTCTTCCTTACTAAGGTTCAGGCAGTGCTTATCGTATACACTTACTTCTTTTCCATCGATAACCTGAGTGAGTGTAGCAAGTCTTTCAGGAGTACAGAAGCAGTAATATGCCTCTCCCTTATCAACAAGCTCCTTGGCATACTTAAGATATATGCCTTCCTTCTGTCTGTCACTCTGAACATAAGGACCTACGCCCTTATCCTTATCGGGACCTTCATCATGAACAAGACCTGCAGACTCAAGGGTACGATAAATTATTTCTGTAGCACCCTCAACATAACGCTCCTGGTCTGTGTCCTCGATTCTTAAAATAAAGTCGCCTCCGTCATGCTTAGCAATAAGATAAGCATAGAGAGCTGTTCTTAAATTACCGACATGCATCCTTCCTGTAGGGCTGGGAGCATATCTTGTTCTAATCTTCTGTGCCATAATCTCTCCAATATTTAATTACATAACTTCCGAAAACTCTTTTTTCTCAAATTCCACTATTATTCCGGAAGCTAAGTTTCTACATAATGCAATCTGTTTCTTACCTAACTGAATGATAAGACCGCCATGTTCTTTTTTACCAATTACCTTAATATGGGAACCATCGGTAACTCCGATTGACTTAAGTCTCATTTGAAAGACAGATTGTTCGACGTTCATTCCTTTGACAAGGTAAACGCCATTCTTTTCCCCGTCAATAAGTGTCATATAAAACCTCTAAATAAAAAGTAAATATTTTAGTACAACTATCGAATTATATACCAGCATTACATTAATGAAAAGAGCATCGCTTTAATGCGATAAAGTATACTGATATTTACTGAGCGATTTCACTATAACACTCGGGTCTTCTATCTCTGAAAAGTCCCCATGAAAGTCTGTTCATTCTGATTTCATGAAAATCATAAACAGCCATGATAATTTCTTCCGACGAGCTGCTTGCCTGCCTCAGAATATCACCGGTCTCATCCGTCATGAAGCTGTGTCCGTAGAAATTAAGGGATGAAAGCTGCCCACCGTTTTCCTCAGATGGTGTCACATTTTCAATTCCCACTCTGTTGGCCGCTACAACAGGAATAATATTTGCTGCCGAATGTCCTTGCATTGTTCTCTGCCAGTGTCCTGAACTGTCTACATTTAAAATCGGTTCTGAGCCAATGGCTGTAGGATACAGGATAATATCTGCTCCCTGCAGTGCAAGGCATCTGGCCGTTTCAGGGAACCACTGGTCCCAACAGATTCCAACGCCCACTCTTCCATAGGCTGTCTCAAAAACTATGAATCCGCTGTCTCCCGGTGTGAAGTAGAATTTTTCCTGATAAAAATGATCATCCGGAATATGAGTCTTTCGGTAAACGCCAAGAATATCACCGTCAGCATCGATCATTGCAACGGAATTATACATAACGTTACCCTCACGTTCATAGAAGCTGATAGGCATTACAACGGATAATTCTCTGCAAACATCCCTGAAATGCTGAACCGCGAGATTCTGTTCGACAGGAGTTGCAAAATCATAGTAATCATAACGTCTTTCCTGGCAAAAATACTGTCTCTCAAAAAGCTCTGATAAAAGAATTATCTGTGCTCCCTGGGATGCAGCTTTTCTCACAAGCTTTTCAGCCTTTCTTATATTCTTGTGAACAAGCTCAAGGTCTGATATTTCAGGATCACCATATGCTTCTTTGCCGCATGCGAACTGTATTGCAGCAACTGTAACCGATGTATTGTCTTTGATCATTTCATCCTCCCCTGATTATTCAAAATTTACTATTTTTCTCATCATGTTACTTACAGGTGCAGGTATCTGCTGTGTAATGCAATGAATATTGCCACCTCCAAGAAGTATTGCTCTTGAAGCTATTGGAATAACCTTCCTGTTTTTGCATATTTTAGAAAGAGTTTCAACAGCCCGCTTATCACTTTCTTCATTCACTCCCCCGAATTGCGGAACAAGAACAGCGGTATTTGTAAAATAGAAATTAGCGTAGCTTGCAGCAAGTCTTTCCCCGGGCTCCCGTTCATCCTCGCCCTCTTCGAAAATATAGTTATCTATATCCTCCTGAGTGCAGGTAACAGGCGTATCCGGAACATATAACTTATGGATTTTCAAGTGTCTGCCCCTTGCATCAGTGACGCTTTCCAAGTATTCAAGGTCTCTTAAAGACATCTCATACTGAGGATCTTCTTTATTATCAGTCCATGCAAGAACCACCTCTCCCGGGGCTGTAAATGCACAAACATTATCCACATGCTCATTGGTCTCATCATTATAAATTCCGAAGGGAAGCCACAAAACCTTCTTAGCTCCAAGGTAATCTTTTAGCTTTTGTTCTATTTCTTCCTTTGAGAGCTTGGGATTACGTCCCTTACTTAAAAGACAGCTCTCTGTTACCATAACTGTCCCTTCTCCGTCACAGTGAATTGATCCGCCCTCAAGAACAAAAGGATGAGCATCATAAACATCAATATTAATTGCTTCGCAAAATTTCTTAGCTACGGCATCGTCTTTATCCCAGCTGGCATAAAGCCCGTCCACTTCTCCACCCCAGGCGTTGAATTCCCAGTCGATTCCACGAATATTACCCTTAGGTCCTCTTACGAAGGTGGGTCCCACATCTCTTGCCCAGGAATCATCTGTTTCCATTGGAATTATATTAACATTATCCTTATAAGCGCCGCAGGCTTCATAAATCATTTCCCTGGCATTATTTATTTCATTTTCGCTTACAAGGACATATAATTTTTCACATTTCACAATTTGTGAAAAGATTTCACAGAATGCTTTTCTTGCATCATCCTTGTTTTTGCCCCAGCTTCCGGGCCTTTCGGGCCAAATCATCAGTGTACCGTCGTGTATATCGTACTCTGCGGGCATCGAGTAGCCATCAGTTACGGGAAATACTGCATTTCCTAAGTTCATAGTTAAAAATATTCCTTATGATAATTCACAAATTAAACACAATTAAAACACTTTTCCTTAACTTTTTACATGTAATATAAAAAACATCAAGAGATGAACCTCTTGAATAACCCCTTCATAAAAAGTAACAATCTGCACTCCGTTTCGGTCGGTGCAGAGCAATCGTCCCCGGACGATTGGAAACCCCCAAAAACACAAAACACTTTTCTTCAAAAAAGCTGGAACTTCCGTGACAAGGTTCCAGCTTTCCTTCATTAATCTGATAAAAATTATGAATGCGCCTTGCTGACGCATTCATATTTTAAATCTCACATCTTACTTTGTACCGAAGATACGGTCGCCGGCATCACCAAGACCGGGAACGATATAACGATTCTCATTTAAGAAATCATCAATATGAGCACATGTAATCGGTACATCAGGATGCTCAGAAGTAACCTTCTCAAGTCCCTCAGGGGCAGCAATCAGGCAGATAAAACGCATCTTCTGAACGCCCTTATTCTTGAAAAGCTCGATTGCATCGCAGGCTGAACCACCTGTTGCAAGCATGGGATCAAGAATAATAACTTCTCTGTCTCCGATATCCTCGGGAGCCTTGAAGAAGTAATTAACAGGCTCATAGGTTGTCTCATCTCTGTACATACCTACATGAGCAATCTTCGCATTAGGGATAACCTTAAGTACACCGTCGAGCATACCCATACCAGCTCTCATAATAGGAGCAAAAGCATAATTATCCTCATTAAGTCTGCCCATCTCTATAGTCTTCAAAGGTGTCTCAACAGTGGCCTTTTCCAAAGCAACATCTCTCATCGCCTCATAGATAAGATATGCGCCGATCTCGCTAACAAGCTCTCTGAAAAGCTTAGTTCCTGTGTGCTTATCTCTGAGAATTGAAAGTTTATGCTCGATCAAAGGATGATCCAAAACTGTAACATTTTTCATTGTATTTCTACCTCCGTTTATACTGCATAAGATTCTAACATATAAAAGACCTAATATACATAAAAAATTGTATGTAATTTGAATTAATATAAATTAAGTAATTCCATTCATATATTTTTCATTTAAAGTCTCATTTTAAAATCCGAGTAATCAAAATGTTTAACTATTTCGCATCTGTCCTCATCATGCATCACCGCTATGTCCGGAAGCGGCATTCCGTTAAAGGTATTGTTTTTGACCATGCTGTAAATTGCCATATCCTCAAACACAAGACGGTCACCTATATTAACTTCTTTATCGAAGCTGTAGTCACCGATTACATCTCCCGCAAGGCAGGTCCTTGAAGAAAGCCTATAGGTATAGCTCTTTTCATCTGCCTCACCGCTATGTCTAAGAGGCGGTCTGTAAGGCATTTCAAGTACATCCGGCATGTGGCAGGCAGCAGAAGTATCAAGGATGAGCACAGGATATTTTTCAGTATTTACTATATCCATTACCGTGGTTATCAGATATCCGGCATCTAAAGCAATAGCCTCCCCCGGTTCAAGGTAGAGATCAATACTGTAGGTAGCCTTAATATATTTAATCAGCTCTATAAGGCCGTCTCTGTCGTAGTCAGCTCTTGTAATATGATGACCACCGCCAAGATTAAGCCATTTTATTTTTCCAAGATATTTGCCAAATCTGTCTTCAAAGGCCTTGAAGGTATCTCTCAAGGGTTCGAATCCCTGTTCACACAACGTATGAAAATGAAGTCCCTCCACTCCTTTGGGCAATTCCTCCGGCATATCGCAAAATCTTATACCAAGCCTTGACCCCGGTGCGCAGGGATCATAGATTTCATGTCCTTCCTGTGTCGAAAACTCAGGATTAGTGCGCAGTCCTACAGACAGCTTTCCTTCATTTACGGCCTTTTCCCATGCTTTTCTGTGATGTTCAAGCTGATTAATTGAATTAAATACGATGTGGTCAGCGATATTGCATACTTCTTCGATTTCATCATCATTAAAAGCCGGTTCGAATACATGAACCTCTTTATCATTCTTCTTCCCTGCTTCGTGAAACTCCTCATAGGCAAGCTTTGCTTCAAAAAGTCCTGAGGCTGTGGTTCCGGTTAGGTATTTTGCAATTAAAGGATAGGTGCTGTAGGCAGAAAATGCCTTCTGAGCAAGCAGTATTTTAGCTCCCGACTTATCCTGTACTTCCTTTAGTATTCTGCAGTTTTCCTCAAGCCTTGATTCATCTATTACATAAACAGGTGTTTTTAGTTCCTCAAATCTCATTTTTGTAAATCCTTA
This sequence comes from Butyrivibrio sp. WCD3002, assembly GCF_000424265.1. Taxonomy (GTDB): domain Bacteria; phylum Bacillota; class Clostridia; order Lachnospirales; family Lachnospiraceae; genus Butyrivibrio. Next base: position 622,187 of record NZ_AUJO01000001.1, read on the forward strand.
TTGCTTATTAAAATATTTCAAGTATTCAGTGCATGATTTAATGTCACACTTATTACTTGTTAATCAGATCCTTAAAAACCTCGCTGGCAATTACAAGGCCGCAGGCAGATGGACAAAAGGCACTGCTACCGGGAATCGCCTTGTGGCGCTCCTCATCATAAAGCTTACTCTCAATAGGCTCCTCATCCGAATATACTACCTTGAGATTTTTAATATTCCTTTTTTTAAGCTCTCTTCGCATGACTCTGCACAAAGGGCAGACACTTGTTTTATATATGTCCGCTACTTTGAACCTTGAAGGATCAAGCTTATTTCCCGCACCCATAGCGCTTATTATGGGAATTCCCTGTTCCTTTGCCCTCTTAATGATTTCTATCTTAGCTGTAATTGTATCCACTGCATCAACGATATAGTCGTACTTTGAAAAATCGAAGTCATCAGCATTTTCAGGAAGATAGAAGCATTTATGTACCTCAACCTTCACCTCGGGATTTATATCCAGCATTCGCCTTTTCATTACATCGACCTTATCTTCGCCAACAGTGCTGTGAAGCGCAATTATCTGTCTGTTAAGGTTACTTTCCGCAACCGTATCACTGTCAATAAGATCAAAGGCTCCGACGCCGCTTCTGACCAGTGCTTCACAGACATAGCCGCCTACACCGCCTACTCCGAATACCGCTACCCTTACTGCCTTCAGCTTTTCAAGAGATTCCCGTCCTATTAAATTCTGTAATCTTTCAAATTGTTGATCCATAGAAATTCCTTTGTAAAGTTTATTTTTTATTAATAAATTTGTAACGATTTTTTATTGAACATTGTACCGATTTGTTGCAATAATTATTATATAAAAAATGATAACCTACTAACGTATTCTAGCATACGGGGGTAAATATGCGTAAACGAATTCTTATAGCAGATGACACCACATTCATGAGAGAAATGCTTAAATCCTCTCTTGATAAAGAAAAATATGAAATCGTAGGAGAAGCAACCACAGGTCAGCAGGCTGTTGATCAGTATAAAGAGAAAAAGCCTGATCTTCTCATTCTTGATATTAATATGCCTGTAATGAACGGAATAGATGCTCTTACACAGGTTATGGAAATAGATCCCAAGGCTAATGTTATCATGTGCTCCGACCAAAAGCAGGAGCCAATGATTGTGCTTGCCCTGAAAAAAGGTGCCAAGGATTTCGTTATTAAGCCCTTCCTCTCAAGCGATGTAATGAGAGCGCTCAGCAAAGTGTTTAAAGAATAAGTCAAGAAAATTCTTAGATGATAAAAGAGCTGCCACTTAAAAAGTGTGCAGCTCTTTTTGGTTATTCATCACAAACTCTGAACCATCCCTTGTACAATTTAAGATGAACGTTCATTCCAACAGGATATAACTCTTCTGTCTGACCTGTATTATATCTGATGATTCTTTTCCCTTTATCATCATCGATCAGAATTCGTAAAATCTTAGCAGGCTCTCCGTTTATATAATACTCGTCATTTATATATCCCAGAATTTTGCCCCTTAAATCTTCACCTTTCTCGTAAACCACATCGTATTTATGCTTTACAAAAATCGCTCCCCAGATCGGAACCGCAAATGAAAGCACAAGAATGGCCATAGTTACAAGCTTTATCCCGGACAGTTCACTTCCCAGAATAAAGTACTTTAAGAAAATATAGCAAAATATACCTGCAAAAACCGAAAAAACAATCAGTAAAAATATCATTACCTTATTCAGCACAGCTGCCTTACATTTAATCTCCGGTATATCGGAATCTATATTATTCTCAAAGTCTTTATTCATTAAGTGTTCCTCTTACTTTTGTACTTTAGCCTTAGAAGATAATCCCTTCTTCTTAAGAATCTTCTTGTATAATGCAAGCTTCTTCTTGGGCACCTTTACCTTAAGCTTTTTGTAGTTGCCGCTTCCGGCCTTTGAAAATGCCTTGCTTCCTACATTCTTAAGTGTAAGGTTTGTTGACTTAATTGTCACCTTCTTAAGAGCTGATGCATTATAGAATGCCTTCCTGCCTATCTTATTAACATTTGCAGTTATAGTAAATTTCTTAAGTGAAGAGCATCCGCTAAATGCACTGTCACCAATCTCCTCAATGGTATCAGACAGGGCAACACTCTTAAGTCCTGTACAATCCTTAAATGCATTGTCACCAATTGCTACAACAGTAAACTCTTCGTTCTGTATTGTTACTGAAGACTTTATGTCAGCACTTGTAAGAGTATTATCAGTGGGACCTGAAACCTTTACTTTTCGTACATCACCGGTTTCAATTACCTCATAGATAATATTATCTACAATTGTATTGCTGCCAACAGGCGCATGATTGCTTACCTTTTCTACAGCCTTGTCTTCTCCGGAAACTACGATTGTGGCACCGGGATTTTTCTTTTCCCTTACAATAATTCCAATGTTCTTGGTAAATCCATCGGATGTAACATGCATAGTATAAGTGCCGGCAACACCGATGTTCACTTCTGATGCATCAATTGTAGCATCAACCTCTGCACATGATCCGTCATCATAGCTTGCCAATACCTTTGCGCTGTTGTAATTCCATGAACTTCCTGCCTCGAACTCGGTAGCAACATCATATACGCTAAGATCAACAATAGTTCTGTCTAATGAGTAGTTCTCTGCTTCCCTTACTGAAAGGTATCCGCTGTTATTTCCGCTGCTTCCCTCTTCATTATCACAGGTAATTTCTGCGTAATAAAGCTTCTGATAGTCAAATTCTTCCGGAACAGGAACACGGAACTGTACAGCCTTCTGATCAAGTGCACTTAAGGTACCGATATTCTCTTCAGCCGCAAGGACTTTATTATTGAAATCAACGATTTCTTCGCCGCTTTCTTCGTCTATGGCCTTAGGAACATCATAAAGAGTAACCTTTACATTATCCTTAGCGGAATAGCCAAGATTCTGTGCAGCGCAGCTTATAACTATATCAGTCTCTTCAGAATCATCTGCCTTCTCACCGAATTCCCAGCTTAAGTTATCAATAGCAATATCCTCATAGCTAAAGCTTACCTTGGCTGTATTCTCTGCATATCCGGTATTGCTTCCTCCAATTGGAGTGCACTTAACTGTGTATTCTTTTCCTATATCCTGAGCTTTTACAACATAGCCATAATCAACATTAGCAGAATTACCGGACATTATTCTGGTATTAACATCAAGACTGTCTACAGTATTTCCGCTTTCATCAAGCAGCTCAACATGAACACCGCTTACAGGCTTAACACCATTGTTTGTAACGGAAAGTGTGATAGGAAGTGCGCTTCCCTGGGCTATATCACTGTCAATATATGATACATCATTAAGAGCAAGTGATTCTTTGATGTTATACTGCATAACGACAAGGTCAGACTGACCATAATTCGTTTCAACAGGGTCAGCCTCAGGATCATTAACCTTTACTTCGTTGCAAAGCATTACAAGGTTATCTCCATCCCAGATTCCATCAAACTGCTGAATTGAATTATTACGTGCTGTAAGTCTTATAGGATATCCCCAGGTATTATCGTCCTGTCTGAAAATACCGTAAATATCGCTTGCAGATTTGTGTGCACCTGCAAAAATAACGGCTTTATCTTCCCCATTCTCAAGAATACGGAACTGATCAGTAGGTATTGTTACATCTCCGCCCATAAGTGACTGAGGGTTAAGTGAATCTCCTACCTCTGAAACCATTATCTTAGAATCACTGTACCAGTACAGAACATGGTCTTTAATATAAACGGCTGAATCCATCGTTTCGTTAGATGTAGCTCTTACACCATTTACACATAACTCAAGATCCTCGATTGTATCAAGGTTCTGGTCCATATCCTCGCTGTATACTGCGTAAACCTTACCATTTCTGTAATCAACAGCAAGTGAATTCACAGAACCTGCACCTGTAACAGTTACTTCAGGTGTACTCCAGGTAGATCCGTCAAATACACTTGTCATTATTTTGTTATCTTTTTCTGCACTGAACCAGTTATTATTACTGTTTTCGATCCAGGCAGCAACAACTGTATCACCTGCATACTGAATCTGAGGCATCATATCAAGATAACCACTGTTCTCAGAGAGCTTCTCCACATCAAACTGAAGTAAAGCAGGCTTAAATTCAGCTACCTTAATTCCCATGTTTGGAGCAAGCTTATCCAAGGTATCATCTGCGGCGAATTCTCTCTCTGCATTCTGCCAGATTACAAAGGCTCTGTTGTCCTTTACACAAAGAACAGGTGCATTATCGGGTGTTCCGTCATTATCAACTGCAGCAGGATCGCTCCACTTATTTCCATCAAAATATGAGTAAGTAAGCTTAAGACTGTTCACACCGCTGTTGTCAGCATCAAGCCATACTGCAAGCTTGGTATCACCGCTGAGTCTTACCATCTGAGGCTGGCTGTCTAAATAGCTGTTCTTATGAAGTGTATCAGTAATAGCTGCATAGATATCGTTTTCAAGCTCATTTGGAGCTGCAGCGGCATTTCTTGATTCTATCTGTATGCTCTCGCCGCCAAGGTAAGATACATCTGCAACGTGATACAGATCCGCATCATACATGCTTTCCTGTATCATATTAAGCGCTTTAGGTGCTGCTGCATTTTTTGTACCTGAGCTTTCAAAAGGCCAGGTTTTATCTATCGGATCAAAATCATGTCGATATTCCAAAGCAAATAAAGTCAGCTTAAAGTAACCATTAAGTCCGATATATACGGTACCATCAGGGTTCCTTGTAGAATAGAAATTAACCTTCGGCTTAAACTTCAGTGATGCTCCGCCTCCCACTGATGCAAGCTTCTTTACACCAAGACCGGCTCCAGCTTCACCTGTGATAGCAAGCTCTATAGAACCATCAGGAATATAATTGTTTGCAAGCTGATTCTTTTTAAGGTTTAAGGTTGCCTCTATAGCACCCTTTATTGCAGCTTCCCAATAGCAGGGAACAGGACCTATAGCAAACTGTCCGTCCCAGTTAACACCTACTTCCGGACACAGGCATACCTTACCATCCAAAAACTGAACCTTACCGTTGCTGTCAACGTATCCCTCTATATAAAAGAGTATTGAAAAATCACCGGATACACCGAAGCTGACTGTAGGCTTACGGATTGCATCCTTGTACTTCTCTTTAAGTGACTTTGCGCTTTCCTTAACCTCTTTTTCAGTCTTTTTTGTTAAAGCCTCTTTTATATCCTTGAAGACATTATGCTTTTCATCTTCCTTGGAAAGTACTGTCTTTCCGCTGGTTTTCTTTTTCTTCTCTATACCGGCAACATCAATACCACCTGAAACCTGAACGATATCACCATCCACGGAAACATTTATCGGAATGTCCCATTTGTCTAATTTATCGATATCAATCTTAATCTTCTGTCCACCTATGATGAACCAGTTCTCAGGACAGCTAAAGCTAAGGTCGCCTCGTCCAAGGCTTACATTAAAGCCATCAAGTCCGTTAAGAATTTTGTTTGAAGTAGCAATTAACTGCAGCTTCATCTTTGTGGATTTACCGGCTTTATCCTTGGCTGTTATATAAATTGTTTTTGATGTATCAAATCCTTTATCCTTAAGTACTGCATTTATTTTGCCATTATCAAAAGCAAGGGATACAGCATCCTGTGAAAGGATAAGACTGTCGCATGAGCTTTTTCCCCAGTCAACATCCGCTACAATCTCTGTTTCAGTTGTTTTAAGAGGATCAATATCAAGCTCATCTACAAGTACATCCTTACTTCCGATATAAACAGAATTTATAATCGGATTGTCAGTTTCCTTCTGAAGGTAAATATCCTCTGAATCTCCAAGTTCAGATATATCAAAGACTCTTGAACGATATCCCTCAAGCATTACCGTTACATCACCGGTATCACTGACAGCCTGAATAGTAACAACACCATTGGAATTTGCCTTGAAGGTCTGTCCTTCATAAAGCACCTCTGCATCCTTAGCAAGTACATACTCAGGCTTCTTTGTCTGCTTATTTTTATTTTTGTGAATAGTGAGTATCTTTTTACCAAGCTTTGCAGGCCCCTTGGTAACAGTAACGTTACATACGGCAACATAACCGCCTGCTGTAGCTGTTACAATACACTCACCTTCTTTAATAGCTGTAACTACGCCTTTATCAACCTTGGCAATATTATTGTTGCTGCTTCCCCATATTACAGTTTTGTCGGGGTTGTTGTATTTTTCAGTAAATTCAAGAGTCAGCTCTTTGCTGTCGCCAACAGCCATTGCAAGACTTGTCTGGCTGAGCTTTAACTGCTCGGAATTAATATCCATCGCAATTTCTTCAAAGGTAAAAGAAATCAGGTCTGCGTTTGTTACTTCGAAATATGCCCTGTTGGAAATGGATTCCATAAATTCTGCAGCAAATTCTTTTGTAGAGCCGTTTAATCCATGGAAAAATCCTAGTGAATACATTTCGTAGCCACTCTCAATTGATTCAAAGAATTTGTAAACACCGGATTCATGTGAATGTCCGGGGAATCTGGCACCGCTTCCACTGAAAGAATATCCTGAGTTTGGAAGACCATCCGCCATTGTAATAATATACTTACGTTTAGCTGTTCCTTCGTTCGAAAGTATTTCATCAGCCTTTACCATACCGTCATACATAGCTGTATTTCCACTTGCAGTAAGGCCGTTTATAACACTTTTTAGGAGCGATTCGTTATTTGAAAAATGACTGCCCTGGAAGGTATATGCATGAACGTTACTTGCAAAGGTCACAATACCTATTCCTGAATCAGGATCCTGCTCAAGTATCTCAGAAATAAAGTTATTGCAGGCCTTTTTCATTTCAGTCATGGGCTTACCGGACATACTTCCAGATACATCAAGTAGAAGAACAAGCTCATGAGATTCATCTTTTGCTTTTTTATCCGGCGGTACATTCCTTGATTCGGGAGATAACTCTACGTCATCGTAAATATCTGTCGCCTCTACATCGATAACCTCAGCGTCACCGCCAGGTACGTCTACATCTGTAGCTCTGATAGCTTCAATCTCTTCTTCTGTAAGCTCCTCATTTGATTTTTCAAAAATAGAAGAATCAAAATCCTGAGATTTTTCTTCTACAGATTTCTCATTTGTAGCATTATCGGCAGACTCTGTTTTTTCAGAGTCTGCGTATTCAGAAGAATCATCTGTAACAGAATCAGTCTTTTCATCCTCTGATTTTCCTGCTGATGCATCTTCTGGGCTCACAGCTGATGAATCATCAGCTGTAACCTCTGTAGTATCAGCAACATTAGCATTATCACTTGCGATCTCAGAGTCTGAACTATCATCTGATATCTCTACAGTTTTTCCTTCTGTAGCTGCATCACTAACTGTTTCCTCTGAACCGGCAGAATCCGAAGGCTCCGCTGATTCAAGGTCTGCTGATTCATCCCGAACTTCAAGTATTTCCTCTGCTGCAGATTCAGCATTTACAGAAATACCGGAAACAGGAATGATCGAGCTGACCATCATTACTGACATTATTATTGCCAGTATCCCCTTCCTTGCTTTCATTACTTTCCTCCTTTTTTGACCTTCTTACTCTTAACCGCAGACCATTCTCCGTATACCTTCTGTTTTGCACCATTTACGGTTATATTTCTGAACGCCCTTATTCTTACATAATACTTTTTGCCCTGTTTCAATTTACTCAAAGGCTTTTTAAGAGTACCGCTATTCTTGACGGTAACTGTCTTAGCTTTATTAAAGTCCTTGGATAATGAATATGATATTTCAAATCCATCAGCACTCTTGGCTTTATTCCAAGTCACAGTCAGTGTCTTTCCTGTGGCCTTGAGACTCTTAATACTGCATTTGTCAACTTCCGGATTTCCGGCTGTTCCTGCTAAAGTATCAGACCACTCACCGGTATATACGTGACTTGATGCGCCGTTGGTTACTGTCTTATATCCTCTTACTCTGAAGTAATATGTAGTACCTAAGCTAAGAGCAGGAATTCTTTCCTGAATACTGCTTTCTCCACTGATATATAAGCTGTTTGCATCCGGGAAAGCAGGATTTGCAGAGTATTGAAGTTCATATCCATCTGCTCCATGTAAAGCATTCCAATGAAGTAATACAGACTGAAGCATAGGTTCTGCAAGAGTGATCACAGCTTTTCCAAGTAATGTCTCTCCTTCAACCTTCTCACCTTCAATATCCTTACTTCCGCTACCTGAATTACCATTCATCATTTCATTATAGGTAGCCGCGTCAACGACTGTTACTCTGCAGGATGCCATCACACCGCTGTCATCGTTTGCCTTACATCTTATATAAGTAATACCTGATTTAATGGCTGTCACATTACCTGATTCATTTACATCAGCAATTGTCTTGTTTGATGAGTACCATCTTACAGATGTATCCGCTGCCGTAGCCGGATTGACAGTCGAGCTAAGCTTAATTGTACTTCCTACTGCCAATATTACGTCATTCTGAGTAAGCTTAATTTCATCAACAAGGCTTACAACATTCACATAGCATACAGCGATATGACCGCCATCAATTGTTTTGGCTGTAATAGTAGTGCTTCCGTTTTCTACTGCGGTAACAGTACCATCATCACTTACAGTTGCTACATCTGTGTTACTTGATGTCCAAACTATATCCTGTATATCTGCGTTTGCAGGAATAACAGATACTGAAAGCTTAACAGAGCCTGTTGCCTTGTTAAGATCAATATTGTTTTCACTCATGGCAATTCCGCTTACAGGTACATTTACATCCTTGACTGTAACCTTACAATCAGATGAAAATCCGCGTGCATTATGAGTTGCAGTAATGATCGCAACACCTTCACTTACGGGTCTTACAACACCCTTTTCATCTACAGTTGCAATACCTTCATCGGATGAAGACCATGTAATCTGCTTCTCTGTTGTGTCGAGGGGAGCTATAACAGCACTCAGCTGTCTGCTTCCACCTGTCAGCAGAATCTCCTTGGGATCAATACTTATCGAAGTCGCAGCCACCGGTGTGGATACCGTTACATTACAATAAGCTTTTATTCTTCCTGAAACGTCTGTTGCTATGATTCTTGCAGAGCCGTTTCCTACCGATGTCATGTAACCGGTAGCATCTACCGTAACAACCGAGCTGTCGGAGCTGCTCCAGATAATTGTCTTATTATCTGCATTACTTGGTTTAATAGTAGTTGACAGCTTGTATTTCTTACCAAATTCTGTAAAGCTGTACACATTTGTATTAAGCTTAATTTCTGTTACGCAGTTTTCTACTTTTATGGTGCAGCTCTTGGAATAGCCTCCGCATTTTGCAGTTATTGTTGCTTCACCTGACTTAACTCCCTTAACCTTCAGGACTGCCGGATCGTAAGGATCCTGCTGAACGCTTACAATACTTTCAGCATCAGTTGACCACTGAACGATATCCATGACTTCCTTAGGCTTAAGCTCTGCACAGATAACGCTTTCTTCTCCGATTGCAAGAATAAGGTCCTTAACATTTATTTCAAGACCTTTTACATTTGATACCGGAATAAACGTATAGCCTTTATTTGAAGCATAGGTTTCCGCAACACTTCCTGTTGAACCATAAATTATAAGCCCTGTCTGATTAAATGAAGAGGATTCAATCTTTGATGTAAATCCGTATATTGTAATCTTCTTAAGCGCACTATTATTTGAAAAAGCATTTGCGCCAATGGAGCTTACACAATAGGGAAGCTCAACCTCCTCAATTGCTGTTCCATAGAATACCTTTGAAGGTATTGTCACAAGAGATTTGCCAAGTGTTACAGTAGAAAGTCTGCTGCAACCTTCAAATGCACTGTTTCCGATTTCTGAAAGCTTATCCGAAAATTCCATTTTAGTAATACCGGCATTACCATAAAATGCGTAATTTCCGACACTCATCAGGTTTTTCGAAATATCGTAGCTATCAACACCTGCACATTTGTAAAAGGCGTACTGACCGATACTAGTTACAGAATCGGGTATCTCTACCTTTTCTATTGATTTACAGTTGCTGAAAAGAAAAGGCGCGATTGACCTTGATCTATCTGCTATTGTTACAGTTTTCAGATTTGTACAATCATAAAACGGTCCATTTTGACTGGTGCCGGCATCTGACAGATTTCTCGGAATGGTGATCTTTGTTATTTTGCTGCAACGGGCAAAGGAGCTTCCACCAATCTTAGTCAATCCATTTCCCAATGTAATGCCTGTTACATTTTCGCAGCCGTAAAAGCAAGAATCGCCAACGCTTGTAACATTGTCCGGAATATGTATCCTCTTAATTGCCTTGCACTCATAGAAAGCATACTGAGGTATAGAAGTTATCGAGTTTCCAAACTCTGCCTCAAGCAGGTTATTGCATCTGTAAAATGCATTTCTGCCAATCGTAGTAAGATTTTTAGGAAGTCTCTCTATTCTTGCCAGTGAATCCTCGTAAAAAGCATATTCACCGATACTTGTAATAGAATCCGGAAGATTTACTGTTTCAAGTTTTGAATCCAAGTAAAAAGCGTAATTTCCTAATTCTTTTACACCTGCAGGTATTTCTGCCTTTACAAGCTCTTTGCAGCTTTTGAAAGCGGAATTACCGATTTTTGTTACACCTTCATGAAGTACAACCTCTGTTAATCCGGATCCGCTAAATGCACTGTCTCCAATTTCGGTTACTGTTCCGGGGATATCAACCTTAGTCAGATACTTCATATCACTGCAGACACCTGTTGCTATTATAGTTGTTCCCTCTGCAAAAGTGAGCTTTGTAAGATTTTTACACTCGTAAAATGCACCTGAAGCAGTTGTCAGTGATTTGGGAATTACAACCGAGGTCAGTCCGGTACAGTATTCGAAAGCTCTGCTACCAAGTGAAGACAATCCCTCCGGTAAATCAATAGCTGTAATTGCTGCATCTCCTGAAAATGCATAGTTTCCAACACTTGTAAGACCACTTGATAGTTTGATATCAGCAAGCAGCTTACAGTTTTGAAAAGCGTAGTTGCCAATTTTAGTAATATTTCCGTTAAAAGTAACTTTTGTAAGATTACCGCAGTTTTTAAATAAATAGTTACTGATCGAAGTTACGCCTGCAGGTATTTTAACCTCTGTAATTCCTGTATTTTGGAAAGCATAATCTCCAATACTTGTAAGATTCTCCGGAAGCTGAATCTTTTCCATGGCAGCACAATCGCAAAAGGCAGCTTCACCGATTGTTTTTACCCCTGAAGGCAATTCAACACTCGTCAGTCCTGTATTTCTAAAAGCTTCCTGTCCAATCTCAGTAACCGTATCAGGAATCTGAACGCTTACAAGATTTTTCATATTGTAGAAAAGACCTTTTGCAATTTTTGTGGTTCCTTCCGTAAATTGCACTTTTGTCAGATTAGTACAACCGTTAAAGGAAAGACTTGCACTTGTTAATGTTGAAGGTATGGTAATCTCAGTAAGGCCCTTACAATCGCCAAAAGCGTTGCTTCCGAGAGTTGTAAGTCCCTCAGGTAAAACGAGCTTTGTAATAGCTGTGTCTCCTGAAAAGGCATAGCTGCCCACACTGGTAACACCATTGGGAAGTACAATCTCAGTCAATGAAGAGTTGTAATAAAATGCATAGCTTCCTATACTTGTCAGGCCTTCATTGAAATTAATATCAGAAAGCAAATTACAGTTCTGGAATGCATAATTAGGAATAGAAGTAATTGTTCCCTCAAATTCTACTTTCTTAAGACTCTTACAATTTGCAAATACATATGTTCCAAGTGAAGTTACACTTTTGGGAATAACTATTTCAGCTATTCCTGTTTGATCAAATGCATAACTTCCAATGTTGGTGATATTCTCATTAAGCTTTACAGACTGTATGTTTTTACAATCAAAAAATGCATTATTACCTATTGTTGTTAATCCTTCCGGCAATGTGATACCGGTAAGTCCTGTACTTCTAAAGGCCTCTGATCCAATTTCAGTAACAGAATCGGGGATTACCGCGGTTGTAACCCCGGATAAATTGTAACAAATGCTGTTAGGAATCTTTTTAATACCATCCGCGAATACTATCTTCGATAAATTCTTGCAGCCACTAAAAGCAGTGCTGGCACTTGTAACAGTAGAAGGAATTGTTATTTCCGTAAGAGCTGTACAACTATTAAATGCACTGCTACCGATTGTTACAATACCCTCACCAAGGACAACCTTTGAAAGAGCTGTATCATTGATGAAAGCATTGGATTTAATTTCGGATACACCCTCCGAAACAGTTACCTGTTCCAGTGACTGACATTTTCCAAAGGCATAAGCGCCTATAGAATTCACGTTTTTAGGAATAATCAATGACTCGAGACCTGTATCGTAAAATGCATAGTCTCCGATTTTTTTGATATCAGAACCAAAACTTACTGTTTTTAATTCTGTACATGACATAAAAGCTCTGTTTCCAACAGAAGTAACTCCGTCTTTAATAACAACGCTTTTAATAAGAGAACTGCTATCCTTCCATGGTACATTTGACGCATTGCTATAACTTGACATATCTCCTGTACCACCTATTGTAAGAACTCCTTCGTCAGAAAAAGTCCATTTCACATTTGTACCACATTCACCGGATGCGGTAACCTCGCCGGCTTCGCTTAATACAGCTACCGGTTCCAATGCAGAAGCATCTTCCTCTGCATAAACATCAACGCCCACAAATAAGCACGTCAGGCAAACTGCCAACGCGCTTATAAAAGCCCCACTTTTCTTCATCTTTCCTCCACACTTTCCCCAAAGTTTTTTAATATTTAATGCTTTCCATACCGGACCCCTTTACGGTATGGAAAGTATAAATTTAATCGATAAGAACCGGATTTTCTTCCACAACCCAAGGAAGTCCGTATTCATTAAGCATCTCCATATACGGATCCGGATCAAATTCGTCTGTAGTGAATACACCGGGCTTCTTCCACTGTCCGGTCACTACAAGAGCTGTTCCGATCATTGCCGGAACACCTGTTGTATAGCTTATTGCCTGGCTTCCAAGCTCCTTATAGCATTCCTGATGATCACATACATTGTAGATGTAAATTGTTCTCTCTTTGCCATCCTTGATTCCGCGGAAAATACATCCAATGTTAGTCTTTCCGACAGTTCTGGGACCAAGGCTTGCAGGATCAGGTAAAAGAGCCTTAAGGAACTGAATAGGAACAATTTCTCTTCCCTCAAACATTACAGGGCTTGTTGATAACATACCAACATCCTCGAGACATCTCATATGATCAAGATAGCTCTGTCCGAAGGTCATAAAGAAGCGAATTCTCTTTACCTCAGGGAAGTTTCTTCCAAGAGCCTCGATCTCCTCATGATGAAGAAGGTACATATCCTTTTTTCCAACCTGAGCAAAATCATATTCTCTCTTGATCTCCATGGGCTTTGTTTCAACCCAGTGACCATCCTCCCAGTAGCTTCCGTTTGCACTTACTTCACGAAGATTGATCTCGGGATTAAAGTTTGTTGCAAAGGCATAGCCGTGATCACCGCCATTGCAGTCCATGATATCGATATAGTGAATTTCATCAAAATAGTGCTTTTTAGCGTAAGCTGTAAATACTGATGTTACGCCGGGATCAAAGCCTGTTCCGAGAAGAGCTGTAAGACCTGCATCCTTAAATTTGTCAAAATAAGCCCACTGCCAGCTGTAATCAAAGTAAGCTGTGAATCCCTTCTCCTTGCAGCGCTTTTCATAAATAGCTCTCCACTCCGGATCGTCGGTATCTTCAGGCTCATAGTTTGCTGTATCGATATAATCAACCTTGCACTCAAGACAGGCATCCATGATTGTCAGATCCTGATAAGGAAGTGCAACGTTAAGAACCGCATCGGGCTTATAGTTGTTTATTACTCTCTTGATATCCTCAACATCATCAGCGTTAACTGTGTCTGTAGTAATCTTTACAGGTGTTCCTGCTTTCTCAAGCTTCTCCTTAAGTGCATCACACTTGGAAACTGTTCTTGAAGCAATGCACATCTCTGTGAAAACCTTGCTGTTCTGCGCACATTTCTGGATTGCAACCTGTGCAACTCCGCCGCAGCCAATAACTAATAATCTACTCATTTTTTAATCCTCCTAATTTTCCCTCATCCGGCGCTTCGCGCCACCTTCCCCCAGAGGGGGAAGACTATTATTGCCTTCTCCCCTCTGGGGAGAAGGTGCCCGTAGGGCGGATGAGGGGTTATCTAGACATATCCTCTTCTTCCTGAAGAAGGTCCTCTACATACTTAGGCAGCATAAAAGCTCCCTTGTGAAGATGCGTTGTATAATACCAGGTCTTTATATTTCTCTCTTCCCATCTGTCAGGATTAAAGTCCTTGAGAGGATGGTACTTTTTACTTGCAAAACCAAACAGCCAGTATCCTGCAGGACAGGTAGGAATATGAGCCTGATAAACCCTGTTAATAGGGAAAACTCTATATGCCTTTCTGTGCATAGCTCTGCAGCTCTCCTCATCTTCGTCATAGAAGGGGCTTCCGTGCTGATATACCATGATTCCGTCATCATGAAGAGCCTTGTAGCAGCTTCCGTAAAATTCCTTGGTAAAAAGCCCTGCCTCGTGACCAAGAGGCTCCGTTACATCATTAATTATGAGGTCGTACATATCCTCACATTTTCTGAGATATTTAAGACCATCCTGGTAATAGATATGAACCCTGTCATCATCAAGGCCGCAGGCATTATCAGGAAAATACTGCTTACACACATCCACAAACATGCTGTCCGGCTCAACCACATCTATAACCTTGATCTCGTCATAGTGACTGAGCTCTCTGGCTACGCCTCCATCTCCTCCGCCAAGCACAAGAACCCTTTGAACCTTGGGATGAACAGCCATGGGCACGTGAACTATCATCTCATCATAAGGGAATTCGTCCTTTTCAGAAAAAATAATGTTACCGTCGGAAGTAAGAAACTTGCCAAATTCAGGTGAATCAAATACATCTATTCTCTGAAACTCGCTTGAACCGGAGAAAAGCTGCTTTGCAAGACGAATGCTTATCTTTACATTATTTGTATGCATATCGCTAAACCAATAATCCATTTCAGCCATAATCTCTAATCTCCATTTTTTTCATAATCATATGCAAAACATAGCTAATCGCGCATAATTTGCAATTTAAGATTACATACGTCAATCCGAAAAGTCAATGAGTTGTTAAGAAAGGAGCCTCAAAAATTGAGGCTCCTTAACTATTGAAAAATACTAATCTTATTTAACCCTTACACTTTTTACTTTACTCCAATTTGAGTATACTTTAGCTGCTCCTGACTTATTATATGTGCGGATTCTTACGTAGTATTTCTTCTTGGATTTAAGCTTTTTTATTTTCGTTGAAATGGTCTTTGTTTTCTTGATAGTTACAGTCTTGACATCATTCTTGAAATTCTTGTCTGTGCTGTATTGGATTTCGTAACCTTTAATTTCCTTAGCTGTAATCTTCTTCCAAGTAATAGCAATCGACTTTTTACCGGTCTTGAGCTTCTTAAGTGTGGTCGTTTTTAGTGTAGAATCAATTTGTTCTGATGTCTCTCCCTGAGTCGCATATACACTTGTATTGTCTGCCTGTGTTGATGCAGATGAATCTTGTTCCTTTGAAGGAGTTCCCGACTCAAAGGTGTTTTCTTCATCTGGTTCACTACCACCAATTATATAAAATGTGGTAGTTTGTGATGCAATTCTCTTATTTGTTGTAGATTTAAGTGTAAGCTCATGTTTTCCCTGTTTAAGAGATTCAGTATTATAAGTAAAACTATAACCACCGGTATATTCTATGTCGGGTCTGAAGAATAAATCCTCTTTTGTAATAGTCTTAATAAGGTTTCCGTCAATATAGAAATCACCCTGTGCGTTGTCGTTTAACCAACCACTGATTGTTAAAATATCACCTTTATTTACGTTTGCATCTTTAGAAGGGTTATCAATTGCAAGAATATAATCCTGTGAAAATACTACCTGGCAGCTTGCAATTTCTTTTTCGCCGGATGAGGTATTGACGATAGCGCGTAAATTATGTGAGCCCTGTGAAAACTTAGTAGTATCAATCCAGACTGTACATACATTATCAGATCCTTTATTTACAGTCTGAATAAGTGAGTCGTCTACATATATGGATACAGGCTGGTCATAGTCGTATACCTTTAATTGCACTTTACTGGTTCCGCCAAGGACAGAATCCTTAGTGATATTCAAAAAAGCGCTGTTGGATATACGAATAGTGCGTTCAGATGTATCTCCGCCACTTGTATTCGCATAATAAATCTTAAGTCTGTGCGAACCATTGGAATAATTATTTGTATTCAGGTAAAAATTGAAATAACCTGAAGCATCTGCCGATACATGACCTGTTACAGCCTGATCATCCAAATAGAAAATGGCATAATGATTTGGATCATTGTCATATCTTTTTGCCCAGAGCTGCGCCATTCCGGAAAATGTGTCATTATCATTAATGCCCCAAAGCTCAACATTGGTATCATTTTTGAATCTTATTGTTCTTTGATCGCTATCTCCACCATAAGTGTATGCATATACTATACGAAAAGTGTGGTCGCCATTGGGATATTTTGAAGTGTCAACTTCAACACTGAAAAAGCCACTTGCATCGGCACTCATATTACCTGTTATCGGCTGACCATCAAGATAAAATACAGCATAATGGTTTGAATCATCATTGAAACGCTTTGCCCAGAGCTTTGCTGTTCCGGTAAACTCATCGTTTTCACTAATTCCCCATAATTTAATTAAATTACCGCCTATGCTTATCTTTGGTGAAGTTACATACCAGTATGCATCAGCATTTGCTATTGTTATCATAGCACTGGATATCGGTATTCTGCCTGAGGGCCTTGAAGAAGCTGGATCAGCACAGTAGAATGTGCCATTCGTATAATCCGTTAAAAGAATGGCATGTGGTTTATTCTGATCATAGATAACGATACCTTCAGGATGTGCCGAAAGAAGTGATATTAACTGATTAGTATTTGCAGCACCACCACTTAATTTAGCATGACTAACTGAAATTCCTGCATATTTAAAGCTAAAATAAAGACCACTACCTTCTTTCCATGCAGTGCCTCGCATTGAACTTTCAGTTATGGAAGCCCAGTTTGAATTGCCTGATCCCAAAGCTGCTCGTCTTACCATCATTACAGCTGAAGCTAATGTACAAGTATCGTTTTTCTGTTGCTTAACAAATATGGATGATTGGTTTAGTTCATCAAAGCTTGCAGCTTGTACATTTTTTGTTGGAAATAGCAGTATGAATATACTTGAAATTAATAGAAGGAATAGTTTTGTTGCTTTTCTTGCTTTTCTTGTTTTACTTTTTTCATTACCCATTACTTTTCTCCCCTTTTTATGTAGTAATTATTAGAAAATATCCCCATATCATTATAATCTTTGATAACACAGCATAAAAGATTTTTAGTAAAAAACTTATATGACCTGATATTCACGACATACTCATAAAGGGCGTCATTATGATATTCATCATCATTACCGTATAACCGGTTTTGAAGAAAATATCATAATAACGCCCTTTTTAAGGTTGACTCAAACAAAATATTACAACTATATCGAAAATCATTTAATTACCTGAAGCTCTGATATATCCTCACTCTCAGGTCCCTGCATTGAACAGCCCTTTTCTTTTGCAGTTATTATATAATCAAGAATTTCTTCTGTAACAACCTCGCCCGGAGAAATGATCGGTATTCCCGGAGGATAACACATTACAGACTCAGCAGAAATTCGTCCAACAGTCTGCTTGATCGGAAGCGATTCTTTCTCAGCGTAGAAAGCTTCCTGAGGAGTTGCTTTTACAATAGGTGTCACATACTCCGCAGAGAAAAAGCTCTGCTCAGGCTTTGAATAAAGTCTTCTTATATCAGCCAAAGCTCCGGCAAGTCTCTCAATATCCTGCAATCTGTCGCCAATCGAAATGTACGCCATAACGTTAGAAAGATCACCAAATTCCATCTGGATATCATATTCATCACGTAGAAGGTCATATACTTCAATTCCGGTTAAGCCAACGCCTCTTGTATTGACAACAAGCTTTGTCTCATCGAAATCATAAATACTTCCACCATTTATAAGCTCGTGACCATAGGCATAATAGCCTGGAATCTCATTAATCTCTTCTCTGGCATATTTTGCCATCCCTGTAACTTTCTCAAAGCTGTCATGACCGTGAAGAGCAAGATTTCTTCTTGAAATATCAAGACTGGCAATTAAGAGATAGCTTGCACTTGTTGTCTGGGTCAGATTTACGATTCTGCTTATATATCCAACGTTTGCATTCTTACCGCAAAGAAGTATTGAGCTCTGTGTAAGGCTTCCACCGGATTTATGCATACTGATTGCAGCCATATCAGCGCCTGCTTTCATACCGCACAGAGGAAGGTTAGGACCAAAATAGAGATGTGTACCATGAGCTTCATCAACCAGAGCCTTCATTCCGTTTGCATGTGCAAGATCAACTATAGCCTGAAGATTGGAACAAATACCATAGTAAGAAGGATTGTTAATAAGGATTGCCTTGGCGTCAGGATTCTCCTTTACAGCCTTCTCAACATCCGCAAGCTCCATACCAAGAGGAATTCCCAGCTTCGTATCAACCTTAGGATCAATGTATACAGGTACCGCACCGCAAAGAATAAGAGCATTTATCGCACTCTTATGCACGTTCCTGGGCATAATGATTTTCTCACCATGCTTTACGGAAGATAAAACCATGGCCTGAACAGCACTTGTGGTACCGTTAACCATCAAAAATGCGTGCTCAGCTCCAAATGCATCTGCTGTAAGCTCTTCCGCTTCCTTTATAACGGAAACGGGATGACACAGATTGTCCAATGGCTTCATGGAGTTAACATCTATACCAACGCACTGCTCTCCAAGAAAGCGCACCAGCTCTGCGTTTCCTCTTCCTCTTTTATGTCCGGGTACATCAAAGGGTACCACTCTCTGTTTTCTAAATCTCTCAAGCGCTTCATAAACAGGCGCTCTTCTCTGACGATCAAGATTCAACAGGCCAGTCCTCCATGTTATATATAAGATAGAAAAAGGGCTATGTGCCATTCTTGGCACAAAGCCCTCTAAAGTCTTTTATAGGCAAAAATATCTTATCATTAATGTACCTAATGTCAATAAATATACCCTATTTTTTCATAAGTATTAAGAAATTATCTACAGTGATATAAGCTTTGCCTACTTTACAATTTCATTTTTTATCTAATCTATCAAGCTAATATAATGTAAATTAAATACATATTTGGGCTGTTTCCTGTCTACAACTTTGAAAAAAATTCCTCCTGCTTTAGTAATGTTTACAGTCCTTTTAGCTTTTTCCCCTTTAGCAAATTTGTATTGCGGTTTAAGTTTTACCGTTATTTTCTTTTTACCTTCAATCATTTTAAATTTGCTACTATCCCAATAGCCGGGGGTATTAGTTTTATCAAAATAGCGGGTAATATTGATGTTTCCGACTTTGACTAAGGCAAAAGGATTTTGATATTTTTTAACATAGTAATGATCTTCAGAGACTTTATTCCAAACATCATCTATTTTCTCATAATGCACAAGGGTTGCTTTTCCGGGGCCAACAGCACGTACTTCGTACGACCCTTCACGGCTACTAAAAAAATTTAATGATGGTGAGTAAATCTTCACAACATTTTCATTTGTTGAATTATACTGATCTAATTGTAACCATCCCCTTTGTCCGGAAGCTATAAATTTCTGTTTATAATACTTTGATGATGGCTTAAATAGCCATTCTCCGATATACCTTGTCTTAACCTCGGCTTTTGACTCTATTGAAGAAATAATTCATGCCGCTAATTTGTCATTGACAAAAAAGTGGCATGAATTATAAATATCATTTAAAATTTATAAAATCTTTCATAAAGCGATAAACGAACTTCGTTAAGCATTAGGTTAAATCAAATGGAATGAATAAAAAGTCCGCTGAGGAGCTTCGGTTCAAACCAGGTGGACTTAGGCGGCATAAGCCTTCCTGCATCTGCTACTGCGAACAGTTCATGAATATCTGTTGGATACATGGCAAAGGCAAGAACGCAGTCATTTTCACATCTTTTTTCAAGCTCTGCTAAACCGCGTATTCCACCTACAAAGTCAATTCTGGGATCGTTTTTGGGATCACTGATGTTAAGAAGAGGAGTGAGTACATTGTCCTGCAAAATACTTACATCAAGACCGTCTACTGCATCACTGCTCTTTATATCTTCATGGGCATTTAGTCTGTACCATTTGCCACCAAGAAGCATCCCCATCTCACACTTCTTCGAAGGCTTAACAGCGGAGTTTTCCGGAACTACATCAAATTTTTCCTCGATCTTTGCAAGGAATTCTTCCTCCGCCATTCCGTTTAAATCCTTGATCACACGGTTATAATCCATGATCATAAGCTCACTGTCAGGGAAAAGAACCGATAAGAAGAAATCATATTCCTTGTTGCCGTTAGCTTCAGGATCAACCTCTCTTCTCTTTTTTGCAACCTTAACAGCTGAAGCGCATCTGTGATGGCCGTCTGCGATATAGATAGCATCCATTGCATTAAAGGCATCAGCTATAGAGGTTATCTCATCATCTCTATCAATTATAAACACCCTACTTTTTATGCCGTCCTTGGTTACAAAGTCATATACAGGCTTATCCTCAGCTTTAACTCTGTTCATGACTTTTCTTATAGCTTCATTTTCTCTGTAGCAAAGGAAAATAGGCCCGGTCTGGGCATCACAGGAATCAACGTGATGAATTCTGTCCGCTTCTTTTTTAGCAAGTGTATTCTCGTGCTTTTTAATTATATTGTTTTCATAGTCATCTACTGAGCTGCAGGCCACGATTCCAGTCTGAACCCTACCGTCCATAGTCTGCTCATACAGGTAGTAGCATGGCTTTTCCTCATGTACAAAGGTCCCATCTTCAATTTTCTCCCAAAGCATATCATGTGCTTTCTGATAAACCTCTTCGGAATACATGTCGTAATCTTCTGGAAACTGAGTCTCCGGTCTGTCTATTGCAAGAAAAGACAGGGGCTCTCGTTCTACCTCGGCTCTGGCCTCTTCTCTGTTGTAAACATCATACGGAAGCGCTGCCACTTTTTCTGCTATATCTACTCTCGGTCTGTAAGCCGCAAATGCTCTAACATCAGCCATTTTTTCACCTCGTAAAATTTATTTTCATAATTATGGCGCAGGCTTTTACACCTGCGCCTGTAAACGTCTTACTTATTAAATATCTTTTCTTACTACACGTACTCTTATTACGCCGTCAATTTTCTCACATTCCTTTACAAGATCATCAGAGATTGAAGACTCAACATCAATCATTGTGTATGCATAATCGCCCTTAGACTTATTAACCATGTTTGCAATGTTGTAGCCTGCATTACCCATAACATTTGTGAACTGACCGATCATACCTGCAACATTCTTATGAATGATTGTGATTCTGGGAAGTGTACAAATTCCCATCTCACATCTGGGCATATTTACCGCATTTACGATGTTACCGTTCTCAAGGTAATCCTTCATCTGGATTACAGCCTTGATTGCACAGTTGTCCTCTGACTCCTCTGTTGAAGCTCCAAGGTGAGGAATTACGATGCATCCGTCGTGACCTGCAGTTACTGTGTTCGGGAAGTCTGTAACATACTTTCTGATCTTTCCGGAGTTGATACCTGAAAGAATATCAGTCTCGTTGCAGAGGATATCTCTTGCAAGATTAAGGATAATAACGCCCTTCTTCATCTTGGCAATAGCCTCAGCATTAACCATACCCTTTGTGTTATCAAGGGCAGGAACATGAATTGTGATGATATCGCACTTTGAATAAATATCATCTACATTAGTTACGTGCTTAACATCTGAGCTAAGGCTCCATGCTGCATCTACTGAAAGATAAGGATCATATCCATAAACTTCCATACCAAGATTTCTTGCTGCATTTGCTACTCTAACGCCGATTGCTCCAAGACCGATGATACCAAGCTTTTTACCCGCAATCTCAGTACCTGCAAACTTCTTCTTGGTCTTCTCAGTAAGCTTTGCAATCTCAGGATCGCCTGCATTTGCTCTAACCCATTCAACGCCTCCGATGATATCACGGGATGCGATAAGCATTGCTGCAATAACCATCTCCTTTACACCATTTGCGTTTGCACCTGGAGTATTGAAAACAACGATACCCTCATCTGCGCATCTGTCACAGGGAATGTTGTTAACACCTGCACCTGCTCTTGCGATAGCAAGAAGGTTCTCAGAAAACATCATTTCATTCATGTTGGCACTTCTTACAAGAACGCCATCTGCATCATCGATGTTATCAACAGCCTCATACTGCTCTGTGAAATTATTAAGACCAATCTTAGCGATAGGATTTAAACATTTATATTTGAACATTTTTTCTCCTCTCATGATTAAACACTGTTTTATTCCGGTTATTACCGGATTGTTTTCGAATAAATCTAAGCTTATGAATTTGCTTTTTCAAAACTCTCCATGAAGTCTACAAGCTTCTGTACGCCTTCCTTAGGCATAGCGTTGTAGATACTTGCTCTCATACCGCCTACAGATCTGTGGCCCTTAAGGCTTACAAGTCCGTTTGCTGTAGCCTCAGCGATGAACTTAGCATTGAGATCTTCGCTGTCTGTGATGAAAGGAACGTTCATAAGAGATCTGTCCTCTGCTCTTACAGTGCCCTTGAACATCTTACTGTTATCAAGGAAATCATAGAGGATTGCAGCCTTCTCTTCATTTCTCTTTTTCATCTCTGTGAGACCACCCTGCTCCTTGAGCCATTTAAATACAAGGCCGCACATGTAAATAGCCCAGCAGTTAGGTGTGTTGTAGAGAGATCCGTTGTCAGCCTGAGTCTTCCACTTAAGCATTGTAGGAACGAAATCCGGAACATCATCTCTGATAAGGTCTTCTCTGATGATACTGATTACAAGACCTGCAGGTCCTACATTCTTCTGAACGCCGCCGTAGATTACACCGTAATCATTAACATTTACAGGTTCTGAAAGGAAACATGAGGAAACATCTGATACAAGGATATGACCCTTAGTATTGGGAAGCTTCTTAAACTTGGTTCCATAGATAGTGTTGTTCTCGCAGATATAAACATAGTCTGCATCTTCGGGAATAGCCAGATCTGAACAATCCGGGATATAAGAAAATGTCTTGTCAGCACTTGAAGCTACTTCGATAGCCTCACCATATTTCTTAGCCTCAGCCATAGCTTTCTTAGCCCACTGACCGGTTACAATGTATGCTGCCTTCTTATTCTGCATAAGGTTCATGGGAACTGCAGCGAACTGCTGGCTGGCACCGCCCTGAAGGAAAAGTACCTTGTAATTATCAGGAATATTCATAAGGTCACGGATATCCTGCTCTGCTGTCTGAATAACCTGATCAAAGGTCTTGGATCTGTGACTCATCTCGTTGATGGACATACCGCAACCATTATAATCAAGCATTTCAGCAGCTGCCTGCTTCAAAACTTCCTCCGGCAATACTGCGGGGCCTGCACTAAAATTGTAAACTCTGGACATTGTTCTTCCCTCCTGAAAAAAATTTCAAAAAACAAAATTGTTTTAAATTATTTATTCCACTCTATTCTCATTTTATTTTTTTGTCAACTATATATTCGGTAATTAATGTTATTTTATTATATTTGTAATAAAATATATAAAAAAATAGTCCCCCGTCGGAAACTATTTTTTCTAATAATTCGATATGATTTAATAAAACAAAAGTACCGGAACTCCCACTTCTACGCTGTTATAGAGGATTTCCATCTTTTCAAGCGGGGAATTAATACATCCGTGGGAACCTGAATGCTTATATATCTCGCCACCAAATTCTCGTCTCCAGGTAGCGTCATGAATGCCCACTCCTTTATTAACTCCAAGCCAATAATTTACATAAGATGCATAGTCAGCGCCACGTAAAATTGTATGATATCGCTTATTGTAAACATGAAAAAATCCCACCGGAGTGCTTCTTCCAAGACCTGTATTTCCGGTTACAACGTCATATTCAAGAGTTAATTTACCGTCTTTATAGTAACTAAGATGCTGTTTGCCCATGTCAATGATTATATATTCATTGCCCAGCTCTTTAGCATCAATCTCAAAGCTTTTAGCCGGAGCCTCAACAACAAGATCATCATTTTCGCCGGTTGCAAAGGCTTCTAAGAAACTCTCAAATTCTTTATCCTTATCAAAGAATTGGCCATCCTTATTTCCACTGACAAATATAGTACCCCGGCCTGTCTTTTGATAGGCAGCTATATCATACTCCGTATCAAATTCCATTACTTTTTTTGAATAATAATCATATAATTTGGAGCAGCTGATAATAAGATTTCCATTAGAATCAACTACAAATTCACCATCTATGCCATAATCTGATGGGAATTTTCCAACCTTATCCCCATATATGAATCTGCCAAGAGATGGATTATCCTCGGAAATTTCCTCATCCTTTGCTTTATCCATATCCTTCAAAGTAACAGCATAATCAGCCATTTCCTTACCGGAAAAGCTAATGCTTTTATCCAACATGGAAATAGACATATTATGGTTTTGAAGCACATCAAGCTTTTCGAACAGCTCCTTAACAGCCATATCCTGATCAGTAGGAGTCAGTCTTATATAGCATTCGGGATCATTACTAAGATCAAGTTCATACTCTTTCCTATGAATCGCGTCGCTTACTTTATTGAGAAAGACTTCAAAAATTGGCTTATTTCTTTCGTTATTCACAAGATAATAACCATTTTCGTCATCGCGCCTTATTTCATAAATAGCTTCTCCGCTATCTTCAAAAATAGGCCATCTCTCCAATGATTGTCTTAGCATATCCTCATCAATACAAATATCACCAACGATATTCCTATCTTTTGAAGTAAAAAGGTTTATTCCCCATGCAAGTGGCTTTTGATTATCAAGCAGACTTTGAAGTTCATTTTTGTAATCAACCTCATAGCCTATGGTTGCACCATCCACAAAATATTTGGAGCCGCCTTCCTCTGTCAGTAAAATCCCACTGTAAAGTGAAGAATTCTTTAGCTCCTGATTTACCTGATCTATTGATTTCCCCGTACAGTAAACCTTGTTAATCCAGGTCCCGTATGAAAAGCTGCCTGCATAATAGTAGCCCATCATAACATAGAGACCTGCCAATACCAATACTGATAAAAACAGTATTATGTATAAAATCCCCCTCTTTGTCATACCTTTCCTTTTAGAGTCAAATTATGCTCTATCCTTTCCTGCCAAATCCTTTGCATCGAAGGCTTCGCTAATAGAAGCGCCCGGTGAAACCATAGGAAATACCTTTTCATCGGGATCAATGGCTATATCAAGCAGTACAGGGCCCTTAGCAGCAAGAGCCTTCTTAAGAGCAGCCTCTACTTCGTCCTTTTTCTTTACTCTGATAGCCATACATCCAAGGCCTTCAGCAACCTTGCAATAATCAACCTTATCAGTAAGAATTGTATTCGAGTAGTGCTGGTTGTAATAAAGATTCTGCCACTGTCTTACCATACCAAGTACCTGGTTGTTTATAACAACCTCAATGATATGGATATCATATCTGCTGGCTGTTGCCAGTTCATTCATATTCATTCTAAAGCAGCCATCACCTGCAATATTGATAACTGTCTTATCAGGCATACCAACCTTAGCTCCGATAGCAGCGCCAAGACCGTAGCCCATGGTACCAAGGCCGCCGGATGTAAGGAAGGTTCTGGGATGCTTGTATTTATAGAACTGAGCAGCCCACATCTGGTGCTGACCAACATCAGTAGAGATAATTGCATCGCCACCTGTAAGCTTATCTATAGTCTCAATTACATAGGGACAGTTAAGGGTAGTCTGGTCATACGCAAGAGGGAATTTCTTCTCATATTCCTTGATATGATTTATCCACTCAGCATGATTAAGCTGTGAAAGCTTATCATTCAGAATAGAAAGAACCTCTTTAAGATCTCCGACAATTGAAAAATCAGCATGAATATTCTTATTTATCTCAGCTGCATCAATATCTATCTGTAACACCTTAGCCTTTTTAGCAAAGGTCTTGGCATTACCAATAACTCTGTCAGAAAAACGAGCGCCAAGAGTAATCAGAAGATCACACTCACTTACCCCAAAATTGGAGGTCTTGGTTCCGTGCATTCCGATCATACCTGTATACAGGCTGTGATGTCCGCTAAATGCACCTTTACCCATAAGAGTGTCACATACAGGTGCCTGAATCCTCTCAGCAAAGGTAAGAAGCTCTTTATCTGCTCCTGAGATTACAGCCCCGCCGCCCACATAGATAAAGGGTCTCTTTGCATGTTCAATCATTTTGATGGCAGTCTTAATGTCATCTGAGTTAAACTTAAGCTCCTCTTCCTTTTCTACAGGCTTGTAGGGCTTATAGTCGCATTTATTTGCCGTGACATCCTTAGTGATATCAACGATTACAGGACCGGGTCTTCCGCTTCTTGCTATATCGAAGGCCTTTCTGATGGTATCTGCCAGGTTCTTAATATCCTTTACAATATAACCGTGCTTTGTTATAGGCATAGTTATGCCTGCTATATCCACCTCCTGGAAAGTATCCTTTCCAAGAAGAGGCAGATTAACATTACATGTAATAGCAACTATCGGCACAGAATCCATGTAAGCTGTAGCTATTCCGGTAACAAGGTTTGTAGAACCGGGGCCACTGGTAGCAAGGCAAACGCCTACTTTGCCCGTAGCTCTTGCATAACCGTCAGCTGCATGCGCAGCACCCTGCTCATGAGAGGTCAGAATGTGCTTAATCTTATCCTGCTGTTTATATAATTCGTCGTATACATTAAGTATTGTTCCGCCCGGATATCCGAAAACAGTGTCAACGCCCTGTTCCTTAAGGCATTCCAAAACTATCTGTGCTCCTGTAAGCTGCATAAAACAGTACTCCTTTATCTAAAATATCTTTTAATTATCTATTCTGATTGATATCGAGAATTGCGCCTCTGTTGCCGGAGGTAACCATTTTCTCATATCTTGCAAGATAGCCTGTTGTGATCTTAGGCTCTCTGGGCTGCCATTTAGCTCTTCTCTTTTCAAGCTCTTCATCTGAAACCTTCATATCAAGCTTGTTGTTGTTGATATCGATGGAGATGATGTCGCCTTCCTCAACAAGGGCAATGGGTCCTCCAACTGCTGCTTCAGGTGATACATGTCCGATAGAAGCACCTCTGCTTGCTCCGGAGAAACGTCCGTCTGTAATAAGAGCAACAGATGCACCAAGTCCCATACCAGCTATAGCTGATGTAGGATTAAGCATCTCCCTCATTCCGGGGCCGCCCTTAGGTCCTTCATATCTGATAACAACAACATCGCCTGCTACAATCTTACCGCCAAGGATAGCTGCAATAGCATCCTCCTCACAGTCAAATACTCTTGCAGGACCTTCATGTACCATCATCTCAGGCACAACAGCAGATCTCTTTACAATACCTGTATCCGGAGCGAGATTACCCTTAAGTACAGCGATACCGCCGTTTGGCATATAGGGATTATCAATAGGTCTTATAACCTCAGGATCAAGATTGTGAACACCCTTGATATTCTCGCCTACAGTCTTTCCTGTACATGTAATAAGGTCAGTGTTTATAAGATTCTTCTTTGCAAGCTCAGCCATAACTGCATAGATACCACCTGCTTCGTTGAGATCCTCCATATATGTAGGGCCTGCAGGTGCAAGATGGCAAAGATTGGGAGTTCTGTCAGAAATCTCATTTGCCATTTCCATATCAATCTCAATTCCTGCTTCATGAGCGATTGCAGGAATATGAAGCATAGTATTTGTAGAGCATCCAAGAGCCATATCCATAGCAAGAGCATTTGTAAATGCTTCCTTAGTCATGATATCTCTGGGACGAATATTATTCTTAACAAGCTCCATGATCTGATAGCCTGCCTTTTTAGCAAGTCTTATTCTAGCTGAATAAACAGCAGGAATTGTTCCGTTTCCTCTAAGTCCCATTCCGATAGCTTCTGTGAGACAGTTCATGGAGTTAGCAGTATACATACCTGAACATGATCCGCAGGTAGGACATACCTTTTCCTCAAACTCAGTAAGCTCATCCTCTGTCATTTTTCCTGCTGAATAGGCTCCAACAGCCTCAAACATTGAGCTCAGTGAGCGCTTTTTACCATTTACGCGTCCTGCCATCATAGGACCACCTGAACAGAAAATTGTAGGTATATTTACTCTTGCTGCAGCCATAAGAAGTCCGGGAACATTCTTATCACAGTTGGGAATCATAACCATTCCGTCAAAAGCATGAGCCATAGCCAGACACTCAGTACTGTCTGCTACAAGATCTCTTGTTACAAGTGAATACTTCATTCCCACATGTCCCATAGCAATACCGTCACAAACTGCAATTGCGGGTACAATGACAGGCATACCGCCTGCTTCTGCAACGCCCAGCTTAACGGCCTGAGCAATTCTATCAAGCTCCATATGACCGGGAACAATATCACTCTGTGAGCTTACTATACCAATAAGGGGCTTTTTCCTCTCCTCTGCTGTAAAACCAAGTGCATTAAACAGGCTTCTGTGAGGTGCCTGCTGTAAGCCTTCCATAACGCGATCACTATTCATAATATTCCACCTACCCTTCTGTAAATTTAGTAAATTAACAAATCAAAAATCTTATCTCTTATATAAGACAAAATCTTCATTTTCATAAAAAATATAGAATTCGGAGTTTATATAATCCCAGGGAATTGTCTCGTAGGTCTGATAAAATTTCCAATTATCATAACCATTATATCCTTCCTTCATCATATTTCGATCCACCAGTACATAGTCGCAGTTCATTGGATCAGTATTGGTACAATCTATATCCCAACCGAATTTCAGAAGATATTCCTGGTCGCAATCAAAAACACATAATTTCTTTTGTTCACTGGGATTCATTACATAAAGTGCATTATAGCAACTGGTCTCCCTGTCTCCAAGCTGAGCAAAATATGATGTATTCAAAAACATCATTACAGAAAAAACCGCCATTAAAATTACAGGAATAACCGGAAGTATTTCATATATAACAAGCAACTTCAGCTTATCCTTAAAAATCTCATTAATCCTCAGATACAGATGCTCAACCATAACAGCTGCGCAGGCTGCAGTTATAAATCCAAGGTAACTGAAAACTCTGTAATATGGAAGCTTTGCCTGTAAAATTAACAAAATCAGAAATCCGTTTGCATTCATTATTATGAGCAAACTAAAAATTGTTCTGCTGTTTTCAAAATGTCTTATGCATTCAACGCCAAGTATAATCAGCCCCAGTAAAACCACTAAAGCTGTAACATATGGACTTACCGGATACATATAGCTTGAAAGAGTCTGCAACCATAAAACAAGCTGTTTAAAATACCCATTTCTCGGAACACTCTGAATATATGGCTGAGACAGCATATATTCAATGCCTTTGAAGGCTGACTTAAAGGGATGAGTAAGTATCAGCTTAACGTGGCTCATACCAAAAAATATACTGCTCTCATCCTTTACAAGTATATTCGAACCGATGGCCAGCCAGATTATCGCATAAAGCATAAATACGATAGCTGCTGCAAAAAGGCCTGCGGTAATAAAGCTTCTTAGCTTTTTATAATATCTGTTATTCCACTTCTTACCTTTAACGTCATTTGAACGAATTCCATTTATTACAAGGAAAAGTCCTGTTGCAAAGCATGTGGGTATTACCCAGTAAATGCTGCTTGGAATTGTATAAAGTCCAAGTATCAGAGTTATGGCAAATTTAACAAAATCCATCCTGACAATGTTCTCTGATTTACAAATTACAATAATTTGTCTTATGCAGAACAGAAAGCATGTGGTAGCAAGCGTATATCCTCTTCCCTGTACCGAAAGGTCATTAACAAGAAGACAGGAAAAATATAAAAGCATTGCTCCATAGGATATCCAATTGCTTACAAATCGCCTGCATATTCTGTAAACAATGTATGGATTAAGTACTGCGCAAACAAAGGATATTCCTCTGAGTCCGATATAGGAATTTCCAAAAAGGTCCAGTATCGCTGACAATACCGAATAGCCCACATGATTATTTGGAAGTGGCCAGTGTATTGCTGCATATATGGGGCCTCTGCTTATAAAATAATAGTAAGTATAAAGCTCATCATACCAGGGAGTAATATAAGCAACACGCCATATATAATAGAATGCCATAAGTATCAGCGTAAGAATTACCGCCATATCGACGGGTTCCGTGGGCAGATAATTATATAAACCTATATACGATTCATTATCATTTGATTCTCTCGCCAATCAAATCTCCCATCCTGCGGCATCCGCATTTCTTATCTTCAGAAATATTCTCACCGGCTCTGATAAGGTCTCCGGTTCTATATCCATCTGCAAGAGTCTGTCTAACAGCCTCCTCAATTGCATCGGCCTCCTTCTGCAGACCAAAGCTGTATCTAAGCATCATTGCGGCAGAAAGGATTGTTGCTATAGGATTTGCCAGATCTTTTCCGGCAATATCAGGTGCACTTCCATGGCTGGGCTCATAAAGTCCAAACTTTGTCTCGTTAAGGGAACTGCTGGGAAGCATTCCTATTGAGCCTGTGATCATGCTGGCTTCATCAGATAAAATATCACCAAACATATTCTCAGTCAGTACCACATCAAACTGTGAAGGATCCTTAACAAGCTGCATAGCGGCATTATCCACAAGCATGTGAATAAGCTCAACCTCAGGATAGTCCTTAGCTACCTCATTTACGACCTTTCTCCAAAGTCTTGAGGAATCAAGCACGTTAGCCTTATCCACGCTTGTAACCTTCTTATTTCTGAGCATTGCAATATCAAAAGCCTTAATTGCTATTCTTCTGATCTCGCTCTCCTTATAGACAAGGGTATCAGTAGCAACAAGCTCTCCATCAACCTCAGTGGTATTTCTGTCACCAAAATACAGTCCGCCCGTAAGCTCTCTCATAATCAAAAGATCAAAGCCTTTTTCTGAGGTTTCATCCTTTAAAGGACAGGCATCCTTAAGCTGCTCATATAAAAAAGCAGGGCGCAAATTTGCAAATAAATTAAGGAATTTTCTGATTTTCAAAAGACCGGCTTCCGGTCTAAGTGAAGGCTCAAGCTTATACCAGGGAGATGTAGAGGTATCTCCGCCAATAGAGCCCATAAGAACTGCATCAGATTTTTTGCAGGTTTCGATTGTCTCATCAGTAAGCGGCACACCATAAGCGTCAATGGAACAGCCACCCATGAGAACATCAGTGTAAACTATTTCATGTCCGTACTTCTTACAAGTAATATCAAGTACCTTTTTTGCCTCGGTAACGATCTCCGGTCCGATTCCGTCACCGGGAATACAAGTTATATTAAGTCTCATACCTTTTCCTCCCAAAAACTATGTACCAAATACTTATGAAATAGGATTTCGCTAGCGAAATCCTCGCGCGCGAGCGGTATTGCGAAGCAATAAACTTCATATCCGCGAGCTGCGCATCCCACGGAGTGCTTTTATCTTATAGGAATTTCCTATAAGATAAAAGCCGGCAAAATAGTCATAATGCCGGCTTATATACTTTATAATGCGAATCCTAATCAGATTCTCTTTGCAAAATTACTTTGTCTTCTCATCCTTAGAAGCGCTTGAAACTGCATCCTCAGGCTTCTCAACCTCAACGATTGCTTCCTTAACCATAGGGATACGGCAGTTCTTGTTATTACCGAACTCAACGATAACAGTAGCTGACTCTTCGTCGATGTCGATTACTGTTCCGATGAATCCGCCTGTTGTTCTTACGCTGTCACCAACAGCAAGCTGTGAAAGAAGCTGTGCCTTCTGCTTCTGCTCCTTACGCTGAGGGCGAAGCATGATGAAATAAAGTGCTGCGAAAATAGCTACGTAAACAAGTATAATGATAAGTCCGCTACCACCTGTAGCAGCCTGTGCATCCAGTAGCATTAAATTATTGAAGTTCATATAATCCTCCCAATTTCATTTCTTAATATTTTGAACATATTTAGTATCTTACAATTAATGAAGACTTAAAACAAGAGTTTTAACCCTTTTTCCATCCTTTGGCGATATCATAGCGTTCGCCTGTTATCTCACTGTCGTATTCCATAAATCCATCAAGCATCTCTTTTTTGAAGGAAGCATATCTTCCATCCTCCAGAGCTTTTCTGATATCTGCCATAAGATGATTATAAAAATACAGGTTATGCAGTACGCATAGTCTCATACCCAGCATCTCATTGGATTTAAGCAAATGCCTTATATATGCTCTTGAATATCTCCTGCAGGCAGGACATCCACAGCCCTCCTCGATCGGTCTGTCATCAAGCTCATATTTTGCATTTAAAATATTAAGATGTCCCTTCTTAGTATAGAGATGACCATGCCTTCCGTTTCTGCTTGGATATACGCAGTCAAAGAAATCAATTCCCCTGTCCACAGCTTCAAGAATATTTGCAGGTGTTCCAACACCCATAAGATATGTAGGCTTAGCCTCAGGAAGGTAAGGAACAACCGTATCAAGCACGTGATACATTTCTTCATGGGTCTCACCAACGGCAAGGCCGCCAACTGCATAGCCGTCCAGATCCATTTCTGAAATTCTCTTTGCATGCTCGATTCTGATGTCATCAAAGATAGCACCCTGATTTATTCCAAAGAGCATCTGATTTTTATTAATGGTATCAGGAAGAGAATTAAGTCTGTCCATTTCCTTTTTGCAGCGCTCAAGCCATCTTGTGGTTCTGTCAACAGACATCTGCACATACTCATGATCAGCCCTTGCGGAAGGACACTCATCAAAAGCCATGGCTATGGTTGAGGCTATATGAGACTGAATCCTCATACTCTCCTCGGGGCCCATAAAAAGCTTATGTCCGTCAATGTGGGATCTGAAATAAACGCCCTCTTCCTTGATCTTTCTGTTTTCAGATAATGAAAAGACCTGGAATCCGCCTGAATCAGTAAGGATTGGAACCTTACAATCCATAAATTTATGAAGACCGCCCATCTTGTAAATTACATCATCACCTGGGCGAAGATGCAGATGGTAGGTATTTGACAAAACAACCTGAGTCCCAATCTGTTCAAGATCATCTGTAGATACTCCGCCTTTAATAGCGGCAACGGTAGCTACATTCATAAATACAGGGGTCTGTATCACACCATGAACTGTATGAAATTCTCCCCTCTTAGCTCTTCCTTCTTTTTTTATAAGTTTATACATAGCACCTCACATTTAAATTCAATATTTTAAGCAAGATAAAAGGCTGCCGAAAAAAGGCAGCCCCATAACTTTAGTCATACAAGTAATTATCCCAAAATTCTTCAAGACAGAGATTTTCATCGTGCATTATTGTCGCAGCAGCAGTTCCCACATATCTGAAATGCCACGGCTCATACTCGATACTTGTGATATTCTCCTTGCCCTGTAGATATCTTACTACAAAACCGTATTTATAGCTATTATTTGCAAGCCATTGTCCTTCAGGTGTATCACCAAAGCCCTCATCAAGCTCGTAATAATCACCTGTTACGATATCGAAAGCAAGTCCGATCTGATGCTCTGAGGAACCGGGAACCGTTACAGCCTGGGATGACATATTGTAGGCATCCATATATGAAAGACCTGCATCCATGTAATATGCGATCTTTCTGGCAAAAAGTCCTTCCTGTCTGTCACTGTCACGATAGGGTGAGCAGATCACAAGCTTGATTCCATCATCAGATGCTGCCTTAAGCATAGCCTTTAAAGGAGCTATAACTCTTTCATCACATTTCATTGTCGAATTAATATCGGCAAGAGGGAATGAATAATCCTCCGGAATGGGATGCTGCTTGTTTACAAGAATAAGATTCCAGTCGTCAGCACTGAACTCCTTGTTCTCAGAAGCATTAAGCTCCTCTATGCTCTCCTCCTCGATATCATCAAAATCGATATCCTCTGAACTGATCTGAGCATCTGTAGCTTCTTCATATTCAGAAGCCACTGCATCAGGGCTTGTCATAATAGAAGGATCAACCTCAACAATTTCAGCAAGTACAGCATCGGATTCTCCTTCGCTTACTGCAAGAGTATCTGATGTGTAATAGTTTTCACTTTCGTTTTCGCTTTCATTAAAATCCGAAACAAAGCTTATATTCAAAGATATAGCTTCCGGATACGTAAAACTGCTGCTTGCCACAAAGAAAAACAAAACACTGGCAAGACAACTGAATCTTTTTGCATTATGCGCAAAGTAAAGTCCCAGATCATAAAACGTAAGGACAACCATTGCATAAGCCATGCCGATGAACTTTAATCTCTTATGCTTAATGCTAAAAGAACGGACCCTATCGATAACTTTATCCCGAAAAGTAGGCCCCATCTGTAAGTTTCTAGCTCGCACCTCTTTAACCTCATAGAAAATAATATACATAGTTATTATAACTTATTGAAATAAAATGACAAGAAAAAATTAAGAAATAATTAAGAAATGATTGCAGCGAAATTATATTTCTTCATTTTCATCATTATTTTTGCCCTTTTATTGTAAAGCAGAATGAATTATGTAAAAATATAAAGAAAAATTTTATTTGACAGGAGCAGATAATGGCAGGTTCAAGTTTTGGCAAAAACATCACAGTAACTACTTTTGGCGAATCACACGGCGTGGCGCTTGGTGCCGTACTTGACGGCTTTCCGGCAGGTGTTGAAATAAGCGCTGAGGATATTCAGAAGCTTCTAGACAGAAGAAAACCCGGTACGTCTTCAGTAACTACTCCCAGAAAAGAAAATGATGAAGTAGAAATCTTATCCGGAATATTTGAAGGTAAAACCACAGGAACTCCTATCGCAATGGTCGTAAGAAATACTTCCCAGAGGTCCTCTGATTACAGCGAGATTGCATCCTACTACAGGCCAGGACACGCTGATTACTGCTTTGATCAGAAATACGGCTTTAGAGATTACAGAGGAGGCGGAAGGTCCTCGGGTCGTGAGACAATAGGCCGCGTCGCCGCAGGCGCTATCTGCAAAAAGCTTCTTACAAATATGGGTATAAGTGTTATTGCCTATACTAAATCAATCGGTGATGTTGAAATAGATCCATCCAGATTCAGTGAGGAACAGATTTATAAATCAGTTACCGCAATGCCTGATGCAGAGGCTGATGCAGCTGCTGTTAAGCTCATAGAAAAATGCAGAGAAGAAGGCGATTCAATAGGCGGTGTAATCGAGATTCTTATAAAGGGTATGCCCGCAGGAATCGGCGAACCCGTTTTTGATAAGCTGGATGCGCTTCTCTCCCACGCTCTTATAAGTATTGGTGCATTTAAAGCCGTTGAAATAGGCGACGGTACTTTGGTTTCAAAGCTTAAGGGATCAGAAAATAATGATGCTTTCTGCACCTGCGGTTCTAATGTAGGAAAAGTTACCAATCACAGCGGCGGAATACTTGGCGGAATAAGTGATGGCAGCGATATTGTAATAAGAGCCCATGTAAAGCCAACACCAAGTATTTCCAAAGATCAGAAAACCGTCAATAAATCCGGGGATGAAATTGATATAAACATCAAAGGCCGTCACGACCCTGTTGTTGTTCCCCGCGCTGTTGTAGTGGCAGAGTCAATGTGTGCTATCACAATTCTTGATCTTTTAATGGAAAATATGCACGCAAAAGCAGATTCAATTATTAATTTTTATAAATAATAATATCGATTCATTAAAAAAGCATAAAAAAATCGCGGTCATTCATTTTTTCAGTTGAATGACCGCGTTTATTTTCTTTTAATAAATATTAAAGCTTGTGGAATACAATACAGTTAGGTCTGTCTACAAGAAGCTCGGGTCCGTTCATAACAAGAGTGTTCTTATCAAAATCAACCTTGAAGAAGGTCATCGTATTTGATTCCTGATTAAGTGATACCAGATGTCTGTTATCAGGGAAAAGACTCACATCCTTAGGATATGCTCCAGAAACAGGAAGCTCGATTTTCTTTGTAAGAAGTCCTGTTTCCTTATCTACACTGTAGATGATCGCATTGTTCTCTCCTGCAACAGAGCTTACAAGATAATTGTAATCATCGGAGAACTTAAGTGCGCTGCTGGCAACACCGATGGTATCCTGCTCTTCGGAATTCTGAACTGACTGAAGCTCTTCAAATGAAGGGATTCCGTTCTGTTCTGTATATCTATAGATATTTATACTGCACTGCTGCTCGAAAACAACATACAGGAACTTACCATCCTTAGAGAACTGCATGTGTCTCGGAGAAGATTCCTGGTCACAGTGAATCACATCAATATCAGAAATCTTTCCATTCTCTGTATCGAATCTGTAAACATTTACTCTGTCCATTCCAAGGTCTGCCGCCAGAAGATACTTATTATCCTTTGTCACCTTGAGGCACTGAACATGAGGAGTATGATTTCTTCCTGCAATTGTGCCAAGACCCTTATGGAATTTCTCATCTGTGATTTCTCCGATGCTTCCATCATCATTAAGTCTTAAAATTGTAACCTTACCATCATGATAGCCTGCGCAAACAAGGAACTTGTCATTCTGATCCATGTTAATATAGCAGCCACGCATACCATTAATGGATGCTTTATTGAGGATAGTAAGACTACCGTCTGCTTCAATATGATATGCTTCAACACCTGCATCCGTAATGGAATACAGAGTCTTGCGATCATGAGAAAGTGCAATATAAGAAGAATTGGTAATATTAACCTTCTCCTTTTCGGTCATTCGACCCTTTTCCAAATCCACGTCATAAATACGGATTCCGTAACTGTCCTTGGATCCAGACGTATAGCTGGCAACATATGCAACATATGAATCTTTTTTAGTACTTTTTGCCATAATATCTCACCTCGTAGGTTAAAATTTATAACAATATTTTAGCATATATCTGTTTGTCATAAAATAGAATTGTATATTAAATTCTATAATTTCTCGCTTATTTTTCAATATTTGCAAGCATACTGTAATTTTTTCTGTAATTACGATTCATTTTTGCGCAGTCATAATATGAAAGGAATCTGCCTACTCCGAATCTTGTAACAGCTACATGCGCAATGCATCCCTTATCAAGTACAATAGCACAGGCCCTGGCTTCATCCTCATTTGCGCCGAGACAATATGCACCATCGTTATACCCAAAAACTACATTTACATTCTTCTTTATCTGAAGCTTCTGAGACGGAGAAGTGGGGATTCTGACTCCCGTTCCGATTATCTGTGCAAAGTCATCAAGTAAAGGCTTCATGTGATTTGCTCTTCTTGAAAGAGTCATAACCGCTTCCGATTTATTATGGAAAATATATTTTATGTCAGGCCTTTTGGCGTAAATCATCTTGTGAATGATTTTAGCTCTCTCCGGAGTATCCTTATCCAGATATTTGATCTCTCCGTCCTCGATATAGCTGCTATAGCCATCCTCGATGCCAAACTCAATCTCTGTTCTGCAAATATTAAAAATATAGTTCTTTGAGGCCTTTTCAAGCTTTAAGGCTTCATTTATTGCATCATCTGGTACCCTTCCAAAGCTTAATGCCCCATGATTCGACATAATAAGACTTTTGGCTTCTGCATTTTTTAATATAGCCTTGTAAACATTATCTGCAAGCTTTTTAGTGCCGGGAAGTGCATAGTCCGCAACAGGGAAAATAAGCTTTTTATCCTTATGATCCGCTTTTAACTTACTTTTACCAAGAGCACCCACGCAGGTTGCGTAGGTCTGATGGGTGTGAATGATAAACTCAGCATCACTTCTTGCTTTGTAAACTGCGGTATGAACCATGTATTCACTGGAGGGCTTGTACTCTCCTTCAAAGCTCCCATCTGATATTGATACAACCGGAAGCATATCCGGTGTAAGATTTTCATATTTTATTCCACTGGGCGTAATGAGATAATGATCATCATCTATCTTCGCACTTATGTTGCCCCAGGTTCTTACGATCAGCTTCTTTTCTAAAAGTGTGAGCGCAACGTCTATAATATCTTCCCGGAGCTTAGTTATTTCCTCTTTTGTTTTCATTGATGATTATGGTCTTATCTGACCGTCTCCTATTATTTCATATTTGTAAGATGTAAGCTCCTTAAGTCCCATAGGTCCTCTTGCATGGAGCTTCTGAGTACTGATTCCAATCTCAGCACCAAAGCCAAACTGGAATCCATCAGTAAATCTAGTGGATACATTCACATAAACGCAGGCAGCATCCACGCCAGCAAGGAATTTATCAGCGTTTTCCTTATTCTCGGTAATAATGCTTTCTGAATGTCCGGTATTATATCTGTTAATATGAGCAATTGCTTCATCTACACTCTTAACTGTTTTTACAGATAAAATATAATCAAGATATTCCTTGCCAAAATCATCTTCTGTAGCCTTTACAGCATCCGGAAGAAGAGTTATCGAAGCTTCATCTGCTCTCAGCTCTACCTTGTTTTCTCTCATGGCTTCCTGAAGCCTTGGCAAAAACTTATCCTTTATGTTTTCATGAACAACTAAGGATTCAGCTGAATTGCAAACTCCAATCCTCTGAGTCTTGGCATTTATTATGATGGGAATGGCTTTATCTATATCAGCATACTCATCGATGTAAATGTGGCAGTTACCGCTTCCTGTCTCAATCACAGGAATCTTACTGTTCTCACAAACCATCCTTATAAGTCCTGCGCCGCCTCTGGGAATAATAACATCTATGTACTCCCTAAGGGTCAGCAGCTCACTTACTGCGCTTCTTTCTGTAAAAGGAAGAAGCTGAACAAAATCCGGATTAAAGCCGTCTCTTTCTATTACACGTCTGATAACCTCAGTGATAGCCTTGTTGGAATTAATGGCATCAGATCCGCCCTTTAATACAACAACATTTCCGGCCTTGAAGGTTAATGCAAAAGCATCTGCTGTAACATTTGGCCTTGATTCATAGATTATTCCGATAACGCCAAGCGGAACACTTACCTTCCTGATATTAAGACCGTTATCTAAAGTCCACTCAGATAATTTGTCACCGATAGGATCAGGAAGCTCCGCAACCTGCTTAAGGCCTTCTGCAATATCCTTTACTCTTGCTTCATTAAGCATAAGTCTGTCCAGAAGTCCTTCGTGCATATTGTTTTTTCTGCCATTATCAAGATCGATTTTATTGGCGGCTATTATCTCATCAGCAGACGCAACAAGCTCATCTGCCACATCACAAAGAACCTTGTTTTTCTGTTCTGTCGAAAGCTTTATCAGCTCATACTTGGCGTCAAAGGCTCTTTTTCCTATTGCACTAATCTCGGTTCTAATTGCTAAAGCATTCTCACTCATAGTTTTATTTCCCCACTGTTTGTGATGATGGCACTTACAGGCATATCCATAGCGCTCATATACGGTGTAAGATCATCATCTGTCACCTGAAAGTCGTATCCAATTGCTTTGCACTCTATCATACCATCTTGGCATTCATTAAAAAAGCAATTTATATATCTGTCGTAGAAACCTGCACCATAACCGATTCGGTTTCCTTTTCTGTCAAAAACAAGTCCCGGAAGAACTATAAGTGTCTTTTTACCAGCAAATCTGTAAACCCTGTCATCAGATAATTTTGCCGGCTCGAAAATACCGTAGGAGCCTTCAGCCATGTCGCTAAGACCGTCAATTCTGTAGAACTCCATCAGGTGTTTTTTCTTATCCATTATCTTGGGGCAATAAACGTTCTTACCCTCAGAAATGGCATGCTCAATTATTCTGTGTGTATCAGCTTCTTCAACTGTACTGCAAAAAATAAGGATATCCTCGGCATTTTTAAAGGAATCCAAATTCGACAGTTTATCAAAGATATCCCTGTCATAGGCTTCCTTATCAGCTGCAGGCAGGCTGTTTCTGATTCCCAGCATATGTTTTCTGTAAAGGAATTTTGCACTGTGATAATGAGTTCCGATTCTTTCTGCAACCTTCATTCCATCCATGGCTGCAGAGGTTATTCCGCCTGCATAGCCTGCACCTTCGCCGCAGGGATAAAGTCCGCTTATACCAATGGCTTCCAGGTCATCATCCCTGTTGATCCTTACGGGTGATGAGGTTCTGGTCTCAACTCCGAGTAATAAGGCTTCGTCATCATCAAAGCCCTTTATCATCCTTCCAAAGTGCTCCATACCTTCCACTATCATTTCGTTTATACTGTCAGGCAAAATCCTGTGGACCGGCGCAAATACGAAGCTGCCCTTTACGCAGGGAGTATTTCTTCCTGCGTTCTCATGTTCTTTTATCGATGCCAAAACCACATCATCGTTACCGTCCTTTTTGCACTTAGTGCCTTCCCTGAAATCATCAAGATACTCAACAGGAATATTTCCCTGTCCGACTTCAAAGGCCTTATCCTCAAGCCTTCTTTGAAATTCCATTCCTGCAAGGACATCATCACTGCCAAAATCCTTGGTATCAACTGTAACCACAATTGCACTGTTGGCATTTTTACTGTCACGTCCCGAATAACTCATTCCGTTTACAACAAGTCTGTTTTCCTCGGAAGAAGCATTTACAACATAACCTCCGGGACACATACAGAAGGAATAAACACCATGTCCTGAAGAACTCTGCGCCGTTACCTTATAGGGTGAAGGCGGAAGACTCTCCGGCTCATCGATTCCATATTGAGATTTATTTATTATGCTTTGTCTGTGTTCAACACGAAGTCCTACAGCAAAGGCCTTCTGTTCCATGTTTATACCCTTTTCACAAAGCATGGAAAAGGTATCTCTTGCGCTGTGACCAATGGCCAGAACTACAATATCAGATAAAAATTCTCTGCTATCCTCACATCTTACACCGCGGATTTTCTTATCATATTTTTGCTCTGCCACATTACCTGTGTCTGAAACAGCTATATCTTCAGTCAGCAGCTCCGTCACCTTTGTATCAAAGAAGTATTCGCCCCCAAGACTGATGATCCTCTTTCGCATGTTTTTCACAACCTTAGTGAGGACATCTGTTCCTATATGAGGCTTACTTTCATAGAGGATATCCTCAGAGGCGCCGTTTTCAGTGAAAATCTCTAGGCATTTATAGCCCTTGCCATCCTTATCCTTAACCATGGTGTTAAGCTTACCGTCAGAAAAAGTGCCGGCTCCGCCTTCGCCAAACTGAACATTACATTTTGTATTCAGCCTGCCGGTATCCCAAAAATCATTTACAGCCTTAACTCTTGAGTCAACATCCATTCCTCTCTCAAGAACAATTGGGCAATAGCCGGCCTCAGCAAGCTCATAAGCGCAAAAAAGCCCCGCAGGACCTGATCCGATAATAATAGGTCTCTGTGGAGTATTATTTCTCATAAGAGATTCATCAGCCCTTCGCTCATCAGGAAATCTGTAATGTTTCTCATTTACTGTCTGAGCATTTTTGCAACCGGATTTCTTAATAACCTTATCCTCGATAAGACCATCCCGTAAAGTAACATTTACGGAATAGATGTCGACAATTTCAGGCTTTTTCCTTGCATCTATTGAATGCTTATGAATCGAAAGATTATTTATATCTGACGGTGCGATTTTTAAAAGCTTTGCAGACTTCTTAATAAGATTGCTCTTTAGCTTAAGAAGTCTCTCCTTCTCATCCTGAGGAAGCTTTTCAAAGCCATTATTTGAAAATTTAATATTACTAATTCTTATCATAGACAGCTTGCAGCCTCTCCTGCTATATAACCACTACACCATGCCCACTGCAGATTATAGCCTCCGCATCTGCCGTCAACATCGCATAGTTCTCCAACTACAAAGACTCCCGGAAGCTTATTGTACATCAGCTCATCGGTTAAGTCCCCAAGGCTTATGCCGCCTCTTGTAACCTGGGCCTTTTTATAATCCGAAACGCCGCTTATTTCAATGCGCACATCTCTGTAATTACCAAGAATGCACTTAATCATATTGGCGCCTACATTCTTAACCTTCATGCTGCCGGAAAGCTTCATGCGTTTTAAAATCATATCATTTATATTTGAATTGCAAAACCCTGATAACAGATCCTCAAGAC
Source organism: Butyrivibrio sp. WCD3002 (assembly GCF_000424265.1). Taxonomy (GTDB): domain Bacteria; phylum Bacillota; class Clostridia; order Lachnospirales; family Lachnospiraceae; genus Butyrivibrio. The sequence continues at coordinate 664,297 of NZ_AUJO01000001.1, forward strand.
GTCTGTCACCGGGAAGATTGAGCATCTTATCAACAAGCTCATCAAACTGATCATTATCATAGTATGGAAAAAAATTTATAGAAGCCGTAACCGGTCGCTTCTTGGATAAATGCTCAGCCACAAGGCCTGAAGCCTGCATAACAGGTATTCCTGATATTCCGTTTGAGGTAATCTGGACCTCTCCGTATTCAGACGCAAATACTCCATCACCTATCATGAAGGAAACAGTTGCATAGGCTCTTACTCCGCTCTTTTCAGGAAGTGTGGTATCTTCCGACAAAAGTGGTACCAGCGAAGGATATGTGTCCTTAACCTTCATCCCAAGCTGCTCACAAATATAATATCCATCTCCCGTTGCTCCGCAGCTTTTGGGACCTGCAAGACCGCCTGTAGCAAGGATGACTCTGTCTGCTTCGTACTCATTCTGACTGGTTTTAACCTTAAAATGCGGCTCAGTGTCAGTGCTATCCGATATAACCTTTTTTATCTGTTCATTAAAAACAAAGGTAACACCAAGTCTTTCACATTCCTTTATGAGAACGCTGACAACAGATGATGCCTGTCCTGTTATGGGATAAAGATATCCCTCCTCACTGTCAATAATAAGCCCAAGTGAAGTAAAGAATTCCACGGTCTGCTGTACACCGAACCTTAAGAGCCATTTCTTCATTCTGCCCTTGGAATCCTCATTAAAAGCATCGGCAGACATCTCAAAATTAGAAAGATTACATCTGCCGTTACCTGTCATGGACAGCTTTTTACCACAGCTATCCGTTTTTTCAATTATAGTTACCTGCGCGCCTTCTCTTGCGGCAGCTATAGCGGCACAAAGACCTGCAGCGCCGCCCCCTGCAATAAGAACCCTTCTCGCTGATGTCATAAATCTCTCCGTTCCTTCAGATCACCAGTTTTTTGTATCCATTGAGCAGCCATATCAATTAAAATCTTATCTATTCTCAAGTCTGTCATAAATAAGTGCAAACTGATCGCCAAAGGGCATACGCTCCAGCTCATACCTGTTAACACTTTTTATAACTATAAGCATTACCATATAAAGAAGATATGATAAAACAAGTGCAATGATCAGTGTAAGTGCTTCTCCTATCAGATTAACAAGAAGCTTATCAATAGCCAGCGCAAGAAGTCCGGACACACCTGCAGCCAGCAGAGGCTTCAAAATTGGCCTTACAAACTCCTGCTTATAATCGAGCATCATTCTTATCTCTATAAATCCAAGTACCGTCTCAAAAATTATCATTGCTGCAAAGGCTGCTATTGATGCATGAATGCCAAAGCTGAAGGCTGCAGACATAATAATAAGAGTAGCCATATGAGCTGCAATTCCAATAACCGCATTAAAAAGTATCAGCAACCTGTTTTTAAGCTGTACCAGTAAGAATATCTGGAACACAAGGAATACTCCGGGAATTGCCAAAGGAGCTGTAATAGCGATAATATTTACCGCAGATGAATTGGTTTTTCCAAATAAAAGTGCAGTAAATGTACCTGCCAAAACCATAAACCATATAGTCACAGGAAAAACGAGCATTGCTTCGAAATGCACAAGATTCTGAATCTTTGCTCTTGCCACCTTATACTCACGCTTCATGATGCTTATAAAAATGCTAAACCATGACTTTGTGAAAGGTACAGTACATATAAATATGATAAATACTGTGATAGCAATAACCTGCCCGATATAAATTCCCCAGTTGCTTATATTGTTTTCACTGGGATGAACGCTGTTTGCCACCATAAGATATACGCATTCATCCACAAACAAAAGCAGTCCGCCCTGAGCAAATACTACCCATAAAGGAATGAGCTCACCAAGGAACCTCTGCTGTCCGGCATCCTTTATTGGTGCACTGTTTTCTGCAAGAACATGAAGTCTTCCTCTGTGAACAAGTACCATTATCACAATAAATAAAAAGCTCACAAAGCAGCTTACAGTAATACCCAGTGCAGCTCCGATCGCGCCGTAGGCAGAAGCAATATCATCTACATGCATAAGCGCATTTACCTTAAGCCCGTATTTATAGCCAATCCCTGAAAAAACAATTGATAAAATAAACGTAATAACTACAAGGATCAAATTTGAAAATACGGAAACAGCTGAAAATCCCGATCCGCAAAGATAACCTCTAAGTACACCCTGAACGCTCATAAACAAAAGAATAGGTGCAATAGTAATAAGCACAAATAGACTTCTTGATGAGTGAAATACCATCAGAGCGAAAACTCTTGAAAAGGCTGCGCATAACAGTGCCAAAACAAGGCCTGCCGCAAAGCTGATCAGCATAAGTCTCTTTACGTTACTTACCGCAATCTTCATCTGCTGTCTGTGAAGGTGACTTTTAACCATTTCCTTTGTAACAGATTCAAAGGCGATTATAAGAACGCCATATCCCATTAGGAACATGGCAACAGGAGCTGACATAAAGCCCGCTCCCTCAGGTCCTGTTATCTTATAATAAACAACGCACAGAACCATCATCATACATATAGATAAAAATCCGGATGCCATGACGACATCTGGTCTTATTTTCATACTTTTTTCCATGACTCCACCCAAAAAACGCCTCAATCTCTGGTTATAGAAAGGGCCTCCAAAACTTTTTCCTGTTTATCTTCCATTACCTTTGCTTCATCCTCCTCCATGTGGTCGTAGCCACATAAATGAAGCATGGAATGAGCCACAAGGAAAGCAAACTCTCTCTTTTCGCTGTGTCCAAACTCAGCAGCCTGCTCCCTTACTCTGTTTTCATTGATAACAATATCTCCAAGTACTATAAGTCCACTGTCCGGGTCAGTAATATCCACTGCCTGCTCCCCAAGAGCAGCTTCAAAGTCCCCGGGCTTCTCATAGCTTATATTGGGAAAAGAAAGAACATCCGTGGGAGAATCTATCCCGCGGAAATCCCTGTTCATTTCTCTTATTCCTTCATCATCTGTAATCAAAAGGCTCAACTGTACATCAAAAGGACAGTTTTCCTTTTCAAGTGCCATCTCAGCCACTGCCTTCGCCACTTCTTCAATATCAAAATCAAACTTTGCCTCTGTTTCATTTTCAACGAAGAAAATCATAATATAGCTTCTCCTTTTTCATAAGAGCCTTCATGTGGTCAAGCTCATAAAGAGAAATATTGTAATTATAGAGTTCTTTGTTCTCCATCTTATGAGCAAATACCTTTTCTATGAGTTCATCATAATTTATCTTTGCATTCTTGTCTTTACCGAAAAGATAAGTAATTGAAGCTATGACCGTCTCACTCATATATATAATTGCTGCTTCCTTGGAAAGCTGTTTGCTCCTGTCATTAACAATATATTCCTTAAGATACTCCATGGCCTCTTCGGGAAAATTATTCTCAATATAAAAATGCTTAACCTCATCCCAGGTCTTGGAGCCATCGATTACACCGATATTGTAATAATAGGACATTGTCTTAACTGCCCTTGCGTTCAGGTTAAGATCAAGAGCTATTCTCTCAGCCAGATAAGCGATATGAATAGCATTAAAATATGCATCCTTATCCGTTTCCTTAAGCTGAACAAGCAGCGGATATTCCGTATCATTGATATCCATGTATCTGTCATTACTCTTTCTGATGACATAGACGCCAAAGATATTTAAAAGCATCATCATCAAAATAAGTGATACAAGCAGATTAACGAAGGGAACAACCAGCATTGTGATGCTAAGGGTTCTGTTCTGGAACATGATATCGTAAGCTACGATAAGCACCATAAGCAGTGTCATGGTGATAAAAATAGGAAATACTATCTTTGTAGTCTCATTAATATCCCTGAGAAGCGCAAGGATAAGTGCTCCCGCTATAAAGTAAATAAAGAATTCTTCGTATCCACCTTCTTTTTCCAAAAGAACCGAAAACATAACAAGGAATGATCCCGAAAAAAGTCCGATCTCATTTGTTGAAAACAGTCCAAGAAGAAGGTAAACAAACACATATGGCCAGGTTTCAACTGCTATCATCGGAAGGAACATGGACAAAATAAGTGAAATATAATAGGCAATTACAAATCTGTTGCGCTTTTGTCCGTTATCATATGAAAAGAGTCCTCTGGTGCTGGCATCTACAAGCATATAGATAAGTATTCCGCCACAGAGAAAGCCTGTAACACCGTTTCTGATGATGGCTTCTGCCTTAAGACCATACAGATAGGAAAATGCCGTCATCATTATTCCTGTTACAAAAAATATCGATCCAAATATGAATTTTATCGGTCCCTCATTTATGTCAAATACAGCTTCTAAAACTTTATTATCTTTTGCTTCTTTAGTTTCTTTTGTTTCAATGTCTCTCATAAGAATTAATGTCTTTCCCGTTTCTTTATAGATGATACCCTGGACTCATTCTTTTTGCCCTTTTCAAAGTCCTCATATGCCTTTACAATCTTCTGAACCAGAGGATGCCTTACAACATCTCGGCTGGTAAGATTGCAGAATGAAATATCATCTATCTTTTTCAGAACGGCAGATGCTACGTCCAATCCGGACTTTGTATCGGAAGGAAGATCCTTCTGGGTAGCATCACCCGTAATAATCACCTTTGAGCCAAAACCTATTCTGGTCAAAAACATTTTCATCTGAGCAGGAGTAGTGTTCTGTGCTTCATCAAGGATAATAAAAGCATTATCAAGAGTTCGCCCTCTCATATAAGCAAGAGGTGCAACCTCAATAAGACCCTTTTCCATATTTTTAACAAAATTATCCGCACCCATTATCTGATAAAGCGCATCATACAAAGGGCGTAGATAAGGGTCTACCTTGCTCTGAAGATCTCCCGGCAAAAATCCCAGCTTCTCTCCGGCTTCAATGGCAGGTCTTGTGAGGATTATCCTTTCGACCTCTCCCTTTTGGAACGCCGTAATAGCCATGGCCATACCAAGATAGGTTTTACCTGTTCCTGCAGGACCAAGTCCGAATACTATCATATTTTTTCTGATAGCATCCACGTATTTTTTCTGGCCAAGAGTCTTTGGCTTAATGGGCTTTCCACTGATAGTGTGACAAATGACGTCAGCATCGATCTGACTAAGTACGCTTCCCTGCTCATTCTCCTCTTCCTCAGAAGGATCCTCGGAGAGCTGAATAGCGTAATTCACACTCTGCTCTTCAATATCGTTATTGGAATCCGATAAGCCTGCAAGCTCCTTTATTATACCATAGGCTTTACTTACATCCTTATCTGTTCCGATAATGTGAAGCTCACCGCTTCTATCTATAATTTCAACGCCAAGATTATCTTCTATTTTACGAATGTATTTATCATGCTGCCCGAAAATGCTCTGCATTTCATCAATACTAAGCAAAATCGTCTTTTCTGTAATTTTACTCATTTATGATATGGTTCTCCATTTATGATTCTGTATGATCTGTAGATCTGTTCAAGTAAAATAACTCTCATCATCTGATGAGGAAAGGTCATATCGGAAAAACTGATTTTCCCATTTGACGCTCTAAGTACTTCATCGGAAAGTCCCAGAGACCCTCCTATAATAAACTGAATTTTGCTATATCCGGAGGTTGCCTTTTCATCAAGTGCCTGTGACAACCCAACCGAAGAAAACTTCTTTCCATCTATAGCAAGCGCATAAACAAAAGCCTTGGGATCAATGGCTTTTAAAAGCCTTTCGCCTTCCTTAGCCTTTATCTGGGCTTCAATAGCTTCCGGCGCATTATCCGGGGTCTTCTCATCCTGAACCTCGATAATATTAAGCTTACAATATCTCCCAAGCCTTTTTGAATATTCGCTTATTGCGTCATTCCAATATTTTTCTTTAATTTTTCCTACACATAAAATATCAATGCTTATCAAGTCTCATCTCCGTAAACCTGTGTATAATATTCATCAACAAAACTATCAAGCATATCCTCATTCAGGTTCATATACTGTCTTCTGATGCGGCTTTTAATATACTCACATCTCTTAAAGTACATGGTACCTTCTCCGGAAAATACTGACTCTTCTTCATCTACACTGGCTATATCCTCTTCGATAACTTCTTTTGAAAGCTCGCTCTCACACCAGTCCTTGATCTGTCTGAGTACATTATCTTCCTCTTTTGCCTTCACACTGAAGATCTTATAGGTCCTGACAGACAAAATACCCATGACGAAAAAGAGCACAAACAGTGCTCCCATAACGCCACAGGATAAATATCTGTTAAACATGGGCATATTCATAGGGTTCATCATAAAAAATATGATATCCCCTACGAATCCCAAACCACCTACTATTATCAGCATCCAGCCGGTTGAATGATTTTCTTTTGCCTTATCACTGCTACTCTGATAAACCATAGTATCCTCTTTATTTTGATGATAAGTATTCGTCTATGCCCTTTGCTGCAGCCTTACCTGCACCCATAGCAAGGATAACCGTAGCGGCACCTGTAACGGCATCACCGCCGGCAAATACGCCTTCCTTGGAGGTCTGTCCATTGCTTTCTTCAGCAACGATGCACTTACGACGGTTAATCTCAAGACCATCTGTTGTGCTTGAGATAAGAGGATTCGGGCTTGTACCAAGTGACATGATTACAGCGTCACACTCGATCTCAAACTCAGAACCTGCAACCTCAACAGGACTTCTTCTTCCACTCTCATCAGGCTCACCAAGCTCCATGCGAATGCACTTGCAGCCCTTAACCCATCCGTTCTCATCCTCAAGGATTTCAACAGGATTGCAAAGAAGATCAAAAATAATTCCTTCCTGCTTTGCATGCTCAACCTCTTCCTTACGTGCAGGAAGCTCCTCCTCGCCACGTCTGTAAACGATATGAACCTCAGAGCCAAGACGAAGAGCTGTTCTTGCAGCATCCATAGCAACGTTACCGCCACCTACAACTACGCACTTTTTAGGATGCATGATAGGTGTTGTGCTTTCACTTGAAAATGCCTTCATCAGGTTACTTCTTGTAAGGAACTCATTTGCTGAGAATACGCCAAGTGCCTGCTCGCCGGGAATATTCATAAATCTGGGAAGTCCGGCACCTGAACCGATAAATACAGCCTCAAAGCCTTCATCCTTCATAAGAGAATCGATCGTTACGGACTTACCGATAACTACGTCCTTCTCGATCTTAACACCAAGAGATTTAACGTTCTCGATTTCCTTCTTAACTACTGCATCCTTGGGAAGACGGAACTCGGGAATACCATAAACAAGTACGCCGCCTGCCTCATGAAGTGCTTCGAAGATAGTTACATCATAACCGATTCTTGCAAGATCACCTGCACAGGTAAGACCTGCAGGGCCAGAACCGATAACTGCAACCTTCTTGTTCTTTTTCTCTGTTGCGCCCTGGGGCTTAATTCCCATCTCTCTTGCTGTATCAGCAACGTATCTCTCGAGCTTACCGATTGAAACGGCTTCACCCTTAATACCTCTTACGCACTTACCTTCACACTGGCTCTCCTGAGGACATACACGTCCGCAGACAGCAGGAAGTGCGCTTGACTCGCTGATAGTCTGATATGCCTTCTCTACATTGCCCTCTTTTAGCTCCATGATGAACTTGGGAATATTGATTGAAACAGGGCATCCCTTTACACACTGAGGATTAGGACAGTTAAGGCATCTTGTTGCCTCATCTTCTGCTTCCTCTTTATTATATCCAAGACAAACCTCTTCAAAATTAGTTGCACGAACCTTGGGATCCTGCTCGCGAACCGGAATTCTCTTCCAAACATCTACTGCCATCTTTATCTCCAATCTACAATTATCGAATACTAGTTACATAGGTAGTTACGATTCGAATTGCTCATCGTAACACGTTCGAACCGGGCTAAGAAGCCCTTCATCAGGTTCTATCAATCGCAGTTTCCGCAACCGCCATGGTGAGTATCACCTTCCTGCTCCTTAAGAGCAAGGCGGCCTTCTTCAGTTGCATACAGTTTCATACGCATCATAGCCTGGTCGAAATCAACCTTGTGTCCGTCGAACTCAGGTCCGTCTACACATGCAAATTTAACCTGACCATCGACAGTAAGTCTGCAGGCACCACACATACCGGTACCGTCAACCATGATAGTATTCATGCTGACAACAGTAGGAATCTCAAGCTCCTTTGTAAGCTTGCATACAAACTTCATCATGATCATGGGACCGATAGCTACGCAGTGATCATATCTCTTACCCTCATCATAGAGGTCCTGGAGACACTTTGTAACCATACCGCTTCTGCCGTAAGATCCGTCATCAGTTGTAACATAAAGATTACATACGCTCTTAAAACGGTCTTCAAGGATAACCAGATCCTTGTTCTTTGCACCGATGATAACGTCACAATCAACACCCTGCTCCTTAAGCCATTTAGCCTGAGGATAAACCGGTGCTGTACCTACACCACCTGCAATGAATACAATCTTCTTTTTCTTAAGCTCTTCGATATCTTCACTGCAAAGATCGGAAGCATTTCCAAGAGGACCAACAACGTCGGCAAGAGTATCTCCTGCCTTCTTGCGGCAAATCTTTCTTGATTCTGCTCCAAGTGCCTGTACAACTAGTTCGACAGTTCCTTTTTCCCTGTCGTAATCACAGATGGTAAGCGGAATGCGCTCTCCATCCTCTTCTGCGCGAACAATAAGAAACTGTCCGGGTAAACATGTGCCTGCTACGCGAGGTGCTTCAACGATAAGCTGATGGATATTCGCTGCAAGCTCATTTGCCTCTAAAATTTTGAACATTGTTCTCCTCCTGTATTTAAAATTCTTTTCAATACCTAATAAAAAATCATATATTATAGCCGTGATATTTTCAAGCTTTGACTCGTTAAAGTGTTAAATTATTATCTGTTGGAAATCGTTATCAATGTGTACTTACCACTGGAGTCATATCCAAGTCTGTTTACCTTGCCGTCATGGGTGTTAACAGCATACAACAATCCGGTATCCTTAGTGGTTCCGTCATTATCCATCAGAGTTTCCTTAAATACGTAATATTCTCCCGAGCCCTCGATCTCAATATCTCCGTCATACATATATTCATAATGTCCGCCGCCTCTGACACTTCCGTTACCATCAAGAATAATATCAAGCTTAAGAAGTATCTGAATAATGCTGGCTCTTGCCTGATCCACTGAAACAAGTCTTGAATATGTAAGATGATAGGTTCTCTCGACTATATCACTGTACTTACCATTTTCATCCACTGCAATAAACTTGTAGGTTGTAGTTCCAACAGGCATGTTTATGGGCGAAATATATGGTGTAGAATTCTCGTCCGGATCAGTACCGTCATTTGTATAGTAAATAGTACATCCGGGTTCACCGACAACTGCAATCATTGTTGTCTGCGAATAATCACCACTCTCTTCAAGAACCTCCGGTGCAGCGGGTCCCGTATTTAACAGTGTATAAACCGCTGTTGCCACATCACTTACAATGCCGTATTTATTAACAAATACCGCCCTGATTATGTATTCACCATCCTCTTCAAGCACAAGTGGTTCTTCATACATAATGCTTTCAGTGTCAGGGTTCTCTCCGTTTACCGTGTAATAAATTTCTCCCTGTGAATCCTTGCTCATGGTTATTTCCAGTGAGTTCTCATATTCACCCTCTTCCGGATAAATTATAGGCATAGCTGATAAATACTCAGCATATTTAGACTTAAGACCTGCATCCTTAAAGCTGTTTACAAGTGAATTTATGGCTGCATAGTCCTTATTATCCAAATAATAGTCAATTATATAACCTACTGCGGTTGAAACAGTTTCCTTATCGTATAAATCCTCATTAACAAGCTCATAAAGCGTTTTTATTGAGGACTCTGTATATCCTGCCTCTGTCTGATAGCCAAACAACTCAAAATAAAGCTCGGCCCTTTTTTCCAGGTCGTTCTCAGGCACTTCACTGATGGCCTTATTAATCATTTCTATGGCCTTATCATAATTACCGTTTACATAGTAGTCTTTTGCCTGTTCCTCACTGCTTTTTGCAGAATGAATTCCCTTAATCAGGATAAGACATACTATCAGAGCAATTATGAAAATTGCAGCTCCCTTTATAATGGCCGGAAGCATGGCTTTCAGATTAATGCTGTGCTGATTTGACTTAATCAGGTGCAGTCTTTTCGTATCAAAGTCCGCGCTGTTAAGATTGTCGGCCATATCTGAAAGTGTTTCATCTATTTGATTTTCAACCTCTGGATCGAATTCCGGCACAAAACTTATCTCTTCACCGCAAACCTCACAATAAAGAAGTCCATCCGGAATTGTAGCTCCGCATTTAGGACATTTCATTTACAGCTCCGCTCCTGATAATCTTATTGCTGCTTCAAGGCAGTTATTCATCAGCATTGCAATTGTCATGGGACCGACTCCGCCGGGAACCGGTGTTATTGCACTGCACTTGTCGAATACATTGTCATAATCAACATCACCGAAGAGCTTTCCTGACTCAGGGTCTCTGTTGATACCAACATCAATAATTACAGCGCCGTCCTTTACATAGTCAGCCGTAATCATCTTTGCTTTGCCGATTGCTGCTATAAGTATATCAGCTCTCTTGCAAACCTCGGGAAGATCCTTTGTTCTGGAATGCGTAACCGTAACGGTTGCATTTTCCCTAAGCATTAAAAGAGCCATAGGTTTACCAACGATATTGCTTCTGCCGACAATTACGCACTCCTTACCGGCAATTTCAATATTGCTTCTCTTAAGAAGCTGAATTATTCCTGCAGGTGTGCAGGATACAAAGCCGGGCTCTCCAATGCACAGAGCGCCAACGCTCATTGGATGGAAACCGTCAACATCCTTGGAAGGACTTATTCTGTCAATTACGGTCTTTTCATCAATATGCTTCGGAAGTGGCATCTGAACAAGAATTCCGTGAACCTTATCATCTGCATTGAGCTTATCGATAAGTGAAAGAAGCTCCTCCTGGGTTGTTTCCTCCGGAAGCTCATAGGATAGGGATTCAAAGCCCACGTATTCACAGGCCCTTTTTTTATTTCTAACATATACTGCAGATGCAGGATCTGAGCCCACAAGTATTACGGCGAGGCATGCTTTTACGCCATACTTTTCATATAAAAGAGCTGTCTTTTCCTTAACCTCATCCTTGACCGCTGCAGATATTGCTTTTCCGTCAATTATCTTTGTTTCCATAGCTTTATGTCACTCCGTTCTTGTAATTTGTGCTTAGGTAAAATAGCTTACATGTGTTATCAGAATAAGCCTTCAATATTTCCGTTATCGTCCACATCAATAGAAAATGCTGCAGGAGTCTTGGGCAGTCCCGGCATAGTCATTATGCTTCCTGTAATGGCAACAATAAAGCCTGCTCCTGCCGATACATAGGCATCACGAACAGTGATTTCAAAGCCCTCAGGTCTTCCGAGAAGTGCCGGATCATCTGAAAGTGAATACTGTGTTTTAGCCATACAAACAGGGAGATTACCAAATCCCATGTCTACTATCTTCTTAAGCTGCTTCTTTGCTGCAGGTGCATAGCTTACGCCTGTAGCACCATAGATTTTCTTTGCAACAGTCTCAATCTTTTCTTCAGGGGAAAGATCGTCAGCATAGATAGGTGCATAGTGGGATTCTTTAGTTTCAAGTGTATTGATAACGGCCTTTGCAAGCTCTTCACCGCCTGCTCCGCCTTTCTCCCAAACCTCTGAAATTGCGAAATCACAATCTCTCTCTTCGCAGAACTGCTTAACAAATTCTATTTCAGCTGCAGTATCTGTAAGGAAGCTGTTAAGTGTAACAACAACAGGAACGCCGTACTGCTGAATATTTTCAATGTGCTTTTCAAGATTCACGATACCCTTTTTAAGCGCATCAAGATTTTCTTCCGAAAGCTTATCCTTAGGAATACCACCGTTATATTTAAGAGCTCTTACAGTTGCAACAAGGACAACCGCATCGGGCTTAAGTCCGTGCATTCTGCATTTGATATCAAGGAACTTCTCGGCTCCAAGGTCTGCACCAAAACCGGCTTCCGTTACTGTGATATCGGAAAGATGGAGAGCTGCTTCTGTAGCTCTTATTGAGTTACAACCATGAGCAATATTGGCAAAAGGACCACCATGAATAAATACCGGTGTATGCTCAAGAGTTTGCACAAGATTAGGCTTGAGGGCATCCTTCAAAAGAGCTGCCATTGCGCCAACTGCCTTGAGGTCTTTTGCTGTAACAGGCTCGCCCGCATAATTATATGCAACGACGATTCTTGAAAGTCTCTCCTTTAAATCCTTTAAATCCTTTGCAAGGCATAAAATAGCCATTATCTCGGATGCAACCGTGATTACAAAATGATCCTCTCTTACAAAACCATCCATTTTTGAGCCAAGACCGACAACGATATTTCTGAGAGCTCTGTCATTCATATCCTCGCATCGCTTCCAGATTATCTGTCTGGTATCAATTCCAAGCTCATTTCCCTGCTGAATATGGTTATCAAGAAGAGCTGCAAGAAGATTGTTTGCAGATGTAATAGCATGAAAATCACCTGTGAAATGGAGATTAATATCCTCCATCGGAACAACCTGGGCATAACCACCGCCTGCGGCACCGCCCTTTATTCCAAAGCAGGGACCAAGTGAAGGCTCACGAAGAGCTATCATTGTCTTCTTGCCAAGTCTGTTAAGAGCATCGCCAAGACCAACACTTGTTGTGGTCTTACCCTCACCTGCCGGTGTGGGATTTATAGCAGTAACAAGAACCAGCTTACCCTTTTTTCTGTCTGCTATTTTCTGTAAAAAATCTTCCGTAAGCTTAGCCTTGTATTTTCCGTAATATTCAAGATCATCTTCAGTAATGCCGATTGACTCAGCAACCTTACCGATAGGAAAAAGCTCTGCCTCTCTTGCAATTTCGATGTCTGACTTAAATGCCATTTTGAAACCTCCTAAAATAAAACACCTTAACATTATTGCTATATTACGAAGCGTTTGACTCCATAAACTGTTCAAACTCTTCCTTTGTCATGAGAATCTTTCTGGGCTTTGTGCCCTCCTCAGGTCCTACTACTCCGGCGTCACTTAGCTGATCCATGATTCTGGCAGCTCTGTTAAAGCCAATCTTATATAGTCTCTGAAGCATTCCGATGGATGCCTTTTCTTTTTCAATAATGGCTGCTCCTGCCTGAGCGAAAAGCGGATCTACATCTGATCCGGAATCAGCACTGTCTCCAGTAGAAGCAGGGGCTGATTTAGATGCAACCTCATAGCTGCTAAGCTCGTCCTGAACATTTCCGCCATATTCGGTTTCAACATTTTGATTCTTAATAAAATCAGTAACTGCCTGCACTTCTTCATCAGAAACAAAACAGCCCTGTACTCTGGCAGGCTTATTATAGCCTCTGGGGAAGAACAGCATATCACCCTTACCGATAAGCTTTTCTGCACCATAGCTGTCAAGAATTGTTCTTGAATCCACACCGCTTGATACGGCAAAAGCGATTCGGCTTGGTATATTTGCCTTAATGAGACCTGTGATTACGTCTACAGAAGGTCTCTGTGTTGCAATTATCAGGTAAATTCCGGCAGCTCTGGCAAGCTGTGTAAGTCTTACTATGGAATCCTCGACCTCATTTTTAAACTGCATCATAAGGTCAGCAAGCTCGTCGACGATTACAACAATCTCAGGAAGCTTTTGCATCTCTTCGTCGTTACTCTGAGCACAAAGAGCATTATAGCCCTTAAGATCTCTGACCTTGGCATTTGCAAATTTCTTATATCTGTTGGTCATCTCCGCAACAGCCCAGTTAAGTGCTGCAGCTGCCTTTTTAGGATCAGTAACAACAGGTATAAGCAGATGAGGAATTCCGTTATATACGGAAAGCTCAACAATCTTGGGATCGATCATGATAAGTCTTACATCCTCAGGATCTGCCTTGTATATAATACTCATTATTATAGTATTGATACATACGGACTTACCGGAGCCTGTAGCACCTGCTATGAGAAGGTGAGGCATCTTTGCAATATCCGTAACAACAATCTTACCTGCTATATCCTTACCTACAGCAACAGTAAGATTAGATTTTGATTTTTTGAATTCTTCACTGTCAATCAGGTCTCTAACCGCAACAGGAGAATTCTCTTTATTGGGCACCTCGATACCAACGGCGGATTTTCCGGGTATAGGCGCTTCTATTCTGATATCTGTAGCAGCAAGATGCATCTTGATATCATCAGATAGGTCTACGATCTTCCTTACTTTTACTCCGGCCTCGGGCTGAAGCTCATATCTTGTAACAGAAGGCCCCTGCGAAATATGAGTAATCTTAGCAACAACATTGAACATGGCAAGAGTCTCTTCAAGAGTCTTTGCGGTATTTCTAAGATATGATTCGGAATCACCTTTGCCCTTAACTCCCTTAGTAAGAAGCTTGATAGGCGGAAATTCATATTTCTTTGCAGGCGGTCTTACAACTGATCTCTCCTTAGCCTGCTGCATTCTCTCTTCACTCTTTTTGCTCTTTACGTAATCAGTTGAATGAACCTTGTATTCACCGTTATAGTCAGGAGCAAAATTTTCTGCGTGAATCGGAATCTCAGCATCTTCAAAAGGCTTCTCCTCTGCCTCCTTTGCCAGTCTTGCAACAGGTCGCTTTGGCATAAGCGGTGAGGTTATTTCAGGTTCGAAGCTTTCTTCCTCTTCCTCTTCATAAGACTCCGCATAGGTGTCGATGATATGCTCTTCCTCCTGATAATCATCCTGTGAATCAATAGTCAGCTCAATCTTATGAGTATCATCAGCTGCTATCTTGTCAGCCTTAAGCGTAAACTGACCATCCGCACCTTCCTCTGTGACTATATCAGGGTTATAACGAATTTCATGAATATCATCATGTATCTCTTCTTCAGGTATGAAAACACTATGACTGCTTTCAAGATCTTCTATTAAAGGATGATCATCTTCTTCAAATCTGTCACCCTCCAAAAGATGAATTTCAGGACCTTCAAACTCATCTATATCAGCCTCATCCTCGTTGGTAATACGAGTGTCCATGCTGACTCCGGATACTTTTTTATCCATACGGAGGATTTTTTCATCCTCTTTCTGCTCAAGGAGGAGCTGCCTTTCTTCTTCAATTCGCGCTCTCTCCTCTTCGCGGAATCTGGCTCTTTCATCCATGTACTCACGATATTCCTGAGCACCCTGCCTGGTTTTCTCTATAACTCTTCTGCCGCCCTTCTTCATACTGCGAACAACAGATTTCTGTGTAAAAAGGCCTGCTGCAATCAGGAAAACCACCAGCATTACGATAAGTGTTCCTGCAAGTGATAAATTGTGATAAAGAAAATATGCAATACTTCCCGCTATAAATCCGCCGCCATTTCTGGCTTCACTGGCAGCACTATATAACCCTGCACCGTCAAAGGAGACCATTCCCTGAACCCTTCCGGTAACAAGCTCTAAAAGCATCGCAATAACAAGCAGTAAAACGAGTCCTGAGATTACCTTGCGAAGCGCCGCAGGACTGGTTCCGTTAGATAAAAGCAGTGCTGAAGATGCAAATATTACAAGGGGAATAATGTAAGCAGTTATTCCGAAAATGCCAAACAAAACGCCACTTAAAACATTTCCAAAGCTTCCGCATACCCCAAAATTGCATAAAAATAAAAAGACCGTAATCGCAGCAAAGAGAATCAGAGAGACTTCACTACTTATTGAGTAGTCCAAAACCTCGTTTTGATTCCGCGTTTCAGTTCTCCTTGCAGTCGATGATCTTTTAGTGTTCTTAGTTCCCTTCGGACGACCTCCGGGTCTTTTTGTATTACCTGTAGCCATATCCACCCATACTTTTTAAAACTTTTTTCATAAAATGCGCCATGTAATATAGAAAAGCGCACACTAAATAATATACCATTTTTATTATGTTTGTGCTATACTAATCACGTTTCAAAGACAGATGTATTATGAAACTTCTAAACGGAGGTAATGATTTTATATGGAATTCAGACAGGAACTTGAGACCGGACTTCTCAAACAGATAGGTAATACAGAAACCACTTTAAAGATCAAGGATGTAGCATCGAAATGCCGCCTTCTTAAGACAGATAATGGTTTAAAGGTTGAACTGTCCTATACCGGTCCCAATGCCAGCAAGTATCTTCAGTATGTAGAGAAGCATCGTGAAGAGCTCACTAATTATCTTCTTCATCCCGATGATGCAGATCTCTATGAATGGATGGAAACCAGTCACCAGACTTCCATCACACTCAAGAAGCATGAGAAAGAAAAGCTCATTCTTTATGTTAATTTCGATCCTGATACCAATATTGTTCAGACAGGAATCGCAGATGAGAATGTAACCATGAAGCTTGGTTCTCCTCTCATGAACATCAACATTGCAGATATGAAGAGAAATGAGTTCAAGCTTGCTATTTACGATATGCTTCTCCTTGCGGATGAGATTGCAATTGCAATGGGCAACATCGAGCTTCGCAAAATGGCAAACATTGAGATGGTTAAGACTTATCTTTCAGAGATATATGATAAGTTCAATAACAACATCCTGGCTCAGTAATATAATAAAATTTGCAATAAAAAACTCTCAAGCATCACAATTGCTTGAGAGTTTTCTTATTTTCAAAATATTCTTCTGCGCTCATACACATCATGGTCTCATTGTAATTTTTCTTTAGCATGGAATTATAACGATTCTCATTTCTGTGATGATATTTAAGTCCACATTTGGATATTACCCGCTCTGATCTGACATTTCCATCAAAATATCCGCACCAGATGCGTCTTATCCCAACCTCTTCAAAGAGATATCTTATAAGCTCAGTAAGGGCCTCCGTGGCATAGCCTCTGTTCCAGTAATCTCTGCCTACCCAATAGCCTATTTCCGCTTCATCCTTATTCTCGATTCCACGCTTTGGAGAATTTCCGATTCTAAAGCCCATGCTGCCAATCGCTTCTTCGTTTTCGCGAAGTCTAATGGCATATTCGCCATCCGCTGTCAAAACAGACCTTATAATAGCTCTTGAGTATTCAACATCTTTGTGGGGAAGCCAGCCCGCACCCTCGCCGATCACCGGATCACATGCCATGGCATAAAGCTTTTCAGCATCTGAATCAGTCCATTTTTTGAGGATTAGCCTGTCTGTCTTAATAATAGCTTCCATTATCAGTTTTCCTTCGCCACAAAAAGAGTACCTACATGCTTTTTGTTGATTATGTCATAAAGACTGTCTGTATTCTTACCGTTTGTAATAAGAACATCTACGCCTCTCTTAGTCGCGTACTCAGCTGCCTGGAGCTTAGTGATCATTCCGCCTGTACCTCTGTTGGAACCGGAGCCTTCACCTTCAGCAAGAGCATAAATCTTTTCATCTATCTCTTCTACCCTGCTTATCAGCTTTGCATCAGGGTTCTTAGCAGGATTACTGTCATAAAAGCCGTCTATATCAGACATAATGATAAGCTTACATGCTCCGCAAAATGCAGCCACAATCGCAGAAAGCATATCGTTATCGGAAAACAGCTTCTGTTCCGATTCAATCTCCGCATGGCTGACAGAGTCATTCTCATTAACAATCGGAATGATGTGGTTTTCAAGAAGTGCATCAAAGGTGTTCTGAAGGTTCACCCTGCGTTCCTTGTTTTCAACATCATCATTATCAAGAAGAATCTGTCCAACCAGTCTTCCATACTCACCAAAGAATTTGTCGTATAGATGCATCAGCTCGCTCTGACCAACAGATGCGGCTGCCTGCTTTAATCTCATATCCTTTGGTTTCTGAGAAAGGCGCATTTTATTAGCTCCGACGGCAATAGCGCCGGAGCTAACGAGTACTACGTCATATCCAAGATTCTCAATGCCTGCAAGAGCACGACAAAGAAGATCTATCTGATGAATGTTGATACCACCATTGTCGTTTGTAATGGTGGATGTACCAACCTTCACCACTATTCTTTCTTTTCTAATTTTCTTAGGGCTCATTTTATTCCTTAATGTAAAATCAGTCGTTGTCTGTGTCTACGATCTTGTTGAGGTAATAATCAATACTTCCTGTCTTACCATCCTTGTATGTATAGTTAACTCTGATTACTGTGGTTGCATACATACTGCTCTCTGTAACTGTTGTGTTACTGTCCTCATAATCAGTAACCTGCATCTCTTCACTGAGGGTTACCTTTTTACCGTTCTTATGCTGAGTCCAGTAAAGAACAGGCTGGTTGTTTCCGCTGGCATCTTTTTCATTTCTGTATTTACCAACCATAATTGAGTTAAGGGTATATCCCTTGTTCATCTCAACCTTTAACTTGCCCTTTTTAGCGTCTGTAACATAGTTAAGGCTTCCGAGCATTCCGGCCTTTGTAGAAAGAACAGAATTGCCAAAGGTTGCCTTCTTTACAGGGCTTGCTGAATTAATCTTAATCTGGCAGTTCTTAACCTCGTAATTAGATCCTCTTACACTGAATTTAAAGGTATATCTCTTTTCCTTTGTAGTATAGAATGAAAAACGATAGGTTACTGTATCTTCCTTTTCATCAACTATCTTTGAAGTTTTCTTGTATCTGAGATCTCTTTTGCAGCTAACGTTTCTGATCTTAGCATCAGAATCACTGATCTTTACTTCAAGAACATTCTTAGCATAAAGTCCGGGAGTTATTGTGACATAATTATTACCTGTGTCCTTGTAAGCAATGCCACCCTTCTTTGTTAAGCTCTGAGCCACTTCATAATACTCAACTTTCACACCACTGCTACTATAAGTAGTAACTGATGCATCTGCTTTGATTGATGTAGCAGGAATTCCACTAACTATGAATGTAGCAGCAAGAACAGCCGCAAGTGTCCCCTTTAATAATTTCATACCTTTCATACCATTTCTCCTTTTTACAAATAGATTTAGTACCTAGCATACATTCTAACCACAAGAAAATGTAAATGCAAGGAATTTTCAGACAATTTTTTAGGGGATTAGAAGCGAAGGCCCTCTCTACTCCAACAAAAAAAGAGACTTTCGTCTCTTTTTTAGTGGATTAGAGGGGAGTCGAACCCCTGTCCAAAAACCCGTCCCCTGTCCTTCTACTGTCGTAGTGAATTATTGTGGGCAAGCCCGATTCCCTCACTTCACCGGAAATTCACACCCTAAGAAGTTCGGTAGCTTCATGATACGACCATAGCCGCAAAGCTTAAGCTATGTCGTTTCCTGCAAAGTCGACGCAGGTTACTGAATGTGCAGGTGCACTCAGGCCTACGCGCTGCGTTTAGGCAGCGAGTGCTAAATTATCTTCAGCGTTTATATTTAAGTTTGAGGTTTAACGCACCATCCTGCGGACAGCTTCTCCAGCTTCAGAATCCCTGTCGAAACCTTTACTAACCCATATATAATTGTAAATGTGCTATTTACTTTGCTTATTATATCGGCTATTTTTCATAAAATCAACTGACCCTGCGGTTAAGTCAGTGAGAAATTTACAGTTTCAGTGATCATATTTTTATCTGAGGCTTACCTTATAATCTCTCATAGCCTCTCTCTGCTGATCTTTCTTAGCAGCAACATCTCTCTTATCATAGAGCTTTTTACCTTTTGCAAGACCTATCTGAACCTTAACCTTGCCTTTCTTGAAATACACTTCAAGAGGTACAAGAGTATAGCCCTGAGCCTGAGATGCCTGATCAAGCTTTCTGATTTCAGTTTTGTGAAGCAGGAGTTTTCTCACTCTGAGAGGATCCTTGTTGAAAATATTACCCTTTTCATAGGGGCTGATATTCATGCCACAGATATAGGCTTCGCCCTTATCGATACTTACCCATGCTTCCTTAATGCTGCACTTACCCTGGCGAAGAGACTTAACCTCCGTTCCTGCCAGTGAAATGCCTGCCTCATATTTCTCTTCTATAAAATACTCATGAAAAGCTTTTTTGTTATTTGCAATTAATTTTATACTATCTTCTGCCATGTAGCCTAACCAACCTGTTTTTATTTTCATATTACAGGGAATAATCCATTATGTATATAACCCTGTAGCTTATTATTTCTTTTTCCGCTTACCCTGAGACGACCTTGCAGCCTTCGATGTAGCGGACTTCTTGTACTTATGTACTTTATAAACCTTCCGTCCCTTGGTCTGGGTTTCATCCTTTGATTTTGTGCCCTTCTTAGACTTACCCTTAACCTTTGAATCTGACTTTTTCCTGGATTCAGATTTGGACTTTGATTTTTTCTTGTTTTCTGCTTTTGAGGATCTGTCTATATCTCCATCCTCAGCCTCCAGTGCAAGCTTTGAAACCTTAGCGGCCCGCAGCTGAGCAGGAGTCTTTTTTTCAGGTCTTTCCGATTTAAATGACTTTCTTTTTTTATCAGGCTTTCCGGACCTTCCCTTTACAAGTCGGATGCGGCCGTTCTCATCCTCCTCATAATAATCCTCTTCATAATCATCATCTGTGAAGGGATCGTAGCTGTCATCATCTTCAATATCGGAAACAAGTCTGAAATCTATAGTCTTACTGAGTCTGTCTGTATCGAATACCTTAACCCTGACAGTCTGTCCAAGCTTATAGGTCCTGCCTGTTCTCTCGCCCACAAGACAGAAATTGCTCTCATCATAAATATAGAAATCATCCTCCATGGAAGATGCAGGAACCAGACCCTCGCAGGTATTGGGAAGCTCAACAAACATTCCCCACCCAGTGACACCTGAAACAGTTCCTTCAAAGGTCTCTCCAATATGAGATTCCATAAATTGAGCCTTTTTAAGCTTATCTGTCTCTCGCTCAGCTTCTTCAGCTCTTCTCTCGGTTTCGGAGGAGTGCTTTGCCACCTCTTCAAGTATGCCCTGATAGTGTGCAAGCTTCTCATCCTTCATTCTGCCGCGCAGATAATCCTTAATAATTCTGTGTATCTGAAGATCGGGATACCTTCGTATGGGAGATGTAAAATGACAGTAATAGGTGCATGCAAGACCGTAATGGCCAAGACACTCAGTACTGTACTTTGCTTGCATCATGCTTCTAAGAGCTATCCTGCTTATTACTGGTTCCTCCTCAGTCCCCTCAATCTTGGTAAGGAGCTTTTGAATCTCTGCAGGCTGAATTGAATCCGCCTTAAATCTAAGATGATAGCCTAGGTTACTGATAAAGGAGTTAAGATTTGCTATCTTCTCCATATCAGGCTGCTCGTGTACTCTGTAAACAAAGGGCGCCTGCATCCAGTAAAAATGCTCAGCAACTGTCTCATTTGCAGCAAGCATAAAGCTCTCAATCATGGTAGTAGCAGTATTGGACTCTCTGACCTTGATCTCAGTAGGGTTACCATCCTTATCAAGAAGTATCTTAGCCTCAGGAAAATCAAAATCAATGGCACCGCGGCTTCTTCTCTTTTTCTTCAAAATCTCGGAAAGCTCTGCCATCTCCTTGAACATTGGAACAAGATCCTTATATCTTTCTATCTGCTCGGGATCCTCATCCTCTAAAATGGCTGCAACTGATGTATAAGACATTCTCTCATTGACATTGATTACTGTCTCTGCAATCTGATGTGAAATAACAGCGCCGTTACAATCAATATCCATGAGACAGCTTAGAGCCAGTCTGTCTTCACCATGATTAAGACTGCAGATTCCGTTGCTCAGTCTGTGGGGAAGCATGGGAATAACCCTGTCTACAAGATACACGCTGGTACCGCGTCTGAAGGCCTCCCTGTCAAGGGCAGAACCCTCCTGAACATAGTTGGTAACATCAGCTATGTGAACACCCAAATGATATATACCATCAGATACAGTAAGTGATACCGCATCATCAAGGTCTTTTGCATCCTCGCCATCGATGGTCACCATCACTGTATCTCGAAGATCAAGCCTTCCATCCATGTCCGCTTCTATAATGTGATCCTTAACCTTCTCAGCCTGATTCATTACCTTTTCCGGAAAAACACTGGGTATATCAAAGCTCTCAACGATTGATAAAATATCCACACCGGGATCATTGATATTTCCAATAATAGATGTAACTCTGCCCTCCGGCTTCCTTCCCTTAATGGGATCGCCGTAATCCGTCATGGTAACAACGACCTTATCACCGGATACTGCGCCTTTGCTGTGTTCCTTAAGGATAAAAACATCCTGGGTAAATCTAAGGTTATCCGGTATTACAAAGCCATAGGTATGACCATCCTGATAGGTACCGACAATCTTATCAATGGCACGGACAAGGATATTAACAATTCTTCCCTCATCACGATTGCCGCCACTCTGAGCTGCAGTACTGATAATCTCCACCTCAACAGTGTCGCCCTGAAATGCAGTGCCGGTATATTCCTCGGGAATGAAAATATCATCAACCCGGTCCTCAACCTCCACGAAGCCAAAGCCCCTTGAATTGGAAATAAAGGTCCCCGTTATATTCTGTTTTTTAGCTGCAATTTTCCTCTTCGACATTAACACTCCTATAAGCTGAAAAAGGCACTCTTTTAACAGAGTGCCTTTCGTAAAATCAATTCAACTAAATTAGAAAACCTGCATATTAAGTACTACGCTAAGAACTACGAAAAGTACTGATAAAACTACAGTTGTCTTCTTGAGAATTCCCTCTCTGGAACGGCCCTTGTTCTTGCCCCAGTAGGTTGTCTCAGCAAAGCCCTGAATAGCACCTAGTCCCTGTGTCTTACCTTCCTGAGCAAGTACAAGTGTTACAAGTGCTACACAATCAAGTATAAATATAATAGAAAGTACAATCTTTAAAGCTGCCACGAAATTTTCCTCCTAACAAATTCACAAATACCAATATAAATTACCATAAAAACAAAGATTAATCAACACCATCCACAATAAAAGTAGTGATAGATTGAGATTTAATATCAGCAGAAAAACTCATATTTTCGGCATTTACACTTATAGCAACATCGCCTGTAACATCAGCCCAGTTCTCGCCATCAGCAAGAGTACCGCTGGTTCTTATGGCAGTAATATTTTCGCCGATTGATTTAAAGCCTGAAAGATCAAACTCCCAGCGTTCATCCTTATTGGCATTACTGGTTGCTACAATCACTAGCTTTTTACCCTTTGGATCATAGGCACATACAGTAAAATTATCGCCTGCAAGGACACAGTATCCGGGTCTTATATATCTTGTATACTGACCTAGCGCATAATATTTCTTGGTAAGAATCAGCTCTTCCTCATTATGATCTCCGATAGCTATTCCCCAAAGGCTGTTTCCGCCTTCAAGATCAAGATCTGCAAGACAGTGATCTCTTGTATGCCAGTCGTAGGGATTAGTTTCATCGATATGAACATCAACAGCATCCCACAGAATCCACGCAGCAGGTAAAAGCTCATTCATATCTGTCTTAAGCCATTTGGATAAACCTAGACCGGAAGCCATTTCGCCTGCATTTTTGCCTGCTACAAAATCACCATCCACTTCGCTCATCCACAGGTTCTTGCCTTCGCTCTCGGCGAGCTTACGAAGCTGTTTTCTCTCGCTTCCTGTGTAGCTGTGTGTGTCTATTCTTGAAACAACGCTTTTCGCATCATCAGATAACGAATTATAAGCCTGAATTGCTGAATCAATGCTGGTTTCATCCGTACCGCTTATTATTATATCGATTCCCTTTTCATCAAGCTCATCCTTTAATGCAACCAAAACCTCAGACTGCATATCCCCAGAGCTGATATGGCAGCCCTCCTGCTTCTGGCTGTAGCACTCCCAGTAGCTGGTTGTGGGCTCGTTCATGGGGCTGACACTCTGAAATGTCACAACACCCTCATTTTTCCAGTGCTCAATAACATCTGCCATATAGGCGCCAAAGGCTTCGATTGAATCCTCTCTCAGATTGTCCTCTGAAGGATTAAAGCCACCTGACGTACAACCGCTTACAGTCATGAAATAGGGCGGAGAATTGGAAAAAGCTTCTGCTATAAACTCATCTCCGGCTTCCCTAAGTGCCGCTTTTAAGACATTCATCTGATTTAAATCGGCGTCCCAATTATAATTCCATGCATATCCGCAATCCTCGAAGGCTCTGTCGAAATTCTCTTCATAATACGAAATATCATGCTCAGCCGTATCGATTTTTGTAACATCAACGGCATATCCTGGAACCGCGGAATCAGAACGCTTAATGTGAGTCTTGTGAGGAACATCAATATCCACGTTGTCAGCATTAAACACCTTGCCGTCCTCTGCGGTATTATCTCCTCCGCCCACGTTATATCTTCCGATACACATTCCAAGGCCTTCATCCTTATTGAAAAAGGCCTTTGCGGCAGCTTCAGTGAGCTTCTCGCTGTATCCAACCCTGTTTGCCCACCAGCAAAGGGATGTACCAAAGCCCTGGAATTCACCATATCCGTCTTCATTGGTATCATTGAAAATTGAATGTTCTTCCAGCGATACCTTAATATTTCTATCCGGTTCTTTATTCATAGAGGTCTCCCCTTCACCTTCTTTTGCACTTTCGCCGTCACTAACAACATTTGCATTATCAGAATTCACTGTATCACTAATAGCTTCCCCGGAATTCTGAGCATCATCAATATTATCTGTTCGTGTACCGCAGCACCCAAGAGCAACAGAAAATATCACCGCCGCTAAAAGGCAGCTTATAGTTTTTTTCATACCTAATCCCCATATAAGCAGTGAAAAAACAACTGTGCGGAAAATCCACACAGTTGTCTGTTTCACACGCTTTAATTTTTTACTACGTTTTATTTTTTAATAAGAAGTGATTCTCCTGTCATCTCAGCAGGCTTCTCATAACCCATGCACTCGATAAGTGTAGGAATGATATCTGCAAGGCAGCCATTCTCCTTAAGAGTGTAAGCAGGATCATAGTTAACAAGGATGAAAGGAACAGGATTTGTTGTATGAGCTGTCCAAGGCTCGCCTGTCTCGTAATCGATCATCATATCAGCGTTACCGTGATCAGCGCAGATAAACATTGTTCCGTTCTTAGCCTTAACTGCTTCAACGATCTTACCAACGCACTCATCAACTGTCTCTACAGCCTTAACTGCTGCAGGGATAACACCTGTATGGCCAACCATATCAGGATTAGCGAAGTTGGTAACTACAACATCATATTTATCTGAGTTGATAGCTTCAAGAACCTTCTCGCAAACTTCAGGAGCGCTCATCTGAGGCTTAAGGTCGTAGGTTGCAACATCCTTAGGGCTGTTTACAAGGATTCTGTCCTCGCCTTCATTGGGCTCCTCAACACCACCGTTGAAGAAGAAAGTAACATGAGCATATTTCTCAGTCTCAGCGATACGAGCCTGCTTCATTCCCTTTGCTGCAAGCCACTCACCGAAGGTATTTGTAAGAAGAACCTTCTTGAATGCGATCTCCTTGTTAGGGATAAGCGGATCATAATCTGTGAAGCATACATAAGTAGTCTTAATGCGTGCTCCTCTGTCAAACTTATCGAATTCATCATCACAGAAGCAGTGTGTGATCTCTCTTGCTCTGTCAGGACGGAAGTTGAAGAAAATGATTGAATCATTGTCCTTGATTGTAGCAACAGGAGCGCCATCCTTCATGATAACTGTAGGAATAACGAACTCATCTGTCTTGCCATCCTTGTATGTCTGAACCATGCACTCGTGTGCGCTATCAGCCTTGTTGCCCTCACCCTTTGTAAGTGCATCATAAGCGATCTTAACACGATCATAGTTGTTATCTCTGTCCATTGCATAGTATCTTCCGGAAATAGAAGCAACCTCACCAACGCCAAGCTCCTTCATCTTATCCTCAAGCTGCTGAACGAAATCAATACCTGATTCCGGAGGTGTGTCACGACCATCAAGGAAGCAGTGAACATATACCTTTGAAAG
Organism: Butyrivibrio sp. WCD3002; assembly: GCF_000424265.1. GTDB lineage: Bacteria > Bacillota > Clostridia > Lachnospirales > Lachnospiraceae > Butyrivibrio. The sequence continues at coordinate 690,076 of NZ_AUJO01000001.1, forward strand.
ACCGTTTCTCTTAGCGAGCTCAAGAAGACCATAGATATGTGTAATGTGGCTGTGAACACCACCATCACTTACAAGACCGTACATATGAAGAGCTGAATCATTCTTCTTGCAGTTATCGATTGCAGCCATAAGTCCTTCGTTTGTGAAGAAATCGCCGTCATTGATTGACTTTGTGATTCTTGTAAGCTCCTGATAAACGATGCGTCCTGCACCCATATTCATATGACCTACTTCGGAGTTACCCATCTGACCATCGGGAAGACCTACTGCAAGTCCGCTGGCATTACCTCTAACACAAGGATATTCCTTCATAAGACCGTCAAGAACCGGTGTATTTGCCATTGCAATTGCATTTCCTTCCGGATTGTCGTTAATTCCGAATCCGTCCATAATAAGTAAAACTGTTGGTTTAGAACCCTGCATATTTTATGCCTCCATATAAATAATAAATTATATTAAATTTGTAATTTAACTGTTTCCACAAAGTAGTATACTGATAAAACGCTTATTTATCAAGTGAAATAGCCTTTATCTGTAGGCTCTGGGCCATTAAAAAAGCATAAAAATCACAACAAACTCTTTAGCTTATTTTCATATTTAGATATTCTGTCATTGATATCCTTGATTTCTTCATCTGAAAGATGCTTTCTGTTATCAATAACATTGTATTCGATAACTTTTATCAGATTGGAATCTCCGCCTTCTCTTTTTTCCTTATCCATCTCCAAAACCATATTGAGTGCATCAATACCGACTTTGTATGCAAGCAGGAAAAGACTATTATCCGAAACCGCAGCCCCGGCTTCCGAAGCAACATCAAGGAAAGTAAAGAGCTTATCACTTACTGTCTTTCTTGTTTTCTCCGTGGCATTATCCTCTTCATCAAGCAGAACCGCCATTGCAGTGAGCACAAGCATATCTGACAGCTCACCATAAAGCTCATTGGTGCCAAGAAAATCGGTAATAAGCTTATACTTTTTCTGCCTGCTCATTTTCTGGGGCATTCCGGCCATCATTGAATGATCATAGGCATTTCTTATCTCAACATCTGTTCTCATAAGCTCTGAAAAGGCAAATATAAGGGCCTGTCTGTCCTCTTTTGTTACGCCCTCTGACTCACCGCCTCGCAATAAGCCAAGCTTATCTATTGCAGCCATCAGAAACTGTCCTGAGTCAAGCGCTGCATGTATGCAGTCCCTGGCAAAGATAGGATCATAATCATCAAGTGCTCTTGATGCTATGCACATATTTGCTGCAAAAAGAGAGGTCGCGTAAAGGTCATAATCAACACTTCCATCCTCATCCTGCTCATCAAAAGCCTTTTCCATGGCATCACGAAGCTCCTGCGCCAATTCTTCATTTTTAGCATCGGAAAACTCCAGCTCGTATAAGCCGTAGGCTACAGATAAACCTTCTGCGCTTTTTCTTCTTAATTCTAAAATATCTTTCATTATTACTCCCATTTTCAAATTCTATAAAATAAGATTTCGTATATGAAATCCCCGGGTGCGAGCTTCGTATATTCCGCAAGATAAAAGCCTCGCAAATGTACGCTTTTGCGTTATCATCTGCGAGGCTTTGTTTACAGGAAATATTCTTTATTTCATAAGCTCGTTAACGTACTTCTTAATTTTATCATCCTTTGCATTAGCATTAAAGTACTCAAGGAAATGTTCGCCTGAAAGCGCACCCTTAACAAGATCCTGATCAAGCTTTGAAAGTATCTCTGTAAGATCCTGAACGTAGGTAACCTTCTTTACCTCATCAAGAATCTTCTTATTTCTCTGCTCCGGCACTGCTCTTTCTCTGGGATATCCCTGCCCGCCGGGCTCGCAGAAAAGCTTCTCGAAAATATACTCGAGATTGAGGTCTCCGCCCCATCCATAGCCCTTTGCAAAAGGAAGTGAAATTGCATTTCCATCGTTTATCTGAGCGAAAGTATAGGCATCAAGCGCATCCTCAACATGTCCGCAGATAACACCCGGAAAGCTGTTAAGAGCAAGCATTGCGCCTTCACCTGTACCGCAGCCTGTTACAACATAATCAACTGCTCCTGAATTAAGCAGCACTGCTGCAAGAATACCATTCTGAACATAGGTAAGCTGTGCCTCATCCTCAGCTGAATACATACCGTAATTAAATACCTCGAAGCCGTAACCGTCAGCTACCTTCTTGAGTGAATTGTATATAACCTGATTTTTTGCCGCCTGACTGTTCTCGTTAATAAGACCGATCTTCATAAAAAATAACCTCCCAAATAAAAAGTATTTGCAAGGTTATTTTATCTCTAAATATTTATTTATTCCATATTACAGGATTATTAGTGCTGTTTTTTCAACATTTCCTGCATAAAAAGCTGTAGTTAATTATCCTCTATCATTGCAAGAGCGCCGTAGATATTGGAATCATCACCAAGCGCAGCTTTCTTCAGTTCTACGGTATTTCTGATTGAAGGCATGCAGTAGCGGTCAACCTCAGCCAGAATCTTCTCCATGAAGAAATCGCCAACAGCCTCCATAACACCGCCGCCATAAACAACAATGTCAGGACTTATGGTATTGATCATATTACCTGTGGCAATCGCAAGATAATGGCACGCTCTGTCAACTGCTTCAAGAGTAACAGGATCACCGGCAGCAATGGCTTTTTTCAGGTTCTTACTCTTAAATACGCCATTCTCAATTGTGTCGGCAAGCATATTCTTTCTGCCTCTGTTTGTTTGCTGCATGATATAAGCACTCATGCCCTTTTTACTTGAAAATGCTTCAAGGCAGCCTCTCTGTCCGCATCCGCAAAGAGGTCCCTCAGGATCAAGAATCATGTGGCCGTACTCGGCAGCCTTGTACTTATTTCCAGTGAAAAGCTTGCCATCAAGGATAAGTCCGCCACCCATTCCTGTACCTACGAAAAATCCAACTACATTTTTGTAGCCCTTGGCTACGCCGTATTTATATTCTCCAAGAACGCCCACGTTAACATCATTTCCAATATAAAAAGGAATTCCTACTTCTTTCTCTATGGAAGATTTGATGTCATAATTCTGCCATGGAAGATTAGGGGATGTAAGGACGATACCTGCACCCTGATCGATTACACCCGGAGCGCCTGCTGCTATTGCCTTAATCTTGGACTTCTTAATATCAGAATCCTTGATCATGTCGTTAACGACACTTATGATGACTTTCTCGATATTATTTACATCATCGCCCATTTCCTTTGTCTTCTTTTTAAGGCGATACACGATTTCTTTCTTTTCATTGAAAATCGCGCCAAGTATCTTAGTTCCCCCAATATCAAGGCAAATGTTATAAGTATCTCCCATTACTTATCCTCCTTTTGTTCTGACTTAATATACTGTCCGTAGTTGTTTCTGCCGCTTTCCTTAACTTTGTAGAGTGCCTTATCGGCATTCTGATATAACGAGTTATAATTAGTACCATCATCAGGACAAAGAGCATATCCTATAGACATAGTATACGTCACTTTTTGTCCTTTGTATTCAAATGATTTATCCATTGTAGAAAAATCACTTAGAATTTTATCAACTTCAGGCTGAGTTTTATTCCTTATTATTACCATGAACTCATCTCCGCCTATTCGTGCAGGATAGCTGTCATCTCCCATGTACTTCTTCATTCTCTCAGAAGCATCCTGAAGGACCTTATCACCACAGTCATGTCCATAGTTATCATTAAACTGTTTGAAGAAATCAAGATCAAGAAGCACCATTGCGAAGTTCTGCGTTTCAGGATCGTTCATGATATTCTCAACTACCCTTGTAATGGTCATTCTGTTGAACAGTCCTGTGAGAACATCCCTCTCCGCAAGATTTCTGATGGTCTCATTGGTGCGCTTAAACTCATCAACGTCATAAGTGAGGATATATACATGAATATTGTCACCGTCACGAATTTTCCTGATCTGGTAGCAGGCGTTCTGATATCTTGGCTTATCACTTGCACCGGTTCTCTGGAGATATACGATTTTTCCTGAAATATTACCTTTCTCATACTCGGCAATAAGTCTGTCCTTGTCATAGAACTCGTACATCTTATCCCTGTCTTCTTCAATGACCTGTGAAAATACCATGCTTTTTATCACTTCACCAAAAGGAAGTGAGATATATCCGGTTTCACCAAAGTCACTGATAAGACCGCTTTGTCCAAGATGCATATATATAGTCTGATCATCCGTAAGAGAAGCCTCAAGGAAAAACGTATTCCTGATAAACTGTTCAAAGGATCCATAACCAAGGGTATCGGTAAAGGCATCACTGGCAAGAAGCAGGTATATAGGATCACTTGGCATATCATAATATTCACTGCCACTCTGACTTATTTCAGGAAGCTTTCTCATACGCTCTGCATCGATACTTCTTGAACACATAAGAAACATCTTGCTGCCTTCGGAAATAATAGGAACTATGAGGTACATAAGCCAGTTGTACTCTCCGTTAACATCTATTGTTCTAAAGTAATCCGTCAAATGGTCAGTGCCAAATTCCGCAAGTCGTTCATCGAGTGTACTGCAATCGAAAAATGAAATAAAGGCGGTTCTGTCTTCATTGTAAATGGCTTCATTGGCAAACTTTACAATTGCCTCTGAGAATTTACAATCAGACAGAGAAACACCATATTTTGTCTTATTTTCATAGATTATATCGAATTCATCCGTATCTATCTGCGTTCTTGCAATTCTCGTATATAACGGATACAAAAATCTCAGAGAATTGTTAAGCTTTGCCGCTCTGGTCTCAGGATCATTTTTCGTCAAAGTCTCAATTGTTGCAATCAAGGCAGCTTTGCCTATGCTGTCATCAATGATTCTTCTGAGCATAATCCTGTGGAAACCTTTGCCTGTAACAAATTCCATAGCATGGATTTCATCATCTTTAGATGAATTACGGGCAAGATCTCGTAGCTGCTTTGAGAATGGATTTAGCTTGTCGTTAAATACCATTTCAACATTATAAAGACCATCAATAAACATGTCTGAAATGACCTCGTCAAAGCCGCGACTGGTCATCAGTATCCTGAACTTCCTTCCGTTAAATACCATAATAGCAAGCGGAAGCTGATTCAGATATGTAAATTCGTCCTCATGATTAGAATTTCTGTTCTCAATGGGCGTCTGAGAAAGAATATTAACTTTACCGATTTCACGATAAAAATCTCTCTCTTCAAAGGTCTCATATTCGTATGGATAAATACCCTCATCGTAATAATCTATAGGCTTTGCTTCTGAATAAAGATGTCCCTGGGTCTTCTCGCAGCCGGTCTGCTTAAGAAATTCCAGAACCTCCTCATCCTCAACGGCGCCCATCATTGTGGTCATGCCAAGCTCCTTTGAAAGATTAAGGATGTTTTTCAGAATAATTCTTGATGTCAGGTCATTATTGAATCCGGAAAGGAAATTACTATTAATCTTGATAGTATCAAAAGGCATATCTCTGATCGCCTGAAGCGCAGAATACTCACTTCCGAAATCATCAAATACTATGTGGAAACCATTTTCTTTAAATTTTTCCAGTTCTTTCTGTATGCCCTTTTTGTCTCTGGTTATTTCAGCTTCACTTATCTCAATCTGAATCAGGTCATTTGTCAGATTATTTTTTTCCAGTTCCTCCTTAAGCAATTCCAGTACATCCATAAGGAGAAAATCGAGTTTTGTGAGATTAATCGAAACAGGAACCGGCTCCATTCCTCTGTCGATAACAGTTCTCTGATCCTTACATACCTGTCTTATAACATATTCATCAAGTAAATGGATCTTTCTTGAATTCTCCAGAACAGGCACAAAATCGTATGGCAAAAGAAATCCATACTCATCGTTTTTCCACCTGGCAAGTGCTTCCAAACCGCATACTTTTCCTGATAATGTGTGGAATATGGGCTGATAGTAAACCACTATTTCTCCGTTTTTAAGAGCATCCTCCAAATGGTGCACAACATAGTGCTGCATAAGGATTTTCTCATCCACATCATTTTTGTCAAAAATTGAAAATTCGGATTCGTTCTTTTCACAAAGATCACATGCAATCTTTGCGTTCTCCACCATTTCGAGACCGTTTCTGTCATCGGGATTGATAGCATATATACCGGCTTTTATTTCCATTCCGGTATGAATATATACTTCATCAAAATCCATTTTTATTTTCTTTATAAAACGCTCTATATCATCTATATCTGTGAAAACAATGAACTGATCATCATCGAATTTCCCGACAAGATCTACGGGGAAGCAATTTTTTATCTTATTAGCCACAAAGAGCAGAACTTCATAGCCTTCATCAATACCATTTCTAATATAATATGAATCAAACCCTTTAATACTAAAAAATACACAGCAAAAAGAAGCAGCAAATTCACCATTTTCTGCTTTTTCATTTATAACATTGATTAGTGAATCTTTTAGATATAGGTCCGTGATCAACCAATTGTTAGTATCTTTTTTCACTTTGATACCTGCCCGGCTTTATTCATATTACTAATTAATGTTATCAAAATACAAAATATAAAACTATATCAAATCCGAAATGTTATAGAAAAATTATAGAAATTTAAGAAAAGGGCCGCCTATGAAAGGCAGCCCCCAAATTACATTATATTATTCACCGAAAACAGCCTTGTAATCCTTCTGGAACTTTTCAATTCCTGCTGTTGTAAGAGGGTGATTAACCATCTGTGCGATTACAGCATAAGGAACTGTAGCAATGTGAGCACCTGCAAGTGCACAGTCTGTTACGTGCATAGGATGACGAACTGAAGCGGCGATGATCTCTGTATCAATACCGTGTAAGTCAAAGATCTGAGCAACCTCAGAAATAAGGTCTGTACCTCTTGTGCTGATATCATCAAGTCTTCCAAGGAAAGGACTTACGAAAGCAGCGCCTGCTCTTGCTGCAAGAAGTGCCTGGTTAGCTGTGAAGATAAGAGTCATGTTGATCTTGATACCCTCAGCTGAAAGTGTGTGGCAAGCCTTGAGACCTTCCTCTGTCATAGGGATCTTAACAACCATGTTAGGATGAATCTTAGCGATCTCACGTCCCTCTGCAATCATGCCCTCAGCGTCAACTGTTGTAGCCTTAACCTCACCACTGATAGGTCCGTCAACGATAGATGCGATCTCAGCAACTACCTGCTTGAAATCTCTGCCTTCCTTTGCGATAAGGGAAGGGTTTGTGGTAACACCGCAAATAACGCCCATATCATTGGCTTTCTTGATGTCTTCTACATTAGCAGTATCCAAAAAGAATTTCATAATACACTCCTGTCCGCTTAAGCTTTGCTTAAGCTTAAACAACTATAAGATTTTTCATACATTGAAAATAATAGCATACATAAATTTAATTTCAAATGTAAATGTGCCTTTTTAATATAAAAAATTGCTTTTACTTTATTTGCCCGGTAATTAACTTAAATCTCCGCCATCATCATGTAAAAGAGTGGAGGGATCACCATCAGCAGCGGTAGTTGCCAGAGTGTCGCACCTCTCATTTTCGGGATGTCCGTCATGTCCCTTAACCCAGTGCCAGGTTACATTATGCTTTTCGACAGCACCAAGAAGCCTTTTCCACAGCTCCACGTTTTTTACTGCCTTGCCATCAGATTTCTTCCAGCCCTTCTTTATCCAGTTCTCAATCCAATGCTCGTTAAATGCGCTTATCACATATTTAGAATCTGAATAAAGCTCCACGTCACATGGCTTGTTCAGAGCTTCCAGGCCCGCAATTGCGCCCATAAGCTCCATTCGATTATTGGTGGTCTTATCGTATCCTGCGCTTATCTCCTTCTCGTGGAGCTCTCCCTTCGCATCTATAAACTGAAGAACTGTTCCGTATCCACCGGGCCCGTCCGGATTCCCTCTTGCTGAACCATCTGAATAAATAGTTACTTTCATTTACACCTCTTCCAAATTCCTTCTTTGTCAAAATACTCTGCCATTGCTTCTGCATCCTCTACTATGGACTTATCATAGCCTATGGATTCAAGTAACTTTATGGCATTCCTAGTTGTGGCAGGACCTGTGCGTATTTTGTAGTCAAAAATAACGTCTCCGCCTGTCATATCCCCTTCAAAATGGTAAATATCATATTTATCTGACAAAATACCGCAAAGCTCGCCGTCATGAGTTGCCGCAAAGCAGAAAACACCTTCTTTTGTAAAATAATCAAGAACCATTGAAGAAGCGGCTATTCTCTCTGTTGTATTTGTACCCCGGAGCACCTCATCCACAAAGCAAAGAACAGGTGCAGCTGCTTTATCTCTCGCTGCATCAATAACGCGCTTTAGGGATTTTATCTCTGCCATATAATAGCTGTCGCCAAGATTAAGGTCATCACGCAGTGCCATTGAGCTGTAGATTCTAAATAACCGTCCCGTGTAGGAAACCGCAGTACAGGTATGTATTGTCTGAGCAAAAATACTGTTTATGGCACTCATTTTAAGAAAAGTTGATTTTCCGGATGCATTGGAGCCTGTAAGCAAAAGTCCCCTGTTTAGTACGATGGAATTGGGCACCGGACTATCAAGAAGGGGATGATATCCATCTTCTATTTTGTATGTATCATCTGATACAAATACAGGCCTGCAGTATTTTCCGTCAAGGGATGCCCTGTAGTAACAGATAGCCAAAGTCGCATCCATTTTTCCCATAATGGTAATAAGTCTGTCGACGCTTCCCTTTTCAGGCTCAAGCTTATCGAACATCCTACCAAACTTTATCAGGTCAATGTGAGTTATCATCCTCACATAGTCCGCGATAATATCAAGGGGATTACCGCTTCCCGTTCTTCCTGCCCCTGATATAACAATCCATGAATTCCTTGAAAAGCCGCCCAGAGTATCTGTAAGCGACTTAAGCTCTTCGCATTCCTTGGAAAAAGCCGAGGTCTTCTCTGCCGCAATTTCCTTAGCCCATCTTATCAGCCTGCATATATATGCGAAGGTCACAAGATAAGGTTCTATCTGAGCTTTTATCTTAAAATAGGTCACAATGTTATAGCTTACAACAGCAAGAAGAGCAATAAATCCTACAGTAAAGTTAACAAAGGACATATAAATGATTGATGCCACCATAAGAACAAGGGCAAGATAATGCGGAACAGCTGATATTCTCTTTGCTCCGCTTAGCAGCTCTAAATAATCATATATGGAATACTTTCCGGATTTTCCTATCTTATGAAAAACAGATTTAAGTCTGATTCTTTCCTCTTCATTTTCGGAAAGACCCTTAAGCTCATTTTCCAACTCATCAAAATCATCTACATAGCGAGGATTTCTGAGCATGTAGTAAAGATACTCTTCACCTGAGGATGATTCGCAGTAATTGATTCTGTCAAAAACCTCTGTCATAGACAGATCTGAGAAAGTGATATCATCAACAAAGTACTGTCCCTTGTGCTTTTCATGATATCCGCTTATATGTGAATTTTTGGACAAAAGCCTTTTATCAGGCTTTTGTCCAAATTCTTTTTTAAACTTATTACAAAACTTTTTCTCTTCCGCCCTTGCGTTCCTTAGTCCAAAAAGAAAAAGGACAAACAGGAAACCGCAAATGCCAAGCAAAAAATAAACTCCGCTCATTAAATTCCCCAATTATAATTCTTTATCTATTCTGCACTTGATCTCATTCGCCTTAGCGTAAATCTCTTCGGGAGCTATTCCGATATTGTACTCACCCTTCTCATATCGAATAATTCCGCCGATCATTGTGAGAACAACATTTGAATTACTTCCGCTGTAAACGATGTTCTTGCAGATATTGTTTATGGGCTGCATATTGGGCTGATTAAGATCGATCATGATTATATCAGCCTTTTTGCCCTCTTCAAGAACGTCGCAGTCATTAAGACCCATTGCATGTGCACCGTTTACGGTTGCCATCTTAAGAACTTCCATGGCATCAATGCAGGAAGCATCGTTCTCTTTAAGTTTTCCAAGTCCTGTTACAAGGAACATCTCGCGGAACATATTGAGACAGTTGTTGCTGGCAGGTCCGTCTGTTCCTATAGCTACAGGTATGCCCCTCTTAAGATATTCATTTATAGGTGCGATTCCGCTGGCAAGCTTTGTGTTTGATCCGGGATTGGTAACCGCGAACATATTTCTTTTCTTGAGGATATCCATATCCTTCTCATCTGTATGAACAAGGTGATATCCACCTCCGCCATATTCAAACATTGAAAGGCTGTCGAGGAACTGCAGCGGACTCATGCCATATCGCTCCTTGCACTCCTGTGTTTCAGGAGCAGTCTCTGAAATATGCGTATAAACAGGAGCTTTATACTTATGTGCAAGCTCTGCTATTTTTTCAAGCAATTCCTTTGAACAGGTGTATTCCGCATGGAATCCGATCATGTATGAATTATAAGGATCTCTTCCGTTAAGCTCGTTGTAGCATTTTTCCACTAGTTCAACCGACTGACTGAAATTGTTTACAGCGCCAACCTGTACGCATCTCATTCCGGCATCTCTGCAGGCATCTGCTATAGATTCGGGAGTAAGGTACATATCAAATATTGATGTTATACCTCCATCAAGATATTCCAGAATTGCAAGCTGTGTAAGGTAATAGATATCCTCTGCAGTCATTTTGGCTTCCACAGGGAAAACCTGGTTATTTAGCCACTGTGCAAGAGGCAGATCATCTGCTCTTGAACGAAGCAGTGTCATTGCAGAGTGAGTGTGCGCATTTTTAAATCCGGGCATAAGGAGATTGCCCTTACAGTCTATCTCTCTGTCAAATACAAGCATTGCGTCGGGGTGATCCTTGTAGTAACCCTCTATCTGAGACGTGTTGTCACAGTAGATGATCTTATCGTCATTTGTCCAAATCTCACCTTCAAAAATGTCCTGTCCATCCTTCATGGAAAGGATTTTGGCATTGTAAAAACGGATTCTCATTTTGCACCTCTTTTATGTTTTAGTTTTATGATTAGAATTTCTTAATGCAGTCCGTAACAAGCTTTTCAAATAATTTACCTGACTTATCAGCGGCTTTCTGTACATCCTCATGAGAAAGCGGATCGCCCATTCCTGCTGCAAGATTACTGATGCAGGAAATCGCACAGATCCTCATACCCATGTGATTACCGACAATAGCTTCTACTACTGTACTCATACCAACAGCATCGACGCCGAGAGTTCTAAGAAGTCTGATCTCTGCAGGTGATTCAAATGAAGGACCGGTAAGCTGCGCATAAACACCTTCATGGAGATAAATCTTATCTTCGATCGCTGTGTCTTTTACAATCTTCATAAGGTCTTTATCATATACATTACTCATGTCCGGGAATCTTGTACCAAACTGATCCACATTGGGACCAATAAGCGGGTTCGGTGCAAAAACAGAAACATGATCTGTAAGGAGCATGAAGTCTCCTGCATTAAAGCTATAGTTGATACCACCTGATGCATTTGTAAGGAAAAGAATCTCTGCACCAAGCATTTTCATTACTCTTGTAGGAAGTACAACATCGCTAATATCATAGCCTTCGTAGTAGTGAACGCGACCCTTCATGCATACTACAGGTGTCTCTCCCACATATCCGAAAATAAATCTTCCATCATGTCCGGGAACTGTAGAAATAGGGAATCCCGGAATCTCTGAGTAAGGAATCTCACATTTTATATCAATCTGACTTGCATAATTTCCAAGGCCTGAGCCAAGTGTAAGAGCTACCTTCGGCTTAAAATCAGTAACCTTTCTTATTGCTTCTACGCATCCATTTACCTTTTCAAAAACTTCTTTAGCTGTAGCCATTAGTCATCCTCCGTTATCGCTTCATTTTCTGAACTGATACTATTTTCATCAGTGTTTATATCATACCCCAAATCCTCTGAAATTCCCACAGCTTCACGTAATTTGCCATGGAGCTTTGGCCTTACGGTATCGCGAATTGCCAGGGTCAGGGCATCAATAGCACCGTAATCATTGATAAAGCTCACAAAAATACCGGTTATTCCCCTTATCTGCTCAAGGCTTCCAAACTGATCTAGAATTCCAAAGAGCATTCCGCTGCCCGGGATCTCATCAAACCTTATGCCGATATTTTCAGGCGGCGAAGGTCTGTTTTTATCAAAGCATATACCATGCTGAAGGGGTTCTCTTTTTCCAAAGTAAATATTCATGACTCTCGTGGTAGAGTCTTCAACAAAATAAAACTCATTCCTAAGAACCGGCCTGTTGTACTCATCTGTAGAGAACTCTGAAATAACTGACAGCCTGTAGCTTTCACCATGCTCATCAATATCTGTATATGAAGGGTTCTCTCTTGTACAGCATTTAAGCTTTATCTCGTTTTCACCTTCCTTGATTATCATGTAAAAGGCGTCGCTATGGTCGTCATATTCAAAGCCAATGCTTGAAATTCCATCGGTATAATTGTTATGCATAACCTGCATGAGAAGAGGCATAAGTCCAACACCCTTATCATCCATATCATAGACGCAACCGTTCAAACACTTTTTAAGAATCCTTTCAAAGCTCTGAGTGCTATCGCACAATGCGGCCTTTTCTTTTTGCAGCGGTACACTTCTGTAATGTCTTTTCGTGCCCCCTTTGGTCATAACAAGTCTTTTGTTATGGAAGCCGTGATTATAGATTAAAGTGTTTTTATTCTTTCTGCCCTCCGCTTTATCTATGAAATCTTTTAGCTTTTTCTGGGCTTCATGCACATTATCGTCAGCTTCAAGTGCTGTTTCCGAAACAGATATCTGCGCCATCTCTCCTCGTATGATTCTGGACATATTTCCGGCCTGGAAGAGATCGTCATTTCCTGCATTTGTAACGATAATCATGTTAAGGTCGGGATAACAGTAAACATTTTGTCCCAGCATTCCATTGAAGGTATAAGCCCCTTCTCTGTCTGCATTTGTCCACAACTGGAAGCCGTATCCCGGAGATGATTCATTTCTTGTCTCAACCTGGGGCTTTGTAGCTTCAATCACCCATTCCTCAGGCAATATCTGCTTACCGTCATACATTCCCTTGTTAAGGTACAGGATTCCAAGTTTAGCCATATCCTCTATGCGCATAAACATGCCCCAGCCGCCTTTCGTGATATTCTGAGGACAGGTCTCCCAAAATACTCTCTTTATCCCGAGAGGCTCGAAAAGTCTTGGTTTTAAATATTCAAGCATACTTTCGCCTGTTATCTCAGTTACTATGGCTGAAAGCATATATGAGTTCATGGAATTATATTCAAAGACTGAACCCGGCGCATTTTTCTGCTGAGCCTCCAGGAAAAGCTTTCTCCAGTCATTTCCCGAAATTGCTCCGGATTCATTAAAAGAAACACCGCTTGTCATTGTCAGCAGGTGCCTTACAGTCATCCCGTTTGAAAACACAAGTTGTAGCGGATTTTTTCTGCTACTGAAAATATCCGCTACCTTATCATCTAATTTAAGTTTTCCCTCTGTAACCAGGAAGCCTATAGCCATCCCTGTCACACTTTTGCACATTGAATGTGTTACATGCCACACATCTCTTTCAAAAGGCGCTGCGCAAAACTCGCCTATAACATGCCCATTTCTGATTGCCATCACCTTGTGAATGTGACAGCTGTTATTACTATAGAGCTTTTCAAATAAACCAAGAAGAAAAGCAGAATCTACACCCATCTCTTCGGGCGTACACCTTGGGAGTTTTGTCTCCCCTTCATTATCCTCCGGAAAAAGAGGTTTCTGCGGGGAGTACTCAACATTACTGATCTCCCCTGTTTTATGACCTATAAGCTTCATCAAAAGCTTTAATATGTCACGTTCCTGCTTTGCCATTTCATCAGACTCCTATCCCATTTAGTCCCGCAGGAAATGAGTCAGTAAAGCTATTTGATTCATTTTCTTTGTAACACCTGCGAGCTTTTAGTCCTCCAGGGCTCTCATGGAATTAAGAATGGCAATTACCGCAACACCTACATCACCAAATACCGCAAGCCACATGGTTGCAATTCCAAGCGCTCCGAGAACAAGAATCAGTAGTTTTACAAAAAGGGCGAAAACGATATTCTGCTTAACTATTCTGAGAGTCTTTCTGGCAATTCTTATTACATCGGATATTTTCCTGATATCGTCATCCATAAGAACTATGTCAGCTGCTTCGATGGCTGCATCGGATCCAAGGGAACCCATTGCTATACCAACATCTGCTCTCATCAAAACAGGCGCATCATTTATTCCGTCTCCAACAAATGCAACCTTATTGGATGCATTATTTAAAAGTTCCTCAACCCTTTCTACCTTATCAGCGGGCAAAAGCTCGTAATATACATTATCAATACCAATTTCTGATGCAACACTCTCTGCAGTCTTTTTGCTATCGCCTGTGAGCATTACAACTCTTGATACTCCTGATGCCTTAACATCTGAAATAGCTTTCGCCGCACCTTCTTTTATTGTATCAGATATTATTATGCATCCAAGATATTTTTTATCTTTGGCAATATATACTATGGTTCCGGGCTCAGTTGTTTCCTTTGCCTCTATGCCATTTTCCTTCATCAGCTTGTAGTTACCTGCAAAATACTCATCGCCTTCATATTTTGCGCTGATGCCAAGTCCTGCGTGTTCCTTAACATCAGTAACCTTTGTAAGATCGGGCTTTGCTGAGAATTTCTCTTCATAAGCATCCTGAATTGACTTTGCTATAGGATGATTGGAAAAGCCCTCAAGATGAGCTGCCGTCTTAAGAAGCTGATTCTGATCTATGTTCGCAGACTCTTCGGCACTTATTGTCTTTACCTTGAATTCACCCTTTGTGATAGTTCCTGTTTTATCCATTACCAGTGTATTTACGTTGGCAATGGCTTCAAGGTAGTTACTTCCCTTAACTAGAATACCCTTCTTGGAGCTTGCACCGATTCCTCCAAAGAATCCAAGAGGAACTGAAATAACCAGTGCGCAGGGGCAGGATACTATAAGGAAGATACATGCTCTTTTTATAGAATCCGAAAAAGGCATAAGACCAAGTAGCGGAGGGATAATTGCAAGAAGCACCGCACCTACTGTTACAACAGGTGTGTAATATCTTGCAAATCTCGTGATGAAATTCTCCATCCTGGATTTCTTGTTGCTGGCATTCTCAACAAGCTCAAGGATCTTAGCAACTGTTGAATCCTCGTACTTCTTTGTGGTCTTAATTCTAAGAACGCTGTCTTTATTTACACAGCCGCTGATAATGTCCGCGCCTTCGGAAATTCTTCTTGGAACAGATTCACCGGTTATAGAGGAGGTATCTATGAAAGAATCACCTTCAACAACTATTCCGTCAACAGGAATCTTTTCGCCGGGCTTTATAACAAGGATGCTCCCAATCTCTACTTCAGAAGGATCAACCTCTTCGATCTCTCCTGACTCTTTTTCAAGATTTGCATATTCAGGTGCGATACTCATCATATCAGCGATGGATTTTCTGGATTTTCCTACAGCATAGCTCTGGAAAAGCTCTCCGATCTGATAGAACAGCATAACTGCTACAGCTTCTGAATATTCGCCTATTCCAAAAGCACCGAAAGTTGCTATCATCATAAGGAAGTTTTCGTCAAAAACCTGTCCGTGAGATATATTTATCGCTGCTTTTCTAAGGACATCGTATCCAATTACCAGATAAGGAATCAGAAAAATAACAAATACCGCTATCTTCGGTAATCCCTCCATAAGTCCTGTGTGCTCACATACTAGTAGTATGGCAAACACAATAAGTACAGCAATTATTCTGTTTCTGGTTTTTTTCATCTTCTTAGTCATAACATATCTCCGGTCCTGCGTTTCTATCTTCTAAACATTGGAATATCTATCGTTTTAGCCCTAATTGCCTGCTTCAATAGATATTCGGTTATAACCATCCTTAGATCTCAATTTCGCAATCAGGCTCAACCTTCTTGCAGGCCTTAACAGCGTCCTTAAGAACCTTGTCATAAACATCATCGGCAGCTTCAAGTGTAAGCTTCTGAGTCATGAAATTTACTCTTGCATCCACAACACCCTCAAGCTTCTTGATGGCATCCTCCATCTTTGCTGCACAGTTAGCACAATCAACTTCACATTTGTAGGTCTTTTTCATAGTTTTTATCTCCTTCTTGGCTTAAATATTTTTCCGGATTTAATATCCGATTATTAACTGATTCATTTATAATTAGGGTTTGGTAAGTATTAGATAACTCATCCTTCTTCGATATGTTCACGTCCCATGGCGATTATTGTTCTTACATGCTCATCTGCCAGGGAGTAATACATCTGCTTTCCATCACGTCTGCTCTTTATCAGCTTGTTTACCTTAAGAATCTTTAGCTGATGAGATACTGCCGACTGGGTCATCTGAAGCTTTTCTGCCAGATCATTTACACAAAACTCATCTGCAAAAAGTGCAAACAATATTTTTATTCTGGTGGAATCTCCGAAAACCTTAAACAGCTCAGCGAGATCGTACATTTCTTCCTCATTTGGAAGCTCTTCGAATTTGCAACTGTAGTGTTCCATTGGTCCTCCTTACTCTTTACAAATCATCAGCACAAACTGTCATTTTTTCAAATTACTTATGTTATGTTGTGTTTAATTTCAAGTATGATTATGTTTTATATTTACATATGAATATTTGTTCATATGTATGATTATAAATTACTACTCTTTATTCCTTATGTCAACATTTTATTGAGTTTTCATTGAGAATTTTAATGAATATTATGTTAATAAATCACTTCTTTTGATCAGAAGCAAGAATATCCCGCAAGAATCCAATAATATTCCCGTTTTTCTGAAGAAAGCAGGAATCTATTAATATTTAAATAAGATATTGCTCGATCATACTCTTTATGGTGGCTGAACTTATCGGATGCTGCGATGTCTCGAATGTCATTATCATATTTTTCCCTTGAAAATACCCGGTCTTACGTTACCCAACAACTTGATTTTGGTTAGATATTCATATCGATATGGAATGTTCATTTTTTCCAATGTGTTTGCAATCATCAATTCTGATTTTGATCTGACCCGAATGCATTATCAGAGTAAAATTCAGCACTGCCCTCTTCAAATCCCATAGGTTCATGCCCAACATTTTTCCACTTTTCAATAAATGTCTCTCTAGGCTCTATTATAGGAACAATCAATTCTTTTCTTGGCTTCTTCCACGTTAGAGAGGCCCAGAATCCTAACATTCTAACGGGGATACATAGCTATTTTCCGCTAAGCCCACGTTTTATGGACCTTTTAGGAAATGCACAAGACATTTCAGGAATTATGCAAGATAAAAACGTTTGGTAATTTGTTGGCTTGTTAAATAAAAAAGGAATCTACGACGAAGAAAACTATTTATGCCGTATTGATATGTCTTTAAAAAGAATCCTGATCAGAAATTCGACAATTACTATAATATATAGATGTGCTTTTGTCAATATTAAAGTAAATTGTGATGTCATGTAAAAATCATAGATATTTTCAGAATAATATTGCCCCTGCGTTTCGGAAACAATAAAATAGGTATTTATGGAGTGATACTGCCTCGGCGTATACCAAAAAGAATGAGACTTTGAAATTTATTCTGTAAATAAGGAAATCCTAGGATAATTAAGGTTCATGAAGGATGTGGTCAGATTGGCTACATCCTTTTTTGAATATACAGTCTGCTATCTTATATGTCAATGATTTTCTTATATTGTTTTGTGGCTATACTTGGTATATAATTTAGTCACAAAGGAGGTGCACGTTATGCAGATAGTTCCAATGAGAGATTTAAAAAACACTGTAGAAATAGAACGCAGATGTGCTGAATCAAATGAGCCTGTCTTTGTTACCAAAAATGGATATGGCCGGCTTGTTGTGATGGATATAGATTATTATGAACGTACTATGAGAAAGATTGATGAGGCTTCTCTTGTCAACAGGGGTATTTCAGACTACGTGAACGGCCGGACTGTCGATGGAAGGAAATCTTTGAAGAAGCTGAGGGAAAAACATGGTCTTTGAAGGATATGATTACGATTTTACCGAAATTGCAGAAGCTGATATCGATGAGACCCTTTCGTATATCGAAGATGATTTAGCTAATCCAGATGCAGCGGCTGCATTTGCAGATACTCTTGAAGATAAGCTTGAAGAAATATGCAAGAATCCCAAAACAGGGAGACCTGTCGAGAATCCTTTTTTGAAGCGTGATGATGTCCGTAGATTCCTTGTTGATAACTACATTGCCTACTACATTATTGACGATGAAAATGCAAGGGTTGTCGTTCTTAGAGTGGTTTATGGTAAACGTGATCAGAATAAGATTTTGAAGAATTTATGACACCACAGTCCTTGCTATATAGCACATAATATATCTAAAAATCGGAGATGCTCATATTGAACACCTCCGATTTTACCGTTTTATTTAACCTTTACACTCTTAGATTTGCTCCACTTGGAGTATATCTTTTCTCCGCCAGATTTCTTATATGTTCGGATTCTGACATAGTATTTTTTCTTAGACGTAAGTTTCTTTATAGTCTTTGATGTCGTCTTAGTCTTTCCAATATTAACAGTCTTAACATCTTTCTTAAAAGCCTTATCTGTGCTGTACTGAATTTCATAACCCTTGATGTCTTTAGCGGTCAGCTTTTTCCATGAAATCGTAATGGATTTCTTTCCTGCCTTAAGCTTTGAAATAGAAGTATTTTTCTGTTTTTTGTTGATATTTTCAGCCTTTTCTTCCGCATTTTTTGCTGCAGTGGAATCTTCAGCTGTTACCTGCTTTGAAGAATCTGTTGCTATATCAGTTGGCTTTGTCTGTTCTGTAGGGTCAGTTGGTTTAGCTGGATCTGCAGGGTCTGTAGGCGTTGTCGGATCTGTAGGTGTTGAAGGTTCAGGTGAAGAACTACCGGATTTATTCTTCCATTCAGCTTTGATTGTTATATCGGCTGTTACTGTAATGCTTTCGCCAACAGCACCTTTATCCCACTTATCAAATTCTTTGCCTTCAGGCGCTGTGAATGTGCATAAAGGAAGCTTATATGATGATCCCTTGCTGACTTCTACCGGGGTCATAGTTCCTGAACCACCATTAGAGTCGAATGAGACAGTGTATTTTACGGGTGCTACCTCAGCATCCTTATACGTTGCTGTTACTGATACTGCCTTTGCGGGCATGACAAACGTAGTTGTCGAAGCATTTGCATTAGAAAATGCTACCCCATCAGATGATGTCCACTTATCAAATGCCTTACCTGTAGCAGGAGCGGACGCTGTTATGGTTACTGTAGTACCTGCAGCATAATTACCTCCGCCAGTTCCATTATTTACAGTCACAAGATATTTTGTTGTTTCAGGTTTAGCAAATACAACCTTTTTGAATCCATAAGAATATAAATCATTTGGATTGCTTAAAACGGGTATAACCTTCCATCCGGTTGTTCCATCAATATCCGTCCATGCATCTCCTGGTATACCATTTACAATTCTACAATAATTTGGTGCTGCACCGTAATTACCCTGGACAGTAACTGATTTCGCAGTACTATCTATTGTTAATTTCCACGCGTTTATACCAACACCTATCCTAATATCGGTACTTGACGCATTTACCTGTGAATTATCGGTTATCGTTATATTACCTCTAAGCACTTCCATTCCACAACTAGCGCCAAGTTCATATGACTCTGCTTTTCCTGCGGATGCATTCACTGTTGAGTTTTTTATCTCAATACCCTTTAATCCAGTATCATTTTCATCGGATTTACGAGAAAAAATACCGCAGCTTTCCTTTGCATCTTTTCCTATGGCAGTTACTGTTGAATTCTGAATTGTAACTGTTTCTTCAGCAAATAGCCCAGCAGAAATTGGCATATTGGTTCCTGTTCCACCTGTTGCCTTTATGGATGCATTATTTATGCTTAAATTTCCCCCTGCCTTTATTGCGATGCCTCCATTATTATTGTTTCCGCTGCATTCAGCTTCAATATTGCAACTGCTTATAGTGATATTACCAGTAGTCATAATAGCACCATTCCCGCCGGAAACTTTTAAACTGCCTGTTCCAGAGAATGAAAGTGTTCCGCCAGATGTTAACGCCACATCAATAGAAACATCATTATCACCAGTTGTTGTAATGGTATTATTACCTTTAAGAACTATATTTAAGTTTTGCATATCGTAAGCAAAAATAGCACTATTCCCTTGTTGATTATAAGACAATCCATTTAATGTGATGGTTTTTGTGCTTCCGTTGTATGTCCAACCAGTACCGCTGGCATTTTTATTTGAATCAGGCACCCATTCCCCTGCTATAGCAAGCTTATAATCGTCAGCAAGTGCCTTAGTCTTCACACCGGCTAGCAAACAAAACGCCAATGCCAACATTATCAGACATTGAAATAATCCCTCTCGTTTTTTCTTCACCTTTCTTTTCCTCCTGTTCTGCTTTAAGAGCAGGCTTTATATATCTAATTTTGTGTCCAACACTCTCGTTTTAAACAACAAAAACGCACCTTAAGAAAGCACTTCCTAAGATGCGAGATTACACATATAAAACCTATTAAATTGTCTGGTTATCCTATGCTGTATGCTGTCTGCTGCAAGTTTAGATTGCCATAGCATAACTGTCAACCCCTCTTTGAAACTTTCATCCATGAATTTGAATGAATTATGTAAAATTACTACAATTCTTATTTTATAACATAGAAATTAAAAGTACATTAAAAATGGAAAAAATTTCCTCTATCCCGCGTTCATATGAGATAGAGGATTTTGTATTAGTCTGATAGCCTGTTCGGGTACATAATCGAAAGCTCTCCACGGACCTTTCCCCAGTTTTTGATTGGCACTGTCCAACGCTTGGTAATCTCAAAGGTTGCCATATAGTGATTCAACCGTCTCTGATATCTGCGTTGTGGTCATTCCCTTTGCATACAGTGCCATGACCTGTTCCTCTATGCCAGAGATGTCTTTCTGTCTCTTTTTCACAATCGCTGGTTCAAATGAGCTGTCCCTGTCCTGTGGAACATCAACCTTAAACTCCCCATATTTACTTCTGACGGTTTTGGACTTTGTCCCGTTCCGATAGTTAGGTTCATCATCCCGCTCATATTTCTCGTAACCCAAATGTGAGCTAATCTCAGCTTCAAGCAGAGACTGGATAGTGCCGGAAAGAAGATCCTTAAGAGCTTCCTGGATATCATCTGTAGTCTGGATGTCATACTCATCAAGCAATCCTTGTGTGACAGCCTTCTTTCCTTCGGTCATCGGTTTCGGTGTGTAAACTTCTTTCTTTTTGCTTGCCATTATTAAAGGCCTCCTCAAATAAAATAAGATTTTATCATAGGAGACCC
Organism: Butyrivibrio sp. WCD3002; assembly: GCF_000424265.1. Taxonomy (GTDB): domain Bacteria; phylum Bacillota; class Clostridia; order Lachnospirales; family Lachnospiraceae; genus Butyrivibrio. The sequence goes on from NZ_AUJO01000001.1 coordinate 711,374, forward strand.
TTTATATAGGTGCTATATTAAATTTACAGAGTTTTTCTCAAAGCCTCAAAAGAATAGATATTTATGAAGTGATACTGAATCCGCTTTACCGAAATGATTAAGGGCCGGCATATTGCCGGCCCTAATATCACATATCTACTATATTCAAATATCCGGTAAATCAAGCGCTCCGCCTGAATCATTTATTACAGTGTAACCTTTTTGAAGGACTTCTTCCCCTTCTTAACCATTATGCCTTCACCTGCGAAGGTATCCTTAGTATAGGTAGTCTTAAAGTCCGTTACCTTCTCATCGTTGAACATAACGCCGCCCTGCTGAACAGCTCTTCTTGCTTCGCTTCTTGTCGGGCAAAGGCCTGAGCTTACAAGAACCTGAAGGATGTCTACTACGCCATCTCTAAAGTCCTCTTCTTTAAGTGCAACAGCGGGTACGTTTGCAAGATCTCCGCCACCTGCGAAAAGTGCTCTTGCAGCGTCCTGAGCCTTCTGAGCTTCTTCTTTTCCATGAACAAGCTCTGTGAGCTCGAAGGCAAGGATCTCCTTCTTCTCATTGATTCTGGAATCCTCCCATTTCTCCATTTCCTCGATCTCTTCGATAGGAATGAAGGTGAGCATCTTAAGACACTTATCAACGTCAGCATCGCCAACGTTTCTCCAGTACTGGTAGAAATCGTAAGGTGTTGTCTTCTTGGGATCAAGCCATACAGCGTTACCTGCTGTCTTGCCCATCTTCTTACCCTGAGAGTCTGTAAGAAGTGTGATTGTCATTGCGTGAGCATCCTTACCGAGCTTTCTTCTGATAAGCTCTGTACCACCAAGCATGTTGCTCCACTGATCGTCACCACCAAACTCTAAGTTGCAATCGTACTTCTGGAACATGTAATAGAAGTCGTAGGACTGCATGATCATGTAGTTAAATTCAAGGAAGGAAAGTCCCTTCTCCATACGCTGCTTGTAGCACTCTGCTCTAAGCATGTTATTTACCGAGAAACATGCACCAACCTCTCTTAAAAGATCGATATAGTTCAGATCAAGAAGCCAGTCAGCGTTGTTGAGCATGATAGCCTTTCCTTCACCGAAATCGATAAATTTCTCCATCTGACGCTTAAAGCACTCTGCATTGTGGTCAATGTCTTCTCTTGTAAGCATCTTTCTCATGTCGGTTCTTCCAGAAGGATCACCGATCATGGTTGTACCACCACCAATAAGGGCGATGGGCTTGTTTCCAGCCATCTGAAGTCTCTTCATAAGTGTAAGTGCCATGAAGTGACCTGCTGTTAAGCTGTCAGCTGTGCAGTCAAAGCCAATGTAGAATGTAGCCTTTCCTGCGTTTACGAGATCTCTTATCTGCTCCTCGTCTGTTACCTGAGCGATAAGGCCTCTTCTTTTGAGTTCCTCATAGATTTGCATTGTTTTGCCTCCTTATACTTTGGCTGCGAAGATGATTTTTCCAAGAATTAAAAAAGTCCTTCGCAACCTAAATCAGTTACGAAGGACGAAAAATTCGTGTTACCACCTTCATTCACATGTAGCTCACGCTGCATGCCTCAGCAAGTACTAAGAATAAAAATCATTCTCTATACTCTTCCGACTAACGCTCGGTTCTCGTCATGGCTTACTAGAAAAGAATCATCATTCTTCCATGCAGCTCCCGGATGTATTCATTCAAAGTCCGTGTCCGCGCCTCTCACCAAACGGCTGCTCTCTGTGGCCGGTACTGTGAACTACTTGTTCCGTTCAAAGCCTTTAAATAATAATTATCTATATTTTGCCTGGACTGTCAAGGGATTTCGCAATTATATATTTAGCGTTTATCTGCCAATATATAAAAACACTCAAAAACAAGGCAACTAGTTACTACGAAAAGAATTACAAGCCCTCTATATGTCGAGATATTTCAACAAATTTACCATCTTCATATTTATATTTTACAATTTCATATTCAATACCATAAAGCCCCCAATACTGAGAATCATTGTTATTCGATGGAGATTCCTCTTATTCACACTGATTCAATATTTATACAATCAGTTCACAAAGATATTCCTCAACATTTTTATATTCTCTTCCATCAGGTAAAACTTCGCTCTGTCCCTTGAATAGCACACACTTCTTAGAAATAGAGCCGTAAATATTCATAATATACTTAAGCTTCTTTTCATCTTTCAAATGTCTCCACTGTTCCTCTGATTTTACGTTACTATGCTTTATTTCGTACAGTTCGCAGCTATCATTCTCGGGATCATAAATGACCATATCAATCTCACCTACGTCAAACTGTAATTTAAACACACGCTTCTTATTCATGACTTTATGAGTCTCCAATAAGACTATATCTTCAAGCATAAGTCCCCTTACATCATCCAATATCTTTTCCGCTATAAGAAGCTTCTCTCTTTCGCTAAGGGCCTTGAATTCATTATCCCGTATCAGCAGATAAACTAGAGTTTGCGCCTGGCAATATCTCATTCCTGGTTGGGTAAAAACTGTGCGACTCAAATCCCCCGAAGCAACTACACTTGATTCAACCTTTATGTCCGTGGTAAGGTCCAAAGCTGTAAAATACTCTTTTATTTCATCTGCCACCTGTTCCGAAACCGCTTCCTGTAGTTCTTCCTTCTCCTTTATTTCCAAAATCTTTTTAAGCCCTGCAATTACATTGGAAACATTAATTTCATCCAATGCATCTGTTCTGTTCTCCGGCTTTTTAGCCTTCCTCAGCAACTGTGCTGTAGACCTCAAATCTCTTGATACAAATTCTCTTAAAATAACTTCCTTTGTGAATTCATGATTCATATCCTGAATTATACGATTGATTGCATTGGTTAATTCATTTGCATCATATAGCCTTTTTAGATTCCTGAAATGGCTGCCCTCTTTATAACAGCGCAAAGAATGTTGGATGTTTTTACATATAGCGGTATCAATATATCTTCTGGTACTCTCATCATCTCTAAATGATGCCTCCTCCCAATCTATATCATCCCCGAATCTGAGCTCTCCTGCCTTTAATGTGCCACCATACCTGATATATTCATCAATACTGTCAATCCCCAGGAGTCTCTTATGTTCCCTGAAAGGAATATATGTTGTATGTACCATCACGGCCCTATCATACAATTCCTCATTGGAAGCAAAATAAAATCCCAGAGAATCTGTTCCGGAAAGAATTATCTTTATACCCTGCGCAGCATATACATCAGAAAACAGTGAAGCTGAGTCTATGAAATCACTAATCAGAGTTACTTCATCTATGAACACATATCTAAATCCATTTTTCACCGCTAGCTTCATAGCCCTATTCAAATCTGCCATAGTATCTGTGACTGTCGACTTAATATATAACGTACGAGCCTGTTCAGCCTCATTCATATCGAGTATGAGTTGTCTTAAAAGAGTAGTCTTGCCGGTACGCCTAAGTCCATAGATCAGGCATACCTTATCCATCTGTTTTCCATAAATATAATTTTCAATAATTTGGAAGCAATCTCTTTTCTCAAAGTCTCTCGCACCTTCAGCCATATTCCAAAGCGCATTTCCATATATTGCATTTACTTCAAAATCATAATCCACAGGCAGGGAAGAACCCCCAAATACGGTGTCCGGCTCTTTTAACCCTGTTGATATCAGGCTATTATCACTTTTGCCTATTACCTTTAACTGCTTTTGCAGTTCTTTTCTTTCTTCTATGCCTACACGCAAAATAGCAGCATTATCTTTACTAATGCTGTCATAATGCATCTTTCCATAATCATCCTTCCACTGATGATAAAAATATCTCTTATTATTTATAACCTTTTGCGTTACGTAGCCCTTTGGAAGTGTGCTGATTTTATTACTAATCTCTCTATATTTTTCATTCATAATAATTAACCTCTAAAACAATTTTAACCCCATTTAACCGCAATTGTCTACGGTTAATTAGGGTTAAATTGAACATTCACCAAAAGAAAAACCTCCCTAAAAAGACTTTTTTATTTCATCAGTCTACTTTAGGGAGATCATATTATTTAGCTCCGAGCCATTTATTCACTTCATACTTATATTTTGTGTTTTCACATTTTAACACCAATACACTTTTACGCCGCGTTGTCCAGCACCTTTTTCTGTAAAAATGCATCAGTACGCTTCTGTACATTTTCCTGAAGATTTACAAAGAACAGGAAGTTGTCATAGAGGTGCAGGCAGCCTTCAGGAAAAATTGAAAGTACCGGAGGGTACTCCTGTGTGTTAATGCCTGTCACTACGAGGCATCCTCTATTTGGATCTATATAAGCTCCGTATTTTCCTACTTCAACAGAGGTGATGGCACCTGTCTTGCTATCCTGTGTAACGGAGCCCTTATTAAGAGACTTATCAGCCTTAGTGCTGTCTGTTTTCCAGTTAAGAGGATTTATGGAAATGCCCTTAGAACCTACCGGCATAAACATTGAATCTGTTACTGTTCCGTCCTCACAGTCATAGCTTACGACTACGCCTGTATCAGTCTCGCCCTTTGCGGGAACAATCTGAGGATATTTACTTATCATATCTTCCGTCATGTACCAACCAATTGCATATACAGCTATCAGATTATCTCTAAGACTAACAGCTCTTTCTCCATCGCCGCCATAATACTCTTCCAAAATCCTGTAGCACATATCAGCGCCCTGGGAAAAGCCCGCAAGGATAAGAGGTCTTCCGTTATTCTTATGCTCAATGTAATATTTAAAAGCTGCAGACACATCTACATAAGCATTCGACAAAGCTGCTTCTCTTTCTGCTGCATCAGTCAACGCATATACATTTATAGAAGCCTGTCTGTAATATGGAGCATATATTCTGCAGGTTTTTGCATAAATAGCCTGTTGTTGGTTCATTGCATTTCTAAAAATCTTTTTGTAACCGGCAGTGATTGTCGAATTATACTGACTTTGTGTATCTACTGTCGGAGCTACAATAAAAACATCAACTTCATTTTCCGGATAAGCTCCGTCATAAAGCCAGTTCTCCGCCTTGGAGTAGTCGATAGGGCTTGTGAATTTGGCAACTGCAGATACCTTTTCCGTAAAAAAAGGACTAAAGATTGTAATAATTAAAACTGCAAAAGCTATAGTCAAAGAAACTATTCTTTTCATAAGGCACCTCCTTATTAGCCATAAATAATCTCTCATACGTCTGGTAAATTATGACAATTTACATAATCTACACTATGCTTCCGGATACATCTTTTTTACCGTAATTCATATACTTTATTTAATCTTGGCACTCTTTGACTTACTCCAATTCGAGTATACCTTTTTTGAACCAGACTTTTTATAGGTAAGGATTTTGAAGTAATACTTTTGAATGCCTTTTTATTATCCCATGTTTTGAAACGAAATTTCAATAAATTAAGTAATAATCAAAATTTGCATTCAATATGGAAAATGTAGATATTCACTCATTTTTTATGATATAGCCACATTCTATATAAATTAATTTTTTATTAATATTATTAAAAAAATATTAACTTTTTCCTTGAAGCAAAGGCCAATATATGGTTAAATATAGAACGTATCAAAAAGTGAAAACGTTTTTTAGTAAAATAGTTTTCAAGGAAAGTTTTATGGAGGAAATGGGGTAATGAAAAAAGAACTCAAAACCTTGTCACGTTTAGTTTTATCCGTGGCAGCATTTTTACTTGTGTTTGGCTTCAATGTAAGCTCTGCTAAAGCAGCAAGTGTAAGGCAGATAGCTCAGACACAGAACTCAGTAACTATTGAATGGGATCAGCCATACGTGGGATCAAGCTACAAGATGACTTCTTTATATCTTGGTTATGCAGAAGATTTTTCTACTGCACTGGCTAACGCAAAGGCAAAGCAGGTTCCGTTGGCAGTTGGCTCATCAAGCTACACATTTTATGGTCTTAAGCCCGGAACAGAATATGAAGTAAAGATTTCATATGATTACATGAACAAAAAGGGCTCACCTGTTTATTCTTCAGGTGTTGGTACCATTACAATAAAGACTACTCCCGGTCAGGTTACAGGTCTTAACCAGATTCGTTGGTATCGTTTCATCCACAATCTTGAAATAGGTTGGGACAGACAGACAGCTGCTGATGGTTATGAGTACTTATTCCAGACACACAAAGGCAAGACAATCGATTCTGGTGTAACTTCAGGAACAGGTTTCTCAGAGCCCGTAAAGAACTATGTTGTTTATAAGGCTCAGGTTCGTGCATACTCTACAATAAATGGTCAGACATATTATGGTGACTGGAGCCCTACCGCTTACTTCTTCACACAGCCTTCAAAGGGTGCTAACGATGCTGTAGTTGGTGCTAAGCTTAGCGGTTCAAAGCTTTCAGTTTCATGGAAGAAGATGGATGGTGTTAGCGGATATAACGTATTTGTATCAGATAAAGCTAAGAGCGGTTATAAGAAGGTTAAGAGCGTAGGAGCAAACAAGACTAAGGTTTCTGTAAGCAAGTATGGTAAGAAGAAGTTCAAAGGCAACAAGACATATTACGTCTATGTTCAGGCATATAAGAAGGTAAATGGTCAGACCTTCACTACAGGTGTTAACTACATAACTGTTCTTAAGAAGAACCGTACATCATATATTTACTCTGATTCAAACGGTCAGTACGAATAATTAGTACAACAAAGCCGCCCGGATGAAAATCATCCGGGCGGTTTTTTAATGCCAAAATATACTTAACAAGATCATTACCAGAATCTTGAATTGTAATCCTACCCTTTTCTTATATAAATATAGGATTATTAGATATTTAATCTGGATTTTATATGATATTAAGAACTCTATAGGATAATAGAAGTAAGTACTATTCTATGAGGAGGTATCTTATGAGTAAAAGGGTGATTAAAAAAGTAATATCTATGGTAACCGCGCTTACACTTGCTTCAGGAATTAGCGGAAACATTATCCCGCTCCAATCAGATATTGTAGCTAAGGCAGAATCCATTGTGCCTGCCATAAGTGAATATGCTACTGCTGAACAGATGATGAGTGACAGCTTTTCATTGAATGAAGCTTCAAAGGTAAAAAGAGTTGTATTCGGTGGTCCCATCAATCCTTCACTGGAAAGAAATAAAACTATCTGGGCTATTGCCGGTACGGATAAGGGAATTGCAAAGAAAAATATCGTTATGCTCACAGCAAAAGGAAATTTCGGTGATCCGAGCATGAATTATACATATCCATTCGAGGATAATGTTTTGAAAGAAAACTCCAGTGTTCAATCAGGGTATCAGACGTGCTTTAACAATGATCCTGACAGAAATCGCAGACTTATGAGCTGCACCACAGCAGGACCTGTTCAGAAGGTTCTGGCTTCCCATTATGGTGCAAGTGATCTGCGAAACTATTTCGTAAAACTGGCAAGTGATCTGAATTATTTTACTGCCGATGAGCAACAGCTGATGATTCCTGTTACGGTTACGACCAGGGATGTGTATAACAATTGCAATTATACTACTACAGATAAGCTGTATGCACCTACAGTTGGTGAAAACCTGGCAGGCACAAGCAGATCGAGATTAACAAAATTTTATGTAGGTACACATGACGATATTGAATGCGATATTGTAGAAGAAAAGGCAAAGTCCGGTAACACAGTTTATGGTGCTTACAACGATTTTTATACAAGAACAAGCGGTTATTTCCTTTCTTCCGTAAAAGGCGGCGGAGATACGGTATGGGCAGGCAATGATTACGGTTTTGAAAGTGAAGGAACAAATAAAGGTCGTGTAGATATGCCTTATGCAGGTAGTACAAACACAAATGCTATGCGCCCTACCCCAGTACTTACTCTCGATGCAAGAGCTCTTTTATTTGGTTCAGTAGCAAGGTGTGATGGAGGCACAGCTGCTGGCAATGGTTATACAATCGATGACCGCTTTTATCCTTTTACCTTGAGATTTTATGACAACAGTAAGATTGCCAGCAAATTCACATATACTTCCAATAAAGTAACCATGACAAAGGGTGCTGATTCAGGAAATACTTCACTTTATATTCAGGGAAAATCAGGAAACACTGTTTGGTATTATTCAGTATCCGTTAAAAATGCCGAGATAACCGCAGAAGAAGTAATGACTAAGGTAAATGCTGCGGAGGATGGTATCCTTACTGCTCCCCCATCATTTACTAATTGTAAGCTGTGGCTTGAGACGACAAATATATCAAACCACATCACATATGCAAAGTATGCCGAAGGAACAAGTTATCCCAAAGACATCCACAATTTGTCGGATGTCTTTAAAAACGATTCAGAAAATGACAGCGCTCAGGAAACTATACCGGCAAAAGATGCAGGTACCGTAATAACAGGAGCTTCTTCACAGTTTGTTGTAACAGATGCTGATTCAGTCAAATACAAGGCTTCAACAAATAAAAAAGCAACTAAGATTACTGTGCCTGATGAGGTTACAGATGAAAACGGACATGTTTACAAGGTAACAGCTATTGATAAGAATGCCTTTAAGAATTCAAAGAAGGCAAAATCCATTGTCACCGGTAAATATGTTGTACGGATATATAAGGGTGCATTTAAGGGATGCAAGAATGTTAAGACGATAACCCTGAACGCCAATACTTTGAAAACTATCGACAAAGGCGCCTTCAGTGGTCTTAATGGAGTGACATTTATCATTAAAGCAAAGGATAAAAAGACCGCACAGGCTCTGTTTAAGAAGATTACAGGTAAGGGCGGAGCCAAGAATGCAAAGATGAAATTTAAGAAGTCGAAGACGTGATAATCTTCAAAATAAGATAAAAAAACTGCCACCACGAATCACCGTGGTGGCAGTTTTATATTTTTAATCAATAACTATTTAATGGAAATTACTGAACCTTTACAGCTACGATGTTCTGCTTCTTTCCACCGAATCCGGCCTGCTTGAAAGTGATATTTCCGTACCTATACTGGATTGACTTAGAGCTTGTAGGCTGTCCGTTCTTAAGTCCTGCGATTCCTACATAAACATCTGTCTCATAAGCAGGTACTACAAGATAAAAACTGTATTTTCTTGTTCTGGGATAGTTGAAGGTATCACGATATCTTAAATATCCTCTTGAATAATTTGAAGTCTTCTTGTAAGTACCGGAATCTATGCACTGGTAATAATCTTGAGAAATAGCAGCTTTTGTACCGGTAATATCGTTACCCTTACTGTCTGTAAGAACTAAAGCTGTTGAATACCAATTGCTGAAATACTTCTTTCTGTACTCCATGCTAAGACCATTCGCTTCTGCCTGAGTAATCTTTGTATTTTTAACAGTGATAGCAACATGGTAAACATTGAGTCCTCTACTCTGTCCAACATAAGACATTTCGTTGAATGTTACCTTTGCTGTATGCTTGCCTGCACCCTTATAGAGCTTAGTCTGTACATTCTTAGACTTGCCCGGACTTACTACAGTGATCTTAGATGCTGCCTCTGCTGTCTGTGGCACACATGTTAATGCAAGTGCAAGTGCAAGAAACATGGCAACCATTGTTTTTAATGCTTTTTTCATTTTTCCCTCTTTCCGAAATCCTCAATCCCATTTAACAAGCCCCTCTACCTTGTACAACGAAGGGATTTCTTTTGAAAATAATTCATAACGTAAAATATTCTATCATAATTTGTGTCGTATGTGTGAACAAATTATTCATTTTTTCTTAATAAAAGAAACCGGTATTCAAAAGTTTCTTTTAACAATTGAATACCGGCAAACATTAACGAAACATTGGTCTTATAGTTTTGTCTATTGCCTTTAACATAACAAAGGTAATAAATGTATCGATCGGAAGCATTACTGAATTTGAAATTATTCTTCCGGGAAGCATTGCAAGCAGTGCCTGTCCATATAAAAGCTTGAGCCATATGGAATTAAGGCAGATATTAACGAATACCTTCACGATAAGCTGTGCCACAAGCACTCTTACAATAGTGATATTCTTCTTATAGAAGGCATATCCATAAATGATTCCGCCAAGGGCTGCACTGATTGTAAAGCCCGGGAAGAAATCACCTGTAGGCTTAAGAAACCACTTTATAACATCGAGAGCTGCTCCGAAAATAGCTCCTACCGCAGGTCCGAATAGATAATCAACAACCTGATTGGGGAGTCCTGAAAAACCAATCCTGATGTAATTACCGATGTTGAAGGTTGCAACATAACCAAGGATAATGGCAATTGCCGCAAGCATTCCGCAAAATGTAACATTTCTAAGATGCTTAAATTCCTTAAGTGATGCGATCCATCTGTTTACGGTGACTTCGTTTGTTTCTGTTGATAGATAATTTTGTGACATAAAAACACCTCCTTTGCAGACACGCATTCTGCACAAGGAGGTGCTAATAAGCACATTCTATATGCAGCAGCGGGATGCGAACCTGACACCGCGGTTTCCCTTCGTCCATCTGTCAACTCCCTGTACAGACAGCACTTAACGCGTCAAATTCTACTCTGCTAATAATTTATTTAGTTTCTAACTCATTATATCAACAAAGCTGCATACGTCAACAATTTTTTTACCATTCCTGTAATTCGTTTTCTGCCTTTTTCTCGCGAAGCATAAGCTCCTTAACAGCTTCCTTTGGCTCTTTGCCATTAAATAGCACTTCATTAATCTGCTCAACGATGGGCATTTCAACTTCGTATTTTTTAGCAAGCTCAAGCGCTGCCTGAGCACTGTTGATACCTTCGACTACCATCTTAACTTCCGCAGTAGCTTCTGCAGCTGTCTTACCCTGACCGATAAGAATACCTGCTCTTCTGTTTCTTGAATGCATTGAAGCACAGGTTACTATAAGATCGCCCATCCCGGAAAGTCCTGAGAAGGTCTCGTAATCTCCTCCCATGGCAGCACCGAGTCTGGACATTTCTGCTATTCCTCTTGTAATAAGTGCAGCCTTGGCATTATCCCCATAGCCAAGACCATCTGCGATACCTGCAGCCAGTGCTATCACATTCTTAAGAGCAGCGCCTATCTCAATACCAAGCATATCAGGGCTTATATAAACTCTAAACTCCTCAGCCATAAACACATTCTGTACTTCTCTTGCACTTTCTTTGGAAAAAGCACCGACAACAATGGTAGTAGGTAAACCCTTTCCTACCTCTTCAGCATGGGAAGGGCCTGACAGAACCGCAACTTCGCAGCCCGGAAGCTCATCCAGTATTACATCGGACATAAGCATAAGAGTATCTTTCTCAATACCCTTTGAGCAGTTCACGATGATTCTATTTTCCTCTCCCTCAGCAAGGTATGGCCTCATTTTAACGCATACCTCCCTAATGGCAACGGAAGGCACAGTGACAACTATCATCGCTGCGTCTTTGAGTGCCTCTTCCATATTGGAAGTAATTTTTATCTCCTTATCAAGAATTACTCCGGGAAGCTTATCCTTATCTTCCCTTTCAATCCTAAGTTTGCCAGCAGCTTCTTCCCTTCTGGCCCAAAGAGTTACTTTAAAGCCATTTTTATGAAGTCTCCAGGCAAGGGCTATTCCCCAGCTTCCTGAACCAATAACTGCTACTTTTTTTGAGTCCACTTTTCTCTCCTCGTAAGATTATTCTGTTTTATTTTTCTTGAAAATATAGGTTTTTCTCTCGCAGTGCTGCAAAAGTCTCTTGATGTTAGCTCTATGCTGATAAAATGCCAAAGCTGTCATCAAAAATGCAATAATATACATTTCTATAAGATAGTTCTGCGGCATTGCTAAAAAGCCAAGCTGTCCCATAACTACCAGTTCAATAAAGAAGCCTGCATATAATATCAAAGAACCCAAAGAGACATAGTGTGTAATGTTAAAGGGAACAAGGAATGCCAAAAGTCCCACAATAACATACTTCCATCCAAAGGCAATTATATTACCTGCCGTGCATGCAATTCCTTTTCCTCCCTTAAACTTAAGATAGAAAGGAAAGTCATGTCCCAAAACGGCTCCGCAGGCTGTATAAATCATAAGAAGATACTTCATATCGTTAAAGCTCTCTCCCAGAAGCATGGGCCCAACAAAGAGCTGCACCAGCTTAACTGCAAGATAGCATTTTAACATATCGCCAAAAAGTACCGTAAATCCGGCCTTGGCCCCCATAACTCTCAGAGTATTTGTGGTACCGGCATTGCCGCTTCCCACATTTCTGATATCAACTCCTTTAAGTCTGCAATACAAAACGGCTGTCTGGAACATACCAAAAACATATCCTATCAACAGACAAAGCACTCTGATCACTTATTTTTCCTCCCCCAAACTTTTTACTTTTCGTTATTACGCTCTCTTATAATGAATTTAAGAGGCGTTCCCTTAAAGCTAAATGATGCGCGAATCTGATTTTCAATATATCTGGTATATGAAAAATGCATCAGTTTCTTATCATTTACGAAAATTACAAAGGTCGGCGGCTTAACTGCGGCCTGAGTAATGTAGTAGAGCTTAAGCATCTTGCCCTTATCTGACGGTGGCTGCTGCATAACAACTGCCTGCATCATGATCTCGTTAAGTACGCCGGTAGCCACACGCATAGCGTGATTTTCGCTGACCATATCTATCATATCATATAACTTAACAAGTCGCTGACCGGTCTCTGCAGATATGAATATAAGCTCTGCATACTGCATGAAGGATAAGGTATTTCTGATATCCTTGGTGAATTCATTCACCGTCTTGTTATCCTTCTCAATAAGATCCCACTTGTTGACAGCGATGATAACAGCTTTTCCTCTGTCATGGGCGATACCTGCAATCTTGGCATCCTGCTCTGTAACACCCTCATCAGCATTGATAACTATGATGGCTACATCTGCTCTCTCAACTGCCGTTACAGTTCTGAGAATCATGTATTCCTCGAGCTTCTCCTTGACCTTATTCTTTCTTCTGAGTCCTGCAGTATCGATAAAGGTATATTTCTTACCGTTATATTTTATTTCTGTATCGATGGCATCTCTTGTGGTACCTGCAACATCAGATACGATAAGTCTGTTCTCGCCGCAAAGCTTATTGATAATTGAGCTTTTACCTACATTTGGCTTACCTATTACGGCTACTCTTACCGAATCATCCTCTTCCTCTTCGCTGCCTTTGGAGCTGAAGTTCTTTACAACCTCCTCAAGAAGGTCACCGATTCCCTGCTTGTTGGTTGCACTTATCGGAAAAGGATCGCCAAGACCAAGATTATAGAACTCGTAAACATCAAGGCTGTCTCTCTTAAAGCTGTCAACCTTATTTACACAAAGCACGATGGGCTTAGCTGATTTTCTGAGCATATCAGCAACCTGAGAATCCGCATCGGTAAGTCCCTGCTTAACATCACACATGAAAATGATGACATCGGCAGTTTCAATTGCGATCTCAGCCTGATCTCTCATCTGCGCAAGAATCGTATCATTGGAATCCGGCTCAATACCGCCGGTATCAACCAATGTAAAATTCCAGTCAAGCCACTCAACATCTATATAAATTCTGTCTCTGGTAACACCGGGCGTATCCTCAACGATAGAGATATTCTTACCGGCTACCGCATTGAAAAATGTACTTTTTCCGACATTTGGTCGTCCAACGACCGCTACTATATTTTTTCTTTTCATAAAATTACCATCCTGTAATCAATTACTACCATCAAGGCCAAGAAGACCCAAAATAAAATCTTTTCCACCGCTCTTTAGAATATCGACTTTTATATTAAGCTCTCTCTCAATATCAGAGATATGAACATCATCCAGAAGATAATCTTCGCCTGCTCTAAGGACATTCTGGGGCAAAAACAGTGTATCTCCAAGATCCTTACCCTTAAGCTGAGCTATTATATCCTGCCCCGTAAGAAGGCCTGTTACAGTGATCCTCTCACCAAAGAAATTATTGATAATTTCGTTAACATGAATTTCAAGCCCGGGAACTACCTCAGTAAGGCGCTTTGCCATTTCACAGATATAAGGATAAATAAGCCTTCCGCTGGCTGTGGAAACCTTTCTTTTAAAGCTCTTAGGATCAAAGTCCGTATAGGCACCGCTTTTAAGCTCATTAAGTGCCTCGTCAAATTCATCAAGAAGAAGACGTACCATTCCAACGCCGTTCTCAAGCTGTCCGTAGTCATCATATATGGCGGCTTCGGGAATCGGAAGCTCTGCGATCATATACCATTCATCGGATGCATGCACAAAATGATCACCATATTCTTCAAATGCCTTATTTTGCCAATACTCGATCTCTTTTATAACCTCAAGAGCATCCTCTTTTTCAAAGGGCTCAAGGGGATACAATCCCTCTCTGAACTTAGAAAGTCCTACCGGTACGACTGAAACACTCTTAAGATTTGGTCTGTATTTATAGAGGTCAGAAAGAGATCTGTGAAGCTCTTCCTTATCATTAACGCCTTTGCAAAGAACAATCTGACCGTTAATCTCTATTCCGCTTCCTCCGGCCACAAGTCTGTCTACCTTTTTAAGTGCTTCACCTGCAAATCTGTTGTTTAGCATCTTGCAGCGAAGCTCAGGGTTTGTGGTTTGGAAGGATACATTTATCGGTGACAGATGATACTTAAGAATTCTGTCTATATCATGGTCACTCATATTTGTAAGTGTAACATAATTTCCCTGTAAAAAAGAAAGCCTTGCATCATCATCCTTAAAATACAAGGTTTCCCTCATTCCGGGAGGCATCTGGTCGATAAAGCAGAAAATACATTTATTACTGCAGGATCTGTAGTCATCCATTAGACCGTTGTCAAATTCTATTCCCAGGTCCTCATCATAGTATTTCTCTACATCGATTTCCCATTCCTCGCCGTCAGGCTTTCTGATAAGAAGTACAAGCTCCTCATCCTGAACCATATATTGATAATCAAAAATATCTTCAATCAAAGTGCCGTTTATGGAAATAAGTCTGTCACCGGGAGTAATATCCATCTCCTCGGCAATACTTCCCTTTAATACACTTTTGATAAGATGTCCGTTATTGTTCATATATCATCCCTTCATCACACGATTATACATGAATTTTCTTGACGTGTCAGTATAATATAACATAAGATAGTACTCGGAAAAATATGAATTTTTTTGATAGGAGTCAAAATGCCGGATTTTCATAAATTAGAAACACTTATTCCCGTTGCTCCTCTTGCACTGATCGTTATGGATTCAGCAAAAGAGCTGGGCGAAAAAGTAAACGAACACCTTTGTTCCTTTAGACATGCACTTCACACTCTGCCAAGCGATCCCGCATTCAGAGATTATGTTAAGGATGACTACAGAGTAAAGTATCAGAATCCCAGATTCGGAAGCGGTGAAAGTAAAGTAACCCTTACAGAATCTATCAGAGGTAAGGATGTTTTCATCTTAGCTGATGTTATGAACCACTCTCTTACCTACAAAATGCATGGCTATACCAATTATTATTCACCTGATGACCACTACCAGGATTTGAAGCGTGTCATCGCAGCCATCAACGGTAAGGCAAGACGAATCAATATTATTATGCCTTTCCTTTATGAGGGCAGACAGCATCATAAGAACAATCGCGAATCTCTGGATGCTGCTGTAATGTTTAAAGAGCTTCATGAGATGGGAATTACCAATTTCCTGACCTTCGATGCCCATGATCCCAGAATTTCAAATGCTGCACCTATTTCCGGCTTTGATAACTTCATGGCATCTCCTCAGTTCTTTAAATCACTTATCACAAATATTGAAGACTTTGTTGTTGATAAGGATAACCTTACAGTTATAAGTCCTGATGAGGGTGCTTTAGACAGAGCTGTTTATTTTGCTAACGTTCTTGGCGTTAACACAGGTATGTTCTACAAGAGACGTGATTACTCCAAAGTAGTAAACGGTTCTAACCCCATCGTTGCTCATGAATATCTTGGTGACAATATTGAAGGTAAGGATGTTATCATCATTGACGATATGATCTCATCCGGTTCAAGTATGATCGATACCTCAAAGCAGCTGAAAAAGCGCGGTGCAAAGCGTGTATACATCTGCACCACCTTCGGTCTTTTCACAAACGGTATTGATATATTTGATAAAGGCTATGAAGAAGGCGCCTTTGATGCCCTTATAACAACTAACCTGATCTATCAGAATCCTGAATATTCTGACAGACCTTACTACATAGTAGCTGATATGAGTAAATTCCTTGCAACAGTTATTGATTTCGTAAATCACGATGCAAGTCTCAGCTACGTAATCACACCTACAGAGTCCATTCAGGATCTTCTTAAGAAGGTAAGCGATAAAACATGATATGGAAAACGGGAAGCAGCTGCTTCCCGTTTTTATTGTTTCCATATTCCAATTCTATATTCTTATTTTGTCACTTCTATCTGTTCTGCCACAAGATTATCATTTCCTGATTCATCAGTATAGAACATTACATTTACCTTGAAGAGGTCACCATCAAGTATTATGCTGAACTTTCCGCCCATAGCTTCTGTCAGGCTCTGAGCAATTGAAAGTCCAAGTCCGCTACCCTCTGTGCTTCTTGAAATATCTCCTCTGATAAATCTTTCAGTGAGCTCCTCTGCTTTTATATTAAGCTCATTTCTTGAGATATTCTTAATAGAGAATGTAGCCAGGTTTCTTCCGTCCTCTTCCTCAGTTACATCAAGATCCATATAAACTCTGGTGCCGGTAAGTGCGTATTTGCAGACGTTATTGATAAGATTCTCAATAACTCTGAAAAGCTGTCTGGGATCAGCCTCGATCATCACACTGTACTTCTCGCATTTTAATATTGCGGTAAGGTCGCTGTCCTCAAGCTTTTCGTAAAACTCTCCCAGTGTCTGCTTGATAATCTCTGCAAAATTGATCTTCTCCATGTGTAATGTGATATTACCTGAAGAAATCTTTGAAGCCTCAACAAGGTCATCTGTCAGCTGACGAAGTCTCTGGGATTTGTTTTCCAAAATACTGATGTAGTCCCTTACTCTCTCATCCTCGATATTCTCACGCTTTAAAAGATCAACATAGTTAATAATTGAGGTAAGCGGCGTTTTAATATCGTGAGATACGTTTGTTATAAGGTCAGCCTTAAGCTTTTCATCCCTCATACTTCTGTTAACTGCATCCTCAACGGAGTGAACTATATTATTAAGCTCCTTTGCGATGAAAAGATTACCGCCGTGAACCTTATTCAAGTCTATCTTTACATCTATCTCACCGTTTCCGATTTTCTTAAGAGCCTCGTAAACAATGATTTTGTCGTTATTTACATTAACTACATAAATACCGATAGCTATATCCATGATCACGGCAATGATTATTCCCGCAAAATCATGATATATTATCAGGTAAAAATTCATGAAAGTCGTAAAAGCATAGGGCACGACAGTAATTAAAAACATATTCTGTCGCATGCTCATCTTCTCGGACACCTTATGGAAAAGATCGATTCCCTTCTTTAACAGAGATGTGCGGTAAAGTGTCCTTGTCTTTATTTTCCTTACAAGGCCGTACAGACCATAGGAAAAGGCATTATCTGCAAGGAATGAGAAAAGCCCAAGAAGCACTGCCGAATAGGTGGTACTTGCCGCTACAATAGGTGAGAATTCAAAAATATAATTAAATCCCCAAATGAAGAATACAACACCCGCTATAGACAGAATCATTGTAATTTCTATGGGAAGAAAATCCAGCTTCTCTATTCCACCATAGGTTCCGTCCTGATACTCGATATGCCCCTCACAGATTATCAGATGCATGATGAGAACAAAATAGATAAATATAAAGATAATTATCATCACGTAGAGCTGCTTATAATAAGGGATGTATCTAAGGAACGCATCACGTCCTATAGTAAAGTCATCCGTACAGGGATAATTCACCGTATCAACTGCAAAGTAATACTTCATCTGATCCGGGAAAGCATAGTCATAATTACTAAGTATCTCTCGGAGCTTTGCCTCATCGATTTTGGTATTGGATGAATACTGCAGATCGTAGGGGCAGAAATAAATATATTTTCCGTAAGCTCTGAATTTCTCACCTATATCGACGCCGTTAGGATTTTTCCTAAGCTCTTCAATATTGGTATAGGTTTCGGTCTTACCGTTAATGGTCCTGGTAATATAATATCTGAAATTGCTTTTATCGAAGTTGAACTTACCCTTGATATTAAAATACTTATCGTAGTTCAGGGCCATGGTAGATGCGGCTTCCGTTATATTAGCGCAAAGCTCGTTGTAGTCCTCCCAGGTAGATACTATATCTTCAATGTTCTCGTCATGAATTGTCTTGTATCTGGACAAAAGAATAGTATGTGTTCCTGTGTCACCACCCTCCATGGGCACGTTTATATTGGTTCTTACAGTATTGTTATCAATCTGGGAATTTAGGAAGCTGTTCATACCACCTTCAGCATTATTCTTCATAAGGTGGGTATAAATCGTGGTATTGGCAAGAAACTTACTGCTATCGCTGTCGCTAAAGCTTCTCTCCTCGTACTCAAAGCCGTTCTGCGACCATTTGATAAGGTCTGATACTCTGTAGACACCGGTGATATAGTCACTCTGTAACAGAGAATTTCTGTTTACAAAGGCCGTTACGTCTATCTTCTTGTCGGAATTGTAAAGACCATCTGTTTCAATCATGGTACTTATTCCGGTCAGCTCTGCAACTCCATGAAGATTACTGGTTAGAATAGTATTAAAGAACTCAGAATCCTCATATTTGGGTGCACTGTCACCCTCACGCAGTGAATATTCCGTACCGTCCACGCCCTTGATAACAGAGCCGTTATGCACATAGAAAATAGCACCTACAACAATAGCAATGCAGAGGTGCTGAAAGGTTCTGAGTATCGTCCTTGTGAACCATGTTAAAGAATCTTTTCTGAATAAACGCTTAAGCATCAGTTGCCCTCGGTGTCGATTTTATAGCCCACACCCCATACTACCTTCAAATATTTGGGATTCTTGGGATCTATTTCTATTTTTTCACGTATATGCCTGATATGAACAGCAACCGTGTTGTCTACTGCAACAGCATTCTCATTCCAGATGTTTTCGTATATCTCATTTATTGAGAATACTTTACCTTTTTCCTTAAGTAAAAGAAGAAGTATATTATATTCAATTTTTGTGAGCTTAATGACTTCATCATCAACAGTAACTACTCTTGATATATCGTTGAGCACAAGTCCGCCGGCTCTGTAGATGCCATCTTCCTCACCGTCAGACTCCTTTGCCTCAAGCTGTGTATATCTTCTGAGGTTGGATTTAACTCTTGCAATGAGCTCAAGGGGATTAAAGGGCTTTGTAACATAATCATCAGCGCCTATATTAAGTCCAAGAATCTTATCGGCATCCTCTGATTTAGCTGAGAGCATGATTATGGGAAGAGAACTGATCTCACGAATTTTCATGGTGCACTGAATGCCGTCCATAACAGGCATCATTACGTCAATAATAGCCACATGAATATCATTGTTCTCAACAATTTTAACTGCCTCAAGCCCGTTATATGCTGTAAATACGTTAAGCCCTTCCTTTTTCATATAAATGCTTATGGCATTTACAATCTCTTTATCATCATCACATACAAGTATATTTTGCTTCAAACTACTAACCTCCGTCATTCAATAAGATGCTTTATTCAATGGAATATATGAAAAAGCATTCTTATGCCATTTTATATGCACGGTGCCGTCATCTTCCCGCATCATTGCAACGACATCAAATCGTTGCGCCGCATCAGCTGTAATCTTGTTTTGTCTTCTGAAAAAATCAGAAACGCGGCATATTGTTCTCTGTTTACGAAGATCAACTGCCGCTTCGGCTACTCCGAATTTTGATCCGGTTCTGTATTTTACCTCAATAAATGAAATATATCTACCGTCTTTTGCAATTATATCTATTTCTCCTGCCCTGCATCTAAAATTCCTAAACAGGATTGTGGCACCATTCTCTTTTAGATAATTACAGGCAAGTTCTTCAAAATAGGTTCCCTTTTCTCTTTTGTTCATAAAAAATTATATCACATTACTCCAAATTTTCTTTTAAGGCCCGCTAAGCAGCTTTAAAACTGCGATAAATCAACGTTCTGGCGTTCCTTGGCCCTAATTTTGTCCATTGCATCCACGAATACAAGGATTTCGGCCACAACCTCATAGAGCTCCGGAGGAATCATCTCTCCGATTTCCAGCTTGGAAAGAGTGTCGGCAAGCTTACTGTCCTCATGGACAGGAATATCCTTCTCCTGAGCGGCCTCAATAATCTTCTCCGCAAGCTGTCCCTTGCCGCTGGCAATGACTCTGGGAGCGCCGTCTTCGTTTGGATCGTATGCAAGCGCTATGGCCTGTTTTGGTTTTCCGTCTTTGTTTTTTCCGCTCTCAGGCATGTTTTCACTCCATAAGGTAGTTCTGCTCTACTCTGTATGACATTTCACCAGGCTCGAAAGAGCCGCACAAGGTGATCACTTTTATGCTCTGGCATCAAAAGACTGCATCGAGATCACCGGCATTTTTCTTACATCCAGCATTTCGCTTACTGCCGCGTCATCACTGTCGTTATCCATATCTGTATGAAGCATCATTTTAGCTTCCATGTTATAACCGCGTTTACTTAATCTCTCATTCAAGATATCAATATGCGCTTCGATTAGGTCAAGAACACTTTCATCAGCCACATAAAAATTGGTCTTAACATTATTGTCCGTCATCTTGACGTAAACATCCAATGGACCGAGATTATCAAGATCAAGGTGAAGTATTGCACTTACTGTTTCCCCGGGCTGGAACTTGCGCTTTCCGTTAGAATACACATAAAGATCTCCGTGGGCGTCCTGATCAGCCATTTTTAACGGAAGCTGCACATAATTAAACATATGGTTAAGCTCGTTCATGAACTCAATATTATTCATGAGAGTTGTGGCACTTTGCGCTGCCTTGGATTCTGCCCCAAGAGTACCGGTAAGAGCTTCACCAAGCTGCTTCGCCTGAGAGTTTAATCTGTTATACAGACTCTCGACATTCTCTTTACTGCTGACATCTGAAGGCTCGAGCATCCACTGATTTCTGATTGAATCCTTCATGAGCTTGTTGTATTCGTTACTGCCAAATAATTTCAAAAAAGAATTAGATGCGGTGTCGGATTTACCTTCACTTTCCGAATAAGCCTTAGCAAGCTCCTTCATCAATGCAGCCTCATCAATCTTTGCTGCCTCCTGTCCGTTTGCCTGCATCACAAGCTTGAGCATCTCCGGACCTGCGGACTTCGTCTCGCTCTGTATGCTTTTTATAATATTCGCAAAATCATTGCTGAGGATAACAGACTTAGGGTTTGTCTCTATCTGTGCTGTTTTCCCGTTATCTGTCTGATTCTTAATACCCTGAGTCTGATCCTGTTTTTGTTCTTCCTCAGAAAGCTCCTCAAGTGATCCCAATAACGCGTTATTACCGGCATTTTTATCTGTTACCTGTTCTTCTGTCTTTAAGGTTTCTCCCTGCTGCGTGGCGTTTTTTACTGTTTCTTCGGCATTGGCAGCATTTTGCACTGCACCTTCTGCTTCAGAATTAAGCAGAACCTTAGCGCCTTCTGCATTTACGCCATTTCCGTTAGCTGCTGCAGACATCCCAGCGGCTGTATTGTCCGCTCCTACAATTCCGGTAGAATTACCGGATGCTGCAGTGCTTTCCATCTGCTCCATACCATCGGATATCATCTTTAGAATATCACCGTACAGTTTTCCGGCAGATTCTCCGTCACCGTTTTGCACAAGCTCATTAAAAGCAGACGGAAGCTCATCCATAATGGAATCCATTGTTTCCACTACCTGATGCTCATAGTTCTTGTAGCTTTCAAATTGCTGAATATTCTGGTCATTTATGGGGATATTCAGAGCCTTCATCTGTACCAGTGATGATACAGAAGTATCAGGATTGGCAGATACGAGATGATTCATGGATAAAACAGAGTCCTTATCAATGGGCATTCCGTTTTCCATCATTGATTTAACCATCTCCAGATTACTGCCTGTAGGCTCAAGACCTGCAGCAGTTAAAGCCTTAAGCGCTGTAGGATCTAAAGAAGTATTTTCATATAAAGGAGTCAGCGTTATCTGACTGTTTGAAGCCCCTCTTACCTCAAAGGATACATACTGCCCCTCTTTCAGTGACATACCCTCCTGAAGCTTTGCATTTATGACAGTATCATCACCCAGCTTTATCTGGGCATTTTTAATACCGCCCTCGTCTGTGAGAGATATGATCTTTCCGTTTATCCTCTCACCGGTTTCGAGCGAGCGCGCAGAAGTCTGTTCCCTTGATGCATTTTGATTAACTATTCTCCCATCAACCTGCACAAGAGGCCGATTTGAAGTTAAACCACTGACATTGCTCATTCGGACTCTCTTTCGTAGATGCTGCTACAAAACAAGCTTAAAAGTACCAAACTCTATGCTCTACTTAAATAAAATTCTTGATAAAGCTTCTTCTGTGAATAGGACACGGTCCAAGCTCCTTCAAAGCTTTGATATGGAGTTCTGCTCCATAGCCCTTATTGGATGCAAATCCATATCCGGGATATTCCCTGTCGTATTCCTCCATCAGATGATCCCTTGTCACCTTGGCAACTATACTTGCGGCGGCAATTGAAACACTCTTGGCATCACCCTTAATAATAGATTCCTGCTTATACTCCTCAAGCTGCGGTACATGGACAGCATCAAGAAGAAGTAACTCAGGCTTAACAGAAAGCTCCGCTACAGCCTTTGCCATAGCCTCATAGGTAGCCTGCAGGATATTAATTTCATCAATTCTCTCATGAGTTGAAAAGCCTATACCGACAGATACTGCCTTCTCCATAATCTCAGAATAAAGCTCTTCTCTCTTTTTTTCGGATAATTTCTTGGAATCATTTATATATAGAATTTTACAATCCTTTGGAAGAATAACAGCGGCTGCATACACAGGTCCTGCCAGAGGTCCTCTCCCAACCTCATCGATACCGCAGATAAACTCAAGGTCGGGATGCGCATTTTCAAATTCACGCATTTTCTCAAGTCTGGCCATTTCAGCCTGCACTGCCGCTATTTTTTTATTTGCTGATTCTATCAGGTTCTTTACACCCTGACGCTCATCATCACTGTATTTCTCAATAAAAGAACGGTAAGCATCTACTTCACTGAGTGCTGACAGCTCTCTTTTTATCTCTGCTATCTGAATAGCCATAATTTCATCCTGTAATAAATTTATTTTTTGTCATTATCTATGAATCCAAATGAAGAGAAGGGGAATACTCTTATCCAGGTTCTTCCGATGATGTCCTTCCTCTTAATATTTCCGACGGAAGGCTCTCTGGAATCAAAGCTGTAATTACGGTTATCACCCATTACGAAATATTCATCCTCGCCAAGGGTGACAGGCTCTGCGGCCCTTCCGGGATCTCTTATGATTTCAGCACCATAGTGCTCCTCAAGAAGTTCACCGTTAATATAAATATTACCGTCGTAATCGATCTGAACAGTCTCACCGGGAAGACCGATGATTCTCTTTATAAAATAGCTTTCCGGATCTCCTGCATAAGGGAATATTATGATATCGAATCTCTTCGGATCACTGAACCTGTAGGTCAGCTTATCGGCAATCAGTGCATCCCCATCATGAAGGGTATACATCATTGATTCACCGTCCACATCAGTTCTCTGTGCCACAAACTTCATGAAAAGCATGGTAAGAAAAACGATTACAACTACTGTTAAGATTGTACTTCCTGCGCTTCTTAAAAAATTCCTGAAATTACTCATTATGGTCTCTCCAATGATATTTTTCCAAGTCTTCCGTTTCTGAAATCATCCAAAAGCAGTGCACTTGCTCTATCTATATCGGGTTTTCCGCCCTGTTTTATTAGCTTTCTGTTCTGGGCGATAGCAGTCAGAATTGAAGATTCCGGTGTCTCATACTGATCTTCCTCATAAAGTAGCTTTTGCTGCTCTGTGACCTGATATTTCTCAGTAATAGTCTGTGGATACCACTTTTCAAGCTTTCTGATAAGTTCTACTGCCAGCTCATTCTTATCGAGGTTCTCATCATTCATTGAACCGATAAGGGCAAGATTAAGTCCCACGACTTCATCTTCAAATTTAGGCCATAAAACACCGGGAGTATCAAGGAGCTGCAAATTCTTACCAAGCATGATCCACTGCTTACCCTTGGTGACACCGGGCTTATTTCCGGTCTTAGCAGCAGCCTTACCGGATACCTTATTGATAAAGGTACTCTTGCCTACATTTGGTATACCTGCAACCATGGCCCTTATGGGTCTGTTGACAATACCTCGCTTTTTATCTCTTTCGATCTTTTCACGGCAGCTCTCAGTAACCTGATCAAGCACCTGTCTTACCTTGCCGTTTTCTTTGGAATTCATCTCCATTACACGGATGCCCTGATCCTCGAAGTATTTAACCCATTCCTTATTGACCTCAGGGTCTGCCAGATCGCATTTATTAAGTATCACTAGTCTCGATTTATTCTGACCAAGCTTATCTATATCAGGATTTCTGCCTGCCATGGGAATTCTGGCATCTGTCAGCTCAATTATGACATCCACAAGGCCTATATTCTCCTGCATCATACGCATAGCCTTGGTCATGTGTCCCGGATACCATTGATAATTATTCATCTAAATCTTTCCTTTAATTCACAAAACCACTTACACCTTCGCTTTTGCCATAGCAAAACCAGGCTTTTCCGGCAATCATTGACTGCTTAACAACACCGATATTGGCACTTCTGCTGTCCTCACTACTGTTTCTGTTATCTCCAAGAACAAAAAACTCACCATTATCAAGCTTTATTTCGTTTTCAGCAATTCCTGCCTCTTTCATTTTATCATATTCGCGGTCATCATTACTCACTACTTCGCCGTTCACAATAAGATTACCGTCTGAAATCTTAACAGTCTCACCGGGAACAGCCACCACTCTTTTAATGTAATAGTGGGATTTTTCATTACCGTTTGGCAAAAAGACTATTACATCATCCTTTTTGGGTGCAAAAAACTTAAAGATAACCCTGTCCACAAGCACGCTCTGGCTGTTATAAAGTGATGGCTCCATGGAGTCACCGATAACTCTGACTCTTTTGCCAAAAGCCATAACAAGCAGCAATGCAATGAAAACAGCAAATACCGTATAAAAGCCCCACGAAAAAATCTCCCGAAGGAGCTCCGGGGTAACTATTTTTTTCTTCTCATGAAAAAGTGAATGATATTTCTTTCGTCTAAACATTGTGTATAACCCATAGGATAAAAAAAGGCAGATACTATAATAGTAACTGCCTTTTCGTGGAATGTTCTTAGCGAACCTTTTCCTTGACCTTTGCCTTCTTACCTGTGAGGCCCTTAAGGTAGTTAAGCTTAGCTCTTCTAACCTTACCCATTCTCACAACCTCAACCTTCTCAATGAGAGGTGAGTGAAGGGGCCATGTCTTCTCAACGCCAACACCGTTAGAAATCTTACGAACTGTAAATGTGCAACGGTTGCTTCCGCCCTGAATCTTCTTAACAGTTCCTTCGAAAACCTGTACTCTTTCACGGTTTCCTTCTTTGATCTTGTTGTGAACACGAACTGTATCACCTGTGTTGAACTCAGGAGCCTGTGCGTTCAGCTGTTCCTTCTCGATCTCTGCAATGATTGTATTCATTTGCTTTCTCCTATACTATATAAATGGACGTTCTTAAATATTGTTACATACCAGAGGACCGTCATTTTCGCAACATACAAGATGATAACATATATCTTCCTGCCGCGTCAAGGTTTTTTACTTTATTTATCCCTAAAAACGCCGTTTTTAATACGAAATTTTACTTATTTTTCTTATCCTCGGCAATAAGCTTCTTTATAGCAAGAATTGCTGTTCTGATAGCGCTGTCCGTATCATGGGCCTGCGGATTATCAAGTCCTGCCTTAGCTCTCTCCTGATTGGCCACTGTGAGCATTACAGCGCCGCATCTTGCTCTAAGCCACTGTCCTACTATAAACAGTGCTGCTGATTCCATCTCAGATCCAAGGCAGCCGCATCTCTTCCATGCTTCCCACTTATTCTCAAGCTCATAGAAAACAGGCTTCGTCTCAGGCTCATGCTGTCCGTAAAAAGCATCCTTACACTGAACCACACCGACGTGATGTCTGATGCCAAGCTCTTCTGCAGCCTTCTTAAGCGCATCCGTAACTTCAAAGGTTGAGACAGCAGGATATTCGATGGGAGCATATTCCTTGGTAGTACCCTCTGCTCTCACAGCACCGTTAACCACGATAAGGTCTCCGCCCATTACATCAAGCTGCATTCCACCGCAGGTTCCTACTCTGATGAAGGTATCTGCTCCTATCTTGTGAAGCTCCTCTACAGCGATTGATGCAGAAGCTCCTCCGATACCGGTGGATACAACGCTGACCTTCTCACCATCAAGGTAGCCGGTGTAGGTGTTGTATTCTCTGTTATACGCTACCTGCTTGGCATCATCAAAATATGCTGCTATTTTCTCGCAGCGTCCGGGATCACCGGGAAGAATAACGTAGCGTCCCACATCTCCTTCCTTTAAATGAATATGATATTGATAGCCGGCGCCTTCTGTGTAATCAACCATAGCTTTTTCCTCCTGTAAAATGATAGCTCCCTGTGACCTTTGTCACGGCTGCTATTATTAGTCAAATAATCCATCCATAATATGAATGGTCATCACTTTATTTTCTATATCAATGTTCTTTACGCATTCCCTGATTCCGGGAATCATGACAGTATCATCTACTTCGCCTGAAGTTGCAGCCTCAGCCCTTTTCATCTCGTAAACGTCATTGGCTCCCGTCTGTATAACCTTGATTATTGAGCCAAGCTCGTTACCGTCTTCATCCACAACCTTCATGCCTTCAAGGTCTGCAAGATAATATTCACCGGGTTCAAGCTTAATAGCATCCTCACGGCTTACTATAAGCTCCTTGCTTCTAAAACGCTCAACCTCGGAAATATCGTTAAATTCCTTGAATTTAAGGATTACAAATTTATTACCAAATCGAACCTTCTCGATATTAAGTTCTTTCTTGCCCTCACGACCAGTATCAAGGATGACCTTCTTCAGCTTTTTAAATCTCTGCGGATCATCTGTTGTCGGGAAAACATTGACCTCTCCCTTAAGTCCGTGAGTAGATGCTATTACACCTACAACAAAATATTCTGTCAAATTTTCGCTCCTATGCTTAATCCTATTTTTCTCTCTTACAAGATAAATTAATTTTCTTCCGCTTCTGCAATTCTGTCAAGAATCTTCCGCCTCTTCTTAAGACTTTTGGCGGTGAACTCATCGGGATGAGTCTCAACGTATTTTTCATACAATTCAGGTCGTCTCTCCTTAGTTCTCTCAAGAGATTTCTCGAATCGCCATACGTCTACATTGGCATGATTTCCGGACAAAAGAACGGATGGCACCTTTTTATCCATCCAAACCTCCGGTCTTGAATACTGCGGATATTCCAAAAGCCCATCATCAAAAGACTCTGTCTGGGCAGATTCTTCGTTATTTAAAACACCGGGAACAAGCCTTGATATTGCGTCTATCATAACCATTGCAGGAAGCTCGCCGCCTGTAAGCACATAATCTCCGATAGAAACATAATCAGTGACTATCTCTTCTAAGACTCTCTCATCTATTCCCTCGTAATGGCCGCACAGAAATATGATATTATCCGACTGTGAAAATTCTCTTACCATATTCTGGTTAAAGACACTTCCCTGAGGTGTGACATATACAACTCTTACGCTTGCATCAGGATCCTTCTCCTTAATATTTTTCATTATGTCCTGATAGCAGCTGTAAATAGGCTGTGCCTGCATAAGCATGCCTGCACCGCCTCCATAGGTATAATCATCAACCTTGTTATGTTTATTATCAGCATAATCCCTGATATTATAGGCCTCAACATGGATATAGCCATTGTCCATACCACGGGCAAGTATGCTGGTCTTAAGTCCCGAAAGAACCATTTCGGGAAATAATGTCATAATGTAAAAATTCATCAAAAACCTCGCCAAGTGTACCTGCATAGCTACCACTAAGCCACAAAAGCTCTGCAAAGTGCACTACTTAACTTAAGACAGCCGAATAAAGCACTTAACTTTATCCGGCTGCTAATATTATCGGTGTCTTATTATGTCGATAATCAATCAACTATCTCGACATCAACTTTAAGATTCTCTCTGGTAGATGCTGCCTTAACAACAGAGCGGATAGCCTTTGCAATCCTTCCCTGTCTGCCGATAACTTTACCCATGTCAGAGGGTGCAACATGCAGCTCTAAAATGATGTTTCGGCCATCTTTTTTCTCGTTTACAACAACCTCATCCGGATTGTCAACCAGAGACTTTGCAATTACTTCTACCAATTCTTTCATGAATTTTCCCCTAGTTTTATTGTACTAAGCTAAAAAGTCTCGTCCGGTAATTATTTGATACCAGCCTGCTTGAAGATCTTCTTAACTACGTCTGTAGGCTGAGCACCGTTGCTGAGCCACTTCTTAGCGAGCTCCTCGTTAACCTTGCATGTGCTGGGATCTGTGTTAGGATCGTAAGTTCCGATCTCCTCGATGAACTTTCCGTTTACAGGGAACTTAGAATCAGAAACAACGATACGATAAAAAGGAACCTTCTTTTTACCAATTCTCTTAAGTCTAATTTTTACTGCCATTTTTAATAATCCTCCATATAAAAATAAATAAAATGTAGTAGCTATATGTAAAATTCGGATGGTGTTACCGAACTCTCATATCAAAAGAATTTACCAAAGCCGCCTTTTCCCATTCCCGGGAATCCGCCAAAGCCTCGTCTGCCTTTTTTGCCCATCATTCCGGGCATCTGCTTCATCATCTTCTGCATCTGATCAAACTGCTTAATGAAGCGGTTAACATCGGCGATATCATTACCTGAGCCCTTAGCTATTCTGTATTTCCTCTGGGGATTCATAAGCTTGGGATTGCGTCTTTCCTCAGGTGTCATTGAAAGCACAATAGCTTCCATCTTTGCAAGCTGCTTTTCATCAGGAAGACTGTCATCGCTTATCTTGCCCATTCCGGGAAGCATTCCCATGATGGCACCAAGGCCGCCCATGTTGCGCATCTGCTTCATTGATTCAAGATACATCTCGAAATCAATCTTGCCCTTCTTCATCTTGGAAGCCATCTCGCGTTCTTTTTGTTCATCCATCTCGCGATTAGCTTCAACAGCTTTATCTATAAGACTGAGCACATCGCCCATTCCAAGTATACGGCTAGCCATTCTGTCGGGATAGAAAGGCTCAAGATCTGAGAGCTTCTCGCCCATACCTACATATAAAATCGGCTTTCCGGTAACCTGTCTTGCTGATAATGCAGCACCGCCTCTGGTGTCACCGTCCATCTTACTGAGGACGATTCCGTCAACACCTATGCGGTCATTGAACTGTACTGCAACATCTACTGCCGCCTGACCGGTCATGGCATCAACTACAAGAAGTGACTGATGAACCGTAACGGCTTCTTTAATATTGATAAGCTCCTGCATCATGTCTTCGTCAATCTGAAGACGTCCTGCTGTATCGAGAATAACAACGTTTTCATTGTTTTTCTCAGCATGCTCGATAGCTGCCTTTGCGATATCAACGGGATTAACATCTGTTCCCATTGAGAAGAAATCAACTTCCTGCTTCTCAGCATTGATCTTTAACTGATCAATAGCCGCAGGTCTGTAAATATCACAGGCAACAAGCAGAGGCTTTTTACCCTTAAGCTTGACCTTTCCTGCAATCTTGGCTGCAGTGGTGGTCTTACCTGTACCCTGAAGGCCGCACATCATAATGACTGTGATGCTCTTACCGGGCTGGAACTGAATCTCAGTAATCTCAGAACCCATAAGGTCTGTCAGTTCCTCATTAACAATTTTTATAACCATCTGTGCAGGATTAAGACCATTAAGCACGTCTTCACCGATAGCTCTCTCCTGCACCTTATTTACAAAGTATTTAACAACGCGGAAGTTTACATCAGCTTCAAGAAGTGCCATCTTAACTTCCTTCATGGCAACCTTTACATCATCCTCAGTAAGCTTACCTTTGCCGCGAAGATTCTTAAATACATTTTGTAATTTATCTGATAAACTCTCAAAAGCCATATATTATGACAACTCCCTGGTAATACCGTCTACTGTCTTCATGATTCTGTCACGAAGTGTCTTCTGATCTATGGTCTCGTCAACAGCAGCCTTAGCTAAAAAATCCAGCTGCTCGCGAATCTTCCCTGTTCTCTCTATCATTCCAAGCTTCTCTTCATATCCTTCAAGAGATTTGGTGCAGCGCCTGATTATGTCGTGTACACCCTGCTTGCTGATATTGTACTGTTCGGCTATCTCTACGAGAGACATATCGTTGTAGACTGCATCTTCATATATATTTTTCTGGTGCTCAGTTAAAAGCTCACCATAGTAGTCGTATAAAAGACCCTGTTCTACAATCTTCTCCATCTCATCTCCGAACTGTTTCACGCAAAAAGAAATGCGGTACTAATCGCACGTGTGATATAGTACCGCATATATAACCAGCTGTCAAGTATTTTTACTTTACATCTTTAAATGCCCTTGAATTCAAAGGTGAAATGAAGCTTTTGCTCACCGCTTATTCTGAATTCTTCGTGAGGTCTTGCTCCCCAGGTGTCATCTCCGCCAACACCCATTTGCTTCAAAATACATCTTACAACTGTCTGATTAACAGGGGGAAGCTCGTAGGGATGCTTCGCTTCATCAAGCTGATCCGGTGTGTAGGGAAGTGCTGAAAACTCCATAGTTCCCGGCCTGCTCATATATTTATCTAAGTATTTAGTTCCATCATCATAGCCTCTGAAAATAAGGCCACGACCCTTTACATCTGTAACCTTAGCCCATCTTACTCCTGTCTTGTTGCCGGTTTCCTCAGGCACAAGATAAGGCTGAACATTATCCTTTACAAGGTTATTGTAAACAGACAGCTTTCCGCCAAGGTTTTTATCGCAATAGGTCTCTTCAGGACCCATTCCGTACCACTGAAGATGATCATAGTCCGCATCCATAAAGAACATGAAGCCAAACTCAGGCATATCTGGAGTCCCCTCTGCCTTATCGTAATCAAGGCTAACCCTCACACTGCCATCCTTAAACACTGTATATGTCACATAGCAGCAGGTGATAGGATAAGTTGCTATGTATCTTCTAAATACTACTTCTACAGAATCACCGTTCTCAGTGAGCTTGGGATATTGTCCGTCATCAGGTGCCCCCGAATAAGTACTCGGACCGTTGGGAGACACTTTCGACTGGAAGCAGCTTGCAGTCTTCCACATAGCCATTCTGAGCGGATCCCTGTTTCCGTTATCATTCTCAATTGCAGCTCTCCAGAAATTCGGCCTCGGAGCTGTTCTTATCATCTCTTTTCCCGCATAGATATATGATGCCATGCCGCCAAGGGGCTTAGAGAAAAGCACTTCGAAATTGTCGCCTCTTACGCCGATATTGTCATGACTCTTAACTACCTTAAAGGAATGCTGCGGTGCATAGGAGCTGCAGCCTTCAACCGCTGTAGCTACACTTACAAGTACTGCCTTTTCTCCAAAGGCTACTTCATAACCCGCATCACTATAACAGGTCTTCATCCTGTTTCTTGCGGATAGAGAAACTACGAGCTCTGTATTATTTCCCACAAGTCCGGTATCCTTAGATACACTAACAGGACTTGTCTTAAGAATATCTTTTGCTTTCTCAAGATAGGAAGTGATATCAAAAAGTACTTCTTCTCCGGGCTTTACTGAAATATCAAGCTGCTCGCTTAATATTTCCTTACCATAGGCAGATATTTTTAAATAAAAATCCAGTTCCTTTGCGTCAGTGAAAAGATTTCTGTTAAAAATCTTAGCCTTTACACTCTTTGGATCAATCGCCACTGCAAGATAGTTATCATCTGTGTCTGCACCTGTTACAAAGTCAATTCTAAAGGGCTGATAGCATCTCTTGACCTCCTGCATTTTTGCATAGGGCTTTCTTGTGCCATCAACGATGCCGTTACCACTGAAATTATAATCGCAGGGACGTCTTCCGATATCTCCGCCGTAGGCCTGATACTCAACACCATAGCGATTCTTTGTTCTTACGGACTGATCCACATAATCCCATATGAATCCGCCCTGGAATCTGGGATTTCTCTCAGTAAGATCTATGTATTTAAACATACCGCCGATAGAATTTCCCATGGCATGCATGTATTCACACATGATAAAAGGCTTTTCGGGATGCTCCTCCAAAAACTTCTCAACGTTAACTACGGAAGTATACATCTGACTTTCCATGTCTGAGGTCTCATTATACCTTCTGTCCCAGAAAAGTCCTTCATAGTGCACAAGCCTCTCCTTATCCTTCTTACGGAAAAGATCAGCCATATCACGTATTACATCTCCGCCGTAGGACTCATTTCCAACGGACCAGATAAGAATTGCGGGATGATTTTTATCTCTCTCATAGGTGGAATTAACGCGGTCAAGCATCATCTGCCTGTAGTTGTCGTTATCTCCGGGAAGTGATTTCTCAATGGAAAGTTCGCCGGCTATAATGGAATTCCATCTGCCGTGGGTCTCCATATTGTTTTCTGCTATAAGATAAATTCCAAGCTCGTCACAAAGATGATAGATATAAACATCATCCGGATAGTGGCATGTTCTTATAGCATTGATGTTATTCTGCTTCATGGTGCAAAGGTCAAGATATGCCTCTTCGCGCCTTGGGCTTCTTCCAAAATCGCAGGAAAACTCATGTCTGTTAACGCCATAGAAAACAATTCTCTTGCCGTTAAGGCACATGATGCCATCCTTCATCTCAAATTTTCTAAAGCCAACCTTTTCACGTACAACCTCATATACTTTGCCGGCTTCATCCATAAATTTAAGACGAAGCTCGTAAAACTGCGGCTTTTCTGCACTCCAAAGCTTAACGTTACCGATCTTTTCATGGGCAGAGCCTTCCCCGGCTGTTACATCAATAATGCCGGATGCTGCTACTGCCTCAGCATTGCAGTCAAAGGGCATATAAAGCTCATAGGCCACCTTTGCGTTTTGGGCATTGGTCTTAACCTGAATACTGAGATTACCGTTTATAAACTCATCATAAGGAATAGCCTCTATTCTGATATCCTCTGCATGTACGGCAGGCTTTGTATAAAGAAATACATCGCGGAAAATTCCTGATAAGCGGAACATATCCTGATCCTCAAGCCAGCTTGAAGAGGTCCATTTATAAACCTGAACTGCCAGCTTATTTACGCCCTCCTGCAAAAACTCTGTGATATCAAAATCAGAAGGAGTAAAGCTATCCTCGCTGTAACCTGCAAATTTCCCATTTACCCAGAATGCGTATCCTGATTCAACACCCTGAAAGGAAATGCAAACCTTATCATCCTTATTCCAGTTAGCAGGCACCTCAAAATACCTAATATAGCTTCCTGTGGGATTAAATATCTCCGGTACCTGTCCCGGCTCAATATCCTCGTGTCCCTCCCAGGGATACTGGGTATTAACGTAGGTAGGCTCATCATAGCCCTCAAACTGAATATTGGAAGGAACCCTTATATCGTCCCAACCGGAGCAGTCATAGGAAGGCGCTTCAAAGCCTGCTATAACGCTGTTCATATTATTGGCATAAGAAAACTTCCAGATACCGTTTAGACTCATCCTAAGTGAAGAATCATAGGGCACTCTGTCCTTTGCCAGGGCAGATTTAGAATTACACTCCTCATCGCTGGCATAAGGAATAAAATCCGCATGTGCAGGGAGTGTATTTATTTTAAAAATTGTAGGATCCTTGATGATCCCGTAATCAAATTTTTCCATTTCATTCATCCTACTCTTCATCTGTTGAATAATCTGTCATACACATTATGAAATTGGCGCCGCCATCAATACCGTAAATATAACCGTTTCTGGTATATTCCCACATATCAAAGCGGTAGGGATAGTAAGGTCTGTCGCCATTAAAAGAAAACCAGACAGGATATTTCTTTTGCATTTCAGGTTCGATGTATTCCGTATATGCCACGATATTTCCATAAATCATAGGCTTGTAGCCGGCATCCTTAACCTTACCGCAATAAGAATCGATTATTTTTGTATAATCCGAAGAAGTAAGATTAACCGTTCTTGATTCAGGACTGTCTGAAGCTTCAATCATTATTGCAACAGGATAAGTAATTTCATAAGGGCTAATAAGAGAAAGGATATAATCCGCCTCCTCTTCAGCTTCCCTTGCATTTATTGCAGAGGAATCAAAATATACGCCAACCTTAAGTCCTGCAGCCAGAGCACCGTTCACATTCTGTCTGAAAAAATCATCCTCAACCAGGGACGCATCCTCGGAAGAACCGCGAAGTCCGACTCTCACCATTACAAAGTCCACCCCTACAGACTTAACATTCTCAAAATTTATTTCACCGTTATATCTTGAGACCATTATTCCAAATTGAGGCTGAACACTTTCATCCGGGCCGATGTAATCAAGCTTGCCGTTGGAGCTGACTCTGAAATCCTCAGCCTTAAATCCGTGTCTCTCCATATTTTCATCAATTGGGTAAAAAAGATATTCTCCGTTAGATGCGACTATAATATCATCAGGAAACATATCCCTGATAGCCGTAAGACTTCCTTTGCTGCCAAGTATATCCTTAAACTGTGTCCTTACATTCGTCAGTGTCTCGGACTCTGCCTCAGCTGCAGCATTTTCAACCAGCTGCTCCGTCTGAGCAGTGGTGAAATAGCCCTCTTTTTCAATGGCATCAAGCTCACTGGTCTTAGCTTCGATACGCCTTCTCAGGTCAGCATTGGAAAGAAGTAATCCTATACAGAAGGTGAGCGCTAAAAGGCTCACCAGACTTAGAAAAATTATTGATATTATATCCTTGGTTTTTCGAACCATTTTGCTGTTTTGATGGTCATTCTTTTTCATAAGCATTAAATCCGTTCGTCAAAATAGCTCTTGTATCCTTCACCGAAAATCTCAGAAGCACTGCTGACAATCATGAATGCATCAGGATCTTCTTCACGTACAATGTCCTCTGCAAGAGGTGATAATCTTTTTTTAATGGCACAGAGGATTACCTTTTTCTGTTCTCCGCTGTAAGCACCCTGTCCAAAAATATGGGTTGCTCCAACGTCGAGCTCCTCTAAAAGCCTTCCTGTAATATTATCCGTCTTATCAGAAATAATGTAAATCAGTTTTGCGCCATCACGTCCGTACAGAACAAAATCGATAACGTAGGAAGTGATAACAACTCCCAGAAGTGAGTAAAGGACAACCTTGATATCCTTAAGAACAACTCCCGCAAATGAAATAACAAACATATCGCTAAGTAAAAACAACACACCTGTCTTGATATGCGGATATTTCTGCCGTAGGAGTTTTATTATTACATCCGTTCCGCCTGTGGTTGCATGGCATTTAAATGTTATACCAATTCCCACAGCCACAAGTACGCTACCAAAAATCACACCAAGGATTACATCATAAACCGCAAACCTCATGCAGTACTTTGCAAGCAGATCGGTAAATACTGATATCATCGAAGTCGCATAAATGGTCGAAATTGTAAATCTGATACCAAATTTATAAATAGCCAGAAACAGTATAGGCACGTTCATGATCATGAACCATACACCGGTTCCTATAGGAACAAGTCTGTTAAGTACAATTGCCGCTCCTGTAAGACCTCCCGGTGCAATGTTGTTAGGATCATTGAAAAAGCTGGTACCCACCGCATAAAACAAAGCACCTATTGTTATCAGAAAATAATCTGTTCCCTTTTTGGTGATTTTCTCTACATAAGTCATATATTAAATGTTGGTGCGAACAATCTTCGGCTTATAACCATGCTCTTCAAGAGTCTGAATTATCTGCTCCTTATGTTCGCTGCCAAATGCCTCCAAAGTAATACGAAGTTCAACAGCTGCACTTCTGTTGATTGAAACAAACTGATTATGCTCAAGCTTGATAACATTACCGTTTGTCTTTGCAATAATATCTGCAACCGCAGCAAGCTGTCCCGGCTTATCCGGAAGAAGTACAGATACCGTAAAGATACGATTTCTGAGGATCAGTCCCTGCTGTACTACGGAAGACATTGTGATAATGTCCATGTTACCGCCTGAAAGTACGCAGACAACTCTCTTATCCTTGGTATCAAGCTGCTTAAGTGCAGCCACGGATAACAGTCCGGAGTTCTCAACTACCATCTTGTGATTCTCAACCATATCAAGGAAGGAAACTACAAGATCCTCATCGGGAACAGTTACGATATCATCAATATATTTCTGAATATAAGGGAAAATCTTTTCACCGGGAGTCTTAACCGCAGTACCGTCTGCAATTGTGTTTACTGAAGGAAGTGTAGTAACCTTTCCGTTCTTAAGACTCTCCTTCATGCAGCTGGCGCCCTCAGGCTCAACACCGATGATCTGAACCTTGGGATTAAGAAGCTTTGCAAGAGTTGCAACGCCGGTCGCAAGACCGCCTCCACCAATCGGAACCAGAATCATATCTACTGTAGGAAGCTCTTTGATAACCTCCATTGCGATGGTTCCCTGACCTGTAGCCACATCAAGGTCATCAAAGGGATGAACAAAGGTGTAGCCGTGCTCATCAGCAAGCTTAAGTGCCATATCGCAGGCATCATCATACACATCACCGTGAAGAATAACCTCTGCGCCAAGGGCTTTGGTTCTGTTTACCTTGATAAGAGGGGTTGAAGTAGGCATTACGATGGTAGCCTTTACACCATAAGCCTTAGCAGCATAGGCAACACCCTGTGCATGGTTTCCTGCTGAAGCTGTGATAAGACCCTTTTCTCTCTCCTCATCACTGAGGGTCATGATCTTATAATATGCTCCGCGTACCTTGTAGGCACCTGTTCTCTGAAGGTTCTCAGGCTTTAAGTAAACCTTTCCGCCTGTAACCTGGCTCCAATAATCACTGTAGATAAGTTTAGTATCCAGTGTTACCTTTTTCACACATTCATAGGCTTCCTCAAAAGCCGGAAGCGTTAAGCTCTCCTGTTTCCCCATTTTTATCCTCCAAATTAGCTAAAAAGTGCATCAACAAACTGATCAGATTCAAATCTCTCAAGATCATCAAGACCTTCTCCAACTCCGATGTATTTAACCGGAATATTAAGCTCGGATACGATTGCTACCGCAATACCACCCTTGGCTGTTCCATCAAGCTTGGTAAGAACGATTCCCGTAAGATCCGCAACCTCACCGAATTCTCTCGCCTGTGAAATAGCATTCTGTCCGGTTGTACCATCGAGAACAATAAAGTTCTCACGTCTTACACCGGGAAGCTCCTTATCAAGAATCCTGTTCATCTTGGAAAGCTCTTCCATAAGATTCTTTTTATTGTGAAGTCTTCCGGCAGTATCAATCATCAAAATATCAATATCTTTTGAACGGAATGATGAAACTGCATCATAAATAACGCTAGCGGGATCAGCACCTTCTTTTCCAGCAACAAGCGGTACTTCAGCTCTGTTTGTCCACTCTCTGAGCTGTTCTGTAGCTCCTGCTCTGTAGGTATCTGCCGCAGCCACAAGGACCTTTTTGCCTTTTTTTCTGAAATGTGCAGCAAGCTTACCAACGGATGTGGTCTTACCAACACCGTTAACGCCTATAACAAAGATAACTGTCTTCTGATTTTCAAATTCATAAGCGTTCTCTTTGGTACGCATCTGTTCACGGATGTTCTCTATAAGAAGTTCCTTACATTCTGCTGTGTCAGTTATATGTCTGTCTCTTACCTGCTCTCTGAGTTTATCCATAATGCGGCTTGTGGCATTGATTCCAATGTCACCCATTATGAGAGTCTCTTCAAGCTCCTCGTAGAAATCCTCATCGACACTTGAGAAATTACTAAGAACATTGTTTATGCCCTTAACAACTCCTTCCTTTGTCTTAGTGAGTCCATCCTGTAGTTTTGCAAAAAAACCGCCTGCCATTAATCCGTAAGCTCCTTATCAATCAAATTAACACTAACAAGAGTAGATACACCCTTCTCCTGCATTGTAATACCATAAAGTCTGTCAGCACTTTCCATTGTACCACGCCTGTGTGTGATGACAATAAACTGCGTGGATTTAAGTTTATGGAGATAATGTGCAAAACGAACAACGTTGTTCTCATCAAGTGCCGCTTCAATCTCATCAAGGAGACAGAAGGGTGAAGGCTTAAGGTTCTGAATCGCAAACAAAAGCGCGATGGCCGCAAGGGCCTTCTCTCCACCGGAGAGCTGCATCATGTTAACAAGCTTTTTGCCCGGTGGCTGAGCATTGATTCTGATACCTGCTTCAAGGATATCCTCATCCTCAACCAGCTCAAGGGTACCTTTACCGCCGCCGAACATTTCCTTAAATACCTTATCGAACTCTGTCTGAATCTTCTGGAACTGGTCAATGAACTGCTTTCTCATGGATTCATCCAGCTCTGTGATTATCTCGCGAAGTTGCTGCTCAGCTGCAATTAGATCATCATGCTGAGTCTTCATGAAAGTATAACGCTCCATGAGGATTCTGTAATCCTCAATGGCATTGACATTTACATCGCCAAGCTTTCTGATTGCATCCTTAAGTGAAGAAATCTGTCTCTTCATTGCAGGCATATCAGTCATGGTCTCATCTCGCATGGATGCAGCATCTGTAAGAGTTATCTCATACTCATCCCACATGTAGTTGATCTGAGTTTCAATTGCTTCCTTACTTCTCTCGCATCTTGCAGTGAGCCTTGTAACTTCTTTATCAAGACCATTTATAGTCTGATTCAGTTCCTCAGTCATCTTGAAGAAGTTCTTCTGAGAAGCTGTAAGTTCGTCCTTCTTTGCTCTCTTTTCTTCAAGAGCCTTGCTTACATCAGTCTGAACATCCTTAGAACTCTCGATTGTGAGCTTAATCTCCTCGATGTCCTTCTTACGCTGTTCCAAAATTTCATTATTCTGTTTAATGGATGCAATGATCTCATCAAGAGCATCCTGCTCTGTTTTGATCTCACCCTCTATACGATCAAGATTCTGTTTCTCGAAGGTCTCCTTCTGGAGAATCTTCTCGTATTCAATATCCCATGCGGATACGTTCTCGGATTCCTTCTCTTCCTCTTCATGAAGAGTTTCAAGTTTGGTCTGGAATTCAGAAACCTTTGCTGACTGCTCAGCTTCTGTTTTCTCTGACTGCTCAAGAGCTGCCTTTGAATCCTCGCGTTCCTTCTGGATATCCAGCATCTGCTGCTCGATGGACTCGCTCTCAGCCTTAAGGTCAGAGTAGTTGCCCTTCTGCTGAGCCTGGCGCTCCTTCTCATTTTCTACATTTATACGGGCAGTATTCTGCTCGATAAACTTAGTCTGCAGTGCTGTTCTTAATTCTTCAACAGTAACGCGAAGCTCATTTCTGTGCTTCTTGGTGTCCTCAATCTCCTTCTGGAAAAGAGCGATATTTTCCTTGTGCTTCTTAACATCTGCCTCAAGTTCATCCATCTCTCTTCGTCTTCCGAGAAGATTGGAGCTGTTTCTGAAGGTACCGCCACTGATGGCACCGCCGGGAACAAGAAGTTCTCCTTCAAGGGTAACCATACGGATAGTGTACTTATATTTTCTTGCGATTAAAACAGCGTTATCTACTGTATCTACAACCACAATTCTGCCAAGCATTGCCTTGGCAACACTTCTGTATTTATCCTCAGTATCAACCAGCTCATCAGCCATACCAAGCACGCCCTTTTCATTAAGAGCTTCCTGTGCCTTAAACTCCTGAGGATCACGGATACTTGTAAGAGGAAGGAATGTTGCACGTCCTGCCTTCGATTTTTTAAGGAAGGCAATCATTTCCTTAGCTGTCTCTTCATCATCCGTTACTATATTCTGAATATTACCGCCAAGGGCAATTTCAATAGCTGTCTCGTATTTAGGCTGTGTCTTTATAATGTCGGCAACAACACCGATGATACCGGGTGTGTCAGCCTTGTGTTCCATTACCTTCTTGACACTTCCGCCGTAGCCTTCATATCTCTCAGTTAAGTTACTAAGAGCATCCAGCTTGGACTTTGCCTGAGTGTAAAGATTCTGCTCATCACGAAGCTTGGCATCCTTCTGTGAAAGCTTATCTCTGATACCTGCAAGCTCATTCTCAGAATCCTTCTGTTTCTGATTCATGGTCCTGATCTCTTCGGTGATCTGTTCAAACTGAGCGTTCAGGTTCTTAATAATCTCTTCCTGTGCAGATTCATCGGAGCGGGCCTTTACAAGCTTACCTGTAAGCTCCGCCTTCCTTATGTTGATCTGCTCCTGTCTGGTATCCAGTGAACTGATACGGGACTTTATGGTAGATCTCTCTGACAGGGTCTCGATTATCTTACTCTTACAATTCTCAACCTCAGTATTTATCTCATTTATCTGAGTCATTATGCCATCGAGCTTTTCTCTGGCTTTTGCTCTGTCTCCGGAGAGGACTTCAAGTTCTTTATCGATAACCTCTTTCTCGGCAAGGACCTTGTCTTTTTCCTTCTCCTTCTCGGCTATCTTTTCTTCCTCGTCCTTTTTGCGTCTCTCAAAATGCTCTGAATCATTAGTGGCAGAACGAATCTGTTCATTCATGATACCGATCTGGCCTTCGAGTTTTTCTCTCTTAACGGAGGTATCTGTAATCTTGGCTCTGGCTTCCTCAATCTCATGATCGAGAGTCTCGATTTCCTCCTGAATTCCCTCGTACTCAGCCTTGGTATCCTCGTACTTTTCCTGAGCTTCAGTGAGCTGTTTGGAAGCCACTTCAAGATTCTCCTCAGATTCTGCAAGGTTTTTCTTCTGAGCTTCGTTCTCAAGAAGGAACATATTCACGTCAAGACTTTTAAGTTCTTCCTTGTGCTTTAAATATACCTTGGCAACCTCTGACTGCTTCTCCAAAGGCTCAACCTGCTTCTCCAGCTCGGATAAAATATCATTTACACGGGTAAGATTCTGCTTTTCCTGCTCAAGCTTCTTTATCGCAGTATCTTTTCTTGATTTAAACTTAACGATTCCGGCAGCTTCATCAAAAAGATTACGTCTGTCCTCGGGCTTACTTGAAAGGATCTGGTCAATCTGACCCTGTCCGATGATAGAATAGCCCTCTTTACCGATACCTGTATCATAAAAAAGCTCATTTACATCTTTGAGCCTGCAGGTATTACCATTTATCATATATTCACTCTCTCCGGACCTGTAAAGGCGTCTGGAGACAGTTACTTCATCATATTCAATAGGAAGCGCATGATCTGAATTATCAAGCGTAATTGCGACGTATGCATAGCCCAGAGGTTTTCTAAGCTCTGTTCCTGCAAAAATAACATCCGTCATAGTGCCGCCACGGAGCTGTTTAATACGCTGTTCACCGAGAACCCATCTCACTGCATCAGCGACATTGCTCTTACCTGATCCGTTAGGTCCGACTATGCCGGATATTCCATTGTGAAATTCAAGTTTTATTTTATTTGCGAATGACTTAAAGCCGTGAATTTCAATGCTTTTTAAATACATATTACTTTTCTTTTAGTTTCAGGATAGCCTGATAAGCCGCCTTCTGCTCGGCTGCCTTCTTGGTCTTTCCTGACCCCTCTCCCAATTTTATACTGCCCACGTAAACGGCAGACTCGAATATTTTATCATGCTCAGGGCCACTTTCGCCACAAATTTCATAACGAAGTTCTCCCTTGTCGTCCTTCTGCACCATTTCCTGCAGAACTGACTTGCTATCATAAAATATCTTTTTCTCCTCGGGATTATCGAGGATATATTTCTCTATATGCTTTTTAGCTGCATCAAGACCGCTGTCGAGATAGATGGCACCGATAAGAGCCTCCATGACATCTGCGATTATTGACTCTCTGTGGCGTCCGCCTGTAGCCTCTTCACCTTTTCCAAGAAAGATATATTTATCAAGCTCGATCTCCTGCGCACAATAAGAAAGCGCAGGCTCACATACCATGGATGCGCGAAGCTTTGTCATCTCTCCTTCTTTTTTATTGGGATATTTCTCATACAGATAATGACTGGATACTAACTCAAGTACAGCATCACCCAGGAACTCTATTCTCTCGTAGTCCCTGCGCTTGTTGATTTTCTGCTCGTTAGCATAAGAGCTATGGGTAAGAGCCTGAAGAAGAAGGTTCCTATCCTTAAATGTATAGCCTATTTTATTTTCAAGTTCGGTAAGTTCCTGCTCCCCTATCATAAACAACTCCCATTTTTTATTCTAAAATCGAGTAGGAAAGATATAATCTCCCCTACTCGTGGTATTTATCTCAGGCTTCGTTTCTAGCCTTCTTAAGAAGCTCTACTGCCTCACCTACTGTTGTGATCTTCTCAGCAAGATCAGCGTCGATCTTAACATCGAACTCATCCTCGATACCCATGATGATCTGGAAAACATCAAGAGAATCTGCTCCGAGGTCATCAGTAAAAGTAGAATCAAGAGTGATCTCACCCTCATCAACATTAAGTACATCAGCAATAACTTTCTTTAACTTTTCGAATTCCATAATATTCCATCCTTTGCAAAATTTCTTTTTTATTTTATTACAAGTAATTGTAGTAACAAAAACTATAATACCATTTATTTGGGCTTACAAGTATTTTCTGCCAAGCCGGCATAAAGACTTATTCCTCAGCAGATATAGCCTGCTGAATCTTCTCTGCAATGTTCTGCTCCTTAAAGGTTACGCACTGCAAAATACTGTTCTTAACCTCTATAGCCTTGGCACTTCCGTGGGTCTTAACAACAAGACCTGAAAGACCAAGCATGGGAGCTCCGCCGTATTTTTCCGTATCATAATCCTTAAGAACTGATTTAAGCGTAGGCTTGATTAAAAGTCCGCCAATCTTAGCTCTTAAGTTGCTCATAAGGCCATTCTTAACAACCTTTAAAAGAGTCTTGGCAACGCCTTCATACATCTTAAGAACCACATTGCCTGTAAATGCCTCACATACAATAACGTCAGCAGTTCCTGCAGGTATATCTCTTGCCTCAACAGAACCGATGAAATTTATATCGGGACAGTTTTTAAGAAGCGGGAAGGTCTCCTTTACAAGTGCATTACCCTTCTCCTCCTCAGCGCCTATATTAACAATTCCAACTCTGGGATTGGAAATGCCGCATACATTCTGCATGTATACCGAACCCATCTTGGCGAACTGTACGAGATGTGAAGGTCTTGCATCTACATTAGCGCCGCAATCAATAAGAAGCGCTACGCCTTTCTCAGTAGGAATAAGCGGAGCAAGAGGTGCTCTCTCAACACCCTTAAGTCTTCCTACGATTACCTGACCACCCACAAGTGTTGCACCGGTACTTCCGGCAGAAACATA
This sequence comes from Butyrivibrio sp. WCD3002, assembly GCF_000424265.1. Lineage (GTDB taxonomy): Bacteria > Bacillota > Clostridia > Lachnospirales > Lachnospiraceae > Butyrivibrio. Next base: position 754,743 of record NZ_AUJO01000001.1, read on the forward strand.
GGCATCAGCTTCGCCATGCTTAACCATAAACATAGCCTTTACTATAGACGAATCCTTCTTGGTACGAATCGCAAGCACAGGCGGTTCAGCCATTTCTATGACTTCCTCAGCATTTACAACCTCGAGTCTTTCCTTATCATAGGTATATTTAGAAAGCTCCTCGTTAACAAGCTGCTCTTTACCAACAAGAAAAATTTTAAGTCTGTCGGACTCAGCCAGAGCATCGACAGCCCCCTTAACGATCTCCCCGGGCGCATTATCTCCGCCCATTGCATCAACTGCAACTCTTACAAGTTCAGCCATTTCAACCTCCAAAAAACATTTTATTCAACTATATTATTCTATAATACAAGCGAGGGTAAAACAAGGATAAAGGGCATAAAAAAACTCGGGCTTCAATTTGAAGTCCGAGCTTTTATATCTCATTTACAATCAATCCTCGTTTGCTACAACGCTCTTCTTGTTGTAGTAGCCACATTTCTTGCAAACCTTGTGAGGCTGCATAAGCGCGCCACAGTGGCTGCACTTAACCAGTGTGGGAGCAGTCATTTTCCAGTTTGCTCTTCTCTGGTCTCTGTGACCCTTGGAAGACTTATTCTTCGGGCAGATAGACATTCGGTAACACCTCCTTACAGCGTTCATATCATGAACCATAACAAATGGTCATTTGCATTAGTCAACACACTTATGCTATTATATGCGTTGAATTCGTGATTGTCAACGATTTTTTTAACTTTGTAGATTACAAGCATAACGGAGCATCGTAAACACATGAAAGAACTCAATTCCTGCAAGGAAGCCATGCTAAACAGCATTGAAAACAAATACTTTTCTATCGCTCATCTTTATAAGGATGAGAAAGCAATGGAAATGCATATTCACGACTGCTACGAGGTCTATTTTTCCATATCCGGCGGCAAGCAGTTTCTTATAGATAATAAGGTCTACGATATAAATCCCGGAGATCTTTTCCTGATCAATCAGTACGATTCCCACTATCTCAGTCAGATTGATAAAGAGCTTCATGAACGTATTGTAATAATGATACATCCAGATTTCATGAAAAAAATATCAAGTGCCGAGACCGATCTGGACTACTGCTTCCACAGTAAGGAGCATGGCTTTGCTCACAAGCTCAGTCTCTCCCAGGAACAGCAAAACCGCTTCCTTTTCTTTATAAACAAAATACTTTCTAACAACGGTTATGGCAGGGATTTGGTTGAGCGTTCAGCTTTTACCGAGCTCTTTGTTATGATCAACAGCATAATAATTAATGCAAATAACGATACTATTATATCAGGAACCTACAACGATCAGGTAGATGCTATTTTATCCTATATTAATAAAAATATTAACAGTCCGATAAGTATCGCAAAGCTCTCAAAGGAGTTTTATATAAGCGAGAGCTATATTTGCAGGATTTTTAAGAATACTACGGGAACCACAATAAACAAGTATATGACCGCCAGAAGGATCAGTATTGCTAAATCACTTTTGGCTGAAGGCTACGGAGTAAGTGAAGTCTGTGAAAAATGCGGATTTGTGGATTACAGTAATTTCCTTAAGGCCTTTACAAAATCCGTTGGTATCTCGCCAAAGAAGTATTCTCAAAACTGCAACAAATAAATGAATTGCTATTAAATACGGCAGCTGTCAGATTTTCATGACAACTGCCGTTTTATATTATCCGTTATTTTGAATTAGATTCACTCTTAACGAAAATTACTTTGAGCAAAGCTCGTTTGTATCTCTTGCAATGGCAAGCTCCTCGTTTGTGGGAACAACAAGAACCTTAACCTTTGAATCAGGTGTTGATACAACCTTCTCTTTACCATGAACTTCATTTGCTTCCTTATCGAGGTTAACACCAAGGAAACCAAGTCTCTGGCAGATGAGATCTCTTACAAGAGGTCCGTTCTCACCAACGCCTGCTGTGAAGCAGATGCAATCTACTCCGTCCATAGCTGCTGCGTAAGCGCCGACATATTTTGCAACTCTGTAGCAGAAGGTATTGATTGCTCTGATACAGCCCTTATCGCCGTTAAAATATCCATCCTCAAGATCTCTGAAATCAGAGGATACATCACCTGAAAGGCCAAGAACACCTGACTTTTTATTGAGAAGGTTCTCTGCCTCTGCTACATCGATGCCCTCTTTTTTCATGATAAACTCAACAACGGAAGGATCGATGTCACCACTTCTGGTTCCCATGATAAGACCTTCAAGAGGTGTAAGACCCATTGATGTATCTACGCATTTGCCGTTCTTAACTGCAGAAACAGATGCACCGTTACCAAGGTGGCAAACGATAGTCTTAAGCTCGCTGTAGTCTTTTCCAAGCATATCTGCTGCTCTCTTACTTACATAAGAGTGGCTTGTGCCGTGGAAGCCGTATCTGCGGATCTTGTACTTTTCATAGAGAGCATAAGGAATTCCGTAAAGGAATGCTTCCTCGGGCATTGTCTGATGGAATGCTGTGTCAAATACTGCAACCATAGGTACGCCGGGCATAGCACTCTGGCATGCTCTGATACCGATAAGGTTTGCGGGATTGTGAAGAGGAGCAAGGTCACTTACTTCCTCGATAGCCTTAATAACATCCTCGTCAATGATAACTGACTTTGTGAATTTCTCACCGCCGTGTACGATACGATGTCCAACTGCACCTATCTCATCAAGAGACTTGATTACGCCTGTCTGTGCATCTGTAAGTGCCTCAATAACAAGAGTAATTGCGCGGTTGTGATCCGGAATAGCTGTATCCTTTGTAATCTTATCGCCATCACCGGGAGTAAAGCTTATTCTACCGTCGATGCCGATTCTCTCACAAAGGCCCTTACCTATTACCTTTTCTGAGTCTGAATCAATGAGCTGAAACTTAAGAGATGAGCTTCCGCAATTGATAACTAAAATCTTCATTATTACCTCCATGTCCATATATATTTATGGTTATTGTTTTAACTTGTGTTTTAATATTGTAGCACACTATAATGAATAAGTTATAAAACATTTACTTATTTAATTATAAAAAATCATACGTATACAGGTAATTTTATGAAGGTACTGGGGATAATCGCCGAATACAATCCATTTCATAACGGTCACGAATATGCAATCAGAGCGCTCAAAGAAAAAACAGCCTCTGATTATGTTGTCGTAGTAATGAGCGGTGACTATACCCAAAGAGGCTGCCCTGCCATCTTTGACAAGATGCTCAGAACAAAAATGGCTCTTTCCTGCGGAGCTGACCTTGTCCTGGAGCTGCCGGTTTATTACAGCACAGGAAGTGCCGAGTATTTTGCGGGCGGCGCTGTATCTGTTTTAAACGGTCTTGGCTGTGTCGATTTCCTTGGCTTTGGTTCCGAAACGGATAACCTTTTGGGAATGTCCAAAGCAGCTGAGCTTCTTGCGAACGAGCCTTTAGAGCTCAGCGATAAGATAAAGGAATACGTAAAAAGCGGCATGAGCTACGCAGCTGCAAGAGCAAGGGCTTTATCTGAAATCACCGGACTAGATACCGATTCTTTTTCTGCGCCAAACGATATCCTCGGGACAGAGTATATCAAGGCTCTTATTTTGCAGGGAAGCTCTATTAAGCCTGTTTCCATAAAAAGAGAAGGCGCTGGTTATCACGATACCGATGCTGAAGGCACGCTGTCCTCTGCTGAGTCCATAAGAAAGCTTCTGGAAGGAAGTGATATTTTGGAGAATGATAACGGTCAGTCTGTTCTGTCAGTTATTTCGCAAAACGTCCCTGAAGATGTTTTTTCCATTATCAAAAACCATCTTACAAATAATGAAAAGGCCATAATGACCGTTGATGATTTATCCTGTTTTCTTCATTACAAGCTTCTACTGCATAAAAACAGTGGTTACACTGCTTTTGCAGATGTAAGCTCTGACCTTTCAGATAAAATTGCTGCGAATTTAAAGGATTATAAACAGATATCAGCTTTTATCATAAAGCTTAAGAGCAAGGATATCGCATATACAAGGATAAGCCGCGCACTTTTACATATACTTCTTGATATAAAGGCTGAGAATTTATCCGAATATGCAGGTGATAAGACTGAGTTTACTTCCTATGCAAGAATTCTGGGCCTCAATAAGAACGCCTCTCCTCTACTGAAAAAAATACAGGAATGCTCTCGCATCCCTGTTATTTCACGACTTTCCGATTCAGTTAAGGTTCTTGATGATATGCAGCTAAGACTCCTTAATGAGACTTTGCTTGCATCAAATATATATGATCTTGCACTTGGAAAAACTGAATTTTCCGAGTTCTCCAAGTCTGTAATTACCCTGCAGTAACCTGATCCGGGAATATTTCGGAAGGCATCGGCTTTGCGAAATAATAGCCCTGGATCATCTCGCAGCGAAGCTTTCTGATATAGTCGTACTGCTCCTGGGTCTCAACACCCTCTACTACTATCTCCAAGCCAAGTCTCTTTGCCATCTGAACTACTGATTCAAGTACTATCATGCCTCTTTCGCTATTTTCAATATTCCTAAGGAAATACATATCAATTTTTACCACATCAATAGGCATATCCTTGAACATATTAAGGTTCGAATATCCACTTCCAAAATCATCCATCATAATTACAAAGCCCGCTTCACGAAGGCGTTTTAATGTATTTATGATGTTTCCGATATTTTCACTGAAAGCACTTTCTGTAAGCTCTATCTTGATGAGGTTGTGATCCAGCTCGTATTTATCAACGATTGCAATTATATCTTCAACAATTCCCGGATGCTCCACATCAACTCTGGAAAAATTAACCGACACGGGAACTATGTCGATGCCAACTTCGTTCCAGTCTCTTAGCATCCTGCAGACGTCTTCAAGGACATATAAATCAAGCTCAGTAACAAAGCCGTTCTTTTCAAGAATCGGAATGAAATCTGAAGGATTAATCATCTGGTTTTTAGAATCGATCCATCTGACAAGGGCCTCGGCGCTGACTCTTTCTCTTGTCATGGTGTTACAGACAGGCTGCAGATAAACCTTGAATTCCCTCTCAGCAATAGCATTTCTGACCTTCTGCTCTACAGCTTTTCTGTGTTCATCCTCTTTTCTGATATCGTTGTCATAAAACGCTACGTTGGTCTTAAAATTACCGGATACCCATTTTAGCGCATAGCCTGCGTGATCAAGCATACTGTCTATATCATTATCGCCTTCCTCAAGCCTGTATGCACCGGCATAGAAGGAAACAGCATAATCCAGTCCCGTAAGAGGATTTTGTATGAAGTCCGGGATATTTGATTCAGCCATGGTATTGATGGATAGCTCTTCATCTGTAAGTACAGCGAAGGTATCTCCGCCAATTCTGCCGCACACCGCCTTGTGCTTGTTCTGCTCCACAGCTTTCTTTACATTATCTGCCAAAAGGAGCAAAACCTTATCGCCATTATCCATACCGGTACGCTCGTTGAGCTCCTGCATGTGATAAATCTGAATTTTTATCATGCTATAGCCGGTCATGTCCTGCTTGTGCATCAGTTCATCACAGGCTCTGATGAAGCCTATTCTGTTGTTAAGCCCCGTCAGATCATCTATGGTTACATCAATAAAGCAGAACACAACAATGAGAAGCGCAACGCTAAGAGCCAGTACAAGGCCGGTAATTGATGCCTCCGGGAACAGCACCTGATAAACGACATTAAAGATCGTCACAAAAAACAGCACAACCAGCATCCTTAATCTCATGATTCCCAGGAATCTCTTATGTTTTAATGCGCAGTCTCCGACAATTATTGCGCAGTAAAGGTAAAACAAAAGCACACCATAGGTACCAATTCCCTGGGAATATTCCATGGTTTCTTTATCAAGCTTAAAGAAAAAGTCAAAGAACATATTTCCAACAGTTGCAAGAACAAGCATTGCATAAAGAGGAATTCTCAAAATGAGCGGGTTACATTTTTCACCGCATATCTCATAAAAATACAGCGTAGCCCTGTATGGGAACATGAAAACCACAATAAAATACAGAACAAGCAGAAAATATGTGACAAACCAGGTTCCGGGATTTTTCAGTTTTATAAAGAGAATGGTTGCGAAGTCCAGAGTATTATAAGCAATTGCAAGCATGATTAATAACTTCAGATAAACACTGAAGTTTTTCATGAACTTTGGTCTTAGCCATGCACATATTAAGCTGGTAAGTATAACCATTATTCCGGCTACGTCGAACTGATTAGAATAAACCATACTTAACCTCTGCAAAATACCGAGCAGAACATCAGATTATTTTTAAATAAAAAAACACAGGGTATAAGAGACCCCGTTAGAAACGTTATCTCTCCTCCCTGTTCTTATAAACATAATATTATCATTTTTAATAAGTTTCAATCCATTTTGTGTAATTGCGATAAAATTTCTATTTAATTTGAATTATGTTTACCAAACTTTAATGAATTGTGTATGAAAAATCATTTATAATATTTATAACTATACAATTTCGATAAGGGGGTTCTTATGGGGCTCGTTAATCTTAAGGCAAATGAGATTATCCATAAAAAGGGCGATACAGTCGAAACAATAGAAATTGTCGTTAAAGGAAAGGTCTGCGTAACTATTGACGGTGAATCGATAACTGTCGAAGTGGGCGGAATACTTGGTGCTGCCGAGCATCCCGGAAAAAAGTATGCCTTCACCTACACCTCAATGGAGGAATCAGCTGTTTATTCATACCCCTATTCTTCTCAGGACGACCTTTATAAGGTAGTCAGCTCAAACCCTAAAATATCCCCGATCCTTGCCGCTCAGACCATCAAGATAATCGTAAGCTCCATCGACAAATACAACGATGACTACGATAAAATTTGCGCCGAAATCGAGCAGATAAAAAAGGATGCGCAGGAATACCCTGTAATGGCTATTTCTGTCGGTCAGGAAGTTGAGCATTTCCCGGAAATTGAAAATGTAAATCCTCCGGAGAAGGTTTCTGCTCTCTCAGAATGGCAGGAAAAATTCTACAGAACTATGGCTTCAAAAGAGGATCTTCTAAAAAAATACTGCTATGGCTTATCAGCAGATATCGCCAACGGTATGATACTGTATTCCATTCAGGCTCTGTCCTTCAATGCGGCCTGTAGGCTGGAGCTTGCAGAATACTATGAAAACATGACAAAGCAGGTTGCTAAATTTAAATCAACCATGCAGCTTGTCAGAGCTAAAGCTAACGACATGAAGCGTAACGGCACTGAAGGTCAGGCCACAGACATAGATATAAAAGATGCTCTGAATACAATTCTTCAATACGCTGATGCCGACGAAAAAGCAACAGCAAACTTCAGAGAGATAATCAAGGAATTCAAGGCTACTCCCGGAAGATATGACTCTTCTGATGAGAGCAGAGCTTTAAGACGAAAGGTAGCTCAGGATTATTACACAATCTATACCTCTGCTTTCCTTCGAAGCCTCAGCGATCCTATGGTTCCGTCCGAGGTTATGATGTTCCTTATGTTCGGCTTTGTGGATGAGGAGCTTGCAGGTCTTGAAAACACGAGGCAGCTCTATGTTTTAATGAAAACCTATAAGCCCGACCCTGAAGGTCTTGTGATGACCTGCTATGAGTGGCTTAAGAAGGTATACGGAATGCAGCGTGAGCCCTCAAGAAATGAATTCGATGAGGACTACTTCACTGCTCTTCGCACCCTGAAAACAAGTGGTGATATATCCGAAGCTCAGATGGAAGAAATGAAGATGGATCCCCTTGAAAGACTCAAATTCGAGGTAAAGAATCTACTTGCCCTTGGTAACAGAATGAGCTTTGGACGCCCCTCCATGTACGTTCCTGTTTTTGATTCGGAAAATGTGGTACGTCCACTTGATACCGCTTATGTTGATTACAAAAAAATTCATGATTTTTATGACTATATCCGCTCTGTTGATTATTCTGTTTTCTGCAGAGGCGGACTGTATTCAAATGTCGAAATAAATGTACCGCAGGTTCTTCTAAACGAAGACGTAACGCCTATAATGATTCTTATGCCAAATATGGGAAGCAGAGCCGCTGTATGGCAGGAAATTGAAGGCAAAAAGCGAAACACTCCCGCAAGACTTATAATTTCCATCTTTAATACTGAGACACTTGATGATATTCTTATTAAGTTGTGTGGTGAGTTCCGCTGGGAGATGTGTAAGACCGAGCAGGGTGTTCACTGGAACGATGTAACAGATCCTTCTCTTACATCCATGTACTGTGATTATCTGCAGTTTTACAAGAAGAACCACTCTCTTTCTACAGACATGAAGGAAAAGCTGAAAACCCAGCTTCAGAAATTCAACAACAACTACAAGAATGTATTTGTCAGCGATTACATCAGCTATATTAAGTTTGAAGCCAACGCTTCACCCCGCCTTAACAAGATTGCCAGGGAAATCCTCTTCACCTTCTGCCCCTTCTCCAAGGAGCTTCGTGAAAAGATGGCGGACAATCCTCAATACGGCGAGCTGATAAAGAAGTTCACAGCCCACAATGCCGGTCTTGCAAGGCCTCTTACCAATATCATGAAGAGGCTGCAAAATGAAGGCATTGAAATACCTGATGAGCTTAAGACACAATACGAATTTTTCAAAAAATAACAACCATGCTGCCGCTTAATTCCGTGCAGCAATACTATGAAATTTGCGAGGTAAAGATTTATGCAAATGCACTGTGATGACTGCACCTACTATGAATACGATGAAGACGACGAAGCATACTACTGCGGCGTCAACATGGATGAGGACGATTACGCCAAGCTGATGAATAACTCTCACAGCGAATGTCCTTACTACAGAAATAATAATGAGTACGAAGTTGTAAAACATCAGATGTGATAACTATGTAAAACGAGCCCCGGATTGAATTTCCGGGGCTCGAGTTAGTTTTGTGATTTATTTAAGATCAGATGTGCAGCAAGGGCACTTTGTTGCTTCGATGTTGATCTCGCTCTTGCAGTGAGGGCAGATCTTGGTTGTAGGAGCTGCCTCCTCTTCTTCCTTCTTAACGCGATCGCTGAGCTTATTCAGTGACTTAACGATACAGAAGATAACCAGAGCCATTAACAGGAAATTGATGATAGCTGTGATGAATACACCATAGTTAAGTGTTGCTGCTCCTGCTTCCTGAGCTGCTGCAAGTGTGCTGTAGCTTGATCCGTCAAGAGATACAAACCAGTTAGAGAAATCGATTCCACCTGTAAGCATGCTGATAATCGGCATTATAATGTCATTTACAAGAGAATTGATGATTCCCTGGAATGCTCCACCGATGATAACACCGACTGCCAGATCCATTACGTTGCCACGCATGATAAACTCACGGAACTCGTTAGCAAATCCCTTACCTTTTTCTACTGCTTTTGCCTTATCTACTGCCATAACACTACCTCCCAACAAAATATTTTCAAATAAAATATTACTTGTTCATACCACTTGAAATTATAGCACAATTTGGCTATTATTAAATAGTTGTTTGAACAATTACTTGAATAAAATGTAGTTGTTAACAGCAATACTTGCAGGACTAGTACATCGGTAGTATGTCAGCTTCCCAAGCTGAAGAGGCGGGTTCGACTCCCGTGTTCTGCTTAGCCTCAAAGTCGCATGGTTATGCGGTTTTGAGGCTTTTTTCAAAGAGAGGGGACTTTTTATGAGACATATCTATTCTTACTTTCTGTCACTTATCACGATAATCGTTATCTCATCAGCGCCGACAATAGCTCATGCGGCAGAAAAGCCGAAAGGAAAAATAGTTTACCACTCATATTCAGACTATAATGCCCAGGATAGCAACATATATCTGTATGATTTTGGCTCAGATACCCTTGCATGCCTGAGCACTAATTGGAGTGACATTAAAAATCCCATGAATGCCTGCTTTAGAAAAGACGGAAAAGCAATCACTTTCATGGGACAGACTACTGATGATGAATGGGATATCTATGAGTATACCTTTGGAGAAAAAAATCCCCGCAATCTTACTAAAGGTAACGGTCTTGATGATGAGGATCCAAAATATGATCCCAAGGGAAAATATATAATTTTTAAGCAAAGTAATCCAAAGGGAAAGGGAACAAGAATTGTAAGATACAGCCTTAAATCCTCCAGGCAAAAGGTACTGATCACAGGTTCTTCCGAAAAGTCCATGCCCTACTACAGTAAAAATGGAAAGAAGATTTTTTACGTAGAAGGAAAGGGGAAAAACATGTTTATAAAGGTAGCATCTGCCGGCAATAAAAATGGCACTTCTTCCAAAGAGAATCGTTCCCTTTATAAAGAGGCCGGAGTTCAGTCCTACTATCCTATAGTAAGCGACAACGGAAAATATCTGTACTTCTCGAAAGGCTATAATAAGTGCAACAGGGTAGATCAGATCATCAGATATAATCTAAAAACAGGAAAAGCAAAATCCTTAAAATGTAACAGCAGGCACTATGATTGCTCAGATGCCTGCTGTGTTTCCTCAAAATATATAATTGTAAGCAGCTCCAAAAAGGGAGGCCGTGGTGGTTATGACCTATACCTTGTCAATGTAAAAACCGGAGCCATGACAAGTCTCTCTGCTTTTAATCAGAACATAAATACACCCCTGGAAGAACTTGGCTGCGATTACTATGATGGCTGATAAAGATAAAATGCCACCTTTATCATTTACTTCTCATAGTTCACAAGCTTATATAAGACAAAGTCTCTGTATTCAATAGTCTTTGAATACTTGTCCTTGTAATAGATACGGAATTTGGTCTGCGCATTCATTTCATGGCTTGAAACTTCATAACCATAGAACTTAAATGCGACTTTATATGCCACATTTGACAAAGCTACCGATGATCCGTTTTTTACCTTTTTAATATCTTTTACGGTTTCTATTTCGCCATTTTCCTTTGTCGCATGCTTATAGGATATCTTTTCTATTCGCACAAGTTTGTATCCCGGAGTCATGGTAACTTTAAACTTTCCTTTTGCAGGATAGTTCATTCTGGGAAACTCATCAAGTGCAGGATACGGAATCTGTTTACCTCCAAAGGTTATCTTCTTAATGGGGTAATCGTCGTAAGCATAGACCATGATTTTCTTTTTCTCACGACTTCCATCCTCTTTTACAATATCAAAGGTGACCTTGTATTTTCCTGCCTTTAAAGCGTAAAATCCCATATCAATTTCAGTGGTCAGCTCGTTATTTCTGTAGGCGGTTAATGTTTGAGTATTGAAAGTCTTAAACTTCTTACTATAAGTTTTTATGCTCTCTACATGTACTGCTCCATCATATTCTGCCTCCATAGCGTGATTGAAAGCAGAATCTACTCTGATCCTTATTCTTTTAGGTGTATAGTTACGGGGCGGATAGGTATCTCTCACCGAAAACTGAACTGCTTTAGCAGTAATGGCATGGTTCCCGTTTACGAGTAATATCGCTGCAAATAATAGGGCTAATAATCCTGTCCACTTATTCCTGGTTTTCATTTTTAATCCTCTCGTTGTTTTATTACGTGGAAAATATTGTTTTTCTTTTTTCATCCCCGTAATTTTTAGCCATTTTTCCGCCATTCTTACGTGGATGAATCTCATTTCTCTAAGCACCCCCGTAATCCTGAGCCTTTTTTTCCGCCAATCTTACGTGGATAAATCACATTTTCCCATTCATCCCCGTAATCCACTTCACCATTTCCTGATTTTCTTACGTGAATAAATATTGTTTTTCACGATACCCACGTAATTCAAAACAGCAACTGTAAAAAACTAAAAAGCAGCTAATGATTGACCGACCTTCCATAAATCATTTGACACTACCCAAAAATATTGAATGTTGCAGAACACAACAGAATAAGTTTTAGCATTCCGTGTGAATATACGCAATAAAAAAGGCGCATGTTCCATAAGGCTCATGCACCTTTTGTCCTTTAATTATGTTATGAAATTACTTATGCTGCCTTCTTTGCACTCTTTTCAACATACTGACCGTAAAGTGTCTTTGCTGCGATTCCTGCAAGTACCAGTGAAAGAACGATCAGAAGTACTGCGATAGCTGACTGGATGAGGGCCCAAACATCAGCTGCTCCGCTAAGGTATGCTGTCATCTTTGCCATAATTGTCTGAACCAGCGAGCAGATAGTTACTGCAAGCATGAATACCATGGGAACATAGAACATCTTGTTGTTCTTTCCAACCTGACCAAGCCATGTGCATACTGCAAGAAGTCCGATAGCTGCAAGAAGCTGGTTAGCTGCACCAAAGAGAGGCCAAATCTTTGTATAACCTGTCATACCAAGGCTTACACCAAGTACAACTGTGATAGCTGTTGCTACGTAAGGATTAGCAAGAACCTTTTTGTAGCCTGCAAGATCCTTCTTGTCAACATCCTGATCCACGAAGAATTCCTGGAACATATATCTTGCAAGGCGTGTAGCTGTATCAAGCGATGTAAGGCAGAAAACTGAAACTGCAAGGATCAGCATCTGGTACATGATGTTTTGGAGACCGGGTGCGAAGGATCCGATCATCGCTGATAAGCCGCCTGCAAATACCTGAGTGGGGCTAGCGTAAGCACCCTCAGCTGCTGCGCTCCATACGAAGCCGATAGCACAAAGTGAAATAACTGCAACTGCACACTCGATAAGCATTGAACCATAAGCTACAGGCTGTGCGTGCTTCTCGTTGTCAAGCTGCTTAGCTGTTGTTCCTGAAGATACAAGTGAGTGGAAACCTGAAATAGCTCCACATGCAATTGTCACGAAAAGTGCAGGGAAAGCTGTACCTGTTGTAAATACGCCTGTTCCCTTAAGTGCTGCATCACCGAAAGCAGGTACTGAGAAGCTTCCGTTTCCTGTTACAACGCCGCCGATAACTGCGATCACGCCTGCTGCGATCATGAAGTAAAGCAGGAATGAGCTAAGGTAATCTCTGGGCTGAAGCAGAATCCATACAGGAGTTACGCTGGCAACAAGGATATATGCTCCAACGATCCACATCCATGAATTGTAAGTAAGTGAAATCGGATGGAAATTAAGACCGATTGCCACGATTGCTGCGATACCTGCAACGCCAAGAACTGATGCTACAACGATGTTGGTATTTTTTCTGTAAACAAAGTATCCAAAGGCCATTGCCAGACCGATGAACAGAATAGAAATCATAGCGGTTGACTCATTAGCTGCAAGAGCTGCTCCCTCTACTGCTGCGCCTGCTGAGGTTGTGCTGCCGAAGGTGCTTGCAACGATTGAGCTGAAAGCTGCAACAACAAGAAGCAGTGTCAGATAACCAAAGGTAAGGAAAAGTCTCTTAGCTTTTCTTCCCATTGAATCATCGATGATCTCACCGATTGACTGTCCCTTGTGACGAAGTGATGCTACAAGAGCTCCAAAATCATGAACTCCACCAAAGAAAATTCCTCCGATAAGAACCCAGAGTAAAACAGGTACCCAACCAAAAACCGCTGCCTGGATAGGTCCGTTGATCGGGCCTGCACCTGCGATAGATGAAAAATGATGTCCCATAACTACGGGTGTTTTTGCAGGAACATAATCCATACCGTCCTCAAGCTCGTGAGCCGGTGTTTTCCTACTGGGATCAATCCCCCACTGTTTTGCAAGATATCCGCCATATACCACGTAACCTACGGCAAGTATGGCTAAACTTGCGATCAAAAGTACTGCTGCATTCATTACTTCTCTCCTCCTTATTCCCCATTATGTATATCAACAGGCTATTTCACCTGAAGATGGGCTTGTTTCCTTTCTCCCCTGTTTATCAAATACATCCTGCAAAAGCTTTCTCATATCCTTTGCATTGGAATTTGTAACAATTTCCTCTGACTTCATGGAAACCGCTGCAATCCTGGCTTCACTGTGTCCCCTGAAGTTAAACATATAGCCTTTATCAAACTTAAATTTCTTAACTTCCTTTTTTACTTCATCAGAAATCTCATCATCTGTCAGGATAACGAAGGTCAGATAGCTGCACATATGGTCCTTTTCAGGATATTTGCCGCCCTTCCTTACAAGCTGCGGCTCAATGGTCTGTGTAATCTGCTCTCTGATTAAATCAAAAGTAGCTGCGTTTAATGTATCTTCCTCTATGAAAAAAACATGCTCAAATGCATTCACAGCCCAGAGCTGAGCTTCCTTTCTAAGTACGTATTTTTCACTGAAGGAATGAAAATACGCATAGGCAGGATAAACAGCATTCCCTAATTTGAAATTTTCAGTTATATCGAAATTTACCCGATAGCGGTAAAGAAGGTCTTTCAGATAATCCCCTTTTGATATCATTTTCTCTCTCCCTGAAACCCGATTTTAATCAATTAAACTTAATCAAGTTTCTTGATGTTTTTATACAAAACAACTTAGAAAATACTTTATCACTTTGACGCGTTATTGCAAGATGACAAAATTAATCTCTTATTATATTAATTTTGTAATGTCTTTTCCTGTTTGGAATTATCCAGAAGCGGTCAGAATTATTTAGATCTGTAAAAACTAAAAACCGCAGCCTATAGCCGCGGTCCTCAGTCACATTGGTTATTCTTCCGGTGCTGTTCTGGGAACGAACCAGATAACACCGACTGCGATCAAAAAGACGATCGCTGCTAAAACATGAACCATAAATCCTACTCCCCTCATATTCGGTTTCACTTACTGTCATTATATCGGATAATTTATGGAAAGTTTATAGCCAATTTATAAGTATTTTTAAATTAATTCTTAAACATTTTTGCCAAATCGCCCTGCAAGCAGAGTTGTAAGGAATACGGAAAGGCTTGCCAGCATAACTATAAAGGTAATGGCAATCCTGTTGTCATCTCCTGTCTTTGGCAGATCGTTGGTGGTTGTGGCCACGGTTGCTGCAACCGGAGTTGATTCAGATGTTGCGGCACTTACTGATGTTGCAGGAGTTGATGCAGCAGATGATGCAGATGATGCAGCATTTGTGCTTGTGGCTTTATTTGAAGTGCTTGCTTTACTTGATGCATTATTTGAAGCCTTGCTTGATGATGTTCCTGAGCTTGCGCTTTCTGCCGCAGCCGCTTCCTCTGCCTTCTCCTTATCGGAATCCTTCTCATCATCAAGAAGTCCCGCATCGTAGTTGTCCTTTATATCAACTTTAACTGCATAGGCTTTCTGTCCCATAGCCGGAGCCATAAGCAAGAGTACAAATATCTGTATTGCAAGCAATATCCTTATTTTTCTCATATTTAACTCCCCTTTTCTCTAGCAGACTCTTTTTGCAACTACCAGAAGTCTTCCGTTTTTCATGGTGTAATCACAGGTCGATAATGTCAAAAGCTCATCGCCGTAGGTGGCGGTTGCCGCAATCTTGTGAAGGGATCTGGCCTTCAGATTGGCAACATAGGTATCAAAGGTTTCTTTATCATCAAGATTGATGTAATCGGAATACTTAAAGCCATTTTCGCCGTTCGCCGATGTATCAAGAACAGCTATCACCTCATAAAACCTCTGCTCCGTAGCAGTATCAAGCTCAAAGGCCTGATGCTTTCGCATATACTGCTCGTCCTTAAAATACTTAAGAGTTCCAAAAATCGCACCGGATTTCATGTTGTGTCCATGTATAAGAAGATGATTATCGTTTAAATCGCTGTTACATCTCTTATCAAGAACAAGAAGTCCGTTCCTGTCTGCATTTTTGAAAAAATCATGCTCAAGATAGTAGTCGTTGTCATCCTCCTTGAACATTATAGGGTAATCGATGACCGTTCCCTGTATCCGAAGCCATCCCTTCATATCGGAATTCTTTTTTGTAAGATATTCCATCTTAAGAGTAACGAGATTGGTGTTTTCCTCTTCAGGATCCGCACCGGCTGCAATAACCTTGTTGTTTTTCTGAACAGTTACGGAGGCCATTGCCTGAACCTTTTTCATGTTGGCACTGCTCTTTTGCTCTGAGTACATCTGAACAGCAAAAACACCCGTACCCGCTATAAAAGTGATACAGGACAATGCAAGAATGGTTCTTCTTATAGTTTTTGCTATAGTACCCTTTCGCATAAGCAATTCCCCGTAGTATTTTGGTTACTATTTACAAATGATATTTCGGCATAAAATACGATAAAATTTAGTCTGATTCAAGAAGTTCCATGCCTATATCATATAAATTACCATTCACTGCATCATACAGCCACCTTGCCATTGTGACATCGTCCTGGGTAAACCTTGTAAAATAAGGCTCCCTTACGGCTGTATGCACCGTTCCTCCCTTAGTGATGAGAGGAATCTCCCAGTTATTTATAAACATGTGAAAATCAGGAGTTATTTTCTTAAGCTCAGCTACCATTTCCTTTAACTGCTCAAAATATGCCTTCTGAACATCCTCATCGGTGGCATATTTTTTATAGGTAACATCGTTGTAATACGCGCTTAAAACATAATCCTTGGTAGAACTTGAATATAGATATCTCAGCTTATCTCCGTACTTGGCGTATAGCGCCTTGTACCAGCTAAGAGTGATATTGTCAGAATTAATCGCCTCACAGATCGGCTGCGGCGCCTTCCATACTTCTCTTGCAGTATACGCCCACTTTTTATATAAAAGAAGTGCGCTGTCGGAAAATACCGTGACATCACTTACACCCTGATACCACACGCTAAGTATCTCATCAGTAAGTGCAGGTACAGCAAAGGCACCGGCGCTGTTTCCGGCTATGAGGAGCTTTTTGGGATTACTGAAAAGGTTCCTTGCTCTGGCCATACCCTCCATAAAATTCAGATATCCATGAAAATAAAGGACGTGGTCATCCCCATCCTCTCCTTTATACGGAAATTCATTATTTCCCACATGGAAATCGCCTGTAGCATAGGGAATATCAATGATACTGTAATCCCTGAAGGGATTGCCCGTATCCTTCATATTCATGATTCCCATATCTATATTCATGATCTGAGTGAAAGGTCTTAGATTATTCCAATAATAATTGGGAAGAGCAGCTGCCACCTTACCACCTGAGACAGGTCTTGCCGCCGTGTATTCATTCCATGCAACACCGCCGCCGGAGAAAAAGATACACAGCTTTTTGGGATCAGCTATTTTGACATAGATATAATATTCAGAGCCATCCCCCGATATGCCCATTGGAACAGGCACCCTGTACCAGACCTTTTTCTCAGGATCTTCCGGTAATTCCGGTGCCAGCATATCCTTTTCAACAATCCTTTTTCCGATGGAGCTCTCTACAAAATCCCCAAGATGAAGCTCCAGCATCTGTTTTCTAATCTGTCTTTTTTCACGAATACCCATAAAGGTATCCTCCCCTCAAAAGCAATTTATTATGAAAAGCAGATTTAAACCTAAACGTTAAACATTCTTCCCGCAGCGCTTCTAAGCTCTCTGAACCTGAAGATGATGGCGGCAACCATTACGATTGCAAAACCGGCCATGGTAAATACAGCTGCATAGGGAAGTGTATTTTCTCCTTTCCAGATAAAGAATATCTGAGCAAATGAAAGTACTGCGTCAAAACCAATATAAGTGATGTACTCCTCAAACCTGAGCTTCATTGCCTTTGCAATAATATAGGTCACAATGGTGTGTCCGATCAGGCAGAAGGGAATCATCCATGTTACGCTCCAGCCATAAAAGCCAGTCATCTTATCGATGTAATAATCGACGATTATTGCAACCACGACCTCAACGGCAAGCACCTTCAAAATATTGTAGCGGTACTTCATTATTGCGATAATATCAAGCCACACCACAATACTTCCAAGGATAGTAGCCCCTGTCCAGGACATCATCTCCCCGAAAAGATATCTGAGTGCTACACATACAACAATAACAATAGCAAGTAAAAAGGTGCATATCCTTATGAAGGTGACGCCTGTAATCTTCCTTTCATTCAAAATAGGAAAAGCTTCGTCGTCATCTTCAAAATCATCAATATCATAAATATCTTCATCTATCGCTGCTCTTTTCATGCCATCCTTATCAAGGATCTTACCTTGGCAAAGCGGGCAGCACTGCTTTTTGCCTCTTATGGCAATTTTACATTTCGGACAATATAACATTACTTTTTCACCTCGTGAGAACTTTGTTTATCGGGAACGATGTCAAAATCGTTGGTGGCGATTTCAACTCCAATTCCCTCTGCAGTAATTCTTCTGCAAAGATTAAGCATTGTAGGATGCGTTGTAAATGCAGAACATTCTCCAAAGACCATCTTGTCTCTGAAGCTGCAGATCGTGATTTGTTCCTTGGAGGCGGTCATGAAAGCACTGAATCTCTCAATGAAGGGAGTAACCTCCGCAGGCATTTTTATTACACCCATATTGGAAATGGATGTGGTAACGCCGCTCTTAGCAGCTGCATCGAATCTGCCGATGGCATAATCCTTTATAAAAAGCGGAACAACCTTGATTGCGAGGTTATGTTCAAGAGCCGCATAGGAATTCATTGTATTGTTAACTCTCTCGGGCTCAAGCTGCTTCTTGAAGGACTCGCTTACAACCTTGATAATACTGTCCAAGGTATTGTCAAAATCAATGGGATCGAATCTTATACTTATAACACCGAAGAAATTTCTTGCGGTGTTGGACTTAAAGTACTGTCTTAGGTTTACGGGCACGCTGACAATGATTGGCTTCTTTTTCTGAGCCGTGGACATGGTATCAATGATAGCGGCGATATAAATTGAAGTACTGAGAACACCTACAGTACAGCCATAGCGCTCCGCCAACTTTTTAAAAGCCTTAGCTGAAACCGTCGCCTCAACAATGTGAGATTCATTATTGGCATCTGTCTCTCCGTGGAGCTGATATGCATGATTGGATGAAAGACTCTTAAGCTGCTTTAAGCCCTTAACGTTCTGATAAAAATGCTTGAAGGCATCATTGTTCATCTCCTGCAGGGATGCAATCTCTGCTCCGAAAAAATCTCCGTCAACGTGGAAATCATGAGCTATCTCAAGATATCTTGTGACTATTCTTCTGAAAAGGCTGAAGGCTCCGGTACCGTCTGCCAGTACGTGGAACATCTCCATGCTGATTCTCTTTTTATAATAGATAACTCTGTAAAGAAGGCTCTTTTTTCCGGGCAGATAAAGTGCACTGCAAACAGGCAGATGCTCCTCTTCAACAACGCATTTAAGTGAAGAATCCTCCAGATAGTACCAGAACAGACCTCTTCTCAAAATGCAGTTGAAAAAGGGATATTCATCTATGGTCTCATCAAGAGCTCTCTGTAAAATCTCCCCATCCACATCCTCAAAGAGTTCGCAGCTGATTCTGAAAACTCTGGTATTTGCGCCTCTAACCGTAGACGGTATTATTTTTGCCGCATTATCAAGTTTGTACCAATTAGTTCTTCTTTCCATTTCCTACTATATTTCGCAAACCATCACAGATTTTCCACTGTTTCTGCCACAGGCTCAACAGGTGTTGTTTTAACTCTGTAGATTACATCCTCAAGCGAAATAAATTTCTTCTCCTGTATAAATTTTAAATATTTAGGCGTAAGCCTCATGGTAATTCTGGGCTCTAATTCTCTGTTTACTCTCTCGCTGATAGTTTTGCAGGCATCATCGGGATCGTGTGTCATACTCTTACTAAGTATACACAATAATGTTCCGACTGTCTGAACAAGTCCGCCCATATTCATATCCATGGAAGCATCGATTGACTGCAATGAGTTGACCTTCCACTTCGTCTTCTCAGAGTATATGCCATATTCGCAGTCAACTTCAATAAGCTTCTGCGTTTTTAGGTCGCGAAGCCACGCTGTATTTCCTTTTACAAAAATGTCCTGCACCTGGAAAAGCGTGCCGTTATAAGGAAATGAGACATTTTCGCAATTAGTCATAGTAATATTTGACTGTATCTCTACAGCCTCAGGTTCTTCCTTCTGAACAATCCTTTTTCTGGTTCTTCCTTCAAGACGATCCTCCTGATGAAAAGCTATTGCCCTGTCATCATGACCGCCAAAAAATACGGTAAATCTGTCTCCCGCACCTTCTTCAAAGGGGCCGCAGAGAGGATGGATTCCTCTTTTTCTTCCGAAGTAATCGGTATCGAACAAAATAGGCGTACCGTCCCTGTTCTCGAATCTCTGCTCCGGTTCGAAGGCTTCACCTAAAGTCTCAGTAGAAATCATTCTGGTCATGGACCTTGGCAGATACTCATAGAGGTTGGTATGAAGTCTGAAATTTCCTTCCTCCTCCGAAACCATGATCTTTACGGTGTGATTACTCTCAATATGAGGATTTATCTCACTGTCACAAGGCTTTGCGCCGTTAAAATATGCGTTGCCATAAGCCCAAACAGGCAGATGATCATAGTATTTATCATTGTAGCCGGGGCCGAATTTTTTAGTAAAATCAGGCTTAAGAGACTCAAAATACTTCGCTGCTGTTGGATAACCGTTATAGGGCACAGTACCACAGATAAGATTGCATTCCTCCATGGTTCCCATATCCATGCTGTTTACATAATCCCTTAAATCCTGACGTATTTCCTTTTGCACGAAAATATTGTTGTAGAATCTGGCATCTCCGTGAAGGATTGTCATAAATCCGGCTATGGCCGTTGAATGAGGCACATGATACGGAGTATATCTGCAGCTTTGGAACTTAAGACCGCCGTTATCAGTACCGCTTCCCACATAGGAAAATGAACCATTAATTAGATTATGTACAAGGGCAATTCCCTGAGTGCTGAGTCTCATGGAAATATCCGAAAGCATCAGATTGTGATCTATCAGAGTCGGACCATGGGATACTTCAACAAAAATATCCTCTCCAAGACTGAGAGGGTTTGAAATTTCGCACCCCTGTGGCGGCGTATTGTCATGGAAGAAATTCTGGGTGACTCTTGTTCCCTGAGCCTGCCAGTCAAGCCACAGACCTCTTGTGCAGTTGTGAATGTGGTTTCTTCTTATTACAACATCAATTGCAGCGTGCATCTTGATACCGCCAATCTCTGCACCTGCAAGATTCTGCTTATTATTAATTCTGTAAATATGGTTATCTTCTATGGTGCTGAAAACACCGCCAAGATGGCCCACGATACCGGTCTGTCCGCAATCATGGATATCACAACGTCTGATAATGTGAGATCCGATATTTTCCTTATTCCAGCCTTCGTTTACAGCCTGACAGATTGCATCCCTCTCTGTCTGAGTGCCATCCTTATGGAAGGCCGTGGTCCATTTATTGTCATTTCCGGGTTGCAGGTATTTTCCAAGAGAAATACCGCTGCACTTGGATTCTGAGATTTCGCAGTCTTCAATAATCCAGCCCTTAGCCCAATGCGGACCTATAAGGCCGTCCTGATAGGCCGTGGGAGGTGCCCACTGCGTTGCAGCCTGCCTAAGTGAAAAACCTGAAACGGTAATGTAATTAATACCGTTTTCCAAAGGCATAAAGCAGTTTCTTCTGACACTTATTTCTACATTTTCTTCGTTGGGATCCAGACCGTGGAAATTTGCAAAGATGACCGTATCTCCGGCTTCCTGCGCAGAAAACCATGTGAACACAGAAAAATCCGGCTCCCAGGAAGCTCTGCTAACTAGCGGATTCTCGCACTCACTGATAGAGGAAACCTCATACATGGATTTGCCGTTAAGATAGACATCACCTGTATGAACCTCCTTTGGTGAAAAGAACCAGTCGCCCTTTACAGGTACAGTAAAGGGATTATAGCTGCCGAAAATACTATTCGGTACATTGATCTTCCATACCTCGCCGTTAAAATGAGCCCAGTCAGTAACTCTCTCAGCGCCTGTAATAACTGCTCCGAGAGGCTCCACTGAGGTATAAACAATGGGTTTATCTTCTGTTCCGGAATTAACCGGATGAACATACTCTCTGTAGATACCGGGTGCAACAATTACAACATCACCGGCCTTTGCGATATCTGCAGCCTCCTGAATAAAGCGGAACGGGTGATTTCTCGTTCCGTCGCCACTTCGAACTACGTTTGCCGAAACATAAATCTGCATGACAACTCCCCTTTCCGCAGGTCCCCCTGCTTGCTAATTATTCATTTATTATAGCACAAATAACCCTTAACTTTTCTTTATAGCTGCGATAAAGAGTCAAGAGTTTATCCTTGTTTTCATTTATGAAATTAAAATCTTCTTCCTTGCCTGCTTTTTCAACTGCCTCAGCAAGCTGCGCAAGCTCCGTAGCTCCGATAATTCTGGCTGTACTTTTCAGGGCATGAACCTTGGTTGTAAAAAACAGGTTATCCCCTCTGTCATAGGCATCCTCTATTTCAAGAGCTTTTCCGTCAACGGCGGTAGCAAAATTGTTCAGGAATTTCTTAAGGGACTTTGAATTTCCGCAGAATTTCAGACCATCCTCAACAGAGATTCCATCAATCTTAGACAGCTCCTGCAAAAGCTCCTGGTCATCCTCATCGGGTGATGCCATGGCAGCTTCACTATCGCCCTCTTTGAAAGGACTTTTCTGAGGCGGCAGATACTCTTTCAATGCATCCTTTAGCTTGTCACCTTCAATCGGCTTCTGAAGGTAATCCGTAAAACCAAGATCGGTGTAAAACTTCTTTCCATCCTCCTCAGCACTTGCAGTCACAGCCAGTACCGGCATCTCAGCATAGAGCTTTCGAATCTCCTTAAGAGTTTCGATTCCGTCCATCCCCGGCATCATGCGGTCAAGAATGACAAGATCAAAGGTGTCATCAAGACGCTTTAAGCACTGTTCCCCACCTGTTACCATCCTTAGTTGCACATCTACGCCATCAAGCAGCTTTCTTACAAACTGCAGATTGAACTGATCGTCATCCACAACCATTATCTTTGCTTTTGATGCGTCAGATACAGGTAAAATCATAGTAAATACTCCCATCATAAAAAAATTTCAGGTAAATACCTAATGTGTTGGACTTTTGTTGGACATAGGTATTTATACTAAAGTCGTATCGTAAATTCATTTAGATTTCTTGAGGGGGAGATTTAAAGTGAACTAAGTATCTGTATTAAATATAGATGCTGCGATAAATTGCACTAGGATGCACTCTCTCCTGCATCCTAGTGCAATTTTCTTATGCTTAAATCAATAATCATCAAGGAGCTCTGCTTCTGTCAGGCTTGCCCAATAATAGGAATTCATGTAAACACCTCTAAAAGATGATATCGCATCCTTATCGCCTTCCAGATATTTGTACATATCGCAGTCTATCAGCTCCGGTCTGACTCTCATGGAACCACTTCGTATTTCCAGGATATCGCTTATCTCATATTTTGCCAGTGTCTCCTTCAGGCTTCGGACAATTACGTCCATCTGCTTTTGCATTGAGCGATCGTAAAATCCATCCTCCCACAATGCCGCAAAAGCTTCAGGTCTTGTCACTGTTCCGCCCCGCTGGTCTATCAGATAAGCAAGAAGCTCTTTTGATTTTGAACGCTTAAATACTACAGGCTCATTATCCTTGAAAATATCAAAATTTCCAAAGGTCATGGCCTTTATAAGGTAAGGTGTCTCCTCTTCCTTATTCTCCACAATGTACTTAAGCTCTTCAAATAACTTTTCTTTTTCAATTGGTTTTAGCAGATAACCGTCTGCGTGAACCGAAAATGCATCAAGGGCATATTGTGCATATCCGGTTAAAAAAACTATTGAAACCTTAGGATATTTCTCCCTTAGTCTGGCAGCCAGAGTAACTCCGTCCATCTCAGGCATATCGACATCAAGAAGCGCAACGCCTACACTATTTTCTTCCGCATATTCAATTGCTTCTTTAGCCGAAGTAAATCCGATAACTTCATCGAAGAAACCCGACTCATCCATAAAGGAAATCGTAAGATTCAATATAAGATCGTCGTCATCGACGCATATTGCGTTCATTCTTTCCATCCCTCACAGAAAAAATTCTTAAATTTTTATTAATTTTATAATAGCATATTCTGAAAGGAATAATAAGTATAAAAAATGGCTCAAATAAAAAGTTCCGACATTTTCATACATCTTCACAGCATAGTTAGCTTTCTGCACTGATAAAGAAGTCTGCTTATAGCCTTTCTCTTTTAGCAATTCCAGCATTCGAACCATAAGCTCAGTACCGATGCCTCTGCGCCTTCAGGGATAAAAATAGCCTCGTATAGAAAATCCTTTAGAAGGTCATATTCATTTTCTCTGATTTCTCGAAGTACCATTTTCATCCCCTCTTCATGCACAAAGCATCTTATTATGGCTGAAGTACCTTTCTGACAGCAGCCTTCCAGCCGTTGTATTTCTTATCAACTTCACTCTTATCCATTGCCGGTGTGAAGGCTTTTCTCTCTACTCCGTCAAACAGCTCTGCCTTGTTATAGATTCCAAGCGAAAGTCCTGCGGCATAGGCAGCACCCATAGCTGAAAGCTCTTCAGCGGGAGGAACCATTACCGGAACGCCCACGATATCTGACTGAAACTGCATAAGGTAGCCGTTTTTAGTAGCGCCTCCATCAGCTCTAAGTTCTGTTATAGGAACTCCTGCATCATCATTCATAGCCTTTACGATGTCTGTGATCTGATAAGCGATGCAGTTAAGAGCATCACGGACTATCTCCGCTTTTCTTGTGGTTCTGGTCATTGCGCAGATTACCGCTTCTGCCTTGCCGTCCCAGTAAGGTGCACCAAGTCCGGAAAAAGCAGGAACAAGGTATGAATGATCGTCCTCAGAAGCTTTTCTTGCAAGCTCTTCTGTCTCAGATGCAGAGCTAATAAGCTCAAGATCATCCTTAAGCCATGTTATAACTGCTCCTGAATAATTGATGTTTCCTTCAAGGACATACATAGGCTCTCCGCCCATGCTCCATGCAAGAGATGTCACAAGGCCGTGGTCACTTAAAACTTTGTCTTTTCCGATATTCATCATCACTGATGAACCTGTGCCATAGGTAGCCTTTACCATTCCCTTTTCATGGCAGCCCTGTCCGAATAAAGCTCCGTGGGAATCACCAAGAACACCCCTTATGGGAACAGGATTATCAAGGAATCCCTCAAAATCTGTTTCTCCGTAATCACCGTCAGAATCTGTGACTTCAGGAAGTCCCGATACCGGTATATCAAAAATCCTGCAGATTTCCTCATCCCAGCAAAGCTTTCCAATATTGAAAAGCTGAGTTCTGGATGCATTGGAATAGTCAGTTTTAAATACCTTTCCGCCGGTCAGTCTATAAACAAGGTATGCATCAACTGTACCGTAGCATAAAGCATTTTCCTCTGAAAGCTTTTTAGCTTCAGGAACGTTTCTTAAAATCCATGCAATTTTACCTGCAGGAAAATAGGGAGACAAATTTATTCCTGTGTTTTCCCTTATTCTGCTGGCGTGTCCCTGCTGCATT
This sequence comes from Butyrivibrio sp. WCD3002, assembly GCF_000424265.1. Classification (GTDB taxonomy): domain Bacteria; phylum Bacillota; class Clostridia; order Lachnospirales; family Lachnospiraceae; genus Butyrivibrio. Next base: position 780,025 of record NZ_AUJO01000001.1, read on the forward strand.
ATCTCATCACAGATACTCTCAGCTCTTGCGCACTGCCATACAATAGCGTTGTAAACAGGTGTGCCATCCTTTTTCCAGGCAATAGAGGTCTCTCTCTGATTGCTGATTCCAACACCTGCAATATCTGATTTGTCTATACCGGAGGATGAAACTACCTCCTTCACCACATCAATGGTGTTCTTATAAATCTCTTCAGGATCGTGCTCAACCCAGCCCTTATCATTGATGATCTGCTTGTGGGGAAGATCCTTTCTGGCAACCAGGGCTCCTTTTTCATCAAAAATTATGGCCTTCGTCCCCTGAGTGCTTTGATCTATACCTAAAATATATCTGCTCATGCCAGCGCTTCCTTTGCTTTTTTAGCTATGCCCTCAGCATTCATTCCGTAGTAATCGAACACTTCCTTGGATGTACCTGTGATAACCGGTGCATCGGGAAGTGCGATTTCAAGAACCTTCTTAGGGCAGTTTGCAGAAACAACCTGTGCAACCATTGATCCAAGGCCACCAAAGGGTGCATGCTCTTCTACTGTTACAACTGCTATTGTCTTCTGAACAGACTTAATTATTGCCTCAGTATCAAGAGGCTTTACGCAGTACATATCGATAACTTCAGCACTGATGCCCTCTTTTTCAAGGAGCTTTGCTGCATCTGCTGCAGGCTTAACCATCTCACCGCAAGCGATAATAGTTACGTCACTGCCTTCATTAACGATTGTAGCTTTATCCATTTCAAAAGGACAATTATCCTCTGTGTAGGTATCTTCTACAGGATTTCTGCCGGTTCTGATATATGCAGGCTTTTCATCCTTTAGAAGAGCCTCAACAAGATATTTTGTCTGATGTCTGTCTGAAGGCAAATAAACTCTCATGTTGGGAATTGCTGCCATAGCTGCTATGTCCTGTGCGCTGTGGTGACTCATTCCAAGAGCGCCGTAGCTTACGCCGCCACTTATTCCGATGAGCTTAACGTTCATGTTGGAGTAAGCACAGTCCACTTTTGCCTGCTCATAGCTTCTTGTTGAAACAAAGCTTGCAGGAGAAGCTGCGAAAGGCTTTTTGCCTGTCTTTGCAAGACCTGCTGCGATACTAACAAGATCCTGCTCTGCTATTCCGACCTCCACTGACTGCTCGGGAAAATTTTCAAAAAACGGTGCAAGTGATGCTGAACCTCTGGAATCACTGCAAAGAACAACGATGTCTTTATCATCCTTTGCATGTTCCATGAGCACATCACAGATTACTTTTCTATTGGGTATGTTATTCATTAAATGACCTCCAAATCAAACCGCCGCAAAATGCTTCGGTGGTATAACTTCAAAATTAGCTAAGTGCCTTAATGTGCTCATCAAGGTCTTTCATTATCTGCTCATATTCTTCGGCAGTAGGTACGTGATGATGCCAGGATGCCTTATTTTCCATAACTGCTGAGCCCTTGCCCTTTGTGGTGTTTGCGATTATGCAGGTAGGTTTTCCCTTTGTAGCCTCAGCCTCATCAAAAGCTGCTTTAAGTGCATCAAGGTCATTACCATCAACGCTGATCACGTGCCAGCCAAAACTTTTTATTCTCTGGAAAAGATCCTCATGGGCCATGACATCCTCAGTGCTTCCGGAAATCTGAAGTCTGTTTCTGTCGATGATCGCACAGAGATTATCAAGCTTATACATACTGCCTGACATGAAGCCTTCCCAAACTGAACCCTCCGCCAGCTCGCCGTCCCCCATAACCACATAGGTGCGGTTCTTTCTGCCATTCATCTTGTTGCCAAGTGATATACCAACGCTTACAGGAAGTCCATGTCCAAGGGATCCGGAATTCATCTCCATGCCGGGAAGCTTGTTGTTTGGATGTCCGATATACTGTGATCCGAATTTGGAAAACTTGCTTTTTACTTCTTCAAAATCAAGGAAGCCCTTTTCACAAAGAACGGCATAATATGCCTCAACAGAGTGTCCCTTACTCATTATGAAAAAGTCTCTGTCGGGATCGTCCTGATTTTCCGGAGAGATGTTCATTCTGTCCAGATAAAGAGAAACCAGAACCTCCATAACACTCATGTCTCCGCCGATGTGACCACCGCCGCCTTCCATGATTATATCTACTGTATCTTTTCTTAACTTGTATGCTAATGCTTTAAGATTACTCACAAATTGCCTCCTGATTAAACTTCATCAAATACCACATCTTCACCGTGAAGATAAGCCTTAACCTTATCCTCGATAGGATCATAGAGATCGGGCTTAACGCCGATGTATTTGCATGCCTCATAGATTACAGGCACGATATCCTCGTGGATACCTACGCAGTGATGGATGTAAGGTCCTTCTACAACCTTGGCTTCAAGGCGCTTTAAGTTTGCAACCTCAACCCAGAGATAGGTTCCCTTTGTGAAGGGTCCTTCAACACCCTTAGCGTGTCCAAGAAGGATAGAGTACTCGCCGTTATCGCCGTCAAAACGAGCCAGTGTAAGAAGGCCATGCTTTGCTTCAGCAGAAACAGCACCATTGTGCTCAAAGGCAACAGGTACGCAGATTGTGGGCTTTTCCTTGGCAACAGAAATAGGCCACGGTCCGCAGTGCTGTAAAAGCTCGCCGTTTTCATTGTCAGGGTGACGAACTGTCCAGTCTGCAAAGAGACCTCTCTTTTCATTCATGCCCGCAGCTTCAACAAGAATCTGAGTGATGGCACCGTGAATATCTGTCTCACATACAACAGGAATTCCCTCTTCGTTAAGAAGTGAATTTGCTGCGCAGGGCATGATTCCGATTTCGCCCTGAAGAGCATTCCAGCACTGAATAGCGATTGCACTTGCGCCATATTTTGTTGCAAGATTCTTCATAGCAATCTTAAGAGCTGCTACGTTTGTAAGAAGGTCCTCGGAAATGTCACAGGTCATGTTTTCATGGCAGTATGCAACTACCTCTGCAACCTGATCGGGAGTCTTTTCTTTTACTGTCTTAATCTCAGCTGTAAGCTCAGGAATCGGAATAGGTGCAAGCTGAATATTGAACTTTTCAAGGAGCTCACCCTCGTTACACATGGTGCTCCAGAAATCGAAGGGTCTGGGTCCAATCTGAAGAATTCTGATATTTCTGAACTTCTTAACAACGTTACATACAGCAAGGAAATCCTTAACACCTCTTGCAAATTCAGGATCATCAAGTCTGCAGTTTGTCATGTATGTGAAGGGGACACCGAATCTTCTTAGAACTTTTCCTGTAGCAAAAAGTCCGCACTGAGAATCACGAAGTCTCATTCCGTCGGGCTCAGGTCTCTCATCACGAGGTCCCCAGAGAAGTACGGGAACATTCAGTTCCTTGGCAAGCCTTGCGCACTCATACTCTGTTCCGAAATTGCCGTGAGGAAGGAAAAGTCCGTCAACCTTTTCTCTCTTGAACTTCTCAGCAATCTTGATTCTGTCTTCGTCATCATAGAGAAGACCTTCCTCGTTAATGTCCTTGATATCTACATATTCAACGCCAAGCTCATCAAGCTTATCTCTTGTGAGGTTAGCGAACTTTATTGCATCGGGAGCACTGAAAATGCTTCTTCTTGTGGGTGCTAAACCAATTCTTATCTTTGCCTTTTCCATAGTTTGAAATCTCCTTTTTATTTGAATTACTTTTTCTGAAGAGCAAGCCAGTCAAGAAGTGTTACTTCTTTTCCGTCAACTACTACAGGCTTGCCGTCAAAGTCTACCTTGCAATCATCGTTAAGCATGGGGATCCATGCGAAGTGACCAAGATATTCGAATGGATTGCCGTTTTCATCCTTAAAGCCCATGTGCATATCCACAATCTTGTCCCAGAAGGTGAAGTGTACGTTCTTTGCTCCTGCTTTCATGAGACGATCGTAGGTAGGTGATACATACTTTTCAGGAACTACAACGGGATCGTTCTTTGCATGTGTGAACCAGATGGGCATATCCTTCATTCTATCGATGTGAGCATCCGTAATCTGGTTGTCTATCATCGCTTCGCAGATAGGGAATGCTGCAGCGAAGAAATCAGGATAATCCATGATCATTCGCATTGTCATAAATCCACCGTTTGAATCTCCGCCAACATAGATTCTATCTGTGTCAATTGCATCTGCGAATCTGTCTATAAAGTGGTCGATTGTAGCCTTTAATACTTCAACATATTTGGAATTACCGCTGTCACCGTACTGGCCGCTTCCATCATCAAGCCACATGGTTGGACACTGAGGTGAAAGAACGAAAACACCTCCGAATTTTTTCTGAACCCAGTCCTCTGTAAGAGCAGGTACATTGTTTCCACTATACGAAATTGAAGTTTCATCTCCGCCTTCTCCGGCGCCGTGAAGCCATACGATAAGGGGCTTTTTGCCACCCTTGAGATTTGGAGTGAAGTAGCCGTATCTGAGAACCTTGGTCTCATCCTCTGAATCAAACTCCTGGAATCTCTCCTTATCGGGATTGAAAACTCCGGCGCAGCGGCTAAAGGTAAGACCGCTTATCTTGTCGTCTCCATCACCGATTTCTTTTATCTGGTCAACTCTGTAATCATTAATTGTGTATCTCTCGTGACCATTGATATTCTTAAAATCTGCGGCAATGGCAGAGCTGCATTTATATGCAGGTCCGATTTCAAGCTCAAGAGCAGCATATCTGCTTTTTCCTGAAACCTTGCCCCCCTTCATGTCGCTGGCATATACGTCCTTTATTACTCTGTAGCCCAGACTGGGAACGAACTGATCTCGTTCAATGAAGGATTTGGGCATTTCTACCACGTCGCCTTTTTTATCTCTTATAGTAACGAAGACGCTGAATGCATCTTTTTCTAATTCCTTGGTTTCAACATCTCTTGGCATTCCCAAAACAAGCTTAGTCACATACGGCCCAAAATCCGTCACATCAATAACCTGATAATAAATCCCTTCCATTTCTACCTCCTATGTTCGCCGGCTTGTTATAACATATATGGTTCTCTCGGCCGACGCTTTCGCTCTGTTTCACACGCAGCGGTACTAAGTTGGTAAAAAACACCAACTAAGTACCGGCGTGTTCAAAAGCCGCCTCGTGAACCATATATGTTAATCTTGCCGGCTAATATACTGAATCCAAATGAATAATTTTGTTTTGATTCATGTTGGATTCAGCACAAATTTTCAACTGAAATAATCATAAAATATGAACTACTTAATTTCAGTAAATAATTAAGTATTTATCACTTAATTAATTGCTTAATTCGTTACTGAAATATTGATATAAACTGCATTTTTAATTATTATATGATTAAGTAAATTATCAATTATAGTTTATGAGGAATGATCATGGGAATTACGGCGAAAGAGTTGGCGAAGAAGATGGGGATAAGTGCGGCGGCAGTGAGTATGGCGCTTAACGATAAGCCTGGAGTCAGTGCAGCAACAAGGAAAAAGATTAAGCACGAAGCTGAAAAGTATGGCTATGATTTTAGTAAAGTAAAAGCTTCCGCCATTAAGAACGGAAGCATATACTTTGTGATTTATAAAAAGAATGGTGTGGTCGTGGCAGACACACCCTTTTATGCAGAACTATCGGAAGGTATATCCAATGAATGCAAAGCGCAGGGCTACAAGCTCAAGGTTCAGTATTACTATGAATCTGATTTTACGATGGCGGATTTAGAAGCAATACAATACTCCGACTGTATTGGCGTGATCATTCTTGCAACTGAACTTACACCATCGGATTTAAAGCCCTTTCTAACACTTCCTGTTCCGGTGGTTATTTTGGATAGCTACTATGAGACCATCGACAGGGACTTTGTCACCATAAACAATGTGCAGGGAGCCTATAGAGCAACTCAGTATCTTATAAGAAAAGTAAAAGCTCAGCCCGGGTATCTTATGGGAAGTTACCGAATTCAGAATTTCAAGGAGCGTCAGGAAGGCTTCAGAAAAGCGGTACACGAAAATGGAATGTCCCGCTCCCAGAGCATCATCCACGAGCTATCCCCTTCCATTGAAGGTGCCTACCTTGATATGTGCGATATTCTGAAAAACAAGGATTATCTGGCAAAATGCTATTTCGCTGATAATGACCTTATAGCGGCAGGCGCCATCAGAGCTTTTAAGGAGTTTGGCTATCGCATTCCTGACGATATTGCTGTGGTTGGCTTTGATAATCTTCCAATAAGTCAGATTATTGAGCCATCGCTTTCAACCATAAATGTCCCGAAGGCTGCTCTTGGCGGTGAAGCAGTAAAGAGACTTATCATGCGAATTCAGGATCCTAAGCTTGCCTATACAAGAGTTCAGATTACATCAAGTCTTGTTGACAGATATTCTGTGTAAATATAGCCCCCTGGCCTGTTCTAATTCAAAATCACTGCTCGTAAAGATTTTTATTTAACTGTGATAATAACCTGCTTATAGTCAAACAGTCTGTAATGTCCATTGGATTCAGCCTTAACCATGATATGAATAAGATCACCGCTTTTTGCAGATTCAGAAATCGTGATTTTTGCTGTATTATCTGATACTTCAAGTTTAACGTCTGCTGCACAGTCAGCGCTGGCATCCTTATAAACTCTAAAGCTTATCGCAGTATCAAGCTTATCGGGATTTTCAGCACTTGCAGTCAGTGTAACAACATCTCCCTTAGCAGCAGTTATATCAACACCCTGCTCAACAGATAACTTTGGAGAATGCTCGCCCTTTTCATAGCTTCCATCGGCTGCCCATGCTACTCTTGCGGCAAAATCTCTCTGGATATCAGCAACATAGAGCCACATAGATTCCTGCTCGGACTCGTTTCCATCCTTATCTACATATATATCCTTGGAAACATCCCACACATTGCAGTCTTCACCCTTTGAGTTTTTGAAATCAACCTTGTGGTATCTTCCAGCAACTCCGCCGTAGGTCACATCCTCAAGAGTTCTTGTGCCCCAGGGAAGAAGTATGAAAAATGTAGGTGAATCTCCCTCAGACAAAAAGTCATATTTCTGAGGAACAATCTTCAGGAATCGTGCTCCAAACCAGTCGTTTACGATATTGGGGTTTGCGCCAAACTGTCCTTCAGGACCTTCACCTTCATACTCATGTCCGTCAAGCCAAGTGCAGTACCCCTTAATAAGAGCACTGTCCTTAGATAAAATTTCTTTTTCCATAAAGTCAGCTTTAAGAGTATCCTTGCTCTCGCCCTCAGGCATTACAAACCAGGGATAAGCATAGCTCTGCATCTGAAGAGTCTTTATGAACTGAATGCCCGGCCAGTTTTCCGCAACATATTCCTTATATGCAGGGTCCTGCTCACCGCAGGCTGTAATTACAACCTTCTTGGTTATCTTTGCATGAAGCTCTGTCCATTCAGGCTTATTTTCATACTCCTCCTGAATGTCCTTAAGTGCTCTGGCAACTGTGTTTGTTCCGCCCCAAACCTGAATGTAAAGTGTTCTCTCATCATCATCCAATATACGTTCTTTTATGAGATTTGAACCCTCTGTTGCTTTTTCCATCTCGCCTTCATATCCGATGTTACCGATCTTAGTTATAGACCTTAAATAATCAGGAGTGGGATAGCCTTCGGCATGCTTGCAAAGATTGGGATAATCCTTCTCATAATCATCGATTTCTCTCATCATCCAGTCTGTGCCCGGCCATCTGTAGGGCTGATCGAAGGGTCCTGAAACCTCAGCATATTCACCGCCAAAATCATCATCGGATTTTTTATCCGGCTTTACTGCGCCGGGAATACCAACCCAGTGGAATTTTGAAGAGGTCTGAACAATGCCCTGAAGCTCCACTTCATTGGCATAGTAAAGAAAATGTCTCAGGGAATTCTGATCATCTACTTCAGCATCCTGAGTAATAATTGTACGTAATTTCATCTGTAGCTCCTCCTGTAAAAGTCTTTTGCTTTTTTCCCAAATAATTTTAATACCAAAATATACTTTATTTCGAATAGTCCTTCATCATTTTAACATAGTTAAGGAGATGGATTACAGCAATTCTGAGCTCATTTAATGTAACTCTTCCTTCCTCGTAACCCTTTAGAACCTGCTCTATTACAGGCGGCCCACCGGGCATAACAACATCATTTCCTGCAGCCACGGCATCTGCACCGTCAACAACAAAATCCATGTCGCCCCAGTCTGTTACAACTACGCCCTCAAAGCCCCACTCACCGCGAAGTATTTCGGTGCAAAGTGCATGACTTCCACCTGCAAAGGTTCCGTTTATCTTGTTAAAAGAACTCATTATAGTTACTGGCTCCGAGTTTTTAATAACCATCTCGAAAGGCTTTAAATATATCTCTCTGACTGCTCTTGCAGAAACTATGCTGTCCACGGCGTCGATATTTTTCTTAAGACTTCCTCGTCTGTAGGTCTCCTGTTCATTCAAGGCAAAATGCTTAGGGCAGGTTGTAACCTGATTATTTTCTATGGCACCTTTGCAGATCTGTGTGCCCATGGTTCCGCATACAAATGGATCCTCTGAAAAATACTCAAAGGCTCTTCCTTCAATAGGATTACGGATTATATTAAGTCCCGGAGCAAGCCATGCGCTTACCTTAAGTTCCTGCGCTTCTCTTCCGCAGGCGCTTCCAAATTCGTAGGCCAGAGCCTTATTGAAGGTACATGCCAGCATCATGCCTGTTGGCCATGCTGTTTTTCCAACGCTGGCAGGGCCGTCTTTATAGTAGCAGGAAAAGATTCCATACTTATCGATTGCAGGATTGATATAGCCGGGCATTGCCTCCGGATGGGTGTTTTTACCAATATCCGTGCCGTCATCATACTGAATGGTTACAGGTGCCTTCTGACCGATTCCTCCAAAGGGAAGTCCGGGACCAAAGCCATTGCAAAGTACGGCAAGCTCCTTGACGCTCATCTGACTTACAAGGGCTTCCATAGATGCTCTGCCTGCAATTACATCCTCGAGTCGTATGCATTTTTTCGCGTCATTGTTGGTATCACTACCTTCTGAGGCATTACTGTTTTCTGCTGTTTTTCCTGATGCGTCCTGAGAATCATTCTCAAAACTGTATTCCTTTTTCTGACACTCTTCAATAATCACATCATCCTTGGAGATAGTGATTTTTCGAAGACTTTCGGTATCAGCTACAGCCTTTTCCTTTTCAGGGCAGATAAGCTTAATCTTATCTTTGTTGCAGGACTTCATGCCGATGTCTGCGGTAACTTCTTTTGTAACAATCTCTTCATTGACGATTATTTTTCCAAAAGTCGCTACATTGTCAGAGCTGTTTCCAAGCAAAAGAATGTACTCACCCTTTTCAATTACATAGCTACCGCCATTTTTACCTTCTTCAAAAACAGCCAGGTCGTTTAGGTCAAATGAAAGTGCCACTGTCTCTGATGCTCCCGGTGCCAGCTCAAAGGTCTTCTCGAAGTCCACAAGCTCCTTATAGGGATTCTTTTCTTTTCCAATGGGCTTATGAACATAGAGCTGAAGGGTCTCTTTTCCTGCAAACTCAGAAGACTTATTTGTAACCTTAACGGAAACCAGTGCTCTTCCGCCAACATTTACAAAATTCACCACCTGATAATCAAACTCAGCGTAGGTGAGTCCGAATCCAAAAGGATATGCAACCTTCTTCTCAAAGGTGTCAAAATATCTGTAACCAACATACATATCCTCGGCGTATACAGTGACAGGGCTTACATCCTTGCTTGTACTTCCGTTATCCTCGGCAGAGAGCTCGTAATCCTCATAGGTTTTGATTTTGGCACCCTCATCCTTGTTAAAGGAAAAATGCTCTGCTGTGGGATAATCCTCGTAGCTAAGTGCTGCTGTCTGGGAGAGCTTTCCGCTAAAATATGCTTTTCCGGAAATAAGATCAGCAAGGGCGCCTGCTGCCTGCTCACCTGCTGTTCCCATGAAAATTGCAGCCTTGATTTTATCGTTTGCCTTGATCCAGCTGGTGTCTACCATTCCGTTTACATTAAGAACAACGATTACCTTTTCAAAGCTACCGCAGGTAGCGTCCACAAGGGATTTTTCCGCATCCGTTAAAAGATAATCATCCTCTATTCTTCTGTCGCACTCTTCGCCGCCGGTCTGCCTGCCGATCACAAGAATGGCTGTATCTGTATCCTTTTTCGCGTTCTCAAAAAACTCCTTCTCCGGTACAGGCTCAGGAGTAACTGCCTGATATTTTCCAAAAAGCTCATAAATGATTCCGCTGGCAACAAGACCTTCTAAATCCATGGCTGCAAAATCAGCCCCCTTACTCTTAAGCGCTTCCACTTCCTTTTCATGGACATTTTGATAATACTTATCAAAACATTCGTCCAGTTTTATTCCTGCATTTACAAGCTCATCCCTAATCTGAAGTGTATTATCGCTGTGTGAAGCTCCGGATCCGCCACCACCGATGATTGTGGCATTCTGTGTTCTGCCGATCAAAGCCACCTTCTTTCCAACTTCAAGAGGCAGTACAGCGTCATCATTTTTAAGAAGAACCATAGCTTCTGTAGCTATTTCTCTAGCTAATCTAAGTCTTACTTTTTCATCCCTATATTTCATTTTGTCAACCCTCTCTAGTATTTCAGTCGAATGGATTATTCATCTATAAAAGCGCAAGGCTAATGAAGATTATTTACTTCTCCCATCTTTCCTTCAATTTGAAAGCTATATCCTTTGGCTGTCTGTTACGTGAGAACACACCCTTTTTATTGCCTGCAACGCGGAAGGTTCCCTCGGAGGTCTGGAAATCTGCAAAATTCCAGGTCAGCTCACCCTTAACGAAATCATACTTATCAAAGATTTCAAAGTTCATATCATAGTACTCATTCTGATACTCCTGGGTCCACATAACTGAAGGCAGCTTATGCTCAGTAGCAAGCGTATCTGCGCCAAACTCTGTAAACACAAAAGGCTTATTCAGATTAAGCGCCTTCCACTGATCCATTTCCTCAATGAAAAGCTCTCTTGCATCAGAAAGCTCTGAACCACCACTGATATACCAGCCATAGTATCTGTTAAGGCTGATAAAATCGCAGAACTGATAACACTGGCACTTATCAGGGGCAGATGTTTTCTCTAAAGCTCCTGTAAGAGGCCTTTTCTGAGGATCAAGCTCTCTTGCATATTCGAAAATATCCTTGAAGTAATCATGGGCAAAAGTGCTTATGGTCTCAGGCTCGTTGAAAAGACTGAAGGAAATAACAGAAGGATGATTTTTATCTCTTACTATCATCTCTCTTACAGCGTTTAAGTGATTCTCCTTAAGCTTCGGTACAGTATCTGTTTCAAAGAAATATGTATATTTTGCACCTCTTCCTGCATCCATAAAATTAAAGAAGGATCTCATCATTCCAACAGCAGGAACCTCATCGATAATAAGGAAGCCCTCTTCATCTGCGAATCTGTACCACTCCTCAGCATAGGGGTAATGGCTTGTTCTGAAGCAGTTTGCCCCGATCCATTTCATGCACTCAAAATCACGCTTTGCTACTCCGTAGTTAAAGCCTCTTCCAATAATATCGAAATCCTCATGCTTACCAAAGCCCTTCAAATAAACGGGCTTGCCGTTAAGAAGAATATCCGTACCCTTTATCTCTATGGATCTGATACCGATTTTATCTTCGTAGGAATCAATTACTTCTCCGTCAATAACTGATAATTCAATATCATAAAGATAGGGCTTTTTTACATCCCATAGTACCGGCTCTTTTACTGTCAGTTCGCATTTACCGGACACTGTATTATCAGTATTATTGCTATCGCTCATATCAAAGGTACTATCAGCAACAACCTTACCATCTCTATCCTTAAGCACTACTTTTCCCTTAAGCTTAAAAGATGCGCTTGCTGCTACAAGTTTTACCTTCACTACTGCAGTATCACCATTTATATCAGTAACAACATCATAGTCAGTGATATGCTCATTTTTTAAACTCATAACCCATACTGAGCGATGGATTCCCGCATAGTTAAAGAAATCGAAATAGGGCTTTACCAGCTTCTTACCATTCTTAAGTGTGCTGACATTTCCGCAGGGAAGCGTAGTCTCATCAAGCTCATTATTTGCCTTAACAACCAGCTTGTTATTCTCACCGTAATTAACAGCCTCTGACACATCAAGAACAAATGGAAGAAAACCGCCTTCATGGCTTCCAACCTCTACGCCATTCACATACACTGTTGCCCTGTGAGTAACACTTCCAAACCTGATGTAAGTCTTCTTACCCTCCTGCTTCTCCGGAGCATAAAAATCACACTCATACCAGAAGGGTCCGCAATAATCCCTTGACTCCTTATCAGTGAAAAAATCATTAAAGGACGCCGGCACCGGCATATTTATTGCACTCTTAGGAAGCCCCTTAGTCCAGCCATCACCTTCACCTTTTTCTTCTCTATCAAAACTGAACCTCCAAAGTCCGTCCAGCTTCATCTCATCCCTAAACCTATTCCTAATCGGATAAAGTAAACTCTCCATACTCTTCACTCACTTTCTTATTTTTTTCATTACTTTATTTATCCACGTAATCGATCTGTTTTTATTGCAAATACTACGTGGAAAACATCAAATTTCCGCACTTGTACACGTAAAAACTCAGCTGCAACAATAAACCTAATATGATCTATACCAACTCCTGGAAGAATATCCCCCATAACTCTAATGCAGAATAATCAATAACTCTCATACGGTGTAAACCATAACCCGCACATGATATAAGGCATCACCTCACATGCTATAAGCCATACCTCTCACATGGTATAATGCATCGCCCTTACATGGTTTAAGGACTGATTCAAAAATAGGCTCTGAATATATATATTAGGACGAAGCGGCCTTGAAAAACGTCGGCACTTAGATGGCGTTTTTTGCCATCTTAGTACCGCTACGTTTTTCACGGAGCCGAGAGGCGTCCGCAGAGCACTAATATATATATACAGAGCCGTATCTTTCGTATTAACCCTTAACACCGCCAAGGGTAATGCCCTTAACGAAGTTGTTTTGGATGAAGGGGTACACGATGATGATGGGAAGAACACCTACTACTGCCATTGACATACGAACAGCTACACTCGGTATTGATGCAAGCGCTGTACTTGCATTACTTGATACTGAACTGTTCTGTGTCAGGAACTGAATGTTCTGAATCATTCTGTTAAGCAGATTCTGAATTGAATACAGATCTGTTCTCTTTGTCAGATAAATGTAACCATTCATCCAGTCGTTCCAATAAGCGATTCCTATGAAAAGACCAATTGTTGCAACAATAGGCTTTGCAAGAGGAAGAGCTATACGGAAGAATGCCTGGAACTCTGTGGCTCCATCGATGTATGCTGCTTCAAGAATCTCTTCTGGCACACCTGTTACGAAGTAAGACTTCATCATCATTACGTTGAATGCATTCATAAGAAGTCCGGGTACAAGCAGTGCGAAGAATGTGTTCTTAAGTCCGAAAACATTCGTATAGTTAATATATGTAGGAACAAGACCACCATTAAATAACATTGTGAAGAATACGATAAAAGTAAGTACTCCTCTTCCGGGAAGGAATGTCTTTGAAAGAGCATATCCCATAAGTGTTGTTATAGAAAGTCCAAGAGTTGTTCCAACAATTGTAAGCAGTATTGAAATCAGATATGCATGAGGTACTGAATCACCGCTGGTGAAAATATACTTATATGCTTCCAAACTCCATTTTTCAGGGAAGAATGAATATCCGTTTCTGACAAGCACCGCATTATCTGTAAAAGAAGAAATAACCAGAAGGATAAGCGGTATTACTGCACAAAGAGTAACGATTGTCATTATTATATGACCAAAGATCTGAAATCTTTTTTCCTGTCCCATAACTATTTCCTCCTTTCTTAGAATAATGCACTATCGGGATCAAGCTTACGAACAGCAAGGTTAGCTGCCATAACAAGAATGAATCCGACAATTGACTGATAAACACCGGCTGCTGCTGACATTGTGATGTCACCAAGCTCGATAAGTCCTCTGTATACATAGGTATCGATTGTGTTTGTTACCTGTAACAGGGCACCTGAGTTCTGAGGTACCTGGTAGAAAAGACCGAAATCTGAATAGAAAATTCTACCGATAGCCATAAGTGTGAGCATTATGATCGTAGGTCTAAGCAAAGGAAGTGTAATGCTCTTTATCTGCTGCCACTTGGTTGCACCGTCAATAGCTGCTGCCTCATAATAGCTTCTGTCAAATCCAATGATTGTTGAAAGATAAATGATACAGTTGTATCCGATACCCTTCCAGAGATTTACAAATACCAGGATGAAAGGCCAATATTGCTTTTCCTGATACCAGCTGATTGGATCTTTACCGAGAAGTCTAAAGATTGAGTTATTTATGAATCCGTTCTCTGCTGAAAGGAAAGCAAATACCAGATAGCTGATAATAACCGCTGAAAGCAGATAAGGAAGAAGGATCACTGACTGATATACCTTCTTGATCTTATGCGTAAGCTCTGAAAGAATTATCGCGATTAAAATTGCAAACACTGTATTGACTATTATGAACACAAGATTGTAACAAATAGTATTTCTGGTAATGATAAATGCATCCTGTGTTGAAAACAAATATTTAAAATTCTTAAGGCCCGCCCATTTGGAGCCGTAAATTCCGTTTTTAGCTTTGTAATTTTTAAATGCCAATATGATTCCCGGCATCGGCATATAGTTGTTGATAAACATATAAATAAGGCCCGGGAGTGCCATGATATAGATCGGTATAGAACGCTTTAAAAGTGACTTGCGTTTTGCGGGTGACAATTTCTGTTTGTACTTTTTCTGCTCTGCCATAGCCCCTTCTCCTCTTTTTTCCATGAAAATCGCCATCCCGGATCTCAGAATATTCTTTAATCCGAGATGGCGTTTTATATACTAAATTACCTTCTCAAATTTATTACTTATTACTGAACACCATTTGCTGCTGCCCACTCATCAAGAGCTGCCTGCTTAGCTGCAATATAATCATCAAGACCTGCTTCCTTAAGTCTGCTCTCAAGTTCAGGAATACCTACTTCAGGATCAAGGAATCCAAGCTCAAGCTGTGACTGATATTCTGAGTAAACGTTTGCAAGAGCTGTGTACTCTGCTGAGTAATCGCTGTTATCATAGGTGAAGCCCATAGCCTTACTAGCTGTAGCGTTGTCGTTGAAGTCCTGCATTCTATCCCAGATTGTAAGCTCATTACCTTCCCAGATCTTAGCGATGAACTGGTTGGGCATTTCCCAGTTAACGTTGTTGAAGTACTCTGAACTGTTTGCATCGATACCATCAGCATATGTGATGTGTCCATCGTCTGTCTCTTTCCACTCTTTTCCTTCTTCACCCCAGCAGATGATTGTTGAAGCTTCGGGATCTGAGTAAAGGAGATTGAGAACCTGCATTGCAGCAACCGGATCATCTGTGTTCTGGTTGATGCACCAAGGCATTGTGTTGTATGCACTAGAGCCCTTGAAATCAGGGCCAAGCTGGAAGATGATCATCTCTTCGCCGCAAAGGTTTGACTCCTGCTGCTTGATGCCGGGCTTTGTAGCTGTCTTGTAAGCCATAAGGCTTCCGGACTTAACCTGAACTGTTGTAGCTGTTGTCTCTGTGATAGCGTCAGGTGAAATCCATCCTCTCTGGTTCCAGTCATACATTCTTGAGCAGAGCTCTTTGTACTGATCGCTTGTGAAAAGATCACCAACCTCAAGGCTGTTTACAGGATCAAGAAGTACACCGAATACATCTGAAGGGATATCGATTGCAAGACACTGGCTCACAACTGAAGAGGTATCCATGTAGAATGTTGTCTTCTCGGGATGAGCCTCGTGAAGCTTTCCTAAGATATCCTCAATTGTATCGAAATCAGTATAGATACATTCCTCGCCATCCTTGTAAAGAGATGCGTAATCAAAACCGATCTCATCAAGAAGAGCTTTAGGGATTGAAATGCCAAATTTACCGGCTGCATCATCCTTCTTTACAGGTGTTCCATATAATGTTCCGCTTACACGGCATCCGTTGATCTCATCCTCTCTGAATGCGCTGAGGATTCCCTGACCATATTTCTGGATAAGGTCATCTTCCTCAAGATCAAGTGTGTAACCCTTGTTTACACAAGGCATAAATCCAACTGAAACTGCGTTGAACAGGTCAACCTGCTCACCGGATGCAAGCATAAGGTTCATGTTCTGTGAATATGAAGCTGCATCCATAATCTGAAGCTCAACCTTAACACCGAGCTTCTCCTCTGTGATCTCAGAAAGCTTTGATGCTACTCTGTCGATACCTGCAGGTGATCCTGCGAAGTTCATGTATGCGATTACAACTGTAGGTGTCTCGCCTGAATCCTTTCTCTCCTGGATAGCTGCATCTGCTTCTGCACTGTCAGCTGCTTCAGCAGCACCATCAGACTCAGCAGCATCTCCTGCTTCGTCAGCTGTTGTCTCAACAGCATCTGTGGCATCATCAGCATTATCGGATGCTCCTCCGCCACAACCTGCAAGCATTCCACAGGTCATTACGCCAGTTAAAAGTAAAGCCATTAACCGTTTTTTCATTAATAGTTACCTCCCTTTCAATTCCAAAATCTTCTATATACAAGCCACCTTCTACATAGCTTGCCTTAACCTAATGCAAATTATAGAATATAATGGTTACTACAATGTTGTACTTTTATTAGCTGTTTATGTAAATTTCTTAGATGATGAAAAAAGAAAAAAACAATTTGAAAAACTATTCTTTTAGAAAAAGACTATATAGGATTCTCTACCTTCTTTTCGGGGTAACACTGGCAGGACTGATCGGTTATTCTGCCTTTTTCAGTTACTCCATGCAGCAGCGTACCTATAAGGATGTACGCCAGCTTCTTTCCCTATATAATGAAGAAACTTCCAAGGACCTTAAGAGTGTTGACTATTATCTTATGGAGCTTAAAAACTACAGCACAGAAGTTGCCACCACCGCAACACTCGAAAGCATTAATGGTCATTATAGCAGCATCCTTCGCATCTCTCAGATGTTTGAATTTAATCTGCGGTCCTTTCCCAGTATTAAGGGTATGTACGCATATTTCCCAAAGAGCAACACCTGGGTCGGGTACAGTAATACCGCTGAATCTCAAAAGACCTTTCAGCCATTTTTAAAAAATCAGTTTCAGAATGAAGAAATACTTGGATATATCGAAGATGCCAATGGTCTTAAATGGATTCCATATAATTATGAAAATAAGACCTACCTTGTTAAAACCTTCATGTATGATAACAGTATGATTGGAGCATGGACTGACCTAAACACCCTCTCCTCATCGCTTACATCTCTTGATGATATGGAAGCAGTCATTATTTTTACAGACAAGGAAGGTAACGTTATAAGTATCGAAAGTCCTTCCTCTGTTGCGAAGGATATGGCAGCTAATCTTGCAGAACAAAAGTACCAGCTAAGGCTTCCATTAAAAAAATCTCTGAATGGATCTTCTGAGATAACTGTAGACTCCAAAAGATATATGGTGACCACACAGGAGCTTGATTACTGCGACTACTACATAACAGCCATGATACCCATGAAGATAATATCCCAGTCCGTAAACACCTTCTGGCGCTATGCTCTTTTGTTCATGATCCTCATTCTTATCGTGTTTGGAATAGTGGTCTATTTCTTTAATAAGCTTGTAGGCGGAACCATGAAAATGCTTACATCCATGAATAACGCTATTATGTCAGGGGATATGGATCACAGAATAGATGTAACGGATGAAAGATGTGATGAGGTCCTTGAGGTTGCAACTACCTACAACAGTATGGTGGATCATATACAAAAGCTTAAGCTCGATGTTTATGAAGAACGAATTCATAAGAAAAACTTCCAGCTGTTTTTCCTCAAATCACAAGTTGCTCCTCACTTCCTTATAAACTGCCTCAATATGATCACTTATCTGGCAGACGGCACTAAGGAAAATACAGCTATTCTCCGCAGGATGATCGAGACTCTTTCCAAACATCTGCGCTACACCCTCAGCACATCAGAGCATGTACCTCTCTCTAAAGAGCTTGAATATCTTGATAATTATGTGGAGCTTACCAAGATACGCTTTCCGGGTTGTATAACCTATGAAAAGGATATCGACGAAATGGCACCAAGCGCTGAAGTTTTCCCTTTAATTCTCATTATGTTCATGGAGAATGCTTTCAAATTCAATCTTATTATGGGAGAAGAACTTATCGTAAAAGTAAGTGCAAATGTCTACCTTAAAAATGATGAAAAAAGACTTCACATATCCCATGTAGACTCAGGAGAAGGCTTCTCTGAGGAGTTCTTAGAGCAGTTCAACAATGACCAATACATACTTATTGCTGACAAAGATGGAAATCATGTAGGTATAAAAAATGTTGTATCAAGACTCAGACTCTATTATGATGAGTCTGCTGTGATGAAGCTCTCAAATGAACCGGGCATGGGTGCCCGCATTGACCTGGACATTCCTTATGTGGAATATCAGAAGCCAAAAGATGAAAAGACTACAATGAAAGGAATTATATCCTGATTATTACCGGAGGACTAAATGACATTACTTATAGTTGATGATGAATTTTACTTGGTGCAGGGTGTAAAAAACGCCATCGATTTTGAAGCACTTGGAATAGACGAGATATATACAGCCTACAGCGCAGATCAGGCAAGGTCTGTTTATGAAGAGCATACCGTGGACATACTGCTTTCAGATGTTGAGATGCCCAGGGAAAACGGCCTCTCTCTGATAAAGTGGGTAAAGGATAACGGCTATGAATCCATAAACATTCTTCTGACTGGTCATGCCAATTTCAACTATGCAAGAGAGGGAATCTCTCTTCAGATTCTTGACTATGTACTTAAGCCCGTGGAGGAAAACAGTCTTCGGGAAGTCATGGAAAGAGCTATTGATAAAGTAAAAGAAAATCAGCAGCAAAAATCAGAGCACCTGCAGACAGCAAAGCAGGAATTATGGAGAAACCTTTATAACGGAACGATTTCTGCAGATCAGGATACAATTACAGAATTCATGACAAAGAACTCTATTCCTGAAGAAATGGCTGAGATTTTCTATTACTACGCTTATCTTCGCGCTGAGACAACAGATGATGTTTTCAGCGCCAATGCCGTGCTTTCTGCATTGGAGGATCAGTTCAGCTCCGGTATATATGTAACTGCCGTTGACAAGAACCGCTTTATGATAAACATCAGCTTAAGTGAATACGCGGATGTCGACAGCGAGCTGGAGAAGAAATTGTATACCTGTTTTACAAATACAATGGATAAGCTGCAAAAGGAAAATGACAGCTTCAGATTCGTATTCTATCTG
Organism: Butyrivibrio sp. WCD3002; assembly: GCF_000424265.1. Taxonomy (GTDB): domain Bacteria; phylum Bacillota; class Clostridia; order Lachnospirales; family Lachnospiraceae; genus Butyrivibrio. The sequence goes on from NZ_AUJO01000001.1 coordinate 799,298, forward strand.
TTCTCAGGTGCACCGCTCTCAGCAGCGCCTTATGCCTACGAGCTGCTTGAGCACTACTCCAAAAACATACTCACATCGGAGAACAAGGTTATCTCCATCGCAAATGTGCCGATGGATTCCATTTCCGCTAAGACCGCATCGGACTCAGAACAGATCGATATTGCAAAATGGGAAGAGCTTCTCTCCATGAACAGAGCAGATGACATCCTTCTGGATATCAGAGGCCTACTCATGAAAACTGATTCAACCTTTTCCGCGGGACTCCTTAGGTCTATATATTACGGTCTTATGTCAGCAGTGTTTACTGTGCTTGTACAGAAAAACTGTTCTCCTATGAATATATCATCGCAAATGACCCACGCTACAGACCCACGCACCATCACCACCTCGTCAGAGGGACTTTTGCAGTGGGCAAATTCTCTTCTTAGAAGTGCATCAGACCTGCTTACAAGCCAGAATCCTGAGGAGAATATTGTTGAGCAGGTTAAGCTTTTTATAAAAGATCACATCGACGATACAGATCTTTCAAGAACTACTATTGCAGAGGCTGTTCACATCTCTCCGGATTACCTGTCATACGTTTTCCATAAGGAATCAGGGGAAGTGCTATCCTCCTACATAAACGGAGAAAGAATCGCAATTGCAAAGAAGCTACTGTTAAACACAGCAGCTTCTTCACAGGAAATAGCCGACAAGACCGGCTTTTCAAACGTATCATATTTTAGTAAGCAGTTTAAGAAAACAACGGGACTTACACCTAACGCTTACAGATCGGAGCATAAGAAATAAGTTACATCTCCCACGATTCCGCTGGGTGAAACCGCCTTGATATCGGGGCCAAAGAAGCCTCTTCCCCCGGTCATCTTGTGAACCATGCGCTCAAGAGTAGTTCTGACTTCTATTCTCAGCATATTTGTACCATCCTTCACAAGTCCACCAATCTCAAATACATAGGGCGGACAAAGTGCAGAGCCTGCATATTCATCATTTATCCAAACCTCAGCAGCTTCAAATACATCTTCAAGATGCAGATAGGCTGCTTCTTTTTTGCCCTCAAAGCTTGTCTCATATCTGATTATTCCCGAAAAATCAGGATGTATCTCAAGGATATTTCTAAGCTCATCTACAGTAACCTCATCCTTGAAGTTCGGATATTCCTCATTGCTTGTAAAGGATACCTTGAAGGGTCCCTCGATCTGAATTCCCTTTTCGTCCACCTCTGGAAGTGTTATGGCATTTGCCTCAAACTCAGCATTATCCTCAGGAACGACAATTATGGCCATCTCGTAAGGGTGAAGTGCAAGGCTCACCTGACCCTCCTCACAACTTGTAGTAAGGATTCTGTTCTTAAAGGCATCATACTGATAAACCGTTCCCGATACAGGAAGCTTAACCGTTCCGTCAAAGGTCTCGCTGATGCTCTCATTGGAAATAAGATAAAGCCTATCACCGTTCTTTTCGTAGTTGTAAATTCTAAGATCCTTAAAGGTATCCGAAGTAACAACAGCGTTTTCTGTAAGATTTTTAGCTGCAATATCAGCAACCTCTGTAAGCTCACAGATATCGGCGTCTTCTGGTCCAAAGCCTGCAAAAACAACCGTAAGCTCAGTATCCTTAGCCTTTTCCAAAAACGAAGAAAGCTCCTCCGGAACAAATTCGGTTCCCGGGATTATCAGAGTCTTAAAGAGATGTCCGTTAATTAAAAGTCCTTCTTTTTTGAGCTCCGGCTTATACTCTCCGCCATCTGCAAGGGCGTCCACAGGAATAATGTCAAAATCAATCTGAGCTTCATCCAGCTTTCTTGCTACCTTTGCGCAGTCCATGTACTTCATTCCGGACCACTCAGCCTCTGCATGATATAAAACCGCAGTTTCTACCAAATGCTTACCGCCGGAAATAAGGTGCGCCACGCGGTTAAGATAAAGCATAAGCTCTCCAAAGGGCTTATACAGCGTATTCTTTCCATGGGCATAAAAATGAGGCGGACAGTCAAAATCCGGGAAATCCTTGGGACTGAAGGCATGAGGCACAAAGTGGTTCACACCTCTTACAAGGAAATGATCAAGCTCATATTTCATGAGTCTTGTTCCCTCTTCCCAGCCGTAGGCTCCAAAAATCTCGCACATGGTATCACCATGCTTTTTCTCATCAAGGTCAGCTAAAGAAGTGCCAAGTCTTCCGAGAACGTGGTGATAGAACTCTCCGTCAGCGCCAAGTCCCAAAAGTCCCTTGTGGCTTATATCTGCGCCGCCTTCAGTTACCTGACCACCGATGTCGTCGATACCTGCAAAGTCCTGTCCCCAAAGTGAACGGAAGTAGTGTCCCTGAGATGAACCTAGCTTTGTACTGTTATCGTTATCTTCAACTATGTGACCAATATACTTAACGCCGTGCTCCCTGCACCACTGACCTATCTGCTCTCCAAAATTGCGGCTGCAGAGTCTGCTTACGATATCCATAAAGCCTGTGCGAATATCAGCTGTGAACTCATCGCTTCCAACAGGCATCCAAAGCGCAGGAATAAGCCTTCTGTAATCAGCTCCAAACCTCTCTGTCATCTCCCCGGGCATTTCCTCACTCCAGGGAAGCGGCATATCATGATTACCGATAGCAGCGTCACTTCCGTTATAGCCTGTCACGTTACCGATTTCAGGCTCATCTGAGAAAAAGCCAAGGATAGTTTTTCCAAAATCGTCCTTATAATGGGCATAATGAGGCTCATAGCAGGCATCTATCTGGATACGGCAGGACTTTTTACTGAGGAAGTTTACATATCCTCCTCTTCCGCCGCCATTTCTTGTGGCGTAGATTATGAAAATACGCCATACGCCAGCAGGCACATCAAAGTTGAGGATCCCGTCATTTACTTTATCTGTAAGATCAATAAGGCTGTCATCCAAGTGATAGATATCATCCTCTTTGCCATCAACCCTTGATGCGATCACTGCAAAAAGCTCATCATCATCGAATTTTCTTTTCTCTCCGCCGCCAAAGGGACTTGCGGGAGCAAAAGGACTGTCGTAGTGTTTTGCAGCTGTTGCCACATCGATTGTCACCTGCTTTTTGGGTCCTGCCGCATCAACGCAGGTGTATTCAAGGAACTGCTTGCAAAGCTCAGGCTCTGCATCTGCCATTTTGCCTGCTGCCTGTCCGCTTGGGAAATGAGCATCATCCAAAATCCACAGCTTCATATCAAGCTTTTTTGCTTCATCCATAATGATGTCGACATCATGAAACCAGCCGTCCCCCGCATAATCGGGATGAGGTCTTGCTTCAAGGCACATCTCCTTTATGTTGGCATCATGTATTACATTTACATATTTTCTAAGCACAGCCTCATCTTCGCCATGCTGCCAGAAAAATGGCAACACGTAGTTGCCATTTTCCCCCTTTATACATTCAAGTACTGCTGAACCCATTTCAAAATAACTCCCATTTTATCTAAATTCGTGTATACCGCTTCCTACTTCCACTGCCTCTTTTCCCGGCATCATAACAGTTGCACTGCTGCCTGCAGGAACTTCAAGTCTGTAAACGTAGCTGCCGTCCTCTGAATGCTCCCAGCCTGCCCTGATAACTCCGTATGGCGTTGTGAAATGTCCCTTCACATAGGAATAGGTCTTATCCATATAGGGCTTAACCGTGAAATGTCTGTAGCCCGGTGCATCCTCATCTCTCATAATTCCAAGAGCGTACATATAGAACCACTCTATAACCGCACCCAGAGAATAGTGATTGAAGGAATTCATGCTGTTGTGGCCGCCAAAGCCGTTCTCAATTGTAAAGGAATCCCATCTCTCCCATATACTTGTAGCCCCCTGTGTAACGGGATAGAGCCAGGAAGGACAGCCCTTCTGAGACATAAGCTTATAGGCATCGTCGCTGTGGCCCGTCTCTGTAAGCATTGGATTAAGAGGCGCCGTTCCAAAGAAACCGGTTTTCACAAGATATCCCGTCTTCTTTGTGGCATCAGATAATCTGTCGCCCACAAGCTTCTTCATCTCATCAGTAACCATCTTAAAGGACAGAGGGAGCGCGTAGGAGCACTGTGTATCATCCTTTGTTTTTCCTGTTTCCTTATCAAAATATTTCTCATTAAAGGAAACCTTCAGTTCCTCGTAGAGCGTCTGATATGCTGCAGCATCAGCATCTTTTCCTATAGCCTTTGCCATACGGGCCATTGTATAGGCGTTGTAGCCGTAAAAAGCATGGCAAATCAGAGATATATCTGTCTCCTCCGGAGCAAGCCAGTCACCAAGTGTAAAGCCTCCCCCAAGGTCTCCCTGCTCCCACAACCCTGCGGAGTAATCCATATAGAGCTTTATTGCATCGTAGTTATCACGAATTACCTTCACATCGCCATACTGCTGGAAAAGCTCCCAGGTTACATGGATAGCTGAGCTCTCGTAGGTATAACCGCCAAAGCCGCCGCCAACAGGAGCGATATCCGGAAATTTTCCGCTTTCATCCTGAAGGTCTCTCATGCACATGAGCCAGTTTTCATAGAAAAGCCTGGTGTCCGCATGGAACATGGCTGTTCTTGCAAATATGGATGTATCGCCGTCCCATCCCATTCTCTCGTTTCTCTGAGGGCAGTCTGTGGGGATACTGATAAAGTTGGACTGCTGGGATCTTCTGACATTCTGTATAAATTTGTTAGTAAGCTCATCCGAAGTTTCAAGAGATGATGTCATATCAAATGCCGATGATAAAACAAGCATCTTCACATCTGAAAGCTCAGGCTTTTTGGAAACTCCGGATATTTCGATATATCTGTAGCCTCTAAAGGTAAAGGCAGGCGTATACTCTTCGCCGCTTTCATCTCCCTTAAAGGTATAAAGGTCTGTGCAGTCAGCATCTCTAAGGTTCTCAACCATCATTGTGCCGGCTTTTCCCTCAAACTCAGGGATGTCCGGATAGAGAAGCTCTGCATACCTAAGGGTCGCTGTATTTCCCTTTTCTCCGTGAAGTCGCAGCTTAGGTACACCTGCTACGTTTACACCCATGTCATAAATGTAGACGCCATCTGAAACTTCGCTTACTGAAAGCGCTGTAAGTTCGTAGGATGCCTTTACGCCGTCGCAAGCCTGTCCTATGAGAGAGGTCTTTTCAATATTTACTTCAGGCCATACCACAGGACCTGATGACATGGTCTCTTCGTGATAGATGGGCGTAGGCTCGATCTCTACAGCCTTCTCCCAATCGCTGTCATTATAAGCTGCTTCGGAAAAGCCCTTAACCTTATCCTCTCTTGTGGCATCATAGTGCTCACCATGGAAAAATCCGGCATAAGTGTAAGGACCTTCGCCGTAGTATTTCCAAGTATCTGTCTCTGTGGGAATACTTGCTACGGTTCCATCCTCGTAGGTAACCTCGATAAGACCGAGGAAGGATTCCTTATCACCATAGTAGTTATAATTGCCAAGGACAAAGGTCTGGGCATCGCTCCACCAGCCTGATGCAAGAATTACACCGATGGCATTTTTTCCGCTCTTCAAAAGCTCTGTAATATCGTAGGTCTGATAGAAAAGATGTCTGTCATACTGAGTAGCACCGGGATTAAACCAGGTGTCTGTAACCTTACTTCCGTTTACCCTGCACTCATAGATACCTCTTGCGGTGGCATAAAGTCTTGCCTTCCTAATCTTCTTATCTGAAAGCTCGAACTCTTTTCTGAGCATAGGAATAGAGGTGTGACTCGGATCCTTTGTGAGCATAAGATCCTCAGAAGCTGTTCCATAGATGCATGCTGTACTGTCGCTATCACTTCTGTTTTCATCAAAGGTATATGTATTCTTATCACTGTAAACAACACCGTAAGGCTTTCTGAGGTTCTTAACCTCAATACTGTAAAGGTCTGCCCCCTGTCCCTTTTCCATGAAAACACCAAGCTCATTAAGTCTCGGGAATGTGTTTACATCATTTGTTCCTATAGGATTAAGCGCTCTTGGAGCCTCAATCTCTCCAAAGAAGGATCTGTCTTTAGATACATCTATGCGCTTACCGTCAAGAACTGTGTATGCTCCGTTACCTCTTACATCAATGAAAAGCTCATGCTCCTCATATCTGTTTGCTTCTGTCAAAACGTCCTTTTTCTCAGGATCGTCATAGTCCTTAACGAGCACCTCAACAAGCGGCTTATCAGCAGTGTCCTCAGGAAGGATTCCCACTCTGTAGATTCTAAGCGTTGCAGGAATCTCTTTTACATCAAGCTCAAACTTAAAGTAATTTTCCCTATCCTTTATTCTCTTATCGTTTCTTCCAAGTACTACTGCGAATTTCGATGTACCCTCATGAATTCTGAACCTGGCTGTCAGTCCAAAAACTCCGTATACATCAGAGCTAAGCGAATACTCAGAAGGCCCGATCCACTTTGCACCGCCAAAGCTGTCCTCATGGTCCATCATGAAGCCTGTCTCAAAAAAGTTCCCTTTACTTTCTGAGCTTCTTCCATGATTATCAGTAACAGTCACATCAAAGCTATAGCAGGTTTTGGCTTTAAGAGCCTCTCCTTCATAGCATACTTCCGAAAAATCCGAGCTTTCTATTTCGCCTGAATCCCAGACAATCTCTCCACTTTCATTTTTTACGATTACTTTCGCAGATTTTTGCAGAGTATCCTTCTCATCGCTTTCAAGTTTCCATGAAAAGCGAGGCGAAGATGTGTCAATTCCAAGAGGATTAACCCTGTACTCCGTCTTACATTCAAGAATTTTAAGTCCCATAAATACCCTCGTTTCTATAAATTTTGTCACTATTTTTACAATTAATTATTATTGTACAATGAAAAAAATCTTTTCGTAAGTTCTTTCTTATTTTAGCGAAAACTTTTCGTAGTTTCCGAAATTTCTTTTCGTAAGCTTTCATAACTAGCCTTTTTGCTGAAATAATCATAAAAAATGTATAAATTATTTTATAGCTATGTAAAAATCGGGTACTAATCGTGCTAAAATATTTTCTAAATTAAAATATTTGGGAGAAATCTTGTGACAGAAGTTTTTTATTACATTCAGGCAAATCTTTCATGTTTTTTATGTTTGGGACTTATACTCTATAAAATCAATCATAGTATCGACAGGCAGACATCTACTGTTATTCTGAGAAGATTGATTATCGTTTTGATGACATATTTTTTCACAGATAGTATGTGGATATTCTTAGACAGCGGAATCGTTCCTGTAGGTCATGCTGCCATGATTGTGTCCAGCATCATTCCCTATGTTCTCATAGTATGCAGTTCATATTTCTGGTTTGTTTATTGCGAAGTTTTGCAAAGAGATAAAGCGATGTTCACCAAAAAATGGATGTTCATCGCATCCATACCGATCATCGTAACATTAGTGCTCATTGTGACAGCCTCCTTCACGGGTCTGGTATTTCATTTCGATGAAAACAATCACATACACTACGGTCCCTTCTATGCTGTTCTTTTGCTTGTTCCCTTCGGTTACATGCTTTATTCATCGGCAAAGGGCTTTTACAAGGCATTTACCCAGGGCCGCTATTTAGATCACATGGTATACCTTACAATTGGTATATTCCCGCTGATACCTATCATTACCGGCGTACTGCAGGCGATATTTATGTATATTCCTTTTATGTGCTACGGTGCATCTTTTTCAATATTGATGATCTACCTGACAACCCTTGAGAATCTCATATCCATGGATTCTCTCACACAGGTAAATAACAGAAATCAGATGCACAAATATCTCCTTCGCAAAATGAAGAATCCATCGCCCAACCTTTCACTGTATCTGATGATCATAGACATAGACCATTTCAGGGATATAAACGATTCCTTCGGACACATGGAGGGTGACAGAGTTCTTGTACGTGTTGCAAATGCCATGAAGGATGCCTGCATTGCTCACAGAAACAGATTCTTTGTATCACGCTTTGGCGGTGATGAATTCATTGTAATCGCTGAGACCGAGTATAAGGGCGAAGTAAACTGGTTATCCGAAAAGATTCGTTCAAACGTTAAGCTCTACAATGATAAAGCTGATGTTCCCTATAACCTCTCTGTATGCGTGGGAATTGCTGAATATGATTATGCTAATCCTGTTCCGATCCCTTCACTTATAGCAAGGGCCGATACAGATCTTTATCACAAAAAGCACGCAAGAGCATGACTTATTAAAAATAACATAATCCCCCAAAAATAGTGCAGGTAGAAATTACATCTACCTGCACTTTAATTTTGTCTTTTTCTATTTATGCCCCGCCTGCTACTGCCTTTAGGGCTTCAAACTCAGACTCGAAAACACCGCCCATTTTTTCCAGCTCATCCCAATTGTACCAGGACCCGGACAGCTGTATTGCATTTATCGAAACATCAGTAACTACTACCATGAAGGGTCTGTGATTAATAACAATATATGCAGTCCTGTTAAGGCCAAAGGGAGAAATAAACGCATGACCTGTGTCTATCAGATTATTGATCTGATCCAATGTGAGATTTTTCGTTAATGGCATAGTTCTAAGCATATTCGTCCCCTTAGTATAACTATTTATAAATTTATTCTAAAGGTCTGACATCGTATCATCAATAAAATAAATATGAATTTTACATAAAATCGTGTATTGATTAAATATTATAATTACGCTCACCAAAGATTCCTGTGCCAACTCGGACAAAGGTTGCACCCTCTTCTATAGCAACCTCATAATCGCCTGTCATTCCCATTGAAAGGGTATCAAGGTGGAGACCTTCGATGTTTTCAGCGTTGATGTCATCAAGCATCTTCTTAAGAGCCTTGAAGTAAGGTCTGTTGGTCTCGGGATCATCGGTATAGGGAGCGATTGTCATAAGTCCTCTTACCCTTATATGAGGAAAAGAAGCTATGCTCTTAACAAAGTCCGGAGCTTCCTCGGGAGAAAGCCCAAACTTGGAATCCTCTCCTGCCATGTTCACCTCACAAAGTACATCCATTACAAGGTCATGCTTTGCAGCCTGCTTCTCAATTTCTTCTGCAAGACTCATCTTATCCACGGAATGAATCATGCATACTTTTCCCGGAAGATACTTAACCTTGTTGGTCTGAAGATGTCCTATCATGTGCCAGTTAAGGGATTCCTTAATCTCCTCTGTCTTATCCCTTATCTCCTGAACCTTATTTTCTCCGTAAACAGTAATGCCGCAGCTCATGGCTTCCCTGATATCCGAAACCGGCTTGGTCTTACTTACTGCGATAAGTGTAACCTCGCTCCTGTCTCTGCCGGCTCTCTCACAGGCTGCCTGTATGTTTTTCTCTACAATCTCAAGATTTTCTCTAATAGACATAGCTTCATCCTCTCAAATATTTAAGAAAGCAAAGGGGTCATCATCTGCAAGGAAATGATAAAGCTGCATTGCTGCAGGCATGGCTACATGCTCTTCCTTGAGAATCCTTCTGACTTCGTCTTTATCTGCCAAAACCACCTGAATTTCCTCTGTGGGCTCCTGATATTTATCAGTTATTTCACCATCAGCATAACCAAACACCATAGCTACTGATTCATCCGTCATTCCTACAGATGAAAAACGCGGTGCTTCATACATTTTATCAACATTTATGGGATGGAAGTTAAGGCCTGTTTCCTCGTGAAGCTCTCTTACAGCAGCTTCTCTGTAGTCCTCTCCTTTTTCACAAAGGCCTGCAGGAAACTCATAGATATAACCGTCAATTGGATATCTGTACTGCTTAACCATAACCACTTTATCATGCTTCTCGCCGTAAAGAGCATATATTCCAACTCCGTCTGCCACGTTTTCATGAGTAGTGATCATCAGTCCGGACTTGTCCTTGTTCCTTGATGCCACAAAATAGTTGCTCTCATGTCCCTTATCATTAACTCCCTTTGCATGAAAAAGATTAAGGAATTTGTTCGTTGTAAGCTGCTCCAAGCTGGTGATTTTAGCCATTTTCACTACTCCCGTTCTGTTTTATTTTTATGAAAAATTATAGTCCCAAAAATCCTTTAACAAAAATCTCGATTCCGATTCCGATCAGGATAATTCCACCCAAAATAGTAGCTCTTCCTGCAAGCTTAAGTCCAAATTTTCTTCCGATCTTAAGACCGACGATGCAGATAACGAATGTAACAACCGCGTAGCAAGACCTACGCCCAATAAAACAGAATTAAAAATAAATAATATTAACTTAGTCATATCTCTACCTTTAATCCAAAATATTATGTCGCTTGCCCGACTTATCTATAATACACCTTTACAAATTAAAAATCGACAGCCTTGCGAGCTGCCGATTTATTCTATTTTATTTTGGTTCCTGTATTTTTGAACAAATTCATCGGATGGTATCGGAGGTGAAAACAGCATTCCCTGAAGATAATCAACTCCCAGAGAAGTCATTTCCCGGGCCATCTGTTCTGTCTCGATTCCTTCAGCTGTAATACCGAAATTCATTCCCTTGAAGGCCTTTACCATCATGGGAAGAATAGTATCGGGCTCTTTACAATAATCCCAGACAACCTCCATATCCAGCTTGATGTTTATAAAAGGACTTCTCTTCATTCTTGAAATATTGGAATAGCCCTTTCCATAATCATCAAGAACGAATTTAAAACCGGACTTCTGCATGATCTGGATCTGTCTCTCCATAAGGAACTCATCCATTATGAAAACTTCCGTAATCTCCAGATGAATCAGATTAGGATTAACCTCATATTTGCGAATTATTGATGAAAAGCGATCTACAAGATCCGATCTCATGAACTGGATAGGTGACAGATTTACGTTGATAAATTCGAGTCCCAGACTTTCCAGATCATTTGATGCTATGAATTTACATACCTTTTCAAATACCTGCTCTCCAAGCTGATTTATTCGTCCATTCATTTCCGCTATCGGAATAAATGCGCCGGGAGAAATAATTTTCCCATCAGCATCTCTGATTCTGGAAAGTGCTTCAGCACCGATAACTTTTCTTGTAACAGAATTCAACAGCGGCTGTAAAAATACCTCTACCTTATCGTTATCAACGGCATATTCCAGTGCTTTCTTAACATCAAGTCTGTCCTCGTAATCCTGTAGCGTTCCCTCATCAGAGAGGATGTTGTAATCATCACCCATGCTTTCAGTCTTATCTAAAAGGAGATTTAGGGTATTAAATACTTCATCCACACTTCTATATGCTTTATTGCAGTCCACAATCGCATAGCAGGCATCCAAATACAGCTCTGCATTAAAAGCACGCCATGGCATCTTGAACCTGTTTCTTAGTTCTTCATGGATAACCTCAAACTCCGTTTTGTTATCACCAAGAATGATAAATCTTCCATTGTTGTAATAGAAATTCAGGCATTTAGGATAGCACTTAATGAGATGCGAAGAAATAAGAGCAATACCCTGATCCATCTGAACTCCGCCGTATATCTCTCGCATATCATGATAATCATTCAAGACAAAGGCAAGCATTTTAAAGCCGCGCTTACCAAGATTTTCTTCAACATAACTCCTAAGTGCCTTGGAATTAAAGGCATAGCTTCGTCTTTCAAGAAAGCCCTCAGGGTTTGCAAACACCAGATAAATAACCATATCCGACATCATACAGAAGGTATCGAATAACAGTACTTTTGGCAATGAATATCTAAAAATCAGTCCTACGAAAATGATGAAGTTAAAGAAGAAAATTCCATATCGCTCTCTTTTTCTTCTGATCCTGTCCCTTAATCTGAACATGATAATAAACGAATAGATCACATAGAAAAAAGAGACAACATAGATAAGACCATGGAAAGGTCCCCTGTGATATCCTGTATCATCTATATAGAAAATTGTTCCATGAACAAAGCCTATCAGCACCAGTAGCTGAAGGAAAACAATGGGTAAAGCTACAATTATTGTGTGGATTCTTTTAGCATAGGTATCAACCCTTAAAAGAGCTGCTGTAAAGCAGTAGTAAAGGTACATTCTTGCAGCAAAGGAAATAAAGAAGACCGCGTTTAATAATATCAATATAGGCGTTGAAATAACCTGATAATTATTGTCTGCCCAGCTTGATATGATATCAAACAAGATTACTATAGCTTCATTGACCAGGATCGCCAAAAACAGCTTATTCATTCGTATTGGCAATCTGGGAAGCGCAAAATAGAAGCCCATTATTACAATTAACATCAACAGGCTTGGAATAACATAATCGAAATTCCAATTAACCATACATGGTACCCCACATTTTCAATAACTATCTTTATTCTATATGAACCCTGCCAACACTTAAATTAAATAAGTAGTAATAAATTATTAAAAAACAAGAAAAAAACAAAGTAAAAAAAGGCAGTGAAACCATTAATTCATGTATGGCTTCACTGCTTGATTTTATTGAATATTTATCGCTTTTTTGTCTATCAGATTACTGCATCAATCCCTGTATAATGATCACCATGATAAGTACAGGAAGTACATATTTGTAGTAGGTCTTAAAGGCCTTTGACATCTTCATTCCGACACCGGTATTGGTCTCTTCCAAATAGTTATCAAAGCCCCATCCATGCTTGCTCACACAGAACAGAAGGAAAATCAGGGCACCAACAGGAAGAAGGATATTGCTTACAAGGAAATCCTCGGAATCAAGCACATCTCTTCCACCGATGATGTGAAGGTTGCTCCAGAGGTTGTATCCGAGCACGCAAGGAATACTAGTTATAAATACTACGATACAGTTGATGAAAATTGATTTTTTTCTGCTGATTCCAAAGGTATCGGTAATTATCGCTATAAGATTCTCAAATACCGCTGTAACGGTTGAAAAGCTTGCAAATGTCATGAACATGAAGAACATTGTTCCCCACACTCTTCCCATAGGCATGTTGATAAATACCTTAGGCAGAGTTATGAAAATAAGTGCCGGACCCTGATCAGGCTGAACATCATAGCTGAAGCATGCAGGGAAAATAATAAGTCCTGAAATAATAGCCACAAAGGTGTCAAGGGCACATATTCTGATGGACTCACCTGTAAGGGCATGATCCTTTGACATATAGCTTCCGAAAATTTCAATAGCACCGATACCAAGGCTGAGTGTAAAGAAAGCCTGGTTCATGGCAGCTGTTATCACCTTGCCAAAGCCAACCTCCTTTGCTCTTTCAAGGCTTGGAAGCAGATAAAATCTTATACCCTCGCCTGCCCCTTCAAGAGACACAGAATGAATGGCAAGAACCATAATAAGAACAAGAAGGCCGATCATCATTACCTTGGTAACCTTCTCAAGTCCGTTCTCTACGCCAAGAAGCAGAACTCCAAATCCGAAGATAACGGTAAGGGTCATGAAAATCCCCATCTCGTTGGGATTTGCAAGCATGTTACCAAAAACATCTCCTACGGCCTCTGTAGCAACACCATCGAATTTTCCTGTAGCAAATTTATAAAAATAATTCAGCATCCAGCCTGATACGTTGGTGTAATACATCATAAGAAGGTAGCAGCCAAGAGCGCAGAACCATCCGTGAATATGCCACTTTGATCCCGGTTTTTCCAGGGCTTCGTAGCCTCTTACTATAGTTTTACCGCTGGCTCTTCCTACAGCCAGCTCCATTGTGAGAATCGGCACACCCATTATTACAAGAAATAACAGATAAAAAAGAACAAATATAGCGCCGCCGTTTGCGCCTGTGATATACGGAAATTTCCATACGTTACCAATGCCGATGGCACATCCCGCACTTACCAATATAAAACCAAGCCTTGAACCAAAGCTTCCCCTCTCATTGCTCATTTTTCATACCATTCCTTTGTTTAAATAATTTTGTTTTAACAGATAAAACTGTAAACTATATCCCCTGTGCTTTGCAAGTGTTTCAATCACTAATATCCCTGTCAATATTGATAATATAATCATACTCAGGAAATTCTGCTCTAAGCTCATCGTAGACATCCCTGCGAAGCTTCTCCACATCCTTCTCATCGAAGGTCACGACCATATCAAAGGATACTCTATCACGGACTTCATCAAGATAGAATCCGTGGATCTGTTTTATATGTTCATGTTTTTTGATAACTCTTACAATATCATTATGAAGCTTACCGGCAACGGAATTATCACTATTCTGAGAATAAATTCCAACGGCCTCTAAGGCTACGCCATGCTCCTCGTAAACCTTCATTACAATCTCGCGCTGAAGTGAATCAAGTCTCTTGATTGTAATGTCCTCCGGAACCTCTATGTGCACTGAGCCGACAATCTTATCGGGACCATAATTGTGAAGAAGGAGGTCATAGGCACCATTTACTTCTTTAAAGGTCGCGATTGTTTTCTTTATGTTCTGTGTAAATTCAGGACTCATTCTTTCACCCAATATCTGAGAAAGAGTATCCCTCAGCATTTCTGAGCCTGCTTTTATAATTATGATGGAGATGATCGCGCCAAGCCATGTTTCAAGAGATATTCCGCTAAAAATAAAAATGATTGCCGCAACCAGAGTTGATGCTGAGATAACCGAATCAAGCTTTGCATCCTCTCCTGATGCTATAAGGGAGTCGGAATTAACCTTCTCACCTGTCTTTTTAACATAGGTTCCAAGAACTATCTTTACCACTATAGCATCTGCCACGATGATAAGTGAAGGTACGCCATAGCTTGGAAGCTCCGGATGTATGATTTTTTTTACTGATTCAACAAAAGAAGTTATTCCGGCATAAAGTACGATTACGGATATTATGGCTGCACTTATATACTCAATTCTTCCATATCCAAGGGGATGCTTCCTGTCCGGAGCTTTGCCTGCAAGCTTTGTTCCAACAATTGTGATGATTGATGACAGCGCATCACTTAAGTTATTGACTGCATCAAGTACGATTGCAATTGACCCCGATAATATTCCGACTGCTGCCTTAAAGCCTGCTAAAAGACAATTGGTGATGATTCCAATAATACTGGTTCTGATGATTATACTTTTTCTGTCCATTTCTTCCTCTATTACTATGTGGGTGTGCCACCAGGGACGGTTCTCTTTGGCACACCAGTCCCTTCAGCTGTTGTTCTCGCTCGGTGTGCCACTGGGGACGGTTCTCGGTGTGCCACTGGGGACGGTTCTCTTTGGCACGCTGAAGCGTGCCAAAAAGAACCGTCCCCAGTGGCACACCCCTTCAATTTCCACATAGCTATTCTTTTATTAAATTATGTTAATATGCTATCATTTTAATGTGACAAGGTAAAGTGATAAACGGACAAAAGCATATTTAAAAATGACATATCAGGAGCACTTCAATGAAAAATGAAATCCTTGATAAACTAAAGAATTATTCTCAATCATTTGATGGCAAGTATGCCGTGATGATACCACTTGTGGAAATAGACGGTGCGCTGCATGTGATTTTCGAGGAACGTTCCCATAAACTAAAATTCCAGCCGGGAGAGATTTGTTTTCCGGGAGGTAAGATTGAGGAGGGCGAGACGCCTAGAGATGCTGCAATCAGAGAGTTTATGGAGGAATTATATCCGGAGAAGCTTGCAGCAATGTCTTTAGGAAATGTCGATAAAAGCAACTGTTCAAATGCTTTATCATCAGAAAGTTCGGAAGTCTTCGATGAGTTCCTTGATATCCTATGCCAGTTGCCGCCTCTTCCGGGCCCGACAGGAGCATATGTCTATCCCTTTGTCTGCATGGTTAAGCAGTTTAATGGCAGCTTTTCATCCGATGAGGTGGAAAGAATCATCACTTATCCAATCTCGTATTTTATCGAGCATACTCCATCCCACTATCCCATGGAGCGCAAAGTAATACCGCCTGCGGATTTCCCCATAGAGAAAGTAACAGGCGGCAAAAGTACCTACAACTGGCATGCCCAGAAATATGATATGTGGATTTATGAAGATACGTCTCCCGTAATCTGGGGATTCACAGGCAGACTCCTCCACGCTTTTATTGAAATAATTAAGGCCTGATGTGCCCTCTCCAAAAATCAGACATATTCTAACTTTTGTGGTCGATACACATTCAGGCCATTTACTAACTGTTTTATGAAAAAAATTAATCTGCGTGATCGATTATTCCTCCGCCAAGAACTATATCCCCGTCGTATAATACCGCGGACTGTCCTGCGGTTATGGCTCTTTGTGGCTCATCAAATGAAATATGTGCCACTCCGCCTTCTTTTTCCGGAAGTGTAACTGTGGCAGGCTGTTCTTTATGCTTATACCTGATCTTCACGCTGCATCTGATATCTCCCTTTGGAAGCTCTCCTGTGATCCAGTGAAAATCTCTAACCGTGAGATCCGTCTTGAACAGATCCTCATTATCTGACAGCACCACCTGATTTTTCTCTATATCAAGCTTTGTCACATAGAGTCTTTTCTCTGACGCCACACCAAGGCCGCGTCTCTGACCGATTGTATAGTTGATCAGTCCGTTGTGATGACCGATAACATTTCCATCCTTATCGACGATATCACCGCCGGGATATTCCTTATTCCTATACCGCTTTATCATTGATGCATAGTCACCATCCGGTACGAAGCAGATGTCCTGCGAATCGCTCTTGTGGGATGTGACAAATTCCTTTTCCTCTGCAATCTGTCTCGCCTCAGTCTTATGAAAATCACCAAGAGGAAATACTGTGTGTGAAAGCTGCTCCTCAGTTAAATCATATAAAACATAGCTCTGATCCTTTGAAAGGTCCGCAGCCTTTTTCAGATAAAAATGTCCGTCCTTCTCCTCTATTTTCGCATAGTGACCGGTAACGATATAATCACAGTCCAACTCCATGGCCTTCTTATAAAGGATATCGAATTTAAGATATTTGTTGCATCTTATGCAGGGATTGGGAGTTTCGCACCTTTCATAGCTGCACACAAATGGCTCTATTACCATTTCCCTGAACTCGTTTTCATAATGATAGATGTAATAGGGAATTCCGATTTTCTCTGTAACCGCTCTGGCATCCTCAGTATCCTTAAGGCTGCAGCAGGTTCCGAAAAGATCCTCGCCTATCATGTCGTTTTCATATAATCGCATGGTACAACCGATGCAGGAAAAGCCTCTCTGTGCCATAAGCTGCGCAGCAACACTGCTGTCTACGCCTCCGCTCATGGCTATGAGTGCTGTTTTTTTCTTATTATCCATAAAACCTCATTTAATTTAGATAAACTTCTGAACTGCCTTCTGGAATTCCTCAACCGCTCTTGTGTCCCCATCCTCGATAGCATGGGTTATGCAGTGAGTCATATGCTCATTTATAATTTCCTTACCCAGATTCTTAAGTGCCGAATTCACTGCGGAAAGCTGCATAAGAACATCTGCGCAGTCATCATCATTTTCAATCATAAGCTTTACATGATTGAGATGACCGATTGCCCTGCTCAGTCTGTTTATCTGCTTTTTCTTCTCCTCCGGAGAATGAAAATGTCCGTGGTCATGCACATGCTCGTGACCTTCATGTGTATGCTCGTGGGTGTGTGTCTGTTTTTTCTTCATATCTGTTTCCTTTAAAACTCTACTATCAATAATTCTGAAATCTAAGTGGAAGCTCAAGTCCGTGACTTTCCAAAAGTTCCTTATCCCTCAGGATGATCTCTGCTTTATCATCAGCTATTATAGTACCATCATGCAAAAGAACAACCCTTTCGCATGTATCCATTATAAAATCAAGATCGTGGGATGCAACTATTTTAAGGCATTTTAGCTCATTTAATATATTTATGAGGTTCCTCCTGTTCCTTGGATCAAGAGCAATCGATGGCTCGTCCATCAGGATTATATCAGGCTCCATGGATAAAATCGTTGCAATGGCCGCAAGCTTTTTCTCACCGCCGGAAAGCTTGTAGTTTTGCTTATTTCTAAGATTTTCTATATGCACCTTTGCAAGCGCTTCATCCGTTCTCTCTTTTACCTCTTTCTCAGAAAGGCCGTAATTTCTTGGGCCAAAAGCCACGTCCTGTTCCACTGTAGACATAAAGAGCTGGCTGTCGGAATCCTGGAAAACATACCCGATATGCTCTCTTACATGGTTAAGGTTCTTCTTATTCACAGCATGTCCGGCTATTTCAAGGCGTCCGTCGTAATCAAGATAAAGTCCCACAAGCAGTTTTAATAAAGTGGACTTTCCGATTCCGTTAGCGCCAAGGAGTCCTATGCTCTCTCCGTCACTGGCGTGGAGCGATAAGTCAAACAGCACCTGCTGATTTTTTTCATAGGCAAAATTCAAATGTTCAATTGTTAAAAGTTCACCATGTATTCCGGTATGCATACTTTACATCCTTTATTTATAAAAACAAATAGCTGTGTCTTATAAGTATAAAAATCGTTATCCAGATAAGAGGATAGGCGACATCTATCACTCTTACTTTTATTTTTTCAGAAGAAAAATCTCCCTTAAAGCCCCTAAGAAGCATGCTCTCATAGACTATTGTTGCCCTGTCCATGCTGCGGATAAGCCACATTCCAACCAATGTGCCCCAAGCGCTGTAATGCACGCCGTTTTGATTAGGTGCCCTAAGTTTATAGGCTGTCGCTATTCTGTCCGCTTCCTCGCCCATTATATAGAAATACCGCCCGATCAGAAGAACAACTATTACGATTATCTTTGGCACATGGACTGTTCTTAGCGCATAGCAGATTTTTTCTATGGATGTGGTAGCAATAAGAATATAGGTTGCAAGTACTGCGTAGAAGCCCTTCAGCATAAGGGTAAACATGGAAAGCACGCCCCCTGAAATACCAATATTTCCTACCTGCAGCAGTACCTCTTTATCAAAGAAAGGATTCAGCACTCCCACAAATATCACGAGAGGAAGTATCAGCCTCATCCTGTAAATTCCTGTTTTAAATGAAAGTTCTCCGATGACAAAACCGAAAATGATGTAGACAGACATAAGAATCAGCGGTGTCACTGCGTATTTGTTTATGGACACCACCGTAAAAATGTATATAACGCTAATAAGCAGCTTTCCCAGAGGATGAAGGTCATTCATCCAATGAGAACGCTGCCATAATTCTTCAATGCTTTTAAATTCGTTTAACTTCTTTTCAATAGAATCCATTAAAATAACCATTTCTTAAAAATGGCTATGAGTTATTAGTTCTCCTGAACACTCTTACCATTTTTGAAGAATTTAAATGCATAACATACCAGTGTAAGTATGATAACAACCATGAGAGAACCCACGATTCCGGAGAAGCTTGTTCCTACAGCTGCTTCGCTGTCCTTAAATGCGTAATCCGGTAAAAGTGAAGTCGTAGTCTGGATGTTTTCAGCAGTTTCATATACGCTTCCATCAGCTTCAAGCTCTGATGTGCCTGCAACCTTTTCCATGGACCACTCAAGACCATCCGGGAAAGCAGATGCAAAAAGTGAAACAACGCCGCCGCAAAGTGCTGCAGCTACTGCAAGAACGATGATAGTCTTCTTAAATGTAAGCTTGCTCTCGCTCTTGTTCTCGCCTACGCCCCATAAGAGCTCAGGTCTTGCTTCGTTGACAAAAGTAAGTACAGCTGCTGTGATAAGACCCTCAACTGCGCCAATAGCCAGGTGTATAGGCTGCATTGTTGCAAGGAATACTGAGAAGGGAAGCTCTGTAACGCCTGAAGCAAGTGTCTCAAGTGTAACTGAGAAGGCGCCCAGCTGAAGTGTCAGCACGCATCCAAGTATTGATGCAAGGACGATCTTTCCTCTTGTAACTCCTTTTTTCATGATAGGCTTCCAAATAAGAAGCGCTCCTATAAAGCACCCGTAAAAGGCCATATTCCAGACATTGCATCCCAGCGCCAAAAGGCCACCGTCCGCAAACATAAGACATTGTATTAGAAGAACTCCTATCATAGTAAGGAATCCTGCGTAAGGTCCAAGAAGTGCTGAAAGCATCATACCTCCGCAAAGATGTCCTGATGAACCGGTTCCGGGAATTGTAAAGTTGAGCATCTGAGTAGCAAATACAAAAGCTCCCATAACACCCATGACAGGTATCTTCTTCGGATCATCCTCCAACCTTACTTTTTTGATTGAATAAGCGGCAGCTCCTGTGGACAGAACATACATTGTTCCGGCAACAGCGGGAGTAACCAGGGCGTCAGCCATATGCATAACAAATTCTCCTCCATATATTTGAATAATATTTTAGAAACGAAACAGATATTTAGACGTTTCTAGAAGAGTATATGTTGCACACAATATGATTACAAGCCCCCCTGGGGGATGTAAATCATTGATATTTACAATGTTTTTGTAAAATTACGCCCTATATCAATCATATATTTACGTTATTTTGCTTTAATGATATTGTTTATGATTTTATAATATTTTCTTTAGCCTTTACTAATACTTCTTATGGTTCTTTTAGGGTTCGTACATACTTTTGTCAAATTTAAACTGTATTATAAACATATCAGAAGCGAAGACTTCTGACTCCCCCAACAAAACTTTTTTCATACCAGAGCTGTAAGGTTCCCCACCTTACAGCTCCTCCTCCATTAATGGGGATTTTTTTATTTTCTTTTCTTTTTTCCTGAAGCTTTATTCTTATTGGCGAAGTTGTTATTTCTGTTGCCGGAAGTTTTATTTACGCCACTTCTGCCGTTACCTAGCTTACTATTACCTTGCTTTCCGTTGCCGGACTTAGAGGTCTTACCATACTTCCCACCTTTATCTATAATAACCTTCCTTGGTGGAATAAGGCAGTCTTTTCCAAAGCCTATCAGGTCCTCTCTGTGCTCACGGATAAGTGCTTCCTTAACAAGCTCATAATTCTCAGGTCTTCTGTACTGGATAAGTGCCCTCTGCATTGCCTTTTCATGGGGATCCTTCGCCACATAGACATTTTCCATGGTAAGCGGATCAATCCCGGTGTAATACATGCAGGTAGAAACTGTTCCCGGCGTGGGATAAAAATCCTGTACCTGATCGGGATTAAGTCTGTGCTTGCAAAGATACTCCGCAAGAGCTATCGCATCCTTAATAGTGCTGCCGGGATGAGATGACATAAGATAAGGCACGGCATACTGCTGCATTCCAAGGTCCTTGTTCACCTTATCAAATTTCTCGATAAACTTATCATACACACTAACAGACGGCTTACCCATCTTGGAAAGAACATTATCTGAAATATGCTCCGGGGCAACCCTCAGCTGTCCGCTTATATGATATTTGCAAAGCTGTCTGAGGAAGGAGTCATCCTTATCAGCCAGAAGATAGTCGAATCTGATACCGCTCCTTACAAATACCTTTTTAACCCCTTTGAGCTCTCTAAGCTCCTTAAGAAGCTTCAGGTAATCCTTATGATCCACTTTCATATTAGGGCAAGGTTTCGGATACAGGCATTTCTTATTCATGCAGGCACCGTTTACAAGCTGCTTTTTGCAGGCAGGCTTTCTGAACTGGGCCGTAGGGCCTCCTACATCATGGATATAACCCTTAAATTCCTTCTCAGATAAGAAAAGCTTTGCTTCCTTTATTATTGACTCATGGCTTCTTGCCTGAACAATTCTGCCCTGGTGGAAGGTAAGGGCACAGAAATTACACTCACCAAAGCATCCTCTGTTTGAGGATATTGAATATTTAATCTCGCTAAAAGCAGGGATACCGCCCATTTTGTCATAAACCGGATGCCAGGCCCTCATATAGGGTCTTTCATAAACATCATCAAACTCCTGCTGAGTTAAGGGTCTTGAAGGCGGATTCTGCACTACAAAAAGGCTCTTATCATAGGTCTCATAGAGGCGTTTTCCGTTAAAGGGATCAGTATTCTTATACTGTATGCCAAAGCTCTCAGCGTACTTTCTCTTATCTTCCTTTATTTCTTCAAACTCGGGAAGCTTAACCGCATCGTAAATATTTTCTTCATTTCTTGTCTTGTAGACTGTGCCGTTTATAAATGTGATGTCCGCCACATCCATACCGGATGCAAGAGCATCAGCTATCTCAACTATACTTATCTCTCCCATCCCGTAGGATATGATATCTGCTCCGGAATCAAGAAGGATTGAGCGACGCACCTTATTTGACCAGTAATCATAGTGCCCGAGCCTTCGAAGGCTGGCCTCTATTCCGCCTAAAATTATCGGATTTTTCTTATAAACCTTGCGAATCAGATTGCAATAGACAATCGATGCATAGTCCGGTCTCTTACCCATCTCTCCGCCGGGACTGTAGGCGTCTGTCTGCCTTCTTTTTTTCGCAACAGTATAATGGTTGACCATTGAATCCATATTGCCGGCCGATACCAAAAAACCAAGGCGGGGCTCGCCAAGGACGGTGATGCTTTTTTCATCCCTAAAATCAGGCTGACAAATAAGGCCCACGCTATAACCGTGAGCCTCCAATGTTCTTGTGATGATGGCACTTCCAAAGCTTGAATGATCTACGTACGCATCGCCGCACACATAGACAAAATCAACCTGTGAAAGTCCCATCTCTTCCATATCTTTTTTACTGATAGGTGGAAATCCTAATGCCATATCTTATTCCATTTCACCAAGAAGTTTATTTGCATAAACAAGTCTTACACAAACTGTGAAAATCTCCATTGCTGTACGAAGATCTCCAAGTGACGGGTATGTAGGTGCAATTCTGATATTACTATCATGAGGATCCTTCTTATAAGGATATGTAGCACCTGCGCCTGTCATTGTAACACCGGCTTTCTTTGCTCTGTCTACTATAGCCTTAGCGCATCCCTCAGGAGCGTCAAAGCTTATGAAGTAACCTCCCTTGGGTCTTGTCCAGTCACCGATTCCGTAAGGAGCAAGGTCTCTGTCAAGGATCTCAAGAACTGCTTCGAACTTAGGTCTTATTATTGCTGCGTGCTTTTTCATGTGTTCCTTCATTCCGTTTATATCGCCAAAGAAACGCACATGACGGAGCTGGTTAACCTTATCATGTCCGATGGTCTGGTTTGTGAGCTGTGCCTTGATCTCTTCAAGGTTATTAAGAGATGTGGCAATAGCTGCTATACCACTTCCGGGGAATGTAATCTTGGAAGTGGATGAGAACTTATAAACCATATCGGGACTGCCGGCCTTTTTACACTCAGCAAGGATCTCAATGAGATAATCCTGATCGTCATCGTAAAGATGGTGAATACCGTAAGCGTTATCCCAGAAAATACGGAAATCTCTTGCAGCAGGACGAAGTCTTGCAAAGCGTCTTACTGTGTCATCTGAATATGAGTAACCCTGAGGGTTGGAATACTTAGGCACACACCAGATTCCCTTTATGGTCTCATCCTCAGAAACCAGCTTCTCAACAATATCCATATCAGGGCCTGTAGGAGTCATGGGTACGGGAATCATCTCGATTCCAAAGTACTGAGTGATTGCAAAGTGTCTGTCATAACCGGGAACCGGACAAAGGAATTTAACCTTATCAAGCTTGCACCAGGGTGTATTTCCCATGATTCCATGTGTATAGGCACGTGAAACAGTGTCATACATAACGTTAAGTGATGAATTACCATATATAATAATATTGTCCGGACTGTTCTCCATCATGGCACCGATCAGTTCTTTTGCCTCCTGGATACCATCAAGGACACCATAGTTACGGCAATCTGTACCATCTTCACAGGACAGATCAGCTTCAGAATTAAGAGCATCCATAAGTCCCATGGAAAGATCAAGCTGCTCATGGCAGGGCTTACCTCTTGCCATATTGAGAGTAAGATCCATATCCTGGTATCTCTTGTACTCCGCCTTAAGGTTAGCCACCTCACGCTGAAGCTCTTCCTTGTTCATTTCTTTGTAGGTCTTGACCTTAAGGTCAACGTTTTTCAGATCCGGCTTTTTGTTATTCATAATAAAACTCCTTATCCCAAAATTGACTAGAATGTATTATATCACAACTTATTAATAATGCGATACTTTAATGTGATAAAGAATTTGCATAAATACAACGTAAATTCGTAAGAATTTCCTATAAAATAAAAAGCGGAGCAACTTATTGCCACTCCGCCAAGTCTCATACTTTTGTTAATTTATAGGATCAATGAGATCTCTGTACCACTTAAGTGCATCTGTATATGCTTCATAGATTCTGCTCATCTCCAGATTTTCAAGAATCATAAGTCTTGAAACCTCCTGCCAGGAAGCATCCTCATATTGATAAACCAGATTGATTACCGGCCAAAGCTCTCCGGTATTTCCAAGAAGAGCATCCTCAATTTTCTTGGAAACGTGAACAAGCTTAAGGCACTCCTCCATGGTCTGATCTAGCATGATATCAAGAAGTGAGAACAATCCTGTTAGGAAAAGCTCTGAAGCAAGGCCTGCCATATCGAATACGCTTGCAAGATTTTCGGCAAATTTTGCACGTATCATTGAGATTCTGGTGATCTCACTTGGCTTATCGGCACAAAGCTCTTTTGTTACTGCTGTATTGATCCATCTCTTAAGTTCCTTCTGTCCCAGCATAGCAGCTGCGTGTCTGACAGAGGTTATCTCAGAGTTGATAGACATGTGATTAACCATCTCCAGCATTGAGATGACAAGAGCCGCATCCTTACCAATTACATCGGCAGCCTTCTGAAGATCAAAATCAGGATCGTTGACCACATTCAAAAGCTCGATATATGTAACCTTTAAGGGTGCAACGGAAATCTCAGAATCCTCTACAGGTACGCGGAAAAAGCTTCCTTCATAGAGATCATAGGTGCCATCTGAGGAAAGTCTCTCATAATCATCCTTACTATCTACATTTACAGCACAGAGCTTAATCTTGGGAAAAGCTTTTTGGAAATAAATTTTGGCACTTCTGATATTGACCTTGCGATGATCAAGAAGTACATAGTCACACATCTCAAGCAAAGGTCTGAAGGTCTCGAACATGTTGCCTGCCAGCTTCCTTATGGCTATTTTATAGCCCTGACCTCTAAGATCCCAAAGCCTTGCAAGATAAGGCTCCTGAGGAAGAACTGTATTATCCAGAAGAAGAACGATCCTCTGCTTTGGTGCCTTGCACTGGTCCTCGATATTGGCAAATAAAGAGATGTTATTGATCTCAACAAAAACCTCTTTATTACCGGCAAGAACATTGGTGCCGATGCTATCTACGATATCAAGTCCGACGATATTAACTACATTATCAAGATAACCCGTACCCATAAGCTGCGGGTTCATAAGGTAGTTTTCTCTCTGTGCAAATACAGAGTATGCGCAGACTTTCATCTCATCATCAAACAGCGGAATAAGCGAAGCAAGCATGGAACTTTCTCCTTTCGAATGTTTTCTGAATTCTGATAACTTATTATACCATTTTGCAAAAAAAAAGAACAGATTTACTGTTCTTTTAAACCCGAAATGCCGGTTCCGGTTATTTGACTCCTAGCAAACGCCAGGTGGGTTACCGCAGCAGCGATATCTGTCTTCCTCTCCCATAGCTTGTCTGCACATGTGCAGGGCCGGAGGCGTGACATCAATCCAGCAATCTAGGTGTCCCGTTTAAAGTAACTGTAGGTTCAAATTACACCGGAAGTGTCGAGCATCCCAGGCGAGCTCGAGGCTCGTATAAACTGCTTCTGCAGTTCTTTAATTATATTATAAATCACACGCGCCCCAAATCAATAGAATAATCCTTAAAAATTCTTAAGAAATAATGAAAAAACCGCATAAAATCTTCATTTCGAGCGTTTTATCATGAAAAAACGTTACATCAAAGGGGCTTTGTCGCATTCTTAAGCCAATCTTTGATTTCCTTCTCTTCAATGAGAGGCTCAATGGTGTCATAAACCATCTTCTGATACTCGTTGATAGCATCTATCTCTCTTGGCTGAAGATATTTTTTATCGATTGCATCGCGGTCAAGAGGCACATAAGTAAGATGCTTGAAGCTAAGGAACTGACCATCACTGTTCTTTACGTCCTTAACAACCTCTAAGATGTTCTCAATACGGATACCATGCTTACCTTCGATATATACGCCGGGCTCATCAGACATGATCATTCCGGGCTTAAGAGGTGCTTCATCCTCAACAGAGCGTGACTTCCAACGGATGCTGTGAGGTCCCTCATGTACGTTAAGGATATATCCGATACCATGGCCTGTTCCGCACTTATAATCAATTCCGATATTCCAGAGCGGACCTCTTGCAAGGATATCAAGATTTCGTCCGTTGCAGCCCTCAAGGAATTTTGCATTTGCAAGCTGAAGCATACCTACAGCTGTAAGAGTGTAGTGCTTCTTCTCCTCTGCCGAGATTTTTCCAAGAACAATGGTTCTTGTTACATCTGTGGTACCACCCATGTAGGTTCCGCCTGAATCAACAAGAAGGAAGCCCTCTCCCTTAAGTGCGGCGTTAGAAGTCTCAGTTGCTTCATAATGCATCATGGCAGCATTATCCTTGTAAGCACTGATAGTAGGGAATGACAGCTCTATAAAGCCGGGAAGCTGAGCTCTCATCTCGTCAAGATGCATAGCTGCAGTATACTCATTGAGTTCACCCTTAGGTGCTTCCTTTTTAACCCAGTAAATGAACTTTGTAAGAGCAGCGCTGTCGCGGATATAAACCTCGCGAATATTCTTAAGCTCCGTATCATTCTTGCAGGCTTTCATCATCTCTGTGGGATCAAAGATGTTCTTAATCTTGGCATTTCTGCTATCGGAATTATCGCTGATAGTTCTGTAAACCTGATAGCTTACATTTCTCTCGTCATAAAGAGTGATGCCTTCATACTCATATTCATCAAGCCATCCGATAATCTTGTTATAGGGAGCAAGCTCAATATCGTTGCTCTCGCAATATGCACGCACCTCATCACTAAGCTCTTCAAACTGCACGAAAAGAACGGTCTTTTTCTCTGTGATGAAAAGGTAACTGAGAATAACAGGATTACATTCTACATCGTTACCTCTAAGGTTTGTAAGCCAGCAGATATCATCAAGCTTGCAAAGAAGATATGCCTTAGACTTGTTCTCAGTCATTGTGGCACGTACTTCTTTAAGCTTTTCCTTAAAGCTCTTACCGCAGAGTTCATCAGGAAGAATATAAATAGGATTGCAGGGGAGCTTTGGTCTGTCTGTCCAAACCTCCATTGCAAGATCTCTGTCGTATTTTACCTTTGCCTGAACTGTTTTTAGTGCCTTTTCATAGGAAAGTCCTTCTGCTGCAGGAACTACCTTGCCGTCAAAACCAAGGACCTCTCCTGCCTTCATATTTTCCTTGAGATACTCTTTTATTGTGGGCACACCCTCTTCACCCATGCGATAAAGAGTAACTCCTGTACCCTTCATCTCTCTTTCTGCCTGGATGAAATATCTTCCGTCTGTCCACATTCCGGCCCACTTCTTAGATACAACAAGTGTACCGTTTGATCCTGTGAAGCCGCAGAAATACTCCCTCACTTTGAAAAAATCTGCTGCGTACTCAGAGTTGTGGTAATCGGATGTGGGCATAAGATAATAGTCAATGCCATTCTCCTCCATCTTTGCTCTGAGAGCAGAAAGTCTTTCCTTAATAACTTTATTTTCCAATTCCTTAATCCTCCAAAAGTCCCATGTTACGGGCCTTTTATATTATCTTTCCTCCATGGGCACATAAGGATATTCATCACTTACTGCCTTATATGCAGGACGAATGATCTTACTGTTGTTGGCAAGCTCTTCCATTCTGTGAGCGCTCCAGCCAACTATACGGGCAATCGCAAACATTGGTGTGAAAAGCTCCTCCGGAAGCTCCAGCATTTTATATACAAATCCGGAATAGAAGTCCACGTTAATACTTACACCCTTGTACATCTTACGCTCAGCGCTGATTACTTCAGGCGCAAGCCTCTCTACCATCTCATAAAGAGCAAGCTCTTTATCCATGCCCTTTTCTTTGGCAAGTTTAATTGTATATTCCTTAAGAAGCACCGCTCTCGGATCTGACTTTGAGTAAATAGCATGTCCTACACCATAGATAAGACCTGCCTTGTCAAAGGCCTCCTTATGAAGAAGCTTCTTTAAGTACTCCTTAACCTCTTCCTCGTCGGACCAGTCCTTAAGCTCTTTTTCCATCTGGTCAAACATGTGAATAACCTTGATGTTGGCACCACCATGTCTTGGTCCCTTAAGAGAGCCGATAGCCGCAGCTATAACTGAATAAGTATCTGTCATAGATGAGCTCACAACGTGAGTTGTAAAGGACGAGTTATTACCACCACCATGCTCCATATGCAGGATAAGGCATATATCAAGCAGTCTTGCTTCAAGCTCTGTATACTTACTGTCCGGACGAAGCAGGTAAAGAATATGCTCTGCCGTGGACAACTCTGCCTTCGGAGGGTGAATGAAAAGACTCTTACCCTCGTGATAATGGTTATATGCCTGATATCCGTAAATAGCAAGGAGCGGGAAAAGACTTATCATCTGCAGGCTCTGCCTAAGTACATTGGGCATTGAAACATCATCTGCACTGTCATCATAGGAATACAGCGTAAGAACACTTCTTGAAAGAGTATTCATCATGTCACGGCTTGGAGCCTTCATAATGATATCTCTCACAAAGCCCGTAGGAAGTGATCTGTAAAAACCAAGAAGCTGGCAAAAGCCCTGCAGTTCGCTCTTTGTGGGAAGCTTTCCGAAAAGAAGCAGATATGCTGTCTCTTCAAAGCCAAATTTACTCTTTGATGCCGTTCCGTGAACGATATCCTTAACATTGATTCCCCTATAGAAAAGCTCACCATCTGCGGGTATTGTCTCACCATTAATATGCTGGGTAGCATTGATGGTCGAGATATTGGTAAGGCCGGTTAGGACACCCTTACCATTTAAATCACGAAGGCCTCTTTTTACGTCGTACTTAGTATAGAGATCGGTATCAATGACATCTGCTGTCTCCACCAATCTGGCAAGATCCACTATCTCAGGTGTGTTGTCAGAATAAATGTTTATCTCATTATTGTTCCCCATTGATATCCCCCGTTTTCTATTTATATTTTTATTAAATCCGATTACTGTAAAAAGCTTCTTACTGCATCAGCAAGGCCGTCCTTGGAAACCACCTTATTATGCAGTACCTTTGCATCTCTGATTGATGTAACGGCTTCAGGTATCTCAACTCCGGAAACCTCAGAGAGCTTATCAGCAAGCTGGAAGTCATCGAGACTGTCATCGTTTTTACCAAGTGCAGTCATAACGCTTCTTGTGAACTTATAAGGACTTGCTGTAGATGCAATAACTGTAACTGTCTTATCATCTGTATCGCGAACATATTTGTCATATACACAGGCAGCAACTGCTGTGTGTGTATCAATGAGATAGCCTGTATTGTTAAACAGTGAGCTGATGGTCTTTGCTGTCTCTTCCTCTGTAGCATATCCGCCATAGAAGCAGCCAAGCTTCTCTTTCATAGCGTCTGTTATTTCATACTTGCCATCTGATGTGAGCTGCTTCATATAATTTGCATCAGCTACGGCATCGTCTCCGGCAATATGATAAATGAGTCTCTCAAGGTTGGATGAGATCAGAATATCCATTGAAGGTGAGCTTGTAAGTACAAACTCTCTATTTCTGTCATACTCTCCTGTCTTGAAGAAGTCATAAAGCACCTTGTTTGAATTGGATGCGCAGATAAAAGTCTTTATAGGCAGTCCCATTTTTCCTGCATAATATGCAGCGAGAATATTTCCGAAGTTACCCGTGGGAACTACAACATTTATCTGGTCTCCCTCAGCAATTCTTCCTTCCTTAAGAAGTCTTGTGTATGCATAAACATAATAAACAATCTGAGGCATAAGTCTTCCGATATTGATGGAGTTTGCACTTGAGAACTGGAAGCCCTTCTCATCGAGTTCCTTTGCAAAATCAGGATCAGTGAAAATCTTCTTTACGCCAGTCTGAGCATCATCGAAGTTGCCTTCAATTGCTACAACGCATGTATTTGCGCCTTCCTGTGTAACCATCTGTTTCTCCTGAATGGGAGAAACACCGTCCTTGGGATAAAATACAACAATTCTGGTACCGGGAACATTAGCAAAGCCTGCAAGAGCAGCTTTTCCTGTGTCACCGCTTGTAGCTGTAAGAATAACTATCTCATTCTTTAAATTGTTTTTCTTAGCAGCTGTTGTCATCAGATAAGGAAGTATTGAAAGAGCCATATCCTTAAAGGCAATTGTTTTTCCATGATAAAGCTCAAGGTAGAATGCACCATCTGCCTCTGTCAGAGGCGCCATCTCTTCCGTGTCAAACTTGGAATCATAAGCGTGATCAATACAGTAGCGAAGCTCTTCCTCTGTATAATCTGTAAGCATTAGCTTCATAACCTGGTAAGCTGTTTCGCGGTAATCCATTTCCTTAAGTTCTGATAATGATTTATCAAGATGAGGGATATGATCCGGTACAAACAGTCCTCCGTCTGTGGCAAGTCCTCTGAGTATTGCCTGTGAAGCTGTAACCTGATTTTTATCTCCTCTGGTACTCTTGTACATAACTTCCATAATATGACACTCCTCCGTTTTCATGTTGTTAGCTTATAAAACACTGTGATACAATAAGATAGATAAATGACTATACATTCATGAGTCGTTTACGATTTTCTTATGAATATATACTTTGAGTAAAAAGTATAACACAAAAATGCATATTTTTACATAACCAATTACTAGTCAATTTTAGTTTATGGGGGTAAACCAAAATGGCAAACAAAGTAACGGGGGTATATGAAACATGTCTCAAGGATGGGACTAAATCTTATCGTGCATCCATCACTTACAAGGGCAAGCACATAGCTCTTGGTTCTTTTACTGATGCCCAGCTGGCAGGTCGGGCATACACTCAGGCTCAAAGCATTCTCGAGGACAATTCATGGACACTTGATTCCTATAAATCCGGGCAGCCACTGCCCTTTGAAAAGTGCGTCGTCCTGATAAATTACAGGGACAAGGGACTTTATATTCCAAATCCCATATATCTTGAAAAGAAGTTCTTTTTATATTACCTTTCACCGCAGCAAACACTTATTTTTGATATCGATGACCTCTTCTATTATTCGTCCCACAAGATCATGCAACGAGGCTCTCACCTTTTCGTGGCCGATTACGGCTCTCAGATAAGCATTCTAAGCCGCTATGGCATAAGAAGCTACGCAGTTGAAGGCAGAGATTATAAATTTGCCAATGGAAATTCCAGCGACCTTCGCTATGAGAACATACAAATACTGAACAGATATCACGGCGTCCGCCAATATAATCACAGGGGTTATTTAAAATACAAGGCTGTGATCCATGTTCGTGGAGATTTTGTGATTGGGAAATACAACACAGAAAACGAAGCCGCCATTGCTTACAATAAAGCTGTAGATACGCTTAGAAGGAATGGCATAGAAAAAAACTATATGCAAAACTACATCGAGGATCTGTCCGCGTCACAATACGCAGATATTTATACCACAGTTAAGATATCACCAAAGATAATGAAGCTGAATATGGCGTGATGCCACAGGATGCCACTGGTGCCCCAGTGGCATCGTCCCCAGTGGCATCCTGGCATCCTGTTTTAAATAAAATAAGGCCGCCACCATATATATTTAAACACAGGCGATTATAAGCGAAGCTTAACGAACATGTGTTCAAATATATATGATGGCGGCCGATTGATTTTTAAAGCATAAGATTCATGTTACTTTTCTGCTCTTCGTCATCAAGCTGCTTCTTCTGCATCTGATTGCGATAAGCTTCGAGAGTCTGATTCTTGCGGAGCTCTGTGATCTCCTGAGCAATATCAGTATCAGTAATCCTGCTCTCTGCACTGAGCACATTCTCTCTTGCGATAGAATTGTAGCTCATATTGTGCTCGTAACCATTTGTTTCTGCTCCAACCGTGCTTCTGGCATCATTCACATTTTTAATGGCAGCGTCAATGGAGTCGACATCGTTAAGATCGATATTATCGAGCCCAAGTGCTTTCATCTGCGAAGAATCAAGCTGCTGACTAATACCCTTCATAAGCTGAGAGTTTACATTTGCAATGTCGTTTTTGTCGCTAGCTGAAAGGGTATCATTCTGTGAATAAACGGCGTTAGCGCGAATATCCTGCAGATAATCCGTAACACCATCAAGAACTCCGTCACGAATGTTGCGCTGAGATATGTTATCTCTTGCATTCTTAACATTCACACCCTGAGTTCTCTGAGTTGCCTCCATCTTCTGAGAGATGGCAAGCTCGGCGGCACCATCTGCAGCAGTGGGTAACTTGTTACCACTTGCGATCTTGCCATAGGATGAATAGTTACTGTAGCTGTTGTTACTAATGCCTCCTATCATATAGCGCCTCCTTTCTTCCTCCATGAATAAGGATAAATCCGTTCTGCGCCTGTGACTCCTATAAGTCCCCACTTGATGTAGCCACTGGGATAGATTCTCTGTCCCTGAAAATCTATCATAGGATCCTTCCTAAAACTCTGCCATCATGGCAGAATAAACCTATAGTTAATTAATACAATAACATTTTTCTGTCAATTTGTAAAGAATTTCAAATTTGTGATTATTACCAAAATTATCCAATAGCTTTTATTGACATTTCCTCATACTGTCTTGAGAAAAGACTATAGTAATATCCATCCTTATTCTTCATAAGCTCCTTGTGTTTACCGCGTTCTATGATCTTTCCGTCCTTTACAACAAGGATTACATCGGCATCAACAACGGTGGATAATCTGTGAGCAATCATAAATGATGTTCTTCCCTTGATAACAACTGAAATAGCATCCTGAATTGCTTTTTCTGTCACAGTATCAATGGATGAGGTCGCCTCATCAAGTACAAGTATCTTAGGATCGGCCAGGATAGCCCTTGCAAATGATAACAACTGCTTTTCACCTGTAGAGAGCATATCTCCGCCCTCACCTACATCACTGTCAAGGCCACCATCCATGCGCTTAACAATTCCATCAGCAGATACCAGTTTGAGTGCATCCCATATCTCTTCATCTGTTGCATTCGGATTGCCGTATTTCAGATTTTCTCTTACACTTCCGGAGAAAAGATGCGGTGTCTGAAGAACATATCCGATATTACTGTGAAGCCAAAGCTGTGACCTCTCTCTGGCGTCTCTGCCATCGATCAGAACCTGTCCCTTTGTAGGCTCGAAAAACCTGCAAACAAGGTTGACAAGTGTGGATTTTCCGGCACCTGTCTCACCTACGATTGCCACGTTAGTACCCTGAGGCACCTTGAGGTCAAAGTTCTCAAGCACGTACTCTGTTCCATCAGGATAGTGGAAGGATACATCCTTAAATTCAACATCACCGTAAAGCTCTTCCCAGTTTTCCTTCTTGGGATTGAAGGTATCACCGTATTTCTCCACAACCTCTTTGGAATCAGCCACATCCGACTCTGTGTTAAGTAGTCTTGTAAGTCTCTCAACGTTTACCTGCACTGCAATAAGCTCGGATATTGTAACGATGATATTCTGTATAGGCTCAAGGATACCAAGAGCATAGGATAAGAAAACCGAAAGGGTTCCAATTTCCATAACGCCCTCCATTGTTATCTTTCCGCCTCTCCAGAGGGCCAGTGCCAACGCACAGGATGAAAGCATAGTTACAGAGGCTGTGAAAAACGCTGAATAATGCGTTGCGTGAACTGCATTTTTACGATAGCTCTCTGTGTCCTTTGTAAAGTCATCCTGAATTTTCTTTTCGACAACAAGTGTTTTTATTGCCTTTGCACCGGTTATACCTTCATTGAAGTTACTGGTGATAGTTGAATTAAGCTCTCTGATATGCCTGTTAAGAACAATCAGATGTTTCTGAAAATAAATAACCAGCACAACTGCAATCGGCACAAGTGCAAGTATATAAAGTGCAAGTCGAATATTTATGGACAGCATTACTATCAAAACAAACAGGATGTAGCTTCCATTCCAGATGATATCCATCATTCTCCATGCCACAAGCATTCCGATTTTACCGGTATCGCTCATAACTCTTGCATGAATATAACCAACGTTATTTTGATTGAAATATGAGAAGGAAAGCTCCTGCAAATGGTTAAATGCTGCATTTCTAAGATCCCTATCCACAGACATCTCTATTTTTCCGCACATATAAGCACTTGTGAAATCCATACAAAGCTTTACAACAAGTACGATGGCATATAAAAGGGCAAACCTTCCAATTCCCTCCAGTGTTCCCTTTACTATGTAATTATTTATTGCATATCTGTTAAAAAGAGGAACGATACTGTCCACCAGACTTACCATTGCGCCTAAAAAGATCATTAACATCATCTTGTATTTGTAAGGCTTTAAATATGGTAAAAGTCTTGGAATTCCCATCCAGGGAAGTTTAACTATTTCTTTGTTATTATTTGTCTCAGGCACTTTCTTCACCTCCCTGCATCTGAATGTCATAGATTTTACGATAAAGACCGCCCTTAGCTACCAGTTCATCGTGGGTGCCCTCTTCAATAAGCTCTCCATGACTTAAAACAATAATATGATCTGCATGCATAAGCGTAGTTATTCTGTGTGATATCAGAATTGTTGTGGCACCGCTTGCATGCTTATCAAGGGAAGCCCTGATCTTAGCATCTGTCTCCGTATCAACAGCTGAAAGTGAATCATCAAAAATCATAATCGGCGGCTCGGTAATAAGCATCTGGGCAATAGCTGTCCTCTGCTTCTGTCCACCGGATAACGTAACACCTCTCTCTCCAACAAAGGTGTCATAACCCGCATCAAAATTTCTGATAGTTTCATCAAGGGATGCCAGCTTTGCTGCTCTTGTGACATCCTTAAGCTCAGGTGATTTTCTTGCTATTCCAATATTTTCCTTAAGGGTTCTTGAAAACAGGAATGGCTCCTGAAGCACAAGACCAATATTCCTTCTAAGATAGTGCATCCTGATATCACGGATATCCACACCGCCTATAGAAATTGTGCCCTGCTCCTGCGGAAGCTCGTAAAGCCTGTCCAGCAGATACATGAGTGTAGACTTACCGGAGCCCGTACCTCCAAGCACACCGATAGTCTCACCGGCTTTTACCTTGAAGCTGACATTTTTAAGGATTTCAGAGGAACCGTTATCGTAAGAAAAGCTTACGTTATTGAATTCGATATCCTTGTCAAGAGGAGGCTCAATCGCACCCTCCCTGTCACTCTCTATCTCAGCATTCATGATTTCTCTCAGTCGATCAACAGATACGCCTGCCTTACTCATCTCGGAAATAACACGTCCCAGCATACGAACAGGCCATGAAACCATGGCATTGTAGGAATAGAAGGCAATCATCTCACCTACTGTAATCTCACCTCTTACAGCAAAAACACAGCCCATAACAAGCACAACCATGCACTGCAGGCCTGCTATAAGGTCATTTGATGTCCAGAATGCGGAAAGCAGCATCATAAGATCAATCCACATCTTTGTGTACTCTTTATTCTTTTTCTCAAAGCGCTCGCGCTCGTAGGTCTCACGTCCAAAGGCTCTTACTACTCTGACGCCGGTAAGATTCTCCTGTGCAATAGCTGACAATCTTCCCTCTTCCTCATCAGCTTTTCTGAACGCGTTTCCTATGCGGTTATGGAAAAACAGTGAGTAGAGAACAATTATCGGAATAAATGCCAGAGAAATAAGCGCCAGCTTCACATGAATCTGAAACATGAAAATAAGTCCAAAGGTTATCATGATCACAATTCTGAAAAGTGATGTGAGCTGCTCTGCCAAAAAGACTTTAATAGTCTCAACGTCAGACGTACAGCGCTGAATAATATCTCCCGTATGATTTTCTCCATGCCAGGAAAAAGGAAGATGAGCAATATGATCAAATAGAATATCTCTCATCCTCTTTATCAGCTTCTCTGCAGCCATGGAATTAAGAAGCTTATTAAGATATCTGCAGATTCCGCAAATAATAGCAATCGTTATTACTATCAGAGCTACAACCAGCAAATGAGTCTTAAGATATTCCTTTCCACCTGAAATGCCCACAAGAAGCTGCATATAAAAGGGCATTGCAGACTCTGAATCACCTATAAGGTAATCCACTGTGTACTGGATTATTTTGGGATTTACCATATCAAGAAAAGCCACAAGCATTGAAAATATAATGCCTGAGACAAAAAGACCTATACTTCCCTTAAGAAAGAAAAATACAAGCCCCGACCGTGTCGGAAACTTATTTTTGTTATCCATAATCAACTCCCCATTTTCAGTAATATTTTTAGGTACGTAATAGTAATCATACTACAAAAAATCAATGTATTTCCACTACAATTTTCCCCTTCAAAAAGGGTATTCTGATACGAAAACAGTCATGCTTCCAGCTTTGCTTAAGTCGCTCATCGCTGATCTCACATCTTTCTATGGTGATGTCACCTGCCTTTTCATAAGCCAAAATACAAATATCACCTGTTTTTCCAACCCTGATCACTGCACTGCTGGTGCCTCCATCAGCGGCTTTTTCATCCTTTACAATGGTCGGCTCATCATAGGTTATAAAGCTGAGAATTCCATTCAGCTCGCCGTCATATTCATCTACCAGAAGTATGCCATCATCCAACAGAGAAACCTCTCTTTTATAGCTGTGAATCTTACTGTTTCCATATGCAGGCGCAATATCCATGGTAAGACTGTGCCTTTCTTCACTGAAAGCCACATCCCCGGCTGCATATTTCTCACCGGGAAGCTCCATTACTGTCTCATGACCATCATAAAAGGTCGGCAAATTATGATATACAGACTGCATAGTCCATATCTCATAACGCCTGTCAGAAAAGGTCTTGGCAGTATAGGTAGGCGCGCCGAGGTCAATCAGGAAGGGATCACCATCCTTATAGAGAGTAATGCTTCCAACGTCGTTGTGATTGTGGGAATCACCGTTATTTCCGGCCTTCGCGGCAAGAACATATTTATCATTCCTGACAATCATCATTTCGACGCTCTCAAAAAATACATCCTCAGGGGTATGATATTTTTCGGGTCTATAGCGCATCAAATCCTTGTGAGTTCCTGCCTGCAAAACTCTGTACCAGAGATTATGTTCTTCCGTAAGCAGTCTCTCGTCCCATTCCTCAGTCCTGTAGTCATCGGAAGCCATAGCACATAGAGGCTCATCCGCGCAGGCTTTGCCAAAAAGGAATTCCCTGGCACTTCGATTACCAGCCTTTGCCGCACAATCCGCAAAGTTAATGTAATAACCGTTATCTGCGTATATTTTTCTGATGTAGTTAGCAATATTACGTATTTTATTTATTTTAAATACGTCACCAAGCAGACCATCTGATATGTCGTTAAGGATTTTAAGAATTCCATAAAGACATAATCCTGCATGAGAATAGTACTGGGCACCTTCGTCACAACAGCCGTCTTCTCCATATGCATCAATGAAATAATCCGTTGAAATCAGGGCCTGCTCGATAATCTTTGCGGCACTGTCTTTATTAAGCGCATGGCATGGCCTTGTAAAAGCAGAAAGCAAAATATTCTGTGTAATCCAGACTGTCCAGTTAATAGCTTTATTTTCCTCATCACCCATCCACCAGAAATGCTCCGTTAGATAAGGAATAATCAGTCTTTCCCTTATCATACTGTCAACATGCTGCGTGATCATTGGATTTATTTCATCAAAAACAGGTCTCAGCATGTACTCAGCTACGCCCAACACCGCCCCTGTTTCAGCAGCAAAAAGATCAATCACAGGCTTTTCTGTGTCCGGCATGTTTTCCTGTTTCGCATCACGTATATGAGAATTGTGGGCAGGATGACACCAGCTGCTCTCTTCCATCATAAGATACATTCCATCAAGAATATCCTTAATAAATTCACCCTTATTTTGAACGCACTCTGCCATAACAAGAGCAGAAAGCTTAATTCTTCTTGAAAAGCATTTGTCCTCGAAGAAAACTCTGTTCCCTGTTTCATAAAAAACACGATAATCGGAAAGCAAAATCACAGACCAGGCCTCGCTCTGCTTACACTCGCCTTCCTTAACTATCATCTTTTTCAGATCCTCAGATAGTCCATCCCAGAAATCTCTATTGGTTATTTGAGGGATAGTAATTCTTTTATCTAAATTAAGCCCTTTGACTATTTCTAAATATTCCTTAAGCATGTTACCCTTCCTTCGCTATTCCGTAAATTACAAGCGGAGCTGCCTTTTCATCTATTTTATAAATCGCTTCCGCAAGGTCCCTAAAGGGGCCGCTCTGAACAAATCTTCCGCCCTTTTCACGTTTATATATGTTGTGAACATAGAATTCATCGCCTTTTTTGGAAATATTGACTGTATGGAGCTGCTTACGGATATTTTCTCTGTCCCAGTAAAAGGTCACAAGAAAGCTGTCATAGCTATCCCCAAAACGCCTTATAGCCTCACTATTTCTGGTTGTAAGACGCTTTACCCTATAGCCTCTTTTTTTCATATATCGGGCAGGTGCTGACGGCGCAATTCCAAAGCCGCCCTTAAGTGTAACTCCATGTCTCTCAAAATAGCCTATAAGCTCGGGCATTCTGGGCATTGCCGCGTGCATGGACATGAGTGCATTCCAGGTTGCGATTATTTCACATCCGGAGTAAGACATGTTGGATTTTTTGTGAGATCCAAAGCATACCTTCTCCCACTTACTCTGATTTTCGATAAATCCCTGTCCGTCAAAAATACTGTTATTCCCTTCCCTGAGGATTCTTTCGTTCTCTTCAAGATGGAACGCCACTATCTTTTTCCTTACTTTTCCCGTAAAAAAGGAAAGAATGACAAAAATAGAAAGCACCACTCTGTTTGGAATATATACAGGTATTAATTTTTCAATAAAACCCACTTTTTTCATAGCTTCATCAGTCCTAAAGTATTGTAAAAAAACTAATAACAGTTTAACATTATTCTTAGGTAAATTAGTAGAGAATATCGCGAAGAAGAAAGAGTTTTTTATGAATATTACCGAAGTTATTCCAGGCACAGAACTGACAGTTCATGTTTTAATAGATGACATGCCTGTGGAACTCAAAACAAAAGCCATATCGGTGATAGATGGTTCACTTCTGGTTGAACCGCTTAAATATCACCATGCTCCCATTCCCGCTCTGACACAAGCCACAGCGGATGTAATTATAATGCCCTCCGGTGAACATCATAGCTTCAGCCTTGAGAGCGTCATACCTTATGAAAACTGGAGTGACACATATTATCTTCTTAAGGGCTATGAGATTATTACAGAACTTGAAGAACAGAGAAAAGCAGAAAGATACGTAATCAACCTTCTTGGCAAGGCTGTCATAAACTATAACACCACCGTAAGCGCTATCATTTACGACATTTCCATAAAAGGCTTATCACTTCTTTTAGGTAAGAAAGCTACAGCAAAACCCGGAGATTTCATAAGACTGACCTTCAGACAGCCGGGTTCAAACCAGGACTTTGAAATCAACTTAAATGTTGTTCGCAATTTCAAGGTGGGAACCTACGACGCTGTAGGCTGTAAGATGCGCGGAATCGACAGCAAACTTATGGGGTACATAATAAGCGTCAAAAGAAAAAAGGAAGAAGCAAGAAAAAGCGCTTCCAAATCAAAAGTTCTTATCAGTGACAAGCTTGCCGACGAATAACTAAATCCGTTTTTTGATGATATAAAAAAGAGACAAAGCGAAAAAACTTTGTCTCTTTTAATATCTCATCAACCTGCTGCAGCTACCATATCATCCATCATCTCGGATGTCTCTTCACTTTCAGAAACCTGAATCTCGTCTGTCTTGCGAGGTGCGCGAACACCAAAGCTACCTTCATAGCGCTGTTCCTTAAGAATCTTACGTATAGCGGCAAGATCCTTGCTCATATCCTCACGCTTTTTGCAGACAACTGTAGGGACACTTCCATTACCCATCTCTACGATATAGCCGGCTTCTCCTAAGATTTTCTGAATCTTAAGCTTATCTGTGGTACGAATCTCTGCAGGTGTTTTTTCTTCTCTCCCCACTACAAACCTCCTATACAACTAAATTAGCAGTATTTGTGTTTACATGTTTACCTACCACAAAATATAGCACAGACAGATCAAATTTGCAAGCCACCTCAATTCCCGATATCATCCACTCTTCCTGCAAAAACAGGGATTTTATCGGCATTATCAAGGATAAAATAGATAAAGGGTCTGTCAAGAATTACCTCTTTATTTCTTCCCGGAATAGGAGGCGCTGCCCCAAGTACCATAACTCCTGTTATTGCTGCGGCCCTTGTGCCCTCTCTATCCAGCTCAATGTGTGTCTTATGAATGATCTGACTAATAAAATCCTCTCCATTTCCCTTAAGCATTTCGGAAAAATCTGCTTTCCCCGAAAGAAATGCATTATTTACGCCGAATCCTTTCATAATACCGGACAGCTCAGTCTCGAAATCAAGCGTATATTCCGGTATTCCGATATCAACATGAGTATGAATCGCATTCCTTAGAGCATCGGTTATTTCTGTCGCTTCTGAAGCTTTAAGAACGTCATCAACACTCATTCCTCTGTCAGGAAGAAGTGCCGCAAAAATATATTTCTCATTTTCGTAAGGATATAAGAACCCCTTTCCACCCTTAACCTCAAAATATCTTCCTGCAGTACCGTTAAGCATCGTCACTCTTTTCTTTTTTCCAAAAACATTGGTAAATACTCCCTCCGTATTCACCTGAAACTCTTTAAAGGGCTTATCCCATTTACCGCAAAAAGAAAGGGCATTCACAAGAATCATTGATGAAGCAGGCGGCAGCATGTCAACCAGCCGATTTATCATCCCCTTAGTATTCTTACTTACAAATTTATTTATTTCATTCGCCGTCTCAACTGAAAAATTCTCAGCGCACAGCTTAGCCCTATACTCCTCCTTCATTTTCTTCTTATATTCCTTGATCAGCTTATCAGCACCATTTACCCAAATTCCGTTAGCCAATTTTAATTGCTCATCATCCTTAGAGGTGCTTCTTATAAGCTCTGTCATTGCATTATTAAACTCATCCATATCCATTGAAACAGCCTTCAACAGTTCTTCTCTGGTATCCCCCGCAGCTCCGTTCGTCAACATTCCAAGTGCCATAAAAACAGAAACAGGTGACACTAGAGCATTAAAAGAATCATCTTTTTTTAAAATATTAAGAGCAAAATCCATGGATTTTATAACAAGTTCATTTTTTGATTTTTTCATACCCACGCTTATCCTCTGACTTTTAGAAAATAGCTATCCGTTAATTCGTTAATATTTATTTATTGTTCACAAAGTGCCCACTTTTTATTAATAAATATTGAATCATTCTTTTATAAAACCGCCATATTTTAGAAACAAATTTATCTTAACATAAACCTATCAGAGATGAAGAACATCTCTTGAACCCCAAAAAACTTTTTTCATACAACATGGTCATGCGACTCCCCATCGCATGACCACCTCCCAAAAATCCAGACCTCTGAAATAGAGGTCTTTCTTTATGTTAAAAAAATAATTCTCTCAGACACAAGCTGTACTAAGAGAATTATCCTGTTATTCCTTTGTATAAACCTTTACGAAAAAGTCTTTATCTGTCTGTTTTATAAATGCATTGCCCGTACTGTCCATCATAAAACTGTGGCCGCTGGCGGTATTTAGAGTATGTACCATGCCAAGATCGTGCTGCCATTCATCCTTATGCATATCAGTTGTAAAATCCATCGCCTTTTCATAGATCAGCTTTGTTTCTTTTCCCGGCGTGATTACCACAAGATAAACAGAATCAGCTTCAATATCAATTGGTTGCTCCAGCGAAAACGTATGATATCCCCCTGTCAAGCTTTTGCAATCCATCGTTATTATAGGTTCGTCTAATCTGGAGGTTTCATAGTATTCAAGCCCATCTTCACTACTTTGCAGCACATTTTTATCGTCGTTATTTAGTTTGTATATATTTAATTTATCATTTATATCCGTTGCCATGGAAAAATATCCAACAGCCGATAGTTTTTCATCATTTTCAGGAGAAAAACAAATCCCATAACTAATGTCATTATTGTCATACATGTATACGACATTACTCTGATCAACTATAGGATCCATTATGTGTGTTATGAATGCAGCGTACTGATAGTTTTTATCGTACCAGTTATCATCTCCCTCCATGGCGCAGCCGTATGCAGCAACGACATTATTACAAAGAATTGTATCCTCGTAGGAGAGATAAAAATAGCCCGATGCACCGGATTTTGTTCCCCAGCTGTTCTTACATATAAAAGCACCGTCAGAGGATGGCTTCGTTATAAAATTTTTAGCAGGGTACTCATCATTCCAACCAACTATCAAAACCTCATGGTCTGCGTAATTCCCATCTCCGTAGTTTTTATAGTCATAAAGTGCTACCTTTTTCCCTGTCCAATAATCATCATCTGCACAGATACTTGCCGTAACGCTTCCATGCTCCATGATCATACGCTTTATGATATCCTTGTTTTTCGCTGTGGCAGGCACTTCGAGCACATCCTGTACATGACAAAAAGGCTTTGCGTATGCATCCGAGGGTTCATCGGCATTCTGAGTATAAATATCAGACTGTCCCTTAATTGCATGAAGCGAATCAATGTCTTCATCCACAACAGGTCCCTTCCAGGCTGTCAGAACGGATAGACAGTAATCAGTAACCCCGCCGACAGATAGATAACTGGTGTCATATTTACTCAGAAAATTATCATTTTCATCAAAAATGAACTCTCTGTAATCATCATCAATACCTGAATCAAAGGAACCAATAGCCCTGTGCATATTATAAAATGCACTGTGCTTCTCGGACAGATTCAGGCTGTCAGCGCTCAGATCTCTATGCTTTGTCAAAAGATCACTCTCAGCAGCGCCAAGTGCCGCATAATCCCAGCAAAGAGCCGTATGTCCCTGATTACGAACAGGCGTTACATAATCATTGTTACCGGCTGCATCTGAGCTGTAAAACACCGGAATTTCCACATTTTCCGCGGACAGATCACTGTCCACCTGTGTCCCGTCGATTTTAGCAAGCAGATCTTCTTCCGTATCATCAATAACAATCGCTTCTTTTACAATAAG
The DNA here is from genome assembly GCF_000424265.1 of Butyrivibrio sp. WCD3002. Lineage (GTDB taxonomy): Bacteria > Bacillota > Clostridia > Lachnospirales > Lachnospiraceae > Butyrivibrio. The sequence goes on from NZ_AUJO01000001.1 coordinate 842,192, forward strand.
CTCCTTCAGCCTTGCAGGAATCACCTCTATCAGTTCAGATTCTTCCTCATCTATGACATCGCCATCCTGCATCCCCAAGTCATCAGAAGCACTTTCAAGAGCATTTTTACCTGCTTTCCCATCCGTGTCCCCTGCTTTACCTGAAGTATCCTCTATAGGCTCAAAGAGGCTGCTGTAATCATTATTCTCTTGTTTTTCCTGCTCGGCGGAAGAATCAGTTTCGACACTCTTATCATCCGAGCACGAACATAGAATGACAGACAATAAAATCATTATTGCCGCCTCTTTGATTTTCATAATAGTTTCTCCCCGTTATTACTGTGATCTAAATAATTTATATCACAAATAATTAAAGCGTTTCCTAATTTCGAAAGCGTAACACCATAATATACCAAAAAATCCCCTCAGACAAATCTAATAATCTGCCTGAGGGGATCACATAAGAATCAATGCTTATTTGAGCTTGAAGTTCTTAACAATTCCATCAAGGGTTACTGCAATATCCTCCTGCTTGCTGGACATATCACTTACATTCTCAACAACATCAGCTGCTGTATTGATGGAATCAGTGATATCTGAGCTGTGTGATGCAGTCTCCTGAGTGGACTCTGCAATGTTCTGGATTGCATTGTTAACCTCTTCCATGGAGTTCCTGATATTCTCAACCATCTGAGAAATCTGATCGGACTGTGAACCGAACTGCTGAGCATCATCACCATACTGACGAGCTACATGTACGAAGTTCTCATAATCAGGCGCTGCGGTATTATTTACGAAATCAAGCAGCTCCTGTGAACTGTCTGTAAGGGTCTTAAACGCATCCTGTACGCCGTCAATTGTGATCTGAATCTGCTGAACAGCTTCAGCTGTATCGCTTGCCAGCTTATTGATCTCAGAAGCAACAACCGCAAATCCTTTACCATGCTCTCCGGCTCTTGCTGCCTCAATTGATGCATTAAGTGAAAGAAGGTTGATCTGATCTGCAATTTCAGCAATGGACTGTGCCATATTACTGATTTCCTCAACAATCTTTGCTTTTTCAGAAGCTTCGCTAAGCTCTCTGCTTCTCTCCTGAGCAATACTGATAGCCTTATCATAAGCCTTCTGGCTGTTCTGCTCGATCTCAGTTGCTCTCTGCATAATTTCTTTTGTAGCTGCAAGGCTCTCTTCACTGACATCTGCAAGGCTCTGAACGGAAGTATTTACTTCCTCAACAGATGCGCTTACTTCCTCTGTTGCTGCTCCTGAGGACATCATAGCATCGTTAACGCCGGACATATTGGACTGAATCTTCTCAAACTGGCTTGTAAGCTCATTAGCCATTGAAGAAAGTGATGTACTTGCAGAACTGATATTCTCTGATTCATCAGAAATCTGACTGATAACACTTCTGTTGGACTCATACATGTTATTAAGTGAAGCACTCATCTGGCCAAGCTCATCACCGGACTTAGAGAACAGCTTGGATACTGTAAAGTCGCCGCTTGCAAGAGATCCTGCAAACTTCTTAACATTTGCAAGGTTAACAGCAATTGATCTAACAAGAAGTATTACTACAAGTGAGCTTATCAAAAGAGCGGCAATGAGAATGCCGATCATTGTATAGGTAAGAGAATTAACCTTCTCTTCCAGCTCATCCTGATCCATTCTGATTATCAGTTTCCAGTTTACTTCCGGAACTGTTCCGTATGAAGTGATGACATATTTTCCATCATCCTCAAATCTTGCTCCGCCTGTCTCATTTGCAAGTATATCGGGAGCTATAGCAACAAGAGATGCATTCTCATCATCTAAAATATTGGCACTATCTGATACCTTTGAAGCATCATCTGTATAAAGATATACACCTGAAGATGTTAAGAGAATTGCACTTCCTGTTTTTCCTACTTTAATACTCTCTGCGATATTAGAAATAGTATCAAGTACGATATCTACTGTTACGCATCCGATGTACTCACCTGAAGCATTGTAAATGGGTGAAGAACAGGTAGACATAATTGTTCCTGATGTAGGATCGTAGTAAGGATCTGTAATCTGGGCTGTACCCTTTGAAAGAGCCTTAGCATTTTTATAATACTCCTGATTAAAGTAATCATACTCAGCATTGCTGTAATCCCAGGTCTCGACAATACTTGATCCATCCTTATACCAATATGGTCCCTGATACTGTTCTTCAGCACTATAAGCATAGGGTTCGAACCATATGCCACATCCGGATATCATATCGCTATCCTTCTGTACATTTGAGAAAACATCCTTATAGTTTTCCATGGATGCACTCTGATAGGTTCCGCCTACGGTTTCAGATAAACCTATAGCAGTAGCCCTTATCTCAGCAAGATAACCATTGATTTTGTTGATATTACTTTCAGTAATAGCCTCGTTTCTTTCGGTGGTCTGCTCCTGAATAAGCGTCCTACTCTGGGATACACTGATATAGGTCATCAGAATCATTGCAATAGCAACGATAGGAATGATTCCTACCAGCATCTTAGCCATAATAGACATTTTTTTCCACATGTTCAGTCCCCCTTTTTTTGGTCTCAAAAGAGAATATTTAATGTAATTTCTATATTTAATCTTAGCATAAAATCCCATTCGAATTATCAAAAATTCGATTATATATTATTAAATTTTTGAAAACCATAATACAAAAAAAGCCCGTATTTTTTATAGTTTTTTAATATTTATATTCATTATGATTTACTTTCGAGCTTTAATGTGATACAGTGGACGTTGTGGAATAAAAAAGTCCCACAAAATAAGCACCCGGAGGTTATACAAAATGTCTTTTCAATATATACAGCAGCTTCCTTCTCCTCAGGAGATTCGCGAAGAATTCCCTTTATCCAAGAAGCTCGCAGAACTCAAAAAAGCTCGCGATAAGGAAATTGCTGATGTTTTAACCGGAAAAAGCGATAAATTCCTTGTAATCGTAGGTCCCTGCTCAGCTGATAATGAAGATGCTGTCTGTGATTACGTTTCAAGACTTGCTAAAGTTAATGAAAAAGTAAAGGACAAGCTTATTCTTGTTCCCAGAATATATACCAATAAGCCCCGCACCACAGGTGAAGGCTATAAGGGAATCACCTCCCAGCCTGATCCCGAAGGAAAAACAGATTTCCGTGCAGGCCTTATAGCCATGAGACACATGCAGATTCGCGCAATTGAAGAGTCAGGCCTCACTGCTGCAGATGAGATGCTCTACCCTGAAAACTGGGGATATATCGAAGACATCCTCTCTTATGTAGCGATCGGAGCCCGCTCAGTTGAAGATCAGGAGCACAGGATGGTTGCCAGCGGCTTTGATGTACCTGCAGGCATGAAGAATCCCACCAGCGGAACCTTAAGCGTAATGCTTAACTCCGTTTATGCATCACAGCTTCCTCACTCCTTTGTATACAGAGGCTATGAAGTAAAAACAAATGGTAATCCGCTTGCTCACTGCGTTCTTCGTGGTTCCAGCAACAAGCACGGTCAGTCACAGCCCAACTACCACTACGAGGATTTAAGCCTTCTCTCAGACCTTTATGCTCAGAGAGATATTCAGAATCCCGCTGCTATTATCGATGCTAACCACAATAACTCAGGTAAAAAATACAAAGAACAGGTAAGAATTGTAAAAGAAGTTCTTCACTCAAGAAGCCATAACACGAACATCGGTGAGCTCGTTAAGGGAGTAATGATTGAAAGCTATATCGAAGAGGGCTGCCAGAAAATCGGCGATGGAATATACGGTAAATCCATCACGGATCCCTGCCTTGGATGGGCTGATACAGAAAGACTCCTTCTTGATATCGCTGATCTTGTCTGATAAGACTAATAAAAAACTAACATCCTTCACTTGATTCCTTAATTTCAGGTGAAGTCGAAAAAAATAAACGCGCTATATATTCGGCAAATGCCGGATTTATAGCGCTCTTATTTTATATATGTGTCTGATTATAGACATCTCTTATATAATTCTTATTTTCTTTTACATACCTATTGGTCGAAGCTGCCGTAACATGTCCAAGCATCTCCTGCACCGCATCCACATCGGCGCCTCTCTCAACCAGGTGCGCTGCGAAGCTGTGCCTCAAGGACTCAGGTGTAATCTGGGCATCTATTTCAGCATAATCAGCATATTTTCTTACTATCTTCCACACACCCTGCCTGCTCATGGGCTCGCCCTGATAATTTACAAACAAAAGCTCCTCAAGATTACTCTTTATCAGATGTCGTCTTCCATCCTGAAGATATCTCACCAATGCCTTCCTTGTTCTCTTATCAAAAGGAATAACCCTGTCCTTTTTATCTGATTTACACTCAATCGCCCCAACCTGCATATCAAGATCAGATACCTTTGCCTTTATCAGCTCTGATACCTTAATGCCGGTGGCATACATAAGCTCCAGCATTGCGGAATCTCTCTGCCCTTTGGGACTCTTTGTATCAGGAATAGACAGCAAAAGATCAATCTGCTTTCTCGTAAGCACTACAGTTTTTGGAAGTTCCACCTTAGGTGCTGTCAGATTTTCGGAAATATCGTAGGCCATTCTCCCCTGCTTTGCCAATGTCTTGAAAAAAGCCTTTAAGGAAACAATGTTTCTTGCAAGAGTAGCTGCAGAATATCCCTGATTTGTGATTGACTCAACATATTCCTTAAGCTGTTTTTCGTTTATCAAAAGAACATCCACAAGCCCGTTGTCCTGCAGATACCACTCAAACTTTTTAAGGTCTGTCTGATAAGAGCGAACGGTGTTTTCACTCATTCGCCCCTCCAGCTTTAATTCAGTTATGAAATGACTGATTTCATCCATCTGTTATTCAAATTCCTTCATGATAGAGTCAAGCTCTGCATAAACAGGTAAATTATCAAATGTGGCGAAATAATCTCTTGGAGTCTCAGCACGTCTTATCATTTCAACGCTTCCGTCTTCCTTAAGAAGAAGCTCTGAGCTCCACAGCTTACCATTATAGTTATAACCCATTGAAAAACCGTGAGCACCGGTATCATGTATGAAAAGATAATCACCCATGTCAATCTTCGGAAGCTCTCTGTCAATGGCAAACTTATCATTGTTCTCGCAAAGTGAGCCGGTAACATCATATACATGATCAAGAGGTGCATCCTCTTTTCCAAGCACGGTGATGTGGTGGTAAGAGCCATACATAGCAGGTCTCATAAGATTTACTGCGCAGGCATCAACACCAATATATTCCTTATAAATGTGCTTCTCGTGAATAGCCTGAGTAACAAGAGCACCATAGGGTCCCAGCATAAATCTTCCCATCTCGGTATAGATTGCAACATCACCCATGCCATTAGGTGTCAGTATCTTCTCATACTGCTCCTTAACACCTGCACCAATCTCAGCTATATCATTTCCGGTCTGATCAGGAGTGTACGGAATTCCGACACCGCCTGAAAGGTTAATAAACTTAATATCAGCTCCGGTTTCCTTCTCAAGCTCAACAGCCAGTTCGAAAAGCTGTCCTGCCAGAGTGGGATAATACTCATTTGTCACTGTGTTACTTGCAAGAAAAGCATGAATACCAAAGTTCTTAACTCCCATATCCTTCAGCATTCTGAAGCTTTCAAAGAGCTGCTCCTTTGTCATGCCGTATTTGGAATCCCCGGGATTATCCATGATTCCATTACTCATTGTGAAAACTCCGCCCGGATTGTATCTGCAGCTTACAGTCTCCGGCATCCTTCCGCCAAGAGCCTCCTTTGCATATTCAATGAGCGTAATATCGTCAAAATTAATTATTCCGCCGAGCTTATCTGTATAAACGAATTCCTCTGCAGGTGTATCATTTGATGAAAACATAATAAGATCACCTGATGCACCAATTGCCTTACTAAGCATAAGCTCTGTAAGTGAAGAACAGTCAAAGCCGCAGCCTTCCTTTTTAAGAATATCAAGAATGACCGGATTAGGAGTGGCTTTTACGGCAAAATACTCGCGAAAACCTTTATTCCACTCAAATGCCTTCTTTACCGCTCTGGCATTCTCAATAATTCCCTTCTCATCATAAATATGAAAAGGTGTAGGATACTTCTTTACAATCTCTTCTACCTGCTGTTTTGTCACGAAAGCCTTCTTCATAATATCTCCTCTATAGTCCAAAATTTTACACTTTACTACGTTATCATGAAAAAGAGCATCTGTACAGTTTTTTCTTAAAACTTACAAATTCTCTATCTGCCAATCGATTGGACTTAATCCGTTTTCTTTAAGGAATTCATTGCACTTTGAAAAATGCTTACATCCAAAAAATCCTCTGTAGGCTGAAAGTGGGCTTGGATGAGGCGCCTTAAGAACAAGATGCTTTGGATTATCGATCATATCTGCCTTCATCTGCGCCGGTCTTCCCCAAAGCATGTAAACTATTGGTCTATCCTGTTTGTTCACTGCCCTGATCGCAGCGTCAGTAAACTGCTCCCAACCTCTCCCCTTGTGGGAATTGGCATTATGTGCCCGAACAGTAAGAACAGTATTCAGAAGCAGCACTCCCTGATCTGCCCATTTTTTCAGATAACCGTTGTTTGGAACATAGCATCCAAGATCATCCTTAAGCTCACCATAAATATTCACAAGTGACGGCGGAGCCGGCTCTCCCGGCAAAACCGAAAAGGAAAGGCCATGTGCCTGCCCAGGTTCATGATATGGATCCTGTCCGAGAATTACCACCTTAACATTAGAAAGAGGTGTGTAATTAAACGCATTAAGAAGATCATCCTTTTTAGGATAAACCGTCGTAGTCTTATACTCATTAACTATGAATTCATATAATTTTCTGTAATAAGGCTTGGAAAACTCCTCTCCTAAGTATTCAAGCCAGTCATTATCTATTGCCGCCATGGAGGCGCCTCCTTATTAGTATTAATCAGAGCCTTACAGGGACATTTTTATCCCTAAGATATTCCTTTACTTCTCTTATCTCCAGCTCTTTGTAGTGGAAAAGCGAAGCAGCAAGCGCAGCATCGGCGCCGCCCTTGGTAACAGCTTCATAGAAATGCTCGCAGTTTCCTGCGCCGCCTGAAGCAATAACAGGAATTTTAACAAGATCAGCTACTGCCCTTGTAAGCTCAATATCGTATCCGTTCTTGGTGCCATCGCCATCCATACTTGTAAGAAGTATCTCTCCGGCACCTCTCCTCTCCGCTTCCTTCGCCCACTCTATGGCATCAAGACCGGTATCGATCCTTCCGCCATTTTTAAACACATTGAAGCCTCCATCAGGTCTTCTCTTTGCATCAATTGCAACAACCACGCACTGTGATCCGAATTTGTCAGCGGATTCAGATATAAGCTCAGGCCTGTTTATCGCGGCGGAATTTATAGCCACCTTATCAGCGCCTTCTCGCAAAACAGCCCTCATATCCTCAACACTTCTTATACCGCCTCCAACAGTAAACGGAATAAAAATCTGCTCAGCAACCTTTCTCACAAGATCAACCACGGTTTCTCTCGCATCAGAAGTCGCAGTAATATCAAGAAAAACCAGCTCATCAGCACCAGCCTCCGAGTAGGCTTTTCCTACTTCCACCGGATCACCGGCATCACGAAGCTGTACAAAATTTATACCTTTAACAACTCTTCCGCCATGCACATCAAGGCATGGAATAATTCTTTTAGTCAGCATAATCTATGTCCTTCTCTTTATACTCTAAGGAAATTCTTCAGGATCTCCATTCCCACATCCGCACTCTTTTCAGGATGGAACTGGCATGCAAAAACATTGCCCTGCTCAACGGAAGCTTCCACAGTAACACCATACTCAGTAGTAGCTGTGACAATGCTCTTATCGTCAGCATCCAGATAATAAGAATGAACAAAATATACGTATGAATCTTCCGTTATTCCTTCAAAAAGTCTTCCTTTATTTGGGAATTTTAAATTATTCCAGCCAATCTGCGGAATCTTAAGACCTTCCTTTTCCGGAATCTTCTTAATTTTTCCATGCAAAATGCCCAGACCTGCTACTCCTTCCGACTCATCACTTGAATCAAAAAGAAGCTGTTGGCCCAGGCATATACCTATAAACGGAGTCCCACTGCTACACACAGTTTTTATGACATCCGTTAAACCATATTCATTTAGTTTTCTCATGGCATCGCCAAAAGCACCTACTCCCGGCAAAACCACGCGGTCAGCCCTGTAAATCTCTTCAGGGTTTCTTGTCAGACAGACATCCTGTCCAAGATAATCAAAAGCATTCTCAACACTTTTAATATTTCCGGCATCATAATCAATAATCGCTAGCATATTCCCCATCCCTGTAAAAAGATTATCGATGCTCAGCCGGTTGGATGAATAAAGTCCTCAAGAGTTCCTGCAATTTCCATAATACGTTTGGTATAAGCTGCTTTGTCAGTAAGTTTATTGACTTCCTCGATATCAGCAGCAGATAACCCATATTCACCGGTAAGTATCGATTCGATATTAGAATACACGCTTTCGACCTCACCTGCAACCTGAAACTCCTCTGCCTCCTTAATTATTGCATCCTTTGTCCGCATTCCTACAAGCAGGCTGTCCACTGCCTCATCCTTCATATTCATAGCAAGATAATTGTTATATGAATCCATGTAGTGATTAGCACAGGCCATTACTCTTGCTTTGTGATATAAAAGTGCCTGCTCCTCATTTAATTCCTTACCATACAGAAGCTTATAAGCCTCGCTGTAATCACCATTTTCAAATGCAGTCTGGGCACGGGTGAAAATAATCCTGCCCGGCAATACAAATGAAGGCAAACAGCATAGTAGTCCAAGGCTTGTTGCAAAAATCATTGAAATAGCAACCTTCTTAGGTGCTAAAGCCTTCTCCGGAGCACCATCATCAACCTTCTTTTTCTTTTCCTTCTTAGGCTTTGGCTCCTTCGGAGGCTTCGGTTTCTTCTCCTTCTTAGGCTTAGGCTCCTTCTTGGGCTTTTCCTTCTTTTCCTTTTTCTTCTTTTCCTTCTTGGCCTTCTTACCATCCTCCGCAGCAAGCTCATCGATTACCTGCTGGTTTTCATCAGTAAGACTTGCAAGACCATCCTCTTCCGATTTCGGATTAAGATCCTCATCAGTCTGAGTAAGCACCTTGAAAAGTGCAGCGATAATAAGTATTAAAAGATTCGGGCGTTTTTTCTTCTTTTTCTTTTTACCACCATCTTCATCCTCAGAAGCTTCATCAGGTCCATCAAACAGCGAAATCTCATCATAATCTCCGCCGTTATCATTGACCTCATCAGGATCAGGAATATCATCCGAAAGCCCTATTTCATCAAGGCCATCACCTTCGAGAGCCTCCATGATATCCTCAGGATTTACTTCTTCGCCGCTATCATCAGGACCAATACCGATATCATCCAGGCTTATCTCACCTGCGTTTGCACCTTCCTGCTCATCTATATGTGCAGTATTTTCAAGGTCCTCAACATCATCGCTGGCAAGACTGTTCATTATGGCATCAAGATCAGGCATATCTACATCGCCCGGTTCGCCACCATCTGCGCCTTCCTCTCCGCCAAGATCTGCAAGCATACTGTCAAGCTCTGATTCAGAGCTCATGGCTTCTCCCTCAAGAGAATCCTCAGCTCCGCCGGCATCTTCTCCTACATCATCCAAAAGATTATCCAGTTCAGCACTCATGGATTCAAGGCTTACTTCATCCCCCGCTCCATCAGCACCTTCTCCGGCTTCCTCGGGCACATCCGGGCTATCAAGAGAAAGATCAAGATCATCCAAGGACAAATCATCCAATCCCAATTCATCTGATCCACCCTCAGCTCCTGCCGAATTCTCATCAAGATCATCCCCGGATAACATCTTATCAATCTGCAACTGATCAAGTTCCAACAGCTCATCCGGAACCACTTCATCTGAAGGAGCAGCTTCAGCAGGCGCCTCCTCTGCTGGCGCTCCATCACCGGACGCAGCCTCTTCTCCCATTACCTCTTCTATTGAAGAATCATCTACTCCATTCTCCTCAAGAGGCATATTTACAAGTGATATTTCATCTGCCAAAGGTTCTTCCTTCAATGTCTCATCATCCATAGGCACCTCATCTGCTGATGGTTCTTCCGCCAGCATTTCATCTATGTTGATTTCGTCTAATGATGGTTCTGCCACAGCTTCGGCCATGTCGGCTACAGGTGCGTCTGACGCGTCTTGTGCTTCTGGTGCATCAGCCATCATCTCGTCTATATTGATTTCATCAATCGACGGCTCTGCCGTAGCATCTGCCATCATTCCATCTATATTGATTTCATCCATTGATGGCTCTGCCGCAGCTTCAGGCATATCAGCTACAGATGCTTCTGCCATCATTTGGTCTATATTAATTTCATCCAATGACGGCTCTTCCGCAACTTCGGGCATATCAGCCACAGGTGCTTCTGAAGCTTCCTGTACTTCAGGTTCACCTGCCATCATTTGGTCTATATTAATTTCATCTAACGATGGCTCTGCTGTAGCTTCGGGCATATCAGCTACAGGTGCTTCTGAAGCTTCCTGTACTTCAGGCGCATCCGCCATCATTCCATCTATGTTAATTTCATCCAAAGATGGTTCGTCCGCTGATATTCCATCAATACTAATGTCATCAATATTTATCTCGTCTGAAGAAGGCTCGCCAACCTGCTCACCGGCCGCATCTTCTACAGTAGGTTCTCCATCAAGTAAACCTTCCAAAGAAAAATTATCATCCGGTATATCTACCCCTTGGCCTTCATTAACCGATAATTCTGACAAACCATCCTCAGTTGCACCGCCAATATTTTCAAGTCCATCAAGGCTTAGCGACTCATTAATAATAGCTTCCTCGCTACCTGTACCCGCATCAAGCATTTCATCGATGTTAAGTAAATTTTCATCAGAAGTTGTCTGCGCACCAAAATCAGCTCCAAGAACCTCTTCCGGAGTTGCTCTCATCATTTCATCCAGCGCAGAATCTGCGCTGCTCATTTGTCCAGCTTCGCTCTGATCAGAAAAATCATCTATTGGTATTTCAGGCGCAACTTCAAGCAAAGAATCCGGTACATCTGCAGGGAGCTCAATTGCAACCTCATTCATTAGATCATCATCTGACATCCCCGTAGTTGCATCCAAAGAAGGACTATCATCAAAAGAATTTGCCTCCTCTGCTTCTCCAATTTGCGCAGAACTATTCGTTGTCTCAGCAGTAATCTCTTCAATCGTTGGCATATCCGGAATTTCAACATTAATCTCATCGCCGGGATTATTCATAGCTACATCCGGATTTTCATTTTCTGATACATCTGCATTCCCTGCATTCTCTAACGCAGCTTCAGCAAGAGCTATTTCTTCATCAAGAGTAATCTCATCATCATCCTTTTCGTATGAATCAGATACTTCATCGCCAACTTTATATGTAGGAGCATCACTATCTATAGGCGCACTAATAGAATCAAGGACATCAACCATTCCTTCATCCAATAATTGTCCGCTATCGACTTTTCCAAGCATTTCTCCGATTTCATTCAGGTCATTACTACCTGATGAATTGCCAATAACATCATTTAAGTCAGAAGTATTCTTTGAGTCATTAGTTATTTGGGCAATACCGGAATTGGCATCTTTTTTCAATGAATTCAAAAGACTATCCAAATACTCTTCGTTCTTAGACTTCATTTAGTCTGCTCCCCATAAAAATTATAAAACTCCCTTCATTGTAGCAGTCATTCTTCATAACTGAAGCAATAAAGGGAGTTCTCTTTAAATCTTTTCTTTATTTGGCATCGCCATCAGCATGAACAAGTTCATCAATTACAGAAACCAAATTTCCAATCTCGGGCTTAGATAACTGTCTGTCAGCTCCCAGCGACTCTCCTTTTCTTCTCATCTCCTCATTAACAAGTGATGAGAAAATGATGAGCGGGATCTGCTTAGTCTCGTCATCCTCTTTAACAAGCTTTGTAAGACGATGACCATCCATGATAGGCATCTCAATATCGGTAATGATACATTTAACCTTATCAAGCTGACCTCTGTCCTTGCAGCCCTTGATGTAATCGTAAGCAAGCTTACCATTTTCAAAGTGTCTTACATTATCGTAGCCGGCCTTCTTAAGCGAATCAACGATAAGCTTATTAAGCAGCTGTGAGTCCTCTGCAAGAACAATCGGAATCTCGTTCCTCGTTCTGGGTCCGATATCAGTAAGCTGTGAAACATTAAGACCTGTATTAGGATTAATATCTGATACGATCTTCTCAAAATCAAGTATTATAATAAGTCTGGAATCTAATTTGATAATACCTGTAGAGATACTCTCTTCAGCCTTGGAAATAGTCGCGTTCGGTTTAATAATGTCGGCCCATGATACTCTGTGAATACCTACAACCGCATCAACATGGAAAGCAATATCCAACTTATTGAAATTGGTAATAATAAAGAGTCCGCCTGCTTTAGAAGCGCCTCTCTGCAAGCAGTTCCTAAGATCAATAGCAGTAATCATAGTATCACGTGGCATAAATATACCTTCTATACTAGGATGTGCATTAGGAACAGGCGTCACCGGCTCATAGACGATGATTTCTTTGATCTTTGCTACATTGATACCATAGCAATGATCATCAATTTTGAACTCAAGGACCTCGAGCTCGTTAGTACCGTTTTCAAGCAAGATCTTAGATTCCATATTTTTACCTCGCGCTTTATTAAAAATTCTTTTTGCTTCAAAACAAACTAAAAACCGATTGAATATCTATTTAATATTCTAATTTAGTATAGCATATACATTTTGAAAATAAATAGAAAAAATGAAAAAGACAGCCGAATTGACTGTCTTTTAAGAAACTGTTTATAAGTATTTTATAAATTTAAGAAGTTGTCTACCATTTATTATTTTATGATTATAATCGTTGATTATTCGTTTATTAACTCCTCCTTTAAACACCTGTATATTTCTGCTGCTGCGAGTTTATGTCCCTCAGGGTTAGGATGCATTCTTGCTCCAACATATCCATTATTGCAATCAGGTAAGAGTACAAATCTGACATTATCTGAAAATTTATTATTGTACGTTTTTACGATATCTTCTATATTGTTTTTCATTTCATGCCCAAGCATACCATAGACCCATACTATAACAGAATCAGGGTTGTAATCTCTTACTTCTTTAAGAAATTTTATACCACACTCTGTAAAGTCTTTAATGAATTGATCATCATCAAACTTATCAAGTTTTATTGCACCACTATCATTAGTTCCAAGATTAATAATGATTGCATCTTTTATATTAGAAGAAAAATCCCATTCTTCTCTTGATCCCGCATGTACTGCAGCTTCAGTTTTCTGAGATCCGCAAACATATTTATATACAACAGGTAATGCAAATTCAAGATTTCCATCCCATGATGCATATAGTCCCCATCCGCTCTGGCTTATCATATTATATTCAGCATCAAGTAATTTCGCAGTTTCAACAGCATATCCTATCGCAGGATCGAAAACTGTTGGTATCCATTCCTCTCTCGTAAGAGCAGCACTTCCTTCTCCTGATGTAATACTGTCACCTATAAACTCAATCTTGAACTTTCTCTCAGGCACCGGTAAGAATTCTGCATCCGTATCAATAGAACAAATCTTGATTAATGATACGGTATCATCCGGCATAGACTGAGTGTTTCTCGCAATTCTTACTCTGGTTGGATGATTAGGATCAAAGCCTCTCAAAATCTGATATTTATGTCTTCCTTGCTGAAGAGGAAATCTCATTATTCTCTCATCATCAACAAAAACATCCAGCCAAAGCTCAAGCATATTATAAGAAGCTTCTATCTCAGCAACCATATAACCGGCTTTTACATTAAACTCTACACCGCTCTCTGTCCAGAACAATACCAGATCATTATCTTCAAATGAACATCTTCCCCAAAGCTTTTTATTATCAATTTCCTTTAAACTATATTTCATATTTAACCTCCGCATGTAATTCAATTAGCTTGAATTATTATAACAAAAAAACACCTAAGCAATAAGCCTAAGTGTTTAAAACGGTTTGTACCTTCAAAACCGAACACTGAATTATTTCATCTTATTCCATATCATGTTCTATATTTGGAAGTTCTGCTCTCGGTCTTTCAGACCTCGCCAGAACAACACTCAAACTAGCTTCGGAAATACCTCAGCAAGTTTTCCTAGTTTGGACAAGCCCTCGACCTATTAGTACACATCAGCTGAACATGTTACCATGCTTACACCTTGTGCCTATCTACCTCATAGTCTCTAAGGGGTCTTACTCCACAAAGGAGGGATATCTCATCTTGAGGGGGGCTTCACGCTTAGATGCCTTCAGCGTTTATCCCTTCCGGACTTGGCTACCCAGCCTTATGCATCTGGCGATGCAGCTGATACACCAGCGGT
>NZ_AUJO01000002.1 GCF_000424265.1 Butyrivibrio sp. WCD3002
AGGCTCTTTCCGGATGTCTTTAGTAACAATTAAATAAGTTTGTGGTGACTCCCTGTAAGTTTTCTCTTGACAGGAGGTCATTACATATCAGTTAATTCAGCATCACTTAAGATACGACCATAATAGTTTCTAAATATATCTTCAGCATTGCGAATAGCCTTAAATCCTTCTTCAACAGATCTGATGCCTACCAAGAACGCCAGTCTTGCATTACCATTAGCTATCTCTGATATTTTTTTCAAATATTCAGGATTAAGAATTCCCAAATCTGTTTTCAAAATGTCCTTAATCTCTTCATCAGTGAGTCTTCCTATCTCTATTACTTCTGGAGTAGAATACTTTGATACTGTAGAAATCACTCGTTCGCGAGCATAATCACGTACAGTGATCAGTATTTTAATTTCATACCCATCAGGAAGCGTCAAAAGAGTTTGTAAAACATTATCCAAGCTGACTACCATATTGGCATCATCAAGAAATATCACGTATTTCCCAGGATCATCGATATAAAACTTTATATCTTCATACAAAAAATTACCATTGCTTCGAACGCAAAAAACCTTATATTCTTTGTCATCCTGTGCACGGCATGCTTCAATCGCCAATCTGGTTTTCCCTATTCCAGACGGTCCTGTCAAAACTGTAACTGTATTATTGCTGATGCTCTTACATGTAGCATCTATTTCTTCTTTTCGATGCAGGAAATTGCAATCAATCGGTGCATTGATACCATTTGCATCATAAACTTTGACAAAATCCTCAATATCAAAAAACTGATTTGTATCAATCTCTACACCTAGCTGATTCTTGGCTATGTGCGGATATATTAATGCCAAATCATGAGAAAGTGTATCAATTCCAATAAGCTCTATTTCAACCCCCTCTAAAAGCTCCATAATGCTATTAAATTGTTCTATATGTATATTTGTTGAACAGTGTCCACAGATAATCTTTTTGATTTTATCTTTCTCTAATGATAATTTGGCAGTATTGAAGCATGACAAAATATCAGCCCGTATTTTATCTGCGGGCTGAGAGCTTACGCTTCCGTAGTTAATCAGTATATACTTCCCATCTTCCGTCAACACATACGCATCCGGAGTTCCCTTTGTCGGCTTATTAGTCGCAGTCTGCACGCCTAAAGTTTGAATATTTGTAAATTTATATTTTTTATAAAGATACTCATCAAACAACGACTGAAAAGCTCCACCTTCCAGCTGCATGATTTTACTTTGTATAGTATTCACATTACCCAATTACATACACCTTCTTACGCTGCTATCGCGTTATCATTTATGCTTTCAATAGCTTTCCGGATTCCCATCCAGACATTTAGATCTGTAAATAACTCAACTACGCTTCCCTGATCAGTAAAAGGCGATTCCTGAAGCACGGACAGATCTTTCATCATGCCATTGTGAACAATATACTCGACAATCTGGTTCACAAAGTATATCTGCCGGCTGTCAAGATAAGTGCCTTCCAAGTACTCTGAAAACGCCGCTTTAGCTGCATTCATATCAAGGCCAACGATCTCACGCACGAGCTCACCCAAAGGCTTAGAACCGTACTCCTGCTCATATTCTTCCTTTGTGCCAAGCTCAGACCAGAGAACTTTTTCCAATGCTTCAATATCATCGTGGGATAACGGTATGTTGGACTTAAGTTTCTTGATTGCCTCATTATCCTGATGCTCACGGATATAGTATTCCGCTTTTGCCTTGTAATTCTTCAGATCATCATTTTCAAGCTCCGACTCGTTCCATGTGACATCAAGAATATCATCCTCAAAGTTTGTATCATAACGAAGTTTGGTATGAGGAATATACTTCATAAGATTACGAAGTTTTTCTCTGATTTCCTCAAACTCATTAATGCCGCAGTTATCGATGTAATCCGTATGAAGTATCTTATCGATAAGTTCTGCCTGTACCTTTATTTCCGGTATGTTTGCAACGCTGGCGATACCCCTGACACGCTTAAACAAATCGCTTCGAGCTTTTCCGTATTTCTTGCCCACAAGGTATGCAAGCTCTATTCCATACATAAGTGCATCGAAACGTACCGCACTTGCTTCGTCATCGTTCGGAAGAATCAGAGGCGCAAGTTCTTCACGTACTATCAAAGTATCTTCATACGTCAGAGTCTGATAATTCACCTCATTTGAATACAAATCAACATATTTCAGGTGCTGCCTTACCGCAAAATTTTCACGCGGAAGTTCCTGCACCTTACCGGTCATCATTTCTACCAAGGCATTACGATATGCTATAAGCCTGTCCACCTGATATTCCAGATCCTGTAGCTTATATGTAATCTCGAACTGTAAGTTAAAGATTGCTCCCTGAAGCGCAATCATATTAGCAGTAGGTTTTCCCTTGCTCATGCGGAAGAACTCAAAGTTACCGCAGAAATCAAAAATGTAAAACTTGCTCTTGTCTTCTCCATCAATAAGTCCCGGACATAGTCTAGTACCGCGTCCGATCATCTGCCAAAACTTAGCATAGCTCATTACCTTCTTAAAGAAGACAAGGTTCAATACCTCCGGTACATCGATACCGGTATCCATCATATCAACGGATATCGCAATCTGAGGCAGCTTATTAGGCTCAGAGAACTCATCAATAAGAGTCTGAGCATAGTTGATCCTATTATCGATTACCTGAGCAAACCCGTTCAAATGTGGGTAGTCCTTATTGAAGATTTCAAGGATTTTTTCGGCATGATCATGATTCTTTGCAAAGATAATAGTCTTTCCAAGCTTCTGACCATAATCTATCTTGATCCCCTCTGTCATAACGGTATGAAGAACCTGACGAATGGTATCTTCGTTAAAAATCCATGAGTTAAGTGCTGATGAACTTATAGCTTCTGGAACATCTCCGTCTTCCATCTCAAAAGTACTTTCATAAATTGCTTTATCTTCCTCAGAAAGATCTGCGTACACGATTCCTTGCTCTATGAACTTAAGCTTTGTCTCTACAGACAAGAAATCCACAAGATATCCATCGGTTACAGCCTGTCCAAGCTCATAACCGTAAGTCGGAACGCCGGGTTCCAATTCAAATATCTCATATGTATTCTTATCGATATCATCCTTAGGTGTAGCCGTAAGACCTACCAGTGGAGCATCAAAGTATGTAAAGATGTCTCTGTATTTGTTATAGATAGACCTGTGTGCCTCGTCGCATATTACAAGGTCAAAATGGCCACTGGTAAATAGTTTCTGATCCTCAACCTTTACAGAATCAATGCAGTTCATCATAGTCTGATACGTAGAGAAAACGCAGTGAGCATTATAGTTATCCTTCTCTTCACAAAGGTTTGTCACCGAAAGGGATGAATAGTTGTTTACAAACGCCCTCTTTGCCTGAGTTACAAGCGATGTCCTGTCCGCAAGGAAAAGGATATTCTTAATCCATCCTGCATCAAGAAGTACATGGCACAGTTCGATTACAGTTCTTGTCTTACCGGAACCAGTTGCCATGACAAGAAGGGCTTTTCTACGGTTCTTCTTATCGAAGCTGTCACATACTGCTTTAATTGCAGCTTCCTGATAATAGCGACCGGCAATCTTCTTATCTACATTTATATGATCAAGGGATGTCCGCATCCTTCTAAGATTGAACATCTTTTCAAGGTCTGCCTTGGAGTATATGCAGGCAACCTTTCTCTCCGGATACTGTCCATCTATAATTCTTGTTTCAAAACCATTTGTTAGAAAAACACACGGTCTTCTCTTATACTGTTTCTCCAAAAGATCCGCATAAAGCTTTGCCTGCTGACGTCCTTTAGATACATCGACGCAGGTTCTCTTTGCTTCTATAACAGCAAGCGGCTTATGAGTATTGTCATAAAGAACATAATCCGCATAGCCGACTTCGGATTTATTTGGCATTCCCGGGAGTTCTACTTCATTGATCCAGTCGGAGCCTTCTTTCCAACCGGCATCCATAAGCATGGCATCAATATAAATCTTTCGTGTTTTATACTCGGAAAGATCCAGAGGCTTCGGAACATAGGTCTCGGCCTGCTCTTCGCGGCGGGATGTCAGTTCTTTCTTTAACGCTGAATTCTCTTCAATGAGCTTCTCAATATCAACGTCAGGGAAATCCTTTTTAACCTGTTCGTTTTCGTCTTTTTTGAGCAAAGACTTGTCAAAACTATGCTCTTCGTATTCATCAGCATAGCAGTAGCATACGAAATCTAAGAAAATCTGAAGGTTCTCAAGGCAGAGTATCGCCTGATCTTCTGTAATCTTCTTGCCGGAGTGAGCCGCATTGTTACCCATCTTACGGATGAAATCCATACGCTTCATAAGGTCTTCATCGATGATATCTCTGAATTCCTCTGTGCTCATAAGACTTATCAGATTATCCTGATACGGCATGGTAAGTGATGCGTCAACCGAATACATCCACTTTATCGCAAACTCCATCGCCCTCCGGCAGTTGATGATGCAGGAGGTAGGGTCTATATATAATATTTTTTCAGCCGCTATTGCCACATCAGAAAATGTGTTGAATTTCGGCTCCTTTTTAAGATAATCGAAATTTGTCATAGCTACGAGAAACACATGACCGCGGAGACGGTTGAAGCAGGACATGCAAGCTTGCTTGCAATGGACTGCTTTAATCGGATCAGCGGGCTGTGTGGCGACAGCCACACAGCGAAAAAGCCGCAGGCTTTCGAGCGGTCATGCCCTATGCCTCCTTTCAGTTCAGAATCTCATGTACTCTTTCCTGTACCATTTTACTGATTAGTTTTAATCTATCCGATGAATAATTATATGCACCTACTTTTTGTAGGTTATATGTTAACATCTTTCTCAATTTTTCTTTTAATCTGCTGTCCATTACCTTTTTTGCCTCTTCCATATAATCTTCATATACACAAGGAAGTAATGTCTCGGCATATTCCTTAAGTAGTTTCTCATCTGCCCAGTTTTCTTCTCCTGCTAGATTAAACAGGGAATTTCCATGGTCAAACAGTGGTGCCGGAGCTATTATCTTATTTGTTTTACTATCAACAAGCACTCCGAAATTGCCAAAGTGCCTGTCAGTATTGTAGATCACTGCATCTAACACTATCATATCGTTAAGTGCATCTACATATTCAGATCCAAGATTCTCATAATACTCTCGTACTGCCCTCATCCCACCTGTTTTTACTACCCGACCTATAGGAACAAAAGCTATATCTTTACTCGTAAATAATTCACATGCAGAGCACAATTGCTTCTTCCATTTTGAAACCTTGTAAGGAACAACATTCATACCCAAGGCTGTCCCTATCTCATATGCATATAATTCCGAATACGGCTCATTTCCCGTATTGGATGCTCCCGATGTAGCTCCTTTATAAAGATAAACTTTCCCGCTAATTCTTCTCCAACATTTTGGAAGCATTCCGTTTGTTGTAAACTCCGGCGAAGATGCCAATGAAGATCTGGCACTGCTCCCATATCCGGTAAAAGCAATCATGGCAAGCACACGGCTGAAATTATTCTCATAGAGATTATTATCTCCAAATGTTCCTGCAAATCCTTCTTCCACTACCCAGTATGAATCATTTAAGGATAAACCTCTGCAAACTGAGATTACATCCATAGGCCTGTTGGCATTAAGACCACACTTTGCAAGGAAGGCATTAACATAGGCTCGGTTTTTGGGAATAGTCCTGTTCTTCAGCCAAGAAGCAATGCCTTTGTCGCTTAGTTCCATGCCTAAAGGAAGCAGATGCTTTTTCTTTTCATTTATCCATGTAATCTGTAACACA
Organism: Butyrivibrio sp. WCD3002; assembly: GCF_000424265.1. GTDB lineage: Bacteria > Bacillota > Clostridia > Lachnospirales > Lachnospiraceae > Butyrivibrio. The sequence continues at coordinate 5,779 of NZ_AUJO01000002.1, forward strand.
GGATCAGACAAGTTCTCAATGATTTTAAATTTAATTATATCTACGTCAAATAGTTTTAAAATGTATTCCATAAAAAAGCTCCCTATTGGGCATTCAAATTAATCAGGTTCGCTATTATATTCACCGTCTAAAATACCGGTCAAGTAATTGACAAAAGTTTGCAAAGCCGACAGTGCCAAGTAATTCTCCCGCCAACTTTTGTTGCTGAACAGGAGCAAGCAGTCGTATTGACTCTATTGCCTTTAGCATATCGCTTTTAGCCTTTCTGTACGCATCCGTTGGCTCAATTTCAACTGAAATCTTATAATCATTCATGGCCTTTCCTCCTTGTTTTTTGATAATATGATAAAGCCTTACCTAAAGATTAACAATGAAGTTTTCATGCCATTTGAGTGCAGTTTTCGTAACATCTCAAGCAACTATTTATATCGCCAAGTATCATGTATGCTGTGATAGTCATAAACAAACCTCATTTACAAATCACTTTCAAACATCCCTATAGTCAAATCAGTTCTTATCTTGTATTTTCTTTTATAATTATCATGAATGGTAATATCTATCTTATCAGCCGGATTGCACAGCTTTTCCATTCCAGCCTTATGATAAGACTGTACTACACTGCTTCCATTAAAGGTAATTCTATCCACTCCGCTTGGTTGTATACGGAGTTCCTGCAATCCATCACGGATATCCACATAAAAGACATGAGTATCAATGCTAAACACTATTTTAGTTATAATCACAGTCCGCATAGAGTCATTAGTTGCATATATAACAAATCGAGGTGCATACTCTGCCTTAATTAGCAACTTCTTTGTATTTTCATACAAATTTAACCATATTCCAATGATTCCAACACAAGTAGCTCCGATTGTTCCTATTCCCGTTATTGCATCCCAGTTCATAATCTTTCTCCTATCCAAAATATTCCTGCATCAGACTATCAAAAAGTGTCTGCGTTTCATCCAACGCCTTCTGCACGGCAACTTTTGATGTGTCGACTTGTTCAATAAATTCAGCAAACTGATCTTGGAGTTCCATTGACGGCACTATAAAAACCTTTTCCTCCAATTTTGACTTAGACAAAATTCCTTTTAATGCCATATTGATATCCTCTACCAAATAATCTTTGGAAATCTGAAGCAAAGTATATAGGAATAAAGTGTTATATTGTTCAGGAACAATGGCATTGATTTGCTGATTAAAAGCAACCCTTCTGTCAGTCACACAAACTCTTCCAATGCTGGCAATACTTCCTGCAATGCAAGCCATTAGTATGGAATTTTCATCCACAATTCTACCTTCTTCCGCACCGGATTCTGATAAGCATTCTGCGGCTTTAGTTGGATTTAACACTCCTGAAACAATATTGTCGGTTTTTATCCATTCCATGTAATCCCCGTAGTACTCGGAAACTTTTCTAGATGGTGTGTTTCCTGTAATTACTTTGCATGTTTTTCCTATTTCTTCAGTATCATATCCAAATGGATTTATTCTCGGATCGCCAAACATCTCGACAAATCGGGCTTTGATGAGTTCATCAAGCATCTCTAGCTCAAGTTGTCTTTTCTTAATTATTACCTCCAGTTTAGAAATACGCTCTATTATTTCTTTTTGCTGGTCCAGTGGTGGCAAAGATATCTCCATCTTATTAGCAGTCTGAATAGTAAATGTTCCCACTGTTGTTCCACTAGAATTTTTGGATATAAAATCCTTTACTTCTTTTGAGTCAAATGCCTTTACAAGGTATTCAGGCAATATCCTATCTGGAGCCTTTTGTTTAAACCATAAGATATTTCCATCTTTGAAATAGAACTCATCTCCTGGTTTTACTACGTAACAAACACCCAAAGTACCAACACCAGTTACCATCACATCACCTGGTTGTGGCTTACCATATCTTTCTGTATATTCTTCATACAAATCTTCATCGATAAATAACTCGTTATCTACATAACCATCCTCTGATAATCGGGCTATTTCCCTTGCTCTATAAAAAGGTACTCCTTCTTCCCTCCATTCAGATTGAAAAACTCTTTTACTAGAGCCAATATCATAAAGATTACTTAGCTTTTCTTTAACCATATCATCCCTACAAATCTCAATTTGAGGTTTGCCTTTCCTTTATGCTGCAAAAATTCTGCTTACTAAAGTCATAATACTGTTTTACCTTCCAATTATATTTTACTAGCTTGAATCACTATCTCTTGCAAGCATTGATCTATCGCCATTTGCTGATACTCCGGCGATACCTTTCGAGCAGCTTCACAATAATCCCTTATAGCCTTTCTCATCTCTAAGATATTCTTTTGTTGTTCTGCTTGATGTTGTTGTAAACTGCTATTATTCTGTTGTCCATAATTTAGTAACGAACTCTGATTAAAAATACTATATGGATAGTTGTTATAATTCATAATTCTCCTTTTTTGTTCTCACTTTGCTACTTTAAACCTCTCTCATCCAACATAAGTTTTCCGACCTTTACCTTCTTCTTTAGTCGTTCTATATGTTCTTTCTCGATTTGCTGTATACTTTCTTCGGTGTTGGTAAATCTTCCGGCATAGTTCCACCAATTTCCCGACCTCAGGAAATTGGTCTAAAACCCGTGACAACTTGTCACGCCTTCAACCGTTTACATATTTCAACTAATTGCGTCACTGCGCCAGCAGTTTTTCCAGCTCATCCATTTCCTGACTGATCTGCTTCTCGATTTCTCTGATATTTGCCATAATCTCTGATGTCGGAGGATATTCTATCGCAACATACTCAACTTCCTTATACTTGTTGATAGAGAGATCGTAGTCGTTATCTGCAATCTCTTTCTTGGATACCATGAAGGATTTATCCGTACGTTTTCTGTTTTTTTCAGCCTCTAGATTCTTGAAGCGGCTGATAATATCCTGAATATCATTATCCTTAATTTCAGTCCGCTTATCATCAAGGCTAAACCCATCCGCTGTCATATCATAAAACCACACATCATCTGTTCCACCATGACCAGTCTTAGTAAAGATTAGTATTCCGGTCGAAACGCCGGCATATGGCTTAAACACACCGGAGGGCATAGAGATTACCGCTTCAAGTCGCTGATTTTCTACAATTTCCTTTCTTATAGCCTTATGTGCATTGGAAGATCCAAAGAGCACTCCATCAGGAACGATACAAGCGCATCTTCCGCCAATCTTAAGCATTCTCACAAACAATGCCAGGAATAAAAGTTCTGTTTTCTTGGTCTTGCAGACCTTCTGAAGGTCTGTTGATATAGTATCCGCATCAAGGTTTCCCTTAAACGGCGGATTCGCCAAAATAAGGGAATACATATCCTTATCAGGGTTCTGGTCAGACAAGCTGTCACGATACTCGATAAACGGATTCTCAACGCCGTGGGTCATCATATTCATGGCACCGATACGTAGCATTGTTCTGTCCATATCATATCCGTGGAACATGTCATTCATGAAATGATTTCTGTTCTGTTTATCAAGAAGGACTTCCTTCTTATATTTTTCTCTTAAGTAGTCACCGCTGGTAACAAGGAATCCTGAAGTTCCGCAAGCTGGGTCGCAGATAAAGTCTGTCGGCTTCGGATCCATCATCTCCACTATCATACGGATGATATGTCTCGGAGTTCTGAACTGACCGTTAACACCGGACTGAGCAATCTTAGAAAGGAGGTACTCATATACATCACCACGGATATCGGTCTGGTGAAGTTCTTCCATCATGGAATATATTTCATCCATAGCGTCAACAATCTTGGAGAGCATCAAAGGAGTGTTTACCTTAAAGATTGCGTCATCCATGTATTTGCTATAGGCTGAGTTCTTGTCTCCGTGAAGATTCTTTATAAAAGGGAATACCCATTCCTGGACAACTGAATACATTCTCTGTGCCGGGAAGTCGTGGAAGGTAGACCACTTAAGCTGATTACCATCAACCTTACGGTCTCCGATCTCAACTTCATCTGCAAATATGCTCTTGTAAGAAAGCCCAAGCATGGCAGCTTCCTTTGCCCGGAGGTTATCTGTATCATCCAGATCCTTTATGAACATGAGGTATGTCATCTGCTCAACAACATCGAGCGGATTGGTGATTCCTCCGTTCCAAAAGATTTCCCACAAACTATCAATCTTATTACCAAGTTCTCCGGTCATTATCGTTCTCCTTTATTCCTTATCTCTGTTCCAAACGTATTTTGTATATCTACCGCCACCAATCTTTATTATGCTTTCCGATGACAGAAGTTCTGACAGTGCCCTTTCAACAGTTATGCGGCTTATGTCAGGGCATTTCTCCATAATCTGCGACTTCGTGATTTCGCCGTAAGTATTTTTAATCAGTTCAGCCACACGCTCCGGCTTTGAAAGACCACTGGTAACTAAAGTCTCTACCCTGTCAGAGAAATCTCTGTATGCAGCAACAACAACACCGAGCGTATACTGAACAAACGGAACGTAATTGTTCTCTTCCTCATGCCAGTTAAGGGAGCTTTCCTGCAGGCACTCATAATATGATGTCTTAGTCTTTTCTATCAGATGTTCTATACTGATATACTTACCAACGATGTATCCGGCTCTGTATAACATCAGCAACGTAAGCAGTCTGCTCATTCTTCCGTTGCCGTCATTAAACGGATGGATGCAAAGGAAATCCAATATAAACATCGGTATCAAAAGCAGTGGATCTATTGTTCCGGTTCCGAGAGCTTTGTCAAATTCATTACAAAGATTCTCGATTGCCTCAGGCGTTTCCCAGGCAGGAACCGGTCTGAATCTCACAAATTTGTTGCCCTGTTCGTCTTCTTCCTCAATGATATTATCCGCCGCTTTATACTTTCCGCCGATATCATAACCTTCAAATTTATAAAGATCTCTATGAAGCTGTAGGATCATATTTGGTCTTATCGAAATATAATCATGACTCTCATGGATTGTATTAAGTACATCCCTGTATCCGGCTATTTCGCGCTCGTTTCTCGTCTTAGGCGTAGTCTTATCTTTAACTAGTGCTTTCAGTCTCGCATCGGAAGTATAGATACCTTCAATCTTGTTGGATGCTTCGGTACTCTGAATCTTCGCAATCTCAACAAGTTGCGTCAGCGAATCTGCCTTCGCTTCTATAAAAAGTGACTGCTCACCTTTATACTCATGGATCTGCGTAAGCAGTGCCACTATTTCCGGTGTCAGTAGTTTTTCCCACTTTTTACTGTAATCAAAATTTCTCATTTTAATATCCTCATTTATACATCAATTTACTCATAAGCGGATATAATGATGCATTTAAATAATAACACTCATTATACTCATTATCAACGCTAATTGCATCAAATTTGCAAAAATGATGCAATTAAGCAATTGATGATATAATTAAATAGTTTATCTAAAATAGTCAAATCGTATTAGATTCCGAATTGATTGCTAAGGATCTTCAATACGACATTGTTGTAATATAAACCGACACTTTTGTTTTTACTTCGCATCATATCTGTTCTCTTTTTGCTACCTTATTTGCTACCTTATTTGCTACTTTATTTGCTACTAACCTAAGAAAAAGCACCCTGCATCACACAGAGTGCTCTCATCATTCATCGGGTGGCTCACCTTCAAAAGGTGTAAACGGGGTGTAAATCAGATACCACTCCGCCCACAAATGGCTTATTTCCGCTATTCCTCGATTTGGCATTAAATCCTGCCGTGGCAAACAAATAGTATTCTAATCATTGCTCTTTTTACCTCTATTTCTGCGTTTTCTTGTTTTTCCTGATATGATCTCATTAGCATATTAGGGCATATTATAGCATGTATTATCCGGCAAAGGGGGCAAAAAAAGGTGCAAATCTACAGAACTTGCACCTCGAATTTTCTTTATGCTTGCAAATTTATCTATTACCCGCTGCATTACAATTCTTTTCCTCCATTCTTTTGAGAGAAAGTACGTATTCTTATCTTTTCAGTTCGTAGCATCTTTCATGTACTTCTCATGGTCATTGTTCATTTCATATCTCAATATTCAAAGATCTATTAGAGCTGCTTAATCTAATCATTATCTTTGGTTTTTAAAACCTTCATATCTTGGTTCGTATTTGTAATGTAATGCCGCTTCCAAAAGATTCAGAGCAAAAATGCCAAGCGAAGCATCAAGAAGAATATCGATTCTTCTTGTGTTCTTCTTAATCCAGTCCCCAACATTTAATTCGTTAATGCCGAGCCCCTGCATTTCACTATCTTTCAAAATAGATTTCGACAGATTGCTGTTGGAGCTTTTCGGTAAATAATGCTGGCTTTCAAACCTTGCATTACTACTAGGCCCCGCTTCTCCTATCTTCAAAAATTCACCATTATAGTTAAATGTGTATATACCCATTTTGCCTTTTCCAAGACTCTTAGGTGTATGTGGCATTCCACGATCGATGATCTCATATCCAGATTCTATTGGCTTACCGGCAGCTCTCGTCACTTCACGTATTATCTCATCAAACTCGCTGACATACTCTGAAACTTCTTTAATCTCTTTTGTCCCGATATTATCTGTACTGACACCAATGGGGTAATACCTTTGTGGTGTATAATTTCTATCCACAGTAACCTTATGAGTAAGCTCGAGATTGTAAAGCTCATTATAAATATGATGCGAATTCTTATCGAAAAGGGCAGTTATCTCCGGAGCAGTAATTCCGGGATTCTTGAAAATAACATCTAATATCTGAGCTCCTATAGTCATAGTTTTCACCTCCATCAGTCACACAGATTCATCTTTCTAAAGCGATCACTATACAGTTCACGATGGCCCCTCAAAAATATGGTATATGCTTTATCAGGCATTCCGCGGCATCTTCGATATCCTCAGGATCAAGCTCTTCTCCTTCACGTGCACAGCACTCAAATTCGTCAACTATGTTTTCGATAAGTACCATGTCAATGAACAGCTGTAGCTGAGAAAGCTCATCGTCGGAAATATCAGTCTCACTCCTGTATCCTGCAAGTACTGTATCAAAATAGCCTTTCATCCCATCCATGCGTTTTCTGGGATCCGGTTCATTTTGAAACCATCCGGTTCCGTGAATCCAAAGATTAGCCAGGTCAAACATGTACCAGCAATACATACAGTTATCAAAATCAAATACCGTGATGTCACCGGTATTCATATCAATATGGTAATTTCCATCACTAAAATCAAAATGCACAAGTCCATAAACGCTCTCGTTCACAGGAAGCTTGTGAAAATCTTCCAGGCGCTCTCCGATCGCTATTTTGAGATCCTTATATTCATCAGGTATCAATTCTTCGATATACTCCTGATTGTATTTATCAAAAAGCTCCGTTCTTTTGTTCAGTGGCTTATATACCTTCGAAAGTCTGTGAATTGCGCCAAGCGTTTTACCCGTGTTGTAAAAGTACTCATCAAGTGGTGCCCCTTCTCTGTACCTGTATCCATTATCTGAAATCAGTATTCCTTGGGCAAAAGAAAACAGCATTACGAAGCACTCTGTTCCATCCTCAAAAAAAGACTCAACAAGATTTTGGTTTAAAGAAGAAATCACATCCGCCACAGGAGCTCCTGCTTCTGCAAGATAATGAACAAACTCTGCCTCAGCCAGATACTCTTCTCTTTTCCTGTCGCCAAGTACTGAAAAGCGCAAAACATATTCCGGTATTCCGTTTCTTTTGCAAATATAAATTTGATTCCTTCCACCTTCGTGGCCAGGGGCTCTACTTAGTTCATATTCTTTTAGACCATACAGACTCTTTGCATTTTCAAGAAATTTGTCCAATAATAACTCTCCTTTTGCAGATTTTGGTCCAGGGGACGGGGTTCATTTTTGCATTACAACACTTGTATATGGATACGGTATCTCGATGCCTGCAGCAGTCAGAGCCTCGAATACTCTTGTATTTATGTCGTCCTTTATAACCTCAGTAGCTGTACCCGGCTTAAAATACACAGTTACTTTCATACAAAGAGAGCTGTCATCTATAGCTATGAAATAGACAGGTCCGTATATCATCTCACCGTTTTTTGCCTTTTTACCGGGATAAGAATATGGGCTCTCTTCTATAGCATCAAAAATTACCTGCTTAGCTTTCTTTATGTCAGATTTATAGTCTACAGGAAAACTAAACTGCACGGATCTTGGAACATAATCATAACTGTAATTCTTAATTGTCTCAGTATTTATGGTACTGTTTGGAATCATCAGCACAATTGTATCTATCAATCGAAGTTCTATATGACGCATAGTGATTCTTTCAACTATACCTGATGTTCCATCCGGAAGCTCAATCCTGTCCCCAAGATCAAAAGGCTTATAAACGCTTATCTGAATACCTGCGAGAATATCCTTTATTACATCCTGCGCAGCGAAGCCTACTACAGCAGCCAAAACTGCAGCACTACCCAGTAGCGAATGCCCGATTTTGTCTCCACCAAGAGGAATTACAACAAATATGATAATAATGGCAAGTTTGACCAGGCTCTCGGCAAACTGAATATGTATCTTTTTGCCCTTCTTTTTTTCTATGGATGCAAAGATCTTTTTACTGATTTTCAGGCATACCCAGCCAATGAAGAAATAGAACCCCAAAAGCAGAATTGTAATCAAAAAAATTATTAGGATTGTCGCCAAAAAGCCACCTGGATTCTCAGACAAATACTGCATTATCTCATCTTTGTGAGTTTCAAAAATCTCAGTTATAAAAGTGTTCATTTGAATTCCTCATGTTTTAATAATCAAAATTGGCCACTAACTCCGTCTCCGTGAGTGTTGATCAGCATAACAGGCTTATCAGTGAGTTCCTTAGCAAGTTCCAGGGCATTAGGGCAATTCGCACCGCCGCTTACGGCAAACTCGATATTTTCCAGAACAGTGAAGCCCAGACCCACGAGAACTGCTGCGATGATCATATCATGCCAGCTCTTCGCCTCCGTATTCTTTAATAGTGCAAGTCGGAAAAAGATATATTTAGCGACTTCCTCCATCAGCGCCGCAGTAAGTAAGGCTGTAAGAAATCCCGCCACTACAGGATTAAAGCCAAAAAACATATCTCTTTCAATAGGGGTTACAATCGAAAATCCAAGTGCTGCAACAACAGAAAGTGCGCCAAAGCCAAGAAATCTTGCTACCGTCTTTTTTGAAAATGGCTCCCCCTGTTTTCCTCTTAAGAAGCCACTTCAGTAAAAAAATAGCATACTACCAATTCTAGAATCATTAGTAAAACATTTTTTCATCCTCCTCATAAAGAAACATAAATAAATGTTACAATATTTATTCATGTTTAAAAAGTTCTTTTTATATTGTTGCCAATCATTCCCTCCTTACTACTCTGTTTCTACCACTTTCCTTGGCAATGTAAAGGGCCTCATCCGCTCTTTTAACAAATGATTCAAGATTGTCTCCCGGCTTATTCTGCCCAACGCCAAAACTCATGGTGATATGCTTCACGGTTTCAAAATAACTTTCTTCAATCTGCTTCCTAAGATTTTCAGCAAACTCAGCAGCTTCACTAATTTCCATATCCGTAAGCACATAGATAAATTCCTCCCCTCCCCAGCGGCCAAAAACATGCCTTGGTCCGAGATTTTCTCTGATAACATCAACAGATGCCCTTAGCACCATGTCTCCAACGTCATGTCCATAGGTATCATTTACATGTTTGAAATGATCTATATCCATAAAAATAAGACATGCCGGAGTGTTATCTGTATTACAAAAATCCAGCACCTCGTTTATCTTGTGTTCTAGCTCCCACCTGTTATATACCTTAGTCAGCTGATCGGTATAAGCAATTCTTCCAAGCTCTTTATTAACCGCATCAAGCTCTGTGGAAGTTCTTTCAAGAAAATGAAGAATTCGATCTATAAAAGGAATATAATCTCTTTCATCATTTTGATCATCATCCTCTATAAGATTCACACAGGCTCTTATTTCATCTTCCATATCGGAATTCTCAGAAAGCCCCACTGCCACCATCGCACTGTTCAGTGCACCTCCGTCACCGGTTGATGACATGAAAAGTTCTGCATAACCTATGGCAACTGAAAACTCCGAAGTAATCTCTTTATAACTGTTTGTCTCACAGGAAGCCCTCTCTTTAAGGAACCTGACTCTGTTTCCACATTCAAACAAAAATACCGCTTCCGGTTTAAAGCTCTTCATTCCCTCAACCGACTTACTTATTACCGCCAGAAGATTATCGGCATTGCCGTAAGAGAGCCTGAATTTTTCGCCCTTTATCACATCCGATGTAAAATGGATTGAGTTATTCTCTCCGTAAGCGGATGGAACTCTTGCAATTACGCAGTCATTCCTATAAGACATGCGTTACTGCAACCGGCAATTATATAATCCACTATCTTTTCATCATCCGCATCTACCTTTGGATTATAAAGCTGCATAAGAACACCTGAAGCATTGATATAATCTTCAGAATCTTTAATTCCTTCTACTATCGGTTTTAGTTCATCAAAAGCATGGAAAACGTATCTTTTCTGGATCATAGAAGTGCTATCCTCTCCGGGGCATAGCCACCAATCAGAACAAGTGTTAAGCTCATTTTAGCATAATTCATTGCATAAAATTATAAAGTGTTCATCAAATTTTCTATAAAAAAATCCGACCAATCAAATTTGATTAGTCGGATTTTGATCAACTCATATTCCGGTGTTTATCTTTAACCCTTTTTAAACTTGAACTTTGCTTTTCCGGCGCCGGCTTTTTTCAGCTTCTTCACCAAACTGTCAAAGGTTTTCTTATCCTTACAGATAATTGTAATCTTTGCTGCCTTCTTTATTCCTTTAAAGCTGCCCTTGCCGACAACCTTGAGATTATTACCCACAATAGTAATCTTCTTAAGGTTCTTACAGCCTGCAAATGCATTTGCGCCAATCTTTTCAATATTTGATCCGATATTGGCACTGGTCAGCTTCTTGCAATTCTTATAAGCATTCTTCTCAATCTCAACAACCTTATAAGATTCGCTTCCATATGTTACAACTTCGCCTGTGGAAACAGTTTTGGCATTTTTATTTGTTGAAGCATGAACTGCTGCCGTTCCTGAAGCGGAAAGCTGGTATTCTTTTCCTTCAACTTCGATTTTGCCATCCTCAGGGAACGCTACCTCTTCAGAGGTGTTCTCTGAAGGATTATTCTGCACAGCATCATCCTTTGCAGGAGCATTTTTTGCAGGAATATTCTGGGCAGGAGTATCGTTTTCTTTGGAAGACTGCTCGTTGTTTACATTTTCCTTCTCTTCAGATTTCTGTTCTTTACCTGCGTTCTCAGTTTCCTCAGATTCCTGCTCTTTTCCTGCGTTCTCAGTACCCTCAGATTCCTGTTCTTTTCCTATATTCTCAGTCTCTTCGGTGGGCTGCTCATTCTTTTCCCAGACTGCATAAAGATACTGGTCTCTATAGAAATATGCAGTATAGCAATAATATATTTTGTCGGGATACTCGCTCCAGCCCTTAAAGGTATATCCGTCTCTTACAGGTTTCTCGATGGATGAAAGATCTGTTCTGGTATCGTATAGCTCCTTCAATACCTTCACAAAACTATCATCACTAAAGCTTCCACCATTCGCAAAAAGTGTCAACGTCTGAGGCTTAGGTGTCCACTGAGCATATAAATTCAGCTCTTCCACATCACCTATAACTATATTCTCTGAAACTTTCTCCTCAGTGTAGTATCCGGTATACCAGCCTTTAAACGTATGAGTTTCTCTTGAAGGCATTATTATCCGGTCAATCGCATCACTGATGGTCTTTCCCTGCTCAATTTCTACCCTCTGAAAAGCTACTGAACTGTTATCCGAATGAAAATATACGGTTGCTTTTTTAACGGTATGATTCTCTTCATTCTCCTGGGGCGTTTCTCCCTCAGTCGTTTCTCCCTCAGTTGTTTCTCCCTCAGTTGTTTCTCCCTGGTTTTCTCCCGTAGATTCATTTTCTTCGGGGATCCACTTTGCATACAGCCAGTGATCATTATAGTCAGTAACTATGCTGTTTGACTTAACCTTTTCGTTATAGTCTTTATTAAAATACCAGCCATCAAATGTAAAACCGGTTCTCTCCAAATCAGGAAGATTATCATAGTACTCATCAAACAGAACTTTTATTTCCTGATACTGCTCGTCATAGCAATTATCAAGCTTTACAGTGACTTCTATTGGAACCCATTTTGCATATAGCCTGTGTCCATTAATTCTTTCAACTACTGTATCTGCAGTAATCTCAGTTTTATAACTGTAATCTGTAAACCAACCGTCAAAAATATAGCCGGGTCTTGTAGGTACAGCCAGTTCACCGTATTTTTCATGGTATCTGACTGTTATCATCTGAGCATTATGGTCATAACCATTTACGAGGCCTACTGTAATCTGTGCCCCTTTCCAACGGGCATAAACAGTTGGTGCTGTATCAAAAGCTGTATCCTCAGTTACAAGCTTGCCACCTGTTTTCTCAGTATACCAGCCATCAAATTCATAATTATCCAGCCTTACATCCGTAGGAATTTCTATTATTTTTCCCTCATATGTACAGGTATCACCATAAGGAAGATATATATATACATCATCTTCAACACCATCAAAGGTAACAGGAAATACCTTCTTGACATTTCTAAATGACTTTGCTTTACCTTTCCCTTCAGGGGCAGTCAAATACCCCATAATTTCTTCATCTCGAAAATGTGTAGAAGTTCCATGCCAATTGGGAATATCATTAAAGTTATGATCTTCAAATTCCGCCGTGGTACGATTGAAAAATTCATGACTAAGCAGCATGAAATATTTGTTTTCAGGATCCTCTTCCCTGTCATCCCATGTAACATCTACATCGTAATAATCATTTCCAAGCTTAACAACATTCCATGCATGCAAATCACCATTACCATAACCGCCAACTACATGACATTCAATTCCCGCTTTGTTAAGAAGCATTTTGAACGCCTTGGCATAGCCATCACAAACAGGCATATTATCAACAAACGCACCATAGGCCGTATGAGCCACGTGCCCTTTTATATTTCTATCCGCAGCTTCATCATTGTAAGTCATGGTCTTCATAAGAGCATCATGTATTATCAATTCTTTGTTAAAATCATCTCCGGATAAATTCAAATTACTGTAGAAGCTTTCAAAAGCATTCTGGAGCTGGTTCTCCATCTGCGCAAGCTGCGCTCCTGTGTAGGTTTGTTTAGGAGTGAAAAATGCATAGTAAACGTATTTGTCTCTGTTGTTTACTTCAGTTACAAAAGGTTGAACATTATATTTATAGACAACACTCTCAAGTTCTTCAGGATGATCATATGCAAGAGCAGAATGAACCGTCTGAACGTGATGATAAAAGTCATCATCATATCCCTCATAAACCTTAACTCCGTAAATAGCTGCATTATTTTCATCTAAGTATTCAGTCGCACCTTTATTTGCCTTGGATAATTTCAGGTATGCATCATAGTATGCCTTCTCAACTGTATTAAGCTGTTTATAATAAAAATCATCTGTACTGAATGAGCCATTTCTTGTTACCAGCTGAGGTTCGCTTTCTTCTAATTCATCAAAAGCTTCAGGCGATATTCTTATAGCATCAGCTATCTCTACGTCTACTGTATCAGCATCACCTGTAGGTAAATATTCACTATACTCATCCTCTGTAGCTATACCCCTGGCAGCTTCATTATTATCCTCTGCTGCCTCGTTATATGTAGCAGCCATTACAGGTGAAGCATCAGGTATGATCATCGAAAAAGCAAGCGCCAGTGACAAAGCCCTTGCTATCCCTTTTACCTTATTACCAAGTATTTCCTTCATTACTTAATTGTCCTCCGAAATCCATTTCATAAAACACATCACATTTTAGGCATACGAAAGCAATTGTATTTTAATTTATGATTATTGTCAACGATCGATTATCGTCCCTGAACCAAGTTTTTCCCTTACCATTCTGGCAAGGTCATTTTCTTTAGCTGTCACTGACGCGGCATCACTACCGCCGTAAATCATTCTGTAATAGGCATTAAATACTATTTCAAGATCAGCTCTAACTTCATCCGGCGCTGCGTCTGTGTAGTCAGATAAAAGACCTCTGTCTGTAAACTCATTCTCTGCTTTCTTCAAAATGAGCTTCTTTATGACTTCTACATCCATGGAGAGCTTTTTCTCCGGGGTGCCATGCTTATATCTAAACCATGTTATGGCAGAGGTTCCAAGCACCAGCACAATCAAAAGAAGTACAATACTAAGCGCAACAGGCCATGCCACCTTAAATATTCTGACAGCCAGCTTTTCTTCCTCTGCATCTACAGAAGCCTCAGTTTCAGAATCTATGGTTACCGATACTTCGGGGATTGCAGGCAATTCTACAGGGTATTCGTAGTTATATGAATCTGCAACCTGGGTCTCCGACTCCACCTTAGCTTTTCTGTGCCAGCTGTGATCTGTCGCAGTGCTGTAGGCTTTTGTTGGCTCGAATGGAATCCAGCCTGCATCCTTCATAAAAGCTTCAGGCCAGATATGTGCGCAGCTACTGCTAACCACGTATTCCTTCCGGGCATCAAAAGGAAATGCGTATCTGTAGCCAACGCATACTCTTGCAGGAATCCCCGAAAGTCTCAGCAGCATTATCATGGATGCCGCGTAGTGAACACAGTACCCCTGCTCTGTTTCAAATAAAAATCTGTCGGCTATATCTGCTATTCCCTCAGAGGTGCTCATATCAGAATCAGGATCATGGCCTCCAACAGCGTTAGTGCTGTATGTATACTGTCTAAGGTACCCTTCGATAGCCTTACATTTGTCGTAATCATTTTTCGCACCGGAGGTGATCTCAGCTGCAAGCTTTTTCATCCTGTCGCTTGCGCCATCTGTGTCTGTGTACTCCGGATAAAGATCTTTATACGCTATTTCTCCATTACTCAAATCACCTTTCTTAGAAGTCGTACTGAGACTATGCTCTATCTCAGAAAGGATTGCCTCGAACTCCCCCCGGTCCAAAAATTTCTCTAAACCGATTCCATAAAGCTCCTTCATATAGCCAGAAGCAGTTTCATAAGAAAAGCTATCACTTACCGAAGTATCAACGTTTTCTCTAAGTAGCCCAATCAAATATGGGCTTCCATAATCAATGTCAATAAAACGCGCACTTATGCTATATCCTTTTTTATGCTTGGTGGTGCTTCCTTTGCTGATAGCTTCGCCTTTTGAATCCGTTAACAGAATAGAGTTAACAGGCGCAATCTCATCTGCGGTATCAAGATATGCATACTCAATATCCATGTGAGATAGCTGTGAAAAAAGCATAGCCATCTCTTTATCAGCGCCTCTTTCATACAGAAACTTAAGGAAATAAACCAACTGCTTTTTATCAGCACCTCGCCCGCCCTGAAGGTAAACAGTACGTCTCATTTTCATGTTTGTATCGGTGTCGTCATCTGTATAAATATGAAAGGGCTTATCCTCCGTCCGTAAAATAAGCTGTGTTTTCTCCGTTCTCTTAATGCTGTTACCGGTGACTCCGAGGGAGCTGTAACCGGTGACATAGGAGCCCTCGCCAAAGGTAAATGAAAGATAGTAGGACACATCATCCGCCGCATTCCTTACGCCCTGTACAATCCGAACACCCGCATCAACGACAGGCGTCCAGTCAATAGGTTTATTCCCCATGGGAAGAGCCAGTACGATAATCCCTACAATCGCGAAATAGTAAAAAGGAAAAGCATCTTCTCTAAGGGCGTATATCAGCTTTTGTAGTGCCGACAAGGTCAGAACAGTAAGGCAAATAAAAAGCAGCTTATCCGTATAATACTTTCCGCTAAAAGCTTTCCATTCAAAGAAAAGGCATAGCGCTGCAATATCCAACACAAAGCATCCCCACAAAAGCACAAGCTCTTTTTTCCGTATAAAAGCAAACAGAACTCTTAGGACAGCTGCCACAACAACTGCAATATCAAGGTATGGCCACGCTTCGTTATCCTTTAAAAGCGCAAATAGCAAAAGCGCAGGAAGTATATGAAAAACTGAAGATATGCTACTAATTATAAAAAATCCAAATAGGTACTCAAGCGCCGAGAAGAACAGGAAAAAGGAAATTACAGACATGATAAAGAAGCCTCTTTCAAGGTCTGTTTCATTACCCTTGAGAAGCAAAAAAACTTCTGTGCATATACTTACAAGAGAAAGCACAAACAGATGAAGCCTAAGCTCATCAGCAAATAACGAAGTGACTTTCTCCGGGCTTTGGATCTTCTCTGATGACGATCCTTGTATCCTGGGCATAATCGCTGCTCCTTTTATCCTCTGTCATATTCATGAGTTCTTCAAATTCTCTGTCCGATCTGTAGAATATGCCATCCGCTACCTGTCCGTAAAAATCAAGAAAACTATCATAGGAATCAACTGTGGCTTCTATGATTGTTCCTGAAGGATAGATCAGTCTAACGGGAACACCCTGCTCTCCAAAATGCCAGGCAGCCGATACCGCAAATTCAAGGAAGAAATCCCGCTTTTTCAAAAATTCAATATCCTGTTCTCTCTCAGGAACATTTGCTGCCTGCATCAAAATGGTAACTCTTCGCTTTTCCATCCTGTCAGGGACTCTTGTCATGAGTGTTCCAAGTCTTGCAGAAACCTTCCAATTGATAGAATTAAGGGCATCACCCTTTTGGTAGGATCTGATATCGCTCCCGGGAGCGTCCTCATAGATTTTGTTACTTTTAAGCCCGGTGCTGTTTATGAGATTTTCAAGCTCTAAAGCTGAGCTTGCCACATCCGTTATCTGCGGACTCACAACTGCTCTGAAGTTATATGGAATGTCAAACTCCGCCGTAAAAATATTGAAGGGGTCCGTAAAAGCCACGCGCTTTATCCCTACATCATAGGATCCCGCATACTTACAGCTTATGCCTGAATTCAGTTCTTTTTTCTCATGGATATCAAGAGACAGACTCTGACCGTTTTCTATCTCATACAGATTGCATCTGTCATCATAGATGAACATTTGCATATTATGAACCGGGAGAAATCCCGCATTTTCGATTGTTGCCCTGTAGTTATGGTCCTCACCCCTGGTGAGCTTATGAACTTCTATTTCCTGGAAAATTCGAAGAAAGCGGAAATTCAGAAAAATATATACCGCAGAAAAAGGCACAAGAAGCAGTACTGCATAAAGCCATGCAAAAGAAACCGGACCTCCGTAAAAGCTTGCAAATACAAGGCTCGCTGCAACGACGATAAGATGTATGATCATGCCTTTTTTATTTACAGAAATATTCATGGCACCTTCACTTGCTCAAGAATCTTTTTCACCAGATCCTCCTTTGTTACTCGGCTAAGTCTTGCCTGGGCTGAGAGGATCAGTCTGTGGGGAATTGTAAGTAATGCTGCTTCCGTAATGTCCTCGGGAATACAATAATTTCTGTCGTTTATGTAGGCGATTGCCTGTGCACACCTTAGCATGGAAAGAAGAGCCCTCGGGGATGCGCCGTAGGAAATCTCCGCTTTGTTCCTGGTGGCATCAACGATATTTACCGCATAAGCTCTTAAGTTTTCATGAATTGTGACAGAGGCAGTCTCCTTTTTCATGGCAATTATGTCATCACCTGAAAGGACAGGGCTTGTCTCATCATGAAGATCGCCATCCAGGAAACGTCTCGCCATATCCTCAGATGCAGAGGCATCGGGATAACCAACAGAGAGCTTCATCATAAATCTGTCCAGCTGTGACTCGGGAAGCGGATAGGTTCCCGCCATTTCCGCAGGGTTCTGGGTTCCTATCACCATGAAAGGCAGCGGCACCGGAATCTCTTTTCCGTCAATCGTAACCTTATATTCTTCCATCACTTCAAGCAGTGCCGACTGGGTCTTGGGTGATGTTCTGTTAAGCTCATCTGCAAGAACAATGTTGTTTACTACAGGGCCGGGAACAACCGTAAACTTGCCATCTGCGGGGCTATAAACTGAAAGTCCCGTAATGTCCGAGGGCGTGGTATCAGGTGTACACTGTATCCTGGAAAAAGAAACAGATAGCGAATCGGCAAGCGCCTTTGCAAGAGATGTTTTACCGACTCCGGGTACATCCTCAAGCAAAAGATGTCCGTCAGCCAAAACAGTGATAATGATCTTATCGATCACATCACCCTTGCCGACTATACGCTGCTCCATGCTATCTTTAAGTCTCTTTGCCTTCTCGTTCATAAGTTCCCCATCCTTTTCCCAAAAAAGCTGCAATATTCTAATATGATGGAATTTCCGGCGAGTCTCTATCTGTAAACAGGCTTCTGATTCTTTAATTCCTCGTAGATAATTCTGTAGTTATCGTATCTTACCCTTGAGATTTCTCCCTTTTCCAGGGCGGTCTTTACGCCGCAGTCAGGCTCAGCGATATGACTGCATCCGCCAAATCTGCAGAAGGGTTCATAGGGCTCAAATTCAGTGTAATACTGTGGAAGTTCCTCCGCAGTGATATCCTTTAATGCCAGCGATGTAAATCCCGGTGTATCGAGGATATAGGTCTTCTCCTTATCATCTGAAAGTGCTGATACGAAGAACATCTCGGAATGTCTTGTTGTATTTCTTCCTCTTGCAATCTTCCTGCTAAGCTCCCCGGTCTCCATTTCAGCCTCAGGGTGAAGCTTATTAAGGAGAGACGATTTTCCAACGCCGCTTGGTCCAGCAACAACGGAAGTTTTTCCTCTGAGCTTTTCGCATAGCACATCAAGCCCCGCGCCTTCGTGTACACTTATGAAAATAACTTCATATCCGCATTTTTCATAGGCATCCATCAGCTCCTGCTGTTCTTCCTTTGTGGCTATGTCCTGCTTGTTAAAACAGATGATAACCGGCAGATTGTTTCGCCTCATCTGAATAAGGAACTTATCAAGAACGTTATAATTGGGATCCGGCTTTACTATTGCAAACAGAACAACCGCCTGGTCGACATTTGCGACCGGCGGTCTTATAAGCATGTTGCGGCGAGGCAAAATCTCGGTGATATTGCCTGTGCCGCTCTCTTCATCAATTATCTCGATATTTACATCATCCCCAACGAGAGGCTTAATGCCGTCTTTTCTGAAAATACCTTTTGCCTTGCATTCATAGACGCGCTCGCTTCCGGTATTCACATAATAAAAGCCGGCTATTCCTTTTACAATTCTCCCCTGCATCAATTCTCCTGAGTAAATGTAACTGCTCTTGTTACTGTGTACTCCTGCGTTGTTCCTTCGATAATGTTACCTTCAGCATCGGATGTGGCGGGAGTAGACGCCAGATACTTAAATGTTATAACACCTGTAGGAGACGTAAGTCCTGTTCTGCTTACACCTGCAATCGGGAAAGAAGCAGTCTCTGTGTCAAGAAGTGATGTACCGTCAGCTGTCACAAAAGAAACATGAACGCTGATGCCATCAGTATAATTCTGACCCTCAGTAGGAGCTGCTATATCTCCTGAAAAAGCATAGGTTGTAGGGCTTGAAGGTCCTTTGGATTTCTCCATATTGATCTTGGTGCCCTTTTCAAGCATCGTTCCAACAGGCTGGCTCTGTGCTGTTATGGTGTCAACAGGATACTGCTCATTATTTACATCAATGATTGTTCCCTGAACAAGTCCTGCTTCTGCAAGGGCTGCAATAGCCTCATCTACAGAAAGGCCAACAAGATTAGGCATTGCTACCTGGTTGGATTCAGGCTCTTCCTCAGAGGAAGCCTCTTCTGCAGAATCGCTTGTTTCTGTACTTGCACTTGCAGAGGTCTCAGCATTTTTCTCTCCGCCTGTACTAACTGTGATGGTAACAGTTGAACCGCTCTCAGCAAATTCGCCTGCTTCCGGTGACTGTGAAACAACAGTATTCTTGGAAGCTGAACTGGTCTCATCATCAATCTTGGCTACCTGGAAGCCTTTGCTGTTAAGAATAGATACAGCCTGTGCATAAGACATGTTACCGCTTACGACATCAGGAACCTCTATTCCGTTCATAACATCGTTCGGATTATATTCACCTTCAAAAATAGTTACATCCGAATAATCATCTGATCCAAATAATCCAATTCCCTTACCAACAAGGAAAATAACAATTACTCCCACAAGAACAGCAGCTACTATAGCAAGTGCGATGGTGATCTTCTCCATGCGGTTACCATACGCACCTGAATGTCTGTCGTACTCGTCCTCATCATCATCATAGTCGCCATTGTCATAGCCACGTCCTGATGAACCGCGTCTCTTCTGCTGTTCATACTCACGCATCACATCAGCATTAAGACGCATCTGCTCTGTGTCAGACATTCCGCCTATGCTCTTCTGCTCTGCCTCTGTGGCAACTCTTGTGGCGCTCTCTTCATCGGGATCCACAAGATTTACAAAATCATCATCAGGTGTGATAAGTGATCTCTTAAGGTCAGTTATAAGCTCTGCAGCATTCTGATATCTTCTGTCAGGACTCTTCTGACAGCACTTCATAACTATCTTCTCAACACTGATAGGAATATCTTCGTTAAACTCAACCGGTGTGGGAAGGTCCTCCTGAATATGCTTTATGGCAATTGCAACAGTTGTATCCCCATTAAAGGGAAGACGTCCTGTAAGCATTTCAAAGAGTGTGATACCGAGTGAATATATATCACTCTTTGCATCCGAATAACCGCCTCTTGCCTGCTCAGGTGATGTGTAGTGAACAGATCCCATTACATTGGAGGTAATTGTGTTACTGGTGGCAGCTTTGGCAATACCAAAATCTGTAACCTTAACCTTTCCTTCCTTTGAAATGATAATGTTCTGAGGCTTAATATCACGATGAATTATGTGATTATTGTGGGCAGCCTCAAGACCCATCGCCACCTGAATGGCAATACTGACAGCTTCCTTAACCGTAAGTCTTGATTTTTTCTCTATATATCTCTTAAGGGTGATGCCGTCAACAAGCTCCATTACTATGTAATGAATGCCGTTCTCATCACCTACATCATAGACATTAACAATATTGGGATGCATAAGGCCTGCAGCAGCCTGGGCCTCAACACGGAATTTGGAGACAAAATTGTCGTTCTCCGAAAACTCCTGCTTAAGAACCTTAACCGCAACCGGTCTGTTCAATTTGTGATCTTTTGCTCTATAAACGTCGGACATACCACCGGTTCCTATTTTTTCAAGGATCTCGTAGCGATCTCCGATCATCATTCCTATTTTTATCATTCAGCTCCTCCGTCAGCAAATGGTTCTATCAAGATAACGGCAATGTTGTCTTTACCGCCATGCTGGTTAGCCATATCAACCAACTTCTGTGCCTTCTCTATTATGTCTCTCTGCCCACTGACTATCATGCGAATTTCCTCGTCCTCGAGCATATTTGTAAGCCCATCAGAACACATGAGCACAATATCCCCCTTCTCGAGTTCGACATTAAAGAAATCCACATCGACGCTATCATCCGCACCTATGGCACGGGTAATAATATTCTTCTCCGCATGAGATCTGGCCTCATCCGGGGCGAGTCCGCCGGCACGTACCATCTCCTGAACCAGTGAATGATCCCTTGTTATCTGTCTGATATTCTCTCCGATAACATAGAGTCTGGAATCACCTACATTAGCGACCTGCAAATACCTACCCATAACAGTGGCTGCCACAACTGTAGTCCCCATTCCGTAAAGATGCTCATCTTCCGCTGCTTTAATCCTAAGCTTCTGATTAGCCTTCTTGATCGCATTCTCCAAAATGCGCACGGGGTTCTGTTCAAGAGACCTTTCAATCTCTTCTACCATAGTATTTACCGTATATTTAGATGCGTAGTCCCCGGCGTTGTGTCCGCCCATACCATCCGCAACAATAAATACGTTAGAGAGATTCCCAATTCGTCTCTCGGAGGTAAACACGTAGTCTTGATTAAGTTTTCGTTTCTGACCCACGTCAGTTATTGAAAATGTTTTTAGCAAGGATGCCTCCGATAAATTTTTTATTGGCATATATATTAGTAAGATATCGTTAAAAATCAATCTATGCCAATTAAAAAATATACCACAAATGGCTCTGATTTACAAATCTTGGCATAACTTTGCGAAAAAACGCTTTTTCTTTTTCAAATTATTAACAACGGTTTTATAAAGCCTTAATTATTGAAGCTTATAATTATGCTATGTATGATCACTTTTTATTAAAAAGCGGAGGATACCACATGAAAACAGGAAGAATAATACGTTCTATTTTTTCATTATCACTGACGTTTTTTCTACTGGCACCGGCTCTTAAGGTGAATGCAGCTTACAATGCACTAAGCTATGCTTCAAGATATTCAAACGATTTCCAAACTCTGCGTCCAGTCGGATATGACGAAGATGTAACCATCCACACTGTAACAGTCGAGGGCGAGACCTCCACCACCTATGACACTGAGTATATAAACAGAACAAATCAGGAATCCTATCAGGACTATCTGCAATATTCAATAGCACAATACGCCATTCCCGAAAAGCTGAGAATACCCGTAGGCGAATATACCGACTTATCACTGACTTTCATAAACGGGATAGCCGAGGTAAGTTCACCGGAATCCGGCAGCAGTGCAATCCTTAAAGTCAGAAACCTTCATACAAAGTCAGTATGCGATGAAAACAATAAGACCATGTTCAGCGGATATGACCTTGAAAAGGACGGCACCTACAATTACTACTATTTCAATGATGAATGCAAAAAGATATATGTGGGCTACTATGCAAATCTTCCCTCTGCTTCCGTTACATCAGTTAAATTCAGATTGTTCGCCAAAAAAGAAGGCAATACAACCATTAAATTTTCAACCTACAACGATGACGGAGAAACTGTAAAAACATATAAGATAAACGTGACAGCTACTGATACAACTCCATTTAAAACAATAACCTTTGGAGGCAAAAATCTTTGGTACAACGGAGAGCCCGGAGCAGATAATAAGAATTATATTTATCAGGGCAAAAAGAGATTCTGCGAGAAGAGCAGCGGAAAGCTGGTCATCAAAATGAACAGCGGTTTCAAACTAAAAAAGATCGAGTACGGAACACTCTACAATGAAGAAACCGGAGCACCTTGGGGATACGATGAAGCGGATTACAACATGTCCTCCACAGATGAAGACGGAACAACCACAACTGTCTCCTACTCAGGAATTTCACAGAGACACAAGGTGGATCTTAACAATGATGGTGATACCCTTGACATTGTAGACGGAGTAAGTGAGAGCAACGTCCTTTTCAGGATGAAAAGAATACGCAACAATAAAAAGCTTACGCTCAGTAAGATTTCACCACTTACCAATTACGAGAATGGCATCAAAGTAACGACCACAACTTACAAGAATGGTGCTCAATCCCAAAGCATTGAGACCTCCGCCAGCGGTAAGGAAAATCTGGCACCAACACTGCTTAAGATTACGTTCTATGATGCAACAGAAAAGCAAAACTACGAGTATGAGACTGTACTAAATAGGAGAATCAAGAAATGATGAGCATGGGATGATAAACGGACGCGAGAGGGGGATTCGATCTCCGCTCAAAATATTTGGTAAACGGACGCGAGAGGGGGATTCGAACCACTTCTCGCTACGCAAATACCAGTAAAATAGCGGATGTTCATGATGTCACAGCCCAAATGTATTCAAAATGTATTCAAAAAATCTAAGTCAGCTATCTACCGCACAGCGGAAAGATGCTGACTTATTTTTTACATATTCATCACTGCTTCTTTAAGCTCATCCTCTGTCTTCACAAAGCTGTAAGGCTCATATTCTCCATACGCAGCTGGTCTGCTTATTGTAACAAGCTGTATTCTTTCCAATCCAACTTTTGAAATCAATTCTTTTTTTAAAGCTACAAGTGCCGGACCATGCTTTGTTTTATAAGCAATACAGCCTCGCTTATTTATATCTTTAGCTACAAGATAACACATTCTTAAGCATCTCCTCAAAATCCAATAGTTGTATTGTATCCATAACAAAATCCTTATTTAGTGTTAGCTTTAATATATCATAGTCAGGTTTTTTCGACAATCAAGCCATGACAGCTCATTACAATTTGAAATGTGTCTGATAATCAAGTACTGTAGAAAATGATTATGACATGTCATAATCCAGAAACACTCTATAATTCTTTACTAGATGATCATTAAAATCCGCTTGTGAAGCCGATTATGACACATTATGACATTGTCATAGCATGTCATAATCCGATATTTATGCATATTTCAACAATTAAAAGAAAATGTGTGTTGAAACAGAAATTATTTATGATAACACAATTTGCATGTAATTTTCAGTGGAAGTATGTAGATAATTAGTATAAAAAATTCCCACTTCACGGATTTTATCCGCAGAGTGGGGGATGAGTTTGTTATTCATATCTAGTTGCAATCCATTTTAAAGGATAAGAACCAACGGGTACGAATTCAGTATCACTTTGCTGAAGCCAGGAGGCTAATATTGTTGCTGATGTTATTTTATATTGTCTGCCCCATGCAACAGTACCGCCAACGTTTCCGTCCGCTGTTGTGACTATATCTCCATTTCGTGCAATAACTATTCCAGCATGAGGTCCAGCAGGTCCTACATAACCCACAACATCGCCAATCTTGATGTCGTATAGATTGTTGTGTCTGCGGATGGGCGCTGTCACACCAAATACTGTGTCCTGAAGAAGCGCAGCAAATGCGCCACAAGCTACACATCTCTCATTGGTCGCTTCCCAAAAATATGTTTTATCCATACCCCAGGGTGTTCCATCAGGATACTGGGATTTCAGTGCCATAATTTTTGCCTGAGCTTCAGCTTCTGTGAGCTGAACAATTTCTTCTTTATCTGTTTCATATCCGCAGACTTTGCATTTCTTGCATTTGTATGCGCCATGTTCTGATGTTGCAGGAATAGTTGTTTCTACATATTTGTGCCGCTTGCAAAAGACTGAAAGCTGACACTTGTAGGTCTTGCCACCTACTTTAGCCTTGATGGTTGTCTTACCAGGCTTCTTGCCAGTTACGACACCCTTGTTTGAAACAGTGGCGATCTTCTTTTTGGAAGAAGACCATTTGACTTTAGCGCCTTTAGCACCTTTGATTTTGAGCTTTGTGGTCTTTCCTACCTTGACTGATGCTTCTGTCTTGTTGAGTTTCACGGCAGCTTCAGCTGTTACGGGATTCATGATGCTGAGTGTGAGCGTGAGCATCAGGACAGAGAAGAGGCAGGAAAGCAGTGATTTGTTGTTTGCCTTTTTCATTGGTTATTTCTCCTTACATTCTGACAAGCAAACGTTGCTTATCAAAATTATATTTATCTTATTATTTTTATCTATATAAAAAGTAACCCATTCCGGTGCTTCTTTTGGGTTACTTTTTCATGATCAATGTCATTATGACATGCTATGACAATGTCATAATGTGTCATACCAGAATAAGCAGCCCATACAGGTATATCCAAAGGGGTTACTTTTAAATAATTAACCCATATAGGGACACTAAAGGGGCTACTTATAATAAATAGCCCCTTTGGAGACCCTCATGTTGCATTATTATATCACAGCGACAAGAATTAATAAATGCACGTCTTAACTTAATACAATGCATACCTTAATTTATATAGGTCCGTTAATTTATTTTTGATAGAGAAACTTTTTATATTTGCATTTGTTATCCGGGCTACTTAGTGCACAATGAAGAAACTTTAGATAAATATGTTTACCACAATAAAATATTATTCTTGTACCAATGGTGCAGTCACCCATATAATAGAATGCGACATCAAATTAAGGAATGTAACATAAATGAAAAGATGTACAGAATTATCAGTCGAGCAAATACTTAAAGAAAAGTGCATATCAATTGGAACAATCCCAAAAGAGATTGCAGAATTCATTACAACTAAAAAGCCTGATCTTCATATAGATACTACGTCAGAAATATCATTTTGGGATAATCGTATTACACATACTGAAAATCATAAAGATGATTTTATGTCCGATATAATGTATGACGATTGTTTCAGGTCAATTCCTGACTTCATCAAGAATCCTGATGTAATAAGTATAAAGAAAGACAACAGCAGCATTTCGTTTATTAAAAGGTTGACACAGGATATAAGTGTTGTTGTCAGGATCACTAACAAAGGAACGTATTCTTATCGTACAATGTATCCGCTTATGTCAGCGCAGCTAGATAAATATCTAGCAGATGGCACAGCATGGGAATATCCCAAAAACGATATTGACTCAGAGAATGAATAGGTTATAATAAAATTACCAAGAGATAGAAGCTGAGGACGGAACAGGCAGCCGTCGCGCCCTTGTGGTCTTAAAATGAGATGCTGGATTGCCACCCAGCCTCTTCTATCTTAACGACAAAAAAGTTCCTATCTTCTGTAAATATGCAGAAAGACGAGGAGCTTTTTTGTTGCCTTTTTAACTGCTATGTTGCAATTATTATTGTTCACAAAAAATATCCATCGATATGCCAAAGGCATATTCTTATATCTTCTCTATTACATCACGGTTGTGATGTCAATTGTCTCCTTTTTTATCACGAGCGTGTGACCAACCATCCATCAGTAAGCCACACGCTGTACTGCGTTGTAACTATATATCGTCCACAATATATCTTTATTGTGATATCACCACCACTTAGAGTGCGTGACATGAGGGTGGTTCAAAACTTAGAGTCCACGATTGCTGAAACGCAGTAATACTGCCCATCTTCTCCAGAGACTTAGAGTCTCTAAGGCGACTTAGAGTTGAAAAAAGATGACGACTCTAAGTCACATAACGCAGACAGAATCTGGGCTTGAATAAAAAACACTCTCTGACCACATATAATGTGGTCCAAAACTAAAAGAGCATAAGAGTCAGCAACACACCCTAAAAATGCACAGCATTTTTGTGTGCTCGGCACAGCCGAGGCTGACCGTGACATTCGCTCTATTCGATGTGTATTCTGCACGTGATATTTTCCTTTTTTTCGCAACTCTAAAGCGTGCTATCTTTGTTTGCCCATTTTGAAAATGGGCCGGTGGGAATAATGAAACTAATAATAACATTTATCCAAAAGGAGGATAAAAATGAACGCAATTACATTTAACGAAACAATCAAAACAAAAGTCTCAAACATTCTCGCTGCAAGGCATCTCGATGTAGATGTTAATGTTGAACATCTAACTAAGGCAAATGGTATTGAATATGATGCCTTAACTTTCACCGGAAAAGATATGCTTCAACCTGTGATCAATTTGAATCAGTTCTTCCATTCTTATCAGTGCCACGATTCTAATATTGATGATATTGCAAATGATATCGCAGATATATATGAAGAATCTTTCCTGCCAGATGACGATTACAAAGTAATCTTCAACTTTGAGCAGGTAAAGAATAAGATATTTCCCTGCCTGTATAACACGGCTATCAACAGCAAAATCAGTGACCAATATATTCATCGTGAATACTTAGACTTGTCAGTATATTATTATGTCACTCTACCTATCAAGAATGATGGATCTGGCACCATTCTTATCAGTAGGAAGTTGCTTGATCTCTGGAATATATCAATTGAGGAGTTGGATCAGACAGCCTTCAATAACCTTCATGTAAATAAACATCCTCAAATAACCTCTATGTATGATTTGTTCAAGGATGAAAATGATGAAAAAGATATATCATACATAGATGATCTGTCTCGCAATATGTTCATTCTTTCCTGTAAAAGTGATACCAACGGAGCTATATACATGACAGATACCGGAATATTAGACCAGCTTTCAAGTATGACTTCATCTGATTTAATAATTCTGCCTTCAAGCAGGCATGAGCTGATTGTCCTGCCATCATATCTTATGAAATCACATGCTGAAATAAATGATTTCAGATCAATGGTACACGAAGTCAATTCAACTGTGCTTCGTCCTGAAGACTTCCTCTCTGACAATGTATATTGCTATTCTGCAGAGGATCATGAACTTAATATAGCTTAATCCAAAAATGATTGACCGAGCCTGGCGCACAGCGCTGGGCTCTGAAAGGATAATAACAAAAATGTATAACGGAAAACTTAGACCTATAAGTTATGCAACACCATCCATTACAGATAAGGCTTACTATAAACCTGCTTTTTACAAGGATGAATTTGCTATGTACTATGACAATCATGGTGATTCTGAAGTCCTCAAAACTCCTCAAACCATATATGAATACCTTGATACGTACGTCTACGGGCATGACTACTATAAAAAGATGCTTTCTGTTTTTGTATGGAAATGCGTTAATAATCACCGACCTACCGGTGCTCTCCTAGTTGCAGGGCAATCAGGAAGTGGTAAGACAGAAATGATCCGAGCTTTAAACGAGATATACGACAATATCTACATATGCGATGGTAGCAGCATCACGCCTCAAGGCTATAGGGGAAACAGTAAGCTTTATTCAGGACTTCAAATGTTAGACATGACTAAGGATGCTCCTATGCCCATATGTGTTATAGATGAAGTCGATAAGCTCATTGACTGATCGCAGTCCGGATGGAATGGAACCGGTTTGGTTGCTGAACTTTTAAAGCTCCTTGAAGGAGGCAATGTTAACATCGGTACTGAAGAAAAGCCTAAGATAATTGATACTTCAAGAATTGCCTTTATTTTGCTTGGTTCCTTCTCTTGCCTTGATAAAAAACATGCATCTTCACCAATAGGCTTTTCTACAGAAAATAGCGAGAAAAAATCAACATCCTTAAATAGAGATGAAGTACTAGCCATGATTCCGCCTGAGCTGAAAGGTCGAATTGAGCAGACTATCATCCTGGATAACTTTAGTGAGGATGACTATTTCAAGATAATGAAAGATGAGAGATATTCGCCCATTAAACGGATAGAGCGCGAATTTAGTATATCTATTTCCATATCCAACGAAAAAGTCAAAAAGATATCTCAGGATGCCTTTCTCAATAAAACAGGTGTCAGAAGCATGAATAATGAAATCAATGAATTTGTGAACCAGCAATTTTTTGAGAATCCTTCTGTAAAAAAGATACAGATGGATTAAGGAGGCAGAATATAATGGAACTTGCTTTAAAATACGATAATAACCGAATAACAGATGTTCATATCGCTCCTACCAAGGAAGAAAATGTGAAGCAGCTGTATGATCTATCTCAGGAACTACTAATAAAAAATCCAGCTGTTGAATTTGCAGATAAAGCTAAAGCGGGAAAATTCAATACCTTGTCTGAGGATGAATACTCATATGCCTTAGATGAAATAGCGGCTATCAATCAACTGTTCTACTGTACTGATGAGCCAAACAAACAACTAGCAGAAATTAACATTTTCCTACTGCTTGAAAGATTACTTCTTGCATATTTGAGGCATATTGAAATCTATATAAGAGATGTAAAAGTATTTAAGCGTTTGTAAATCCAAAATTCATGCTTTAGCATTGTCTGTAAAATTTGGTAATTTTTACCAACAGCTGCCATATTAATATAATATATAGCGCTTTGGTTATCCTTCACGAAATTTTAGAATTGCTGTAAATATCGTTGATTTAGTATGTTCTCTATGCGTACAATTAATGTTGAGATATAAAAAAAACACTAGGAGGTATATAAATACGTCTAGGGACGACGACGGTTCCCCTTCCGCTTGATTCGCACAGGGCGGATGGATCTGCTGTAAAAAAACAGTAATAGATCTTCGCAATTGTTGATATGGCTTAGTGCTGGATGTGCCACATTAGGACGTCGTATATTTATACGCATGTGGGAAACCGCTAATAGATATCTGAATCAGTATCTATTTTGCACAGAAACCGACAGACTAATTACATAGCCTGCTAACCACCCGAACCAGCACAGTTGCAGAACCAAAGTGTAGTATCGCGTGTTAGTGACGCATGCTGACAATAAACCTTCTGTAGCTGTGCGTGTGTATATCAGGGTGGTTTTGTTTTGGATCCTGTTTTTTATAGGAAGGATTATTATGGCTGATAAGGATTCCATAATGCCAGAATTAGCGGAGATTGAATATTACTTTAGAATTGGAATAATACAAATTGATGACATCATGAACTCCGACAAGGAGATAATCATGAACAAAATACTTAAACAAATACACAAATATAAGATCATGCCACCTCGAGATAAATCTGGTAGGTGGAGCACTTATGTACCTGATATAAAAAGCCCCCATGGAAGAAGGCTGATACGCAAGAAAACAGAAACACAACTTTATAGATACTTACTTGAATTCTACCAAATAGACGACAAAAAATCACAAATGACAGTTAAATCACTCTTAATGGAATGGATCGAATTCAAACGAACATTTATAGGCGTACCTAATCAAAAGCAAGCCCTGTCACCAACAACTATTCGCCGTTACGAGAGGGAGATCGACAAATATGTGGCTAATACAGATTTAGCAGAGATGCTTATCAGCGAAGTAACAACTCCTAAGCTCACAAGCCACATGTCTGATATCATCAAAAATAATGATTTATCTGAAAAAGCTGCAGGGAACTTTATTGGATATGTAAAAGGTGCCTTTGCATATGCTTATGAGTCTAATTACCTCGAGAAAGACCCTGCTGCACGTATGAACCGCAAGCTTCTTTTATCAGTCTGTAAATTTACTCCGCCAAAAAGTGACCACGAGCGCGTAATCTCAGAAAGCGAAATAATCGATTTATCATTTGCCATAAGAGACCACGAAGCCCAGTATCCTCATTACATGCCCGATTATGCCATAGAGCTTGCGCTTCTAACCGGTATGCGTGTCGGCGAAATAGTCTGCCTTAAATGGGATGACATTGACGAGGATCATCTTGTAATCCACATCTTAAGATCAGAGCACAGGTTGGATTATTCGGACAAGCCTTCGGAAATTGTGATTGGAAGAACAAAGAATGGCAAGACACGTACATTCCCTCTTACATCAGAGATATCCGAACTCTTAGCCAGGATTAAAGCGCTTAATCATTACAGCTCAGAAGGGTACATCTTCATTCGTGAGGATGGTCACAGATATACCGGGCATGACGTTGGCTGTGCTGTATGCCGCAGAGCAAAAGAAGCCGGAATAGATAAGACTTCAATTCACGAAATCAGGCGAACATTATCATCGCACTTAAATACGAAGCTTGGTCGACCAGCAGTCGCTGAGATGCTCGGACATAGCCCGCAGGTGAATGCATATTACTATGACTACTCAACTGCCAGCAATATGCAGAAAATGGGGGCTTTGAAGGATGTGTATTCAAGTGTATTCAAAAATAAAGACAAGTAAAAGCAACAAAAAATACGAGAAACGGCTTATTTAAGCTATTTCCCGTATTTACTAAATCGTAGCGAGAGGGGGATTCGAACCCTCGACACCGCGGGTATGAACCGCGTGCTCTAGCCAACTGAGCTATCTCGCCATATTCTGTTCGTCGGCTTCTCTCGTCGACCGACTAGGCTAGTATATAACTTGGGGATATTATTGTCAACAAGAATTTTTAAATTTTTTTAAAATATTGTTACTATTCAGAGTTTATCAGCATCTTGCCGTTCTAAATCTTCCATCCGCTTCTTCTCCAACACCACTCCACAAAGCATCTGGCAGATTCGATAAGCTGCAAATAGTAACAATACGATTTCATTCTTTTTTCTTCCTATGCTTATAAGAATTTTATCTTATCATGCTAAAGTAAAAAATGGGTTATGAACAAGAAACCGTAAATTTGTTTATTTAAGCAGGTAAACATGCAAATAAAACGATAGACACAATTAACGATAATTTTAATTGCCCTGACGACATCGAGGAGTTTTTTGATCTCGCGTTTATGGATGGAAAAGGAAATGCGCTGGCTGCCGATATGTATCGACCAAAGATGCAGGACGGCAGCCTGCTTCCTGTTATTATTTTTTCTCATGGCGGAGGTCTTTTTGTAGGAACAAAGAGAATGAACAGGCTGTTTTGTGAAATCATTTCCAGAATGGGATTTGTTGTTTACAGCCTGGATTACAGACTCATTGATAAATCAGATGGGCTGGAGGAAATATCCGATATATGTGCAGCTTTTCGATTTATAAAGGAAAACCTTCATGAGCATGGAGGCGATCCTGAAAAAATTTTTGTCTGTGGAGAAAGTAGGGCATCCTGTCAAGCTGGTATATTACAGTAATTCCAGACATTTAATACACGCTTTCCCTTCACTGGCGCCGCTAGCTCCGGAAACCGCCGCGGTGATGACTTTGCTTAAGAAATGGATGAATGATGTTCTTAAAAAAGAAGAATAGACAATTGCCGCCTTCCGGGAAGCCAAATTTTCCCCGGAAGGCGGTCATTTTTCCTGGCTGTTTTTTTACAGAAAGTGCCTATTTTACAGTCACCTTGCACTTAGCTGTTTTACTCTTTCCTGCTTTGTCCTTGATTGTTACGGTGATCGTGCAGGTACCTTTCTTTTTAGCGGTTACAACTCCGTTCTTTGAAACAGCAGCAACCTTTTTGTTATCTGATTTAAAGGTTGTGCTCTTTATGGTAGCGTTGAAAGGCTTAAATCCTGATACCAGTGAGTAGGTACTTCCTACTGTCATGGTCAGCTTTTTCTTATCAAGGGTGGCCTTTTTAATCTTGACAGGATCCTTCTTGACGGTGAGGTCACATTTAGCTGATAACTTTCCGTCTGCTGTAGTAACCGTGATTGTGCAGGTGCCTTTCTTTTTAGCTTTAATCAGACCATCATTACTTACTGTGGCGATTTTGCTATCACTGCTTAACCAGTTAAGGGCCTGCATATCTGCATTTTGCGGCGCAGGTGTCGCTTCAAGCTTAAAGGATCCGCCTTTACCTAAAGTCAGTTTTGAATAGCTTAAGCTAATTCCAGTTAGCGCGATTTTGTTTTCCACAGAAGCTTTTTGTTCACCTGCAGTATGATTCTGGTCAGTTTTTCCATTGTCGGTGTCTTGTCCACCTGCTTCCGGATCGTCTCCTATCGCCGGTTCCTCACCTGTTCCAGGATCATCTCCTCCGGTTCCTGGCTCAACAGGCTCTTCTTTTCCATCGTCAGTTACAGTTGCTACTATCTTACCATTCGAATCAGTAATACTCAGTTCATAATCATAAGGCTCTACCTCACAGCCAACAGTGGTAATGAAATTCTTGTCAGTTTCAAGTTCAATATTTTCGATCACTCTGGAGTTTTCAAAGCTAATATTGTTTCCATCATACTGTTCTTCCTGGAAACGGATTTCCATTTCACCGGTATCATTGCCTACAAGTTTAAGATCATATTCCTTTTCGCCTGACAGGATTACAAATTTGGAATCGCCAAGGGCCAGTGCAGAAACATCCTCATTGCCTTCAGCAACAATCTTATTGTTAACTACGGAAGCAATTACTACTCCGCTGTCGGGATCCGTTACATAAACATCAACAGGACAATATATACAGCAAAGTCTATGCTTTTTTGCCCAGCTGACATTTGAAGCAAACATACCGCTATCAAAGTCTGCCAGCAAACAGGCCATATATGTTTCACACACATGGCGTTTTAAAGGCCGGATATCACCATTTCCATATGAGTCACCGGTGAGCTGATTATAATAATATTTCATACGGTCACTGGTGTGACCAAGATAATAATCTCTACCATACCGCATGGCTTTATAGTTTTTCTTCTCATATAACTGCAAATATGCAGCCAGATTTCCTATAGCCGACTGATTAAACTTATTTCTTAAAGCACTTTGCAGCATATTTCCATAAGAATTATTTGTCATCGGGACAGCATCTTCGTAGCGAAGAAAATTCATGGTAAAGCCATAGGTCGTAGGTGAATTGTCATAAGACCAGGTTGTCAGAGGGCTGGCATAGGTATAGCAGGTAATATCATTTGCATAACATCCTCCCTCCGCCATAAGCAGGTACTGCAGCAGATTAACGGATGCACCGCCCAGGCTATGACCAGTAAGCAGATACCTGTTGTTGGAATCATTTATTGAATTGATGCCTCTTGCCTTTAGGAATGCCTTCAAATCATTGTAAATATTAGATGCTGATAATAAGAAGCCATCCGGAAGTGCATCCAATGTCATATCGCCATCTCCCGGCGTAGTTCCTCTGCAAACAACAGTTATTATGTTATAGGTATTTTTCCCCTGCTTATATTTTGT
Source organism: Butyrivibrio sp. WCD3002 (assembly GCF_000424265.1). GTDB lineage: Bacteria > Bacillota > Clostridia > Lachnospirales > Lachnospiraceae > Butyrivibrio. The sequence continues at coordinate 39,904 of NZ_AUJO01000002.1, forward strand.
AAGCGCAAAGGTATGCGCTGCCACGCTGGGATTATAGATGCCATACATATAATGTGTTCTATTATAATCATTCACCTGATCAACAAGCCCGAGTTCCAGCAGATCCTCATCCAGAGCATTACTACTATTGGTATTACTTCCATTCTCCGACTTGGCACTAAGAATAAGGCATATCTGAGCCAGGTCCTTCTGCGGTATATCAGAACTGTTTAATAGTTTTTTCAAGCTCCAGTTTGGGAAAGTAAAAGAACTCTCACGCATATAATGAAGCGCTGTGACATGGTTATACATAAGATTCAGCTTGCACACGATGTTTTGTTCATCTCTTGTAACCAGAATGTAAAAATAGTGATCCTTCTTACTTGTATCAAGCTGAACGATATGATCCTTTATAATAGCTTCGTCGCTAAAAGATGCATCTGAGTACAGATTCCAGGAGGCACCGGCTGTTACCTCACAGTCAATTTTCGCAGATTTCTGAAATTCCTCTATTTTAAATGTATAAAGCACTATACCAAGCTCCACACTCTTAGAATAATTCGAAGATGGCGCTGTGAATTTTTTAATTCTAAGGACGGGATCATAAACAGGTTCCTGGCTCTCAGGATCCTGTAAGGAGTCGGTATCAGAGCAGATTATAGTTACCGTATCACCAAGCTCATATCCGAGCGCCTTCCACTCAGCAGTTGTCAGCGGATAATAAATAACTGTGTTATAAACACTTGAAAGTGCATAGTATTCATATTTCCAGGACTCAGGAAGATAGATAGCCTCTATTTCTTCACCATAAATCAAATATTTCAGATTACAGTTTTCCAATATTGAAAAGCCACTAAGATCCAGATATTTAAGCTTGTGACAACCACTAAACATGCACTCCATGTTTATTACACCTGAAGTATCGAAGCTTGTAAGATCTATTGCTTCAAGGCCGCTACAACCACTGAACATATAGCCCATTGAAGTCACATTCGCTGTATCAAAGCCGGACAAATCTATAGCTGCTAACGAGGTACATCCTTCAAACATACCCCACATAGTAGTAACAGCAGAAGTATCAAGCTCATCAATTTTTAGCTCTGTGAGACCTGAACAACCATTAAAAAGCTGTGCCATATCCGTCACTTTTGATGTTTTGAATTTACTTAGATCAAGACTTTTTAATCCGGAGCAACCCCGAAACATGCCACCCATACTAGTCACATTGCTCATATTAAAGCCACTGACATCAAGCGTTGTAAGGCTGCTACACTCGTCAAACATCCAGTCCATGTTTTTAACATTAGAAGTATTAAACTTCTTCAAATTAAGTGATGATAATGCCTTACATCTATAAAACATCTCGTTCATATCTACCACCTTCCCGGTATCAAAGGTAGAAAGATCAATGGATGTAACAGCTTCACAGTTCTTAAACATCGCTGATATATCTGTAACATTTGATGTATTAAAGCCATTAAGATCAAGCGTTGTAAGTGACGTGCACCCACCAAACATATCCTGCATATCAGTTACATTTGATGTATTAAAGTGCTTTACATTAAGACTTTTTACAGATTTACATCCACAGAACATGCAGTCCATATCTGTTACACTGGAAGTATCAAAGCTACTTAAATCTATAGATTCAAGTGATTCGCAATTACCAAACATATCACGCATATTGGTAACGTTTGAAGTATCAAAAGAACCTATATTCAGACTCTGCAGTAAAAAACATCCTGAAAACATGCAGGACATATCTTTTACTTCCGAGGTATCAAAACCGCTTAGATCAAGACTCTTAAGTTTGTTGCATCCACCAAACATCTGATCCATAGTTTCCACATTGGAGGTATTAAAATTACTGAGGGATAATTCTTCCAGACTTGAGCAGCCATTAAACATAAAACTCATCTCTTTTGCAGATGCTGTACTGATTTTATCCATCGTTATCTTTTTTAGTTTATAACATCCCTGAAATACACCATGCATGTATTGAACATTTGATGTATCTGATAATTCATTAAGATTGATTTCTTCAAGGTTTCTACAATCGTCAAACAGCTGACGCATATCAACAACTTCAGATGTATCCAATCCATTAAACTCGACACCGGTAAGATTTTTGCATCCGTAAAATAAATTGCAAAGACCTGTTGCCTTGCAGCCCTCTTCAAATGTAACGGAAGTAACCTGTTCGCATCTTTCAAATATATAACCGCCTATACTCGTAGGATATCTTTTTCCATCCTTCTCGGCATAGGCAGGTACAACAACATCCGAATCATTGCCATGGTAATCCCATAACATCAGCACAGAATTATAGTCATCAAATGCATATCCGAAATCTTTATACCACTCAGGATTGTCATCTGCAGCATTTCGTACAGAAACCTCAAGCTCGCTTTCATCAGATGCACTTTCAGCTTCGTCATCCTTTTTCAGCTCGTCCGATATACTGCTATCAGCTGCAGCTTGTGAAGGTGCCTCCTCAGCAGATGCTTTGCTTGCAGAATCTTCTGTATTAGTCTCACTAGCCGCTTCGCTCTCAGATGCTGCATCCTCAGAATTACTGTTCTCAGATGAATTTTTGTCAGTGACTGTTTCATCTGCGGCATCAACAGCTGTAGCTTCTTCGGAAGAATTTTCAGCCGGATCATTCACATCCGACGTATTCGTCTGCGAATCGTCAACCTCAAAAGTGCCAGCATCTTCTGCCGGCTCATCAGCAACCTGTCCCATATCTTCAGTTTTTTCAGGCAACAAATCAACATCTGTCTCCACGGCAGATTCCTGATAATCAGATGCAGCATATACTTTGTTCTGAAAATTCATCTGTGACAAAGATGTAAGAATGGTGAGACTTAGAACTACAGAAAGAACCCGTTTCCTCATTTGCATACCCTCCTTCGTGTAACAACACACTGAAAACAGTATAGCATAAGGAAACGGGATAAAATAGTTTCTATCACTTTCTTTTAATTTTTACCGATTTGGCAATACCTGACTTCTGAATCAGCTTTTTGCTGGTATTAAAATCCTTCTTGCCGGCTTTGATCTTGATGGTTGCCTTTTTATTGATGTTCTTAAAGGCATTTTTATCGACAGTTGTAAGCTTTCCCTTAAAGAAAAAGGTTTTAAGATTTTTAGCACCCTTAAAGGTGTTTTTCCCCACATCAGTCAGATATTTTCCTGTGGTCATGGAGGTTATCTTTTTATTGTTCTTAAAAACTCCATCACCTATTTCCACAACCTTATAGGTTATATCCTTTGCCTTGATGGTAGCGGGAACTTCCACCTTTTTCTTTTTGCCATTGTAGGACACAAGTGACACCTCGCTGATGGACAGGCACTCAAAGATCATATTTTCAACAGTATCACCGTTCTTATCAACAGAGATAACAGAAATAAGCATGGCACCTTCCGGAGTCATTTTCGTCTCTGTAATAGTTTCAGAACCGTCGCTGTTTTTCTGAGCTTCGGAATTGCCGCCTGAATTCCCTCCGGGATTAGTTCCTCCACCGCTTCCATTTCCACCGGAAGAATCTCCGGATCCGCCGGTAGTAATACTATAGTCTACATAGGCTGTAACTCCGCCTGCGGATACCCTTGCCCTGTAATCACCTGCAAAAATCGGCGGTACGAAGCCTTCGGGATAATTGGTCTGGTTTATGCCAACATAGGTCACATAGTTATCCGATACAGAAAATCCTGTGGCCTGGTTAAACTCCTTTAGTCCGATAAGCTTGGCATTGGCACCTCCTGCAGCACCGGGCGTAGCAATGTCAGGCGGATCAATTCTCAGTGTGATCTTATAGTCATTTCCTGCAAATGGGCAAAACTCGTGGTTATTGCAGGTCGCTATAATAGCGTTTCCGCTTGCGGAATAGGTAAAGCTATGCTTGTGTGTTTCCCACTTAGCATATAATGTATAGTCTTCACCGATACCATTTGAAAATGAGAATTTATTCCCATATCTGTCAAACCATCCCGCAAAACAGTAATTTCCTTTTACCGGCTTTTCCGGTTCATTGACTTTTTCATTTGTGTAAATCTTCTGTGAAGGAACAGAGCTTCCTCCATCAGTGTTAAAGCTGACTGTATGGATATTTTCTTTAAGAGCAAGAACAGCTTCATTTCCTCTTCTTCCAACTGCATATTTTGAAGCTTTATCTGCATAAAAAGCTGCTGCATTTCCTCTGCTTGTAAGACCATTTGTTATAGGTACGGGCAACGAGGAATCAGAAACATTCTGCAGGGTAACACCTATTTCGGCATCATCATTAAGGGCTGAAATGATATTAATCTTTTTTCCATCTCCAACTAAAACATTGATCTTCGTAGCCGCTACCGCAGATGGGTTGTCAGTAACAACAGCGCTTCCTCCAATATTAAGGGTTCCACCGGCATAGTTTATGCCTTTAAGCAGACAGCCGGTGATACTTCCGCCTGTCATATTCATAATTCCGCTTTGCGACAGATGAACGCCTCCGCTGGCTGCAGTTATTGCTCCTCCGGTCATATTAAAGGTACCGCCCTTAACAATAATTCCGCCCATGGTATCTCTGGAATTAGCGTTGTTTACGGTTCCTCCTGTCATATTGAAGGAACCCTTGGTCATTTCTATCGCAGCATTTTTAATATTGGATATCTTTCCGCTTGAAAAATTCACATTGCCCCGGGAAAAGATACCATACTCGGAATTCTCAATGGTCACATTGGAGATGTTGGTTGTGAAAGTCTGATTATCACTGACCCTTATAGCTCTGTAGGGTGCATTTTTGATTTTTAAATTTTCGATAGTTACATTTCCGTTGGCATAAATGACCTGCTTAGCCTCATCTGCGTCGGTAATTTTAGAATAGTCAATTGTGAGATTTTTTATGGTCACATTGGCATTTCCGTTTATGAGAATAGAAGTTTTCGTATACTCCTCCGGATAACCGGTCTGCCTGTCTACCCAGTCGTACCAGGCAGTGATGGTATGGCCCTGTCCATCTATGGTTACATCCCCGCCATTTATTATAAGCATTCCTTTTTGCTTAATATCTTCCGGAATATAAACTATACATGAATTTGAAATAACCCGATTTCCCTCACCGCCATAAATCACAAGTTCACCAGCCTTTGCTGAAATTCCAAAGGCCGTAATCATCCCGGTAAGTATAAGTAATGATAATAAAATATTTAAATGGATCCTTCTGATATCCATAAACATATTCTCCAAGTCCGGCAAGTGCCATTATATTTTTGTCAGTAAAAATAAAATGAATATACTAACCAAAATCTATATCGGCATAAATCGCAGAAAACATTATCACTAAAAAAGCCCTCGAAACTTTTAGGGTTTCAAGGGCTCGAATTTAACAAGGAAGCTCTGCTCTCGCTACGCTCGCCAGAGCAACTCCAAAATACTAAGCTCGATAATACCTCGCTAAGTATTTGGGGTTACATCCTGTCCGGTGCGCTGAAGCCAAGAAGATCAATTCCTGTCTCCAGAACCTTAAGTGTTACGTTAAGAAGTGCGATATAGCCGCTCTTCTTTTCTTCATCTGCCTCTGTAAGAATCTTTGTTGAGTGATAGAAGCTGTTAAGTGCATTGGACAGTTCGTAAATATATGCACAGATTCTGTTGGGCATAAGATCTCTTGCAGCACTCTCGACTGCATCAGCAAATCTTGTAAGGAGAAGCATAAGGTTCTTCTCATCAGGAGACTGCGCATTTCTAAGAAGAGCTCCCTTAACGTCTCCGCCTTCCTTCTCATATTTTGAAAGGATAGACTTGATACGTACCATTGTGTAAAGAATGTACGGACCTGTATCTCCCTCGAAGGAAGTGAACTTATCAATATCAAAAATGTAATCCTTGGAAGGCTGGTTTGAAAGGTCGCCGTATTTGATGGCAGCAAGAGCTACCTTGTGGGCTGTATCCTTTGCCTCGTTATCATCAATATCCTGATTGCCTTCCTTGATGCGGCTGTACATCTGCTCATCGATCTCCGCAATGAGCTTCTCAAGACGCATTACGCCGCCCTCTCTTGTCTTGAAGGGCTTGCCGTCCTTGCCGTTCATGGTACCAAAGCCTACAAAATGAAGCTCTGTCTCGGGAAGAACAAGCTTTGTCTTTCTTGCACAGCGGAATACCTGTGTGAAGTAAAGCTCCTGTCTCTTATCTACAACATAGATGAGACCATCGGGCTTAAACTCTTCCATACGCTGCTGGATAGTAGCAAGGTCTGTTGTATTGTAAAGAGATGCTCCGTCTGACTTAAGGATCATGCAGGGAGGAATCTCCTTGGTATCTGTCTCCTCAGCAACATCAACAACGAGTGCTCCCTGGCTCTCGTGAGCGTAGCCGTGCTGTTTCATGTAATCAACCATTCCGGGGATTACTTCATGAACGTCTGACTCACCTCTCCAGAGATCAAAGTTTACGTTCAGGTTCTTATAGTTTTTCTTAAGGTCATTTACAGACACATTCATGATATGGTGCCACAATGCGCGGTAGCCCTTATCGCCGTCCTGGAGAAGCTTTGTAGCCTCCATTGCCTCAGCCTTGAATGCTTCGTCCTCTTTGGACTTAGCGCTTGCTGCGGGATAAATTTCCTCAAGCTCGCTGATAGTAAAGGGAGCTTCCTTGGGGAACTGTCCCTTGTGATCCTTATCAAAATAAGGAAGATCCGGCTGACGGTGCTTAAGCTCTGTGATGATAAGTCCCATCTGAAGTCCCCAGTCACCAAGGTGAATATCGCCTGTGATCTTGTAGCCTGCATACTTAAGGATTCTCTTAATACTCTCACCGATAACTGCAGAACGAAGATGTCCGACATGAAGAGGTTTAGCAACGTTAGGTCCGCCGTAGTCGATCATGAACTCAGGCGCATGAAGCGGTGTGGATACACCAAAATGATGCTCGTGAAGCATTTTTACGATATAACCTCTTACGAAATCCTCGCTTACCTTAAGATTGAGGAATCCGGGCTTTACGGATTCTACTGATGAAAAAATCTCGCTGCCCTCAAGCTTTGCAGCTACATCATCAGCTATCATAAACGGTGCCTTACCATATTTTTTTGCACCGGCCATAGCGCCGTTACACTGGTATTCGCAAAGATCAGGCCTGTTTGAAAGCGTAACCTTTCCAAGCTCTGCATCATAGCCTGCTGCCTCAAACGCAGCTGACACCTCTTTTGAAATCAACTCTAATATTTTCTCCAATTACTTGTCCTCCTAAATATACACCTCAAATTTATATCACTTTGCCACATACTCTGCAAGGAGCTTATAGGTATTCTTAATTCCATCGATATGAGTTCTCTCATAACCGTGGCTTGCTCTTGTGCCGGGTCCGATTGCGCCGTGTCTTACATCGAAGCCTGCAACCAGAGCGGGATCTGCATCTGTTCCATAATGAGGTGTGAAAATATCTGCAACATAGTCAGCGCCTGATTTTTTACCTGCTTCCTCAAGCTCTCTTATCATATCGATATTGTAAGGGAAACGGCTGTCCATGCAGAACACTGAAACCTTGTGCTCGGAGCTTGTCTGCTCGGGTCCGATGCATGCAATATCCAGAGCAAGGAAATCCTTTACATCCTCAGGAATGAAGGATCCGCCGTGGCCAATCTCCTCATAGAAAGAAACATATATGTAAACCTTGCGGTTAAGCTCGATCTTACCATCCTTAACATCATGAAGAAACTCCATAAGAATAGCCAGAAGTGCCTTATCATCTATGAAATGGGACTTGATATAACCGTTTGCATAAGTAAATCTGGGCTCTACAGCAACGTAGTCGCCAATCTCGATTCCAAGCTTTCTTACATCATCTGCACTCTTAACATCCTCATCAAGAACTACGAATGAGTTACAGTCAAATGAAGGAACCTCTTTATTAAGCTCATCCTCTGTAACATGAACCGATGCATTTTTTCTCTGAACGCAGCCGGTAATAACCTTGCCGTTTCTGGTGTGGATACGGACATTCTCACGCTCTGTATGATATGCATAAAGACCGCCAACCTTGTAGACCTTAATGGTGCCGTCCTCGTTAATATGACGTACCATCATTCCGATCGTATCGCCGTGGGCTGTAATAAGAAGAGGATTTCCCTCGCCGCCGATTTCAGCGATTATGCCACCTTTATTTAATGTAGCAGTCTTAAAACCAAGACCTTCTATTTCTTTTACAAGATAATCCTGAAGCTCATGATACTGGCCTGTCACTGAATCTATGGACAGCTCATTTTCAAGCTCATCAAGAAAACGTTTCTCATTAAGTTCGTAGCTCATTTCAAAATACCTCGCAATTATTATTTAAGACAAATCTGATTATAGCACAAAGCTATTGTCCTCAAAATGACATATAGTAAAAGGCGCTGGGATCAACAGTTCCTCCGTAAACACCGAATATCATGGTGTAGAAAAGAATTGCCAGTGTAAAAACAACCCTGAAGGCTCTGCCCTGGGTGCTCAGCCACTGATCTACACGAAGGTCTCTCTTTGCAGTCACATAATCCATTCCGAATAAAACCGGAAGAGCAAGCATCAGAATTACAATTTCCTGTATATTAAGTCCAAGTGAAAACAGCTTATCCGTATCTGACAGTATCCAGAAATCCGGCACAGTGAGCATCTGCCTTATGTATAAAAGGGCCATCTTCGCAGAGTCCGCCCTAAAGAAAATCCATGCAAAATCCACAAAGATAAAGGTTCTTGCAGCGTGAAGAAATCTGCTTCCAAAGGACAGCTCCCCGGTTTTTTTCTTTAATAATCCGTGACTCATAAGGAAATTATCTGCAATAACATATATGCCATGGAGTCCTCCCCAAATAAGGAAAGATATCCCGTTGCCGTGCCAAAGTCCGCTGACAATAAATGTAATAAGGAGATTTATGTACTTCCTGATCTTCCCCTTCCTGTTTCCTCCAAGAGTTATATACACATAATCCTTAAGCCATGAGCTAAGAGATATATGCCATCTTCTCCAAAATTCAGAAACAGACGCAGAAAGGTAAGGCGCCTTAAAGTTATTGATTATCCTGATTCCAAAGAGCCCGGCCACTCCGAGGACTATGTGGGAATATCCCATAAAGTCGCAGTAAAGCTGAAAACCAAAGCTTCCTGCTCCGATAATAAGAGCTACTGTTCCAAATCTGTAATACTCTGAAAAAATAAGATCCGTCACCTGAAGAAATCTGTCAGCAATAACAAGCTTAACGAACATTCCATAGATTATGACGATGGCACTATCGCAGATTATGTTTATATCAAAAAGCTCGCCTCTGCTTATCTTATCAAGCTTTTTAAACTGGGGTATGAGGTTGCCGCCCCGCTCGATAGGACCGGATGTAAGCGTAGGGAAAAAGCACAGATATAAAAGCACATAAACCGGATTTTTCTCTGCTTCGATTTTCCCTCTGTAAATATCAACAAGATAGGATATGGCCTCCAGAACAAAGAAGGATATTCCTATGGGCGCAAAGCCCTTTAGCCCTGTAAACTTAAAGCAAAGAAGCATACCCGCAAGAACGATCACCGATATAGCAAGAATCAGCCTCTTAAGTCCTTGCCCCTTTGCACCTTCCAATACTCTTGAAATCAAATAGGCAAAAAGCGCTACTGCCGGCAAAATATAGAGAGCCGCGGTTCCGCTGGCACAGTAAATAGCAAAACCGGCCACCAGCAAAAATACGCTTCTAAGCCTTGAAGGTATGATAAAAATAAGAACTATTATAGAAATAATAAGCGGAAACAAAACCGAATATGGTATAAGCATTCCTATTCTCCAATGGCATTATAATTTACTTTATCTCTGAAAAGCTCAGAGCTGCTTAGATAAACATCTATTCCGACAGCATCCGTCACATCATCAAGCTCGTCATCGTATACCATGACGTTAAGCCCGTTTACGGCTTTTATGTAGTTTTCGCTCCATAAAAAGATGCCGTCATTTTCGTTCTCCGCCGGAGCATCCGCAGCATATTCCGCGTTGTCCCTTCGCCTGATCACTGAAAGACTTGCATTTTCAAATTTGTGGTTAAAGGCATAAACAGCTTCATCACCGGAAGAAAACAATACACTGCCGTGATCTAAAATAAGCGTTCCGCCCTTATCATAAAATTCATCATAATCTCCGAACTTGCTAAGGACGCCACGTATCATTTCTTCATCACCCAGCTTGTAATTACCTGAAAGGGTGAAAACCAAAACAAAGTCATTCTCATTTGCAGCAACAACATTGCTCCATTCAGAAATGTCGTTCGAAAGATCAAAGCTCTGCTTAAGGAAATGCTTATTATATGCTAAAAGATCCTTGTCCCAGTTCTCATAAGCAGGATCACCTCTGTGATTTCCCACGTCATAGCTTTCGGATAAATACTCTCCGATATAATTCGTTATTTTCTCTGCACCGTAATAGTTGCAGTGATTTAAGTCTCTGCTCTGATCTGTCTGCGGATCAAAACCAATCTCATCAAGCAGATAGTCAAAATCAAGAAAGGTCACTCCCTTTTCTTTTGCTATATCGCTGATGGTATTCTGCTGAGCCATGGAAATCTCGGGTGCAGGATAAGGTGTATGGAATAAAATAAGCTCGATTTTTTCCTTCTCACAAAGAGTGATGAGCTTATTCAGATACTTCTCTCCCACATCGCTTAGCTTCTCTCTTCTGTCTGTGGTAACTATTGAAACCTCTTCATCCGGAGTGGAATACAGGGGCTCAAGGTCTGTGTTTACATAGGGCATACTGATTACAAAATCATCCTTATTAAGGTCCTTGTATCTTTCATGCTCAAGGGGCCACTTCAGTACAAGAGGCGCACCTTCAGTACCTAAGGGCAGTCCAAAATTACCAATCTGGCTAATTGTCAGATCCATATAATTTAGAGAAAATCTTATAGGCGAATCATTGATGGTACTTCCCGCATATTCCGTATCAGGCTCGGAAATGCTGTCATCAGGAATAAAAGCCGTCTCCACCATAATGACCTTCGGCTTTTCATATTTCAAAAACTCTTTGATTGTGTAATACATGATATCCACAGGCTGAGAATTGCCTGCGATGGTATAAGCCGCTATTCCGTAATCCTCCCAAAGATTACGTCCAAGGAGCTGTCCTGCATGGCTGCTTCCCGCAAACAGCACCTCGGTGTTTTTAGCATAGCCCTCGTATACGCTGTATAGTCTTGGTTCCCCCGGGCTTCCCTTAACTGTGAAAACATTTAAAAGCCCGCCAAAAACAATTGTAAAAATTAAGAGGAATGCAACAAGCTCCCATAACCTCTTTCTTTTCATACTAATCCCCCCAAAAAATACCTTAACTTTCTTTTTCCGCAAGACGCTGCAATCTTGAAAACTCGCAGCCGCAAAAGTCCTGTCTGTATAAGTCAAACTTACGAGACAGCTCTATAGATCTCTTATAGCCTTCTTTTTTCTTAAAATCCGATGGCAGGAAAAATGTGCCATGCTTCTTAGCCATTTCGTTACCGATTCTGTTTAGCCTGTCGGCATCCTTAAGGGGCGATATGGTAAGGGTTGTCGTGAAAAAATCAAAGTCCTTCTCGGCAGCAACCTTTGCGCTCTCCTCAAGTCTGAGTTCAAAGCACTTAGTACATCTGTCGCCTCCCTCAGGACAGCTTTCCAAGCCCTTCACCGCATCAAGGAAATCCTTCACCACATAGTCGCCTTCTATAATCTCTATCTTCCTTGCGGATAAATCGGAATTCATCCCTTCAAAATCACCTATTTCCACCTGCCTGTTATATTCGGCAATAAGGCGCTTCTCCTCCTCTACACGTTTCCTGTACTCAGGCTCATTCATGATATTGGGGTTGTAATAAAACACCGTTATATCAAAATACTGCCTAAGATACTCAAGACAATAGGATGAGCAAGGCGCGCAGCAGGCATGTAAAAGAAGACTCGGTATCCTGCCTTCCTTTTGGAATTCTTCTATTTTTTTTTCAAGCTCTTTTGCATAATTTACTTTATTCATTTTCTTTTTTCATTTATACTCATAATAATTCGAGAAAAAACTCATACAAAATTACTATACCACAAACCACTAAATCTTGCTTTAGTTCTTTGCACAATCACAAGATTATGTGCCGCGTCAAACATTTACAACAGGGAGATTTCACCATGAATTTTAGAAAAGCAGAAGAAAAAGACATACCTCAGATGCACGAATTGCTAAGACAGGTCAACCTGGTTCACCATATAGGAAGACCTGATCTTTTCAAAAAGGCCAATAAGTATAATGACGAGGAGCTTAAGGAGATTCTTAAGGATAGCACAAGACCGATCTTTGCCGCAGTTAATGACGAGGACGTGATGCTTGGCTATGCCTTCTGCGTGCACCAGCAGCATATAGATGATCAGCTTCTTACGGATGTAAAGACGCTGTATATCGATGATCTTTGTGTGGATGAAAATGCCAGAGGTCAGCATGTTGGAAAAAGCCTCTACGAATATGTTCTTTCCTGGGCAAAAGAAAATGGCTATTACAACGTGACTCTGAATGTGTGGAACTGCAATGAAGGTGCCATGAAATTCTATGAGTCACTTGGCATGAAGCCCTATAAAGTAGGAATGGAGCAGATTTTATAAGCATCTGCTCCATTTTACATTTTCACAAATATGTAATTATTCTTTTTTCCCGGATGTCATTCTGCAGGAATAAGCTGGATATCAAGGTCCACCATACCATCGACTCCCGGGACCTTACCGGTATTTGAATACTGCCAGAAGGAAAAATAGTAGGGTGTTTGCGGTTTTTCTTCATAGTCCGCATACCAGATGGGATAGTCGGACAGCTGATAAAGATCGAGCTTAAAGGCCTCCCATAACATATTGCAGTAGATCATGGGCTGGTAGCCCGCATCCTCCATTATTTGACAAAATGTAACAGCGTTCTCCGTAAACTGCTCAGCTGAAACATAATCCGTTCTGGCATTTGCGTTAAGTATGCTTTCGGGATCATAAACTACAGGAAGCTCTATATCGTAATCTTCAAGTGCATTCAGCACAAGCTCCGCTTCTTCCCTTGCTTCGTCCGTGTTTATCGCCTGTGAGAAAATATAAACTCCCACATCAAGACCCGCATCATGGGCAGCCTCGATGTACTGCCTGTAGTTCTTATCTTCTCTTAGAATTCCCTCAGCGCCGTAGCCTCTGTAGCCCACGCGGATAATTACAAAATCTATTCCGGATTCCTTAACAGCATTAAAATCTATCTCGCCATCGTGATGTGATATATCAATTCCAAGGCGGTATCTGTAGCTTTTATCTCCCTCGTATTTGATATATCTTCCGTTTTCCTTGAAGCAGTCAAGGATATAGTCATGCTTTCTGACGTCGGGATCAATCTCCACCTGATACTGCTCCTGATACACATCCACAAAATTAAGGACCTCAGGCTCATTCCCCTGTCTTGCCTGATAGCCCATGGCGATATCATCATCCTCTTCGGAGCTTTGGACTGTTTCCTTGTTTTCCTGCTCATTAGAAGCATTGCTACCGGCATCATTGCTACCATTCTGACCTGCATCATCAGTTTTCTTAGAATCAACGGTATTGTCCTTACTGCTGCCAGCATCAGACTTTAAGGCTTCATCCTCATCCTCATCAAGATTTATGGGCTTTTCTATGTTGTTTTTTGGTGTCACAACAAAAGGATTCTGGGTTCCGGGATTTTCTCTCTGCTCTGCTGATCCATCCTTGATTATACCTTCGGATTCACCCTTTATTATGTCTTCCGTACGAACCGCAAGGCTTGCCTTAATGTCTGTCTCGGGCTCCTGCTCTTCTACCACCTCCGTGGTCTGAGTCTTCCTCTTTTCCATGGTATGGTTGAAGACACCGATTCCGATTCCGAGAAGTATAAGCGTCAGGATGATGCCCACATATATTGTTAATAGACTATTCTTTACATTCATTTCCAGATATTCCCCCAAATTTCATTACACAGTTTAACAAGGTACTCTCTGGAGAATGAAGGATCCTGAGTCCTTATCTCATTCTCAGAAGCTAAAGCGTCAGTGTAATCAGAAAGCGGATAAACAGTTACATTCTGAGGGCCGCTCTCAACGTGGCAGACAACTGCTCTCACAGAATAATCCGATACCGCAATGTCGCCATTTTCATCCCTTGAAATAGTTACATTCGCCATACCTCCAAGCATGCGATTAGCGGTTCCGTCTCCTGTACCCGATGTCCAGTTCACGAAATTACCAAGTGAATAATAAACGAGCATGTCGCCATCGCCGTGATTATTGGTGATCCCATCCTTATTTTCAGTGATAAGCTCTATAGGCTCGATAACATGAGGATGTGTTCCAAGGACAAGGTCAGCACCATTTTTCCTGAAAACATCGGTCCATTTTTCCTGACTCTTGTCTATGCCAAGCTTGTATTCCGTTCCCCAGTGAGGACATACAACAGTGAAATCTGCGTTGTCTTCCGCGTATTTAAGGTCTGCAGCTACCTTGTTCTCATCAAGGGTATCAACTATATGCGGCATATCGGAGGGAGCTGATATACCGTTTGTTCCAAAGGTGTAATTAAGTATCGCGATCCTGATACCATCCTTTTCAATGATATCTATGTTCTCATACTCATCCTCAGTTTCGTTGATTCCAACAACAGTGATCTCAGGATGATTTTCCTCCCAATAATTTGTGGTATTCAGGATTCCCTTTTTGCCCTTATCAAGTGCATGGTTGGTGGCATGACATATAACGTCAAAGCCTGCATTTACAAGCGCATCTCCTATAGCATAGGGAGCATTGAAAGCAGGATAGCCGGAAACTCCAAGCTCCTCACCGCCAATGATCACCTCCTGGTTGACCATTGCAATGTCCGCTGCGCTTATTTCATCCTTTGTATGCTCAAAGATAAAGTCGAAGTTGTAGTCACCGTTTGTAGTCTTGGCTGCTTCCTCAACAGGTGTGTGAAGGAGAATATCTCCAACCATGAGAAGAGTTATGCCGTTTTCTGAAGTCGCAGCTGCAGTCCCTTCCTCAGCTTCTTCTATAGCATAAGAGGCTTCGTCATTATTGTCCGCCTTATCCTCACTGCTATCCTTGGTAGCCTCTGTTTCGTAGGCTGCACCCTCTTCCATTTCAGCATCATCAGTTTCGTAGGTGGCTTCCTCCGTCCATGCGGAAGCTTCTGTCTCGTAGGCTTCCTCAGTTGCTGTAGCCGCTTCCTCGTAGGTGGCAGATTCCATGGTGGATGAATTCTTTAGTCCGACAGTCCTTATTACACCGTAAGCCCCTGCTGCCACCAGAGCAAATACTGCTGCCTTTGTGGCAAAGCTCGTTACGAATTTGATGATCTCGGCTGAACCGGGCTTTTCCTTTTTCTTATTATCGAAGTTCTTATCTTCTACATCCGGCTCCGATTCGCTGCTATCCTTAAAGATTGGCCCCTGATCAGCTGCCTTCGCCTGTGCTTCAATATTCTTAAGGATTCGGTTTTTCATCTCCTCGGAGACTTCGATATTTTCCATGATTTCATTATACTTACTCAAAATCGTATGCCTCCTTCAGAATATTTTTAAGCTGCAGTCTGCCTCTGTTTAAGTCAGATCTGACAGTTGACTCGTTTCTTTTAAGAATCAGTGCTATGTCCTTTGTAGAATAACCCTCCTCGTAAAAAAGATGTATTACTTCTCTGTATTTGTCAGGGAGCTGCTTTACCGCATCCCAGATAAAGCTCAGATCTTCCTTGTTCTCAGCTATAAGCTCCTCTGAGAGCTCATCCGCTTTTCTGATATTGAGATAATCAATCTTATTCTTGCTGAGATTGACTGCTACTGTAAGGAGCCATGCCTTCTCATGCTTTTCATTTTCAAATGCGGGTGTGGTTTTGATATATCTGATCAGCGTATCCTGCAAAATATCCTCGGCATCACTCATGTTGTGAAGATAGGAATATGCCAGTCTCAAAATTGAATTGCCGTATTTATCAAGATATCTTCCGGCATTTTTTGCTGCTTCCTCACTGCTAATGACTGCGGTTTTCGTGCTTTCTTCTATGCCATCTGCCATGAAAAGAATTCTGATCTTCTTATGCAGATTAGCTGCTGCCATCTTCAGTGCGTAGCGCGCATCATCAATGATTTCAAATATGATGTTCCTATGCAGTACGCATGTCCCCATGTTAACTCTCCCCTAAGGAAAGGCAGCCTTTATCTGAAGCTGCCCTTCCGCTAAATTCCACTGCATAGTATAACACGTATTATGAGCGCTTTGCCATCATTCTTACCAGCTGGTTGAACTCATCCCTGTACTCATCTCTTGTGGAGAGCTTTTTGTAGTTATCGAGGATGTCATCATAGGATGCTGTTCCCTTGAACTGGCTGTCGCCAAGGATCATTGCAAACTCAGCAACCATGCCTGCAAATCTGATGTTCTCGCTGCCGTTGTTATCATAAGCGCTGTCATTTACTACGATAGAGAAAAGCTTGGACTTATCTGCATCGGGCTCCTTGTAGCGAACACTCACTGTTGCGTACTCATCGCTGAACTCTGTAGCGCATGTATCCACATTTGTTTTTCCATTCTGATACTTAAGTGAAATCTCTCCCTTGCTGCCTACGGGGATGATCTCATAAAGAGCTACTACGCTGTGGCCTGCTCCGATCTCGCCGCCGTCCTTTGTATCATCATTAAAATCTGCATCATCCATAATTCTGTTTTCATAACCGATAAGTCTGTATGCATTTACTCTTCCGGGATTGAACTCTACCTGGTACTTAACGTCCTTTGCGATCGTGATAAGTGTTGTGCCCATCTCATCAACCAGAACCTTTTTGCCCTCATAGAAGCTGTCGATGTATGAATAGTTGCCATTACCGCAATCGGCCAGCTTTTCAAGTCTGTCATCCTTGTAGTTGCCATCGCCAAAGCCTAGAACTGATAAGAAAACTCCATCATCCTTCTTGCCTTCAATGAAGCGCTCAAGCTCTGCAGGGCTTGAAATACCTACGTTGAGGTCACCGTCTGTTGCAAGGATAACTCTGTTTATTCCGTTTTCGATGTAATTGTCCTTAGCTATCTCATAAGCCTTCTGTATGCCTGCTTCGCCGTTTGTGCAGCCCTCAGCTACAAGACTGTCGATGGCCTTCTTAAGCTTTTTCTTATTGGACATGCTCTCACCTGAAAGAACAACTTTCTCGCATCCGGAATAGGTGACGATTGATATTGTTCCTTTGTCAGGAAGGTTGTCCACAAGCTCCTTGAAGCTCTTCTGTAAAAGAGGGAGCTTATCCTCGTCGCTCATGGAGCCCGATACATCAATAAGGAAAACCAGGTTGCTCATGGGTGCTTCCTCAAGGTCTGTCTCCCTTGTTTTCATGCCTACAAACATCAGCTCGTGATCCTCGTTCCAGGGGCACTTTGAAATCTCTGTGGTGATGCCAAATTTCTCTCCTGCTCCCGGGCTATTGAGGTTATATGAAAAATAGTTGATGAACTCCTCGGGTCTTACTGCCTGGGTGTTTATCTCATTAAGTGTGTAGCCATCCTCGATCATTCTGCGAATGTTGGTGTAGGATGCTGTGTCCACATCTGCCGCAAAGGTTGAAAGAGGATTTGTTGCTACAAGGTTGTAGCCGTTCTCTTCAGGCTTGTCGTAGGACTCTGTGTTAGGCTCTGTGTAAAAATAATCAGGATAGTAGCTGTAAACATCTGTGCATTCCTCCGCAGCTTCGCAGTCGAAGGTCTCCTCGGTGTTGCTGCCAAAAAGGCTCTTTGCGCTGCCAACCGGTGCGTAGGATTCTGAAGGCTCTGCCTCAGTGCAGGCATATTCATCTGCATTATCTCCATAGTACTGTGTTGTGGTTTCTGAAGCTGTAGCAGGGCTCTCAGTCGCTGCTGTTTCAGATGCTTTTCCGCAGCCGTAAAGGCTTCCTGTTAAAACTGTTCCACATAAAATAACCGGTGCAAATCTCATTTTTCTACTCATAACTTTCTCCCTCCGTTTAGAGCTTTATTTTTGCTGTTCTACTCTATATACAGATGGGCATCGAAAAATGTTGCACCGGTTATAAAAATTTTTTTACTTTTTTATTTGATTTTGAATCTCTTCAGTAAAAATCAGCCTTTCTTGAATTTGAACTTAGCGTTCTTAGCTCCTGCCTTCTTGATCATCTTAACTGCATTATCGTAGGTTTTCTTATCCTTGCAGATAATAGTGATGGTCGCCTTACTGCTTATACCCTTAAAGCTCTTTGCGCCAACACTCTTAAGATCATTGGCGTTAATTGTTATTTTCTTCAGATTTTCGCAGTCGGTGAATGCTCCTGCGCAAATCTTCTGTATGGGGGCACTTATAAGTACAGAACAGAATTGAACATATTTTATAAACATTTAACCATTGCGCTGTACCAGATTTTTACCATCAAGCACTGCTTCCGTCAGCTTATCACCGTCGTAAGTCAGCTTTAGTGAAAAGAAGGGCTGCTCCGGATTGCTGATAAGCTTTAGGAAAATCAGATCTCCCTCCCAGAGGTTGAGCTTACTTACAGCTTCCATGGGTACCCATTCAAGAGTGCCCTCATCACAGTCTTTTAATTCACCCTCAAAATCATCCGAGGTAAAAAGGCACATATACTCTGTGAGGTCTCCGGCGCAAAAGGTCACAATCGCTCTAAACCTTGCTGATCTGAGAGTCAGTCCCGTCTCTTCAAGGACTTCTCTTTTTACGCAGTCATCAGGGCTCTCACCCTTTTCAAGATGACCTCCCGGGGCTATCCACTTGCCCACATTTATATCGTTCTTTTTCTTTACGCGATGAAGCATCAGGTATTTGCCTTCATGCTCGATGTAACAAAGAGTTGTGATTTCCATTTTGATCTCCTATAAAAAACGCCACAGACAGTATCAATTTTACTATCTGTGGCAACAATAAACAAATCAAAAACTTATAAGTCCAAGAACAGATGCAACTGAACTGAACAGAATGATGATTACGAAAAGCGGGCAAAGGTATTTGATCATAAATCCAAATATAGCTCTTCTTCTGAAAGGATGACCATTCTGCATAACCTCTTCATCAATCTTACTAAGTCCCATGTGATAAACTACCAAGATACAGGTAGCAAATGCTGCAATAGGCATCATCACAGAGTTTGTAAGGAAATCAAAGAAATCAAGGAACTGCATACCAAATATAGTCACATTAGCAAGAGGACCGTTTCCAAGTGATGAAAGACTTCCAAGTATGATCATGACAACTGCCATTACAACTGTGCCCTTTCTTCTGCTCCATCCAAACTCATCGGAAAAAGTAGAAACGCAGCTCTCTGTAAGAGCGATGGCACTTGTTACAGCTGCAAAAAGTACAAGGGCAAAGAAAAGAACTCCTATATATCTTCCAAAGCCCATGCTTGCAAAAATCTTAGGCATGGTAATGAACATAAGTGAAGGGCCTGCCTTAAGTGTCTCAGGATCTCCGCCCGAAAAAGCAAATACAGCAGGGATGATCATAAGGCTTGCAAGTATAGCGATGGCAGTATCGAAGAACTCTACCTGTCTTGTTGAATCCTCAATGCTTACCTCATCTTTTACATAGGAACCAAAGGTAATAAGGATACCCATAGCAATTGAAAGTGAGTAAAACATCTGTCCCATGGCAGAAACCACTGTCATCCATGAGAAGTTCTCCATGTTAGGTACAAGCATGTACTTAACGCCTTCAAGAGCTCCGGGACGTGTAACGGAATACACGCAGATAACAATTGCCAATACCACAAGTATAGGCATCATGAATTTTGATACTCTCTCAATACCGTTTCTAACACCCATGAAAATAACTATTAAAACCATGAGCATGAAAACAATAAACCAAATCTCAGCTTCTGCACCGTTTGAGATAAAGTCCACAAAAAATGTGTCAGTAGCAATGTCCTTCGCTTCACTTCTAAAGTATTCAAATAAGTATTTGCAAACCCACCCGCCGATAACCGAGTAGTAAGGTACGATCAGCATAGGGATTATAGCATTCATCCATCCGCCAAGTCGCATTGCATTAGTTCCGCCAAGGGATCTGAATGCACTTACAGGACTCTTTTTCGTAGTGCGTCCTATTGCTGTCTCAGCGATGATCATTGTGTAACCAAAAGTAAGTGCAAGAACTATATATACGAGAAGGAAAATTCCTCCGCCATATTTTGCACAAAGATAAGGGAATCTCCAAATATTTCCCAAACCTACAGATGCTCCCGCAGCAGCGAGCACAAAACCAATTTTTCCTGAAAATGAGCTGCGATGTTCGTGTTCCAAAATCAAATGTCCTCCTGTCAAAAACAATATCGGATAACATTATATCAGATAGAGTTTCTTTTTCATAGAAAAATATAGTTTAGTATATATTTCAAATAAAAAGAGGGATTAGCTCATTATCTAAAGCGAATACCCTCTCTTTTTATCACTTAGTTTCTATTGTCACGAGAATATACTAAGCATTTTAATTGTCTTTAATTACTTGGTAATCTTTGAACCATTGTCTCTCTTACCCTTTAAGAGCTTGGTGTAAGAAGGAATTGATTTCTTAGGAACCTTGAAGGATGCACCCTTCTTAATCTTCTTAAATGCCTTGGAACCAATCTTCTTTACTTTCTGTCCCTTGAAGGTAACCTTCTTAAGCTTAGGACAATTGAAGAATGCCTTCTTGCCAATCTTTGCAACGTTCTTACCGATTGTAACCTTTGTAAGATTCTTGCAGCCTGTAAATGCGCTGTCACCAATCTCTGTGATGCTATTACCTATTGTAAGGCTCTTTATAGCACTTCCCTTAAAGGCGTTATTTGCAATCCTTGTTACAGCGTAGCTCTTGCCACCGATGGTAACATTAGCAGGAACACTGAAGTTACCTGTTGTTGTACTTGCTGTCGAAAGAGTTGCATTTTCTCCATCAATCTTATAAGTTGCGTTGTTTAATGTAACCTCTGTCTCTGCTACAGGATCCTCAACCTTTTGGGTTTCTTCCTGCTTCTTAGCAGATTCTTCCTGTTTGTTCTGCTCTGAAGTTTCTGAAGCCTGCTTCTTGAACTTGAATTTAAGAGGAGTGTAATATCCGTCACCATCATTTTCAGCAAATTTTTTTGCTTTTTCATTCAGTTCAAGAGCAAATTCATCTCCACAATCACAGGTATCAAGCTGACTGATTATAAGTTTATTATTCTTAATCGCAACTGCGATATCATACTTATCATCGTTTGAATTTAAATTGTAGAATACCAAATTGCCTTCAGAAACTTTCTGATCTGAAAAGGAAATCTGCTCAGGTAAACCATAATTTCCCCTATCTGATGCTAATACGAGCGTATCATACAGAAACAATGCATAAGCGTACTGTGTGTCGTTATTAAGATTAAATAAAAAATCACCTTTATTAAAATCGATTGATAATTCACCCATGTTATATTGCAGTTCATACATATATATGTATACTGTACTATAATACTCGCTTCCAGTCTCATCTAAAGCTTGCTTTTCCTCCCCTGTCAGTTTCAAAGTCCAACCAGGTGAATCAGTAAGGGCATAAAGTTCACTGAATACATAGTAATTATCGTACTTTGTTACAGTAAAATCATACTTATTATCCCTATCCATATCGAAAGACATCTCTACAACCTGACTGCCGGAAGAAGTATATTTTTTAACTTGTGAGCCTATCCTGCCTGCATCGGCTGCGGCATTTAAGGCATTTACAATTCTCTCTGCGATTACTTTTTCCTCATCGCTTTTATACTCTACATCACCCACAGTTAAGTCTAAAGTACACTCGCCCTGATCCTTGGATTTTGCAAGTTTATAACTATAGTTGAAGCTTTCACCTGTATTTACCCTGATGGGCGACATGGGTAAAGTTATACAATCTTCTCCCTCTCGTGGAATGATAGTAGTATAAGGCCAATTAAATTCTTTATTACTATAATTCGTTAAAGACTTAACTTCCACCTTGCAGCTATAGGCCGTGCCTTTCTGAAAAGCATTTTGGGGTATCAACAGCCTATTTGAAGCATAGTTTTCCCCACTGGAAATCCTGAATAGAAAAGTCACCACGTATTTACGATTTCCAACCGTCTTCACACATCTAGCTTCAACGCTGGTATCGCCCAATGTGTAACTTACAGTTGTATCATCGGTGGCCTTAACCACCCTTTCCACATATTCTCTAAACTTCTCCCCGCTCTTGAATTTGTAAAGTGATAACGTGACTGCCGTCTCACTCTCATCTATAACCACCCCATCATCTGCTGCATATGCTCTGATTCCCACAGTGCAAAATAGCAGCATAAACGCTAATGACAAATACAACGACAATTTTCTTAACATAACCCTTCCTCCTGTTTTATTACGGGTAAAATATTGTTTTTCTTTTTTCATCCCCGTAATTTTTAGCCATTTTTCCGCCATTCTTACGTGGATGAATCTCATTTCTCTAAGCACCCCCGTAATCCTGAGCCTTTTTTCCGCCAATCTTACGTGGATAAATCACATTTTCCCATTCATCCCCGTAATCCACTTCACCATTTCCTGATTTTCTTACGTGGATAAATATTGTTTTTTCACGATACCCACGTAATTCAAAACAGCAACTGTAAAAAACTAAAAAGCAGCTAATGATTGACCGACCTTCCATAAATCATTTGACACTACCAAAAACACCTCTTACTGAATTTTGGAACCTGAATCCCTCTTACCCTTCAAAAGCTTGGTGTAAGAAGAAAGCACTTTCTTCGGAACCTTGAATGATGCCCCTTTCTTTATCTTCTTGAAGGCCTTGGAACCAACCTTCTTTACCTTG
This sequence comes from Butyrivibrio sp. WCD3002, assembly GCF_000424265.1. Classification (GTDB taxonomy): domain Bacteria; phylum Bacillota; class Clostridia; order Lachnospirales; family Lachnospiraceae; genus Butyrivibrio. Next base: position 62,704 of record NZ_AUJO01000002.1, read on the forward strand.
TTGCCTTTGAAGGTAACCTTCTTAAGCTTAGAGCAGTTATAGAATGCCTTCTTACCAATCTTTGTAACATTCTTACCGATTGTAGCCTTTGTAAGATTCTTGCAGCCTGTAAATGCGCTGTCACCAATCTCTGTGATGCTATTACCTATTGTAAGGCTCTTTATAGCACTTCCCTTAAAGGCGTTATTTGCAATCTTTGTTACAGCGTAGCTCTTACCACCGATAGTAACATTTGCAGGAACACTGAAATTCCCTGCTGCAGTGGTTGCTGCTGTAACAGTAGCATTTTCACTATCAATCTTGTAGGTTGCATTGTTTATGGTGACTTCTGTTTCAGCTACAGGCTCTTCAACCTTCTTAGGCTCTTCCTGTTTCTGTGGTGTTTCATTGGTTACTTCTGCCGTTTTTTCTTTATCGAAAACAAAGGTCAAAGGACTGAAATACTGGATTCCCTTGTTGTCAAAGTCCTTTGCGGCATGGCTGTTTATCTTAAGTTCTACACTTCCTTTGCAGCTGCAGGTATCAAGCTTTTTAAACTCAAGGCCTACACTCTTTCTGGTAATGCCGACATCATATTTTCCATCATTATTGACGTCAACCTTTAAAGGCAGACTATTCTTTATATCCCTGGTTTCTTTATCAAATCTGATCTTATCAATATTATTAAGAGTATTAACAACACGCTCTTCATCTATTGGTGCAAAATGGTCAGAACTAACGAAGATAAAGTTTTCTTCGCTGAGATCCATGGTATAAGGTCCTTCACACATGAGTGATCCTGTGTCGTCGGGAACAGTGAAGGTATAATAGAAAAACATTTCCCCTAACTCATTTGCATCTGCTTCTTTTGTATCATAAACCAGGAATCTATTATCCTGATCACAGAACTTAAGTGTACAATGATCCCATATTTTTTCAGAGTCTACAACCGGGTCGCCCCATTCATCTAATTTACGTGTCTGAGCAAAAATTTGGATTCTGCCGGTATAAGTCTGACCTGCTTGAAGCGTATCTATTTTATTTCCATTTTCTCCATAAAAATATTCTGTATCTTTTCCCACACTAAGATCCACATAAATACTACATATACCCTCCATGTGATTTTGCTTATAATACACTTTAACTGAGTGGGGCTCCTCAGTATTATCAGGAATCAGCTCCCAAATATGCATACCTTCCTTAGGCTTAAGAAGCGGTAGAGTTACAACTCTGTTAACAAAGTCAACCTTAAACTTATCTCCTTCTGCTGCGTGTGTATTAACGGAAACTGTTGCGAATAACATAAAGAACGATAACAAGAACATTAGTGAAAACTTTTTCAAACCAGACATATTAAATTACCCCCTTTTCCAACATGAATTATAGCTAAAAAAGAGGGGGTATATACTACGAATTATGAACAGATTCGTGCATAACTCGTACTTGACAATAATATTTCTTTGTGATTTTGCTTATGCATTCTTAATAAATATTTTGATTATAGTGAAACCTGCGAGCAGTAATCCTTAAAAATATCATTTATGTAAGCTTTATCAAGAGCTTCTCCGATGATGATAAGGACGTTTTTGCTACTGACAATGGGAGTTAAACTTATTTCCTTTTCAGTGGCATTAAGCTCTGCCTGAGAGTTCTCACCGGTTTTTACAAAGCCCTTTATTCTGATTACGTGTCCTGCCTTTTCATCCTTAAACAGAGATGTAGCTGTTTCTCTAAGCTTATCCTCAGGCATCGCCACATCAAAATAAAACAGAGGATTATACTGCTCATCTTCTATAGGAAGCTTTACATAGGAGGCGTGTCTGTATCCGGCTTTTTCTATGTTTTCAAAATCAGAATCTGTCAGGTCAGAAAAGCTTTTAGCAATGAAGTGTTTTTCCGGCGAAAACCAAAATTCGTCCTTATCGCCTTTAGGCTCATTAGCAGGAGCTTTGGATTTACCGGAGCATCCAAGTCCAAACTCAGCCATTATCTCATTTATTTTGCCCATGACATTTTGGGCATCAGTATCCTGTGAAAGCTTACTGAGAACTATTTTCCCTGCACAGGCTATCTCTGACATGAACAGATATCTTGATACACCAGAAAGCTCGCTTACACTCTTAGCATCCACGATAGAGATAACGTTGCCAATCTCATACCATCTATCAAGGGGTTCATCGTAGAGTACGTCAAAGAATTCATCCACGTCATAGATTCCTGAAGGCTCGATTATCACTCTGTCATAACCACTCATACCCATGGAAATAAGCTTGGTTCGAAATCGCCTTCTGTGAGCTTCTTTTCCATCGCCGCCAACTATCATCTCCAGATTACAGTTATCTCCGTAAAGGTCCTGAAGGAGCACCATGTCCACGTTTACTGCGCCGTAGTCATTCTCTATTATGCAGATTTTCTCACCCTTATTAAGAAGATACCTGGCATATTCCCTTATAAAAGTAGTTTTTCCTGATCCAAGAAAGCCTGTTACCAAATCTATTTTTACCATCAGATGCTCTCCAATACTCTCATTACATTTTCACTTGCAAACTTATCAAGAACCGAAGAAGAAAGCCCTTTCTTTGAAAGAATATCAAATAAAAGGTCCATTTCCTCAGGATGCTTTATCTCAATATCGCCGTGTATTCCGTCAAAATCGGTGCCAAGAGCTATGATATCCTCGCCTCCGACCTTATACATATGAAGTACATGTGAAGCGATAAATTCAGCTTTGGACTTTGGATCGCCCTCCCCTATATTCACGAATTCGGGAGCAAAATTAACTCCTGCTACGCCTCCCTTTGAGGCTATGATTTTTATCATTTCATCAGTCAGATTTCTTTGATGGTCTGTCAGCACTCTGCAGCTCGAGTGAGATGCTATAAAGGGCTTTTTGCATGTCTTTGCAACGTCAAAGAATCCGCCGTCCGATAAATGTGATACGTCCACAAGAATGCCAAGTCTGTTCATCTCTTCCACTGCTTCAAAGCCAAAGGTTTTAAGCCCCTTTTCCATAATGCTCTTATCTGCAGAGTTGGGATATCCAAGACAGTTCTCACCGTTCCAGGTAAGTCCGATGGCACGAACGCCGTCGTCATAGACACTTCTTAGCTTATCAAGACTTCCGTTTAAAAATCTTCCATCTTCAAGTGTGAGCATAGCCGATGCCTTGCCTGCCGCCTTATTTTTCCTGACATCCTCTGCACTTAATGCAATCGCTATTGAATCTGAATGCTTCTCTACCTGTGAATAGAGAATGCTTTTAAGCTCGCTGTAATACTCATCATCAGATGGAATCTCTCTGGTAAATCCCGCCTGCTTTTTAGTCTCCTCATCAAGCTCCGGTATAAAAAATACTGCAAAAAACTGCAGCAGCTGCCCTGCCTTGATCATATTTGAAATACTCTGCATACCCTGACCCTCAAAGAGCCTCTCTTCCCCTTCAAAAAAGGCCTTCATCAAAGTATCGCAATGCATATCCGCATACGCTCTCATACTCTCCTCCATTTGGTTATATTAAATTAGTTGTTTTTGGGTTATATTTATAATACAAAATTGAGAATATAATATTACACAACTTCTATAATACTACATTACATCAGAAGGAGCATTACAATGAATTTTGAAGAAATTACAGCCCAGAGCAGACAGGCAGTTACAGAAATACTTGAAGCAGCTAACCTTAAGAAAGGTTCCATTTTTGTCATCGGTTGCTCATCCAGTGAAGTCCTTGGCGATCAGATCGGTACCGCCACAAACGTGGATGTGGCAAATGCCGTATATGACGGAATAATCCCCGTACTTAAAGAACACGGAATATATGCAGCTGCCCAGTGCTGCGAACATCTAAACAGAGCTCTCGTAGTTGAACGTGAAACTATGGAAAAATATGACTTCGAGCAGGTCAACGCCATTCCTCAGCCCAATCATGCTGGTGGCGCCCTGGGAACAGTATGCTATCAGAGATTCGATGATCCGGTTCTTGTTGAAAGCCTTAACTACAAGGCAGATGCAGGAATTGATATTGGCGGCACCATGATAGGAATGCACATGCACAGCGTCGTAGTACCCATGCGCATATCTCTTCGTAAGATTGGCGCAGCGCCCATAATCTGTGCACGTCACAGGCCCAAATATGTAGGTGGTCAGAGAGCCATCTATGATGAAAATCTCATGTGAAAATTAAAGAAGGGTGCAACCTTCAAGGTACCAAAGAAAGTGCTCTCCTCTTACACCAAACTTCTTAAAGGTAAGAGAGACAACGGATCGAAGGTTACTAAGTAATACTTTAAAACATGTGCCGAAAGGGTCATTTAAAAATGGAGACTGCAATTTGCAGTCTCCATTTGCTTTGTATATAATAGGATGCTATAATATATAAAACTATTGTATATTATCGATATTTATATCGCAACATTTCCAGGAGGAACCAAATGACCATAAAACAGATGCGTGAGATTAAGGAAACCAGGGGATACAGCTATAGCCAACTCTCAGAATATACAGGAGTGCCATCTATCACACTCCAGAAGATTTTTACAGGCAAAACCAAGAATCCTCGTAAGGCTACTTTGGATGCTATAGAACGGGTTCTTTCAGGCAATGAAGCTACTTATCAGGGCAAAGCTTATGAGTATGGTTCGTCAGGATTTAGCGGAAATACCGGCGATACTTTATTTGATCTACAAAATACTAATAGCTCCATGCTGATGGAGGGAGCTCCTGCTTTTAGCCCTGATGAAACAACAAATGGCGACAATACTTTAAGGCAGCCCACACCCGAAGGTATAAAATATGGAAGTCCCTATAAGAAACAGGGAGAATTTACTCTTGAAGACTACTATGCTCTTCCTGATGAGCAGAGAGTTGAGCTTATTGATGGAGTGTTCTATGACATGTCAGCACCTAGAATTGTTCACCAGGATATCTCCTATGTAATTCATTCCGCCATAGCTGATTTCATTAAGAAAAACAAAGGAAAGTGTAAGGCATTTTCTGCACCAGTTGATGTACAGATAGACTGCGACGATAAGACCATGGTTCAACCCGATGTTCTGGTTATCTGTGACAGAAGTAAAATAAAGGGTTTTGGCGTATATGGTGCCCCGGACTTTCTTGTGGAAATACTTTCAAAATCCACCAGAAAAAAGGATATGACAATCAAGCTTGTAAAATATGAGGAAGCCGGTGTGCGTGAATATTGGATAATTGATCCGCATAAAAAGTGCCTGATAAAATATAACTTTATGGATGAGGATTTTATTCCTGAAATAATGCCTCTTAAAGGGGAAGCGCCTGTTGCTATCTTTGATGGAAAGCTAAAGATCAGCCTTGATGAAATAGCAGCCTCCATCGAAGAATTTGGTGAATAAGAATAAATCTGAAAAAGCAGCAGCGAAGTTCATCGCTGCTGCTTCTTATTTCACTATATCTTTGCAATATCTACAAGCTCTAAAGTATCTTCTTTATATGCATCCTCCAAGCTTGTTACCAGCGCTCTTGCTGTATCAAGGGCTGTAATTACATTAACGCCTGTCTCGATTGCTGTGCGGCGGATCAGGAATCCGTCACGGGTCTTGTCTCGTCCCTGAGTAGGTGTGTCGATTACAAGGTCTATTCTGTGTCCAAGGATAAGGTCGATGACTGTAGGTGATTCCTGACTTATACGGTTGACCTTACGGGCCTTTACGCCGTTCTCATTAAGAGTATCTGCTGTGGAACGTGTTGCGTAAATTATATAGCCAAGCTTTTCAAAGCGTCTTGCTATATCAATTACTTCACCCTTATCGGAATCCTTAACTGTGATGATCATCTGCTTATGCTTGGGAAGCTTTATGCCTGCTCCAAGGAAAGCTTTGTAAAGAGCTTCACTGTAGGACTTGCTGATACCAAGACACTCACCTGTACTCTTCATCTCAGGTCCAAGGCTGATCTCAGCTCCTCTGATCTTTTCAAAGGAGAATACCGGCATCTTGATGGCGATGTGCTCAGCTTCAGGCTGAAGTCCCGGTGTATAGCCAAGATCTGTGAGCTTTTTGCCCATCATTACCTGTGCTGCCAGATCCACGATCGGAATACCTGTAACCTTACTGATATAAGGAACGGTTCTTGATGATCTTGGGTTGGCCTCGATGATGTAAACCTCATCTCCCACTGCGATAAACTGTACATTTATAAGTCCGATTACATGAAGGGCTTTAGCAAGTCTCTCTGTGTAATCAGCGATAGTCTGCTTAACCTTATCAGACAGTGACTGTGCAGGATAAACCGAGATGGAGTCACCGGAGTGTATTCCTGATCTCTCGATATGCTCCATGATACCGGGGATAACGATGTTCTCTCCGTCGCAAACCGCATCAACCTCTGTCTCAACACCCTGAAGGTACTTATCAACAAGGATGGGATGATCCTGAGCAATTCTGTTGATGATGTTAATAAACTCTTCTATCTCCTGATCTGAAAGTGCAATCTGCATGCCCTGTCCGCCAAGTACGTAGGAAGGTCTTACAAGTACGGGATAGCCAAGTCTGTTTGCAACTTCCTTTGCTTCCTCAGCGGTGTAAACTGTAGCACCCTCAGCGCGCTTAATTCCTGTCTCTTCAAGGATTCTGTCAAAGATCTCTCTATCCTCAGCAGCATCAACATCCTCTGCCTTGGTTCCGTAGATCTTAACGCCCATCTTCATGAGGTCCTGAGTAAGCTTGATTGCTGTCTGTCCGCCGAACTGAACCACAGCTCCGTCAGGCTTTTCAAGGCGAACAATGTTCTCAACATCCTCGGGTGTAAGGGGCTCGAAGTACAGCTTATCTGCTATATCGAAGTCAGTTGAAACCGTCTCAGGGTTATTATTGATGATGATGGTCTCATAGCCTTCCTTTTCAAAGGCCCATGTAGCGTGAACTGAGCAGTAGTCGAACTCGATACCCTGACCGATTCTGATGGGACCAGAACCGAGAACCAGGATCTTCTTTTTGCCTGAGCCTTCTCCTGCTGCCTCATTCTCCTCATCACTGTCCCCGTAAACTGAGTAGTAGTAAGGAGTCTCAGCTGCGAACTCTGCAGCGCAGGTATCAACCAACTTGTAGGCTGCCTTAATTCCATAGAAATCTCTAAGGCCCTTGATTGTCTCTACCGAGAATCTTGTAAGTCTGCTTATTACCTTATCAGGATACTCAAGTCTCTTAGCCTTAAGAAGGGTATCATAGCTAATGATTTTCTTAGCCTCTTCGAATTCCGGTACGTTTTCTTCAGAGACCTTATGTCTTGCTATGGTGCTCTTTTCACCGAGTCTTAAAAGCTTAAGCTCCATCTTAACGAGTGTATGAATCTTGTCGATGAACCAGTGGTCGATCATTGTGATCTCGTGGATCTCGTCATGGCTCATGCCGCGACGAAGTGCCTCAGCAATAACCCAGATTCTCTGATCATCTACAACTGTAAGACGATCCTTTAATTCATCATCATCAAGATCTGAAAAGTCGTAGCTTGTAAGGCAGTCCACATGCTGCTCCAGTGAACGGATTGCCTTCATCATGGCACCTTCAAAATTGGTGCAGATACTCATTACCTCACCGGTAGCCTTCATCTGTGTTGTAAGGGTACGCTTAGCAGTAATGAATTTATCAAAAGGAAGTCTCGGGAACTTAACTACGCAGTAGTCAAGTGTAGGCTCGAAGCTTGCGTAGGTTTTTCCTGTGATTGCATTTTTAATCTCATCCAGTGTGTAACCAAGAGCTATCTTAGCTGCAACCTTGGCAATGGGATAACCTGTTGCCTTTGATGCAAGAGCTGATGAGCGGCTAACTCTGGGGTTAACCTCGATTACGCAGTACTCAAAGCTTGTGGGATGAAGCGCAAACTGTACGTTACATCCACCTGTGATCTGCAGCTCGTCGATGATGTTAAGAGCTGCGCTTCTGAGCATCTGATACTCTTTATCGGTAAGTGTCTGAGAAGGTGCAACTACGATACTGTCACCGGTGTGAACTCCGACAGGGTCGATGTTCTCCATGTTGCAGACTGTGATGCAGTTACCTGCACTGTCTCGCATTACCTCGTACTCGATTTCCTTCCAACCTGCGATGCAGCGCTCAACAAGAACCTCGTTTGCTCTTGAAAGCCTGAGTCCATTCTCAAGGATTTCCTCACACTCTAATCTGTTGTGAGCGATACCGCCGCCTGATCCGCCAAGAGTAAATGCAGGACGAAGAACTACAGGGTATCCGATTTTTTCTGCAAAAGCTACACCGTCATCTACGTTATGTACTACAAGAGATGCTGCACAGGGCTCGCCGATCTTCTCCATGGTATCCTTGAATTCCTGGCGGTCCTCAGCTTTCTTGATGGTCTCAGCAGTTGTTCCAAGAAGCTTTACTCCGTGTGATGCAAGGAATCCTGATTCTGCAAGTTCCATACCAAGGTTAAGTCCTGCCTGTCCTCCAAGGGTTGGAAGCACGCTGTCGGGCTTTTCCTTTTCAATGATCTGCTCAAGTACCTTCACTGTAAGAGGCTCGATATAAACCTCATCAGCGATATCTTTATCTGTCATAATGGTTGCAGGGTTGGAGTTAACAAGGATAACCTCTATGCCCTCCTCCTTAAGGGAACGGCATGCCTGAGTTCCTGCATAGTCGAACTCCGCAGCCTGGCCGATTACGATCGGTCCCGAACCTATAACCAAAACTTTTTTCACATCTTTATTCTTTGGCATGTTATATCCTTTCCAAAAATATTTACCCTCATCCGGCGCTACGCGCCACCTTCTCCCTCTAAGGGAGAAGGCTTTTATTTGCACATCATTCCAATAAATCTGTCAAACAAATATCCGCTGTCCTGGGGGCCGCAGCAGGCTTCCGGATGGAACTGAACTGTGAAAATATTTTTGCCCACATATTTAAGACCTTCATTGGTTCCGTCATTTACATTGACGAAGGCCGGTACAGCGATGCTCTTATCGAGCGTATCTGTATTAACAACATAACCGTGGTTCTGTGATGATATGTAAACTCTTCCGGTTTCAAGATCCTTAACGGGATGATTACCGCCGCGGTGTCCGTATTTCATCTTGTAGGTATCAGCGCCTGTGGCAAGGGCCATGAGCTGATGTCCAAGGCAGATTGCAAAAATCGGCACATCCGATGCGTAGAGCTTCTTAATCTCCTCAATGACTCCCGTGCACTCCTTGGGGTCCCCGGGGCCGTTACTAAGCATGATTCCGTCGGGCTTATCCTTAAGAATCTCCTCAGCGGTTGTATCCTGAGGATAAACCGTTACATCACAGCCTCTTGCTGCAAGGGATGCTGCGATATTATCCTTAGCGCCTACATCAAGAAGCGCAACCTTAAGTCCTTTTCCGTTAAGGTCTTTTACAAGGCTTGGACGCTTTTCTCTCTTGGAAAGGTCGCCCTTAAGTGATGCCTCGTAGTCTTCCTTTTTGAAAACCGCACTTCCTGAAAGAGGCCCGTTGTCGCTAAGTTCCTTACTTCCTGCAATGAACTTTTTCTCTTTGCAGGATACCTTCTCAACAACTTTTCCTGTGTTATATGCCTTAAGCTTCGGGATGATCTCATCCACGTTGTAGTTCTCGTTGGTGGTGATCATGCCGTTCATTGTTCCTTTTTCACGAAGGATGCGAACAAGTTTCCTGGTGTCTATTCTCTCAATTCCGGGAATATCAAACTCTTCAAGAAATTCCTGGATTGTCTCGTCACATCTGAAATTAGATGCAACATCGGACAGCTCTCTTACTATCACGCCGTCAAGCCAGATGCGCTCTGACTCCATGTCGTCTTTACACACTCCGTAATTACCGATAAGCGGATAAGTCATGCAGACAGCCTGTCCTGCATAGGATGGATCTGTAAAAACTTCGGTGTAGCCTGCCATGGAAGTATTAAAGACGATCTCGCTTATAACCTCCTTTTTGGCGCCTATGGCATGACCCTTAAAAACAGTGCCATCCTCCAAAATCAAAAATGCTTTCATTCGCTCCTCCTATAATTAGCCCTCATCCGGCGCTACGCGCCACCTTCTCCCAGAGGGAGAAGGCTTTTCTCATCTGCTTTCCCCCTCTGAGGGAAGGCTTTTTCTCATCTGCTTTCCCCCTCTGAGGGAAGGCTTTTCTCATCTGCTTTCCCCCTCTGAGGGAAGGCTTTTTCTCATCTGCTTTCCCCCTCTGGGAGAAGGCTTTTCTCATCTGCCTTCCCCCTCTGGGGGAAGGTGTCAGACGAAGTCTGACGGATGAGGGTCTTATTTGTAGTACTTAACACCACTCTCGAATATCTTCATATCCTGCTCACCGAAGATATTTACTGCAACGCCGTCGCCGCGACGCTCTGAGTGACACATCTTACCAAGACATCTTCCATCAGGTGATGTAATACCTTCAACAGCCATGTAAGAGCCGTTGATGTTCCAAAGATTATCAAGATGTACCTGTCCATCGGGATCACAGTACTGAGTAGCAATCTGTCCGTTCTCAAAGAGCTTTTTAAGAACATCTGTAGGTGCTACGAAACGTCCCTCACCGTGTGAAGCGGGGTTGGTGTAAACACCGCCAAGCTCAGCGCCCTGCATCCAGGGTGACTTGTTACTTACAACCTTGAGGTAAGCCATTGTAGAGATATGACGTCCGATTGTGTTGAAAGTAAGTGTAGGACTATCCGGTGTCTGACCTGTAACTTCACCGTTAGGTACAAGACCAAGCTTGATCATAGCCTGGAATCCGTTACAGATACCAAGTGCAAGACCGTCTCTGTTCTGAAGAAGGTCGTTAACTGCTTCCTTGATGCTCTCGTTCTGGAAGGCTGTTGCAAAGAACTTAGCACTTCCGTCAGGCTCATCACCTGCAGAGAAGCCGCCGGGGAACATGATGATCTGTGCCTGCTCAATTGACTTCTTGAACTCAGCAACAGACTCTACGATGTCCTGTGCGTTTCTGTTTCTGAAAATCTTAACTATTGTATCAGCGCCTGCTCTCTCAAAGGCCTGAGCTGAATCATATTCACAGTTACTGCCGGGGAATACAGGTATGAAGACTGTAGGCTTTGCAACCTTGTTCTTGCATACATAAACCTCGGAAGCCTTGTATTCTTTTGTAAGTGCGCCGTCATCAAAGATGCTCTTTTTATCTGCGCTTTCCGTATCATCCTCGGAAACAGGTGCAACTGAAGGGAATACCTTCTCAAGCTTGTTCTTCCAATTTGCAAGTGCTTCCTCTTCTGAGATTACTACGTCGCCGACAGTGAACTTGCCATCATCTGTTACAACCCCGATTTCTCTTGCTTCTCTGAGAGCAAGTACATCGCCTGCCTTATCTGCAGGAACCTCAAGAAGGATGTTACCGATTCTGTTGGTGAAGAGATCTTCATTCTTCACGCAGCCTGCGATCTTTACGCCGAAGCCGTTACCAAATGCCATGCGGCTGATTGCTGCTGCAACGCCGTAGCAGTCGATAGCGTAAGCTGCCTTTACATAGCCCTTCTGCATAAGGTCGTGTACTTCATCATAACGGGCCATAACCTTTTCATAATCAGGAAGATCAAACTCATCTCTGTCAATAGGAAGCTCTATAAGCATGTCTCCTGCTGCCTTGAGCTCAGGTGTGATAACATCCTTGCCCTTTGCAACATCTACTGCGAAAGATACAAGTGTAGGCGGAACGTTGATCTCGCCTGATGCTCTCTTTTCATCACCCTCGTAGAAGAAGGAGCCTGACATTGAATCCTTACCGCCGATTGAAGCGATACCGAATCTCAGCTGAGCTTCGAAAGATCCAAGAAGTGCTGTAAGAGGCTGACTCCATCTGGTCTTGTCAGCTGTCATTCTCTGGAAGTACTCCTGGAATGTAAGGTGGAGGTTCTTGTAGTCGCCACCAGTAGCCACGATTCTTGCAACTGACTCTGTTACTGCGTAAGCTGCGCCGTGGTAAGGGCTCCACTTTGAAAGATAAGGATCAAAGCCGTAAGCCATCATTGTAACTGTATCTGTTTTACCGCCAAGAACAGGAAGCTTTGCAACCATAGCCTGTGTCTCGGTGAGCTGATATTTTCCGCCGTAAGGCATTGTAACTGTGCCTGCGCCGATGGATGAATCGAACATCTCAACAAGGCCCTTCTGTGAGCAGACATTCAAGTCTTCCATCTCGGCAAGCCATGCCTTTTTAACATCATTTTCTGCAAGGGCCTTAGCTGCACCCTCACTTGCGATTTTATCTAAATAGTTATCTTCCTTGGAAGGAATGAGAACTTCTACCTCTGTCTCCTGGTGAGCTCCGTTGGTATCAAGGAAGGAACGCTTGATATCTACGATCTTCTTGCCTCTCCACTTAAGGACAAGTCTGGGCTCCTCTGTAACAACTGCAACCTTAACTGCTTCAAGGTTCTCCTCTGCTGCATACTCAAGGAATTTATCAACCTGAGAGGGATCAACAACAACTGCCATTCTCTCCTGTGACTCGGAGATTGCAAGCTCTGTTCCGTCAAGACCTGCGTACTTCTTCGGGACCTTATCAAGATCAACATCAAGACCATCTGCCAGCTCGCCGATAGCAACTGATACACCGCCGGCACCAAAGTCGTTACACTTCTTAATAAGCTCTGAAACCTCAGGTCTTCTGAAAAGTCTCTGCAATTTTCTCTCTGTAGGTGCGTTACCCTTCTGTACCTCAGCACCGCAGGTAAGGATTGAATCTGCTGTGTGTGCCTTGGATGAACCAGTAGCACCGCCGCAGCCATCACGTCCTGTACGTCCGCCAAGGAGTACAATGATATCTCCGGGGTCTGAGCTCTCACGGATTACGTGCTCCTGCGGAGCAGCACCCATAACCGCACCGATCTCCATACGCTTTGCAGCGTAGTCGGGATGATAAACCTCTTTTACATAGCCTGTTGCAAGACCGATCTGGTTACCATAGCTTGAATAACCTGCTGCAGCGCCGCGAACAAGCTTCTTCTGTGAAAGCTTGCCGTTAAGAGTATCAGCAACGGGAACAGTGGGATCTGCCGCACCTGTTACACGCATTGCCTGATATACATAGCCTCTTCCTGAAAGGGGATCTCTGATAGCACCGCCAAGACATGTTGCAGCACCACCGAAGGGCTCAATTTCAGTAGGATGGTTGTGAGTCTCATTTTTGAAAAATACAAGCCAGTTCTCTTTTACAGGGCCGTTGCCGTAGTCAACATCTACAGGAACAACTACTGTACATGCATTGTTCTCCTCGGACTCTTCCATATCTGTGAGCTTGCCGTCCTTTTTCAGCTTCTTCATACCCATAAGAGCGATGTCCATAAGTGAAATGAACTTCTCGCTGCGCTTTGCGGGATCTGCGTAAACATCCTCTCTTGCGCTAAGGTATTTATCATAGGAAGCCTTGATGGGTGCCTGATAAAAGCCTTCATCAAAGCTTACGCTCTTAAGCTCTGTGCCGAAGGTTGTGTGACGACAGTGGTCAGACCAGTAGGTATCAAGAACGCGAATCTCAGTCATGGAAGGATCGCGCTTTTCATCATCGTGGAAGTACTGCTGAATCCACTTGAAATCGTTGAAGGTCATGGCAAGACCGAATGATTCATAAAGCTTTTTAAGCTCATCCTCAGCCATATCCTTAAAGCCATCAAGAATCTTTACATCCTCGGGCTCATCAAAAACATCTACAAGTGTCTCGGGCTTTGCTTCATCTGCGATTCTGGAATCAACAGGGTTCATGGTGTAATCCTGAATCTGCTTAAGCTCTGCGTCTGTGATATCGCCGATAAGCATGTATGTAACTGCAGTGCGGATAACAGGCTCCTCGTCGCCCTTTATAAAGCGTACACACTGCACAGCAGAGTCAGCTCTCTGATCGAACTGTCCGGGAAGTGCCTCAACGCTGAATACTTTAGCGCCTTCCGGAATCTCGATTTCCTCACGATAAAGGATATCAACAGGGGGCTCAGAAAAAACTGTGGTGCATGCCTTTTCAAAGACCTCATCGGAAACATTCTCCACATCATAGCGGATGAATTCCCTTACCTTGGACACACTCTTAATACCGAGATAGCTCTTGATCTCGCTCTTAAGCTCCTTTGCCTTTCCGGCATAGGGTGCCTTCTTTTCAACATAGATTCGTCTGACTTTGCTCATAAATCTCCTCCAGGTTAAATAAATGTATAAAATAAATGCTTCAAGAAAAAGAATCTCGAAGCATCAATTACCACCGGGCATTAAGCCCTCCAATATATACAAAAGCTCACGGTCAACCGCGGCCTCGTTAACACCGATAGTTTTAGCGGAAACTTTAAGACCCTCAACCACGTACATGAGGTTGCGGGCACATCCATAGGGATCGGCACAGATGAATTCACCTGCACGAACACCATTTTCAATTAATGTCTGAACAATCTGGATACCAGCTTCGAACTGCTTGCGAAGCGGATTGTCCTGAGCGGATAAATTTTTCTCTGCGAAATATTCATAGGAAGCAAGAACAAGGCTCTTCTTGCGAAGAATTTCCTTTTTCTGCTCTTTCAAGAAAAGAGCCAGCATATCGCCGGCAGTAGCGTCTCCTGTGAGCGCTTTTGAGATTGCCTCATCATCGTCATCATCGGGTTCTTCAGACAGTACGGCAAGGAAAATCTCCTCAGTGGATGAGAAATAGAGATAAAGGCCTCCACGGCTGATGTCACAAGCTTCCACGACATCCTTCATGGTGACGTTCTTAAATCCCTTTTCTGAAAATACCTCACGGGCTTTTTTCAGAATGTATTTTCTTTTCTGAGCAGACTTCTCACTCATTCAAAAGCTCCCGTTAATTAGTAAGACATCGTTCCCCAAAAATGAATCAGATCATCCATTTTAAAAACCAGTGCGTACAGGACTCCGGTGTAAACACCCTCTGCCCAAACAGCACCCTTGGTCATTCCCTCCAGAATGTATCTGGAAAGCAGTCCCGAAAGATCATCCATATCAGTGATCTCTGCATTCTCGATAAACTTAAGCTCATCCTGATAATTCCTGATATGATTTCTGGTATACACATAGTGATAATTGCGATCCATCATACCGGTCTGCTGAGCCTGTTTTACGAAGCTTAGAAGCGTCGAATCATATACAGGAAACGGCATCGAATTGGATAATTCGCTGTTGGAATAGCTCTCCGCTACCTGCTGCTTGGTGTGTTCTTTAAGCCATGGAATATAGGGTGCAAGAACCGCCACATCATCCGTATATCTGGCTAAAATATCCTCTACACTGTTTTCGCCGTCTTTTCCTTCAAACATGTAAACGCCCCCTCGTATTTAATCGAAAATGTTTCTGAATTTAAAGAAAAATCCTTCGGAACACTTTATCTCAATGAATTATAACATAAGAGATAAAAAAGTGAAGATGGCAAATTGTTCAATTAATAGTTTTATGAAATACAGGTTGCTGACAGATTTGTGCATAGGGTTTTCAGGCGTAATATGAACCCTATTTTTATCAGAAGATAAAAATAGGAAGGGTTATCAGCCCTTCCTAAATTTGAATTTTGCCTTCTTTGCGCCGGCCTTTTTAAACAGCTTTACAAGCTTATTGTATGTCTTTTTATCTTTGCATACGATGGTGATCTTGGCTCCGTTTTTAATGCCCTTAAAGCTTCCCTTGCCGATGCGCTTTAGATTATTGCCATATACGGTAACACCTGAAAGCTTTTTACATCCACTAAATGCTTCAGCGCCGATGGTCTCAATATTTGAACCTATTATAGCTTTCTTTAGCTTCTTATTGTCCTTATAGGCTCTTCTATCGATCTTTGTGATTTTAAAGCTCTTATTACCATAATAAACGTACTCTCCCGTACTTACGGAAGTCGCGTTATTATTGGTAGTTGCCGTTACAGATGCAGTGCCTGACTCTGAAAGCTCATATTCAGTACCGTTCTGCTCATAAATGCCATTCTCGGGAAGGTTATCATTTTCACTGTAATCCTCTGCAATGTCATAATATTCCAGATTACCAGGCTCAGCTGCGGCATGATTCTCTCCGGTTCCATTGCCACCGGACTTACCGGTCTCCTGCTCAGGATCTGCCTCTATTACCTTCCAGACAGCATACAGATGTATGTAATTATTTGTATATACGTGTGTGGACAATCCATTTGTACTCAAATCCATGGTCCATCCAATGAACTCAGAACCATCCCTTACTGGAACCTCCTGTGAGGCTAAGGCTATAATTGTACCTTCTTCTACCTGAGTATACCTTTCTTCTCTTCCATCACTGAAGTGTCCTCCCATCGCATTATACGAAACTGTATAGAATGTCTTGGATTCTGTAGTTTCTCCGGTCTCCTTGGATTCTTCTGTCTCTTTAGAGCCTTCTGTCTCTTTGGTTCCTTCTGTTTCTTTAGACCCTTCTGTTTCTTTAGAACCTTCTGTTTCTTTAGAACCTTCTGTCTCCTTGGGTTCTTCTGTCTCTTTTGACTCTTCTGTCTCTTCGGTTTCTCCTGTTTTCCCGGTTTCTTCTGTCTCTTTAACCTCTTCTGTCTCTTCTGACTCTTTAGGTGTTTTCGTTAATTTTGAGTAGAAATAGTATCTTTCTTCCTTATCAAAAACACTATCACGGCTAAGGATCTCATCAGAATTATAGTTTCCTGTCCATCCTTCAAATGTATATCCTGCCAGAGAAGGCTCTGTTACCTTGTCAAAAGCTTCTCCGTAAGTACTTCCCAAAGCTACCGTCAAGGTCTGTAATGACGGTGTGCCTGTCGAAGAAAAGAAATAGAGATTTACCTGCTTTTGACTCCACTTAGCATAAAAATCCGTATCTTTTCTAATTGTTGTACCAAGTATATAAGATTCTCTTTCTCCTTCACTCCAGCCAACGAAAGTAAATCCATATCTTTCAGGCTTTGGTAATTCGTAATATGTGCCTTCAACAACCTCGATTTTCTCAGTCTTATCATCGTAATCATAGTGCAAGGTGATCGTACAATTACTCTGAGTAAATTTAGCATAGAAATTATATGAATCTGTACTATCAATGACTGTATCACGGGACAGTAAATCTTCAGATTCATTGTTAGCAGTCCCGGTCCATCCTTCAAACTTATAGCCTGCCTTGGAAGGATTATTAACCTTGTCAAAAGCTTCTCCAAAGGTACTTTCGAAATCTACGCTAAGTAACTGGAACGATGGCGTTCCTATTGTAGAATGGAAATATAGGTTAACCTTTTTAGGGCTCCATTCTGCATAAAAATCTGTATCCTTATAAATCCTTGTACCTGATGTATAAGAAGATCCGGTATCCCCATCTCCTCTCCAACCAACGAAACTGTATCCATATCTTTCAGGCTTGGGCAATGTGTAATATGTGCCTTCACCAAACGCAATATTCTCAGTCTTATCATCATAATTGTAGTGCAGGGTCACTACACATGTTTTTTTCCAGATTGCATACAAAGTCGTATCACCGGTTACTTTATAACTTGTGAGACCACTTGTTGCATCTTTTGAAGTATTCCAACCGGCAAAGCTATAGCCACTTTTTGAAGGCTTTTCATGGGTTCCCAAGGTAATGTAGGTATCATACTCTGCATTCTGCTTATCGGAGGTTTGACCATTTTTATAGGCTCCTCCATTGGCGTCATAGGTTACGGTATATGTATTCTTTTTCCAATGTGCATAAAAATACAGAGGCTTTGTTGAATCTATGACTGTATCAGGAGAAATAGCTTCATCAGAATCAAAGCTTTTATACCATCCGACTAACGTATGCCCCGCTTTAGTATAATCGGAAGCCAGACTCATAGCATCACCATAGGTTTTTCCAAAATTTGTACTTCTAACAGTATAGCTTCCATTATCTTTATAAAAATAAGCATTTACCTCAACAGGCTTCCACTGGGCATAAATATTCAGATTCGAACTTACAATCGTATTTTTGTCAACTACACTTCCTCCACTTATTGAATTTGTCCAACCGTTAAAATCGTAGCCATATCTATAAAGAGTCGGAAGCTCCCCGATTGTACTTCCTTTAGCAATCTTCTTTATCTCTGTCTTATTATCATAATTATAATGTAGGGTAACTGTACGTAAATCTGACTGATCCGTTACAGCGTCCTCAACATTATCTCCTCCATTCCAGTGAGCATAAACAGTTATATCAGAATTAATAATTGTATTAGCTGTTACAACTGTTCCTCCGGTTTTCTTCGTATACCAGTTATTAAAGGAACATCCACTTAGAGACATATATTTGGGCATTTCAACAATTTTGCCCTCATAAGTATAGGTGTATTTATAAGGGAGATAATAATATGCACCTTTCTTGACACCATCAAAATCTACTCTGTAAGCCCTTTTTATAATATTGTATGTATACCTTGTTCCTTTTGCTAAAGGAGGATTAAGATATCCCAAATTTTCACTATTTCTCAGATGTTTGGAAACACTATTAGATATTCCAGGAATGGAATAGTTATAGTTTGCAAAAGTATCTGTAGTACAATTAAAGTACTGGTGCGTCCGCAGGTAATTGTATGGATAACCATCAATTTCACTATCATCCCAAGTTGTATCAACTTCGTAATAATCGCCATCAATTTTTACAACATTCCAGGCATGTGCTCCGGAACCTGTGGATCCTGCAACAACATGGGTTTCTATTCCTGCTTTATCCATAAGCATTTTAAATGCTTTAGAATATCCATCACATACGGGTTTCTTTTCAACAAGTGCTCCATAAGCAGTATGTGCCACATGTTTACTGAGATGATTATGATATACATCATAGTTGTATTCTACTGCGGCAATCAACGCATCATGAATTGCCAATTCTTTTGAGGCATCATTACCAGAAAGATCTATACTGTTATAGAAGGAATCACATGCACGCTTAAGCTCAGACTCCATCTGAGCTACCTGATTCCCTGTATAATTTGCTCCGGGAGTGTTGTAAATATATATATTATAATTCCATACTCCATTGGTGTAGGATGTAACAGTGCTGTAGCTTTGTGAAAAAAGTATAGTCTCCAGTTCTTCAGGATGATCATACCATAAGGCGTGAATAATTGTTGACCAGTCCGGTCTTTCAAGTTTTTTTGTCCCTGAATAAAAAAGTACTGCATCGCCTGCCTTATCTGTGCTAAATTCGCCAGTGATAGGACTTTTGTTTTGTCTGCAAAGATCAAGGATTCCATCATAATAAATCTTGTCAAATTCAGTAAGCTGATTGTAATAATATTCACTACTGGAACTGCGGGCATTTCTGGTCTTTAATACCGGAGTGTCACCGTTTAGTTCCTCGAATTCTTCAGCTGAAAGCTCAATCTCCTCCACCTGAGGTTCTTCGATTTCCGGCATATCCCCGGCAGGCAGATCGAATTTTTCGTCTATTTCAAAATTTATGGATTCATCAAAAGAATTATTATCATATGAAGCAGCTCTTACATTGGAAGAACTAGAAATGAGCATGCTTATTGTAATGGTCACAAAAAAAGCACCTATAATGCGGCTGCTGCCTCCGTGCTTATTACTGTAATCATTTATGTAGCCATTTTTAAATATATCGCTAAGTTTATTAAGAAGACATCCCTGTCTTTTGTTCATTTTTGTTCACCTCAAAGAAAAGCACAATCACAATTCATAGTTATGTTGCAATTGTACTTCTTTTTGTGATTTTGTGCAATAGGGATTTTTAAGAGCTCTGGAGTGTTTTGGCATGCAGTTAGTGGGTATGGGCTCGAGAGATTTTTTTACACATTTCAGACTTTTTCGGCTCGTGGGCTCGGTTTCTATCTTCGGCCGCAGCTTATGGCGCCTTCAGGGCATACGGACGCACATTCTCCGCAATGAATACACTCGTGATCTCCTACTTTTTTCGTATCCATCTTGCAGAAATGGATGCAGGCGTTGCAGCCCGTGCATTTTTCCTTATCAACTTTCATTCCAAAGAATGCGATTGGATTAAAGAAAGAATATATGGCCCCCAGCGGACAGATGAATCTGCAAAAGGCTCTGTAGCACACTGAGCAGGCTATGATGCACATTATCAGAACAAAGACCTTCCATGAAAAGAGTAGGCCGAGCTGGTTCTGTAAGTGCTCATCCATTATTACCAGCGGAATTCCCGCTTCAAGAGTGCCCGCCGGACAGATATACTTACAAAATCCCGGGAGGAGCTTAACCATCGGAATTGCCACCACAAAGAGCAAGAGAATAACATATTTTAAATATGACAGTGCTCTTGTTATTCTGTTCTTTTTTATCTTAGGAAAAGGAAGCTTGTAAATAAGCTCCTGAAGAAAACCAAAGGGACAAAGAAAGCCGCAAATTACCCTGCCAAGGAAAATCCCAAACAGAATAATAGTTCCAAGCATATATAAAGGAAGCTTATATGCAGATTTTGCCAGCGCACCCTGCAAACTTCCCAAAGGGCATGCGCATACTGCGCCGGGACATGAATAACAGTTAAGCCCGGGTACGCATACACCTTTTGATGCACCTTTATATATTCTGCCATCTGCAAAACCTGTGATATGGCAGTTATATAAAACTGCGGAAATCAGCTGTGAATACTGCCTTGTATGCGATTTTATTTTTCCTATAAAAGCACTCATCATCCTATCCCTATGCATTCCATGCAGATCATCACTGCCTTGCTCCATACTTCCTTAAAGTCATTCATCATTATTCCGGAAAGAAGCATGATAATGCCGGCTAATAGTATAATGCACTGAAGGATTTTTCCGGTCTTTGACATAATCATCCTCGCTGCAACTACTTCACCAGATAGCTCTCAAGTCTGCTTTTTGTTTGCTCAAAGCCTGCGCCATCCATCATTTCGCCAATTACGTGTCCGTTTCTGTCAACAAAAAACGATGAGGGTACATACTGTAAGGACTTTGTAATATCATAGAGATCATTACTGATTCGAAGATTCATAAACTCTGCGCCGGCATCCTTTAAGATGCTGTTTGCATCGGAAACATTACTGTCAATTCCATCATATACATCGCAGATAATGCCCACCAGATTAACGTTCTCCGGAAGCTCCTTATAGAAAGAAGCATAGTCTCCCATCTCTGCTATGCAGGGTGAACAGAAGGTTCCCCAAACATGGACTACAGTTATGTCATAGTCTGCAAAGATACTCTGATCCACCACATTGTTATCGAGGGAAACCGTCTTAAAGCTCAGCTGCTTATCGGAGATTTCTGATTCAGGGATATTTACTGTGGTTGAAGCTGCTGAAGCGGGTTGTGAAGTGTCTGATGCCTCCGATGATTCTGTGTTGTTCTCTGATTCCTGGACCGCTGACGAATCTGAGTTATTTTCTGCAGCTGTCAATTCGGAGTCTTCTTCGTCCTCATTTTCATCTGTTTCGCTGTCACTGTCTGTATCATCAACATCAGATACACTAACGCTTGTCTCTGCGTCCGCACTTTCATAGTCAGCATCTTCATCATCAGGCATCATCATTATTATAATAAACAGCACCCCCAGCGTTGCCAGTACGATAACGATGGTGTTTTTAATCTTTTTCCACATAAGTCTCCCTCTATTTCTTCTAATTATGATATCAAGAAATTCATTGATATTTTCTACACCAAATATTGCTCTATCATGGTCTTTATTATATAAGAATTTATCGCGTGTTGAGAAGTCTCAAATGTCATAAGATGATACAGTTATTATACGAAATTGTTCTATTTGGGATTTTGCGTTATACTTGTTGCTAATATATTCGTTATTAAGGCTCATGATAAGCCTGCTTAACAGATTTTGAGGATTGTATGAAATGAAGTTTTTCCTTCTTTATATAAAACAAACACTTCGCTTTGTGCTGAAGCCGTTGTCATTTGTGCCTGCTATAGTAATGATGATCCTGATCTTTAACTTCTCCGATCAGCCGGCAGAAACAAGCTCGGCACTTAGCTATAAGGTCGGTGTCGAGGTTCTGACAGTTACAAACGATGTTCTGGACAAGGGCTGGAGCATCAGTAAAATCAGACAGATGAGCACAGATTATCAGCATTATATAAGAAAAGCCGCACACTTTTCAGAGTATCTGCTGCTTGCCATAACGGTTGCATTTCCGCTTTATGTATACGGTTTAAGAGGCATTCCTTTGGTATTGGTGGCAGGAATGATCTGTGTAGGTTATGCCTGTCTGGACGAATATCATCAAAGCTTCATTTCAGGCAGATCTCCGCAAAAGAAGGATGTACTTATCGACAGCTGCGGGGCTTTGCTGGGAATAATAATCACAAGAATTCTAGGATTTACAGGCAGAATGACGATCTTTCGTCCCCTTGCCTATAATGCAAAAGAAGAGCGCGGACACTAAGATTAAAAGTGCCGCGCTTTTTTAGTATAGCGTAATACTGAATTATCCGGCTGTGGAAAAAGTTGCTCCATCATCCAAATCGCAATTCAGTAATCCAGAAGAGTAATGCTATCACCTCTGGGTGGTTCATTTACTCCATTGTCAAAATAGCGATTCCGTGGGCCGGAAGTGTGAGACTATCACCATCAAGTGATGCGTTCTCTTCTCCTGTCAGAAGAAGTCCGGAAAGTGTTCTAAAGCCCTCTGCTCTATCATCCGCGGAAAGGTCTGCTGTCACTGTCTCGTCGGAATTATTAAGAGCGATCAGGATTTTGCCATCAGCCTCTTTCATGCAAACGCCAAAGTCATCGGTTGTGAGCTTATCAAGTATTGTAATCTTGCCACGAGCGATCTCAGGGAACATATTCCTAAGTCTCACTGCGTTTCTGTAGTAATTGTAGATAGAATAGGGATCCTTTTCCTGATCCTGGAGATTACCGTTTGTCATCTCGATTTTCTCCATATCAGAGGGACCCTTGCACATACCCTCTGCTGCCGGGTCACCTGTCCACTGCATGGGTGCGCGCTTGTTCTCATCATTTCCGGAGCCCTTCATGCCAATCTCTTCACCATAGTAGATAAAAGCGTTACCATTCATCATAAGATTCAGAGCACCGGCAAGCTTAACGGAATCAGAAGCACCTTTTCCAACATAATAGCCCGCGCTTCTTGCCATGTCATGGTTTGTATAAAAAGGTGCGTTGACGTAAGCTTCATTTATCCCGGAATAAAGCTCGTCTTCTTTTATCAGCTCTTCAAAGAATTTCGCGGGAGCCATCTTTCCTTTGGCACACTTTACTATCTTGCCTTCGCTTCCAGAAAAGTCAAAATCAAAAAGTGAATCAATTCCGCTTCCATAGTACTGAGAATACTCGGCAGAGTTAGCCCAGGCTTCGCCGACTATGTAAGCATCAGGATTTTCAGCGTATACAGCATCGCAGAATACCTTCAGCTCATCGGTGCTTTTTCCGGTATTGTCTGTAGTATAGGATGTGACCGCATCCATTCTGAAGCCGTCGCAACCAAGGTCAAGCCAAAACTTGGCGATATCTGCAAATTCCTTCTGAACTGCTTCGTTATCAAGGTTTAGATCAGGCATCTCAGACCAGAACCTTGCCTCGTAAAACCAGTCTGTTCCACTTACTCTTTCATAGCCTGTCTGCTGCTGCTTTGAAAAATTGTAGTAGTCAAAATAGGGGCACTGAGTTGCATCCGGCTCAGTTCCATCCGGCAGATCCTTAAGATATGAAACCGCTTCTTTGAACCATGGATGCTGGGATGAAGTGTGATTCATGACCATATCGTTGATGACCTTGATTCCGCGGCTGTGAGCTTCTTCAATCAGCTTTTTGTAGTCGTCGACTGAGCCATACTGGGAATCAACATCACAGTAATCCGTAACATCATATTTGTGATATGTGGGTGAAGGACATATCGGCATGAGCCAGATCATGTTGCAGCCAAGATCTGTGTTCGTGGCATCATCTCCATCATTGACGTAGTCCAGCTTGTCTATTACGCCCTGAAGATCTCCGATTCCGTCACCGTCGCTGTCATAGAATGAATATACGAAAATCTCGTAGGTGGTTCTGTACTTGTCATCTATTACATTAAGTGGATGCTGCGCATTAACTTCATCCATTTGGGATGTGGCTTGCTTGGCCGCTGCCTCTGCTGCCTCGTCATCGCCAGCTGTGGTTGTCAGCTCTGCTTCTGCAACCTGCTCTGTTGCATTATCAGCCGCAGGTGCGCTCTTTCCTGCGCAGCCTGTTGCTGTCGCTACTATCAGCGCTATTGTGGCTGCCCCTGCCACAAATCGATCTCTCCTAAACATTTTTCATGATCCTCCATATGTTCGTTGCATTTCTTACGGGTTTAAGTATTGTTTTCTTGGTGATTATTCTAATTATAACTAACTTACCATTTACAAATATTATCACACATTAACCGCAATACATAGCAAAAAACGTTTTCCATAAAGCGCTATCGCAGGAAATGTCCGCATAGATTACCCGGGAATCAAGCAACCATCAACCATATATCCCACAACTGTCTAGTACACATTAGAATTGTCCACTCACTTTTGCTCCTTACTATGGAGCGCGAAATATTATATAATAGGAAGCGAAATATCATTCATCAATAACCATGCACTACTTGTTGATAGCCACGAACTATTAAATAACAATCGCGCACTACTCGTTAGATACATAATATTATGGGGGGAAATAATTATGCCAATTCTAGGTGCTTTCATGGTTCCACATCCACCAATTATGCTTCCTGAGGTCGGTAACGGCGAAGAGAAAAAAATAAGTGCTACAACTGCTGCCTATGAAAAGGTAGCTGATGAAATTGCTGCGCTTAAGCCTGAGACGATTATTATCTCAAGTCCGCACAGCGTGATGTATGCTGACTATTTCCATATTTCACCCGGTGAATCCGCTTACGGTGACATGTCCAGGTTTCAGGCGGGAGAAGTCTCCTTTGATGCCGAGTACGACTCTGAGCTTGTGGATGTGATCTGCAGAATTGCTGAGGACGGCGGCCCTGATGCTCAGAGGCAAAGCGCTGCCAATGCAGATGACGAAAGCGGCAAAGCCGGTAGCGCTTCGTCAAATAATGGCCGTGAGCGCCACGGTGGAACCGCACCTTCTGAATTTCCTGCAGGCACCATGGGTGAACGCGACCCCAATTTGGATCACGGCACCCTGATTCCTCTTTATTATATTTGTAAAAAATATCAGGATTTTAAAATCATAAGAATCGGTCTCTCCGGCCTCCCTCTTGCTCTTCATTATCAGATGGGCCAGATTATTCAGCAGGCCATAAATGAAACCGGACGAAAAGTTGTCTATGTTGCCAGCGGCGATCTGTCACACAAAATGAAAGAGGATGGCCCTTACGGTTTTACCAAAGAAGGTCCCGAATATGACGATCGAATCATGGAAGTATGCGGAAGCGGTGATTTCAAAAAGCTCTTCGAATTCGACGATGATTTCTGCTCAAAGGCTGCTGAGTGCGGTCACCGCTCCTTTGTGATGATGGCAGGTGCTCTCGATGGTCTTTCTGTAAAAGCAGAAAAGCTCTCTCACGAAGCAACCTTCGGTGTAGGATACGGTATCTGCCGCTTTGAAGTTGGCGGTCCTGATGAAAGCAGACATTTCCTCGATATCTGGAGAAAAGAAAAGCTTGAAGAGCTTCAGAAAAGACAGGCCAGCTCTGATCCTTACGTTAAGCTTGCCCGCTACTCTCTTGAGAGCTATGTAACAGGTGGAAGGACAATTCACAAAAAGGATCTTACAGGGGATGAATGGAAAGATCTTCCGGAGGAGCTTTTCAGCACAAAAGCAGGAGCCTTTGTTTCCATACATAAAAATGGTGCTCTGCGTGGCTGCATAGGAACCATAAGTGCCACCTGCGACTGCGTAGCTGAGGAAATCCTCCAAAATGCCATTAGCGCAGGAACTGCTGATCCAAGATTTAACATGATAACCGCCGATGAACTTCCATGGCTTGAGATAAATGTAGATGTCATGGGCGTTCCTGAGCCAATCTCATCCACTGATCTTCTTGATGTAAAAAAATACGGAGTCATCGTTACCAGCGGAACAAAGCGCGGTCTCCTTCTTCCGAACCTTGACGGTGTCGACAGTGTAAACCAGCAGATAAACATAGCCTGCCAAAAAGCAGGAATTCCTGCCGGAGAAGAAATCTACCTGGAGCGCTTTGAAGTTGTAAGACATATCTGATTATTTAAGAAAATCTCTTGAGTGCTTTGAAGTCATAAGGCATATTTAATTTTTATGGAGAGCTGTCATGCCCGTATGTGAAGTATGTCATCATCACTGCAATTTAAATGAAGGAAGCCTTGGCCTTTGCCGTGCAAGAATCTGCAAGGGCGGCGTCATTCACTGCGCCAACTATGGCTTTATCACTTCTATAGCTCTTGACCCGATTGAAAAAAAGCCGTTAAACAGGTTCCATCCGGGCTCCAATATCATGTCAGTCGGAAGCTATGGTTGCAACCTTCGCTGCCCTTTTTGCCAGAACCACAGCATATCTTATGGTTATGATATGTTACCTCCTCGCCCTGATATTCCTCTCAGGTACGGCACTCCTTCCGAGCTTGTTTCCCTTGCGCTTTCCTGCACGGATTCAGGCAATATCGGAATTGCTTTTACCTACAATGAGCCGCTTGTGGGCTATGAATTTGTGAGAGATACCGCGAAGCTTGCCCATGAATCCGGGCTTTTGAATGTCCTTGTGTCCAATGGCAATGCGAGCGAAGCAGTCTGCGACGAGCTGCTGCCCCACATCGATGCCATGAATATAGACCTTAAGGGCTTTACAGATGATTATTATGAAAAAATATTAAAGGGTAACAGGCAGATGGTTATGAACTTCATAGAAAAGTCCGTACCTGCCTGCCACCTTGAGCTTACAACTCTGATTGTGCCGGGCTTTAACGATACCGATGAAGAAATAGATAGTCTCTCCTTCTGGATAAGCGAACTGGATTCAGGAAAAGGAGCAGCGATTCCTCTCCATATCAGCAGATTTTTCCCGCGTTTTCATCTGACTGACAGAGCCGCCACGGATATTGATCTGATCTACCATCTTGCTGATGTTGCCAGAAAAAATCTTAAATATGTCTACACGGGAAATTGCTGATATTTAATAATTCTCACGTAGTATTTGCACTAGAATACAGACAAATCACGTGATGAATATTAGTGAATTGCCTAATCAAAAGGCGCCGGCATCCAGAATGGCATTTCTTAACGTACAGTAATTAAGACCATTTTCCTCATAAATATCAAAGGTCCCCTCCACTACTATGTCCGCAGCTTCCTGCGGGTAGTCCTCCGGATATTTATAGTCTTCCGTCAGTTCGAATTCTATTCCCTGAGAGCAGCAGGCAGCAGCATCCGAAATGAAGCAGGCAAAGTAATGCTTATCATTTGCCTGATCGTAGTAATCCGAGAAGGTACCTTTCATTTTAATCTTCTTTCCCACGTAATTCTCAGGAAAATATACCATATCGTAAACCTGCCCATACACCGCAGTGCTTGAAAACTGAGTAAGGTCCACATCAATTCCGCCGGTAGCGGCCGAGGTAGCATCACTCCCACATGCGCAGACATAAATCAGCCCGGTAACCAAAAGTGCCCCTAAAAATTTCCCTGATCTAAACTTTCTCATGCCACTGCCCCCTTCAATTTACCTGCCATCAGCGAACAGCAAAAAGCCAGAACATCGATAGCCACTATGGTTGAACCAACAGGAGTACCGGCAAGAATGGAAATCATAATCCCCACAAATGAGCACACCACAGAGATTATGGCAGAGCAAACCGTAACTCTGAAAAAGCTTCTGTAAATGCTCATGGCTGATAATGCAGGAAAAATTACCAGCGCCGATATCAAAAGCGAGCCCACAAGGTTCATGGCAAGCACGATGATAACCGCTATCATGACTGCAATCACTGTATTGTATTTTCCTGCGGGAGTTCCTGTAGCTGTAGCGAAGCTTTCATCAAAGGTCACAGCGAAAATCTTGTTGTACAAAAGTATGAAAGCCCCTATCACAACAACCGACAAGACAGCGCAGATCACAACCTCGCTCAAGGTCAGTGTAAGTATCGATGTAGAGCCGAACAGCGTGCTGCACACATCACCCGTCAGGTTCGAGGACGTGGAAAAAATGTTCATAAGAAGATAGCCAAAGGCCAGGGCCCCTACAGAAATCATGGCGATGGCAGCATCACCCTTTATCTTTGCATTCTGTCCTGTTCTTAAAAGAAGTACGGCGCAAACTATGGTAACGGGTAAAATCAGCGCCATCTGGTTAGTCATTTTAAGAACGCTTGCGATGGCCATGGCACCAAATGCCACGTGGGATAGCCCGTCACCTATATATGAAAATCTCTTAAGCACCAGCGTCACTCCAAGAAGAGATGATGCAAGTGCAATCAGTATTCCCACGATAATCGCATATCTCACAAAGGGATACTGCAGATAAAAGAAAATCTTATCAAGCATAGCTTTTCACCTCTCTAAACGAAAGTTCTGTCTGACACCCCCCGGTTCTCAGCTCCCTTTCTGAAAAAGCAAAACCTTTATTGCTCTTTAAATACTCAGCCTTAGTTCCAAAGAAAACTTCTTTTCCGATATGCAGAATATGGGATGAATACTTCAAAGCTGAGGCTATGTCATGGGATATCATGATGATCGTAATTCCCGAAGCGTTCAGCTCCTTTATGGTTTCATACATCTGCTGCGTTACAACAGGGTCAAGGCCTGCCACAGGCTCATCTAATAGTATCAGTTTTT
Organism: Butyrivibrio sp. WCD3002; assembly: GCF_000424265.1. Taxonomy (GTDB): domain Bacteria; phylum Bacillota; class Clostridia; order Lachnospirales; family Lachnospiraceae; genus Butyrivibrio. The sequence continues at coordinate 91,368 of NZ_AUJO01000002.1, forward strand.
TCGTAGCACATAATGCTCTTGCAAGAAGAACCCTTTGCTGCTGCCCGCCGGAAAGCTCTCTGTAGCAACGATTTTTAAAATCAGAAATTCCCATAAGCTCCATATTCTTTTCAGCAAGCACCTTCTCCTTTTTTCCGTAAAAAGGCTTAAGTCCCATACTGCTCTGGCAGCCTGAAAGTACAATCTCCCACACAGATGCAGGGAAATCCTTCTGCACCAGAGTCTGCTGCGGAAGATATCCGATCTCATCAGGCTTTAAGCCATCACTGACCAAAATCTCCCCGCTTATTGGCTTTTGTAAATGAAGAAGAGTCTTCATCAGCGTAGTTTTCCCGGAGCCGTTCTCCCCAACAATGCTAAGATAATCCCCCTCATTTATCGAAAAATTCAAATTCTCTATAACTCTGCACCCGTCATATCCAAGTGAGAGATCTTTCACAGTCAGCAATGGCATAATCCCACCTTTCGCGCTTAGTTAAGCGCCTCTTTTAAAACTTCAAGATTGTTTTTCATGATTCCAAGATATGATGCACCGCCTGCTACATCCTTAGAGGTGGTGGATTGCATCGAATCTATGGTTAAAATATTCTGATCCTTGCTTTCCGTGCTGTTCTTTATAGTCTCTGCAATTCTATGGTCAGCACCTTCGATAGTCATGATGTTTTTCAGAGAAAGCTCATCCACTTTTCCTGCAAGAAAAGCAATGGTCTCAAAGCTGGCCTCTGTTTCAGCCGAGCATCCCACAAAAGCCGCATAGTAGCTTAAATTGTAATCATCAACAAGATACCGGAAGGGAAATCTGTCTCCAAAAACAAGGGTATCCGCAGTCCCGTCCTTAACCACTTTTTTATATTCGGTATCAAGATTTTTGAGCTCTGCTATGTAATTTTCAGCGTTCTTAGCATATTCAGAGGTATTGTCAGGATCGATCATAATGATAGCATCCCTTATGGCCTCGCAAAGCTTTGCAGAATTCTTAAGAGAAAGCCAGACATGCTCATCATATTCAGGCTCTTCCTCGCCCTCTTCGCCTTCCTCCTCTTCTTCCTCAGCTTCCATGCCTTCAACAACCTCTTCTTCCTTAACGTCATCCCCAAGGACGTCAAGGAGATTGATCACAGCCATATTTTCATTTGTCGCTTCCTGCAAGGCATCCTCAACCCACTCATCAGACTCGCCACCCACATAGATGAAAAGATCACAGGTTGCAACCTTAAGAATATCCTCAGCGGTTGGCTGATAGCTGTGAAGATCGACGCCGTTATCAAGAAGCATGGTAACCTCTGCGTTTGCCGGATTGTCCCCAAGAATCTCGTTTACCCAGTCATACTCAGGAAAAATCGTTGTCACAATACTTATCGAATCCTCTGATCCCGCAGTATCGGAAAGCGGCACCTCTTCAGCCTCGATGGAATTCGCCAAAACCTCCGGCATTTCAGGATTTTCTCCCGCACTTTCACCGCAAGCGCTAAGAGCCCATACCATGACAATTGCAGCACAAAAAACAGAAATATTTCTTTTCATAATATTCCTCCACAAGTTTATATATTTAGTTTTTTAATTAGGAAAAAATAAGATAAAAAGAGTGTCTTTAATTATTCAGACGTACCTTTTGCCTCACAGGAGTAGGCACAACAAGACAGCGGAATGAATCCGCATGAAATTCAGATACTGAAAAAACAACTAAAAGAGCAGCTGCAAGAATTATCAGACCTGTTCCGATCTGATTAACAAAATTCTCGCTCTGGGCGATCATCTGACAGATTGGACATTCATCCCCGCTGCAATCATGGCCAAGCTCAGCTGCCACAAAGAATGAAGAAAGAAGCACAGCAAGAAGAAGCACTGCGCAGATAATAAGCGAAATGCCTGCTTCACGACTTTTAAAATTGTCTCTGTCGTTAAAAAAGCCCATGTTCTTTCCTTCCTCAAAATCTTCTTCATGGTATTCGATAAAAAATAAATTGTCAAATTGTTTATTTTCCTTCAAGGTCCGCAACTCTTACGGGCTCGCCGTTTAGAAGGATATATCCGGGAGGAAGCTTTGATGCATCTGCCATGGAGGTATAATGTCCCTCGCTGTGAACATGGGGCATTGAGCCTGAAGTATTAAAAATGGACTTGCGATTAAAGGTGTCATAAGTCCCTGATTCTCTGTGATTGTGAGGCATTGCACCTGAATCATTTTTACTGCTTTTCCTGTTATAGGTATCATAGGTGCCGGATGCCTTGTGAGTATGCGGCATTGAAGATGACTCACGGCTTCTTGTTGCTGTAGCAGTTCTGCCGGACTGGGCATTTTTACTGGCCTGAGCTGCTTTCATGGCCTGTTGCTGTACGTTTCGTGAAATCTCAGAGACACTTTTCCCTCCAAGAGGGCCACCCTTCTGGTTGAGCTTTTTCTTAGCTGTTTTACCGAAAACCAGCAATATAATTAACCATATGACTAATCCAACAAGTTCTTCCATATATCCTCCTTGAAATGCAGGTATATCTGACCACGCCCTTTCCCGATCACAAGAGCCGTAATATCAATCAGTCCGAATATTTCTTTATAAACTATATCTAATTATAAGCTATATTCTCCCTAAGTAATGCAAAAAATTAAATTTTTGAGAACTGCCACCCATTTCACAGCCTTTTACTTGCGAATATATAATGATTATTAGATAATTATTATATATTGTCTCTACCGGATTCACTTTACTGAGGAATGAAGCATGGATAGATACGTATTCGATGAAAAAGTTCAGGCTGCCTATGAGCGGTTGCAGAATTCTATAGCTATTTTCCAGTTCATGGAAGATGGTATTGTCCCTATTGTAATATCTGACGGATATTGTGAAATGTTTGGTTACAAGAGCCAGGAGGAAGCTTACGCTGACCTTAACAAAGACGTTTTCTTCAACGTCCATCCTGAGGATGCTGCCAGAATTCTTGACGAATCCACAGCGGGTGCCAAAGAAGGCGGAAAATATGAAATTCTCTACCGGGCTTCTGTAAAAAATAAATCCGGTCACAAGTTTGTTCGTGCTGCCGGAAAATATGTGTATCTGGAAAATGGCGTAACCCTGATCCATGTGTGCTATATGGATGAAGGTGCAGAGACAACCCAGAAAATCACCGATCTTCAGGATTCCGTAACATGGCTCCTAAACAACATGCCTGCCATGTCTTTTTCAAAGGATATAAACACAGGGAAATATCTTGCCTGCAATCAGGCTTTTGCCAATTATGCCCATAAAGAGACTCCTGCAGGAGTAGTTGGTCTGACAGATTTTGAGATTTTCGATCCTGATACTGCCAGTCATTTTGTGGAGGATGATAAAAAGGCGTTCAAGATGGATAAGCCTTACATTTTCTATGAGGATGTCCCTGATGCAGCAGGTAATCAGCGAAGATTCCAGACCACAAAGCTGAAATTCATTGATGAAACGGGAAGAGAATGTCTTCTTGGTCTGTGCCAGGATGTTACGGATGCCATGATCATCAAGCAGGAATATGCTGAAAAGCTTGCCAAAGAGCACACTAATGCCAATGTTGATGCTCTTACTGGTATAAAAAACAGAAGTGCATACCTGGAAGTAGAAAAAGGAATAAACCTGCTGATCAGTGAACATAAGCAAGACGCTTTTGCCATTACATTATTTGATGTAAACGACCTGAAGCTGGTTAACGATACTCTCGGTCACAAGGCCGGGGATGAATACATCTGCCACGCATGCAAGATAATCTGCGACATATTTAAGCACAGCCCTGTTTTCCGTATCGGCGGCGATGAGTTTGTGGCGATTTCAGAAAATGATGACTATGAGCATATTGACGAGCTTATAGATATTTTTGAAGAGAGAAATTTTAACGCACAGCAAACCGGAGATATTGTAATAGCCTGCGGTATGGAAAAATTCGACAAAGAAAACGATGAAAATGTAGTGTCTGTGTTTAACAGAGCTGATGACAAGATGTACGCCCAGAAAAAGAAACAAAAAAGCGGGCGATAACTATAGTAAGCATCAAAAGTATTTGCCTTTTACTATAGTATTTTTGCAAAACAAAAACCTCTTAGCAACTAAGCTAAGAGGTTTTCTTTAGCAGAGGAAGAGGGATTCGAACCCCCATGAACGGTTTTGGAGACCGCAATACTAGCCGTTGTATGATTCCTCTACGCGAGACACTAAGTGTCGTCAACGAATGAAATTATAACACAGCATTTTGTGGAATGTAAATAGTTTTTTCAAAAAATTATCACAAAATCCTCTTTGGCATAAAGTCCAGGTAATCCCCGGAAACAAGGCTGTACTCCACGCCCTTTACATTGCCAAGCAGGCTGTCGTGAAAACGCTCCTTGCCGTGGCAGTGGGCATAGATTACCTGCTCTGCGCCATAGGCCCTGGCCATGTAGGTGAACCTGCTCTCCGTCTCCCCTATCTCTGTGGGCGGATAGTGAAGGAACATAATGAACTTCTCAAAGCCGTCAGCTCTTGCTGCTTCAAATGAAGTCTTTAGTCTCTTGGCTTCCCTCTCAATCAGCATATCCGCATGCTGTCTGGTATCAAAGCCCTCGTAGCAATAGCCCTTGGTCCCAACTATGGCATAGTCCTCATAGGGATAATAATTGTTTTGTAAAAAATTAAGCCTGTCCTTATACATATCATTAAGGCGCTGCGTTTTCTTGGCATTCCAGAAATTGTCATGATTACCGCGAATAAGGATTTTCCTGCCGGGAAGATTTTCTATAAAAAGAAGATCCTGCTCACAGTTTTCAAGGCCCTTCCCCCAACTGTGATCTCCCACAAGCACAAGAGTATCCTCTTCTGTCATTATCTTGTTGCAATTTTTTTCTATTTTTCTCTCGTGTCCTCTCCAGACTTTTCCAAATACATCCATGGTCTTGTCTGACTGATAAGCCAGATGGAGATCGCCAATCGCAAATAAAGCCATAATCATAAACCTCTCTGAAAAAATCCCACCTCTTCAAGAAGTATATCAAAATTCCAATGTCATGTTCTATTAAAAATCTGATATACTGTTTGAGATATTTTTGACTTCTTGCGGATAAATGCAGAAGTCGAACAAATTAAGTTTTTTCCCAAAATAATTACAATAAGGAAACAGACATGAAGAAAGCTATCAGAAAAACATTACTACTTTTTATAAGCGCAGCCACTTTGCTTTTTGGACCGGAGACTGCCTTCGCTGAAGAGACTGATGAAATCCACGGCATTTATGTAAGCGCTTTTGTTGCAGGCACTAAAAGTATGATGGACGATATTATCACAAGTATCGATAAGACCAATATTAACGCCGTTGTCATTGATGTGAAAAATGATGACGGAAACGTAGTCTTCGACATGGATTCAGAACTTATAGATGAGCTTGGTGTAGAAAACATTCTTGTAAAGGATATGCCGGGACTCCTTAATGAACTCCACAGCCACGGAATATATGTGATTGCAAGATGCGTTGCTTTCCGAGATCCCTTCATTGATGAAGTAAAGCCGGAATGGGTCATCCACTCCGCATCAGGAGAAATCTACGCGGATGCCAAGGGCTTTACCTGGATGGATCCCACCAATGAAGATGTCAAAGCATACCTTATCGAAGTAGCAAAGGGCTGCAAAAAAGCAGGCTTTGACGAGGTTCAGTACGACTACGTAAGATACGGCACCGGAATACAGGAGGAAGACATTAACCTTAACGGTTACGGCAGAAGACACGCTATTCTTAAGTTCGTAAAGGAAGCCTCTGCCTCACTGAAAAAAGAACACATACCTTTGTCACTGGACGTATTCGGAACAATCATCAATTCAAAGATAGACAGGGATATCGTAGGTCAGGAGTACTCGCAGCTTTCCATGTACGCTGACTACCTCTCTCCCATGATCTACCCTTCCCATTACTACGACAATACTTTGGGGCTTGATCATCCGGACCTGTACCCCTACGAAGCGATAGATGCAGCCATGAAGCTCTCTGATACCGAGCTGAAGGTGGTTAATCCAAAGGGCACCAGAAATCAGGCAAGCGTCCGTCCATGGCTCCAGGGCTTTACCGCATCATATCTTAAGCACTATAAAAACTATGGCGCCGAAGAGATTAAAGCTCAGATAAAAGCCGTAAACGACAACGGCGTAAGCTCCTGGATAATCTGGAATCCATCCTGCAAATATCCCTGGGAAGCATTTAAATAAATCAAAAACTGCCGGCATGACTACACTATTAACAGTAATCGCCGGCTCTTTTTATAAACAGCAAGAATTCATACAATGATGGTTCATTTTAGTATAGAGGAAACCCTCCGCAGATAATAAGATTATTAGTGGGTATATGCAAGCAAAAGCTTGCTGTCAGAGAATGGAAAGGGCTTCTTTGACAACTTTGGGAGGTAAAAAAATGAATAATCTAATCTACGTGGTGTACCTTATCCTGCCTGTAGTTTTGCTTTGGGGAGCAAAGCCGGCAAAAAGAGGAGAATGGAACACCGAATTCTTGTCTCTGGAGCAAACAAAGGCTCTTCAGGGATTTCTTGCACTTTGCATCATGCTTCATCATGTCAGCCAGAAAAGATGCGCATCCTGGATTTGGCCACAGAACCGTATAATCCACGGTCTTGATATTTTCGTGGACATGGGATATCTCTTAGTAGCCGTATTCCTTTTCTTTAACGGCTATGGTGTCTACAAAAGCTTTCACGCAAAAGAAAACTACTTAAAGGGCTTCTTTTCAAGAAGAGTTCTTCCTGTAATCCTGTCCTTCTACACAACGGGACTTATCTTCTTCGTAGCAAGACTTCTTCTTAAAGAGAAAATGGATACACAGCTTAAGATCTTCTATCTCACAGGAATTAAGCTCTGCAATCCCAATACATGGTACGTTATCGTACTTCCGTTCTTCTACATGGCATTCTATTTTGCCTTCAGATTCATCAAAAAGGACGGCCTTGCAACTGCTGTAGCCTGCGGCTTCGTATTTGCCTACATGCTCTTTGCCACAACCATCGATCACAACGATTTCTGGATCCGCGGACAGTGGTGGTACAACTGCGTTCACCTTTTTGCTGTAGGAATTATCTTTGCAAAGTTTGAAAACAAGATCATACCTCACCTTAAAAAGTTTTACTGGGTATATCTGATCCTTGCTCTTGCGCTCATGATTCCTATGATCAATTTCTCAAACGGCATCTGCAACGTCTTCTCCTACTATGGAGAAAACTGGGGCGCTCCCGATACAGTATTCAGACGCCGCGTATGTCTCGCATCACAGATGCTGCCTACCTGCAACTTTGTATTCTGCATCCTGCTCCTTGGCATGAAGCTCAGAATCGGCAATAAGTTCATCAAGTTCATGGGAACAATAACTCTTGAGTTCTACCTGATCCACGGACTTTTCGTAGAGCTCTTCACCTACGAATTTGACGGCAAGGCAAAGGGAATCTATCCCATCCAGAACCTGCTTCTTTATGTAGTAGTTGTTTTTGCTCTGGGACTTCCTTCAGCAATCCTGCTTAAGAAGCTTCACAATCTTATACTTGGGAAAAATAAGAACAGTATAAAAATAGAGGCTTCCAAAGCCGCTTGAAAAGAATAAAATACAGATAAAAAATCCATCGCCGGATTGGCTTCCCTTAGCCGCTCCGGCGATTTTTCATGCCATGCCACCGGGTGCCACCGGGGACGGAAAAATGATAGTTTTGGTCGCTTATAAAACAGAAAACATCGTTGTATGCATAGGTGTACACTCCAAGCTGCAAAGTCACAAGAGCGTTTAGGAACGTGAAGTAATCGATTTTTCTGTAAAGGAGCATGAAAATTCCAAGAGCAAACAGAAGGCAGGAATAGATAAAAAAGAATCCGCCTATAAAAATAGATAGTCTTTGATATTGGAAGAAATTATGGACAAGCTCGCGCTTCGTTCCGAAATAAACAGGGTGAATCCCCTTAAATGCATTTTTTTCAGGAATATTAAAGGTAATGGAAAGCTCGTGTGGGTACGTTCCGTCCTCAATGGCGATCATGTTGTATTTCTTTGGTACAAAAAGACCCTTGTCGCTGTATTCGGTACCATAAGAATAAACGGTCTCTCCATCTATCTTTACCTCCACTGAGGCAAGACTGTTCTTAAACATGATCGTAGGCGATATCAGATTGGTGGCGGGTATAGTATTTGTAATCGTAATCGTCTCGCCCTTGTAGGTCTCGCCCACAGGGAACTCAGATAGCGTAACTTCTTTATATACCTTGTTTCCACGCTGAACAGACCAGCCCGAGCTGAGCTGACTATAATGATCTGACCTTATTGAATTAAGCAGGTCGCTTCCGAAAACAAGTAAAACCGCACCAACGAAAGTCATGAGTATCGTAAGCACCAGCATCCTTCTTTTAATAGATGCTTTTTTCATGAATACTGCCTGAACCTTCCCTGTATTGACTATTCCTGCAACTTTCTAATACAATCACGAACGCCCATAAGCACAAAGCCAAGGACATTCTCACTTTGCTTTTCCGACTTGTATGCGCGCCATTCCTGAGGTAAAGTCTTGAGCTCGCCCTCAGGTGTAACCAGCTCGCTCTCCTTCATGCCTGCGCCGTAAACATCATCAAAAGGGCTTGCCTCAATCAGCACATCTTCGCCTGTGGCAAGAAGTGCCTTTGCAAACTCTTCATCACAAAGAGCTCTCATATAGAAGCCCCTGAAAATTATCTCTTTAAATGCAGCTCTCCAGGTATTCTCATCATAATTCTGAATGCTGCGTCCGGCTTTCTTACACTTCTGAGGATCAGCCTCATCCATTATGATTTTGTAGGAATCGTAATCTCCAAAAAGAAGAGCCTGTTCAGATATCATGTACTGCTCTGCAGTTACATACTTTCGACCATTTATCATAATGGGCTTACCTGCATGCCAGCTTGAAAGGATGCTGTTATCGCTGCTAGCGGTATCGTGCCAGAAGCAGGTATACTTGTGCTGTTTTCCCTGCTCCACCTCAGAAATAAGCCAGTTTATATCATAGCGGTTCCAAAGCTTAAGACCATCAAGGCTTTCAAAAGTATCAGAAGCTGTCCGGGCAGCACTGTCTACTCCGGTATCGCTGTCAGTCTCGGTATCACCGTCAACCCCAGCCTCACTCTCATTCAAGGCCTCGTCAGCTGCCGTCTCATCTGAGCTGGCATCTTCAGCCGCAGCGTCATCAGTAATCTCTTCCAGGTCTGCAGGCTCTTCTGTGCTTTTGACATCGTCCGAAGAATTATCATCAGTAGAAGGAGCTTCTTCAGCCTTTTCTACAGTCTCTTCAATTACCTCTTCCGTCTTTTCCTCAGTATCTGCCGCCTTACTCTTTTTCACCGGTTTCTTCTTTGGAGCAGCCGCCTTTATTTCTTCAGAATAAGCATTAAGGTACAGATCATCCGTAACAACCCAGCATATATCATCAAATGCATCGGGATTCTTTTTTATAAAATCATTAACCGCAGCCACAGCCACCTTTGCAGCACGCTCAACGGGATAGCCGAGCTCTCCGGTGGATAAGGAGCAGAAGGCAAGCTTTCTGATTTTGTTTTCAGCCGCAATAGTAAGGGCACTTGTATAGCAGGAACGAAGCAGCTCACGCTCGCCTGCCGTTCCGCCCATCCATACAGGTCCCACAGAATGAATGATATAATCGCATGGAAGATTGTAACCATAGGTCAGTCTGGAGTCACCGGTTTCACAGCCGTTAAGCCTGCGACACTCTGTCCTTAACTGCGGTCCCGCAGCCCTGTGTATCAGGCCATCTATTCCTCCGCCCCCAAGAAGTGAATTGTTTGCACAGTTTACAATAGCGTCAAAATCAGTAACCTTGGTTATATCGTCCTTAATAACTCGAATCATCTTATCCCCCTTAAGACAGATATTATTTACGTTATTTCATTCAACAGACAAAAATATATTTTAATTATAATACGAAAAAGTCCATGATTCTCGCTTTTAACGATAAATTTTTTATAAATAAACAGTCCGTATATACACGGCTTAATATTATCTTTTTATCGTACATAATAAAAGCGGTAACCCTTATGACCGGATTACCGCTTGTCAGTGCGTTATAGATTATTCAGCGCATTGCTCATTGCAATATTTACTTTTTCATTCATACTGTCAGTTATCTGCTCCGAAAGCATATCCAGGATTCTACTGCTTCCCTTTGAAAAAGTCATAGCCGATGATTTATCCTGCAGGTCACTTTTCGCATCATCCTTATGGTCAAACTCATATCTGACCCTCATCCCATCACTAAGTGTGCGCATTGCCTGCATCGAATCATAGGTCTTTGCGAAAACATCACCAAACTCCTCTTTCGCTTTGGAAACATTTTCACTGCTTGTGTTCGAACTCTTGGATATAGATTCCGGATTCAGGTACAGATCAGTCAACCTGCCCATAGACGCAGCTAAATTGTAGCTCATAGGCGCCTCCCTTCGAAATCCATTTCTATAAAATATTTTATCACATCTGCAAAATATGTATCGGCATTCACTGCTGTTTTAATAATTCTTTAATCAAAATTTATATTTTAAAAATATTTTCTTTAACGGAGCATAAGTTTAAAGTGTTCCACTGCTTTACAACCCGCAGTAGTTCTGATAACTTTAAAAATGATGTATAAAAATCGTTGTTTTAGGGCAAACTTAATGCCAATTACTAGTTGAAAGGGCTATATGAAAATACAGAGCATAATCGTAAATGAAGAAGCCATGAAGACTCCCGGTGCCATTCTTGTGGGCCTTATGCATGGCAATATTAATGATTCAAAATTTGAAAGGTCAATGAACGAGCTTGAAGCGCTTACAACTGCCTGCGATCTTGAGGTAAAGGGAACAGTCACTCAGACCCTTCCTCACCCTGACCATGGCACCTTTATCGGCAGCGGTAAGGTGGAGGAGCTGAAGAACCTTATAAATATGCTTGATGCGGACATTGTCATCTTTGGAGATACACTCTCTCCAATTCAGATAAGGAATCTTGAAAACATTCTGGATACGGAAGTAATCGATCGCACAGGCCTGATACTCCAGATATTTGCTAAAAGAGCACGAACCAGAGAATCCAGAATGCAGGTTGAGTACGCGCAGCTTCAATTCATGCTTCCAAGACTTGCAGGTATGCGAACAGAGCTCAGCAGGCAGGGAGGCGGCAGCGGCAGACTTTCCAATAAGGGTGCCGGTGAGAAGAAGCTGGAGCTGGACAGACGTCGCATTGAGAAAAGAATGGCGGAGCTTCGAAGAGAGCTTGAAGCAGTTGAAAGAGAACGCGATACCCAGCGTTCAAAGAGAATGTCCGGAGATATACCGAGGATTTCCCTTGTAGGCTATACAAACGCAGGAAAATCAACTCTTCTGAATGCCATGCTTACAAAAAGTCATGCAGACAATGCCGAGAGCAAGATGGTTCTCCAAAAGGATATGCTTTTTGCAACTCTCGACACCACTGTAAGACGAATCGATATGCCTGGGCATAAGCCGTTTCTTTTATCTGACACCGTTGGATTTATAGATGAGCTTCCCACCACGTTGGTAAAGGCATTCCGCTCAACTCTTTCAGAGGCTGTGTATGCGGATCTTTTGCTTGAAGTCATAGATTTCTCAGATCCAGACTACCTTAATCAGATTGAAGTCACAGAGAAAACTCTCCGTGATATAGGCGCAGGCGAAATTCCGATAATTTATGTTTTTAATAAGGCGGATGTAGTAATCGGAAGTGCGGAGCATGCTGCCATGACCATTCCTCATGTAAGAAATGACAGAATCTATATGTCAGCCGAGAACATGATTGGACTTGAGGAGCTGATAACTCTCATTGAGAAAACCCTTGAGGGCGAGCGAATAAATGCGGAATTCCTCATCCCCTACTCCGACGGTCAGGCCCTCCACGACATCTCAACCCGCTCGGATGTTATAGACACAGCTTATGAAGAAGACGGCACTCATCTTACAGTCAAGTGCAGCAAGAAGATGATCATGGAATATATGCCATATACAATTTAAGAGCCTTCAAAAAGCGCACCGTTTTTCCGATGCGCTTTCTTTTTATAACTTATTCTTTCTCATCCTCATCTGAAATATCCTGAGGAACTCTGCTATAAGTTGATACCAAAAGGTTGATACTTCTGGCAAGGTCCTCGGAAAGGAAGTTTGGTGTAAGTCTCCACTGCCAGTTACCCTCAGCGGTACCCGGCGTATTTATTCTCGCTTCTTTCCCTTTACAGAGATAATCCTGCAAAGGGACAATACAAAGATCCGCAACTGATCTATATGCTTCTCTGATAATATCCCACACAAAAGCACCATAATCCGTATTCATGGAATTGATATAGCGCCTTGTAAAATCACGCTCTCCATCATTTATCTCCTGCACCCAGGCAAAGGTAGGCGTATTGTCATGGGTTCCTGTATATACGACACTGTTTTTCGTATGTCTGTGGTTCACATAGATGCTGTCCCAGCTTGTAAAGCCATACTGCAGCACTTTCATTCCGGGAAGTCCAGTGTCCTCTAAGAGCTTCACGTTCTCTTCAGTGGTATTTCCGAGATCCTCAGCAATCATATTAAGGTCACCCAGCTTCTTTTTAAGCACCTTAAAAAGATCCATACCGGGTCCCTTTTCCAGCTTACCATTCTTGGCAGTCTCATCTCCATAAGGAACTGCATAGTATTCTGCAAAGCCGTGGAAATGATCGATTCTTATCACATCAAAAAGTTCTCTGTTTCTCTCTATTCTCTTAACCCACCAGGAGTAGTCATCCTTCTTAAGACCTGCCCAGTCATATATAGGATTACCCCAGAGCTGTCCTGTGGGTGAAAACGCATCGGGAGGACATCCTGCCACAACAGTGGGTACAAGATCCTTATCCATCATGAATACTTCCGGATGTGACCAGCTGTCAGCACTGTCCATTGCAACATAAAAAGGCATATCGCCAATTATCTTTACTTTATGGGCATGGGCATATTTCTTTAGCTTCTCCCACTGCTCTTCGAATTTGTATTGTATAAAAAAGATAAACTCTATTTCATCCTTCTGATCCTTTTTAACCTTATCAAGAGCCTTCTTATCTCTGGCTTTAAGGTCATCAGGCCAGTCAAGCCAGGATTTTCCCTCCTGAAGATCCTTTATAACACTAAAAAGAGCATAGTCCTCAAGCCAGAAGCTCTCTTTTTTCTTAAATGCCTTAAAATCATCAGGAACAGCCTCTTTAAAGCGTTCAAATGCCTTTCTTAGTATAACAGTCCTATTTTCATATAGTTTGCCGTAATCGACCTTCTCCTGATCATTTCCAAAGTCTATACCATTAACATCATCCCAGGTAAGAAGTCCCTCTTCTATCAAAGTCTCCGGGGATATAAAATAAGAATTCCCCGCAAAAGCAGAAAAGGGCTGATAGGGTGAATTACCAAATCCCGTAGGTCCCAGAGGTAAAACCTGCCAGTAGCCCTGCGCTGCTTTCTCAAGGAAATCCACAAACTCATAAGCTTCTCTTGAAAAACATCCTATTCCAAACTTAGACGCCAGCGAAAACACTGGCATCAAAATTCCGCTCTCTCTGTTCATAACCACTCCTCCTCATTAAGTATAAATGGGCACAATTTAACCTTTTTCTCCAGTAGATATTCTTTGCCAACAAAAATACATATATTAACTATATCACAATCTGTGTAAAAACGCATTTTTATGTCCTGTATAACGCAAAAAGAGCGTCACACATGTGACGCTCTTTTGTTAATTTATAATTGGAATACAGAATTATTCATTCTCTTCCTTTTTTCTTTTACCTACTGCCATAAGTGATACTGCTGCGCCGGCTGCAAATACAAGAACAAGTACTCTTGCCGAATTTGTATTGTCTTCTGTGCCACCTCGTCTTGCACCAAGTACAGCGGGTTCCTCTGTTGCAGGAGTCTCAGCAGGTCTCTTTTCACCAAGGACGGATCCCTGGTTAGTAGAACCACCTTCGTCCGGATCATCATCTACGTTGTCATTCGGAATCTTCTCGTCATCGTCCGGATCTTTATCCTTCTTCTTTTTCTTATCATCCTTGTCAGGAACCTCTGTATCCTTTGTTACAGTAAGTGTTCCCTCAACTGTTGTGATATCGTAGTTACCAATATCAGTTGCAGGCTGTCCTTCTACTGATCCATCATAGAGAGCATAAGTAAATGTGTTAGCAACTGAACCGGGATCTGTGATAGTTCCTGTTACATTGAAGTTAGCACCTTCGCCATGTACAAAGCCTGTCTTTTCACCAAGCTCTGAAGCAGTAATTGTCTTCTCTGTAAGAGGTGTTCCATCATAAACCTTGCTTGCTGAACCGGATGTAAGAACAACTTCTCTCTTAAGGACATGAAGGTTACCAATAACCTCTGTAGGATCTGCCTCTAATGTGTCTGCCTTTTCATTATCTGCTTCAAGATCAAGAGGTGATTCAACCTTAACTCCGGTTTCATGCTTAATTACTGTAAGCTTAAACTGATCAGTAATGTTCTGTGTCTTACCGTCAAGTGTCATTGAAATATTAAGGTCCTTTGTATGCAGGTAAATAGGATATACACCTACCTTAGTACCATGACCACCTGTGAGATACATTCCGCTAACTGTTACTGAAAGCTTATCTGTAACTTCCTTAACTACAGGATCGATATTAACAATCTCAGCATTCTCCTCAGCTGAAGCATTTATAGTCATGCTTCCAAGTGCAGAATCAAGGACGTTACCTAAGCCTTCCTTAAGAGAACTAATAAGTCCGGCATTCTTCATAGCGTTCTTTATTACCTCTGTGTTGACTGTAACATCAACTGCCATATTGGCCTTCATGTCAACACCCTGATAATAAACATAAGTATCAAGGCCGTCTTCTTCCTTCTCTGTAGCAAGCTTAATGATAATCTCATACTTCTCTGAACGAGATTCTACGATCAGGTCGCCTTCCTGCTTAGTAATATTGTAATCACAAGCCTTTGTGTTATCCTTCAGTTCGTAAGTATAGAGGTTCTTACTTGTTCCCTTAACTGTCTGAGTACCGGTGAACTTAAATGTTGCACCTTCACCCTCAACCCAGCCTGAATTTGTCTTAAGCTCAGGAGCTTCTTTTACCTCTTCTACACTGATGCCTATAGCATAATCAGCTCTTTGCTCATTTGTAAGAGCTGATCCGTCAAACTCCTTCTTAAGTGTCCATGACTGAAGATTTACATCAATAGGTGTAATAGAGAATGTTCCCTGTACAACCTGTATCTTATCAAATCTGCTGTCAATGATAAAACCTTTTTCATTAAGCTTTGTTGCATCAAGTACAAATGTTTCTCCGGTTGTTTTATTCTTGAGAGTAACTGTTGTTACTTTCTTATTACCTGCCTTACTCTCATCAACGTGTGTAATACCGTTGTTATCAACATTCGCAACAACTGTAATATCATAGGTCTTCTCAAGTTCGCTGCCTGTCACATAATCAGCAGTGGTTGAGTTCTGCTTCTTTCCGTTGTAAGGACTGCTTTCCGAAATAGCCCTTACTGTAAGAGCTGCATCAAAATCTGCTCTCTTGTAGTAAACCTTAAGTACTACAACTCTGGACTCATCTGCTTTAACAATGTCCTTCCACTGATTTACCTGACCATTTACAAGAGTATAATCAATGTTTTCTGTTCCGATTTTTCTTGTAACAGCTTTTTCCGGCTTAACCTCTACAGGAGCACCATCCTCTCCTACAGGAACGTTTATAGCCTTATCATAGGAATCCATGTAATCACTTACGTAAGCGCCATCCTTGTAGCTTAACTTGGCAGGTTCAAAAATACCGTCATCATAGGTTCCGTCAGCCTTCTGGAAATAATAATTCACATAATAATTCTTATTTCTGCTTACTGATTTATATTCAGCAATAAACTTCTGGTCACCCTCTACAGTAGTTTTCGCGATGTCACTTCTCTGAAGGAGATTACCATTCTCGTCGCGCCAGCCTATGAATTCTCTTACATATCCGTTACTGTCCGTCTTTGAATCAGGATCATCAATGTTATAAGTAGAATCGCCGTAAGCCTGTCTTACCGCTTCAGGTTTAGCTGTCTCATTGGATGAAATAAGTGTTACCCCATCCTCATCAAAATACTCTGTCTTGAATTCCTTAGGCTTCCACTGTGCATAAAATTCTGCACTGGCTATAAGGAATACTGTTTCCTTTTCGCTGTATATCCTATCCTCTTCACCGGGATTGGGTACAGCTGCCCAACCTATAAATTCATAATTTTCATTTGTAGTTTCAAATGCATCATCATAACTAAGAACTGTGTAATCATGTCCGGTTCTTACATTATTAACAACAGTAGGCTCTACCGGATCTACCTTTCCGCCATAGTTTGCGTGGTAAGTAACTGAAATATCAGCATTTTTTACATAACCATCGATGTGGTATGACTTGACAGGATCAGCACTGCCTGATGTATCACCTGCAACATTTTTATAAACAAACCACTTAATATCGCTCCATTCAGCAGATCTTGTTGAACCTTTATCATCTTTTATTGTAATACCGGTAAGGAGGGAATCATTTTTAAAATCACTGTTTATAGTATCCTTAGGAATAGTGTTGATAACCATATCAATAAGCCCGGATACATAGGGATCCCACAGGTTATGACGCGAATCAATATTACCCTGTAGCTTGCTATAGATATCAAGTTTATCAAGTTCATACAGGTCATATGCTGTTCCCTGCCATTTCTCATAGGAATAGTTGGGGTTATTTTTTTCAGGATAATATTTGCCCCAATCCTGATTTACTGAGCTTGCAGGAACAGAATACTGCGGAAGTAACACATAATATGCAACATCTACATAAGATGACTCTGTATTGAAATAAAGGTAAAGAACATTCTTTTCGCTATCGGGAGATACTTCATCAAGCTTGAGTTTACTTCCCTCAGCTTTTGTATCCAGAACGTAATCTAATCCGTTCAGAGTCAATTTTTCACTGAACTCAGGCTCAAACGGCTGTCCTACTATAGCTTTGCCGTACTTTTCTACAACAGTCTTGTCACCAATTTTTTCTGTACTGTTGGAATCAACCACAAACCAGGGATTCTTAGAGTACTTGCCATTTACACCTCTGTAAGCATAGATTTTATAATCCGCTTCTACACCCTCTGAATCAAGCTGTGCATTTCTGACAATATCAGCGAGAAATGATAAATCAGTTTCTTCTTCGTCCTCTACAGCTTCAGTCTCTACCACATCCTCAGCATTTATGCTATAAAGAGAAACTGTGTATATTGATAATTCGTTAGTAGAAAATGTAACTTCCTTAGGTGTCTCATTAGCAGCCTCAGCCACCTTAGTTACATTTAAAGAATCATTCTCTACATGATAAACAGAGAGCTTAGTATTCTCATCATCTTCAGTTACCTGAGAGAATTTTACTTCAACAGTGCCAGACTCGGGAAGAACATAACCATCAAGGCTCTGTGAATAGATGTTGATGTCATAGGAAGCTGTCTTAACTTCTACATCTGTATTTGTTGTATTCTCAATATCTTCTTCAACCTTTACCTTAATCTGTTCCTCAAGGCCAGCCTCAACTTCCTTTATATCCAATACAGCATCATCAGGAAGCACTTCAGGATCAGCATAAAGAGATACAAGGATTCCATTAATTTCCTTAGACTCGTTGAATTCCTTCTCTCTAACCTCCTCTACAGGAGCTTCTGTTGTTGCTTCAGTAGAAGCTGTGCTGGCAGCATCTGCTGTTTTCTCTACAACCGCATCGTCTGCAGGTGCCTCTGTTGAGCCTTCGCCGGCTGCATCTGCTGTCTCTTCTGCAGAGTCCTCGTTTGATGCATCTGTAGCCTCATCTGTCACACCATCATTGGTCTCATCTGATACTCCCTCAGTAGATTCTTCCTCTGCTACAGGTGTCTCCTCTACTACAGGTGTTTCTTCTTCGACAGGAGTTTCATCTTCAACAGCTGTCTCATTTTCCTCTACTGCAGATCCCTCTGCTTCGAGATTTGCAGGAGCTGATTCTTCGTCAGATCCTTCGTTTACGCCTTCTGCCTCAAGAGTCCCATCGGTAATCTCTGTTACTTCAGAAGCTCTTGCACCGATACTGTTATAATCTGACGCAAATGTTGACGTAAGAACAATTGCTGCCAACAGTCCGGCAAACTTTCTAGCAATACTCTTTCTCATATTCCCTCCGTGAAATTATAAATTTTTTATAAAATCTAAATAAACTTTCTATATTAGTATATGAATTAATTTTTCTTTTTGCACTACCGAAAATGAACAATTTATTTCAAAATTCGTACTTGACAAGTATACTTTTCCATGAAACAAGCAAACCGCCTGGCTTTTTGAGCACAGGCGGTTTGTATGGTTTTTTTGTACAATTCCTACAAATTTATTGTTTTTTTCCTTATAATTCTTTAAGTACAGCGCAAAGATATTCAAATGTTCTTCCGGCAGATGCAACACTTAACTTTTCACCGGTTGAATGAATATCCTGCATGTCAGGTCCGATAGATACGCAGTCAAGATTTTCAATTTTTTCTGAGAATAATCCGCACTCCAGACCCGCATGTATAGCTTCTACTCTCATATCCTTTTTATAAAGCTTCTTATAAACATCCACCATCTTGTCACGAAGTACTGAATCCTGGCGATATGCCCATCCGGGGTATTCTCCGGAGGTCTCATGTATTCCGTCAAAGCTCTCGATGATGATCTCCATTTTGCGAAGAAGTGCTTCTTTTGCAGGTGCTATTGAGCTTCTTACGGAATAATCAAGAAGGAATGCCTCATCCACAATTCCGGCACCGGTACTTGCAGCATCTTTTCCTTCGATGGCTCCGGATTTATTTGCAACGATCTTCAGGATTCCAAGATTAAGCGAGGTCTCAACCAGGCCATCTATCGAATCACTCATAGCCTGAACTCCGAAAGGCATAGCACAGATGCATCTGGCCAGTTCAATAACCTGAGCACAGGGAATGATTCCGGAGATAACTTCTCTCTTTTCATGAACCTCTGTAAATGCGTCCACGCTGGAATCAAGGTTAACAGAAGCCATATGTGATACATCTGTCTTTTCAGGCGGAAGACTGCTGTCAAACACCTCCTCAACTACGATTGAAAGTCCCGGGTCTCTGTCACCAAGCTCGGTCTTAAAATCATTTTCCACTTTATAAGCTATGGATGAAAGCTTTCCATAAAGTGAGAAGAAGGATACATCAGGTCCCACAATATTTCCGTGGGTCTGAGAAGCAAGTCCCATAAGCAAAAGCTCTGCCTCGCAATCTGAAGCTATAGCATTGTCTGCTACGCCGCCGTTTAAGCTTATAAGACCAATCTCAAGAGCATCCGTGATTTCAAGCAAAAGTCTTCCCATGATAACATTGGCATTTCCTCTGCCCTTTACTATCATCTCTCCGGAATGACCGCCCTTTAGGCCCTTTACATGAATCTTAACCTTTATACCGCTTCTGTTCTCTCTTGTAAGAGGAAGATATCCATGGAAACGTGCACCACCGGCACAGCTCACTATCATAGCGCCTTCCTCTTCATTGTCGATATTGATGAGTCTTTTTCCTTCAATATCGTGACAATCAAGAGCAAAAGCTCCATCCATTCCAACTTCCTCATTGGTTGTAATGATTACTTCAAGAGGCGGATGAGGTATCTTATCGCTATCGAGAATTGCAAGACAGTATGCCACTGCTATTCCGTCATCTCCGCCAAGACTTGTATTCTCAGCCCAGATAAATTCGCCATCCGTCATAACCTTAAGGGGATCCTTGGCCATATCGATTTTAGCGCCTTTTTCCTTAACAGCCACCATATCCATATGTCCCTGCAGGATAACAGGCTCGTGATCCTCATATCCCTTTGTGCCGGGCTTTTTGATTACAACATTGAATTCCTTATCCTGACGGACATAGAGATTTCTGTCCTTTGCAAACTTTACAAGAAAATTACTGATCTTCTTAACGTTATATGATCCGTGGGGGATATTACATATCTCCTCGAACCATTTAAATACTTCTGCGGGTTTTAATTTCTCAAGTGCCATATTTATGTCCTTTCTATTTTATAGTTTTTCCACCTGTTAATAGCTACGGTATGTAAAACTGTTCTTAATATGATTATTCTCAATCGCCTTTTATTCTACCACATATATATAAAAAAACGGTACATATCATCAAATCGATTGTGATATGTACCGCTTATTTATTTTCTTCAAAAAGATATCTGAAGCCTGATATATTACTCTTCTCCCGAGACTGCATTCTCAATCTCGTCGATAACAGAATCCCCGGAACCGGGCTCTACTGTCTTAACAAATTCGCAGCGAACCGTTACACGGCTAGCACCGCCAATGGTACAGGTAAATACTGTGAAATCCCACTCACCTTCGTCCATCTTATCTACATCATAGGTTCCTATGGTCTCTGTGTAGGTAACTTCATAATAATACTGTCTGCCATCTATATCAGTTACTATGACTGTGTCGCCACTGTTTAGCTGATTAAGCTTGCCAAAATGTCTCTGGTAGTTATGACCTGCAACAATGAGATCATTGGTATAAACAGATCCCTTATATCTGCAGGGCGAGGTCTTGGCATTCTCAGATGACCACTCACTCTGAATCGGAAGTCTTATGTCTATAGCAGGTATCGTTATGATACCGATAAAAGACTGTCCATTTACGTCTACCGCCTTCATCTCTCCTGTGGGTGGCATCTCTGTAGGAACATTGGTTATCTGGGCATCTACACTCTCTAAAAGGTTAGCTGCACTTACCCCCGCTGAAATATCCTCATCGCGGTTATAGGCAAATATATAGAACGCCAATGCAAAACATACGAGTCCAAGTAATATGGAAACCTTACCTCTGGTAATCATTAAATCCGCCTTCCCGGGAAAATATCATCCCGAATATTACAAATACAGGTCCCCCAAAACTTTTCCCCACTTTTTACTTAAGCAGTAAAACAATCCACTCAAAAAGCATTATCAAAGCTCAGTGCTCTTTTCTTCTTTTCTCACTTCTGATTCCGTGAATTATAAGAACCAGTCCAAGAATTGCAAGCACAGGAATCGGCCACCAAAGCTGGCCTGTCTGAGGCAGTCTTCTAGCGCCGAGAACCTCGGGAAGCTCACCAAGGAAATTCCTTATTGCACCAAGAACCGAAGGGACTTCGCCGCTCTCGCCTTCTCCGGTTCCGCCTTCAACCTTAACGGACTCATGGCCACCGCCGCCACCATTCTCTTCCTTGTTGCCATCTACATTTCCGCCTTCTTCGCTGCCACCACCTTCGTCATCTTTTCTGGTGTTAACGATCACATAGCTGGTCTCATTCTGTGTAACGGAAACTGTATAGTTAGCAGCATCAACTTCCTCTTCTACAGTGAATTTATGTCCCTTTTCATATTTCCAGTCAAACTGCCAGTTATTACTGCTATCAAGGGTAACTGTATCAAACAGCTCACCGTCTTTGTATATCTTTACCTTAATTGATTTAGGTCTCTTGTCAGCAAAACCGTTATCAACCCACTGTTTATAAACCTTGAACTCCTCAGGATCACTTTCAAGCTTAATAGCTTCGCGCTTAGGCATAACTACTACCTCATAAGAAGCATTCTGCCAGGTTCCATCCCAATTATTACTTCCGGTTTCGTCAAGCATAACCGGGCCGGGAACTGATGCGAGAACATCGTAGTAAATATAACGTGTGCCCTGTATTTCAACGGGATCGCTATAACCGTAATAAAGGCCAGTCTCAACTGTACCAAGATTAGCAAAGCCGTCATCTCCGGAGGTTGCCTCAGCATAAGGAGTAACATTGTTCTCCTTCACACACTTAAGGGCTTTATCGGTTATTTCATCCCACTGCTCATGGGTTGATATGGAATTCATATCCTCAATATTAAGTCCTAAACCATCAAAAGGAGCTTCCACAGTGAACTCACCGCTTTTAGATATGGATGCAAGCTTGAAAACATGGGCTTTAACGCCTGCCATTTTGCCATAGCCCTCATATTCATAGTAGATACTGAGGGTACCGTTTTTACCTGTATCGATATAGCCGCTATCGTTAGAAGTAGCATTGGAAGTTTCTGCATTAACATCACTTCCGTCATCGCTCATGGCATTTACGCTGGTAGGCATAAGCAGCATTGCAACGGTACTCACAGCCGCAAAGCCGCATAATATTTTCCTAAGCTTTTTAGTAGTTTTCATACACTATACCTCAATTACTTCCCTTACTTTTACTTCCCTCAGCCTTTTTCTTTCTTGGCTTTGATGTGCTTGCCAAGAACCATATAAACAGAATAAGTATTATCGGTGCTGCTATGAAAGGTGCAACTACAAGATAGTTATATCTGGTCGCATCAGCAGGCACGATTAATTTAGTCTCTTCGTTATAATCAACACGTTTTGCACGAACCAGAAGTCTGTGTGTATTAACACCATAAGGTGTACAGGTAACCAGTGTCACATAATCTTCTCCTGAGGATATTCCCAGGCTGCCGGTTTCTTCAGGCAGAACAATGTTGATCTGGTCAACTTCGTATGCAAATGTCTGATCCATTATATGCAGTAAAAATGTATCCCCGACTATCATCTGGTCGAGGTCGGAAAACAACTTAGAAGACGGAAGTCCTCTGTGTCCCGATAAAACGGAATGTGAATTTGTGGTACCTGCAGGAAGTGATGTCCCCGGCAGATGTCCGATACCAACCTGTAAAACTGTCTCATCGACGCCGTGGTATATAGGCAAATCCACTCCGATGTTTTCAATCTCAATATGTCCCATGATGCCTGTCCCTGTAGGATCAAGCACTTCATAGTATTCCTTAAGCTCATCATCAGATAGAGCAAAATTTGAACCCTTTTGATAAAGGTTATCATTGTACTGATATGCTGCCTGCCAGTATTTCTCGTAATCCTCTGTTGTCAAATTGGCGAGGGCTTCATCATAGGTCGAAATGGCTCTCGACTGGTTCTTCGAGTTAATGTAATTACTTACTGACGGGTAGAAAAAAATAGCAAGACCCGCAATAAAAATTGCGAGGAATATGAGGTTTGTTACGTTTTTATACCACCTCTTCTTTTTCTTCATTCCACTTCGTCCATATATCTTTCTAAATCTAAATCTTACTTCTAAATGCTGTAATCGTCTGATTACATAGCATACTCGGGCAGGCAGATGAGCCTGCCCGGGCATAATATTTGTTTCTATGTATAGTCCGCAGAAACAAGATTCAATTCAAGTAATTTTATTCTGTAAATATTTTGTATCGTTTTCTTTAAACTAACTTATTAAATTATTCAGCATCGCTCTTTCTGCGTACTACGAAGAATACAGCAGCAGCTACGATGAGAAGTCCACCAACGATGTAGAAGATTGTTGTACCAATTCCACCTGTTGAAGGAAGAACTACTCCTGATTCATTGACTACATCATAACTAAATGAACCTTCGGCTGTGTCTCCTGTGATTGAAATGCCACCACTTGTTGTAATACCTGTAAGCTTAGGATCATCTGACTCAAGCTCATGTTCAGCATTGATTTTGAATTCAATGGGATTAATTGCATTGAAGCCTGTAGGAACTTTAGTCTCTTCAATCTTATATTCGCCTGCATCTAATCCTTTAAAAGCAAATACTGAATCTTTAACATCACCATTATCTGAAACTGTCTTAGTAGGATTTGTGTTTCCCTGTCCGTTAAGAGTTGTTACATCAACCCATTCACCATTTACTTTTTTGTAAAGTTTGAAGTCAGCACCTGTGAGGGGCTTATTGTCTCCATCAATCTTGTTGAAGATTGCCTGATACGTAAATACAATGTTCTTATCCCAAGGTGTCTCACCTGTTCCTTCACCATTCGGGTTGTTACTGAACTTAACCTTGTACTGGTTAGGATTTCCAGCTGAACCAAGAACTGCATTTTCATTAAGTGTTGCAGTATACTTAATTGTAACAACAGATTCTGCTGTTAATGAAGGAGCTGCCGTCTTAAGATTTTCTACTGTAGCCTTATAAACTACACCATCATCATATTTTGATTTCTCACCTGAAGCAGAAAAGCTAATAGCTGTGCCGTCGACTTCAGTGCCATAGTAAATTTTAGCATCGCCATTATATGTAAGGCCAGCAGACATATCATCATAGAACTCAACTGTATATGACTTGTAATTAGCATAGTCAGCAGGAAGTTTAAATGTAAGTGTATAAGGAACGCTATCACCAAAATCATAGTCAGCAGAATCCTTAAGTTCAGAATGATCATCAGCATCTGAATCATTCTGATCGTCTACGTGCTTCTCGTGCTCAACTGTGCCATTCTTAGGAGTGATTTCATAATCCTCGTTAAGTACTGTAAATACGTAAAGTGTATAACCCTCTTCACCTGTTAATGTGTTATCCTTGTCTTTAATAATGTAGTAACCTTCTACAAGACTTACGGATGTCTGTCCATCATCAGCATTTGAAAGAACAGCAACGGGTTCTGAATCAAGCTTAACAAACTGCTTTAAAGCTGTTATCTTGGCCTGATCATCAGCATATGTTGTCCCTGCTATATCAGAAAGACTCTTAGCATCAGCCTGGCTGATCTTAGCTCCTGTTGTACCTGTTTTGGCATTTGTTCCATATGCAAGATCTGCAAGCTGTTTACTGGTACTATCATATCTACCTGTAAAAATCTGATAAATCTCATACTGATGTTTTTTAGCTGCAGTTTTTGAAATACTTACTGTATGGCTAACCGGTGTAGTTGTTGTAGTTTCAGTATTTTCTGTGCCTGAGTTATTGATGGGTGTTTCATCTGCAAATGCTGTCATGCTGGAACCCATAATAAGAGTTGCAGCAAGAATACCTGTTAATAGTTTCTTAAATCCTTTCATTTAACCTCTCTCCTTTTTCGATTGAATCTTGTCTGTTCTAGACGTTTAAAGCTTCTTTATAAGTGCAAATGAGCACTTTGTTTTGATATGCCTTGCGGCATCAAAAACCTTTGTGGTTTAGTACCTGCAGGGAGAAGTCCCCGCAGTACTTAGTAGTTTTTACTCTTCTTCTCGTTTTCGTCTTTGGTTATTTAAGCTAAATCCAATAAACGATGTTACAAGAAGCGCTATTCCTCCAAATGTAAATGGAGAAGTTCCTGTAGAACCTGTGCTGGGTAATGATACAGTTGGAACCAGTTCATTCTGAACTGTAATAGCAATCTTTCTTGGTTGATGATCGTAGCTGATTCCATACAGCTTATAATCAAATACCCTACTGTTCTCTGATATATTCTCTTCAGGCTTTCCTTCTCTTACATAATAATCTATGCAATATAGCAATCCATCGGAGCTTTCATAATATCTGGGTAAGCTTTTCCAGGTATGCTTCCAGTCGCAACTGGGGGTAAGTGTAATAGTTTCAACAACCTGTTCCTGCGTATTTACTGCATCAGTCTCTCCGCTGATTATCACAGGCCCATTTATTGTTACCCCGCTGTAATAATCGCCCATAGTAGTAACATTCAAATCTCTGTTGATCGGAACATAATAAACTAATGTGGCAGTATATGTAGCGGCATCATACGAGATTTTAGATTTTTCAGGCTCAAATGTTTCGCCTTCCGCTTTAACAACTATTTGATCTAAAAGCTTTCCATTTCTCTCTTCATATATCTTTTCAATAATGGCGCTATCAGCATACTTCTGATTAGAATCGTACAAATTGAACCCGGTAACATACTGAACCTGGTTTTTACCCAGAGTGAATTCAAATTGCAGTTTTCCGCCCTTTTGAATAGTAAGGTATTGAGGAACTCCTTTTTGTTGTGCTTTCGTTTGCTGCAGATAGTGATCAGTATATACAACATCACAATTCACTGTTTCAATCGGAACACTACTCAACTGTTTATAAAGAGTCACATCAATTGCTGTTCTGTTCGGATTACTTTCTTTTACAAACTCATCATCAACTATATATCCCCATTCCTTCTCAACGCTGATTTCTATGTTCTTAGGAAGGTCCTTGATAAATATCGTCTCTCCCTTAAACAATTCTTCACCGTGGAAGTCATCGGGAATCTTGCCGACAGAACCTGTTGTTGCATTCAGATCAACCAACGTGAAGTAATAAGGTTCATCCAAAATGTAATAATCATCGGTTTCGGTCTCCGGAAGATCAGGCGCTTTTGTTTCTACTAACTTATAAGCATATCCTGATTCCAATTGATCAAGAGGATAATATCCGTCTTTATCAGTTATGAAATGATACAGTAATTTGTAGTCTGTGCCGTCATATTTATAGAGATCAAATTCTGCACCTTCAAGTCTGATATCTTCATTGAGCTTATCCACTTTATAGAGGTTAATTCCGTCTATATCGGCACTCATATGAGATTTCTGGATCTGGAATTGTCTTTTATCGCTGGATGATACATCAGAAAAGCCATCCAATGTTGCTATATTTTCAGCAGTTATATCAAGTCCTTCTGTTCCCTTGAATAAGTACTGATATTCCACAATCAGATGCTGTTTATCTTTAATCGGCATCGTAATGGTGTTTGTTCTTTCATAATTGTGGTAATATCCATCGCTTCCACTAGATTTCTCTTCGAGCCTGGAATCAGTTGTATAGCTGTATTCCACACCATGCTCTAATACAGTAGCTGTACCATCATCATTTATTCTTGTAACCTTGAATGAGCCCGGAACCAATGTTGCATTAGCATATATTTCCTTTTTATCGTAGGTATAATATTTAAGTCTAAGAACATCAGTAAAGGTAAGTTCATCTTTTTCTTCAAGAAGATCTTCTGCATACTTATTTATTTCAACTTTGTAAGACACGATACCTTCTTCGGGTCCGTTCGCAGTCTTCTTGATAATTTCATTCTTGCGAATTACTTCTTCGTAGTATGAATCTCCGCCAAGCTCGCTATTATTGCTATCATACAGTGTTATCTGATTGTCAAAGCGCTCTACAGTAGGATTGCCCTCACTGTCAATACCCTTCCACTGATAGTTAGGATCAATCTGTCCTTTAATCGCGAAGTAAAGTGTTTTCCCTTTAAGGTTACTGTTGCAGGGTATATTGATTGTCACAACATCGTTATTATCTTCACCATCAGCAACTGTGGCTTTAATCTTCGTGTTATTGTAGGTAACTTCAGCAGTCTTGTTTGTACTTGTCAGATCAAATATTCTTGGACTATGCCCAAGTACATTTTTATCCTCTGATACAGCTAATCCGGTAACACCTTCTGATCTCTCCAAAAGCTTAACCGATCCGGGTAATGTCTCCACCAGTTTAAATTCGCCATCCGGAGCATCACTAGGAATATTTACCAAAAATCCCCATGAAAGAATTCCATCTATATCAGAATACTCTTTAACTTCCTGAGGCTTTTTTGCTTCACTTAAATCCTTTCCGGCGGCAACTGCATCGTAATCATATTTCTCAACATAAGGGGTGTAGTCATATTTTCCTTCTACGGACTTATCCTTAACCGTTCCCTTGTTCAAAATACTTACAGCCGAATTCTTATCAGTGATCTTATAAGAAGATTTGTATGTAAAGCTTATTGACTTATCTTTTGGTAACTCTTTATCAAACCTTATACTAAAACCGGTAATTAACCCATCCTTCTTAACAGGAGTAACTTCTGCTTTCTTTCCGAAATCATGGATATTTTTAACAACTTCTTTTAATTCGTTAATCTGCTGTTCTGTAAAATAGCCATCCGATAATTCGTCATTGTAGGTCCAACCGGGTTTTTGTCCTGGCTCATGGGTGTTTGAAATCTTGCCATGAATAGTAACATTCCATGTAATTTCTATTACATCATCTTTAATTTCACCAGATTGTGCTTCTTTGACTAATTCTCCCTCTCCGGGAATTGTCACCGTTGCTTCAGACTCTGCTACAGTTTCAGGTCCCTTTGAGATTACAACCTTATTAGTAGCTGTAGTCTGTGCCCTTTCTCTCCATTCCTTAGGATCTATAGAATACTCAAACCTGTACTTCTCGTTCTCTGAACTGTAGTTTTCTTTAGTGAACGTATAGGGCAAGTTCACTTCCACAGTGCTTCCATTTGGCTTAGTCAGAATCGCTTTCCCGTGGTATTCTTTCTCGTTTCCATTCTTAGGATCTATATATTTGTCAACAACTTTATATCCACTAAGATCATTGCCATTGGAATTTACTTCAATAACCCAGATAATCTTATCGTTATAATAATCAAAGCTTCCATACTTGCTTAATGTCGGATAAGGATTAAACTCAACGGTATATTCCTGGCTCTTTTTATCTTTACCGGCTTCTGTCGTAGCACTGTTTATAAGCTTTACATGTTCTGCAGGCTTGTATTCGACACTATAGGTTAAAATATATTTTTCACCCGCATTTAACTTAGGTAAGGTGATATTAAAATCCTTAAAGTCGTTTATACCGGTATTTAAAGTAGATTCACTTCCATCTTTTCTTATTAACTTAAGACTTTCTACTTTCCCGTTTCTGATTTGGTTAAGCTGATCTGCTTTTTCCGTCTCATTACCGTTTTTCTCAACCAGCTTTATTTTCATTTTATCTGACAGTGAAATGTCACCATCAGTTCCGTTCATACTGCTTATAACAATCTTGTATACTACCCTGCCATCTTTCTTTTCAGCAGTTTTTTCAAGGCTTAAATCGTGTTTTTCTTCAACCTTCTTAATTGGAACCAGAATATTTACGTTATCGCTGAACTTGAATTCAGCATTTCCTTCCTCTTTGTCAGTAGAAAACAATCCATCAAAATAGAATGAACTCTTAATTGCATGTGTTTCATTCTGTTTCGCAAATAATTCATCAAAAACTACTGTTAATTTTCCGTCAGTACCTAGCTTGTAATCACCAACGTCCATTCCTGATGAGTTTTTAACCTTACCATATTCTTCTTCAAGAGGTCTGACAGTCTTGGGTATATAGCCTTCTATTGTCCGCCCTTCCTCTGTAGAATAATCAAGTGTTCCTCTCGGAACTGTATAATCCATGAAAAAGCGCAGTGTATCACCATTTGCAATACTTACTTCTTCAACCTGAGTATGTTCTTCACCGGAATCATCTGATCCTACATCAACCCAATTTCCATTTTCATATTTCTGGACCTGAACCTTATCAATAACTACTCTGCTATTTTCATCTGATGATCCGCGTGTCGCATATAGAATAACTCTCTCTTCATATTCATTGTCTGCGGCGTATGCTTTCATATACAACAAGCTTGAAATAGCTGCCTTGTTAGCTATAAAAAAAGATTCCAGCCTCCTAAGAGAAGAATAATCATCATTTTGATTATTTTCTTCTACTTCATTTTTTATTTCTTCTTTAACGTCTTCGTTATACGAAATCTTAACCTTATTATCTTCGGTTGTTTCATACTCTCCGGTACCATTTTCCAAAGCAGTTTTTTCTAAATCTACAATTCCGTATTCCTCAGGAATGTCAAAGTAAATATCATCAGACGCCTTTGCTTCTTTTGGAAGTTTATATACGAGGGTAATTCTTACGATGTCGCCTTCGTTTATATCTTCTTCGGAAATCTCTTCCCACTCATCTTCAGAATCGGGAACCATTCTCTCAAATATAGTTTTTGTGACATAATCAGCCAGATTTACTGACTCCGGAATAGTTGAGAGGGTTCCGTCCGTGTTGGGATTAGCTTCCTGTGAATTCTCCAAAGTTTCATCGTCAGAAGAAATTATTTCTGATGAATCTGCATCTGTAGCGTCTGTTTCCTCAGAATTATCGGAAACCACCACTTCATCACTGCCTACTGCCTCATTAGCTGCTTCCGCTTCATCAGTAGCCTGTGCATCTGTATTATCTACTGCCACATCTGAAGCTCCAGCGGCATTTTCTGCAGTCTCAGCATTTTCTTGTTCACCGGTCTCTGCGTCGCCGTTTGATGCAGTACGCTCTTCCTCCGGAATAGGCTCCCAGAAGCTGTCCTCGGTAGCACTGTTGGTACCGGCGGTATCCATAACTACACCGATACTCTCTGCACCGTCCTCCGTCATGGCAGTTGCCGGTTTATTGAGGATATACATTGATACCGTCCCCGTAAGAAGGGCCACACACAGCATCGTGGAGATCCACTTCTTTTTGGTATCATGCCTTCTCAAGTATTTGTCAGCTTTAGTATTTCTTTGTCCCAACATCACTTCATACCACCCATAAATCTTTTACACATAACAGTTCTTAAATACTCTTCTTACTTTTCTTCTAAAAAACCTAAATTACAACCTTCCAAAGCTCTTGAAAGGGAAAATCCTAAACACCACTTCACCGATAAGCTGTTCAACGGTTACGCATCCTACCGTGCTTGAACGGGAATCAATTGATTCTGTTCTGTGGTCACCAAGAACAAAATATCTGTTCTCAGGCACCTGGTAAGGAAATTCTATCTTGTCTCCCTCGCCCACTCCTGTAGCATATTGGCTTGGATCCGAGACATAAGGTTCATCCAGCTCTACACCATTTACAAAAACTCGGCCGGCATCATCGATGTTTATCCAGTCCCCGGGGCTTCCTACAACTCGCTTGACCAGTACCTTGTTGTTGTAGTAGAAAGCAATCAGTTCTCCCGGTTCAAAGGTGCTGTAGTTATAAGCTATAACCAGCTGTCCGGTTTCAAGGGTAGGTGTCATACTGTCACCTGTTACCTTAAGAACCGTGATGAAAAAGCTGGAAACCAGAACCGAAAGAGCTGCTACAACCACAATTACTATAAGGGTGTTCCTCAGTGTCCTTGTGTAGTCGTGCTTCCTGTACTCCCTGTTAAGCTCTGCCCTCAGTTCTTCAAGAGAAGGCTTACTGTCCTTAACTGCGGCCGTAACGGAGCTGCCATCTGACCCGTTCTCTTTATTAAAATTTTCATCCGGAGTTTTGATCACATCCTGATTGTTCTTTTCTTCTGTGCTCATACTACCCACTATTCTTTACTTCCAAATGATTACCCGCAAAAGCGCGCTCTCTCATTATACTAAAAGCCCTTGTCCCAAAAAGTACCGAAAATGAATACTTTGTTTCATAATTCGTACTTGACACGACTATCTATTTATGTTTCTTGCTTTTCTTAGTGATCTGCTCAAACTCTTCTGCTGCCTTCTTCGCTCCGTCAAAAACCCCATTTATTGACAAAAGTGCTTCAGCTAAAGAGCCTGCATTTTCAATCTTGGCGAGCTTGTCATCGACCTCAGCCCTTATGGCTGCCTTCTCTCTTTCAAGGCGTGCCCTGAAGCCATCAAACTCCTTTTCATGCTGTTCGTTCAGTTCCTTTATCTCACGCTCGTAGCGACCCTTGATGCCGTTTATCTCTCTTTCCTGTCTGGCCTTTAACCCCGCGATATCGCCATTACATTTAGATTCATATTCCTCGCGCTGAGCGTTGAACTTTGCACGCATCTCTGCTTTTTCTTCATCAAATTTGGAAAGCAGTTCAGCTCTCTCTTCCGCCATCTGTGCGATCAGCTGCTCTCTCTCCCTGTCAAAGTTCTCCTGCATCTCTTTAACATGCTCTCTGGCTGCCTCAGTTTCCTCCGAGTACTCAACCATCATCTGGAGAAGTTCTTTTCTATTAAGTTTCCTAAGTTCTTTTTGTGCCATAAACTCTCTCTTTATTGCAATAGGGTACAAAAAATAGCCCGTTTGAGGTCAAACAGGGCTACGCATCACCAAAAGAATCTATGATGCCCCCCTCTCTTATTTCTAAGATCCTAAGCGCACCAGCAGCTGGCTATCTGTCCCGACTTAACAAAATCGAAAAAGACCCTTTAGCTTTGCGTCACTACCTTGCGGTAGCTTTGCCCTGCATTCTTCACTTATTATCAAAAATCCTTATTACGTGTTGTTGTAAAATCATATTAGAACTTTTGAAAATAAAAATCAATACATTAGCCTAGTTTTTGTAATATTTTTTTTACGAAAATTTTACGAAAATTTTATTTATTGTATTTCCGCCTTTTCTTTCTTACAATCTCTTCTCCAACAAGTGCCAGTGTAACCAGTGCTATTCCGCCGATTGTGAAAGGAAGTCTTCCCGATCCGCCTGTTGAAGGAAGTGAGTATGGCTGAATATCATTACGGGTATTGGTTATTGTAAACTCTCCGCTGTTTATTCCTACCTCATTGTTCTCAGATATTTTTGCGGTGTAATAAACGGAACTGACTTCTTCGATGTAATAGAGATACTCATACTTCTTAGTTACTGTTTTTCCATCCGCACCCTGTATTGGTTCCTCGTGATATCTGTCCAGTCCGGCGTTCTGATCCAATGAGTTCCATGACCAGTATCCGTCGTTATCCGGAGTAATCGTGATGTACTTCTGGAAGCTTTCATCTTCCACCTCCGATGAACTGCTGCCTGCCCTTCTAAGTCTATCTGAAGAGATACTGGGATGAAGTTCATCCCATCCATCCATCTGAGTGTTGTCTCTAACCGTAACATTCAGGTCTTTATCAACAGGAATGCTGATTTCCACAAACTGCTCACCACTGGTATCAAACAATGATGAAACATCCATTACATTTCCATTTACTGTGACTGTCGGTAAATGTCCATGTGTACTGAGATTTATTCCATATATAGTGAATTTCAGAGTTGATCCCGCTTTTACAGAGGGGAATCCGGTATAATCCGTTATATTGCCATTATCCCCGCTTCTGTGATCAACATGCACCGTGTAATAGGTTCCTGTGGGCGCATCTGCGTTAACTACATACCTTCTTGCAAGCTTTACCGAAATACTGTTTGGCTTTGTAGCAGCATCAGCATTTACCCAGTTCTTGTTTATTGTGATACTGGTCTTTTTGCTTTCATTTACAAAAGGAATTTCCTGTCCCTGAGTACAAATCATTCCGCCAAGCGCCTGAAAATCTTTCGGTATGTTCAATGGGAATTCCTTCTCATCGCTTGCACTTATGTAGAACAGCAGCTCCTTATCACTCTTTAGGTATCCTGCCGGAGGCGTGATTTCAACAAGCTTGTAGGCATTGTTAAATACAATATCCGATATAGCCATTAGGCCATCAGCTGCTGAAGTATATTCTTTTACTTCCTCCCAGGTAGTGCCATTCCACTTATAGAGTTTAAATACAGCATTTGCAAGGGCAGCTCCTGTATCCTTATCTTTTTTAAATACATTTATTCCTTTGACATCTGCATTTACGCCTGCTTTATCGATGACGAATTTTGTATTTTCCTGATCATTGTTTCCGGACACTGAAACCCCCTCCAGAGTTGCAGTATTGCTAATTTCAATTTCAGGCCAGATTTGGTCATTGGAAGCTCCTGTAAAAGTAAAGGTATATCTATACTTAACCTTCAGATGCATCTTGTCAGGTATCTTAAATACTATAGTGCTGGTATTTGAATAATGCCTCCAGTAATCCGTATATGCTGAATTTGTCGTTGTCTCATAACTGTATTTTGTTGAATCAAGCTCTTCTTCCCTTTGATTTCCCTGCTCATCAGTTATAACCTGATATACCTTTATGGAGTCATTCAAAAGAGTAGCAGCTGATTCCGCAGCACACTGTGCTACAAGATTGTCTGTCAGTGTAAGTGTGTCTCCGTTTGGCAAAAGATCCGATGCATTGGGGTTAATATCAAGACTATACTCAACAGTGTTTCTGGTGCCTTCGATACCTGTAATAGCACTCTTCGTTATGAAGGATTCTGTTTTGGTAATTGTCTGAGTCTGTAAATCCGATACTATTTCGTCATTATCCTCGGTGCCTGCTTTAACCGTGTTAGTAAACACACCTTTTTTGAGTGTTGCGAAATCAAAGTCACCATTTATCTTTGCTCTGACTCTGAGATACATATCTACTGACGAACCGGTCATCTCACCCTTAAGTTTCTGAGGGTTGAAAGACACTCTAATATTTCTGCCATCCTTTTCAAGTTTTCCCTCATAGTAAGCAAGAGTGTTTTCTTCAAGCGGTCTTACATAATTGGTATTCTGGAAGCTTTCATCCTGTCCCAGTTCCAAACCATTAATGGTAATACCACTTTTTGTCACATAGCCATTCTCAATCAGTGTGACATTTTCAGGAAGAGTATCTGTAACAACCAGCTTGTCATATCTGGTATTGAGCGGGATTGTAAATTTGATTATCCAGGTAAGAATTCCCTCGTTAAAAAGTGCATCATCGTAATACTCGTATTGTGACGCTCCGCCTACGCGATTGCCGTCCTTTTTTTCTATCTTAAGCTTATCAAACCCTATGCTATCGCCAATCTCTTTGCCATATACAATTGCATTATTGTAAAATCTGATATCCTCGCTTCCATCGCCTCTGTAACCGTATGAGTAGTATGAAAACTTCACATTGGTGTTCAGATCTCCGTAGAAGTACACTTTAAACCCTTTATAGCCGCTTTTGTTTACTCCATTGCTGCCATTTACTGTGATCTGTTCACCCTTCTCAACTCTGATAGTACCTGCGTAATTTACAGCTGTCAGCGCACTCCTTAAGTTGTTCTCGATAACAGTTAACTGATCCTCTGTTATAACCTGCGCTGAATCACGTATTATATCTTCATAGGTCCAGTATTCAGATTTATTAGCTCCATCATTGTTGTATATCGGGGCAAGGAGTGATACGTTCCACTTAAGTTTTACCCAGTTATCGTTATCCCATTCGTAGCCATCATTCTTTTTGTCAGCATAACTGTTATCAGATATTCCTACCCAGCCCTGATACTCATTTCCCTGCTTATCTACATTTAATATAAATGCCTTATTATAGATACCTGAGCCCCAGGAAATATCATCATTTGTGTAGACATAGCTATATGTGAAAGTATAGGTACTATAATCATCAACCTCAAACTTATAGCCGTCCTTGAGGCTTATAGTGCTGCCTTGAGTAAGTGAAGGAGTTACGCCATTACCACCAACTACTGATGTAACCGTTACATTTCCTTCATAGGGCACATACTGTATAGATGAATTCATCTTCTTATCCGATAAAGTAAATCCCTTTAGATTTCTGCCCCTGGTATTAAGTTTTATAGTCCAGGTAACAGTTCTTCTGCTCTTATCTGCAGAACCTTTTTTGTATATATCAGGAAACGTTCCTACATATGTAGTATCACACTCCATGGATACTTCCTGATCTTTTCCATACTTTGCATTTGCCTTGTTATGAATTTTAAGAGCACTACCGTTATTAACGATATCGTCCGGAACTACCAGCTTATAAGTAATGGTATAGCTCTCTCCCTTTTTCAGCCCTTTAAGTGACATACTAAACTTGTTACCGGAAAAGGTAGGCTGAACAGATACTGAAGAATTTTCTCCCTTCATTACAATAATTCCTTTAATAGCCTCAGCAACGTTTATTTTATTGGTAAGCTCATCGTTCTGTCCGTTATTGCCGGAGTAATCATTAAATACTGTAAGAACATCCTCCAGATTGATTTCATCACCTGACCCTTGGTTAGTTGTAAGTTTGATAGAATAATTTATAGTCTTTGTATTTGCATCAAGTGTGGCATTGCCTTTCTTTTCAATACCCAGATCATAGTTGTAAACTCTGACTATTTTTATATCAAAAGTTGCAGGGCCGCCAAAGTCGTAATGAATAGGTTTTTCATTTTCATTCTCATTAAGATTTGCCTTAGCTGCAAAGAAAAATTTACCATCAATAGGCTGAGTATCATTCAGTTTTGCAAATTCTTCTTCAAAATCAAATGTGACAATGTCTGTTTTACTATCAATAAAGAACGTACCTACAAAAACATTATTCTTGTTGTAGATGTATCCCTTTATATCATTTTCCACATCAATTTCATGGTCTGCCAGATTATATTTAGGCACCTCACCTGAACTAAGTGTCCCTGCTCCAAGCTTATAAGACATAGTAAAAAGGAGTGTGTCACCATTTCCAACCTCAGCACCGGATGAAATAGGTGTACCTCCACTGTATGTAAATGCATTATCCAGCCAACCGGGTTGAGGATTTTTTGTAACTGAAAGTCCTGTGATCTGCATGCCGGGAACACTTGTATAAGTCGTAAACTCACCGCTGGAGGTATTTCCGGTATTACCTTCCTCGGCATGAGCCACG
The DNA here is from genome assembly GCF_000424265.1 of Butyrivibrio sp. WCD3002. GTDB lineage: Bacteria > Bacillota > Clostridia > Lachnospirales > Lachnospiraceae > Butyrivibrio. The sequence continues at coordinate 127,513 of NZ_AUJO01000002.1, forward strand.
ATTACGAACTGGTTAAAAAAACTTGAAACAAGTCCTCCCTTTGCAAAAGGATTTATAAAGATAGCACGAAAAAAGCGATTAGCAATGCCGGCGGAGTCATTGCTTTTCTTTCCATTACCGGCATTATCATCACTGTTTTCTTCTGTTGAGTCATCACTCTGGATTTTCTCTTTTATTCCCTGCTTGTGTTCATCAGAATACTGAACTTTAACCTTATTGTCTTCCGATACTTCTACTGTGCCGTCTGCACCATCGATAGACTTTTCAGTACTCTCAACTGTGCCAAATTTAGAAGGAATCTCATAGTGGATATCATCACTTGCTGAAGCTTCTTCAGGAAGCTCATACTTAATTGTTATACGGAGGCTGTCACCGGGCATAATCTGATCTTCTGTGATTTCTTCCCATTCACCATCCGGTGTCTGGCGCTCAATAACTGTCTTCGTTACGTATTTTGCAAGATCTACAGACTCGGGGATTTCTACAGTTTTATCAGTCTGTTCCTCTTCCTCAGAAACCTCTTCCTCTACCTTCTCATAAACGAATGTAAGGTTAGTGTCGAGTTTGATTTCCATAACATCTTCAGATTCATCCTCTTCAGTCTCAGGATCATCCTTTGGAACTACTTCGTAATATTTGTAGCCCTCATCATCAGAAGTAGTATAGATCATAACCGTTATCTTCTCGATAGCGATCTTCTCTGTTTCTTCTTTATCTTCGTTGTAGTACTCGTAGATTACTTCTTTGAAATTATGACCATCAATTGTTCTGGCATCATCCTCGAAGATCATGCTGTCCATAAGACTGATCTTCTTTTCGTCAGCCAGAGCTTCGCCGTCTTCTCCAAGTATAAGCTCGCCGTCCTGATCCACGTAGGAAACAGTAAGCTCTACATCCTGTGTGAGCTCTTCATCCAGTGCGCCAGCTATAGTTTCTATTGAAACATCTTCATTATCAACTGCATCAGCGTCCTCATCACTCGCTTCTTCTGATGCTTCATCTGCAGCTTCCTCTGATACTTCACTTGAAGCTTCTTCGGAGGCTTCATCTGAATAGGACTCGTCCGCGGTTTCTTCAGCAACATCTTCATAAGCATCGATATCCTCAGTACTTTCCTCTTCGGACACTTCGTCTGTATTCTCATCCTCGCTATCATAAGAGGATTCTGCCTCATCTGAAGAATATTCCTCATCGCTGTCTATCTCAGTTGCTTCAGCATCATTGCCCTCTGTCTCAAGGACCATACCTATATCTTCCGCACCTTCTTCTGTAACAGCAGATGCCGCTCTATTCATTGAATACAGCGTTATTGTTGTTACCAGCATAGCCAGTACCAGCATTACAGAGCCCCACCTTCTTGCAAAGGCATGTCTCTTGATATATTCTTCTGCTTTTCTTTGTCCTGAATTTCGTATTGCCATATCAGGTACCTCTCTTACTACCAGGGCGCTTTAGACATAAAAAATGCCCTGTCTGAAACCGCGTCAAACAAGGCACATAATCTAGTAGTAAAAGCTGCACATCATTTGTGCAGGCAGCTGGCTGTCTGCCAGGCAAGCAGACCCTATAGCTTTGCGTCGCTATCTCACGATAGTTTTGCCCTGAATAACTATTTATTTAGTTGTCAAGTACGATGTACAGCCTTTTTCATCGCACTTGAAAGTAAATTTCACACTTACGTTAAATTTATGATAAAACATTTGAAAAGAAAAATCAATATTTATTTCTATTTTTCAAATATTTTTTCATTTGTGATTGCAGTGATATAAATCCATGGTTACCCTTACAATACAACACTATACTTAAAAGCGCCTATTTACAATAGATTACAGACTTTTTTTCTAAAGAATTTATCCTTGTTTATACTTTTTATAATTACATTATAAGAATTTCAATTTTCAGGAATATTGAAAGTGGAACGTAAAGAATAAAAAGAAAAAACGCATCATCCCATGTGGGATAATGCGTCTAGAAAATACCTCATTTAAGGAAGCTCTGCTCTCACTTCGTTCGACAGAGCAACTCCAAAACACTAAATTCGAAAATACCTCATTAAGTGTTTTGGGTTTAAGCAATCTTCTGCTTAGCGATCTCTGTAAGAGTCTTGAAGCCTTCTGCATCGTTAACTGCCATCTCAGCAAGCATCTTGCGGTTGATATCTACACCTGCAAGCTTGAGACCGTGCATAAGGTTTGAATAAGACATGCCGTTAAGACGAGCTGCTGCATTGATACGTGTGATCCAAAGAGATCTCATATCTCTCTTCTTCTGCTTACGTCCAGCGAATGCAGATGTAAGTGCTCTCATAACTGACTGCTTTGCTACTCTGTACTGCTTTGATCTAGCGCCTCTATAGCCCTTTGCGAGCTTTAAAACTCTCTTATGCTTCTTCTTGGCGTTCATGCCACCTTTAATTCTTGCCATTTTTGTTTCCTCCTAAATTATTCTGGTACTGCTCTTAAACGATAATACTTGGATTAAACGTAAGGCAGAATCTTCTTCATGTTCTTAACATTAGTAGCGTCAACAACTGCTGCCTGTCTAAGAGTTCTCTTCTTCTTTGTTGTCTTCTTTGTAAGAATGTGACGCTTGTACGCCTTGTTACGGATCAGCTTACCTGTGCCTGTTACTTTGAAACGCTTGGCAGCAGATCTGTTTGTTTTCATCTTGTGCTGCATAACTAAATCCTCCTATGCTTGTAAATTATTGCTATAGCCTGTCTAAGACAGCGTAATCATCCATGAATGTTTTTGAACAATTACTTTATATGTAACCTGCAATTGCAGGAGACATTACTTCTTCTCAGTAAGGAACATAGTCATACTGCGTCCCTCAACCTTGGGCTGCTTATCGATAACAGCAACATCCTCAAGAGCCTTGGCAAAATCTGTAAGGATATGCACACTTGCTCCCATGTGAGCCATCTCACGTCCTCTGAAGCGAAGAGTAATCTTTACTCTGTTGCCCTTCTCAAGGAACTTCTTGGCTGCATTAACCTTAGTATTAAGGTCATTTGTATCAATGTTGGGTGAAAGTCTGATCTCTTTGATCTCGACATTCTTCTGCTTCTTACGGGCTTCCTTCTCTTTACGAAGCTGCTCATACTTGAACTTACCGTAATCAACAATACGACAAACCGGCGGCTTAGCGTTGGGAGCGATCTTAACAAGATCAACACCGGCTTCATCGGCAAGCTTTCTGGCATCAGCGATAGGCATAACACCAAGCTGCTCATTGTCAACCCCAATTACACGAACTTCTTTGTCTCGGATCTGTTCATTGATGAATAAATCGTTGTTGCTAATTGCTTTGTACCTCCAATAGTAAATAAAAAAGTGGACTCACAAGGAATCCACTTAATAATCTTCAAAACAACCAATGTCATGATAATACAATTCGTAAATATAAACCATAAATCTCATGCATTGTCTGAAAATATTAACACCTGCCAGCGTAGCCGCAGGGTGAGAGTGGAATCCTCTGCTTTGTTTTCATACCTAACTAAGATACAATGTCAGTTCAAATCTGTCAAGCACTTTTTTCATTGTAATCCTTTTTCAATTTATCTTATAGAAGTTTTTGTATCGAATATTGTTTTATTTCAGCAAACTCCTAATGCCTGAAGTTCGCTCTCTACCTGCTCGTAGCTCTTAAAAACAATACCGTTCATGCCAAAATCTCTGGCTGCGATTATGTTCTTCTCGGTGTCATCTATAAACACGCATTCTCCAGGAACAAGATCATATCTTTTGGTGATAAGTTCATAGATAGCTCTGTCGGGCTTAATCACCTTATCCTTATAACTGAGGATGCCGCCATCTATCTCATCTAAAAATTCCTGCATAAAGGGATTGGCATCAAGAGCCTGCTTGGAAAAGTTCGAAAGAACAAGTACTTTATAGCCCTTGCCTTTAAGCTCCTTTATCCAGGGAATGGTCCTTTCTCTTTTTATCAGAAGACCTGTAAGATCGCTAAAAGCCAGTCTTATTTCATCCTCTATCTCAGGGTCATTTTTTACAAATCCATCAATGATTCCCTTTGTATCAAGGACTCCTCTGTCAAATTCATCCCAGGCACTGCTTCTGACACTGGCATTACCAATACGCTGTACCATATCTTCATCAAAGCCCTGTTTTCTGATAATGTTCTCCCAGCTAAAATCCACCAGAACGCCGCCAATATCAAAAATAACCGTCTTTATAGCCATCTCTTCACCTTCTAAATTACTGATCTGTGTTTTCTTTATCTGATGCCCCATCAAATTTTCCGTAGGGATCCGGGGATGCAACTGTTCTCTTTCCTGAAAGAGCAGTGTAAACCCAAAGGATGAGCCATACCAGTATCGGAATTGCTACAGTTGCAGCTGCACATGCAAGAAAAGCGCTGCCGGGGCCTGTCTTACCAAATAATGCTACAAAAAAGAATACCACATATACCAGTAAAAGCAAAACTATGCAGACCCATGCAATTACACGCTTTGCAAGCGGTGTCTTTTTATTTTCATTCTCCATAATTATTCTCCATAAAAAGGAATTATCTCAAATTAGATAAAAAGCCCCGCCGTAATATCAGCGGCGAGGCTATCAGTTACTCTCAAATTATCTGCTAAGAGGGCTCTCACGATAGATGATATCTTCACGTGAAGGACCGTTGGATACCATTGTGATCGGATATCCGATTTCCTTCTCAATGAACTCGATATACTTGCGGCAGTTCTCAGGAAGCTCCTCATACTTCTTGATACCACGGATATCGCATTTCCATCCGGGAAGAGTCTCATAAACAGGCTTAGCCTTCTCAAGAAGGTGTGTTACAGGGAATTCCTTGGTAACCTCACCGTCAATATCATAACCAACACATACCGGAATCTCATCAAGATATCCAAGTACATCAAGTACAGTGAAAGCTACATCTGTAGCGCCCTGAAGTCTGCAGCCATACTTGCTGGCAACACAGTCGTACCAACCCATACGTCTCGGACGACCTGTTGTAGCGCCGTACTCACCGCCGTCACCACCGCGTCTTCTGAGCTCATCTGCCTCTTCACCAAATATCTCTGATGTGAAAGCACCTGCTCCAACTGCTGATGAATATGCCTTATTTACAACTACAATCTGCTTAATATCGTAAGGAGCAATTCCTGCGCCGATTGCACCATAAGCTGCAAGAGTTGAAGAAGATGTAACCATAGGATAGATACCGTGATCGGGATCCTTCATGGTTCCAAGCTGTCCCTCAAGAAGAACAGTCTTATTCTCCTTAATAGCCTTATCAAGGAAAAGAGATGTATCCGCAACATAAGGCTTAACCATATCTCTCCACTGATGAAGAGTCTCAAGAAGCTCAGCAGGATCAATCTCAGGCTTGTGATAAAGCTCTCTGAGAAGAATGTTCTTTGTTACAAGAACTCTCTCAACCTTCTCTTTAAGAAGTTCTTCATCGAATAATTCATTTACCTGGAATCCGATCTTTGCATACTTATCTGAATAAAAAGGAGCAATTCCCGACTTGGTAGAACCAAAGGACTTACCGCCAAGTCTCTCCTCTTCATACTGATCAAACAGAATGTGATAAGGCATCACAAACTGACAACGATCTGAAATTAAAAGATTGGGTGTGGGAACTCCCTTTTCAATAACTGACTGAAGTTCACCGATAAGTACAGGAATATTAAGAGCTACTCCGTTACCTATAATATTTGTTATATGCTGATGAAAAACTCCGGATGGAAGTGTGTGAAGCGCAAATTTGCCATACTCATTTACGATAGTATGACCTGCATTGGCTCCTCCCTGAAAACGTACAACCACATCGGCATTGTCTGCCATCATGTCTGTAATCTTACCTTTTCCTTCATCACCCCAGTTTGCACCAACTACTGCTTTAACCATATTTCCTCCATTCTGTGTTACGCATGGGTTATTCGCAACGTTACAAAGATATCACGAAAATACTTTTTTGACAATGTATTTCCAAAGAACCTTGGTAGGCTTTGGAAGATAATGCACACCATCTCTGGTTTCGATGTACACATTATTTTTTGTATACTTATAAAGATCTATTACACTTACTCTGCTTTTACCCTTTGCCCATTTCTTAAGGCAGCTGTTATAGTGACCAATTATATTAACACCAAAGTAGTGCTCGTCGCCTTCAGGGAAATACTCAGGCTTTACAGCACCAACTGTGCAGAGAATTAAATTCAATCCCCTTGAAAGGAATTTGTTGTAAATCTTTTTATATGGGCTGAAATTACCGTAATTATTTGCTCCGAGCCATGAAACAACCGTGTCATAGTCGCTAAGATCTGTATATTTAAAAATTTTCTCAGCATAGCTGTCAGCAGCTCCGTCAGCGGTGTAAATCACCATGTCATGTTTGACATATCCCTCATAGGTTCCCGGCTTTGCCGTAAAGAGATCCACGCTTCTGGAATCACCTATGAATAATGTTCTTGTACTCTCGTCAGCTACTGAAAGAATTATCTTGAGCTTTCTGCCTGTTTTCTTCTCTTTTACATTAATTACCGTGCGTCCTGTCTTTACAGAATGAATCACGCCATCCTTATCAATAGTAGCAACCTTCTTATTGCTTGATGTAAACTTGCATTTAGCTGGATTCGCCTGAACTTTTCCCGAATAGAGAACCAGCTGTAAATCTTTTCCCAAATCAAGTTTTTTATAATAAGGCTGACTGCTATTTTTTAATGTGTATTCTTTGGTGAGAAGCTCTGCACCGGTCAAGGATGAAGCCTCTACTTTATCGAGTCTGTTATAACCGATAACCCCGGGCTTACATAGAATAACTGGCACAAGTACCAGTGCCAAAATCAAGATTTTTTTTAAAACTTTTTTCATAATACCTAATACCACTTCCTTTACGTTAAAACATTATACTCTTTTTTCCTGTAAATGGAAGAATTATTACTGCTCCTCAAGATGAGCAAGCTTCTGGGCCTGATTGCACCCACCAGCGCAAGTCCTACTGCCTCAAGTACATTCTCATATATCATGGGAAACTTACTCTCCTCCACATATTTAATCTAAGCATACTAAAACATTTTATACTATGGAGAATTTATCAACAAGAATTTGTTGGTAAAATTAAATACAATCTTGCATGAAAGAGATTTGCAAAAACTACTGAAGATTCATAATAAAGTATGAAAATTCATTTGCAAGTTCCTCATGTTTTTGAGACTTGTATAAGACAAAAAATTCCTCATCAGTCTGTCCTGATGAGGGATTTTCATAAGCTTAAACCATCGCAAAATTACTGAATTATCTCATACTCATAGGTAGAGAAATCTGCTTTAAGTGTAATCTTTGATCCGTTGTTCTCCCATGTAAAGCTTGTAACAGAACCGTCCTGAGTAATGCTAAGCTTTGCATCAAAACCAAAAGCAGGATTGGTGTTACGAAGTCTAAGGAGTTCAAGCTGCTTCTGAACTACAGGCTTAGCCATCATCTCTTTAATTGCTTCATTAGAGAGATTTGTGCGGTTGATTTCCTTATGTCCGCCGGCACCTGCTCTCTTAACAGCATCAAGGTCATTCTCGCCTGCAAAAAGGTCAAGATACCATACCTGAGGCTTACCGGGCATAAACATCTGCACTGCTCTTGCAAAAAGCATCTTCTGATCATCAGCACCAAGTGCACTGTAATATGTAGCATTGACCTGATAGTACATATTCTTCTGACCGTGAAGATTCTTTACTAGTCCGCCTCTTCCAACGATGGTCTGGATGAGATTCTCTATCTCTTCATCAGGAATAAATCCCTTAAGATCAAGAACCGGAATACCATCGTGACAGCCAAGCATGTTGACTACGCGGATATTTTTATCCATAAGCTCATTTGCCCATTTAGCAAGAACTTCTCCGCTATGTTTTTCCATTGCATAAATAAGGAGTCCCGGAAGGAAGAAGTCATAGGTCATATAGCCCTTGTCTGCCACCTTCTCATAAATTCCTGCGCTGTAACTGTCATGTATCTCAGGAAGAAGTCTTACTCCGTTCTTATCAGCAATACCCTTTACTCTCTCAAGAACATCCCATGTATCAGGCTCGTTCAGGAAGTTCTTCTTGCCGGGTTCTTTGGGAGCGTATGCAAAAGCATCTAGTCTTACGATTGCTGCACCGTAGCCTGCAAGAGTCTTAAGTGTATTTTCATAATGTTCCCACACAAGATCTGACTTGATGTTAAGATCCATCTGTCCAAGATATTTTCTGCCGTTTGCAAGGTATTCAAGAACCGCTGCGCGATACTCTTCATACTTGCCAAATTCGATCTCTTCAGGCTTCTTGCCCTCTTCAAGACCTTCGCATACGAGCTTTGCGATTCTCTCAGCACTCATATACTGAAGTCTTCCGCCGCCCTGCTCATCTACAGAAGCAGCGCTGCCATGAGCTTCCTTATAATCCTCTACTGCAGCAATTATATCCTGAGCATCGGGCTTTCTGTACTGAACCTCCTGATAGAAGGTGTTCCAGTAAGGAATCTCCTTTCCGTCAGGCATGCGAACCATGAGGATAGGAAGACCGGGTTTTCTGAAAAACATATCCTTGATAAGGTCTTCTCTTGGCTGAATGTAGCCCTCTTCTGTCATCTCGCCGCAGCCATCCCAGAATTTGTTCCAGTTAATGAAAAAGTCAGCGTATTTTGACTTTTCACCGTTTTTCAAAAGATCCTGAAACTGAGGTGAAAGAACTGATGCATGATTCAAAATAAAATCAAGCTTAAGGTCGATTCCAAGAGCTCTTAATCTGTCGAGATCTTCCTTTGAGCCAAGTTCCTTATTGATACCATAATCGATAACTGAGAACCCGCGATCAAGGTCGGTATTGTAAATGCTGGGAAGAATATAGAAGGAACTGAAGGTATCCTTGAACTCTTCTTTTTCAAGCACTGTCACAATATCATTAAGAGTACCGCCCATACTGTCCGGATAAGCATTAAGCATAGGTCCGTTATCTACAAATTTACTCATATTCTCTCCTTTAAATCCAATAATGAAGCCATCAACTCACTTCACAAAATGAGCACACTAAAGTCGTATTCTTACAGTCCCATGAGGGCCTTATATTCATCATAGCTGATGATCTCACCCTGCTTACTTACGATGATCTTAGCCTTGTGAGCCTGTGCCATAAGCTTGTTCTGCTCAAGCTCAAGAACCATCATTGTGAAAGGACTGTCTACCTTACCATCACGAGCTCTGCTTCTTCTGTGCTCAAGAGTCTCCTGAGGTGTGCTGTTAAGAAGGATCGGAATATCAACCTCCTTCATGCAATCTGTATTTCCGTGTGTCCACTCAATAATGAGAACCTGCTTTTTAGACATATCAACTTCGTCATACCAAAGTGTGCTCTCGTCTCTGCCCATTCTCTTGAGCCAGAGCTTATCTGCGCCGTTCTTGAAAGCCGCAAGGATTGAGTCAACTTCTGCAAAATCGGTCTCGTTAGGTGTACCAAGATATGCATCAAGTCCCTTTTTACCTGCCTCAAGATAAGTTTCAAACCAGGGATATTCTTTTACATGCTCTGCATTGGCATCGTCGTTCTTCTCCTGGAAATCCTTGACTACAGCGTAGTTCTCGGGATTCATAGCACCTCCGTCAACCATTCCTCTGATACCGCACTGTCTGAAAGTATGAAGTCTCTCAGCATCGTTATACATAGGAATTCTGTGAGGATAGTTATCACCTGACATTGTGTAGCTTCCGATTCCGCTCTGCTCAAGCATATATGAAAGAAGTGAAGCAATCTCGGATTTTCCTACACCTGATCCTCCGCATACAGTAACAACGGCTCTTCCAAAAGGATTTGCAGCAGTTACCTTTGAGAGCTCTTTAAGGAGCTTAGGGAAAACAGTCTTTGCCTTTGCAATATGGCTCTCGCCAATCTCTATCTTGTCTCCGGGCATATCTCCGTGAGGTATATCAGAAGGAATTGTAAACTCCTTCACACTAAGTGTCTCAACCATTTCATCAGTCACAGGTGTCATGGGATTTATCTTACCAAAAACAGTATTCATCTTTTATTCCTTTCAAAAAAAATCCTTGGTTTTAACTTTAACGCAAAAGTTTCTTATATTATGTGCATTTTCGAGTTTTTGACAGCACTTTTTTCTCGTGCTATGTTAACAATATAATCAATTTGGAACTTTTGTAAAGTAAAATTTTATGACCGGGTTTTTTCATGATTACAATTAAAGAAATTGCGACACAACTAAATATGAGTACCACTACGGTTTCCAACGTTATTCACGGCAAGACCGGAGAAGTTTCTCCTGCCACGATTAAAATTGTGGAGGATTACTTAAAGAAGGTCGATTATGTTCCAAATATCAATGCAAGAAATCTTGCACAGAATCAATCGAAGATAATCGGCGTTGCCCTGAAGGCCCGTGCTGACAAGTACGAGAATCTTCTGATGGATCCTTTCGTTTCCGAACTCATCGGTGGCATCGAGGAATCCATAAGGAACGCAGGCTACTTTATGATGCTCTATATTTCAAGAGATACCGACGAGATAATGCGTCACGTATCGACCTGGAATGTGGATGGTCTCCTTCTCTTTGGTATGATCGACAATGACGGAATCCGTGTCAGTGAAAGGTACAAAAAGCCCATCGTATGCATAGATACCTACAGTATAGAAGGTCTTAAGCACTTCATAAATGTAGGACTAAACGACAGACAAGGCTGCTTTGATATGGTCAACTATATGATAAAGCAGGGCCATAAAAAGATCGCCTTCCTGTCAGATAATATGCGAGGTGTCGACTATGAACGTTTCTCCGGCTACAAATATGCTCTTGAAGGAAACGGCATACATTATGATGAAAGCTGGTTCCTTCAGATTAAGCCCAGAACCGAAGACATTGAACAGTCCCTTGATGAAATATGCAAGCGAGTTCCTGAGTTTGATGCAATCATGTGTGTATCCGACCTGTATGCAGTACAGCTCCTGTGCGCCCTTGAGGACAGAGGAATAAACGTACCGGATGATATTTCCGTTGCGGGCTTTGACGATACTCTGCTTGGCCAGCTCCACAGACCTGCTCTTACTACTGTTCACCAGGATGTAAAGCAAAAGGGAATCATGGCTACGGATATACTACTTAAAAGAATTAAGGGAGAGAAAACTCCAAAACAGGTGCAACTGCCTACCGAGCTGATCATCCGGGATACAGTAAAATGCAGGCTATAACTATACAATCTATACAATAAAAACTTTAAGAATACCGAAAACGTTTGAGCAATATGTATACAAAACATATTGCTCTTCTTTTTTCACTTTTCAAAAATTTAATAATTTTGCAAAGTCAGTGATGACGGGCTTTTGCGCGTAAGGTGTCTTAAAATCTGATAAGTTTATAAATTTTTTTCTTGATATTATTCCATTAACGTGATATTTTACTTGTAGCATAAAACTTATGCGCAAAAGTAACCGCTAACCACTATGCGAGTGGCTAGCAAAGTGCACAACAAGGAGGGTAACATGAAAAAGAAAGTATTATCTATTCTTCTCGCCGGAACAATGGCGCTCAGCATGACAGCATGCGGCGGATCAACCGGCACAACTGACACAGCTGCAGATACTGCAGAGTCAACAGAGACAGCTACAGAGTCCACAGAGGCTGCTGAGTCCACAGAGGCTGCTGAGTCTACAGAGGCTGCTGAATCCACTGCTTCAGCAGGCGCTATCAGACTTCTTAATGGTAAGCCTGAGATCAACGATCAGCTTAAAGAGCTCGCTGAGCTTTACAAGACTGAGACCGGTAATGAAGTTGTTATCGAGACAATCGGTGGCGACACAAGCGCCGGTGATGAGCTCAAGAAAATGTACCAGGCTGACAACATGCCTGACATCTTCGTTATCGAAGCTAACCAGGCTGCTACATGGGACGGAATGCTTGCTGATCTCGCCGGTGAAGAATGGACAGACAAGACAGGCTTCGAGCTTGTTAATGATTCCATGGGAACAATCGGCTTCCCTTATACAGTAGAGGCTACAGCTCTTGGTTACAACGCTGACATCCTTTCACAGGCAGGCGTTGATCCTTCTACTCTTACAAGCCCTGATGCTTGGAAGGCTGCTTGCGAAGCAATCGATGCAAAGAAGGATGAGCTTGGACTTACAGCTGTATTCGCATGGTGCGCAGAGCCCACAAACCTTGGCTGGTCTTCAGGTACACACGTATTTGGTCAGTACCTTGATGCAGGTCTTAAGGCAGACGACACAACATACATCGATCTTCTTAACGACGGCGGTCAGATCGATGAGGCAAGAATGAAGGACTTCGCTGAGTTCGTTGGTATGATGAACCAGTACGCTGACAAGGATCATCTTCTTGTTGACGGAACATATGATGAGCAGGTTGCCGGATTCAAAGAAGGCAAGTTTGCTTTCATCACACAGGGTAACTGGTGTGTAACATCTCCTGATGATGTATCATTCGAAGTTGGTTTTGCTCCTTATGCATTCGAGGATGGCATAAACACAATCATCGCAGGTCCTCCGTCATACTGGGTAGCTTACAAGGACGGCAACGTAGATGCATCTAAGGCATTCTTCAACTGGTGCGCAGGCGATTCAGCTCAGAACATCCTTGTAAACAAGGCTGGTCTTGTATCTCCTTTCGATGATTGCCAGTATGAAGCAACAAATCCTTTCTACAAGAGCATGAAGAGCTACATCGATGCAGGCAACTACAGCGGATGGCACACAATGCTTAAGAAGGACGGTCTTCAGAACGAGACATGTCAGGTATTTGCAGATTATGCAAAGGGATCAATCGCTGACGCTGATGAGTTCGTTGAGAAGATTTCATCTGTAATCAAGGGTTACTACGCTGAATAATTTATAGTCACTTTTATAAATACCGGGCAGAGCAAATGCTCTGCCCGATTTATCTCGTAATACTAACTGATTTTCAACATATTTTACTTATCAAATTATTTACTTAGCAGAGAACTTTAAATCTATTGACAGGCTTTAGGCCATAAAGGAGATTCTTGCATGAAAACACCATCTTCGACTAAAGGAGCTCTTTCCATACTTTGCCTGATCGCAGGGCTAGGACTACTTATATGGTCTCTCGCTCTGGATTTCACTAAATCGGAAGCTTCTTTCCGTGGCACTACACTTATCCTGGGTATTGTAGGCATAGTTTTAGGATTATACTTCTTCCCCACACTTAAGCATCACCGTACAATTATTAACATTCTTTTCTTATTCCCGCTGCTGTTTGCCTTTTTGGTAACAGTTATCATTCCTCTCTTCCTTGGTATTGGTTATTCCTTTACTGATTGGGACGGAATCAGAGTAAGAAATTCTGTTGGACTTACCAATTACACAAGTATGTTTACACAGCCAAGTTTCCTTTGGTCTATATTCCTGACATTCTTGTTCGTTGTATGTAACATGATAATGGTTAACCTGGTAGCATTCCTTCTGGCTCTTCTTTGCACATCCAAAATAAAGGGTCTTGGATTCTTCAGAGCAGCTTACTTCCTGCCTAACCTTATCGGTGGTATCGTACTTGGTTACATATGGCAGTTCATTTTCAGTAACGTTGTTACAAAGTTATTTAACACTCAGTATTCAATGATCGCTGACACAGGAACAGCTTTCCTTGCAGTTATCATAGTTTATATCTGGCAGTACGCCGGATACATAATGCTCATCTACATCACAGGTCTTAATACTATCCCCGGCGATGTACTTGAGGCTTCAGCTATTGACGGAGCTGGTCCCATGCAGACTCTTTTTGAGATAAAGATTCCCATGATCGCTCCCACAATTACAATTTGTACATTCCTTACACTTACAAGTGCATTCAAGCAGTTCGATGTAAACCTTGCACTTACAAACGGTAAGGGATCCGTTGATATTTTTGGAAACTACCTCACAAATGGTACCGAGATGCTGGCTCTTAATATCTATAACACAGCTGTTATTAAGAACAACTACGCTCTTGGTCAGGCAAAGGCCGTACTGTTCTTCATCATTTTGGCCTGCGTATCCATTTTACAGGTTCGCATATCTAACAAGAAGGAGGTTGAATTATAATGCATACCAAGGAAAAAACATCCAGCGTAGTAATCCGCTTAATCATTGCAATTATAATTGCAGCTTATGTACTGTTCCCCTTCTTCCTTGTTGTAATCAACTCCTTCAAGGATTCAAATGAGATCACTGCAAATCCTATCGGATTAAACGGTGCATCCTTTAGCAAGCTGGTCAGAAACCTTGACGAAGTTATTAACAACTCAAGCTTCACATTCTGGCAGACCTTTGGTTATTCAGCACTTATAACTGTTCTGTCTCTCGGTCTCCTTGCTTTATTCGGAGCCATGGCAGCATGGGTTATCTGCCGTAACAAGACTGTATGGTCAAATGTGATCTACTTCACATTCATCGCATCCATGATCATTCCTTTCCAGGTAGTTATGCTGCCTCTTATCTCTACATTCAGAGATGTAGGAAAGTTCATCGGTATTCCGATGCTCAAGTCCGTTCCCGGTATCGTATTTGCTTACCTGGGATTCGGCGGTGCCATGACAGTATTCATCCTTGTAGGATTTATAAAGGGAATTCCTTTTGATCTTGAGGAAGCAGCATCAATCGACGGATGCTCACCTGAGCAGGTATTCTTCAAGGTTATCTTCCCTCTTCTTACACCTGTTATTACAACAGTAACAATCCTTAACGGAATGTGGATCTGGAACGATTACCTTCTGCCTTCAATGATGCTTGGTCAGAACGGTCCGGTTAAAACACTTCCCGTTGCAGTTCAGGCTTTCGTAGGTTCCTACGTAAAGCAGTGGAACCTGATTCTGGCAGCTGCACTTCTTGCAATCCTGCCTATGATCATTCTCTTCCTTATCGCTCAGAAGCAGATCATGGAAGGTATGATCGAAGGTGCTGTTAAAGGTTAACTTTCCATTTTAATAAGCCGTCCGGTTTACTACCACCGGGCGGCTTTTATATTGCATTTTATTCACTTACAGCACATCGCTGTCGATATTTCTAAATTCACAGCCTGCAAGCTGTTTTCGGTAGCGGCAGCTGGATGATACTATCAGCGGGCCACCGCGAAGCCCAAAGGGTATATTTGTTGCATTAATAAAATGGAGCTTTTTTAGGATAGCCCCATCTCCGCTCTCATCATTGGCGAAGGGCACTTCCAAAAGTCCGCCAAGATCAATGAATTTCGAGAATAGAAGTTTGTAGATTCTAATCTTCTCTGCATCATCCTTAGCATCGGTACGATAATCATCTATTATGACCATGTGTCCCTTTGCCTTTTTCCTAAGATGGCAAAGAGCATATCCGCGAAGTCTTCCATTTCTCTCCCTCAGAACTGACCAATAGAAATTAGTATCGGGATTATATGAAAACTTCCAGCGATATATATCCGTTGTATGCATGAAATGACACATGGATTCAGCCCACAGGATGGATATTTCTTCATCGGATATGGGCACGAAAAGCTTCTTCATTTCTTTTTTTACGTTATTCTTATCAAGCTCTCCGTATCCAATCACCGGGAAAAGCTCCAGTTCCTCATTGTCCTTAAGCTCAACCCTCTTTAGTGACAGCATTGCTCTCCAGCCCTTATCAAGGACTTTTGTGGCTATGTTTTTTCCAAATACAAATCCCCAGGGTGCTGTGGCATAAATGTAGTGGCAGAGCCATACAACTCTGTTAAATCCGTAGTGTATCAGCCTTGGATAAGAGTTTTTATTGGGGAGTCCTATTATAAACTCGCACTCCTTGTTTTTCTCTTCGAAGGTCTTAAAAGCCTTGGAATAATGGCCTTTTCCTCTTGCAAAATCGGCTACAGCACCATCTACAGCCTGGACAACCTTCATCACTCTTTTATCGTAAATAAGCTTCATGCCGATAAAAGCTGACAGTCCCGCAGGTTCATCTCCCTCTCTTGAAATAGAGAAGGGCTCTGATATCCTCAAGGGATTACCATAATGCTCGTTGGCATATATCTCAGGATCTATTTCATTATCATAGACCTGATTCATTATGCCCATAGCCTCTTCCAATGATCTGCGCTGGTCTTGTGTCAGTGCATCCAATACGGTCATGTTAATGTCTCCTCAACACTTTTTTGACATATTTAAGAGGATTCCACTCCATGTACTTAAGGTCGATTACTTCATAAGCATCATTGTGACAATAAGAATGGACCCCATCCCCCTTAGGAGCTCCCTTTACTATTATATCATCAGCAGGTATATGCCATTTAGCTTTATCTGCAAGAAGCATGCGCTCTTCACTGTAGGGATAAAAATTCATGGCTATACCATAAGAAGTCTGTTTACTTTCCTGAGCAGCTACATATCTCTTTCCTTCATAGGTAAGGATATTTCCGCCATTTCTGGATTTAAGATCATATTCCTGCGCTCTGTTGAACTTTACGTCCTCTTCGATGCTAAAGCCCTTCTCCTCATCAAAGCTGATAGTAAATTTCTGGAATCTGCACTCGTACTCCCTGTCAGGGCTTATCTCACAGGTCAGTATTCTGATGGTATCCTCTGAAACGTCGATAATTGCCGTATCAACGAATTTTCTTCCAAGCTTGAATACTTTTACGTTCTTCCATTTATCAGGGAATATAACCGCCTTATATAAGCGTATGGAGTCATCGGCACTGGTCTCAGGTATCATATAGGTCTCTCCCCTAAAGTCAAAGACCATAGGGAAGGACATATGGAAAGGTTCGCGGATAATAATTTCCGGTTTGGTGGCACCGGCAACAGTAAGCTCTGTTACCGCGACGGTTCCTATTGCCTTTTTCTTATCAAAGGCTTCCATAAAAAGATAGGAACTGCCGTTTCGGGTATAGAGCACAGGATCTGCATACCAGTATCTTTTACTTACAGGAACCACATCGAACTGTCCATGACCTGTTATTCCAAGAAAGGTATCATCGCTGTATTTTCTGTAGCCTGTCACATATACATCATCAAAGGAAAGAAGCTTCTTTACAACAGTCTTCTTATCCATTTTGGCGATCTTTTTAAGTTTGTTTGTAATACTCATTTACGGCTCCAATTACTCTTCGTCTTTTTTCATTAAGGCTTCAAGGCCGCCCTTGAACATATCCTCAAGGTCCTTGGTCAGCTTAAGCTTAACGGATTTGAACTCAAGTCCTGCCTGTCCAAAGTAGAACTTAAGATAATAGTTGACCATAAATGACGGAGGAAGTTCAACCTCTACTGTCTGCCATTCAGTATCCATACCTGTAAGAGTGATGGTTCGGATGAGATTTCTGTCCATAAATATGGAAAGCGGAAGCTGCGCCATAGCAGGCTGATCCTTTGCTCTCATCACAAGCTCGGCAGTGATAACACCTCTTCTTGCAGTAGTAATGGCAAAAGCTTTTGTCTCTCCTTTTTCTGCCTTTAAGTGCTTAGGATCAAGCTCTATCTCTTCCTTATCCATAAGAACAGGAACCATGCTCTTGAGCATAGCATCATCACCTGCTTCTACAGCCTTTGCAAGCTCCTTATCAAGAGCAGACTCAATACCAAGGCTGTGCTTCCATACAGGTGCCTTAAGAAGGAAATTACAAATGTTTGAAGCACATCTTACAAGCTCATATCTTGTTACTGTTCCAAGCTTAAGTGCTCCGTTAAGGTTATCATCATTGCTGTTGGCACCGGCATCGCTGTTAACCATGTTAAGGTCATTCTGTGCTCTTACCTGTGAAGCAAGGTTCTTGTAGCTGCCCTTTCCGCCTGCTTCATCGTTACCCATTGCCCACCAGTCGGTCATTACAATACCATCAAAGCCCCACTCGCCGCGAAGGATTGTGGTAAGAAGATCGTAGCTACTTGAAGTATAGATGCCGTTTACAGGGCCGTAGGTACTCATTACAGCGCGGGCATCGCCCTCTCTTACTGCCATCTCAAAGCCCTTAAGATAAATCTCACGAAGAGCACGCTCAGAAATAACAGAGTTCACGAAGTGACGCTTAAGCTCCTGAGTGTTGCCGCAGAAGTGCTTGATAACACCTGTGACATCATATTTGTGCATACCCTTAAGCTGAGCCACAACCATTTTTCCTGTAAGCACCGGATCCTCTGAGAAGTACTCGAAGTTTCTTCCGCCAAGAGGACTTCTGTGGATGTTCATTCCGGGGCCAAGAAGGGCATCAATTCTATTTCTTCTAAGATCAAGACCTTCCCATCTGAAAAGTTCTTCGTTTATATCTTCATTAAAAGTACATGCAAGGCAGGTTCCGTTAGGAAGTGAGAATGCATGTGTACCACAGTCCATTCTGATTCCGCTGGGGCCATCAGAGCAGCCGCCAACAGGGATACCAAAGCCCTTAAGATTCTCTGTAACTCCGCCGTATGCTCCTGCAATACCGGGGGTAACCTTAGGTGAGCACATACCCTCACCTCGCATCATAGCGCAAAGATCATCATCTGAAATCTGAGCAAGGAAATCCTCCATGGAAACCTTACCGTCTGCAACATCCTTAAGCTTATAGCCCTTGTCGCCTGTGTATGCCTTAGCTTTCTTAAGAGCTGCTTTTCTCTTCTTATTGGGATCGGAGGTTCTTGTGGGAACATCCTCGTAGCCCTTTGCGAAAAGTCCGCAGGCCTCTTCCGGAATAAGTCTCTTAAAGCTCTGAACAGGAGCATATGCCTCCTCGCACTTAGCTGTAACCTTGAGCTTCTTAATCTCAAACTCGCCTACAGCCTCGGCGCTTCTTATATCAAAGCCTCCATAAATAGTATAAGTACCTTCTTCCATTACATAGCAGGACTTATGCTTTGTTTTTCCGGAATCATCATAGGATGACATCCAGTAGTCGGGAACAGTGATCTCGACTGTCTGTGATGCTCCTGCAGGAAGAATATCAGTCTTGGTAAACCCGACAAGTACTCTTGAAGGCTTTCCAAGCTTGCCCTGAGGTGCCTGCAGGTAAATCTGAACTGCCTGCTTACCGGGAACCTTACCTGTGTTTGTAACAGTGAGCTCTACATTAGCTGCATCCTTATCATATTTAAAGGACTTCTTCTCGATGGCGAACTCTGTATATGAAAGACCAAAACCAAAGGGATAAAGAACCTTATCCTTAGCAAAGGTCTCAAAATAGCGATATCCTACATAAATATCCTCGCTCTGGAAATTCTCCTTCTCAGAACCGAAGTTCTCAGTTGAAGGATAGTCCTCGATGCGCTCTGCAATTGTATCTGCAAGATGACCTGAAGGATTAACGTCACCAGTAAGAACGTCAAGAACTGCGTTACCGCCTTCCTGACCGCCCTGCCATACGTAAAGTACTGCCGCGGGATCAAGCTCCTTCACCCATCTCATATCAATGATATTACCTACATTAAGAAGCACTACTGTACGTGTAAACTTCTTTGAAAGCTTGCCGATTGCATCTTTCTCAGTATCTGTAAGGAGGATACTTCCGGACTCGTTTTTGCTGTCCTGATCCTCACCTGCTGTTCTTCCAATTATGAAAATAGCAACGTCAGATTCCTTTGCAGCGTCTGCTACAAGTTTATCCGTAAGAGGCATCTCCTCCTGGAACCAGGGCTCTGCTGCCCAGCCCACACCTGTATCAAAGGGATGTTCCTTAACGAATTCCTCGTATGCTTTTCTTACTTTCTTGTTAAGCTTGAATTTCTTTGATGCCTCAAGAGCTTCATATATGCCGACAACATAGTCTACATTAACCATACCGCCTGAACCTGTACCGCTCTTGTAATAGTTCATCTGGCTTCTACCAAAAACTGCTACTTTAGCATTTTTCTCAATCGGAAGCGCACCTCTGTCATTTTTCAGAAGAACAATACCTTCTGCTGCTGCAGCTCGTGCAGTTTCCGCAAATTTCTTAATATCCCATGTCTTTCCCATATAAAAACTACCTCATTTTCTGTACTTGGTTGTTAGTGCATATTAAATATTATGCAACATAACATACAGAAAATGAAGTAGCGATATTTTACTTTTGATGCTCTTTTTTTGTTATTTAGATGTACGTTTTTTACATGTAAAAAATAGAATTCGGAAGGTCATACATTTATTTCTGCTGTAAGACCAAGCTCTTCTTTGTTGGCATCAAGGATGGGATTAACAACCTCTGCAAGGAAGCGCTCAACCTGATGTGCACTACAGCCTGTATACTTCCCCGGATCCAAGCACTCCTTGATCTTATCCTCTGTCATGTGGAAAGCAGGATCCTTTACGATCATATCAAGAAGATCGTTGTCGAGACCATCCTTCTTAACGTGGTCGCCGGCGATCATTGAAAGCTCTCTGATCTTCTCGTGAAGCTCCTGACGGTTTCCGCCAAGCTTAACGGCATCCATCATGATGTTCTCAGTAGCCATGAAGGGAAGCTCTGACATAAGGCGCTTCTCGATAACCTTGGGATAAACCACAAGACCGTCTGTAACGTTCATGCAAAGATCAAGGATACCATCGATTGCAAGGAAGCCCTCAGCGATGGAAAGTCTCTTATTTGCAGAATCATCAAGAGTTCTCTCAAACCACTGTGAAATCTCTGTGATTGCAGGGTTAAGTGTATCTACGATAACGTATCTTGAAAGTGAGCAGATTCTCTCACTTCTCATAGGATTTCTCTTATAAGCCATTGCGGATGAACCGATCTGCTTTGCTTCATGGGGCTCCTCAACCTCTTTAAGGTGCTGAAGAAGTCTGATATCCTGAGCCATCTTTGTAGCTGATGATGCAATTCCGGCAAGTACGTTTACAACCTTCATATCGATCTTACGGCTGTAGGTCTGACCTGATACTGCCATGCAGCCCTTAAAGCCCATCTTGTCAGCAAGCATGGGATCAAGCTTATCAACCTTTGTAAGGTCTCCGTCGAAAAGCTCAAGGAAGGATGCCTGTGTTCCTGTTGTACCCTTTGAACCAAGAAGCTTCATATTATCAAGAACATAGTCGAGGTCCTCAAGATCGATAGTGAAGTCCTGAAGCCACAGGGATGCTCTTTTCCCTACTGTTGTGGGCTGAGCAGGCTGAAAATGTGTAAAGCCAAGAGTAGGCAGATCCTTATACTCATCAGCAAACTTTGCAAGGCAGCTTATAACATTAAGAAGCTTTTTTCTTACAAGCTTAAGAGCCTCTGTCATGATGATGATGTCTGTGTTGTCACCAACATAGCAGCTTGTTGCACCAAGGTGAATGATGCCTGCTGCCTTGGGGCACTGCTGTCCGTAAGCATAAACATGGCTCATAACGTCGTGACGAACTTCCTTTTCTCTTGCTCTTGCAACATCATAATTGATGTCATCCTGATGTGCCTTGAGCTCCTCAATCTGCTCATCTGTGATGTTAAGACCAAGCTCCTTCTCAATCTCAGCCAGGGCTATCCAGAGCTTTCTCCAGGTCTTGAACTTCATGTCCTGTGAAAAGATGTACTGCATCTCCTTGCTTGAATAACGCTCTGAAAGCGGGCTGGTGTAACGATCTGTACTCATTTGTTTCTCCTTTTCCCTCATCCGTCAGCTTCGCTGACACCTTCTCCCAGAGGGAGAAGGCAAAAGCTTCTTCTGACAATGATATTTATACTCTTTTTATTCCTCGAACTCGCCCCTGATATCTTCTTCCGGAGGTGCTACAGGATATTCTCCCGTAAAGCATCCCTTACAGATATCGAATTTATGTCCAACGAGTTCTTCAAGTCTCTCTTCTTTAAGATATCCCAGTGAATCTGCACCGATTATTTTACATATATCATCGATGCTTCTATTATAAGCGATAAGCTGCTCTCTTGCAGGGACATCCGTTCCAAAATAGCAGGGCCATAAGAACGGCGGCGAGCTGACTCTCATGTGAACCTCTGTAGCTCCTGCATCTCTCAGCATTCTCACAATTCTG
This sequence comes from Butyrivibrio sp. WCD3002, assembly GCF_000424265.1. Classification (GTDB taxonomy): domain Bacteria; phylum Bacillota; class Clostridia; order Lachnospirales; family Lachnospiraceae; genus Butyrivibrio. The sequence goes on from NZ_AUJO01000002.1 coordinate 149,411, forward strand.
TCCGATGTGGTTCCGCGGACAATGGAATCATCGATCATGATAACTCTCTTACCGTCAACCACATGCTTTAAGGCGTTAAGCTTAACCTGCACGCTGCTTTCACGGCTCTTCTGTCCTGGCTTAATAAAGGTTCTTCCAATGTACTGATTTTTTACAAAGGCCTGTCCATATGGTATTCCTGATTTCATTGAATAACCAAGGGCTGCGCAATTTCCTGATTCGGGAACGCCTACTACAACATCAGCTTCCACAGGTGAATCCTGAGCAAGGAAGCGTCCTGCCTTGATTCTGGATTCGTATACGCTGACACCGTCAAGGATGCTGTCCGGTCTTGCAAAATAAATATACTCAAAAATACAATGGCCGCATTTTACGCTGCCTACCATCTGTCTGTTAGACTCTATACCCTTTTGAGGAGAGATAGTAACAATTTCTCCAGGCTCTACATCTCTGATGTACTCTGCACCAATGGTATCAAGAGCGCAGGTCTCGGATGCAAGGATATAGCAGTTATCTCTTTTTCCTATTACAAGGGGTCTGAAGCCGTTGGGATCTCTGGCTCCGATGAGCTTTCTGGGAGACATGATAACCAGTGAGTATGCTCCCTTAATCTTTTTCATGGCATTTGCCACAGCGCCTTCAACACTTGAAGTATTAAGCCTCTCTCTTGCGATGTGGTAAGCAATGACCTCTGAATCAATGGTTGTCTGGAAAATAGCACCGGTATAAGCAAGCTCTTCTCGAAGCTCCGGAGCATTAACCAGATTACCGTTATGGGCCATGGCTAAAGTCCCCTTAACGTAATTAAGGACAAGGGGCTGAGCGTTTTCTCTGGTGCTTGAGCCTGCCGTAGAGTATCTAACGTGGCCTACACCTATATCACCGTGCATTCCCGAAAGAATGTCGTGATTAAACGCTTCATTAACCAGTCCCATGTCCTTATGACTCGTTACTTTTCCTTTGGGTCCCATTGTCTCGCTGACGGCTATACCGCAGCTCTCCTGCCCTCTGTGCTGCAGGGACAATAACCCGTAATAAATTGATTGTGCGACATCACCGCCATCGAAATCATACATTCCGAAGACGCCGCACTCTTCCCCAATCTTGTCACTTTCACTTAAAAAGTAATTTTTCATATTCCTACCTGCTACTATAAGCAATCTTTTGAAACAAGACTTATAGTAACATTTCAAGGTCTATCTAAGCAATAATCCATAATAAAAAAATTAAGGCTTATACTGCATTAAATTTTGTGCAATACGCTCAGATTTTTGAAAAAGCTTCCTCATCTCCGATAATGGTAAAGTCGGGATGCATCTGAAGAATTGATGCAGGAACCTCAGGGGTAACTCTACCAAAGAGCGCGGTCTTTACTATATCAGCCTTACTCTCGCCGTTTACCACCATCAGAACCTTTCTTGCCTGCATGATGGATTTGATTCCCATGGTATAGGCCTGCTTTGGCATCTCTTCGTCACCAAAAAATCTCTGATTGGATTTAATGGTGCTCTCCGTGAGATCAACGCAGTGGGTTCTAAGCTCGAAGGCTTCGCCGGGCTCATTAAAACCGATATGTCCGTCTGTACCTATGCCAAGGAGCTGAAGATCTATTCCACCTGCTTTCTTAATAACCTCTTCGTATTCACTGCAGACCATGTCACTATCAGGGTTACTGCCATCCGGAACGTGAATATTGTTTTCAGGCACATTTACATGGTTAAAAAACATCTCATGCATAAAGTACCAGTAGCTCTGAGAATGTGTCTTTGGAAGGCCCCTGTACTCATCAAGGTTAATTGTAGTAACCTCTGAAAAGTCGATGTCGCCTTTGTTGTACCACTCAATCAGCTGCTTGTAGGTACCTATGGGCGTAGCGCCTGTTGCAAGGCCCAGCACTGAATCAGGCTTCATGATAACCTGAGCTGATATGATGTTGGCAGCCTTCCTTGACATATCGTTATAATCTTTAGCTCTTATTATTTTCATGAGTAAAAACTCCCATCAGCAATATAAATCGTAGGTATCGATTACAAAAAGCGAGAAAAGAGAATTAGACCATGCAAACCACTCTCTGGTAAATTTTGCAGGATCATCCTTATGGAAGCCCTCGTGCATGTAGCCTGTTCCTGCATCGGTGCTTATAAGCTTCTCTATAAGCTCAGCTCTCTCCTTCTTATCATCACTGGTAAGTCCCTGCATGGACAAAGCGATGTGCCAGATATAATCCTTTGGTGTGTGGGGTGAGCCGATTCCCTTTGCGGCAGTTCCCTCATAATAGTAAGGATTCATGCTACTAAGGACAGCTTTTCTTGTAGCCTTATAAATAGCGTCATTTCCGGATATTGATGTAAGGAAAGGAATTGACATAAGGCTCGGTACATTGGCATCATCCATGAAATTCACATTGCCAAGACCGTCTGTCTCGTAGGCATAGATAGTGTTGCCCTCTGTATCCTTTGTCATGCCATACTTTGCGATACCCTCTTCCACCTTTTCTCTTATGGCCTTTGCTCTTTTCCCAATTTCTTCATTGCCTATTCTCTCAGAGAGCTTCTCAAGGTATCCGAGAACCTCAACTGCAAAGAGGTTTGCAGGAATGAGATAGCCATATTTGCAGGCATCATCGCTGGGTCTGAAGCCTGACCAGATCATGCCGGTCTGTGCCACAGGATTACCCTTTCCTTCAAAGGGAAGGGTGTCTGATTCAGGGCAGTTATCTCTCTCAAAATAGTATGCGGATTTGTTTGTATGATCCTGCTCTGTCTCCATGGTATCAAGGATTTTACCGATTCCTTGAATTACTTCCTCATCAAGTACGGACTCATCTCCGGTAGCATCCACATACATATAAAGAAGTCTTATGGGATAGCAGATAGAGTCAAGCTCGTATTTTCTCTCCCAATCCCAGGGATTGTCTTCCGTTCTGTCCTTTGCCCAGCATCTGCCGTCCGGCTCTTTATTAAAAGCGTTGGCGTAAGGATCGATACATATCTGCTCGAACTGTTTTCTTATGACGCCTTTAACGAGCTCACCGATAGCCCCTGTTTTATCTGTTCCCGCAAAGGGCAGATAGTGGCAAACCTGAGCACTGCTGTCACGAAGCCACATAGCTTCTATGTCTCCTGTAATAAGGAAAACCTTGCCATCCTTTATGCACTGCATTGTGGTATCAGCAGTGTTTACGAAACACTTTTTAAAAGTACTTACAAGCTTATCGTCAGCGCCTTTTTCCTTAAGTCTTGCCGCAAGTACCTCAGAAAGTCTGTTTATACGTTCCTTGATCTCATTTTCTCTGGTGATGTCTCGTTCAAAGCTCATAATCTTACACCTCTAGGTTGTTGTTCTTAGCCCAATCAATAAGTCTGTCAACAGTTGTAAATGCCAGTCCTGTCACTGTGTCTGCGCATCCGTAGTAGATAGCAATTCTGCCTGTAGGAGCATCGCAAAGAGCAGCGCAGGGGAATACTACATTCGGCACATCACCGCAAAGCTCATAGGTCTCTCTGGGTGAAAGAATGTAGAATTTGGATCTGTACTTCACCTTCCAGGGCTCGTCAATATCAAGGATTGCGCATCCCATTCTGTAAACAAAACCGTTACAGGTATTGATTACGCCGTGGTAGATAAGGAGCCATCCCTCATCTGTTTCGATAGGGCAGGGTCCGGGGCCGATCTTTGTGGACTGCCATGCAGACTCATCGCCCTTGTAGGTACCCATTACATATCTGTGGTGTCCCCAGTACTCAAGATCAGGACTCTGGCTGTAGAAAATATCTCCGAAGGGAGTGTGACCTGTGTCACTGGGTCTTGAAAGCATAGCGTACTTGCCGTTTATTTTTCTGGGGAAAAGTACTCCATTTCTATTATAAGGGAGGAATGCGTTTTCAAGCTGAACAAATTTCTTAAAATCGTAGGTATAAGCAATTCCGATTGTGGGTCCGTGATAGCCGTTGCACCAGGTCAGATAATATCTGTCCTCAATGAAAACTACTCTGGGATCATATCTGTACTCTCTCTTGGCAATTTCGCCATCCTCACACTCAAACTTAACAGGCTCAGGATTGATTTCCCAGTTGATTCCATCCTTACTAAAGCCTGCATACAGGTCCATACTTACAGCCATGGAATCACATCTGAAAACTCCTGCAAAACCGCCCTCAAAGGGAACAGCTGCACTGTTGAATACGCTGTTGGATGTGGGAATAGCATATCTTTCTATAATAGGATTTTCGCTATATCTCCATACCGGTTTTGTCTCCCCTTCCGGGCAGTCCTGCCACGGAATATTCTTAAGTTCCTTACCGATTACCTTGCTCATAATTTCCTCCACTTCTCTTCTCTAAAAATTTATTTGCACTCTCTTAGTGCATCAGCGCATTTGCTAAAGACATCGCTTACTCTGAAAAGCTCGCTCTCTCTGCTGTCACTGCGCCATATTTTCTTATATTGATAAAGCCATCTCTCCAGTGCTGTTGCCATGTCATCGCACTTATCCTGAATATCCTTTTCCTCTGAGAAAAGCTTTTGTCCAAGCATGAAAAGAGCTCTGCTCATAAGCTTTTGTCCCTCTGCAAAAAGAATAAGTCTGGCCGTTAGGTAAATACCTTCATCTCCAAAGCTGACTGCCAAATTTCTAAGCTCATCCAGCTTTTTATCCATTAAAGCAGCGTTCGCCTCAGGGTCTTTAACCCCCAGCTCCTCGTAAAAAGCTTTCAGATCTGATGGCTGTGACTTTCCATCCAAATGCTCTATAAATCTGACAAACTGCCACCAGTTGTTGTCCTCAAGCATTCCGATGGATTTGAAAATATCAACAAGCTGCTCCGTATCGTCACCATAGTATAGCCTTGATATTTTTCTGTTTATCTCATCCTCTGCCACAATTCCGGACCAGGAAAAAGCTGCACCGTAGATAAGTCCCGGTATTGAAAAAGCGGGATCCTGAAGGTGTCCGTAATCACCCCAGTCAGTATTCAGAACGCCCTCTGCGTCGTATTTATAAGCATAGCCGCACATAAGCGAGACATTTTTATATGCTGAATCCAGGCGATTTATAAAATGATTCCAGCCATGCACTCCGGGACACAGGTACTGTCTTACCGGCACATCATGAAGGATTCTTGTGTTATCCTCTTTTTCTTCCTCGCCATAGCCCCAGTTCAGACATATGGCTTCCTCTGGAAGCTGTGATGCCTTCTCCGGTGAACCAACGATGATGTCGCCCCAGAACATTGGCTTTTTACCCTTTTCTATGCAGTACTTCATAATCTTATTTACAAAGTCCACATACATCTGTCCGGTGCCGATTTCCTCAGCAAGCTTTTTGCTCTTTCCTCTTCCAAGATCAAAGGTTTCGTCAGCACAGATATTTACATAATCCGTTCTGAAAAGAGGAAGGAATTCATCCAGCTCCTTTTTTACAAATTCAAAGGATCTCTCATCAGTGACATTAAGTGTGTGATGCTGCATTCTGTCTTCAAGAGAAAACTTCTCTTTTCTTGGATCATCCAGCTCGCAAAGATGCTGAAAGCTCTTGGTCCTCAGAACCTTATAGAGATGCCCAAAGGTTGATACGGACGGGATAAGCTCTATATGAAGCTTTGCACAGTAGTTATCAAGCTCTAAAATATCCTCTGCCGTAAGAGGGGTATCATCTCTGCAAACCTCAGTAAAATTACTGAATAAAAACGAATGCTCAACGTAGAGCTGCAGCTGATTCAATTTAAAATAGCTGCATATATCTGCAAGCTTCTTATAGGATGAAAGCTTGCGGATACGGCCTCTTGAGGCATCATGGTAAAAGCCTCTGTTGGGAATCTTTGGCCTGTCCTTAATGAGACAAGCTTCAATCATATATCCGCTGAGATTAACAAGCTGTCTCAAGGTCTGAATGGCATAGAGCATTCCTCTGTCTCCGGAAGCCCTTACAACAATCCCATCCTCTGAAACTGCCAGCTCATACTCTTCTTCGGACAAACCTTCGCATCTTTCCATAAAAATGCATCCGGTTTTCTTTTCACCCTTTTGAATCTCTATGGGGATTCCGGTCTTATCAAGGATAGTCTCCTTAAGAAGCTTTGCAGCGTCATAATCAGTTGCAGGAGCTTTTGCAGAAATGATGATTTCTGTGTCAAAGCAGATTCTGAAAAGTCCGCTTTTTGCCGATGCTTCCGCCGGCGCAGGAATTAAATAATCAAGTGCTGACTGTAACGAATTTCTTTTAATTTCATTTGCCATAGCCCTGTTAACTCCTTCCCTTTGACATAAAGCCCAAAAGAGTTCTGCCTATTTCTTTTCCCTGATCCTTAAGTACCACATCATAGCAGCCGCCCTTTACAGAAGGCTTCATTTGATAATCGTAAAATATCAGATCCTCGGTTTTGAGGTTAAGCTCCAATTCCTTTTCTTCACCGGGCATAAGCTCAATTCGTGAAAAATCCTTAAGCTCGATAACTCTTGCCGTTGTACCTCCTGCATGTCTGTGGATATAAAGCTGAGGTACCGCAACTGCCCCGTAGGTGCCGGTGTTTTGTACCTTCATTTTTATTTCAAGTACTTTCTCATTCGGAGCCTCAACCTCCGGCTCGTTACCGGTCAGTATAAATTCAGGCTGCAAATATTTAATATCTGAATACATTAGTCCTTCCCCAAAGGAAAAAGCAGCTTTCCCATCTGTGTCGCAGTATTTGATTCCTTCATAGGAATCCTTGTAATTGTAGTAAACAGGAAGCTGTCCCGAGCTCCTTGGAAGTGACGCCGAAAGTCTTCCCGTAGGACTTATCTCTCCTGCAATAATCCTTGAAATCGCAGTGCCTCCAAAGGGTCCCGGATAAAAAGCATACAGAAGTGCATCACTTGTATCAGCCATCCTTTCCGTAGCATAGGGCCTTCCGGCTACGCAGACTGTAACTGCGGGAATCCTTCCCTTTAAGTAGCCTTCAATGAAATCTGCCTCTTTGCCAAAGCATTCAAGGTCAGCTCTGTCCATGCCTTCGCCGCATTCCATTCGTCCGCCCTTTGAAAGAGATGCCCCGTTTTTGTCAAACTCAGCGCCCTCAAATCTTGATGAGCTGCCGCCTGTCACAAATAAGACAAGGTCGAATTCATTTACGAGCTTCTCTGAGAGCTCCTGCAGTTTTCCTTCTTCAAAAGCCTCCTGAAGATATGTCACTTTTGCATCACCAAAGGTCTGCTTTAATCCCTGAAGGACAGAAACCATATCCTGAGCTTTTCTTGGAGGTGTGTAGTCTCCCATTAGTGCATATCCGGAGTCTGCATTTTCTCCAATTACAACTATTTTCTTAGCCTCTCTTACAGGAAGCAGGTTGGCCTTATTCTTTAGAAGAACCACAGATTCTTCAGCCATCTTAAGGGATAGCTTATCTATTCCGTAGTCCTTTTCAGAGCCCATGTTTTTATCCATATAAGGATGCTCAAAAAGGCCTCTCTCAAATTTCATCACAAGAACAGGAAGCAGCGCTTCGTCTATATCCGCCTCTGTTATAAGCCCACGGTTTACAGCTTCTTCAAGTCTTGTAAAGCCCTGATCCCAAAGGCTTATGTTGACTCCGCTCTTAAGAGCCAGGGCCCCGCTTTCTACATTGTCATCCGTAACTCTGTCGAGGTTATCTATAGCGCAGCCATCAGCCATAACAACGCCCTTAAAGCCCATTTCATCTCTTAAGATATCCTTTAAAAGATGGGCATTGGCATGACAGTTTACACCGTCTATCTCGTTATAGGCCGCCATAACTCCCATGGCTCCTGCTTCCACAGCGCCTTCTGCAGGAGGAAGATGAATCTCTCTAAGCTCCCGCTCTCCAATTCTTGCTGCACTGGCATTTACGCCTCCTGTGGTTTCGCCCTGAGCACAAAAATGCTTCGCAACGGAATAAACTCCCGTTTTCTGCATTCCGGTAACCGCTGCAGCTGAAAGCCTTTTACAAAGTACCGGGTCTTCGGAATAGCACTCCTCGCATCTGCCCCATCTTGCATCTCGCAGCACATCAAGCATTGACATAAGAGCAAAGTCCACATGGCCGTCCCTTAGCTGTCTGCCGCAGGCTTCATAGGCTTCCTCCAACAGCTTTTCATCAAAGGTTGATCCAGCTGCCGTATTAACAGGAAGTATTCCTCCGCCAAGAGCCTGATGTCCATGGGGACATTCCGTAGATAAAAGGGCAGGGATTCCGAGCCTTGAGTGCTCAATCACATAGCGCTGAACCATGTTGTAGACTTCCATGCTCTTTTCCGGAGTAATCCCATTGTCTTCTGTTTTACCGGTCCAGGGATCTGCTCTGTAAAGTCCGTAGATTGTACCGATTCCGCTCCATCTCTCCACTTCAGACTTAAACTCATCTGTAAGCTTCATTTCAGGCTCAGTCTCGTAAATGGCAAATCCATAGAGTCTCTGATTAAGTTGTCCGATCTTTTCATTAAGGGTCATTTGCCCCATCAGGTCCCTGGCCCTTTCCCTCGGGCTTAAATCGGGATTCCTGTAAAGAGGACTATTACTTTTAGCCATTTCCCCACCTCGAATTGAGCCGGCCCGATCCGCGCAGTTTTACGCGAATCAGGCTCCGGCAACGGCCTTTCGAAAATTAGTAGTCTATTCTGAAGGTCTTGATCTCGAAAGGCTTGATTGTAAATGTGAACTTATTTCCATTTGCATTTACATCTGCAATATCCTTTTCCATAAGATCCGTCTCTTTTACGCTCTTAATATCCTTACAGAAGGTGAGCTCAGTCTTTGTTCTCTTATTGTTAACTTCGTAAAGTCTTACGATAATTCCGTTTCCATCCTCTGCCCTCTTAACGGTCTCAAGGATTACGTTATCGCTGTCAACAGACATGAATGAGAAGTCATTTCCTGCACTTCCGCCCTTAAGAGTTCTGAGAGGTACGTTTACATTGAAGCTCTCTGCAACTGTGCCTGCTTCCTTCCAGGTACCCTCGTGAGGCATGAAGGAATAGGTGAAGCTGTGAAGCTCAAGGTCTGCTGTCTCGTTAGGTTCAGTACCTGCCTTAAGCAGTGTGATTGAAAGGTTGCCGTCAAGTGCTGAGTAGCCATACTTACAATCGTTCATAAGGCTGACACCGTAGCCGCCCTCGGACATATCTGCCCACTTGTGTGCGCAGCTCTCGAATCTTGCCTCATCCCAGCTGGTATTCTGGTGAATCTTGCGGGTAAGGTTACCAAACTGGATGTCGAAGGTTGCTTCATCTGTGTGAACATCAACAGGGAAGTGAACCTTTACAAGGTGCTGACTGAGCTTCCAGTCAATAAGTGTCTCGAAGTCGATTCTGGGTGTGCCTGCATAGAAGTGGATCTTCTGAACGAACTCGTTATCAAGCATTCTCTTTGTAACCTTAAGAGTTGCTCTTACAGGACCTTCCTCAATCCATTCGCACTTGGCATCATCAAGAACGGGCCAAGATTTCTCTGTGTAGAATACGTCCACATTCCAGTTATCAAAGCTTCTGGGCTTATCCTCATAAACTCTGAGCTCGTTACCGATAGCGCCTTCCTTAAGAACCTCTCTGTCCTGTCTCTTATCAAATACAGAAGTAAACTGTCCTGCTTCGTCAATCTTTATCACATAGTAAGGAGTCTCAATGCCATCTGCGGTTATAACAAGGTCATTTGCGCTGTCAGCCTTAGCTGCTGTTTCAAGTCCCTTGTAGCCCTTTGAAGGTATATTCTCGATAAAGGCAATTGCTCCATCCTCAGTCTGCTGAACCGCATAGGTCTTAGTACCATCTGTAACAGCCTCTGCCTTAACATCACCGAGAACTACTACATCGTTTCTGTTAAAGCCAAGAGTATTAAGTACGGAAATGCCATCTCCTGAAGGAGTGATCGCATCCATTCTCTCATCAAGAAGCTTGCCGCTCTTTTCCATGATCTCAGCGTACTCAACATCGGTAACATCATATGCTTCCTTAATAGCAGAGCCGGGAAGAATATCGTGGAACTGGTTCATAAGAATTGTCTTCCACATAGCATCAAGCTCTTCTGCGGGATATGCTTTCTCATTCATTGCAAGTACAGATAAAAGCTCAAGCTCCATCATTCTGTACTCACTCTTTCTGTTATTCTTTTTATTCTTTGCCATAGAGGTATATGTGCCTCTGTGGAATTCAAAGTAAAGCTCACCTACCCATGAAGGAAGTCTCTTTGAATCCTTAACTCTCTCGTAAAGCTCCTCGAAATACTTGTGGGAGAACTCCTGGCGAACCTTCGGAATTCCCTTGATGCCCTTCTCCATTCTTGTGGAGGTCTCAAGCATCTGTCTTGTGGGGCCGCCGCCTCCATCACCGTAGCCATAGGAGATAAGTATGTCGTTGTTAATATCCTTCTGCTGATATCTGGTCCATCCGCCCATGATGGCATCGGGATGAAGCATACCATTGTAGGTTGTAAAGAAATCGGAGGTAGGCTGGCCTACTCCAAGGGTTGTAATAAGATGTGTAAAAATCTTACTTCCATCTATACCTTCCCACATGAATGTATCCATGGGGATCTTGTTGTATTCATTCCATGCAAGCTTTGTGGTCATGAAGTACTTGATGCCGCTCTTTTTAAGAATCTGAGGAAGAGCTGCGCTGTAACCAAATACATCGGGAAGCCAGAGAATCTCGTTATCCTTGCCAAACTCATCCTTGAAGAATCTCTTACCTACAAGGAACTGTCTTACCAGGGACTCACCGCTTGTAAGGTTACAATCTGCCTCTACCCACATGCCACCTTCGGGTTCCCATCTGCCTTCAGCGACTCTGTCCTTAATTCTCTGATAGAGATCGGGATGACGCTCTTTTACAAAAGCATAGAGAATAGGCTGGCTGGACATGAACTTGTAGTTCGGATACTCATCCATAAGCTTAAGAACGGTAGCAAAGCTTCTGCAGGATTTCTGTCTTACCTGTGCTACTGTCCAGAGCCATGCAACGTCGATATGTGTGTGTCCGATGCAGGTTGCGATTACATCTTCAAAGCCTGACATCTCAGGATTCTCATAGAGTTCCTTGCGAATATACTCTCTTGCAGCTCTTACGGACTCATAGAATTCCTTACTGCCAACAGCACGAAGATCGATATGGTTTGTGGTCTCGTTGATGATCTCAAGGATTCTTCTTGCTGTTCTCTCATCAGCGTCCATACGCTCAAGTCCCCAAAGCGGAACCTGAATGTCATAGTAGAGATCCTTTATCTCATCATCTCTTACCTCTACGTCTGCAAGGAGCTTGAACTCACTGTGGAGCGTTCCTGTATAGGACTGCATATCTATGCGGACTTTAGTGCCTGCCTTTGCCTCTTCAAAAAGAAGAATCTCTCTGTGGTTGATATCAAGTCCCTGTACGGGAGTTCCATCGATGAAAACAAGGAACTGAGGATTTCTTCCATCATCCCACTCTTCAAGCTGGGTTCTGACATGAAGCCATACCTTCTTACCCTCCATAGACTCAGGGATGGTAACATCTGTTCTAAACCAGTAGTGGGTGTCCTTGCCGTACCATCTCATGGTCTCAGCATCAAAGCTCTCCCACTTATTCTCAGCCTTATCGGCATCCTCAGGAGTTATATAGCAGCCGTCTTTTTTCTGCCACTCCTTAATATTTATCTGCTCTCTTACGATTTCCTTTTTGAGCTGATTGCAAATCACATTAACTCTGTCTTTTAAAAACTTCATTAAAACCTCCATGCTTTACGCTTTTTCTATCCACGCAGCTGTGTGCGCCGGAACGATATCATCAGGGATTCCCATGTTGTCAAAGGTCCCTGTGACAACTCTATAACCTTCAGGCAGTTTGTACATTAACGACCTGTGATTAACTATCACGATACCATTTTCAAATACCCCTGTCTCTAGACTTTTTTGTCTAATTGGAGATGCAGGAACAAGTTTTTCATACATGATATCTTTGAAAATATTTGAGCCGGAAAGAGTCAGCGGATACATCTCTTTATTTCCCTGATCATAGGGTACGTGGGGTATGTTCTTGGGCGTATAGCTTGCACCGAACATAACTCCAAGAGAATAAACCTTACCCTCTCCAAAGCTGTGACTTACTATGCAGGACTCGCCGTTTACATAGCTTGCAATGACTTCGCCGTCATGGTAGCTGCAAAAAGCATTTCCCTGGGGGATAATCTTCTTTTCACCTTCTCTGTAGTAAGGAAGCTTATCGCACTTTGTTCCGGTTATTCCGAAAACATTTTTTGCAAGATCATCAAGGGGTCCGTGAATCAGTGTTCCTCCCTTTTCCACAAACTCTCTGATTTTCTTTTCGGAAAGCTCGTGACCGACTGCCTTGTAGCAATCATTTGCAGGAACGATGAGAACAGCATAATCATCAAGTCGTCCCTTCTCTATCTCATGGGTGCTTATCACATCAACCTGATAGCCCAGGTCGCAGCAGTATTTATAATAACCAAGAAGATCAAGTCTTCTTGTGGTATTTCCTTCTATCTCAAAGGGTTCAAAATCTGACATCTCAAGAGGGAACAGAATTGCCACCTCCTTTTTCCTTGAGCCCTTCTTAACTGCATTCAGTCTTGTTAAGAATTCGTTTCCTCTCTTTAGGGAATCCATGAAGGTGTCGTCCATCTGATTCAGAACGCCGCCATCATCAAGGCCGTTCATACCATAGGCGTTGTAGCCGTCTATACCGCAGGCTGCCATGGTTCCGATTATTTCTTCCGGAGTGATGATCTGATAAATATCTCTGTAGATGTATCTGCCAAAATAGATACCACCAATCATCTGCCTTCCCTCATTCATGACACGCATCATGCTGTGCTGGCATGAGGTCACATAGGCATCGGGATGTCCGTCCGGCAAAACCGGTACTGTTATAAAATGAGTGCAGTCAAGATACGGTGAAAGTGCATACATATCTATTCCGCGGACCGAGGTATCCCACAGATCGCTGTAGTCGTTGTCATCATCAACCTGTGTTCTTCCGTCTATATTGAGGAAATATCCCCACTGTGAAAGATCGGGGCAAAGGAAAAGACTATTGTCCACATCCTTCAATTTATCCTTCATCTTCTCAAAATATGAATTCAGCTCAGCGATCTTCCATAAAAGGTTATCCCTTTTTATCCTGAATTTTACTGTCATATTCTGAACGTCAGCTGCTTCGAAGAGTTTATCGAATCTTACTTCGTACCAATAATCCGAAGGCTGTATTTCATCGAAGCTTTTTGCATTTATCTCATAGGCGTCATTAAGCTTTTCTATGTCGCCTTTATACTCATTTTTAAGAAATTCCCTGTATCTGTTTATGCCCTCTTCATCAAAGCTTGAGCACACAACAGGATCCCACATGCTGCATACAGGCTTAACTGTTTTTCCATCATCATCACATTCGCAGTAATTGTCAGCATAGAGCTCCATCATCTGCTTTACGTGTTCAGCCTGTGTATCCTGGGATTTTTCTGACCAGTATTTATACCATCTTCCCGGCTCTCCGCCGTACCAGGTAATACCTTCTCCCAGTACCGGAGGACTGAATCTGATGTGTGGATAAAGATTGTCTCCGTTTAAATAAAGAAGTAAAAAGTTGAAGCTAAGGCCATTTTCCTTAGCAGAGCGCATCATGAATTCCTGCATCTTAACGTACTGACTTGCAGGGCCAGCTGCCACTCTTTCTCTGAAATCCTCAGAGTCCTTGGTGTCCAGCATTACGCTGTTAAAACCAAGCTTTCTAATAAGTCCCATAGTCTCATGAACGAATTTCTCATCGTCATAGCCCGGGCAGTAAAAGTTACCGAATATTATATTTATGTAGGGTTCTTTAGTTCTCTTATCTATCATGTCTTTCCAATTTTGCCTGTGAAAGGCCTTTACATATTTAAGGACCGCAACCTTTATGGCAGCGGTCCCTATTATTCAGTTCAAAAATCCAGCCGCCAAATATAATTATTTGCTTGCCATGAATTCGTCAACCTGTGCCTGTGCAGCAGCAACCAACTCATCCCAACCTGCAGCTTCAAGTTCAGCCTTAATCTCCGGAACAGCTGTCTCAGGATCCTGAACACCTGTGATTACCTCACTCTTGTATCTTGACCAGATCTCTGTGCAGTTAGCAAGCTGATCAGAAACCTCTGTTGTGTCAAATGTGAATCCAAGAAGAACTGAAGGTGTTGCATTCTCGTTAAGTTCCTTAACCTCATCCCACTGATTGAACTCGTCAGCAGCGTTCTGAGTAACTGTGAAGAATGTTCCCTGTGTGTAACCAGCCATTGTCCAGTCCTCGTTGAGCTTCTCAACCTTGCCGTCAGCTGTGTACTGGAAGTTAACGCCCTCTTCACCATAGTAGAAGAGATCTCTTACCTTAGTATCTGTGTTAACAAGATCAAGGAACTGGAGGCACTTCTCAGGATACTGAGTATTAGCGGATACCATGTTGAGTGATCCTCTAACTGTATCGTTTGAAAGGATTGTCTCACCGATCTGTGAAACCTTAACATCCTTACCCATCTGAGGACCCCATGCTGTTACAGCTGCTGAAGGCCAACCCTGAGCTACTCTCCACATGTTGTAAACACGGCCTTCTGAAAGTGTTGAAGCATCTGAGTTGATAATGCCATCTTCATACCACTGATGAATTGTCTTAAGCTCTGAGAAGATGTCATCCTGCTCAAGTGTAAGGCAAACCTTAGCATCCTTGTCATCATATCTTACGCCAAGAATCTGGAGACCTGCACCAAGCTGATCATACTTATCAAAGATGTAGTAAAGGCCATCGTTCTTTACATATACAGGATAATCGTTCTTGTCTGCCTTAAGCTGTGTAAAGATCTCTGTCTTTGCATCAAGGCTCTTAGCAAGATCATCGATATCAAGGCTGTACTCGTCAACAAGCTCTGCATCCCAGATATCATAGTTTGAAAGTGAGCTGTCCTTGTAAGTAGGAACACCGTAAACCTTACCGTCAACAGTTACTGCATCCCAGTATGTCTCAGGCATAAGTGCTGTTAAGCCGGGCATGTTGTCCTTTACAAGATCAGAAATATCATAGTAAGCACCAAGTGCTACGTCTGATGTGAAGTTACCGCCGTTACCGAAGATGATATCGTAAGGCTCATTTGTGCTGATGATGATGTTTCTTCTGTTATCCCAGTCACCCCATGAGATAACTTCCATCTCTATGTTTACACCGATCTTCTCAGCGAGGTACTCATTAAGTGTTGCTGCCCATGAATCATAGTTGTCAGGCATACCTGAACCGATTGTAACCCACTTAAGAGTAACTACATCTCCTGATGCTGCAGCATCTGTAGACTCTGCTGCCTCCTCTGTAGATTCTGCCTCTCCGGCATCCTCTGTAGCCTCAGCCTTCTCTTCTGAAGCTGTGTCAGCTGTCTCCTGTGCTGCTGTGTCATTTCCGGCTGTCTCGTTTGATGAACCGGAGCCGCCGCAACCTGCAATAAGTGAAGCACCCATTGCGCATGTGAGCAGCATTGACAATACTCTCTTTTTCATTTCTTTCCCTCCTAATTAAGAATGAATATTTATCTTAACCCTTTAGGGGTTAGATTCATAAGGAAGTTCAGCCTTTAACTGAACCAATAGTTAGACCGGAAATAAAGTATTTCTGGAAGAACGGATATACACATGCAATAGGAACGATGATTACTATTGCTATAGCCATCCTTACACTCTCTGTCGGCATTGTTGATTTGTACTGCTGCATTGACAATCCGCCATAGGGGTTGTTTGCAAGGTACTCAATGTTGTTCTGAATGTTGTTAAGCAGTGACTGTAATGACTGCAGGTTCTTATCTGAGATATACAGTGAAGCCTGGAACCAGTCATTCCAATATCCGAATGCTGCAAAAAGTCCGATTGTTGCAAGGATGGGCTTGGAGATAGGGAGAATAATCTGGAAGAAAATTCTCATCTGACTTGCTCCGTCCATCTTGGCGGATTCTACTATCGAATCCGGTATCGTAGTTTTAAAGAACGTCTTACAAATAACGACATTGAAGGAGGACACCGCCAGCGGCAGTATAAGCGCCCATATGGTGTCTCTTAAATGAAGGATATTTGCATTTACCACATATCCTGCAAGCATACCGCCATTGAAGATCATGGGGATGAATACGAGCCATGTGTAAAGACCCTTAAGTGCATAATTCGGTCTTGAAAGTACATATCCCATTGTGGTGGTGAGCAGAACGGAAATCACGATACCAAGCGCCGTTACAAGTACTGATATGAAAAGCGCATGGAGGATTGTTCCTCTCTCATTCCACAAGAACTGATAAGCCGCCGATGAAAGCTCGGTAGGGATTATCTGATATCCATACTTCTGAATTCCCGCTTCACTTGATATTGATATGGAAAATACGAATACCACAGGAAAAATACAAACAAGTGAAAGTATAAGGAATATTATGTTGAAGAACGCATCTGTTCCTCTTGAAATCTGATTTATTGGTTTAGCTGTAACTATGTTTCTTCTTTTTCTTCTTCTGTGTCTCATGTCATGTCCTTCTGATTAGATAATTGCACTGTCCTCATCGATCTTACTTACGACGAAGTTAGCTAAAAGTATAGTCGCGCAGCAGCATACCGACTGGAAGAATGAAGCCGCAGCCGTCTTACCGATCGGAGCGCTGGACTGAATAGCTTTATAAATGTATGTATCAAAGGTTGATACCGTTGTGTAAAGTGACTGCGGAATTCCACCGGTTACCTGATAGAACAGACCAAAGTCAGAATAGAAGATCTTACCGGTATCAAGTATCAGCATCATTACAAGCACTGTCTTAATGGAAGGCATTGTGATGTATTTTGCCTGCTGCCACTTGGTAGCTCCGTCCATGACCGCTGCCTCATAAAGTGAAGGATCAATTCCAGTGATTGCTGCCAGGTAGATAACCATTCCGTATCCCATGCCCTTCCAGATCTTCATGAAGGTAAGGAAGAAGGGCCAGTACTGAGGTGACTGGTACCACATTACCTTTTCTCCTCCGAAGTGCATTATCAGTGCATTCAGATAACCCTTGTCGGGAGTCAGGATCGCATACACGATATAGCTGACTACAACCCATGACATAAAGTAAGGGAAGAACATCATAGTCTGATATGTCTTGGAAAGCATCTTGCTTCTTAAGTTGCTGAGCATAAGTGCAAAGCCTACTGCAACGGCAGCTCCGAGAATAATGAATATGATGTTGTAAACTATTGTGTTTCTAAGAAGCATTGCGAAGGCGTTGGACTTAAAGAAATATGTGAAATTGGACCAACCTACCCATTCGCTGTGAAGCAGACTGTAAAGGAAACCGTGTCCGCCGCTAAGCTTATAATTCTTAAACGCAATGATGATACCGAACATTGGAAGATACGCAAAAAGTATGAACCAAACTACTGTCGGTAATGAGATCAGCGTGAGATCAAGGTCATCTCTGGTGAATCTCCTGCGCTTCTTTACTTTTTTCTGATTCTTCATTTCTATAGCCTCTCTGTGTTAGCAATTTTCGTTAACAATTTTATCGTTTTGTTGTTAACATGATTTATCATTTATAAACACGAGTTTAATATTTTATTAAATTTATGTCAACAGCAATGTGCAGTTTTTCTATTTTGCATAATAAATTATTGCTCTTTTTGGCTGTTTTTATTAAAAACCAGTAAACTCTATAAATTATTTTTAGTTTCGTTATTTACTTTTTGTTAACATTATGTTAATTTAGATAAAAGAAACTTTTTAGAGGGTGTTAATATGCGTAAGGTAACAATGCAAACCATAGCAGATGAACTGGGCGTATCCAGAGTTACTGTATGGAAAGTATTCAACAATCAGGCAGGTGTATCGGACTCATTAAAAGCCGCTGTACTTAACAAAGCGGAAGCACTTGGCTACTTCAAGGGAGTAAATGAACTCAATCAGGCTTCTGTTCCAAAGAACATTGCCCTTGTGGTATCAAGACCCGAGTCATCCACATTCTGGACAGGCATCATCCACAGCATGGCTGAGGAGTTTTCCAAAAACAATGCCAATCTTATTTACACAAGTATCGATCCTATCTACTCAGATGGGTTCACTCTTCCCATCGGACTAAGGAACGGTTCCTGCGACCTGGCGGTTGTTTTGAACGTTTACGATGCCGAGATTGTAAAAAGAATAAATGCCATTTCCATACCCAAGGTTTTCCTTGATACTGTACCGGAACTCACATCTGCCGATATAACAGGTGACCTTCTTCTGATCGAGGGCTATCACACCACTTATAACATCACAAAGTCAGTAGTTAAGCAGGGTGCGAAGACTATAGGCTTTATCGGTGATATACATTACGCATGGACTAACGCAGACAGATATAAAGGATACAACCAGTGTCTCTCAGATAACAAAATAGAAATCAGAAAAGAATTCTGCATGACAGACAGAATCGATATTTTCTCATATAAGCAGACCTTATATGATTATCTGGACAGCCTTACAGAGCTTCCTGAAGCCTTTGTATGTGCCAGTGACTTCATAGCTCACTTCGTACACTTCTATCTAACCGAGCACCCGGAGCGCATTCCAAACGGAATGATAGTTACAGGCTTCGATGCCAGCGAAGAATATGCTAACGTAGAAGGTCTTATTACAACAGCTGATGCCTGCATCGACCTTCTCGGTAAGCGTCTTGCACAGCAGAGCCTCTACCGCATAGCTACTCAGGATGCACCCTTCGAGCTGACCTATATCAGGCCGAAGATCATGTACAGAGAATCAAGAATTACAGTATAAACAATGTTAAGGTAGGGTTATCAAAAATAAAATCCTCGTGCAAGCATAAAAAAGCCGGGCGATCACAAAACGTGATTCCCGGCTTTAAATATGTCTATTCTCTTTTCATATCCGGCTCAGGCTCCGGGATATTTCTTTTCAAACTGATCAACCATATCAAGTATCTCAGCGCGATAAACGGGATAATCCTTAACAAGATCCTGAATCTCATTCTTTGCATTTCCCGCAACAACGTCCCTGTTATAATCCATCTGCTTACGAAGCTGCTGTCTCTGCCCCACAAGTGAGTGTCTTATCTCAACCTCTTCGTTGTGATCTATAAGGGCCCCCGCCTGATGAATCCATATCTCAGGGTCCTTGATCCTATATTTTCTAAGAGTATAAACAAGGTTCTTCTGGTGACTGTCAAGGTATTTTGCAGCCTCTGCATACCTTGCGCGTTCCTCTTTTTCCAGCATAAATTTGTTGTAGAGCTGATATAGCTCCTTAGAATTCTCTACGCCGTACTTAAGGCACTCGTAGTCAATCAGATTCTTATTATTTACATAGCGGATTTTTACAGTGTTCTGAATCTGAATCAGTCTGGCTATGGTATTTAAAACAACCTTCTTTTCCTTCCTGTATTCAATGCGCTTCTGATTGTAGACAAGAAAAACAAGGGCACCGATAACTATAAGAAGCATGTAAGCATAGGAAACATCTAGCTTAAATGCTACGGATAATACAGCCAGAATGATGGTCAGAGCTATAATTACACAGGAGCCGATGATTATGAGCTTGTGCCAGTACTCTGTCGCCATCTCGATTTCAGCTTTTCTGAATTCATTGGCCTTACGCTCACCGTCCAGCCTTCTAAGGTCATTTTTGACCTTCTTTCGATATTCCTCCGCTTCCTTAAGAGCATTCGCTCCCCTTAAAACATCACCGGAAAGCCTCTCCATTTTCTCGTACTCTTCATCAGTCATACGGGTTCTGCGCTTGTTGAAATTCTTCTGCTTTTCCTCGCTCTCAAGGATTCTGTCAGCAATCTTGTTGATCTCAGCTCTCTGCTGTGGAGGAAGTGCATCTATTTCCTCCATATCCCTAAGGTGTGAGGTCACAGCCCTGTACTCAAACTGAAGAGAATCAAGGTCGCGGCTGGCTTCAGCCATCTGATTAAGGCAGTTCTCCACGTACTCACGTCTCTGAACCGGATCATCCATGTCTATATTTTTCCTGGTATAGGCAATGTCATTCCAGTTCTCCAGCGCGTGCTGTTCCTGCCTCTCGGCGCGATATGTGTCTTTTTTCCTGAATAAATCTAAGAACCCCATTAAATATCCCCAAAAACCAATTACTTCACCAGATCGCGATATTCAGTCTTCATATCCTGCGTCAGGCGTTCTACTTCCTCGTAGTACTCAGTCATCTTGGCACCGCTTCTGTAGAGCTCAAGACTTCTGAGTTTTATATTTGCACTGCTTGAATCATAAAGATCGTTGGCTTCATCCATGCGCTGCTCGAGCCTCAGAGAAAGATTTCTGGCATCCTTGTTCTCCCCAACAAAGGTAATATATTCTCTCTCGGTCATGGTCATGCGCTTGCTGGCAAGATAGCACATATATGATTCTTCATCGCCACCATCCTCGTATGCCTTTAAAAACATCTCGCCTGCTCTGTCATACATAAAAAGATGGGCGTATAAAACACCTTCATTGTGTTCTATCCTTGCTTTTACATTAACGTCCAAATCAGGCATGTTTTTAAGTATGGTCTCATACTCATCAAAGGCCTGGCTCACATGGCCCTGCTTCATAAGAAACTCGGCTCTTGCCATGCGCTTTTCATAAACATCCATGCCGGCATTGCCACGAAGTATATCTACTGTTTTGTCGTAGTCCTCCTTGGTGGTGTAGCCCACATAGTCAATGATCATTCCAAAGAACGAAGCCGCGGAGCACTTGTGAACCACCATGGTCCTCAGCTCGTCAGCCAGCTTTTTAAGCCCCAGCTCCATTTCAATCCAGTCTATAAGATCCATATCAAAGGAGTCGGTATCGATCATGTAAGCATTCTGGACAATGCAATAGCAAAGCTCTTCTATGGAATATATTCTTCTTCCGATTTTCTCTAAATAGTACGGTCTAAGAGCATATCTTCCCGTACACAGAAGCGGCGCGCTCATACCTTCACCTCCTCTGTCCAGCTAAGGCCGGAGCTCTCATACAGCTCTCCAAAGCCCATATCTTCAATGTGAATAACTATTCTCTCGGCCGATGTCATTTTGATCTTCATCCTGATTCTCGAGGTCCTTGCAGGCCTGAGAGGAATATCAGTGAGTTCTATCCTCTGAATATGCTTCTCACCGCCCGTAAGAGGAGTGATCATAATCTCAATATATGGCTCCTGCTCAAGGATAAGATCAAGACTTCCGTTTACATCATACCAGTTTTCACCGGCATCAAGGAGTGCATGATACACTTCCTTTCCCTGTTTTTTAACCATAAGGCCCACATTTGCTTTGAGCTTGTCGGCATCAAGAAGCACATATTTCGAAAATCTGTCGCTCTCGCCAACCTTTTCTCTTGCAGCAATGCTGGCACCTTTACTGAAAAGGTTATTGCCCTGAAATACTCTTTTCCCTCTGCATAAAAATTCCAGGGATTTCTGGGTCCACTGATCCTTATAGCCATCTCCTAAAAGGAAAACAGAGCTTACAATTCTGCCTTCCATCAGCCTCTCAGACAGCTCGAGGAGTTTTTCATCAAGATGCTTTTTCTCTTCAATTCGCTGTGACGGATCCTCTGAAAAGCCTGACCCCGAAAGCGCAAACTCGTCATAGTTCTCCTTATCTATGGTCACAACGATGGGCTGCGTCTTATGATTAAGCTTCATATCATAGACCGTCAGCGTGCCGAAATTATAATAATAAGCGATAACCGAATGGGTCAAAAGGTCATCGGGCTGATAAAGCATATAGTTGTAGAAGCTGTCCTCGTAGCTCTGATAGAAGATGTTTTTAACAGGAAGAGATAACGCTCCCGTAACCTCTGATAAAACCTCTATCATTCTGGCATCCATAGTCGATGTGGTGAAAACTATGGCATCCACCATGGTCATGGACATCTCCATGGATAACAGCGAAAGGGTTCTTTTTACAAAAAGAGTAAGCAGTGATACCGGATCATAGCCTGTTCCGTTTATTTCAATTCTCTTACCATCCCTTGCCTTCTGGATAAGGTTGTCGACCTTTATTCCATCCTCGTTTTCAATTCTGGAAAGAGCTTCCTTTCCATAGAACCACTGATTTACTTCACGTCTCTTACACAGAACCGTAGGTATGTTGTAAAGCTCAGCACCTGCCAGTGTCGAAAGTGTCTCCGGCAAATCGGAATCGGACGCAAGGAAGCTGATCTGCGAGACTTCCTCCCCCAGATCATAGCCAAGTACATATCTTCTGGTATTTTTTACCCCCCTCAGTAGCGACATAACACTCAAATTCCTTATTTCATCCTGAATAATTTATTAGTCATAAATCTCTTTTTATAATATTCGGAAAGCAATCTGTTTACGGTTTCATAGTCCTGCAATGTCTTACCTATCATAATGTCATTGATGATAGAGTATCTGCCTGCTATTACCTCCTGTACGATATCGCTCTTGGTGAGCATTCCGGACTCCGTGAGCTTTTCACTGCGGCCACCGTTGCCCTCCTCAGTTATATAGTACTGAAGCTGTTCTCCGAAAAAGAGTACGAATGATGCCTCATAGATGCCGGGATAAACCTCCTGCATCTCTACCGTATGGTATTCGTCATCATCCTCTGCGCCGCCCACATAGTGAACGATGCATTTTGTTCCCCTGGTTGTGCGATATTCAATGATGGTCTTATCACAGAACATCTGCATCTTGGGAAGCTCATTTGTATAATGCGTAAAGAACGCAAAGTAAATATTTTTATCAAGAAGATCCGCAAGGAACCGCTTAATAATGCTGTTATTTTCCTTAAGGTCCTCTCTGTGAGGTTCTGTAAACCTCTTAAGATATGCCATCTTACAAACATCGTTAAGCTCACAGCCCTGATCCGCCAATACGCCTATACGCTCAAAAATGTAGTTATCGGTAACCATGTTGTGAACAAAATAGTCGTTGGCTTCCTGGGCAAGGAAGGCTCTCTCAAGGTCATCTCCTCCACCGGCTCTCATGACATAACCTCTGTAAATCGAGGTCTTATCTCCTATATGGGCACCTGTATAAAGCATCTGAATCAGCATCCTGCCGGCGAGATCATAGGAATCTATGCTGTGGGTGGTTGCTGCCTTCCACAAATCCCTCATCTCTCTTAGGGTACCGTTATAGTTCCTTACAAGGTATGATAAAAGCTGCTCGTCATACTTGGCATTCTTAAAGGCATAGAAAGCTATCTGCGAATTCTCTTCGCTGTCCTCAAAGCTCTCCTTATCCATGAGCCTTCCGCACATGCGCATGACAATTCTTGGATCCAGCTTATACATTCCGAATCTTCTGCAAAGCTGGTAGGCCTTGTCATAGTTTCCGGACATTACCATAAGCTCAAACATGGCTCCGCGCTCCTGGGTGGTAAGCTCTGCAAGATTAACCTCATCCAGATATTCTGAGAGCTGTCTCTCGAAATCATTATCATAATAGAACCGGATAAGGCATTCTCTTATAAGGGTGCGGCACTTCTTACGAACCTGCCCCGAATCAGCAAGCTCTTTATACCTTGCCACGTTTTCCATGGTGATGGTGTAGGAGCTTTTCTCAAGTTCACAAAGGAAAAGCTCAAGGCTTTCTTTACCCTTTTGAATATAGGGCTGAACATACTGACTGATATGTCCCGCAAGCATCAGCTTTTCATTATTAAAGGGAATACCCTCAGCATATCTGTGATCTTCTCCATCCTCTAAGAAAACAGCATAATCGCTTCCGTAAAGTGGCAGGAAAGCAGCACCGTTAACAAGAGGATATGCAAGCTCTTCCTCAAGCTTGTCATAAACCACGATAACCTTCTTCATTCTGGGATCTTTGGTCTTTATCTCATTACTGTAGATGATGCGCATGACCTTTTCACAGTTACTGCCATCTACCATTCGGTCAGTGATCATGTGCTTGTAAAGATAACCAAGGTCTCTGTTTACCCTTCCCCTGTCTATCTGCTCAAGAAGGAATTTTTCTATCTGAATTCTGTAGGTATCAAAAAGGTCCGGGTACTCATCCCTGTGCTCATGCACATAGCGGTAAAGTATTGCATTTTTCTCATACTCAAGGTCACTCTGGTATGAGAAAAACATAAGAACCATTCTGGAAATCTCGCAGGGTAAAAGTCCATCCTCGTCAACGTAGATGGCTGCCATATAGTATTCAAAAAGTCTTGTGATATGAAGTTCAGCCTCAACGCCTCTTGCATACCAGAGGAAGGATTCCTTATCTGTACGATTTCCTTTTATCAAAAGTGAGCACACTGCTTCAAGGGATTCCTTATCACCCTTTAAGTCATAGCATGCCATAAGAAGCTTACACATTCTCTCATTGTAGCTTCTCTCACGCTGTCCAAGATAAACTATCTGCTCAATTATGGTGGGCTGAAGGATACCTTTTTTCACACCATATTCAAGAACATGGGCCTCAAAATCTCCCATCTTGGAAAGCATGGTGGGAGTTTCAGCAATCACGCCAAGAGCCTCAAGATAAATAATCGGGCTTCTGCATCCATGCTCAAACTGCTCCTCAAGCATAAGCCATCTGCTGGTGGCACTTGATGAAATATTCTCTGAAATATAGAGAAGGAGCCAAGCTATACGCCAGTTATCGGAATTTCTGGAAAAGATGCCCTCGATTCTCCTTGAAACCTCATTTATCACATCCTCTTCTCTGCTGATGAGGGTTGTGAGGTAGAGATAGTAGCAATAAAGGGTATCATCGCCGGTATCCTGATCCTCAAGAAGAGGGCCTATGGAATCAAGAATCCATTTTCCCTCAGATTCCCTCGATGCTGTGATAAGATACTGGGCCGTATAAAGTCTAAAGGCAGGGTCCTTGGGGTCCAGAGCGTTCATCTTATTTACAAGCTTGCCGCTTTCTGAAAGCCATTCCCTTGAGCCAATCTTCTTACTTCTAAAATCCTCATAGAGCTTAACAAGGTTTACCGTCAGCTTCTTTTTCTCCATCTCTTTTGAAGAAAGATGCCATTCACCAAGATTAACCCTTACGGTTACCGGAATCTTCACCGCATTATAGGCGGTTCTTAAAATGATGGCGCCGAAATTATTGCCATCGTGAAGCAGCCCGGCATTTATATAAAACTTATAGTAGCAGTTATTTCCAAGGAAATCGTGATCCGTAAGATCTGTCCTGTCAGCAGAAATAAATGCACCGTCAAATTCTACCTTAAGGTCAGTAAAGCCCCATCCGTTCCTTGCTATCATAACGGTATGCTCGGTAACGCCTGCGGGATTATTTATTTCAATCTGTGTTCTGTCGGGAATATATGAAATGGGCTGTTTCTTGCCTATTGAAACAAGAAACTCCTCCATGTTCGCTTCAGACATGGGTATTGCAGAAAGTCCCCTGTAGAGGTTCTCATACTCTGTATCATTTTCAGCAAACACTTCTATGAATTCGTCTGAATAGAAAAGCTTTTTAGCTTCATCCCAGTTGGTCTTCGCAAGGTTCACAAAATGGAACATGTTCCTTATGGCACCCATGCTTGACATAACGTGACTTATTTCGACATTTACTACAAAGGGAAGCTGGTATTCTCCCTGATTGGAGATGACATTGATATCGCCCTTAATGACATCACCGGGGCACAGACCTGTACCGTCAAAGCGGTAGGCCACTTCAAACTCAGCCCCTGAAAACTGCGCAGTGATGATCTTCATTCGCATTTCGAGAGAACCCACTATGCCCTGCACCATTCTGTCAGCAGGTCCATACAGGGTAAAGCTTCCCTCAACCACTTCCCCGGGCTTAATATTCAGCTCAAGACGAGGAATTGAAAAGCTAAGTACTCTCTCGTTATATTCAAATTGTCCCTTTAAAAGACGATCAATTACACTTTTCACGTAGAAAACCCCAAAATAAACATATTCTTAAATATTATAGCATAAGAATATATTTATTGAGGGGTTTTTTTACTTCTAAAACAGGACCGGATTTTGGCTGTTTTTAGTCATTTTCAGTTCTCATTCATGCTATGTTTTCTGAATTCAGCGGGAGTCATACCGGCATGCTTTCTGAATTTTTTTCCAAAATAATCAACGTCGCTGTAGCCCACCATCTGAGCCACTTCGTATACCTTATACTTTCCGCCGGATAAAAACTCCTTGGCTTTCTTAATCCTGCACTCGTTAAGATAGTAGTTATAGCCGGTGCCGGTGGTCCTGGTAAAGAGTCTTCCGAGATATCCGCTGTTATAACCAAATTCTGCCGCCAGCTCCTCCAAGGTAAGGGGCTGCATGTAATTCCTGTCAGTATATGAAATGATGTCATCAATTATATTTTCGGAGCCCACATGATCGTGAAGTCTGTCCATGACCTTTCCTAAAATATCACTGACATACTGCATGATCTCATACAGATAAAATCTGCTCTCTATAAACTCAATGATTCCGGCATGGGAGTCAAAAATATCAGAAAGCATGGGATACTGCTTGGTGAGTCTGTCCTTGATCTTGAGTAAAAGCTCTGTCACATAAAGGCATACATCGGAGCTGTCTATATCCTGCCCCTTTACGTAATCGGAAATCTCCTCAAGTACATTGATAAGCTTCGATCTGTTTCCATTTATCACCGAATCAAAAATCTGATCCAGGTATATTGTCAGCGTCTTTCTTACATCCTCTTTATCGCTTTTACTTTCAGGAATTATATCGCTGTATTCGTGGGTAAAATGCGCTCCCTCCTCGCAGAAAAATCTCCGCTTGGCAAGGGTCTTTGCGGTTTCATAGGAGTCATTTATTTCCTCCGGAGAATATGCGATTTTTCCCATGGCAATAAAGAGCATATCAAGGGGACTGCCGGATTCTATGGGCTGCTTTTCATAATGCGAAATAAAATCCTCGAATCTTGCAATCTGAGCCTTGCCCTTTAGCAAAATGCAGTTATGGCCTTCCTCAACAACTACCTCATAGCTGCCATTTTCAAGAAAGGTCCCAAGCATATCCGTAAAGCTGTAATCCTTCTTATCTCCTTCAGCCTTGCCAAGTATGTTGTGGTAAGTTTCGTAAATAACTACCTGATAGGCATTCTGTAAAAGGCCAAGCTCCGACAGCTCTTCCTTTTGTTCTTCGCCGGCCTTTGAATCTATATTGTCAAAATAAGTTCCAAGCAGAAGCTCTCTTGCCACGACGCCCTTTGCTTTACTTTGCATTTTGCCGGACTTAAGATCCTCTCTTGTATTCTTATCAATTTCCTCTTTTATTCTTTTTACTGTGATATACAGCTCATCCTCATCCACAGGTTTTGTGATGTAGTTTGTTACCTTATTTTTTATGGCATCTCTTGCATAGGAAAAATCAGAGTAACCGGAAAGAATTATAAAATACCCCGTGTAACCCTGTTCTCTTGATTTCTTTATCACATCCATTCCATGGACCTTGGGCATCTGCATATCCATCACAACCAAAGAAGGCTGCAATTTAGTTATGGCCATCAGTGCCTCTTCACCGTTTGAGGCATCTCCCACAACTGTAAATCCCAGCTCCTCCCAGTCGATAATGAGCTTTATACCCTCTCGTATGTTTTCCTCATCATCCGCAATAAGTACTGTTTCCACGCGGATTTCCTCCGTTTCGTTTCCAAATAATCTTAGAATAATTCTATCATAATAACTTTAGGTATACTGAAAAAATAACAAATAACCTTTTGCCAAAAAGCAGGAAAAGGCTACGGCCATTAAGACCGCAGCCTCCGCCTTAAAGAGGGTTATTATTCTGCCATAGCAGCATCTTCTGCTGCTGCGCGAAGCTTTGCCTCGTTCTCCTGGAACTCGACGCACTCAGCATAGCCATATTCCTCTGCCTGCTGAATCATATCTGCTACGATAGAATCGAATTCCTCATCAGATGAAGCATAAATAGCCTTCCATGTGTTGTCCTTTACGCAGGTTGATACCTGATCCCAAACAACCTGGAGCTCATCTGAATGAACGCCGCCGGTGTACATTGTTCCGGGTGAAAGAACATAATCATACTTATCAAGGTACTCATCAGGTGTATCAGCGCCTGCGAAATCTCTCCACTTCTGCTCAATCTCAGAGCCTGCCTCTGTTGAGAAGCTTTCCCAGTTTCTGTAGTTGAAGGTCTCGCCGTTACTGTCGGGGTTAGGAGCATCCAGTGACCATGTTGAGTTGTTCATCTTGAAGGAACCGTCATCATAAGTTCCGTCATAGCCGTTACCCATCTCTGTGGAAATATCTGTCTTGCATGCAAGTCCGATATCTGTGAAGCAGGTCTTTCCGTTTTCATCATAGTACCAGCATACGTCCTTAGGACCATACTCAGAGATCATGCGTCCCTCGGGAGTTGAGAGCCAGTTAATGATAGCCATGCAAAGCTCAGGATACTCTGTGTTTGCACCGATTGACCAGATTCTGTTACCACCGTAAACATTAAGACCATAGCGGATAGGTGTAGCCTTTGAAGGCTTTACAGGGAACATTGCTTTTCCGCTTTCAAGGTGATCAGGTGTGTTATAAAGAGCTGATCCCATGAAGTTAAATACGTTAAGGAATGCTGTACCGTTCTGGTAGTCTTCCTGCATTCCGTTAAATCCCTGTGTCTGTGAATCAGGATCAAGAAGTCCCATCTGATAGAGCTTGTTATAGAACTTAAGAGCTGTCAGATAAGGTCCGTTCTCCTCAAGTACGGGATGGAAGGTCTGGGTGCCTGGATCATAAAGTCCAAGTCCGAACTCATCATATCCGTAATAAGCTGTTGCTGTTGACTTAACGAACATAACCATGTCGCCGTCCCAGTCATTGAAAAGAGATACCCCGTATGTAGGATTGCCGTTATCATCTGTAGGGCAAACCTCTTTCATCTTTGCAAGGCAGTCTACAACGCTGTCAAAATCAGTGAGCTCAGGAGAGCCGATCTCTTCATAAAGGTCATAACGAAGATCCCATGTATACATGAATGAGCCCGGATCCTCTGCTGAACGTGTTACATCAAAACCAAAGCCGTAAAGCTTACCGTCTGAAGAAATTCCCTTATTTTTCTCAAGGGCTGCCTGCATGTTGTCTTTGATGTAAGGGCCATACTCTGTGAGAAGATCATCCTCTTCCCAGTCAAAAAGCATTCCCTTATCAACTGCCTGCTGGTAGTCATCTCCGTCCTGTCCCCAGATAACAAGATCACCCAGGTTACCGGACTCCATACGTGTGTCATAGACACCGTCGTTTTCAGGAATGATGTTCAGCTTAACATTGAATTTATCAAGCATAATCTTGCCAAACCAGCCTGTCTGCTCACCTGAGTAGTTTGCCAGCTGATCATAAACATCCAGTGTAACTGTCTCCTTAGGAATGATGTCAGTTAAGTCTGCCTCTAAATCCCCTGAAGCATCAGCTGCATCACCTGCATCCTCGCTGCTTTCAGCCTCATCTGCAGCTGCTTCTTCAGTGGTTTCCGCTGCCTCTTCCGGTTCCTCAGCAGCTTCTTGAGCTGCCTCTTCAGCAGCATCCCCTGCATCATCAGCATCTGCAGTATCTGTTGCAACAGTTCCCGCAGGATTGCTGGTACCACAGGCTGCCATTGACATAGTCATAGTCGATGCCATCAGTAGTGCTAAAACTTTCTTTGATTTCATTTCACTAACCTCCCTTTTTGAAATTGTTGTGTTCTTAACCTTTAACCGCTCCTATCATTATGCCCTTCTCGAAGTAGCGTTGCATGAAAGGATATACCAACAGGATCGGAATGATTGTTACCATTGCTATTGTGTATTTGATTACCTTGCCGTTAAGTGCTGAATCCAGCACACTTTTACTGATTCCCGAAGTACTTCCTGCGCTCATAAGCGCTGCCAGATTACTTGTGGTATTAAGGTAGATGTAAAGTCTGTGCTGCAGTGTATAGAGCTGCGGTGCAGACTGCATCAAAATCAGTGAATCCTGGAAGGAATTCCAGTGTCCTACCGCGCCAAAGATTGCTATGGTAGCAAGAATGGGCTTTGAGAGCGGCAATATAATTGTCAGGAATATTTTCAGATGTGATGCACCGTCAAGGGATGCACTTTCCTGAAGCTCTCCCGGTATGGCCGATTCTATGTAGGTCTTTACAAGGATGATATTGTAGGGAGCAACAATTCCCGGAATTATGTATGCCCAGAACTTGTTTGTAAGTCCCAGCATTGCCATGTTCAGATACCAGGGAATTATTCCCGCGTTAAAGTACATGGTTATAACAAGGAATCTATACCAAAAGCTTCTCCCCCACATGTCCTGCTGAGTAACCAGATATCCAACAAAGGCTGATGCGAGAACCATAAGAAGTGTTCCCAAAACAGTTCTTGCAAGTGTTACTCCAAAGGATCCAAACAGGTCATTAACCTGCAAAAGACGGATGTAGTTTTCAAAATGTATTCCTCTTGGAACGAAATTTATAAGGCCCTTCCGCACCAGTTCATTGTCACTTATGGTGTTTATGAAAAGGTAATAGAATGGGAATATACATACCAGGGTAAAGACTGCGAAAACAAAGTAGTTTATCACATTAAAAACTATGTCAGAGGGCTTTTGCCTGATAGCACTTTTGTGCTTTTTCATGTACTCCCTCTCAGCTTTCGCTTCTCTTTTTGCTATTTCAGATACGCTCATTTTTCTCCCCTCTTATACAATGGTCTCTCCGCGGAGAACCTTACTGATCGTATTGGCTACATACAAAAGCGTCACACTTATTACTGACTTAAGCATTCCAACCACCGTCGATAGCGGAATTGCACCTTTGACGATACCCATCTTGTAAACGTAAAGATCCAGCACCATGATCTGTGAGGTATTGGATGAATTCTCAAATACCAGGTACTGATCCATACCATTTGACAAAATTCCGGCCACTGCCATAAGAAGAAGCACATAGAAGGTAGGCATAAGCCCCGGTACTGTCACGTGCCACATTTTCTGAAATCTTCCGGCGCCGTCAACGGTAGCCGCTTCATAAAGCTGCTGATCGATTCCGGAAATTCCTGCAATATAGATGATGGCGCTCCAGCCAAGTCCCTTCCAAAGTCCCCAGCACAGCATCTTAAGCCATGTGTGAGATCCGCTCATAAGGAAGTTTTTACCCTCGGTCCAGATCCCAAGATTCATCATCAGTGAGCTGATAAATCCATCTGTTGAAAAGATACAGAAGGCGATTGCAAAAACCAGAACCCAGCTTATGAAGTTGGGAATTGTTGTAAAGGTCTGAACAAATCTTCTGAATCTGCTGTTCTTAATTTCAGAAAGAAAAATTGCAAAGGCCATAGGCATCCAGCTTGTGGCAATTCCAAGTCCGCTCATTGCAAGAGTATTTTTCATTACATTGATGATGTCTCTTGTGGTGGATTTATTTCGAACCAGCTGAGCGAACCATTTAAAGCCCACAAAGCTGTCCATTGAAAGCGTGTCTCCTGCTTTGTAATCAAAGAAGGCATATCTCCATCCATACAGTGGCAAATAGCAGAACACAAACGCCAAAATGATAAACGGAAGAAACATCAGGAAAAGCTTGAACCTTGTTTCCATCTCAAACTTTTCATCCTTAGAAGGTCTTCCGACAAATACCAGTTCAAGTACAGAAAGTATTACCATTACGATAAGAAGCACCACCATGATGTAGTAGAAATTCTGGAACATAGGTTCAACCTTGGAAGGCTTTGTTGTTGCAGCAATCTGAAAATATGCTGACCAGATACCCCACATTGAAAAGGCAGAAACCACTGCTCCCACTGTGCTTATAAGATTTCCAACGAATCTGCATTTTCTGTTACCCAGAGAAAGGCATGCCCCTATGGCACAGGCCATTATTCCAAGACAGATAAACAGGCTTGATATGTTAAGAAGATGCATGGTTGATTCCATGACCCATCCCTTTTTAAAGGCTCTTCCAAAATTCGCTATGAGATTTCCGTAAGAAAAACCTGCTGTAAGAAGCGATGTGCTTCGATTGATAAGTCCGCTGATCCTTGCTACATTGAGCCCCGGAAAAAACAGGATTATCAAGAGAAAAACTGAAATTATCCGATACGGATAGTATACGATTTTCGTAACTTTTTCCTTAGACACTATATTCCCCTCCCCTAAACTGACCAGACACCAGTTATCATCTGACAATAATCATTCTAGGGTTTTGGGAGGATTTTCAGCACCCTCAGAATCCGATTAAAAACACCCTAATTTTTGTACATAAAAGAGTCATAAAACTTGAAGAAAAATAGAAAGAAAAACCAAACACCTTTATCACAAATAAATGCCGCTGCATTTGCTTCAGTTTGAAACAAACACAGCGGCTTTGAATTTATATACGTTATTTACCTTAGGTCTTTGAGTTTTTGAAGATCATGAGCATACAATATTCCTAAGCTTTCTTGTGACAGTTCCTGTGCCGTAGTCAACTCTCTGTGTGAGCATAAGAACTGTACGTCTGCTCTCGGGATCATTACAGAAGTAAGGTCCAAGCCAGCCGTCCCAGCCGTACTCTCCTTCTCCTACAATTGTTCCTGACTTTGCAGGGTTCTTCATGATTCTCATGAGATTGCCGTAGGAGAATCCGCCAAGGGCCTGCCATGAGAGCATATCCTGCTGCTGAGCATCTGTAAGCTGAGGACTTGTCATAAATTTCACGGTTCTCTCAGACAAAATTTCCTTACCCTCGAAGCTTCCGCCATTCATAAGCATTCTAGCAAAGTTGGCGTAATCATCGATTGTGGAGAAAAGTCCTGCTCCGCCTGATTCAAAGGCATTCTCTTTAGCATCATCCCTGATACCTAAATTATTTCCGCTGTAGGGCTTAAGCTCCTCTCCGCCACAGTGATAAGGTGTAGCGTATCTTGAAAGCTTTTCCTCAGGCACATAAAAAGCTGTATCCTTCATGTTAAGGGGATCAAAAAGCCTCTCCTTAAGAAAATCTCCAAACTTCATTCCTGAAGCCTTCTCAATTACAGCGCCAAGTACATCTGCGCTGGTTCCGTAGCGGAAGTGTTCACCTGGCTGGAAGTTAAGAGGAAGCTGACCCAGCCTCTCTGCAAACTCCATGGTGCTCATCATGTTATCGCCTTCAAACCTCTCAATCATTTCATTGTAGAGGTCCCCGGTTCCTATCTCTGCGGGAGTATCAGTGAAGGGATAAACAAGGCCTGATGTCATATCAAGAAGGTCCTTAATAAACATGGGACGATCCTCTCTTACAGGTCTTCTGACACCACCCTCTACGATCTCCTGCTTTTTAAAGCTGTCAATATAGTTTCCCACAGGCTCGTAGGGCTCAATGATTCCATCCTGAATAAGAAGCATTGCCGCAGCTGCGGTTATAGGCTTACTCTGTGAGTAAAGTCTTACGATTGTATCTCTTTGGAACTTTCTGTTCTCCTCAATATTGGCATAGCCTGCTTCTCCGTAAAATTTTTCCTCGCCGTTTTCAAGTACAAGGTAATTAAGGCCTGCCAGCTCTTTATCTTCAATTGCCTTATTCATGCAATCCATTAAAAGCTTCTTTTTGTCTCTCATCCTGTTTTCCTCCCGTTTCTTCATCTCGTTGTTTTATTCCTTTGTCATCAGCGGGAAGGGTAAGAACAGCGCTGGTTCCCTTTCCTTCCCGAGACCTTATCAAAAGGCCATAGCCTTCTCCATAATAGAGTTTAATCCTCTGATGTATATTGTAAAGTCCTATACTTCCGGCTCCCTTTTCATCCGTTTCCGACTTCTTTATTTCAAGAGATTTGTTTAACTCAAGAACCTCCTCAGGGCTCATTCCAAGTCCGTCGTCGTTTACGGTTATAAGAAGCTTTTTCTCAGGTGCTTCACTTCTTTCATATTCTACGATCACGCTGACATGACCGTTTCTGTCCATATCCTTAAGGCCGTGACTCACTGCATTTTCAACTATTGGCTGCAAAAGAAGCGGCAATATATGGTATTTCTTAGGATCAAAGTCCTCTGCTATATAAAAATTCCAGTTTACCTTTTCTCCAAAGCGAAGCCTTTGAATCTGCATGTAGCTGTCCACATGCTTAAGCTCATCATCAAGAGTTGATACACTTCTTCCCGTGCTTTCAAGGACATAGTGCATTATCTTTGCAAGGAATTTCACGGAGGTGGCCACATTTTTATCTCCGCCTCTTATCGCCTGCATTCTTATGGCCTCAAGGGTGTTGTATAAAAAGTGCGGATTTATCTGCTCCGAGAGCATCTTGAATTCCATGTTTTGCTGCATGTTTATAAGCTGCTGCTCACGGATTTGTGCTTCGTAGTATTTGCCCTCATTTTCGCGGATTTTTTCCGTAGTAAGCTTAAGATCATTAAAGGTATCAGTCAGCTCATCATCTCCGGAAAGGCTCTCAATTATGTCATAGTCCCCGGTACTTGCCCTGTGCATGGCCTCTCTCAGTGCAGATACCCTTGCTGTAAAGAACCTGGAATAAAGGAAAATAGCTATTACAGGTCCTGCTATTGCAAGGAGAAGCACAATGAGATAGTTTCTCAAAATCGACCTTACGATGTCGTGGGCATCATAGTCGCCTATAAGAACAAAAAATCTATTATCGGCCTTATAGGGCACAAAGCTTGAAACATAGGTAAGGGCAACTCTTCCGTCCAGCATCATATCACCAAGATAGTTGTAATCATCAGGATCTGCCGTGGCAGCTTCAGGCATTTCTATTCCCTGCTCGTCATATTCTGATGCAAAAAATGCCGGATATCCTGAGAGACTCACAAGCATGTAATTATCAGTGGTTAATAATCTGTTCCTTAGATAGTTGCTGCTGATGGTGACAACCGCATAGGCTCTGTTTCCCGAATTACCTGTATTAAAGCGCCTTACCAGAGTAAGCTCGTAGGCATCCTCATATTCATTTAAAGGAACATGCATACAGGTGTAGGTATCCCATGCGTAGGGATCGATTCCGCCATACCACTCAAACCTGCTAAAGGGGTCATCTGCAGTACCGCTGCCTGCTGCCTTATCGGCATCATCTCCCACAGCTTCATTTCCGCTTGGTCCCACGTTTATAACAAGGTCCCCTGATGGAATAGCAGGGTTATTGGTATAAACAGCAATTGATGAGATAGCAGCCGTCGTCCTTCTAAGTGAGGAAATATCTCTGTTCAAAGCATCAAGCTCACTTTGCTGCAATCCCTCAAAGGTGCTTCCCGACAATAAATCTCTATAGCTTTGCAGGGAAACTATGGGCTCAAGATTGGTATAAAGGCTTGAAGTTACATCAAAAAGGATAGACTTAACTCTGGTGTTTTCAGCCTTTATCTGCTCCTCATATCTTTGGTTCATCTGCCTGACAAGCAGTACCGCTGCAATTATGCCAATGATTCCGATAGGAATAACTATGGCAAAGAAAAGCACGCTGTACATCTGCCTGCCAACACTGCCCCGGCGCCTCATGGTGACTCCTTTGCTGCCTGCTTCAGGACTTCATATCTCTTTTTGGCATTCTCAATATTAAATTCAAGGAAGCTGTCATAATCAAGTCTCTTGATGGTTCCAAGAAGCTCATCCTTTAATCTGAAAAACTCATCCTCACTCTCGGCAAAGACCATTCTCCAGGAATAATCTATTATGGTCTGCCTGCACTGTTCCTGCACGGTTTTTAAATAATCAGGATATTCCTCCTGGGCCCACTCTGTTCCCGGAACTACGGTTATCATGCCCTTTTCCTCAAAATATCCTATAGGCGTAAGCTGTGTTCTGTAATGCTCCTTCCAGTCATCGGAGATGTGGGTTGCTGTTCTGTCGCGGTAGTCCTGCCACATTCCATAGTAGTAGGGATTACCTCTCTCATCCACCTCCTGCTTATCTAAGGGTTTAAAGTTGAGCCAAGATACTCCCTCTGTCCAGGTTCCGCCGCCAAATTCCTCAGGCACCTGAAGATCAGGCTTCATATTGATAAAAGCATCTACGCCAAAATCAGTAAGCTTTGGTCCGTCATCTGTCATTTCCCAGGTGAGATTTTCAGGTCCTCTGAAGTTTCCTGTGGGAGATCCGCAGCACTCTATTCCCTCAGGAGAATACAGCCAGTCTACAAAATCAACCAGCCTCTGAGGGTCCTTGGTATTTGCTCCTACCATCAAAGAAAAGCTCTGTTTTCCGTCCGGATCATTGCCCCAGGTAAGATAGCTGGCATCCTCGACAACTATTGATTCAAAGCCCTTTCCCTGGGCAAGGTGTTCGTCCGAATTATATAAAGACGTACCCATCCAGGGCCAAAATGTATACAGGACTGCTCCATCTTTTACCTTAGATGCAACGGTTTCATAATTCTGATAAGGAGACTGCGGATCAACAAGCCCCATCTGATTGGCATCAAATAAAAGCTTCAACATTCTGAAATATATGGAATCCTTATCAGCGATTGACTGAATATCACCGGTAACAGGATTTAAAAGTACAAAATCCTGAACATCATATCCGTATAATGCTGTAAGTGCTCCTGCATTCTGCATGGCTCCGCCGTCCCAGTCCCTGAAAAGACTAAAGGCATACACATCTTCTCCGGAGTCACTCTTTCCTGCAATTTTCTGCATCTCCTTCAGAACGGGAAGGAGATTCTCAAATGTCGAAATACGAGGATACCCAAGCTGTTTATACAGATCAAACCTGATGAAGGGTGCGTTTGTTGTCTCGTCATAGTCAGAGGGCTCAGACGCTGCATTTTCCGATATCTCGCTGGATATAGCCCACAGGCCGTCAACTCCTGCATAAGCAGAGGATGCCTCAATTTGCTTTCTGTATTTTTTCAGATTCTCGCATCTCTCCAGATATGGGGTCATATCCAGAACAAGTCCCTCTCTCACCATCTCGGAAAGCCTGCCGTCATCCACATTTGTCATGATAAGGTCTCCAAGCTTTCCGGAGGCTCTCATGGTCTCGTAGGTTGCTTCGCCGTTATGATCCTGATTCTGGGATATGATGTTTAGCTGCATATTGAATTTTTCTCTGACAATATGGGCAAACCATCCCCTCTGCAGTCCCTGGGTATTTGCCTGTGTATCAAAAACATCTATGGTAAGAAATTCAGGATATTTGTTTTCCCCTTCAGTTTTGCCCGAGTCACCAAAAGGCAGCCCACATCCTGAAAGGATGCAGACTGCCATAATCAGTGAGATCAGTTGTCTAAACTTTTTTCTCATACTTTCTTAAATACAGGAATTGACTCGATGGGAGCTGCAGCGGTAATTACGCAGCCACCTTCATAGGTCTTCCCGTCACGAATATCTTCCCACTTTCCTTCGGGGAGATATACCTCACGCTCAAATTTGTTAAGCTCCATGATTGGCGCAACAAGGTACTTGTCACCAAACATGTACTCATCGTAAACTTCCCAGCTCTTCTTATCCTCAGGGAACTCATAGAACAGAGTTCTAAGAAGAGGTGATCCGTTTTTACTTGCTTCCTCATAAAGTGACTTGATGTAGGGCTTTAATTCATGGCGGAGCTTCAGCTGATCCTTCATGATCTTGAAGTTCTCCTCGCCGTAGCTCCAAAGCTCATTGTCCTGACCTGTGTGGAGATAGCCGCCACCAAAATCTCTGTTATCAAGAGGGGGAATATCATAGGGTCCTCTGTCTCCATGCATACGAAGAACCGGTGAGAACACTGCAAATTCATACCATCTGATAAGAAGCTGTCTGAAATCAGGATCGTTTACATCATCTGTCATGAAGCCGCCGATATCTGTTGTCCACCAGGGAATACCTGCAAGACCCATGTTAAGACCTGCTGCCAGCTGATCTCTGAAAGCCTCGAAGGTACTGGGAACATCTCCGGACCATACAACGTTGGCATATTTCTGGCTTCCTGCCCATGCAGAGCGAAGAAGGTTAACTACAGGCTTATCAGATTCCTTTTTCATGTTCTCAAAGAACAATCTGCTGTAGCACTGAGGATAGATGTTAGTAACTTCAAGTGCGGGGCCAAGGTAATATCTAAGTGAATCAAAGTCATACTTAACAAGATCAGGCTCTGAGTTATCAAGCCAGAACATGTCTATACCAAGATCGTAGTAATTCTTTTTGCAGACATCCCATACGTACTGTCTTGCTTCGGGATTGGTGGCATCAAAGATCGTGCAGTCGCCCTGATAGTCGTAGTTCTGAAGACTGCCTCTCTCATTTTTCAAAAGAAGTCCTCTCTCTAACATGTCGTAGAAATGCACGCTTCTCTTATCAACTGAAGGCCATACGGAAACAACTACCTTGATACCCATGCTGTGGAGTTCATCCACCATTGCTTTGGGATCGGGCCAATAGGTCTCATCAAATACCCAGTCACCCTGAACTGTCCAGTGGAAGAAATCGATAACTATGCAATCGATAGGCACATCATTATCCTTGCAGGCATGTGCAACCTTAAGTACTTCCTCCTGAGTTCTGTAGCGAAGCTTGCACTGCCAAAGTCCCATAAGATCCTCCGGGAACTGTGGTGCTCTTCCTGTCACTGCTGTGTAATTTTCAAGCAGCTGCCTGGGCGCATCTGCAACGGTTAACCAGTAATCCATCTCCTTTGTGGACTCTGCAACCCACTCGGTGAAATTCATTCCAAAGCTTACGCGTCCAACTGCCGGGTTATTCCAAAGGAATCCATAACCAAAGCTTGATACTGCAAAAGGAACAGTAATCTGTGAATTTCTCTGCTCCATATTCAAAACGCAGCCCTTAAGATCTGTGTAAGGCTGCTGGTACTGTCCCATACCAAAAATCTTCTCACCGTCGTTACTTTCAAACTTAACAGTGAGATGATAATCTCCGCCCACATAGGGTCTGTAATCTCTGTTTACATATTTAAGGCATCTGCTCTCCTTAGACTCTGTACCGCCATAATTGCGGAAATACTCTCTAAGGAAAAGAACGTCATCCTTATAAAAAGTAATAACTCCTGCAAAGTTCACTGTAGCTTTAATCCTGCCATTAGAAATCTCTGCAAAGGGTCCGTCTTCTCTTTCTGTTATCGTAACTATGGTCTTGGCTACGTCAATTTTCTCTGTAAGAGCCCAGTCATTACCTGTAAACTCAGGATACATGGTACTTCTTACTCGAAATGAATCATCTCCCCAGCCTTCTATACGGAGAGTCTCACCCTGTCTCTTTGCAACAAGAGCCCCGTTCTCATTAGAAAAAATCATTTTTTAACCTCCACATCGGTATTATCATATAAAATCACATACTGATATTATGGCATTATTTACTTCTTAAAAACAGTGATTTTTAAACCATTTACACGCATTTTTTGTACTTTTTATTAATGCATTTTATTCCTGGCGAAGTGCATCTATAGGATTAAGGGCTGCAGCTCTTCTTGCGGGATAAATTCCAAAGAAAAGGCCGTCTCCTATAGATATCAGTACAACAAGAATAACATCCGATGCATTGATCACAGGCGGGAAAGACATGAAATTCCTTACTATGGCAGTAAACGCAACTCCACCTACAAATCCGATAAATCCGCCAATCAGCGTGATAACTGCAGATTCTGTAAGAAACTGAAGAAGTATGTACTGGGTTCTTGCTCCAAGAGATTTCCTTATTCCGATTTCCCTTGTTCTCTCAGTTACGGTAACCGTCATTATATTCATAACGCCGATACCACCTACAATAAGTGATATTGCTGCTATAAGTGCAACTACCATGGTAACAACGTTCAATATTCTGTTGTAGGTACTTGCCATTGAAGCAAAGGACTGAATCTTTACAGCATTTTCACCTCTGAGGTCAAGAATATTCTCGGTGACACTTTTAGCCTTCAGGGCTATCTCATCTGCCATTCCCGGTGTGGTATAGAATTTGAAACCATCAAGCTTATCACTATTAAGCCCCAAACTATTGCTGAGGACTGTGTAGGGAACATAAAGGCTGTAATAATAATAACTCTGCTCACCTCTTTTGATTGCCTCATAGGCAGACTGCAGCTCAGCATCAGTACTTGAAGTAATGCCGATTATTTTTAAATCAATACTCTTTGCCCCGGCTTCAACAGTAAATTCTTTATCAAGAACGTCGTAGGTTCCAAAAATCAACAGGGCATCCCGCTGAGCGA
Organism: Butyrivibrio sp. WCD3002; assembly: GCF_000424265.1. GTDB lineage: Bacteria > Bacillota > Clostridia > Lachnospirales > Lachnospiraceae > Butyrivibrio. The sequence continues at coordinate 189,409 of NZ_AUJO01000002.1, forward strand.
TAACGCACACCGCAGACCCCATCTCAACATCGTCCTCTCTAAAGAACCTGCCCGCATAAAAGCCTGATGTGACCTCATTGTAGATGTCGGCAGTTCCGCCGTTAAGTCCCACATAACAATCATTTCCCTTAACATTTATGGTTGCACCGGAACTAAGATTCATCGTTACACCAAGTATTTCAGGAACAGCCTCCTTAATGGTATTAAGATCCTCAATAGTAAGATATCTGTCAGTTTTTTTCTTATCAATATTTATGGTAACACCGCCTGCTGACATATCATCAAGGCTTGAATTTACATACGCCTTCATTCCATTACCAATAGAAAGTATCGTTATAACTGACGCTATACCAATGATGATCCCCAGCATTGTAAGAAGTGTTCGTCCTTTATTCTGTTTTATACTCGAAAAAGCACTGATAACGTATTCCAACTAATTATCCTCTTATCATGTTATTTCAGTAAAACTTGTAAAATCAAAAATGTTTGGAACTGTCCGTCAGTTTCTTGCAAGGGCATCTATAGGCTTAAGCTTTGCTGCCTTTCTTGCAGGATATATTCCAAAGAAAATTCCTATCATCATTGAAAAAAGTGCAGCTCCTATAACAATTACAGGATCAATAACGGGCTTAAGCTCAAGCAGTATGCAGCCCACATAGGCAACGCTTATTCCAAGGACTATGCCCACAATGCCTCCCATAAGTGAGATAATTGCCGACTCCGCCAAAAACTGTATCATTATCGCTTTTGTTCTGGCACCGATGGATTTTCTTATACCAATTTCTCTTGTTCTCTCTGTGACAGATACCAGCATGATATTCATAACACCGATACCGCCTACAACCAGAGATATACCCGCAACAAGAGACATGAAAGCCGTTATGGCTCCCATGATGGAGTCAACTTCTTCGCTTATATCGGACATGCTCATGTAGTAAACAGCATCCTTACCTCTAAGCCCCATCATGTTTTCAACATATCTGACTGCATCCTTGACAATTGTTCCGGGCTGATCGGAGGTCCAGAAAATTTCAAAGTCGTAAAACTCAGAGACATCCATTTTGTAAGCTTTACCATAGGTAGTTATCGGCATCTCGATCATGCAGCTGTACTCTTCGCTCTCCATAGACATCATCTGTGCGATCATTTCGCTCCAATTTTCTTTGATGCCTATTACTTCAAGCTCCACGGAGTTGCCTCCGACAGATACTTCTACGGTTTTGCCTATGGCATTGGCTGTGCCGAACAGGTGCACTGCATCATCTTCCATCAAAACACAGACCCTTGCTCCCTGTTCAACCTGGTTGTCATTGAAATAAGTACCTTCCTTGAGCTTTGTTCCCGTAGAATACTGATAGTCAGAACCCGCTCCGTACACAAAAGCATCGAAAACACCTTTGTTACCTGTAGCCATACCCAAAGCAGCTGTATAAAAGGTTGCACCCTTAAGTCCTAAGTTTGCCTCAACCTCTTTTATGTCTTCATCTGTGAAGCCTCTTTCAGCAACTGATGAGTCAAGATATATCTCAGCCACATTTCCACCTATGGCATCCACCTCATCCGATACATATCTTTCCATTCCGTTACCTATGGTAAGTACGGCTATAACTGACGCTATTCCGATTATGATTCCCAGCATGGTAAGACCTGTTCGCATCTTATTGCTGCGAATATTTTTCATGGCACTTTCCAAATATTCTAAAATCGTATCCATTATTTATTCCATCAGTTCTCGTCTATTTCTATTACAGCTGTACCTTCTGTAAGTGATGCGGGATCTGTTGTAACGATTCTGTCGCCTTCACTTACACCTTCTGTTATCTCTGCATCCGTACTTGTTGTAAGACCAAGTGTTACAGGTTTTCTTACAAGAACACCGTTTTCAATTACGAAAACAAAATCACCATCTCCGTCAGTTCCGATATATTCATAAGGAACAACAAGAACACCTTCTGCCTTATCAGTGTGGATCTTATTTCCTGCTTCAACACCAAGGATAATAGAATCATCAGGGTTATTTATCTTGATCTTGGCATCAACTACAGGAACTCCGCTGGAGTTATTAACTGCTTTACCTGCGATATGAACAACTTCACCTTCATACTGATTAGCGCCAATTGTAATATCAACCTTCTGGCCGAGCTTTATCTTGCCAAGGTCAGACTTTGAAATCTGAATATCAACTCTTACGTTGTCTGTACTTTCTATAGTAAAGAGCTTTGCTCCCTGTGATACTGTTGCTCCATCCTCTGCTGCAAGTTCTGTGATGACGCCTGAAAACTCTGCGGTAACTCCGCTTTCAACTTCCTCTATATCCTCAATTGTGTCATTAGTCTGAATCTCAGTAAGTTCTCTCTGCGCATCAAGTGCACTCTTTTCACCGGCTGTAAGCTTACTCATCTCTGCTGATGCCTGCTCACTAAGATCAGCCTTTTCTTCGTTTAATGCTGTTATCTGATCGTTCCAGTCCTTGATCTCAGGATCATTCTGAAGTGCATACTGAACCTCGGAAATAGCATTGGAAATCTCAAGAGACATCTGGTTACCCTCTTCAGAATTCCTCTCGTTTGGAGCATTATTATTCTGAGTAAGATCATAGGAATCGGATATACCATTCTCATCCACATCCTGAGAAACCTTCTGAAGATCTGTAAGAGTTCTGTTCATTCTTGAAGTCTTCTCTGTGATTTTATCGTTGAGAGCATCAATCTGTGCTGTTATCTCATCAAGTCTTGTGTTGATGTCATGGATGCTTCTACCCTCAAGCACGTCGATTGCCTTGTTGTTTTTCTCAATACTTCCGCTGTAGCTTCCGTTAGCCTGCTGAAGGTTAAGCTCAGCAGTCTTCTTGCTGCTTTCAAGAGTTTCTGTATCATAGCTGTAAAGTACATCACCCTTGTTAACTCTGTCACCGGTCTCAAGCTTTGGCATCTCAATAGGTGCTGTGAGCTTGGCAAAATATGACTTGGTCTCATCAGAAGCAACATTTCCGCTTACGGAAACAATAACTTCAATGTCACCCTTTGCTACTATATCTGTTGTAACGGGAGTGGGTGCATTCTTTGCCTTTATATTGGAATAAACAACCCATCCTATGCAAAGAACAACTATTCCAAGGATGATCCATTTAACAAAGCCCTTCTTCTTTTTACCGGGAGTATAGCTCTCCGTAATCTCTGTTGTGGTTTCCCCCTCTGTTACTGCCTTTTGTTTTTTCTTAAATAGACTCATTTTTCCTCCTCTTTGAAATCTGTATTGATTTCATCGCTGGCAATTTTTCCATCGCTGATTGTTATTATTCTTTTGGCCTGTCTTGCTATGCCCGGGTCATGGGTGATAAGTATTACCGTTCTGCCCTCGGCATATAGATTTTTAATGGTCTGTATTATCTCTCTGCTGGATCCGCTGTCAAGGTTACCCGTGGGCTCATCCGCAAGAAGTATGGGCGGTGCCTGGGCTATGGCCCTTGCTATGGCAACTCTCTGCTGCTGACCACCTGAAAGCTCTGATGGCTTATGGGTCATTCTTTTCCCAAGACCCACGTGCTCTAAGGCTTTTATGGACAATTCCCTTCGCTTTTTCTTGGAAACTCCTCTATATATAAGAGGCAGCTCAACATTTTCCAAAGCTGTCAGTGACGGTATAAGATTAAAACCCTGAAATATAAAGCCTATCTCACGGTTTCTGACATCTGACTGCTCGTCATCTGTCATGTGGGAAACATCCATTCCATGCAGTAAATACTTACCGCTGGTGGGCGTATCAAGACACCCAAGCATATTCATCAGTGTGGATTTTCCGGAACCGGACTGACCGATGATAGCGACAAATTCGCCTTCTTCTATGGTAAGACTCACATGATCCAGAGCCCTGACTTCGTTTTCCCCAGGATTATATATCTTGCAAATATCCTTTACTTCTACCAGTGCAGGCATGACTCCTCCTATAATCCATGCAATACCGAATAAATATAGAAAATATCGACACTACATTTGTTTTTGAAATTAAAGCTAATACAATAAGAACCTTATACTATAACGATTTAGAATACAAGATGTCTTCATAACTTCTTTCCAAAGTATAAACTATCATTTCTGCCTTAAACACGTTAAAAGCGCACAGATAATGGCGTATTTTACACTGTTTTGGAGGAATTAGGCAAAAATAAACTCCGCGCAGAAAAAATTGCGCGGAGTTTCCAAAAATACATATTATCAGCGAACTACAACAAATGTTTGCGGTGCCAGTGTAAGCTGACTTCCAAGAGTAGCTTTTCCGATTGAATAGATGACTTCGCCATCTACTGCTACAGGTGCTGTCTGTTCCTTATTTGAAGGATTGACTGCTATTGTAAGGCTTCCTCTCTTATATACAAAGGCCTTACCTTTTTCAGAGCAAAGTACCTTGAATTCAGCATTTGCCTGAAGATCTTCCTCTTTGTGCCTGAGAGCCAGGATTCCTTTTACCATGTTAAGGAGTGAATCGGGATCATTCTCCTGGGCTTCAACAGTCGGAGCATCAGCTGCACTATCCACAGGCAGATACAAACTGTCTTCACAGCCCTCGGAGAATCCCAGATTCTTGCCCTTTGTCCACTGCATGGGGGTTCTGGAACCGGTACGGAAATATCCGCCTTCCTTGGTAGGAAGCTCGAGATATCTCATTCCGATCTCATCGCCGTAATACAGGAAAGGAACTCCGGGCATGGTGAACAGGAACGCATAGGCAAGCTTAAGTTCATCAGGTTCCAGCGTATACCTTGGACGGTTGGTGTCGTGATTGCAGGTGAGCATAGAGATGTAGCCTACCCCCTTCGTGTCCTCATACCATTTTAGATATTCATCGAGGAATCGAGTGATGTCCCCGTCACCATCTTTTTTAAAGTAGGAATTATCCTCATGTTCTTCCATTCCGAAAATAGCGTAATCACGCATAAGTGTGGAATAACCACCACCGGGAATATTCAGATAGAAGTCCATATCGTAGCCTGCTCTGAGTGCCAGAGGAGGATTGCTCCACTCTGAAACCATAGCTGCTTCCGGGAATTCCGCATCCAGCATCTTACGAACATCAAGCCATATTGCGCTGGTTCCGGATTTTTTCTCATCATCATGCTTAACAAGAGATGAAGCCATATCAACTCTGAAGCCGTCGCATCCGTGAGAGAGCCAGAATCTCATGATGTCCTTAAGAGCCTCTCTTGTGGCAATTACATCCGGGTGATCTGTAGGAAGCTGCCAGGGCTCTTCCGGATTCAAGAAACCGTAGTTAAGAGCCGGCTGACACTTAAAGAAGTTCAGCGCATAGGTAGCACTTCTCTCACTCTCACCGCCGACATAATTAAGATCAGCTGCTCTCTGGAAGCAGAAGTCTGTCCAGATAAAACGGTTGGTATACTCGTTTTTCTCTGCTTTCTGGCTCATCTTAAACCACTCGTGCTCCTCGGAGGTATGACCGGGAACCAGGTCCAAAAGTACCTTTATTCCTCTCTTGTGTGCTTCTCCGAAAAGTCTGTAGAGATCGTTGTTGCAGCCATATCTTGGAGCAACCTTCTTATAGTCCCTTACATCATAGCCTGCATCCTTAAAAGGAGAGTCATAGCAGGGATTGATCCAAAGTGCGTTGCATCCAAGATCCTTTATGTAATCAAGCTTTTCTATGATTCCGTTAAAATCTCCGATTCCATCCCCATTGGTATCATAGAAGGATTGAGGATAAATCTCATAAAATACTGCATCTTTTAACCATGTTGCTGCCATTTCTTAATCCTCACTTTTTCTCATTTAAGAGTTCCTGTTGTCTGTCCATAGCTGCCTTTAACGGATGGAAGCAGTACACACTTCTTCCGCCCTCGATAGCAACCTCACCTGGTTTATTCTGTCTGCATTCATCGGTTGCATAGGGACACCTGGGTGCAAATTTGCAGCAGGTAAGTGCGTATTCTTTTGACTCCATATCAGGCATTACAAATTCCTGATTCCACTTATCTCCTACACGGGGAACTGCTTCCATCAGAAGCTCTGTGTAAGGATGAGCAGGATAATCCATCAGCTCTTTTGCCGGACCATACTCTATAAGGCCGCCTCTGTAAAGAGTTGCGATATAGTCTGATACGTAATAAGCAGTGGACAGATCATGCGTGATGTAAATAAATGAAATATTGTATTTGTCTTTTAGTTCCTTGAAGAGGTTTACTATATTCATCTTCATGGAAGCATCAATAGCTGCTACAGGCTCATCAGCGATGATAAGCTTAGGCCTTGTGATAAGGGCTCTTGCGATTGACACTCTCTGAAGCTCACCTCCCGAGAACTGTGCCGAGTACTTTCCCTGAACTACAGCAAGAGACATTCCGACGCTCTTAAGCGCTTCGTCAGCCTTCTGTTTTGCCTCCTCCATATTCTTCGCTATTCCAAGCTTCAAAGCAGTGTTGTACAGATATGTATCAACAGCTTTTCTCGGAGAAAAGGATTCATAAGGATTCTGGAAAATAGGCTGAACATCAAGCTTAAACTGCTTGGGATCATAACCGTTTTTGTCGCTGTAGCTTCGTCCGTTAAGAATGATATCTCCACCATCAGGGGTGTGGAGCTTAAGGATCATTTTACATAATGTAGATTTTCCGCAGCCGGACTCACCTACTATTGATAGAATGACGGGTTTATCCTTGCCTATCTTGAGGGATACGTTATCGACAGCGGTCATCTTTTTACCTCGGAGCATGCCTCCGATTCGGAAGACTTTGGAGACTCCCTTAACCTCTAATAAATAATCGTTAGCCATCGATCATTCCACCTCCCTCTTTCAGTAAATGACATGCCGCAAATCTGCCCGGCTTGATCTCCCTGAACTGGGGAACTTCGCTTCTGCACTTGTCTGTTGCATGAGGGCAACGAGGCGCAAATCTGCATCCCGGCGGCGGATTTTTGAGTTCCGGCGGACGTCCCGGTATTCCTACCTTGGCGCTCTTATCACCAACCTTGGGAAGAGCATTTACAAGCATTGTTGTGTATGGATGAAGCGGATCCTCAAAGATTCCCTCTGTGGGGCCCAGCTCTATCATACTGCCTGAGTACATGATACCCATGCGGTCGGTTATCTGATAATGAACACCCATATCATGGCTTACGATTACCATGGTGTTCTTAAGCTGTTTCTGCAGCTTGGTGAGCATCATGAGGATACCCCTCTGAACCACAACGTCAAGAGCTGTTGTAGGCTCATCTGCAAGAACAACATTGGGTGACATGAAGGTTGCAAGCGCGATGATAACACGCTGTCTCATACCACCTGAAAGCTGGAAGGGGAATGCCTCAAGAATATCGGGAGAAAGGCTAAGCTCCTCCAGATAATTGGCTACTCTCTTTAGAGTTTCCTCCTTGGTCTCCTTCTTCCTGTCCTCCTTGGGAATGGAATCCAAAAACTGCTTTTTAAGTCTTGTTATGGGATCCAAAACCGACTGAGCTGCCTGCGGAACATAAGCAATGTTGTTCCACCAGGTTTTCCTGATTTCGCCGGATTTAAAGGAGAACGCTTTACCATCCTTTGTTCCGGAAAGAACTATCTGTCCCTTATCTATCTCAAGAGGCCACTCAATGATGTCGTAGAGTGTCTTAAGAAGGGTAGTTTTTCCGCAGCCGGACTCACCGGCTATTCCGAATATCTCATTATCATTGATCGTGAAATTGAGATCATTTAATACATGTACGTCTCCATCGATTGTCTTGTACGTGGTAGACAGATTTTCAACTTTAATCATATTTTCACCTACCTCTCTTCATAGCAAGATAATCGTTATAGCCCGTGATAAGAAGGAAAAGACCTATGAACATCACGATAGTTGCCACGATAGGTGATCCAATCCAAAGCCACTGCTTATTGAATATGGCATTTCTCTCTCTTGCCCACTGAATCATGTTTCCAAGAGAAACAAGGTTTGCAGGAGAAAGACCAAGAACTGCCAGTGAAGACTCAGATGCAATAGCGGCCAGGGTTGCATTCATAAAGTTTGAAAGTGACCATGTGAATGCAAAAGGAAGAATCTCAGTTACAACGATCTGAACCGTGCTCTCACCTGAAAACTTAGCTGTCTGAATGAAATCTCGCTCTTTTAAGGTAAGGGCCATGGACCTGATCTGTCTGCTGGGCCATGCCCATGCGAACATAGCAAGAACAAGCGCAATCAGGAAAACCGTGGATGAACCCTTCATAAGGGATGTCATCAGGATCAGAATAGGAAGTGAAGGTATAACAACGAAGGTATCTGTTATTACCATAAGTATTCTGTCCAGGATTCCGCCGGAGAAGCCGGAAAGGAGTCCAACGAATACACCAACCACTGTTCCTATGGTTGCAACTATAAGTCCGATTACCAGAGAGTTGTGGATAGATTCAACAAGGAGCCACAAAACATCCTGCCCCATGGAAGTGGTTCCAAGGATATGTCCTTTACAGGAACCAAGCTTTGGATCGTAGGTATTAAAGGTAAAAGGATCCGCATGGGGAATGAAATAAACCACGAAGCCGATCACTAAGAAAATTGCTGTAATTATCATTCCTGCCTTGAGAGCAAAGTTTGCATTTTTCCATAATCTTTTCATGCGACACCTCCTTATGAATATCTGATACGAGGGTCGATGAAGGGATAAACCAGATCGACAATCAGGGTTGCGGTTGAAATAGCTACGATTGAAATAGTTATACAACCAAGTATCATATTGTAGTCAGACTGCAAAATAGCCTTCTGAATAAGAGTACCAACTCCGGGATATCCAAAGATGATCTCTGTCATGATGGAACCTCCAAATACTCCGCCAAGGCTCATTGCAAGAGCTGTAACCTGAGTAAGAATGGAGTTCTTAAGAACGTATTTTGTTCCGATAACGCCTTCGGAAAGTCCACGATAACGAGCATACAAAACGTAGTCCTCTTCTGATGTGGTTGCGGCAAGAGATTTCATGGAGATGATCCACCAGCCTGTACCAACAAGAAGAAGTGAAAGTGCCGGTAATATGGATGATTTTATAAGGGATGCCATGAAGACGCCAAAGCCCTGGAAACTATTGATAGTTGTAGTCAGGGGGAACCATCCTAATATGTATGCAAAGAAGATCTGCAGTACCAGTGCTACGAGAAAGTAAGGAATCGGGTAAATACAGATAGCGATTCCTTCCAGAATTTTCGATGATCGTTTGTTTTTTCTAAAGCCCGCAAGAAGACCTATCATATTACCAATTATCCAGGCAAGGATTGTCGCGATCATGGACAGTCCTACCGTATAAGGAAGATATGTGGCAATAATTTTTCCTGCCGGTTCGGGGTAACTCATAAGCGAGGGACCAAAGTCAAAATGCAAAAGTCCCTTCCATAAAAATGATGTATACTGCTCAGTCAAAGATCCTTCAAGACCAAACTGTAGTCTAAGGGATCTTCTTAATGATTCCATCTGCTGTGGATCCATTGAACCTGATCTTGCAGAAATCTGTCCGATCATGGATTCAACAGGATCTGACGGAAACATTCTCGGTATAAAGAATATAAATGTAACGCCGATCCAAATGGTCAGCGCCCACGTCGCCAGACGCTTTAAAAAATAAGTTCTGAATTTCACGAAACCACCAACCTTTTTCTAGAATCAGGGATACAACCCTCCCTTGTTTACAAGCTACGTAAAGCCTGTTAAGAACGCACCTGCTCGTTCTTATAGATAAGGAAGGAGGCGCACCTGCACGCCTCCCTCCACCATTATTAAATATTACTGGGGCTGAAGCTCAGCTACGATGTACTTGAAGCAGCTCCACCACCACCAAGGACCATTGTATGCGTTTTCAGCATTGGGATAATTGCCCCAATATGTGCTGTTCGTAGGAACGAACTTAACGCCTGAATGGAATGAAATGAAAGGCATATCTGTGAACTGAACCTTGATGAATTCCTGAGCGAGCTCATAAGCTTCATCAGAATCAGGAGATACCTTTGCAAGCTTGTGGATAATCTCTGTTGCTTCCTTGTTGTTCCATCTTGAGCCCTGGCCTGAACCAATCTCTCCTAAAGGTACGATGAGGTCAGCATCCCAACCATTGATCTGTGAATAGATATCCTTGGTTATGAAACCTGTCGGCCAGTAACCTGCGATGTAGAAGTTACCTGTACCACCGTTAGCATCCCATGTTGCAGAAGACTCAGAAGAAATGTTGCAGTTGAAACCAAACTTTGTGAGCTGGTCGTATGCAGCCTGAACACCACGTCCTGCCTGTGCTTCTGTGTCTGCAAGGTATGTAAGGTTAATTGTGAAAGGTTCACCGTTAAAGTACCAGCCGTCATCCTTCTTCTCAAGACCGGCCTTGATGAAGAGCTTCTCAGCTGCTTCAGGATCATACTTGATGCATCCTACACCAAACATGTCTTCAAGATAAGCATCGTCGCCTGTGATACCAAGCTTCTCTGCCATACGGTTCTTATACTCAGAATCCCAAGGCTTGCATGTTGTGCCATCGCCAAGATCAAGTTCGAAATTCTCAAACCAGTCGAGCATGGGCTTTGCATAGAGTTCCTGGAAAGCTGATGTGTTACAGAGGATACCGAACGGTGATGACCTTCCGGCACCATCGAAGATATTCATTGAAATCTCATCAAAGTTCATTGCAAGAGCAACGCCCCATCTGAAGTCAGCGCTGTCATAAGGAGCACCCTGTCCCTGTGAGAAAGCGATACCCTTTGAGCAGGGATCGTCTGATGTAGCATAAGGGAATTCGTTATACCATGCGGAGATCTTATCGTTAGAACTCATCATGGATGTAAGAATTTCGGGAGTAACTTCGCAGAGGATATCAACTTCGTTCTGGATCATAGCCATCTGTCTTGTGGTATCATCACCGAGATAGCGAACCCAAACGTATTTAGCTGCACACTGCTTACCTGTTACAACACCAACTGTGGTGTTTTCCCAATCCTCGCGGCGCTCATAAAGAACCCATTTTCCAAGAGGATCGTAGCTCTTAACTGTGTAAGGTCCGGCAACTACAGGATTCTCATCCTTGAATGTTGAAGGATCATCAACCTGAGAATAGATGTGCTCAGGAACGATTCTAAGATCATTACCCCAGATAGTAACACCCATCTTCAGTGCAAGACGAGGGAAGGATTCCTTTGTCTTGATAACTACTGTGTAGTCATCAGTTGCTTCTACAGATTCAAAGATTGAATTGTAGTAATCACTTGATGAAATACCGGGTGTGTTCATGATCATGTTAAATGTGAAGGCAACGTCCTTAGCTGTAAGGTCTTCGCCGTCTGACCATTTGATACCCTGACGGATCTTAACTGTGTGCTCTGTGAAATCTGCGTTGGATTCAGGCATGCCATCGGCAACCTCACCAAACTGTTCACCCTTGGATGTATCCATTTCCCACATCATTGCTGACATAAGCTGATGGATACCAAATCCGGCCTGAGTACCCTGCATGTAAGTATTGAACTGTCCGGGAACGTCGGTGGGTGACTGAGTCTCAACGATAAGTGTCTCGTTTCTGGGTGTACCAACCTCTGTCATCTCACCTGTAGGAGCTGAACTCTCTGTAGTCTCAGTAGATTCAGCTGCGTCTGATGAAGTAGCATCTCCCGTTTCCTGTGTTGTCTGTGTTGTGTCGGCTGCTCCGTCTGTTCCTGTTGTAGCGGGTGCTGTGCTGCCACCGCCGCAGGCCATTAAGGAGACAGTCATCATGGATGCCATTAGAATGGAAACCAATTTCTTCCTCATATAGAAAAACACCTCCTATTATAAATAGTCTTTCTTATATTCCCTGCAGACATAGGACCCAAACCCCTTTTACCTTTTTATCTTTCCTCCCTCCTTTCTTTATAGGTCATATGAAAGCAGTTGAAACCTTTTTTCCGGACAAGTCAGCCCTTTATTCTGACTGTCTTGACTTCGAATGCCCTAAAGTTCAGAGTGAATTCGTTGCCTGTTTCTGTGATACCTTCCTGCTCTTCCTCAAGCATGTTGCAAAGAACTGCTTTTCCTTTAAGCATTGTCTTTACACAGGCTGTTGTTGCGGCTCCTGCTGCCTCATAAAGTCTCATGATCACATCTCCGGAGCCATCCTGTGCAGGCTTAACTGTATCAATGAAAATATTCTTTTTATCTGTCTGCGCAAATGAGAAGCTTTCTGTTTTTCCATCGAAAACATAAGGCTCTACATTAAGCTCATAACCCTTTCTTACAACATCACTGTCAATGAAGCTTCCTTCCCATGCTGTAAAAGCGTAGGTGAATTTGTGATGTCCCTTGTCGGCTCTCATTTCAGGTGATGCTGCGCCTCTAAGAAGTGTAAGTTCCAAAGAAGAACCATTCATGCTGATTCCGTACTTGCAGTCATTAAGTACTGCTACGCCGCTTCCACCATCTGTAAGGGCTGTATATCTGTGGTTGCAAACCTCAAAACGATCCTTGTCATAGGCTCTTGATCTGTGGGTAGGACGTTTTACATAACCAAACTGCATCTCGTTTATACCCTCAGTTGCATAGATCGTTGTGGGGAAGCCCACCTTGAGGAGTCTGTGAAGTTCATCCCAGTCAACCTCAGTCTCAAATCGTATACAGTCATCCTCTGCATCAAGACTGATAATCTGCTTATAGGTTGAATTGCTGATTTTTCCTGTTACCGAAAGCTTTGCGGACAGACCATCGTCTTTTATCATTTCCACCTTGATATCCGTTGCACCTTCTATTTCCTGCTCGATGTAGTTGGAATCAATATCCCATGCATCAAAGAGTCTCGGTACGTCCTTAAACAGATGGAATCTGTTCATAGGCTCCCTGGCAAATTCTTTTCCTGAAGCCTTAATAACAAAGCTTATAATCTCGCCCTTATCGTTTACTACTGCTCTGACTTTGCTGTTTTCAAGAACGAAATCAGTACCGGTCTTTAATGCTGTAGCTTTAACCTCATCCGCTGTCTCATCGCAGGGAAGAATTGTAACTGCGCCCATTGAAGGTATTGTTACGCGAGCTACTGTCTTGCCATCTGCCTGTTCTGTCTGAAGAACCTCGCCGTCTGCTGTTTTAGCACCCTTTGAGAAGCAGTCAGGAAGCTCAACAAGTCTTGTGGTCTCGAAGGAAAGAGTGTTAACTACTGTAACTACGCCGCTGCCATCTGCACTGCAGATTTTAGAACCGTACTCGCGCTGCTTTTCTGCTGCCTTTTCTCTGACCTTCTCCATACGCTCATTGGATTCGATGTACATCCTTGCAATTCCGGATCCAGGAAGAATGTCATGGAACTGATGGAGAAGTACTTCCTTCCAAAGATCGCCTGCATCTGTAAGATCGTAGCTTCCGCCCTTAAGAAGTGCGAGACTTCCGAGGAATTCCATATCTCTAAGTGCAAGCTCTGCGCGTCTGTTATTATTCTTAACCTTAGCCTGAGAGGTGTAGGTACCTCTGTGAGCTGAGAAATAAAGCTCGCCTGTGTAGGTATTTACAGGACCGCCTTTTTTATCCATATCCTCAAAGAACTCTACAGGGCCTGCCATCTTAACCTTCGGTGCACCTTCGAGATCCTTTTCTCTAAGAGCGTACTCAACGTAATCTCTGCTGGGACCGCCGCCACCATCACCGTAGCCGTAAGGAAGAAGGAAAGCATCCAGGTCCTGAACCTGACTTCTGCCCTTCCAAACCTCATCAAGCTGCGAAGGATCTGTTCTGTAGGTGTAGCTTGTAGGCAAGAATGCTGTTATCTTTGTTCCGTCCATTCCTTCCCAGTTGAAGTAGTGGTACGGGAAAATATCACCTTCGTTGTAGGACCAGAAAATTTTCTGGGTAACAAGATATTTAACATCGCAGCCCTTAAGTATCTGAGGAAGTGCTGCGGTATATCCAAAGGTATCAGGGAGCCAGAGAACAACACTGTCAACTCCGAACTCATCCTTGTAATACTCTTTTCCGTAAAGAAGCTGTCTTATAAGAGCTTCGCCGCTGGCCATATTTGTATCTGGCTCAACCCACATGGCGCCCTCTGCTATCCACTGACCGCCCTTGATGGCTTCCTTTATTCTCTCAAAGAGCTCAGGATAATATTTTTTACACATCTCGTATGCAGCAGGCTGACTCTGAAGATATTTGTATTCAGGGTACTGCTCGATAAGTCTTAGCTGCGCCGCAAAGGTTCTTGCAGTTTTTCTGTAGGTCTCCTGCATAGGCCAGAGCCATGCAAGATCAAGATGTGAATTACCGATCGCATAATACTCAGGCATTGTGGAGCCGTTCTTAGCTTCAAGATAAGGCTTAATAGCTTCTCTTGCCTCTTTGTAGCTTGCAATTCGTGCTTCCTTATCCTGCTCAAAATCAACTATCAGAGAAAACTGCTCAAGAGCTTTTGCTATCTTTGCCGCTCTGAGTGATGTCTGATCTAATGTTCCGAGAAGCTGATTAAGTGTATCCACATCCATGTAAAGCTGGTATGCATCCTCGTTCCAAATACCGAAGGTGCTTACTCCCAGCGTTCTGCGCTCACCCTCAACTGCAGGATCCTGATAGCTTCCGGGAAGAACAGGACCTGTTGCACAGCCTCCGTCCGGAGCTTCCGGAACATAATGTCCTGCGTAGGTCTCCATGAGAACATCAAATTTCTCACCAGGCTTACCGTCAGTTGTAAGAACATTGTCCTCTATATAGTGATGAGGAACCCAAACCCATTCAGCTCTATGTGTTCCAAAGCTTTTACCATTTACAAAAAGTGTACTTTCACCACCCGGTACAAGCTTCATAACTATACGCTTACCGGCTGCGCTTTCCGGTAAAGTGATAGTTGAACGGAACCAGCAGTACTCCCAAAGATTACCCCAGGTAAATCCCGGCTCTACAGGAGAAAAGCTAAGAGAATCAAGCTGATTGAAAGGCAGCTCCTCCATTGTCCTTGCCGCTTCCCACTTGAATTCTCCAATGGGCTCATAAAAATCATCTTTCAAAGTGCGCATCCAATGATTGATTCTTCCGCGCCACTCCGAATGCATTACATTCATAATAAAACCTCCCTTTGATGTCTGTTTTTTTCTAGTCGTTGTTACTTGTGTGGAATGATTAAGAATAGAGTCCGAGCAAAATAGAAATTGCACCCTTAACAGAAGTTAACAATGTTAAAAATGTTAACATGACTCCCCCAACAAAACCTTTTCATTCCTTCCCCAGAGAGTTTATCTCCAAACCTCACAAAAACTGGCCTTAGACAACCATGTTTTTTATCAGTTTTTTTAATTATATTCTTTGCCAGAACCATGTGCAACGCGTATTTGGTAATTTGTTACATATAATTGACTGAAAAATGTTAAAAAATGTTAAATTTAAACAATTATGTAAATCAACCAAATCTCGGAAGGCGCATAAACAATACCCTTTCGGGCATTGACATATGTCCAATGTGCATTTTGCACAAAATTTCGTCAACGCTAAATCGATTAAGTTTAGTAATTATTTCGCATTATAAAAAAAGTGGCGCTTATTTGCGCCACTTTAATGTTTAATTATATTATGTTTAAATCACTGCTTTTTCGTTAATTTTTTCTAAAGTATTTTACAAATTAATGAACTCAATCAAGTTCATCACTGTCAATTACCAGAGTCTTAATGGAATGAGCAGGTAATTTTATATCAGCACTATAACCCTGAATCCCTAATGTAAATTCCTTCTCTTCATCTCTGCGGTTTAAAAGTACTACAGCAATACTCTTATCGGGATTTTTAAAGCATACAGTCTCAATATCAGGATCAAAGGAACTGCTAAGAACCCTTACTGCGCCGGGGCGTATGAATCTGCTAAAATGCCCTATGTAGTAATAGGATAGCTTCACATCGATGGTCTGTGTCTTTTCATCAAACATAACAGGCGCATCGCAGAAGTTTCCTACATGGTTAGGGCCACCCTCTTTATTGAGATACAGATTCCAGTCGGTATAACCATTGCAGCCTGCTCTGAGATTACCCATAAGCTCTTCTGCGTACATCTCCGCAAACTGAAGGCTACGGTCTTCTTTATATCTTGAATATTCTACACACCCTTCCGTAAAAATAAGTTCCTTGTCGGGGTACTTTTCACGGATTCTTGCAAGTGCCTCAAAATGAGTTCCGGTGTACCAATGGAAAGCAATACCATCTATACTCTCCTCTGCTTCCTCCACGCTAAAGCTTTCTTTTACGCGGTCAATTATGATGTCTTTATTGTGATCCCACACAAGAACCTTCACATGGGAATATCCGTTATGTAAAAGTGCAGGCTTTAGATAATGAGTTGCAAAATATGCTTCTTCCTCGCCGCTGTATATGCATGAATCCCAGGTCTGAGTCGCTGCAGGTTCATTCTGCACGGTTAGTCTCTGAATTTTTATGCCCTGCTTCTCATACTCTTTCAGATATCTGACGATCATGCTGGCCCACATAGCCCTGAAATCTTCCTTGAGCTTTCCGCCGTGATTCATTTCATTATTAGTCTTCATGAAGGCAGGGGGGCTCCAGGGAGAAGCAAGCAATGAAAGCCTGCTTTCCCTTTTGATAGCCTCATGAAGGAGGGGTAGGATATACTTTTTATCTCTGTCGATTGAAAATTTTTCCAGCAAACGATCCTGGGGGTCATCATCATAGGCATAATTGCCAAGGGCAAAATCACAGCTTTGAATATGGAGTCTTCCCATAGTGTAGCAGTTTCCGTCTTCGCCAAAATAAAGGTCAAGGAGCTTTTTCTTATTTTCCTCATTGGCACTGTCGTAAACTGTTCCGGCAGCCTCCGTAAAAGCACCGCCAAATCCGATGATAGTCTGATATTCTTCATCCGGATATATCTTAACCACACGAAATTCTCCGGGA
Source organism: Butyrivibrio sp. WCD3002 (assembly GCF_000424265.1). GTDB lineage: Bacteria > Bacillota > Clostridia > Lachnospirales > Lachnospiraceae > Butyrivibrio. The sequence continues at coordinate 206,264 of NZ_AUJO01000002.1, forward strand.
TTTTTCTTTTCAAGAGTCACCTGGCCAGCGGTCATTCTCTTTTGGTTATCTGAAAGATACGTAATCATTTTTGTAAAAACCTTTCTAGGATCAGTTGCCGAGCTTTTCAGCGTTTGCCTTAATCTTCTCTGTCATAGCTGCTTCGATATCATCCCAACCATTCTCATCCAAAAACTGCTTATAAGCTTCAAGTGTCTGGTCGAATTCTTCATCACTTCCGCTTCTGATAAGAGAAACAAGAGTTGTTGACCAGAAGGTCTTTATTGCAGCATAGTTTCTTGCTTCCGGTGTGCCTGCATCGGGAACGGCATTCTCAAGAACGAAGTGGGGATAAAGCTTACCCTTGCCCCATTCCTGCATCTGCTTGATTGAATCCGGGAAGGAATCTCTTGAAAGAGCCTTGTACTTGTCATGTCCAAAAGGAATGAACTCGCCGATTCTGATCTCTTTTTTGAAGCGATCGTTATCAGCTGACTGAAGGTCCTTCATCTCCTGTGTAAGAGAAAAGCTGCCGTCCTCATTAACAACATAGGTCTCCCCTTCGATACCAAAGTTTGTGAGAATCTCGCCCTCTTCATCAAGAAGGTATGTATAAAGCTGGATTGCCTTTGCAGGATCCTTACAGGTCTTGGATACGTATGTAACCATCCAGCCGCTAATTCCTGCCTGATTAAGCTTGGGGGTATTTCCTGTTGTGCTCTTAGGTCCGTCGATTGCGATATAAGCGTGGCCTGTGTCACCTGTAAACTGTGTGAGGAAGCCTGACTGCTGTGCTGTTCCGTCTACCATGATGCAGGCATATTTTCCGATGGTAAGCTTTTCCTGCCATGCAGTGTTATCATCTGTGAAGCTGTCATCATTGATGTAGCCTGCTCTATAAGCCTCTGAAAGTGTATGAACCCATGAAAGATAGTCTTCATCAAGGTTTCTGTTGTAGTGACTGTTATCGTCATTTACAATCTTAACGCCAAGATAATCCTGAAGTGTATCGCCAAGGGAGCTTGTTCCGTCTGTCTCAAAGTTGTTAAAACCAAGGGGTACAAGATCAGGGAACTGTTCCTTTATCATGCCAAGAGCTGCAAGGAAATCCTCCTGGCTCTCCATAGAGGGCTTTCCGATTGCCTCATAAACATCATCTCTTATTGCAAAGGCTGTTTTTGCAGGAAGAAGATCACTGTCATAATCTGCCTGTGTATTTGAATAATCCGCATAACCATAGGTGTTTCCGTCTGCAAGCTTAAACCAGTTAAGGGTATCCTCTGCTGCTACCTTATAAAAATAGGGATCATAGTTATCAGCAAGCTCCTGCAGTGAATAAGCCCATGTATCCGCCTTCTGTGCAACCTGGCTGGAAGCATCAAAGATTGTGATCATATCAGGCATATCCTCGCCTGCGAAAAATGTGTTGAGCTTTGTGTCATCACCCACAAGGAAGTTGATGTTGACCTTCAGGTCTTCCTTCATTTTCCCGGTAACAACATCCTCACCCCAGCTTGTGTTCCACCAGTCAGCGTTTACATACCAGGTAAGCTCTGAATCCTCCTTTGTGTCCAGCTTCCAGGCAGGAGTCTCAGGATCAAGCGTATATCTTCCGCTCTCCACTACTCCGTCATCACCTGTTGCCACCATAGCATCTGCTTTGGCAGCCTCTGTGCCGCAACCTGTCAGAGCGATTGCAGCAAACAGTGCACCGGCCATAATACCGGTTCCCTTTTCCATAATATTCATGTGTAAATTCCTCCTTATTTATGTTCACATGTTTTTTATTCTTTAACCGCACCAAGCATCATTCCCGATACAAAATGCTTCTGAAGCATCGGATAGATGATTAGAATCGGTACGGTTGTAACTACTATTGTTGCCAGCTGTATTCCCTTTGAAGTGGTCTGAAGGGCCACATTTCCTATGGTGTTCATGCTGGCCGCCTGCTGCTGAACGATGATCTCATAAAGCTTCATCTGAACGGGATACAGGCTTTCCTTTGTCATATAGAGCTTGGCTGTCATGAAGTCATTCCACTGATAGACACCGTTAAAAAGTGCTATTGTGGCAAGGGCCGGTTTTGACAGCGGAAGAATGATCTGAAGAAAAATCCTCCACACTCCGGCTCCGTCCATGGATGCCGATTCCTCCAAAGATGAAGGCACCTGACGAAAGAAGTTCATTAGAATTACCACGTCGTAGTAGCTAAAAAGCTGTGGCAGAATGTAGACCATGAAATTATTCAAAAGTCCAAGCTTTTTCATAAGCAGGTAGGTAGGGATCATACCGCCTGAAAAGAACAGGGTTATTACACCCATGACCGTGTAAAGATTTCTGAACTTAAGATCCCTTTTGCTAAGTCCAAAGGCCACCATGGAGCAGAAGAAAACATGTGTCACTACTCCGATCACTGTTTTTAAAACAGATATCAAGTATGCATGCCATATGGTCACATCCTTAAAAACAGCTATGTAGTTATCAAGGGTCAGCTCTTTTGGGAAAAAGATGAAGTTTCCCTCCGCAAGAACTCTGTTACTTGCAAATGATGATGCGAAGATATTTAAAACAGGGGCCAGTATCACCACGGATATAAGACACACCAGCGTTGAATCTATCGCAATAAAAGGATTTATACGTTTGATTTTCATTGCCTCTCCTTACAAAACCGATTCTTCGTTGAATCTCTTACTTATTGAATTTGCAATCACCAGAAGGATCACCGAAACAATTGATACTCCAAGGCCTACTGCAGTTGCATATGAAAAATCGCCCTGAGCAAGTCCCATTCTGTATACATAGGAGTCAATAACCTCAGCTCTTACCTGATTCTGAGAATTCATAAGTACCAGCGTCTGATCCAGATTCGACTTAAGCAGTGAGCTTATGGTCAAAATAAGATTAAGACTTATGATCATGCGAAGATGGGGAAGCGTGATGCTTATTATCTGTCTTACTCTGCCCGCGCCATCAATCTGCGCCGCCTCGTAGTAGGTAGGGTCAATTCCGGCCATGGTGGCAAGATAGAGAATTGTGCCCCATCCTGCTTCCTTCCAGGTATCCGCAATTACCGCTATCCACCAGTACTTGTCAGCATCAAGAAGGAAGTTTACCGGCTTATCAAGAATGCCTGTGCCCACAAGTATCTGATTAAGCATTCCCGAAGTTGATAGCCAGTTGATCACCATTCCTCCGAGGATGATCCATGATAAAAAGTGGGGAAGGTAGGATATCGTCTGACTTATTCTCTTAAAAGGTCCATCCTTTAGCTCGTAAATCATGATTGCCAGGATTATCGGTGTGGTAAATCCGATAAGGAGCTTCAGCAGACTGATGCCCAGCGTATTCGTTACGGACTGCCAAAAGTACTTATCGCCCATAACAATTTTGAAATTATCCAGCCCTACCCATTTAGCCGTTGATAAGGTGTCGATTACGGTATAGTTTTTAAACGCAATCGTCAGTCCGTAAATCGGATAATAGCTAAAAATGAGCATAAAAATAACACCCGGCAGAACCATAAGCTGCAGCGGCAACTGCCGTCTTAAAGCACGTTTTGTAGTTTTCATATCTTTTTTCCTCATGTCTTTCATGAATGTTATTCTACTTATCCGGCATGGGGTAAAAAAGCGCCTATTCTGTTTTAAAATAGGTCGATTCCGTTCTTTTGCCTCTGGACTGCTTTCAAGTTTTGTGCAATAATGTTGGAACTTGCTGATCTATAAAGTTTTTTTGATTGGATAAATGATTTATGAGTAAAAAAGATCTTCGTCATGAAAATGACAGAATTACAGATGGTTTCGATATATTCTTCTGGGTCTTCAATGATTCCAGCAGCTATGTGCCAACCCACTGGCACACTGCTCTTGAAATAAACTACATTCTTGAAGGAAGCGTTGATGTTGCTATCGCCAATGATATAGCACATCTTCTGCCCGGTGATATCAACATTGTAGATTCAAATGTGCTGCACTCAACAAAGTCGGTAAACGGAAACAAGGCGATTTTGATTCAGCTTCCCCTGCAGCTCCTTGAGCGCTATATACCTAATTATTCGGAGCTTTGCTTTTCCTTTGATCCCCACAGTGATGATATTGAAAGCAAGCGAAACAGATCAAGACTAATCATCACAATTGAAGAGATGCGCAAGGTTTTCGAAGAGAAAAAAGAAGGCGGAATCCTAAAATTCAACAGCCTTCTTTTTGATCTTATGTATCAGCTATATCACAATTTTTCTTATCCTAAGGAGAACGACAACGTATCTCTTGGTCAAAAGAATTTTGATCACATAAGGGCTATAATCAAATACTCCGAGCAGCACTACATGAATCCCATCTCCATAGGAGAGATAGCCTCTGTGGTGGCTTTTAGTGAAGATTATTTCAGCCACTTCTTTAAGAGAAACATGGGTGTATCGTACCTTCAGTACCTGAACGAGCTGCGCATGTCCCACGTTTATAAGGATCTGATATACACAGATATTCCGCTAAAGGACATTTTAGAGCAACACGGCTTTACTAACTACAAGCTTTTCCGCCGCATGTTCCAGGAGAAATTCCACACCACTCCGGGAGAGTACCGAAAAAAATACAGCATGAAGAATGCAACTGTTTGATTTGTAATTATTTGTGAACAAACAAAAATACCGGATATGAACCTGTTATCAGGCCCATATCCGGTATTTTTTACATAGGTATCGTAACCGTTTTTTATTTTGCAAGAAGCATCATAATGTCGTTACTTCTCTGAATGAACTTAGTCATTGATTCAGCATCAAGCGGTGCGTTCTGAATACGTGCAAGGTCGTAGAGCTGCTCACAGATTGTATCTACGTTCTCGCCCTCTCCGTTATCCATCACATATTTAACAAGAGGATGATTTGCGTTGAGGATAAGGGTCTGGCCGCCCATTCCAAGGTCACCCATCATCATTCCGTTAGCGGCATACATCTTCATCATATCCTGCATACGACGTGTATCCTCTGATACAGTGAGCATTGATGAAATCTTCTTATCCTTAAGCTTTTCAACCTTAACAACCAGCTGCTCATTCTTAAGAGCTTTCTTCATCTTCTCACCGATAGTCTTCTCGATCTCCTCGAACTCCTTCTCAGCCTTCTTGGAAGTTTTGCTCTTGAAAGTATCTGTAAGGTCAGCATCGATTCTCTGGAAGCGGATATCCTGGTTCTTGGACTCAAGCTGCTGGATGAAAGGAACATCGATGTTGTGATTAAGTATGAATGCATCCATCTTCTGAGCCTTGAACATGTTGATGTACTGGCTCTGCTGCTGTTCATCGGTTACATAGTAGATGGTACGGGGCTCTTTCTCCTCGTCCTTCTTATCATCAGTCTTGGCATCATCACTTACTGTATTGCCATCAGCGTCTACTACTTCAGCTTCTACTTTGTTACCATTTTCATCCTTAGCTTCTTCAGCTGCTGCAGCTTCCTCAGCATCCTTGTTGATCTGGAGCGCTTCGGGAAGTGTGAGATATTTTCCGTCAAGATTCTTGAAAAGAATATAGTCATTCATCTTCTCACAGAACTTGTCGTCCTTAAGGCAACCATACTTGATGAAAGGAGAAATGTCCTCCCAATATTTGTCATAGTTCTCTTTATCTGTCTTGCAAAGACCTGCAAGCTTCTCAGCTACCTTCTTGGAAATGTAGTCTGAAATCTTCTTTACAAAGCCGTCGTTCTGAAGTGCACTTCTTGATACGTTAAGAGGCAGATCAGGACAGTCGATTACACCCTTAAGGAGCATCAGATATTCAGGAATAACTTCCTTGATGTTATCAGCGATGAATACCTGGTTGTTGTAAAGCTTAATTGTTCCCTCTGCAGACTCAAACTCCATGTTGATCTTAGGGAAGTACAGGATACCCTTTAAGTTGAAGGGATAATCCATGTTGAGGTGAATCCAGAAAAGAGGCTCCTTGTAGTCGCGGAATACCTTTCTGTAAAACTCCTTGTACTCATCATCTGTGCAATCCTTGGGAGTCTTAGCCCAAAGAGGATGTGTATCATTTACAAGCTGAGGACGTCTCTTGATCTTGAGCTTTCTCTCCTCTTCCTTCTTCTCCTCGGAAGACTCGCCCTCTGCCTTAGCCTCTTCCTTTTTCTCAGGCTCTATAACCTCGATTACAACGTCATCATCACGTTTCTCGGATTCCTTGATGGTCTCTGTGCCCTCTTCATTTTCTCTTGAGATGTAGATCTCATAAGGCATGAATGAACAGTATTTCTCAACTACTTCGCGAGCCTTGTACTCATTACAGAACTCAAGGCAGTCGTCTGATAAGTGAAGAGTGATGGTTGTACCAATCTCCTTCTTATCTCCGTCATCCATCTCGAAATCAGAACCGCCGTCGCAGGTCCAGTGAACAGATGCAGCATCTGACTTGTATGAAAGAGTATCGATATCTACATAATCAGATACCATGAAGGTTGAATAGAAACCAAGTCCGAAATGACCGATAATCTGATCAGCGTTGGCCTTATCCTTGTACTTGTTAAGGAAGTCAGTAGCACCGGAGAAAGCCACCTGATTGATGTACTCCTCAACCTCTTCTGCAGTCATACCGATACCGTTATCGATGATCTTAATTGTCTTATCCTTATCGTTAAGAACGATGTCAACACGGGGCTTGTAGCCTTCGGGGAGCTCATACTCACCCATCATGTCCATCTTCTTGATTTTAGTGATAGCATCACATGCGTTTGAAATAACCTCACGATAGAATATGTCGTGGTCAGAATACAGCCACTTTTTGATAATAGGGAACATATTCTCTGAGTTAATTGAAAGATTACCTTTTTTTGCCATATTATGTGCCTCCATTCCACAAATATGAGTTTAAGACTGTGGAACATAAAAGTCAATAAAAAATTAGCACTCATTTAGCATGAGTGCTAACAATAATTCTATTTCCTTAATTATCATCTCAATCATTTATTACGAGTCCCAGGTTTCTTGCTTTAACTGCCAGTTCCAGCCTAGTGTGGTAGCCCGTTTTCTGGAGCATATTAGAGATATGCATCTTAACCGTAGATATTTCAACACATAGCTTATCAGCAATGTCTTTGTTTGATGCTCCGCAAACAAGCTCCCTTAATATCTCTGTCTCTCTTTCGGTAAAATCAGTGTTTCTGGCATTACCGATTTTCACCTCCATGCGTTTACTTGGATATACGGATTCTCCCTTCATGGTCCGATCCATAATCTCCAGTATAGGCTGCTCCTGAACTTCCTTTTGCCAAAAGCTTTCAACCCCGATTTCTCTTGCCCTCTTTTCGTATGAAAGCTCGGGCATGGAAGTAACTATTATTATTTTCGTTTCAGGTTTATTTTTCTTAATTTTCTCTGCAGCATCAAGTCCACTCATGCTGCCCGGAAAGAGTACATCCAAAATCACAAGATCAGCATCATGCTTTTCCAAGTATTCGACTGCATCATACGCTGTTGAATAAGATGCCTTAAGATAAAAGCTTTCAGAGCTTTCTACCGCTCCCTCAAAAATTTCCCTTATCATCCTAAAGTCTTCAGCTAACACCACCCCATATGACACTATTGCTATCCTCCACTGGTAATATTATTTCCATACGGAATTCCGGCGATGTGTATATATTTAAACGTCCGCCTATGTTTTCTACATCTCTCCTAAGGTTTTTAAGTCCACCTCTTTCTATTATAACATTATCCGGCTTTTTTCCATCATTAAGAAAATTAAGAATATAACTTCCGGCCGTCTTTTCTACATTGATCCTGCATTCATTCCCCCCGGCATGCTTGAGAACATTTCCGATATGGACTGAAATTGCAGAATCCACAACAGGAATAAGCCTGCTCTCACCCGGCAATTCGCCTGTTATCTGAAGCTTTATGCCAAGCTTATCAGCCTGCCTGGAAATTACATAGTAAGGGAACTCCCACTCTTCTACTTCGTTACTTAGAAGATGCTTTATATTGTTTCTCCAAAATTTAAGCATTTCCTTTTTGTCCACACTCTCAGGCTCAAGCAGATATCTTTTGGCTATCAGGATGCTCTGTCCTATATTGTCGTGAAGCGCTGTCTTTAAACTTAAAAGTTCGCGGTTCATGGTAACATATTCTATTGTCCCCAATAGCGCTTTAAGTCTGCTGTTAAGCCGCCTTGCTTTTGCCTGTCTGCTTTCAAGCTCTCTTGTCATCCTGTATTCTGTACTGACATCTACTGCAATTATTTCAGGCAGTGTCCTGCCATGTATCCTGAGCAAATTTCGTTTTATACTAAAAGCTCTCCCATCCGTACTTTTAACTATAGGAATATCTCCTTCCTGTACCAGCTTCGAGGTTTCTGACTTGCTTAAATTTTCCCATAGCAGTTCAGCATCCGTAACACTTTTTCCAAACATTTCCCGACTTATACACTGCATGGCATCATTTACCATCACCGGAACCCCGTCATCGAAGTAATAGCAAAGTCCTGTTGGCAGCCTGTCAAAGGCCTCCTTAACGGACATATTGGAAATATGACTGCGCTCCCATTTTCCTATTGCGTACTGCTGAGTAACTGCCAGTATAAAAAGTGCCATCTGTATAAGTAAAAGCATAATAATGGGCAGTTCAAACCCAATCAGAAAATCACCTAAAAAATGCATTTCCAATATCTCAAAAATTATAAAGGTTACGATAACAGCCACCACCGAAACACAGGTACTTAATCTGTTTCTTTTTAAAATCATGGAACGTACCATGTTGTAAATAAACGTAATCAGGATAATAAAGAATACGACCAATACCATGCCGGCAGAAAATGGCGAGAGTTTGCTAAAAGTCATCATGCTCCCTCCTCCCGTCTGCTTTCATTTGTATAAATATCCTTTTTAGCCTCACAGATAAGAGATACATAGAAGGTATCATCTTCATTTCTCACACTGAGTCTGCTTTCACATCCAAAGAATTCTTTCTTCCTCCAGTCGGAATTGATACTGCATTCAGGCGCATCAAAGGCTATCGTTATCTCAAAATCCTCACTTTCTTCAAACATGACCATACATGAATGCAGATTATTAAAGGCATCTTCCATCAGACTTTCAAAAACCTGATAAGAAAAGATAATAAATGATGCAGGAAGCTCCTTTTCCGTATTTACCACAATTTCGCAGGAGATTCCTCTTAGCTGCATATAATCCATAGATTCCCTTATGGCCATGTAAAGCTCTGAAGTCGATACAATATGATTTTCATCGGAAATAAGCATCAAATTACCCATACGTTTAATGTAGGCGCTTAAAAAAGCTGCAAAAATCATATTGTCACAGGATATATCCACGCCATATTTTTCGCTAAGTAGTTCATTTACTTTAACAGCCTGCGGTCTTACTACCTCTGAAATCGAATTATATAATCTGTTCTTCGTCTCAAAGCTGACACGTTCAGCGCGAACTTCATTTTCATGGCGAATCAGTTCATTCTCTTCCTCCAATTCCTCGGTAACCTCTGCCAGTTCTTTATTGAGCTTATTTATGGCAGTCATATCCTCTACCCATGTAACATAGCCACCGGAAATCTTCTCCTTTCTTATCTGATGATCTGCGTCTCCTGAATCCGGAGTCCAGTTAATTGAAGTCAGAATTGCCCTTCCATCGGCATTACAGATCGCAGCATTTATTCCTGAATAATCAAATAAAAGCTCATATCCTGTATTCGCGGGTATAAGGCCAATCTGGATCGCGCTTTCAAAGGCAGTGATCACAGGAAAGCAAAATGCCTCCTGCAAATGAAAAAGCTTTAGCCCATGAACTACAGGGCTTCCACCCGCAATTAAATACCATATCAGCAGAGCATAACCCGCAAGCAGCCAGAAGGTAGGAATATACCACTTTTTTCTTACAGACGACAAGGTGCATTTTTCCAGAAGGACCACAAATGCACCAACCATAAGAAGGACCATCCACGCTAACACTATGTAGTAAAACCAATTTCTTGAATACTCGTTATTCTGAAGATCCCGGATTATGAACATTTGGTTATGAAAATGATTTGTCAGAGCAACAAGGACAATGATTATTTCACATGTCAAAAGTATTCTCTCTGAAATTCTTATTTTGTGAATATTTCTGACAGGCTCTGTATTGTGGGCAGCCATAAATCCAAGGAGAGGAATTGCTGTCATTGGTATATAGTACGCATACCAGAGTAGTTCACTCATGAACTCGACATCATCAAAAAAATTGAATCTGGAAGCCCTGAGCCCCATAAGAAAAACCATAAAGCAGCAGGCTGCCAGAAGTCTTTTTCGCACATTTACATTTAATATCCTGCGCTTTACCATTAGTCCCCACACTATAAAAAGCGTGCAATAAAGCAGCGTAGGCAGATGATCGATATGCGGATAAAACGGCTTTACTATACCGCATATAAATGCCAGCATAAATATGGTTATGAGTATTATAAATACTTTTTTATTTGTCACACCCAACCTGTCCAATTCATACTCCTGTGCAGTCACTTAAAGTCACATATAATTATACACTACGTCACATACAGGTAATGCTGACTTTTCATGATAAAGTAACAAAACACCCCATTTTCCGATAAATAATCATTTCCGATAACGAATCATGGGATGTTTTGTTATAATTTTTTTATTTCGTTTTTTAATTACATTTTTATGAAATCAGTTGATGCTTGCTGTACTTAGCAGACTGTTAAAGCCACTGGGCCACAGATACCACTGACCGTCGGAAGGATCGCGGTAAACCTGAACAGTCAGGTTATTCTTCAGGCAGGGATGATTATCCATGTGGAACTGTACCTGCTCAATGGAAAGCTCAACACCGTAAATAGTACTCTTTTTAGGTGCGTAGGGATACTCTTCCATAATCACTTTTACAGGCTGACTATGATTATAATTATAGGGCTTAGATCCATCAAAGAATGCCCAGGGCAGCTTTTCTTTCTTATTGTCATATCCGAAGTAATAAGACAGATTGCCGGCGCTGCCAACAACTGCGCTTGAGATGTGAGGAGATACCAGCAGCACATCCATCATGGCTTTTCCATCAGCATCGCGGCCTTCGGAATAAGCTGTCATAGCTGCAAGTGCGCATGCAACAGTGAGGTATTTACCATCCTGTTTTCCATCCAATTCGCTGCCATTACCATCGCCGCGGCTTATCTTTCTCATATGCTTTGCTCTCTTTGGTAAGCCGTTAAAGGTGATAGTTACCTGATTTACATCTTCGTCCACAAGCTTTGAACCAACCTGAGCCTGCCTTACAATAGTCTTATAGCTAATAGTGGGCTGTCTTATAACGACAGGATCCACAACTGTAAGGTTACAGGATGCAGAGAAGCCACCTGCCGTTGCAGTAATAACTGCGTTTCCGTCATCAACCGCCTTTACAACACCTCCCGACACCGTAGCCACTGAAGTATTACTGCTGCTCCAGGTAACATTTGTTGCCTTGCTCACTGAGAGGTTTAAAGTATCACCATAATTTATTGTGGCAGCGCTCTGACTGAGAGAAAACTGCGGAACTGTGACATTGCATGATACAGAAGTTTTTCCCGCTGTTGCGGTAATAACCGCACTTCCTACTCCCACACCTGTAACAGTACCATTATTTACAGATGCAACCTGCGCATTACTGCTGCTCCACTTTACGTTATATCCATTTCCTGCATACAGTACCATAGTATCTCCCAGAAAAACTTCAGCTGCGGTAATATTCATATTCATTTCAGGAACTGTTACCTTTACAGAGTATTTTCCCGAGCTTGATTTTGCTGTAATAGTTGCACTTCCGGGTCTGTTAGCTTTAAGCACACCCTTCTTACTTACAGATACAACACTGCTCTTTGAACTCTTAAAGTTTTTCCCTCCCTTCACAGAAAGCTTCTTTGTAGCTCCTGCTAAAAGTACGATTCCCTTAACCTTACTGTTCTTAACCTTCTTTGCTTTCTTTTTGGTCTTCTTAGTCGTCTTTTTTGCATGTGCCGTTATCGTAGTCTGAGGCCCAAATACACCGGCTACCGGACTTGCTGCCAAAATAAACGACATCAAAAGTGACATGATAAAAATGGTAATCCTTTTCTTCATTTAAATCCTCCTTTCCAATTGCATTGTTTTTTAAGGTCTTATTTCTTAATTTTTACTCCTGCATCAGTCTTACCTTTCAGGAGTTTTTTATAGGCCTTAAGCTTCTTCTTAGGTGTTTTGAAGGTTGCCCCCTTCTTAATCTTCTTAAAAGCCTTAGATCCAATACTCTTTACCTTAGTACCTTTAAGTGTGACCTTTGATAAATTCGTGCACTTATAAAATGCCTTTTTGCCGATTTTTGTGACATTTGCACCAATGGTTACTTTTGTCAGCTTCTTGCACCCTTCGAAAGCGCTGTCCCCAATTTCTGTAATATTGGCTCCGATTGCGACACCCGTGATGTCGGAATTTTTAAAAGCAGAAGCTGCTATTTTATTAACGTTATAATCCTTATCACCAACCCTTACTTTTTCAGGAATTGTGATGCTTCCACTGGCATTACCTGAAGGCTCAACAGATACTCCGTCTCCGTCAACCTTGTAATTCACTCCATCCTGCTGCGTTTCTGTCACAGCCACTTCATTTTCAACCCTCGGCGCCTCCTCTATTGGCTTTCCATCTTTATCAAGTGCCGGAAGATCCTCAATATCCTTAGTCTGCTGCGTAAATAATGCATTCTTAAAATTCGCAGTATATGTAGTTATTCCTCTCTTTCCGACAGTTGCCGGAGTTTTAACTGATGATATGGTATCAACCTTTTCTGTTATCTGATGTCCATCCTCAGCATGCGTGCATCCCGGTCTTGTGCATGTAACTACAGCCGTACATGTTTTGCCATCATCACTGAATGTATAAACAGGTGCACCATACTGGTGCTTTAGCGGATTAATAGCAAATGATCTTTCAGTAGCCTTTTCCTCATAACCGCAGTGCTGACACTTATGATATAAGCATTCATATCCTTTTTGAGTACATGTGGGTTCGGTTATTGTCTTATAATAGGTTGAGCCAAATGCATGCTGGTCGGTGTCCGGAACACTAATCTGATACGGTAGCATAGCAAAATAGCTTGCACTTTCAGCTGAATCTCCTTCTACAGTAAAATACATATAGTAGTCTTTCCCTGATTTTTTCTTGCTTAAATAATCAGGAATCTTATATTCTATTTTTCCCGTATCACTTGTATAAGTCCCCAGATTTATATACTCATACAGTTTAATATCCTTACAATCTGCCACCTTACTGTCATTTAGCAGATTCTTGTCAGTTATTATAATTGACATCCTGTTATATCCATTTTCCAGGCCTTTATATGCAGAATATGAAAAGAAGACTTTGCCATCACATCTTGTTGCATCTGAGATCTTAACTGAATGCCACTTATCAACCAGTGTAAGTCTATATCTGCCATGGTATTGATCAACACTTCCAATCTTTGTAGAAAACAGAATACTGCTCTGAGCAACATTGATGGCAGGTGAAAGAGATAGCTGCGTGGTCTGTTTTTCATCGCTGAATATATCACCGGATTCTGATACATAATAACCATATTCGGTTCCATAGACGTTAGATATCCACCATTTTCTGGCAGAGCCATTATATTTTTTTATCCTTGAATTTATGTTATTACCATAGAATTTTTCTATATCAGATTTTGATAATAATCGTGCCTGATACCCTCTTCTGGCCCAAGGATCATTTGTATCCTCCACAGCATTGTCTTCCGTCAATGTAAAGTTCTTCCCTGCAGTCATTATTTCATTAAGAGCTCTCTGATTATTGTGTGAGCCGTACCATATTGGTGTCTTGCAGTCAAGAAACAAAGACTTTTCGCTAACCTCCATTCCTGCTTGTACTTCTGTTTTACTAAGTACATTAAATATCAGATCATCCTTCTGATTGGCCTTTCCAAAGACCACCTCATTAAACACTCCCGGCTTGATGTTTTCTATCTGATTCACACCTAGTCCCGTATTAGCTATTGTCTTTATTACAGCGGCATGTGATGTAACAGCGCCGCCTCCAACAAATGGAATCATTGTCACACTAATTGCGCATGCCAGTATTGCCCCCAGAACTTTTCGCCCCGGATTTATCATTTTCCTCATTCTTTACCCCCTTATGATATTGAAAAATAATTACACTTTTCCGTCCTTTTAATGTAATAAATCTTCCGTGATTGCACTACCTACCAAAGTAGGTATTTGCAAAAAATACCGGTTTACCACTTTACAGGGAAAGTAAAAAGGAGCTGTCGCGTTAGATGATCAAACCATCTAATACTACAGCCCCTTTTGAATTTTATTGTAGCTTTCATTATGAGTTTTAAAATCTATATAGCTTACCTATCTTACACTTCTTTATCTTTGTGCCCTTGTGATCGTAGAAGGTACCCTTTACAGTGGTGTTCTTCAGTGTTACCTTCTGTCCTGAATAATTGCCGGCATCTCCGCCAAGGGTGCACTTATCAATGGTAACCTTCTTGGCAACAACATTGTTTTTCCCCGCATAATAGTAGGGATTGAGAATCATGATTGCAAAGAACTGACCGTTCCTGTCACCCTTTTTCACGCAGGTTATCTTGGTATTTTTAATTGTAATATTCGAACAGATCTGGTCCTTAATAACCTTGCCGCCGTTTGTTGTAGGCTCAATAAGAATACCGCACTGAGGTGCCTTTCCCTTAGCCTTTTTAATGGTACATCCGTCAATAGTCACATTGTCGGCATCAACGATTCCGATATTATTTCTGCCGCTGTTGGAAACAGTACATTTCTTGATGGTAATCTTGCTACAGCCATAAAGATTATCAGAATCATTCATGGTTCCCAGATATATGCCATCGGTAACGGCATCATAGATTTTCACATTCTCAAGCTTAACATTTTGCGAATCTTTTATGCATATCGCATGACAATCTTCGGATTCTCCAACATGCTGTTTTTTATCAGCATATATTTTTCCGCCATTTATGGTTACATTATGAGCATTCTTAATAGCTATATAATCATAGTAATTTTTGCTATTGGCTTTAAGTCTTAAAACAGTATTAGCTGCCATATTGATAGTAACATTGTCCTTAAGCTCTATTCCTATCTGAACAGGCGTGGAAATATTGAATTCACCTGCATCAATAGTTACAATGCCTCCACCTGCTTCCGAGACTTCCCTGATTGCTTTATTGATCTGCTCTGTGTCATCTACTCCATCATTCGGATAAGCTCCGTATTCGGAAGCATTCACAGCCACTTCAGCCTTAGCGGTCATACCACCTGAAAATGCAAAGCACAGGCAGGCAGCACCTGCAGTCAATAGTGCCATTTCTAAAATCTTATTTTTTCTCATCATAGCAAATACCTCAACTTCCTTAAGCCTTATAAATTAAAATGCTTTTGGTACACATCAAAAAATGATGTGGTAGTCACTGTTTCCGAGTAGTTTATTTTTATCTTTTTCCAAAGCTCATTATTAAAAATCCTCGAAAGCTTTGAAGCATAATCGTTGTACTGTTTACCAAAAACCTCGCGCTTACGTTCTTCCACAATTCGGACCTTGTTAGCCTCTGTTTCTTCGCGGTTAAAGGTACTTACACACTTCAGGATGATGTAGGCATCCTCCGTCTCAACTATTCCGCTGATCTCACCGTTGTCCAAATTAAAGGCCGCATCCTCAAGGATCTGATTCACTTCGCCTTTACCAAAGGAAACTGTGCCCTCTTCGGCTTCGTTATACTGCTCCATCAATACGTCAAAATCGGTTCCTTCATAAAGCTGCTGCAAAAGCATGGATGCCGTTGACCTGATGCTATTTTTCTCAGCTGCATCCATTGGCACCTTTTCACCCTTTGAATCCAGCGTCCAGGTATTTAGAACTATCTGCTCGACAGTGATGGTTCTTGCCTCATCATCACTTATCTCCGGATTGATATCACGAATAATGTACTCATAGAGCTTATTGGCAGTGGCATATTCCTGATACATTAAGTCCAGCTGCTCCGGGGTGATATCTCCCATAGCCGCAACCTCGTCCGCATTCAGTGATTCAAAATACTCCGTCGCCGCTTCTCCAGCCTGCACTCTTTCCTGCTCTGTAAGCTCTATTTCGGAGTCTGCGGCAAGAAGATTCATAGCCTTAACCTGGGAAATTGTGGAAAGGCAGTCTCCTTTTATGCTCTCCTCCATGGTCTGATCACCGGCTTTTATGGAAAAAATATCTTCGCCAAGCCCCTGAATATACATATTCTGAGAATTCACAAGGTATACCAGAAATTCAGCTCTTGTACAGGAGCTGTCCTCAATCCTAAAGAGCTCATCATTTAAAAAGCCTGTCGTAAGGACTACCTTCTTGTCCTTTAGATTATCACAGCCGCTAAGTGAAAGCATGCAGCACAGAATCAGACCACAGGCCGTAATCTTTTTTATTTTTCGAAAAAGGTTTCCGCGTAGTCTCATCTTTATCAGCTCATTTTTTCCAGAATGCTTCTTGCAACGCAAAGGCCGTTGGCGCTTGCCTGCTGAAGGCCTCTTGTGATTCCGGCGCCGTCTCCGATTGCACGAAGGTTCTTAATGCTGGTCTCAAAGTCTTTATTTACAATAACCTTGTTGGAATAGAACTTAACCTCAACGCCGTAAAGCAAGGTCTCCTCTGATGCGATACCGGGAGTTACCTTATCAAGGGCCTGTATCATCTCATCGAGGTCCACCATTATTCTGTGAGGAAATACCAGTGAAAGGTCACCGGGTACTGCATCCTTAAGTGTAGGGATAAGGTTATTTCTGGCAAGACGCTCATCTGTTGTTCTTCTGCCTCTCTTGAAATCACCATAGGTCTGCACAAGGATTTTTCCATCGCAAAGCATGTTTGCAAGCTCGGCAATCTTCTTACCATATTCAATAGGAGTCTTGAAGGGCTTGGTGAAATTCTTGGATACAAGCAGTGCAAAGTTGGTATTATTTGTCTTATACTCCGCGCTCTTGTAAGCATGTCCGTTTACTACAGCAAGGCCGCCTTCATAGTACTCAGTTGCCACTTCACCTGAAGGATTGGTACAGAAGGTTCTAACCTTATCATCGAAGGTCTTTGTATGATAAATAAGCTTAGCCTCGTAAAGGTTCTCATTAAGGCTCTGCATTACTTCATCTCTTACCTCTACGCGAACACCCACATCAACAGTTCCGGGCTTGGTCTCAATTCCGATTTCCTCGCACTGAGCTCTGAACCAGTCTGCACCTTCACGGCCAACTGCTGATACGATTTCCTTCGCGTAGATGGTCTCGCCGTCTGATGTGCAAACGCCTGTTGCTGCGCCGTCCTCAACAAGAATTTTCTCAACCATAGTGTTGAATTTAAGCTCTACACCCTTCTCTGTAAGATGCTCCTGGAGCTTACTGTAAATCTTGTAGCCCTCTTCTGTTCCAAGGTGTCTGATGGGGCACTCAACCAGCTTCAGATTGGCATTAATAGCCTTTCTTCTGATATCCCTTATCTGCTCCTCTTTATTTATACCATATACGCTCTTATCGGCGCCAAAGGAAAGATAGATTTCATCTGACTCATTTATGAGCTTTGTGGCAGCATCATAGCCGAGGATATCCGGCAATGTTCCTCCTACATCCGGTGAAAGGGAAAGCTTTCCATCCGAAAAAGCACCAGCTCCCGCAAAGCCTGTTGTAATTGAGCAGGGCTTGCAGCCTACGCATTTTCCTGTGGTACGCTTAGGGCACTGTCTCTTCTCTATTGATCTTCCTTTTTCAACTATCATTACCTTTAAGTCGGGGCGCTTGTGAATAAGCTCATAAGCACAGAATATGCCTCCGGGGCCCGCTCCGATAATAAGTACGTCTACATTTTTTGTTGCCATATTTCCTACCTCTTTTTATATTCAAAAAACAAAATTGTGCTTTCGCATTATACATATATTTTAATGGAATTTCCATGTATTTCATACTAAAAAAGAAATAAAAAATGACTGCTGAAAACTCAGCAGCCATTTTCTCCGATATCTCATGTCTGATCAGATTATTACTTGGCAGTTTTCTTTGCCGGTGCCTTTTTAGCTGTGGTCTTCTTAGCCGCAGGCTTCTTTGCTGCAGGTTTCTTTGCTGCAGCCTTTTTAACAGGTGCAGCCTTCTTTTCCTTGCCAGCGTTCTTTAAGAACTCAGCCTTTCTAAGGTCTCCCTCTGCTACGATCTTGCCTGTAAGATAAGCATTTACCACATCAACCTTGCCTTCTGCAACGCCGATAATGTCTTCTGCAGAAGCATAGATAAGAACATCGCGGTCGAAGTAATCGTAAGGCTCAACATTAACTTTTCCGTCCTGAACCTCTACATAAAAAGCGCCTTCGCCCTCACCTGTAACATTGATCTGAATAGCTGTATGCTCTGTTACGCCACTAACATCAACGCCCTTAAGTGCCTCTCTTACCTTTGAAACTACCTCTTCGTATGTCATTTTTTCATCCTCCCTTAAAAGAAATATGTATCTTCTTCAGCCCTTGCGCTATGATACTGCCAAAATGTTATCACTTAACCGCTAATTTAGCAAATTTTTAAATTCATTTTCTGTCATCGACTGTTGCTGCGATACTGTACAGGTGTCATACCATATTTTTTCTTGAATAGTCTGTTGAAATGCTCTACATTCTGATAACCTGCTGCCTCAGCAACACGCTCCACCTTCATGTTTCCGTTTTTCAAAAGGATACTTGCCTTTTTAAGACGAATCTTCTTAACATTCTCGCCAAAGGTCATGCCTGATTTTTCCTTAATATATTTGGAAAGATAAGGCTTTGAAAGGTAGAACTCCTTGGAGAGATCATCCAGTGTAACAGTCAGGTAATTCTCCTGAATGTAGTTCAGAATTGCGCTTATTCTCTCATCCTTGCCATCTGTGCTCTTCTTCACGTCATCAAGCTGATTTACGGCCACAGTCAAAGCGTTGATAGATGATCTGATAATATCCTCATCAATTCCTACACCCCAGAGCTTCTTGCCATCACAGGTAATTCCCACATAGGTGCATGCCTTTGAGGAAGATCCTCTGCTAAGAGCGTGCTCTTCGTAAACAGTAAGCTCGTAGCTGACTCCGAAGTACTGCTTGAATGCGTTACTTACAGCATCGAGACGACCGTTTCCGTTTGCTTCAATAATATGATCTTTTCCTGCATGAGAAATGGTAACCTCAGCAAGAATACCGTTCACCTGCTTAAAGTGTACTTCATTTACTTTAAATACTGATTCGTTGTGAACATACTTATCCTCAAAGATCTGATAAATACGTCCGGGTGCAAGCTCTGCATGCTCTCTGTCAGATACATCCTTGATGGTGTAACTGATGTCAGCCTGCATTTCTTTGGGAACCATCATGCCATAGTTGGTCTTGAGGATGTAGCTTACGCCACCCTTTCCGGACTGGGAATTGATTCTGATAACGTCGCCGTCGTACTCTCTTCCAAGATCCTTGGGATCGATGGGAAGATAGGGAACGCTCCAGATTCCGTTGTCTTTTCCTGCATCATGCCAGGAGAAGCCCTTACTGATAGCATCCTGATGAGAGCCGGAAAATGCAGTAAATACCAGCTGTCCTGCATAGGGCTGTCTCTCGAATATTCTCATTCTTGTAAGGCGCTCATAGGTAGCACCGATTTCATTGATTCTGCTAAAGTCAAGCTTAGGATCAACGCCGTGTGAGTACATGTTGATAGCAAGGGTAACAATATCAACGTTACCTGTGCGCTCACCGTTACCAAAGAGTGTTCCTTCGATACGATCCGCACCTGCAAGGCAGCCAAGCTCAGCATCACTTATTCCCGAACCTCTGTCATTGTGAGGATGAAGGGAAAGTGTTACAGCGTCGCGGTATTTAAGATTCTTGTGAATATACTCAACCTGAGTTGCAAATACATGGGGCATTGCAATCTCAACAGTTGTAGGGATGTTTATGATAACTTTGTTTTCCTTTGTAGGCTTCCATACATCAAGAACTGCGTTGCAGACTTCTACTGCATAGTCTACCTCTGTTCCGGGGAAACTCTCAGGAGAATACTCAAAGGAGAAGTTTCCTTTGGTTTCCTTTGCAAGCTTATCAAGAAGCTTGGCACCATCAATTGCGATCTGCTTTACATCCTCTTTATTCTTTTTAAATACCTGCTCTCTCTGAGCAACAGAAGTGGAATTGTAAAGATGAATGATAGCCCTTGGTGCACCCTTAACAGCCTCAAAGGTTCTCTTTATGATATGCTCTCTTGCCTGAGTCAGTACCTGAACGGTAACATCATCGGGTATCATGTTCTTCTCGATAAGTGTTCTTGCAAATTCAAACTCTGTCTCAGATGCAGCAGGGAAACCGATCTCGATTTCCTTGAATCCAAGGTTTACAAGCATGGCAAAGAACTCAAGCTTTTCATCAAGGCTCATTGGCTCTATAAGTGCCTGGTTACCGTCACGAAGATCGACACTGCACCAGATAGGCGGGTGATCCAGATAATCTTTCTTAACCCAGTCGTATGTAACTTTTGGCGGCATAAAATACTGCCTTTGATACTTCTCGAAGTTCTTCATAATGCTCCTCCTCAGGTGATATTTTTTCTTAAATTTGGTATCGGTAATTATGTGTATTAAATTTACCCCAAATTTTCCATGCATAATTAATATGCTAAATAATTCTAGCATTTATTTGTTGATGTATTTTATTGTATCACTTGAGGATTATTTTAATAGTGGCATATTTAATCATTTTTATTGATTTATTTTAACATAGGCCTGGTTATATATTAGTATATTACTGCGATACCTATCTATCCACCACTTATCGCCTGAAAAAGCATTGATGATAACCAGTGAAAAATCATACAAAAAACACCCCTTGCATCTTCGCAGGGGGTGTCCTCAGCAAAAACAATATCAGATGTCCTTCTTCCAGAGGCCATGGAGGTTGCAGAACTCATAAGCTGCAATAGCCTTCTCTCCGTCTGCCAGAACGAACTCAGCGCAGGGCTTATCTGAAGGAGTAAGAGATTTCTGCATGAAGCCCTTGTCTGTCTCAAGCCAGATATACTGGATGTAATGGTTGTCCATCATAGGATGCTCTACTTCACCAACCTTAACGGTTATCTTGCTTCCATCCACCTCGACTACAGGAACGTGCTTCTCATGAGCACCGTCTGATGTGCCGGGGATGAGCTCTGTCATGGGATCACCGCAGCATACGGGTGTGCAGGCTGCATTGTTGATCTTAATTACGAAACTACCGCACTTCTCACATTTGTAGAACTTCATAACGAAACCTCCTTTGTTCATTTGTAATATTAATAATTCTCAGCCTTAAGCTGGAAATATGCCTGTGGATGATTACATACCGGACAAACCTCCGGAGCAGCGGGACCGATCACGATATGTCCGCAGTTGCTGCACTGCCATACAGCATCGCCATCACGTGAAAATACGATCTTATCCTCAATATTCTTAAGAAGCTTCTTATAACGCTCCTCGTGCTCCTTCTCGATTGCAGCAACGCTCTCAAAAAGCTCTGCTATCTCGTCAAAGCCCTCTTCTTTTGCGGTCTTTGCAAATGAAGGATACATCTCCTTCCACTCATAGCCCTCGCCATCAGCTGCTGTCTTAAGATTCTCTATTGTACTTCCAATGCCTGTCAAAATCTTATACCAGATTTCTGCGTGCTCCTTTTCATTGGCTGCAGTCTCTGCAAAGATGTTTGAAATCTGAACAAAACCGTCCTTTTTAGCCTTGGATGCAAAGAAAGTGTACTTATTTCTTGCCTCTGATTCACCAGCAAAAGCTGCCTGCAGATTTTTCTCTGTCTGCGTGCCCTTAAGGTCTTCTGCTCTGCATCTCCACTTGTTGTTTTCTGCCATTTCACTTCCTCCGTTTTTCAAAAAATTTTTCTGCGATATTCCATCGTCCATGCGAATATTTTTTGTCAATTGGCCGATAAAAATATCTCCTACATCAACTATTCTAACACGCAAAAAGTCGCGTGTTTATTATATTTTTATTAAAATGGGAATGTTGAAATGTTAAAAGAAAAATGCATATTTACATAGCATATTTTGCGATGGCCAAAAGGAAGGATTTCTTTTGAGCCGATGTACATAAATAATGGAGCACACTGCTATTGCGGCGTGCTCCAATTCTGAAATCACTTGTGATTTTTAAGCTTATAGGCTCTGTTTCTTGAATAGTTAAAGTTCCTTATGTGCTGATTTTCTTCTTTATAGGTATCATCACCATCTAAGAGATAGTATTCGGAAAGAAGTCTCTCATTACCCACATAGGCAGGAACGGCATCGGGAGAAATCTCGTACATCAGATAATACTCAACTGTTCCTGAATACTCTCTTGTATCAACAGCTTTATTAAGATAATTCATATCGTACTTTGCAATGTGGTAATCAGGGTTTGCAAAAACAAAGGCCAGATACATTACAGTCACCGTAACCATGCAGGCATTGTAAATAGGGAATCTGTCCGCATACAGATAAAAGATCAGGTATGCAAGGCACACCGCAAGCACTGCCAAAAACCAGAGTACAAATACTCTGAGGAAGGTAAGGTGATATACGTCTATATACATGAACATCCTGAAAGCACTTGATGCGATCATAATATAGGTACATGCGCCGATGATGGTCAGAATCACCTTAAGTATGGTATTCTCGGAAAACAATCTCTTACAGGTCATCACGATCACGAAGTTCATAATGCTGACAGCAAGCAACTGATAAAAGCCCTCGTGAGCATACTCAGCATAGGTATATTTCTCAGGAAGAGTCATATTTCCCATGAAAAGATAAACAATCTGGATCACGCTAAAGAGCAGATAAACTGCGCTAAGAAGCGATGTGAAGGTAATTGCCACAACAGGATTTATTCCAATATTTCTAGCTTCATGTGCTCCTGCTTTTCCCTTTGAAAGACTTCTGAATACTGTATAAAAAAGAAGCAGGGACCATACCAGCATGAGGGTAATTCCAAAGTAATCTTCTATATTTTCAGGAAGCTCTATAAGGTCCAGTATGTGCTCTAGCATGTTCGAAAAAACAAGATCAGCTGATGCAAGGAGAGCCACCACTACAAACAGAAGGGGAACAGCAATGCAGAGGCCTGCGATAACGGCAGGGAGATTTTTGTTTTTCGGCTTATCTCCATCCTTACGCTTACTAAGCCAGCAGTGAGTATCATAAAAGGGATCTGCTA
Organism: Butyrivibrio sp. WCD3002; assembly: GCF_000424265.1. Lineage (GTDB taxonomy): Bacteria > Bacillota > Clostridia > Lachnospirales > Lachnospiraceae > Butyrivibrio. The sequence continues at coordinate 229,486 of NZ_AUJO01000002.1, forward strand.
TACAGGATATGGGTCGCAGCAGCGTTGCCATTATTCCGATAGCCCAGGAAAAGATATCCCAACCCTTTGTATCAGCATACAGATGCAGCATAAAGCTGAACATCAGTACAGTTATGGCAAATCCATCTATCCACAAAAGTGTGGTGTTGGCTGTTAAGAATTTTGATATAGATAAAAGCGTTAACGATATAACGTAAAATATTCCAAGTCGCTTATCACCGTTTTTATCTGCAATAAGAGAAAATCCGTCTCGCCTTCTTGCTATTCCAATAAGAATTAAAGTAACAACCATGCTGACGGGATAGGTTATCGCATCTGTGTTTCTGTAGAGACAATAGGTGTGAACAATGGCATATATTATTGACAAAAGGGCATATTTCCGAAAGGAAACGTCATCACCCTTTTCTTCTATCGGAACCACCTGCGCAGGATTTATAGCGGGCTCAGAGCCTGAGAAAATAGGTGTAGCACCGTTAGCCAGCACCTTTCCATAGGTTCCGTCAGCCAATACCTCCTGCTGCGAATTAACTTCTTCTTTTAATAAAATTTCATCCTGATTCATGTTGTTTTCCATACTTAGAATCCTCCATTTTAAGCTGCCGGATTTCAGATTTTATCTGCGTTCTTCAAAGCAGCCATTTTATATCAGTAATATTCTTAAGTCTCATCATCCGGAACATATTCAAGAATGTCGCCGGGCTGGCAGTCCAGGGCCTTACATATTGCCTCCAGAGTCTGGAAGCGGACTGCCTTTGCTTTGTTATTTTTCAATATGGACAGATTGGCCAGAGTGATATCCACCTTGCCTGCCAGCTCGGTAAGACCAACCTTTCGCTTTGCCATCATCACGTCCAAATTAACTACAATTGCCATAATTTCCTTCCCGCTCCTTTACAGATTCATGTGATCAGCATGAGTCCTTCATAAATAAAACAATTCGGGCTACGCCCGGATGCACCTCGTCAGATGCTGCGGCTTACTTAAATTGTAAGGTCATTCTCCTCTTTGTAACTCACCGCTTTGTCAAAAACCTTAGAGAGCACTTTACTCAGGACTGCGGCAAAACAAAAAACTGCTGCCGTAATAACCGCTCCGGGAGTGAAATAGACAAAACATCTGATAACCTTAACAAGAGTAATGACAAATGCGAATGTCCCCATTCTGCGAAGGCTGTCCACATTGGCCTGAACAAAGCAGTCATCCTCTATAACTGTTTTCATCATTTTCCGAAGCTCGCGGAGAATGAGAAGTGCAAAGGCACCTGCCAGCATTATTGAAATCACTGCAAAAACATAATGATCCCTGATCCTGGCATATTCTGTGGTCTCACCAAGTGCCAGAACTGTCATATCCACAGCTTTTCCCAGTGTGAGGGGTACGGTCACCTCGATGATCAGTCCTATGTAAAAAAATACATCAAGGCAAATCTTGAAAACTCTGTTTAGCTTATCGCTCATGTGTCTGCTCCTTAACTACTTTTTTAAGGCTTTCTGAACCTCTTTTGTAATTTCGTTATATCACGGGCACTTTTGTAAGTCAATAATTTTTTATCGTTTTTCGATAAATCGAATGTCAGCGTAAATATAATGCCGCTTGCAGCGTTCTCACGGAGCACTCTGTATGAAATACAAAGGGAGCTGCCAAATTGGCAGCTCCCTGAAACCATGCTATTTACTATTTTTTACTTAAACCTTAAATACATTGATCAGATTCTCAATCTCATCTGAAGAATCAGAAACGGCTGTAGCACTGGAGTCTACGCCCTTGGAGTTCTCAGCCACAAGCTCTGCACTGGATGTAAGATGTGTTGCTGTTGCACTTACTTCCTGAGTACTTGCTGACTGTTCCTCCGAGATAGCTGCCATAGAGGTTGCGATCTCATCAACGCTTCCTACCTTGGCTATCATCTCTCCTACGATATCGCTGGTCTCATCAAGACTCTTGAAGATTTCTTCAAATGTAGTTCCGGCAGTATTAACAGCGTCCATATTGTTGTTGATTTCTTCCATGTTATTCTTGGACTTAGTGGAAAGCTCCTCAATCTGAACTGTGATTTCCTTGATGATAGTGGAAATCTGCTGAGTGGAATCAGCACTGTTCTGAGCAAGCTGTCCGATTTCCTGAGCAACAACCGCAAAGCCTTTTCCTGCTTCACCGGCTCTTGCAGCCTCGATTGAAGCATTCAGTGACAACAGGTTAGTCTGGCTGGAAATTGAATTGATCATATCAACAATGGAGTTAATCTTCTGTGCAGATTCTCCAACAACTGATACTACATCGTTCATATCTTCCATGGACTTTGCAATGCCGGTCATGCCGCTTTGAACAACTTCCATATCACGCTGTCCATCTTTTGCCTTTGTGACTAGCGAATCCATGGTATCTCTTGTCTGCTGGCTCTTGTCGGTAAGATTTGAAACCTCCTGAGCAAGGGTTGTTGCCTGGTTTGCCAGCTCTGTTACTGCATCTGCCATATCGTCCATAGCACCCTGAATCTGTTGCATTGCCTTTGACTGCTCATCTGCCTGAATGTTCAGATCACTGGATGCGTTCTTGGAATTAGTCGCTTCTCCGGCCAACTTCTGTGTAACATCCTTCATCTTTATAAGAGTGTCACGCATCTGAGCAACATAGTCAGACATATTGTTGTTCATCAGACCGATTTCGTTTTCTTTATTTCCTGAGCCCTTCTGAATCTCAACAGTGAAGTCACCACTGGATATTCTGTTGATGTTATCAGTAAGCTTCTTTACAGGCTTTGCGATCATTGAGTTAATTGCCTGGAACATAATGACTGCCATAACAAGTACCATTACGCATGCAAGAACTGCGCTGATCATAATGAATTTATAAAGAGGTGCAAGAACATCACCCACCTTTACAAAGGATGCCAGATAAAAATTCGTACCGATAACAGGATCAATGGAAACGTAGTAATCTATTCCATCAGTTCCATGTAATGTGAAAATATCATCCCTTCCACCGGATGTGGTTATAGCTGATATCTGCTGAATAAAATCATCATCAGGGTACTCGGAAACATCTTTTCCTATCTGATCTGCAGCAGGTGATGCCACCATTACTGTTCCATCGAACATCATGGTTGAACCTTTGCCAAGAGGCTTATATGCACTTGCTGTTTCAGAGATTCCTGAAAGAACTATATCGGTTGAAAGTACTGCGGTTCTTCCATCAAGAAGATTTATCTGTCTTGAGCCGCAAACAACCATTTTTCCCGTTGTCATATCAACAGAAGGTGCGCCGAGTATTATTGACGACTTACCAAGAGCATTTTTATACCATTGTCTTGTTGTTGGATCATAATCAGCATCAGGAACCCATCCGCCACCATCATAGAAGTTTTCTGTTCCAACAGCCAAATAAACATCTATAACAACATCAGGATAAGCAGCCATTCCGGGTTCAAGAGCTCTAAAGTAGGCAGCATCATCTGCGTAAGCACTCTTCTCTAAAACATCACCCAAACTGTTATAGTATGATACCATTTCGGACATTTCGCCCGCTATCTCAGCGGCATTTGCCTTTGCTTCCATTGCAAGTCCGTTTGTGGCTTCTTCCACAATAACGTTTTTTGCGTTAATTCCGATGAAAACAGTTACAATCGCGATAGCCACAATTATCATCGGAATGATAACCACAAGAAGCTGCGCACTAATGTGCTTTGAATTGGGTCTACTAATATTCTTATCAGCCATAGATATCTACCTCCATAATGATACTTATAGGTAAATTATACTTTTTTCTCTAAAATGTTAAATTACGATAAAATGAATACTTTATTATATTTTTCTAAACGAAAATTCAAAATACATTTAACAATATAGGCCACAATGTTTATGTCCAGTTTGGATTTCAATGCTATAATAAAAAGATACTAACCACAGAAAAACAAGTTCTAAACAAAGGTAAGCATTCTATGGAAAAAGAAATTTTCGAAGCCGAACAGGCTCATTTAACCCAAACCTACAACAAGCTCCTTGCCATGAAGGAGAACCTTGAAAGCAGGATCACTGCCCTTAATGAGCAGGCAACAGATGATAAAAACGATATCCGCGACAACATCAGATTCGACTATGCAGATGCAGAGACCACCATGGAAACTCTTGCAGAAATCGAGGTTTGGAATCGTTATATCGATACATATAACGTAGAAAGTAATTCTCTTGATAATCGTCTTGAGACAGTAAATAAGCTTCTGGAATCCCCTTATTTTGCGGAGATAAGGCTGCAGTACGAAGAGGACGAGGAGCCTGAAAACTACTATATTGGTCGTGCTGCTGTATCAGAAAACGGCTACGAGCAGATGGTCATTGACTGGCGCTCTCCCATCGCTGAAGTTTACTACAATCAGGAAATCGGCCACACCAGCTACATGGTAGAGGACAGAGAAATCCCTGTAGACCTTCAAATGCGCAGACAGTTTGATATCACAGGCAACAAGCTAAACGCTTACTTTGATACCCGGATTGCCATTGAGGATCCCATGCTGCTTCAGTCACTGTCACAGACTCACTCTGACAAAATGCAGGCTATCACTGCTACGATCCAAAAGGAGCAGAATACTGTCATACGCTATCCTGATGTTCCCGTGCTTTTGGTAAACGGTATTGCAGGCAGCGGTAAAACCTCTGTTTTGCTGCAGCGCATCGCTTATCTTTTTTATCAAAAAAGAGAAACCCTTCGTCCCGATCACGTATGTCTCATGACCCTCAATCCTGTTTTCAGAGATTATATCGACAACGTCCTTCCAGATCTTGGAGAGACAAATCCCCTGACCATTACCTGGCAGGAATTTCTCGAGATGGTGGATGTTCCTTTTTCAGGCGAGGAATATGATTACTCTGAGGCAGATAGCCTAAAAAAGATTCACGACACTATACAGACACTGGCACCGGAGCCGGAGGACTTCCTTGATATCAGACAAAAGGACAAGACTGTTATGTCAAAAAGTGAAGTCTTTTCCGTGATTAAAAAATTCAAGCAGTTTCCTATGGGAGTTCGTCTCATTCAGACCGCCTCAGATGAACTTGAGCACAGAGCAAAGATTGCACTTCATAACCTGGATGATAACTCCTACAACGAATCCGGCAGTAGCGCAAAATCTGACTCTGCTGAGGATAACCGCATAGAGAATGATTTTGGCGGTGCCCTTAGCTGTATCAGGCACTGCGGCTTTATAAATGTCATGCATGTGGCACAGCGAATACTCGGCACTACCAATATCACCGCTGCCGAATGGCTCTATACCAAGATGGAACTTACCGGGGAATGCGACAGAAACATGCGCTACGTCATGATCGATGAAGTCCAGGATTACACCATGGCTCAGATGATGGTGTTCAAAAAATATTTCCCAAATGCCAGATTTATGCTCCTTGGAGATGAGTTTCAGGCAATCCGTGAAGGCACTATAACCTTTGCTGAAATAGAGGAAATGACAAGGGCTGAGAAAAAGAACTTCGTGACTTTGCCTCTTATGACAAGCTACCGAAGCTCGCCTGAGATCACAGATATGTTTGCATCAATACTTCCCGATGAAAAGAAAATGATGGTTTCTTCCGTTAAGCGTCCCGGCGAAAAAGTTTTTGTAAAGGCCTGTTCAACGTATAAGGAATACTATAAGGAACTTTCAAAACTCATCGCAGAATATGAGAAAAAAGACGGACTTACGGCTATCATCTGCAGAAATCACTTTGCTATTGATAAGATTGCAGAAGCTCTTGGTGACAAGGCTCCCATTACTATTGAAGAGGAAGACTCTCTTCCAAAGAGCGGTGCCTTTTTAATAGAATTAAAGCTGGTTAAGGGACTTGAATTTGATAACGTCATTTTGGCAGATGCAGACTCAGAGTCATATCCTGATAATGAGCTTGGAAAGCATTGTCTTTACACCGCAATTTCCCGCGCAACAAGGCGCCTTTCAATTTTGGCAAAGGGAAAGCTTGCAGATAAAATAGTCAGTTAATCCCGAGGGTATGAGCCAGGCAATCAGCCTTCGTAAGGATATAAAACAACACAACATTTTACTTAGTAAGGCAGGAGGATTTTTACATTGAAAAAAGAAGATTTACAAAAGCTACTTAATGACATGTCACTTGAGGAAAAGATCATGCAGCTGGTGCAGCTCCCCGGACAGGCTTTCGAGGATGACGCAGCAATTACAGGTATTGCCGATGCAGAAGTATCAGCAAAAGTAAAGCAGCTTGCAGGAAGCACCCTTGGACTCCACGGTGCTGATAAGCTCAGAAAAATTCAGGAGGAATATGTAAAGAACCATCCTCATCACATTCCTCTTCTTTTCATGCTGGATGTAATCCATGGTCACGACACAGTTTTCCCCTGCCCTCTTGGTCAGGGTGCAACCTTTAATCCCGAGACTTCAAAGAAGGGTGCACAGATTCAGGCAAAGGAAGCCGCTGCAGACGGTATTCATGTAACCTTCTCTCCCATGGCAGACCTTGTAAGAGATGCACGTTGGGGACGCGTAGTTGAATCAACTGGCGAAGATCCCTACCTTAACGGCAAGATGACAGCCGCAATGGTAGAGGGCTATCAGGGCGATTCTATTGCAGACCATGACCACGTTGCTGCCTGCGTTAAGCACTTTGCAGCTTACGGCGGATCAGAGGCAGGAAGAGATTACAACAATGTAGAATTATCGGAGTATGCCCTTAAGGAGCAGTATCTTAGAGCATATAAAAAGACCGTTGATGCCGGAGTTAAGATGGCAATGACATCTTTCAATACTCTTAATGGAATTCCTTCTTCAGGAAATAAATGGCTTATGCGCGATGTCCTCAGAAAAGAAATGGGCTTTGATGGCATCCTCATCTCCGACTGGGGTGCAATCGGCGAGATGGTTCCCTGGGGTCTTGCAGCAGATCTTAAGGAAGCTGCTCACCTTGCAATCGAGGCTGGCGTCGATATCGACATGTGCACAGAGAGCTATGGCTTTAACCTTGCAAAGCTCATCGAGGAAGGAAAGGTTGATGAGAAGCTTGTGGATGAAGCAGTGCTTCGCGTTCTTAATCTGAAAAACGAGCTTGGTCTTTTCGAAGATCCTTATCATGGCGCTTCAGAAGAAAAATATAAGGAGATCACATTCTCAGAGGAAAGCCGAGAAGTTGCAAGAGCTGCCGTTCGCGAGTCTCTTGTCCTTCTTGAAAACAAGAATAACGCTCTTCCTCTTAATTCAAAAAAGCTTGCCATTATCGGTCCCTATGTGGATGAGAAGAACCTGCAGAGCTCATGGGCTATAACCTGCAATGCTGATACAAACGTAACCTTAAAACAGGCCTTTACTGAAGCCTTCGAGGGCACAGATACTGAGATAAGATTTGCAAACGGCTGCACTCTTCTTGATGAAGATGCTGACCTCGGATTTGTTCATTCTCATCTTGATAATTTTGTAGCTGACAATGAGAAGCTCCTTGCAGAAGCCCTTGAAGCAGCTGATTTTGCAGATACCATAATCATGTGTCTTGGCGAAAGTGCTTTCCAGACAGGTGAGTCTACCAGTAAGGCTGAGATAAAGCTCCCTGAGATCCAGCTTGAGCTCTTTAAGAAAATCAAGGCTACAGGCAAGAAAATCATCACTCTTATCTTCAACGGAAGACCTCTTGACCTTGGCGATTTACCGGAAAACTCTGATGCTCTTATGATCTGCTTCAGACCGGGAACTGAGGGCGGACACGGAATCGCAGATGTACTTACAGGAAAGTTCTCACCTCAGGGTAAGCTTCCTATGAGCTTCCCCTACTGCGTAGGTCAGGAGCCTCTTTACTACAACAGCTTTAACACAGGAAGGCCCAAGCCCACAGACCGCTACTCAGCTTTCACAACAAGATATCTTGACTGCCCTAACGAAGCAAGATATCCCTTCGGATATGGTCTTACCTATTCTGATTTTGAGATTTCAGAAGTAGCTCTTGATAAGGCTGAAATGAAGAAAGCAGAAGGAATCTCCTCTGCATCAGCCACGCCTTCGCTTTATGCTGGCGGTGACAAGATTGTCGCTACTGCTACTGTTACAAACAAAGGAAATACAGAGGCAACCCAGACAGTTCAGCTCTATATAAGAGACCTTGTTGGCAGCAGAGTCCGTCCTGTTAAGGAGCTTAAGGGCTTTAAGAAGGTAACTCTTGCTCCAGGTGAAAGCGCTGATGTGAGCTTTGAAATCACAGAAGATATGCTGGTATTCTTTACTTTGAATAACGTATTTGAAACTGAAGCAGGTAAATTCAAAGTGTTTATCGGATTTGATTCCGCTACAGAAAACGCTGCGGAGTTTGAGCTTAAATAAGTTCAAAAGTACTGCGTTAGGTGCTATAGTAAGCGTCAAAAGCATTTGCCGCTTACTATAGTGCTCCGCAAGGATGCGCACTATCCAATTTTAATATACTTACTTGTCATCACCTGATGACTCCTCCACAAGGACAAATCTGTCATCAGGCTGCTTGCATCTTGGGCAATAATCAATGTCCCTGATGCTCTTGCCTTCCTTTTCCTCATCAAAAATGTAACCGCATGCCATACATTTGTAAACTGCCATAAGTACCTCCTTAATGCGCATATAATGGATTGGCTTCTCTGATTTTCTTTCCGTAAGAGTTCTTTAATTATTCACTGTCTTTACGGGAAAAATCCGAAATAAGCTTCATCTTCTTTTCCCGGGACATTTGCTTTATGTGCCATTCCCTGCTCATGGCTTCTTCCTTTGTATCGAAAGCTTCAAAATAAACAAGCTTTACAGGAAGTCTTGGCTTTGTGTATTTGGCGCCTTTTCCTGCATTATGGTCGCTGATGCGCTTATCAAGGTCATTGGTCCAGCCGCAGTACAGGCTTCCGTCTGAGCACTCTACAAGGTATGTGTATGCTTTTTTCATACACCAAAAGCCCCCTTAATTCTCTCATATTCATCATCGGTTATGCTCATAACTGTCCCATGCTTAAAGCCGTAGGGGAACAAAAACTCCGCATCGCTTCTCACAAATCTTCCGGTAGAAATATCCTCTGTAACAAATGGAATATATCCCTGCTTGTCCTTGTCGCAGCCATAATAGTCAAGCATAACGCACCATCTGCCATCGCTTAATTTAAAGCAGGTAGGCGCTTCAAACTGGCCCAGCTCCTCCTTTTCAATTTCCTCGTCAAAGGCAGGCATTCTCTCATATTCCCCGATAAGCGAAGTGCTTCTGTGGAGCATGATGTGGTTGGGTTCAAAATCACTTTTTATAAACCTGTAGTAGTAGCCATCTGCATACACGATGTTTGAGTCAATTATCCCCGTATTCTTCTTGGAGCAGAGAATTTCAGGCTTGGAAAAGGTCTTGAAATCCTTGGTTTTAGCGTAGTAGATAGCTGTGTAGTCAGGATCATTTTCAGTATTAAAGCTGCTCCAGTGAACCATGTAATCGCCATTTTCTTCATCTGCAATTATTTCCGGAGCCCAAACGCAGCCAAAGCTGTCATCCACAAGCTTTATAAGCTCCTGCTCCGACCAATGAACAAGGTCCTCGGATTCCCATTTGGATAAATAGGGACTTCCGTTGTGGTTCACCTCTTTCCAGTCAGAGTGATATTTTGTGGCAAAATTATTGGCAAGACTAAGATCGGTTGCAAGGATAATAAAACCGCCATCCTTTTTTCTGAAAATCACATGGTCTCTTACGCCGCATTCACCAAGAGTACTTGTTAAAACAGGCTTTCCGCCGTTTACTGCTTCCCATTTAAAGCCGTCCCCAGAAAGGCCAAAGTAGACCTGTTCTCCATCCGGGGTGGTCTTTTCCCTGAAATGCACAAATAAGTAAGCCCCCATTATTTAAAACCTCCCATGTTTTTCACTGCTCATTTTGATACTCATCAATTATTTTATTCAGCTCATGATATGGATTATCGATAAGTCTGATTTCATCATTAAGCTCTAACAGCTTGTCCTCTTCTGAGTTCCATAAAGGCCATTCCTCAAGACTAATTTCAGCGTCGCTTCCCTTGTTTGGATCTCCTGTTTTTGAAAAGTTAGTCCAATAGGTCTGCATTTTTTCAGAAAGCACATAATCACTCTCATCATACATTCCGGGGTGGTAGTCCAGATTGCCGTAGGCGTAGACCATCTCACCTGCGTGATTGTTGCTAAGATAATTATTGGTCTTAGTGAAAAAATACTGATACACGGGTCTGCCCTGCTGTTCCATGTATTTACTCCACACATTGTGACTGTAGGAAAACCATGCATCGCTGTATATGTAGTTCAGGCTGCCCTTGGCTTCACCCTTTGGATCAATGATAAAATAAGAATCTCTTTCTACCTCTCCGGGAGGAAGGAGCTGCACTGCCTTCGCTGAAAAATCGCCAAGTATAGGTTCTAAAAGCTCCTCATAGTTTTCCTTGGTTGCCTCGGTATCCAAAAGAAAGGCATCAGCCTCCTTAAGGTTTGAACCGTTAAGAAGCGCCTGCTCGTGATTTTCTCCCTTTTCATAGGTAAGATAGGGCTGCTCAATAATTGCATAGCCGTCCACACACATATCACTGTTCTGGGATGTGGTGGTTACAAGCTTATCCGCTTCTATTTTTCTTAAATCACTTACGTTGGATGCGCCAAACTCAGTTAGAATTTCTCTGCCGGTATCCAGGGCTTCTGACATATCCCTAAAAGTATGATAGGGCTTTTTTGCAGCTATTCCGCTGCTTTCAGCAATAGCTCTTACAAAAAGTTCCTCTGTCAGAGGTGATACGCACAGCGCATTCACTGAGGATGAACCTGCTGATTCTCCTGCAATAGTAATATTGTCAGGGTCTCCGCCGAAGGCTCCGATGTTTTCATGGACCCACTTAAGAGCCATGATCTGGTCAAGAAGACCATAGTTTCCGGTGGTTCCATTTGGGGATTCTGCCGCCAGCTCTTCGTTTGCCATGTATCCAAAGATTCCGAGCCTGTAGGCAAAGTTTACGAAGATTACCCCTTTTTCTGCAAAGCTCTCTCCGCGATATTCTGTGTAATAAGAATAGCCTGTTGTAAGTGATCCACCATGCACAAAGAAAACTACGGGAAGAGGCTCCCCATTATAATCGGCAGGTCTGTAGACGTTAAGATACAGGCAATCCTCACTGACCTCATCCCTGTACTGATCCTTTAGCGAAAACCTGTAATCATGAGTTCCAAGAATTTTCGACAAAGAAGAATACCAAACTGCAGATGTCTTCTGCATTGCCATAGGTCCATAGGTATCGCAGGCTCTTACTCCATCCCAGCTTTCTGCTTCCTGAGGCTCCTTCCATCTAAGTTCGCCCACAGGTGCCTTCGCATAGGGAAGCCCTGCAAAAACCTCCACCTGTCGCTTTTCATTTACAACACCAGTGAGGTCTCCCTGAGATACATGAACCACCTCAGTAGCTTTGGGATTTCTTACATCCACAGCAGCAACTCTTTTTACAGGCGGCTGTGTACAATAGTAATTTACTCCAAAAAACATCAGCAAAATAAGGAACAGTCCCCCTGCTTTTATTGCATTCCATTTGCTCTTGCTTTTCAGATGTCTTCTCATAAAAAGCAGGCTGCCTGCAAGAATTACTGCAACAGCCCAGCCAATTAATGTGTTTTTAGATAGTTCAAGAAAAAATAAATATAAAGCTGTAATTATGAAAATGAATATTGTGTATGCCACCTGTTTTGCCTTTCATGTTTTAAAACTGCATTCATGCTACCCATTTTGTACCCCTGTAGGTCCAAAGTTATGTACATAAATCCTATGTCTTTGAACTTAGTGAAGATAGCATTTCGCATATCTTCTGCAGCAAGTCTTGTTATGTCCTCCGCAGGCACTTCGATTCTTGCAAGATTACCATGAAGACGCACACGCTCCTGAATAAAGCCATTCTCAATAAGGAACTGTTCCGCCTGATCAATCATGTGAAGCTTTTCCTCTGTAATCTCTTCGCCGTACACAAACCTTGATGCAAGGCATGCATAGGCGGGCTTACTCCAGGTGGGAAGCCCCATGGCCTTGGATATTTTCCTTATATCATCCTTGGTAAGTCCTGCTTCTCGCAAAGGGCTTGTTACCTTAAGTTCCTCAACTGCCTTAAGTCCCGGTCTATAATCACCCAGGTCGTCCATATTGGAGCCTTCTGCCACATATTCTATTCCGTTCTCCTTTGCCACCCTTTTTATCTCAGAAAAGATCATCTTCTTGCAGTGATAGCAGCGGTCAGGATGATTGTGTTTAAAGGCTTCCAGCGTTAGTGGGTTCACCTTGCAGATGACCTGCTTTATTCCCCGCTCCTTACAAAAGTCTGTGGCTTCCGCCGCTTCTCTCTCCGGCACAAACACCGCAGAACCGGTGATGGCAAGGGCCTTATCTCCAAGAACCTCTTTTGCAACTACCAGCAAAAATGTTGAGTCCACGCCTCCCGAAAAGCCCACAGCAAGGGAGCCAAGGCTTTTGATGTAGTCTTCAAGCTTATTTAGTTTTTCCTGCAAATCCCCTGAAATGGGTTCGTTTGTTTTTATCATAAAGTCCTCTAAGCCGTACTGACACTTATTAAAATCTGTTTTTCACATTTCGCTTGGAAGTGTCTCCGCTCTGTTCGCGATGTTCTGCTTGAAGTTGATGATGTCGTGATTATACTCTTCATCCATGTAGCTTGAATGAATGAGGAAGTCAGCAGTAGCCTTATTATTTGCAAAAGGAATGTCGTAAACCTGTGCAATTCTCATGAGCGCCTTAACATCGGGATCATGAGGTGCTGCCGTAAGCGGATCTGAGAAGAAAATTACAAAGTCAATTTTTCCTTCTACGATCTTGGCACCAATCTGCTGATCACCGCCAAGGGGACCTGAATTGTAGCCCCTTACCGGAAGGTTTGTGGCATCCGTAATCATACGTGCCGTTGTTCCTGTTCCGCAAAGGAAGTGCTTCTTAAGTGTCTCAGCATTATCCTTGCACCACTGTATAAGCTCAGCCTTCTTGCCATCGTGGGCAATAAGCGCAATATTTTTCTGTTTTCCTATAGTAAGAGTAATTGTATCTGTCATACCCTTATCCTCCTTGTTTTTATTGATATTCTTACTTATTTTTCATTATACAAGCTTGCCTCTGCCGTATACAGTCGCTGACAAAAAAAGTATACAAAATATATGTATTTTTCTATCTTATATACCTGTCTCCGAGTATTCATACAACACCACAAATGTAAAATGGAATCTAATATTTATATTTTCCAGCAGAAACTGCTTCGGGTTCTTTGCCTGGTAGTTCCACAACTGCTGTGGTATTTGCAGGGATGGTTATCTCGTATTCGTATGAACCATCTTCCTTTTTCTTCCAGCCACAGGAGACCTTGCCGTAGGCGCTGTCATAGCTTGCTGAGGCGTGAGTAAAGTGGCCGCCGGGTACAGGCTTTATTATGAAAAGATTCTCATCCGCAACCTTAATTCCGCACATCTCCTCAAAGATCCACTCGCAGACAGCACCCTTTGAATAGTGGTTTAGGGATGCGATTCCGCCGCCTTTTCCGTTGTCAGAATCGGGGCCTGCCCAGTCCTCCCAGATAGTTGTGGCTCCTGCCTTTGGCATGCAAAGCCAGCCGGGACGTTTCTCATTTTCAAGAAGTTTGTAGGCATATTCGGGATCAATTTCGCTAAGCACATATAAGATAAAAGGTGTCGATAAAAATCCGGTTCCCACTCTCCAATCGTAGTTATCAAGAGCCTTAATAAGCCTTTCCTTTGCAAAAGCCGTGTCCTTTTCATCAAGGAGTCCAAAGTACAAAGGTCTTACAAGCCTTGCCTGTCTGTCAGTATCAAGGGTGTACTTTGGAAGGTGACGCAGCTTTTGATAGGTGGCCTTAGCTCCGTCTCTATACTCTTCGTAAAGCTGGATATCATCTGTCTTTCCCAGTTCCTCTGCTATTTCCACCATTACATCCATGACATAGTACAGATAAGCTGTAGCCTCTTCAGGTCTTGAGGTCATAAAGTCCTTATAGGTGAGCTTATGCACATCCTCAGGCTCAGCCCACTCTCCGTAGTGCTGCCCCATGTTATAGAGATATTTGGAGTCAGCCTTCTGAAGCCCTGTCTTTTCTGAAACCAAAAACTGCTTTTTTCCTGTGCGACCGATCATGTACTTCGCATACTTTTTCATATTTTCGTAGTAATTCTCGATTATTGACCTGTCGCCGTACTTTTTCCAAAGTCTGTAGGGAATGAGGATTCCTGCATCTGACCAGCCAACTGAGCCGTTCATTACTCTCATGTAGCTGTCGGTTCCGCCCTCTGGAGCAATCTGCGGAAAGTTCCCGTCATCCCCCTGCCAGTCGCAGAGGTCGTTTTCAAACTTAAGCGCAAAGGGCAGATAGTTTGTCATATATGTAGCCGTGTTCAGGAAAAGCTGCGCATCTCCCGTCCACCCGTGGCGCTCTCTTGTGGGGCAGTCTGTAGGCAGATCTGCCGAATTATTTTTAAGGGACCACAAGGTGTTTACCACGAATTTATTTAAAAGTTCATTGGAGGAGTTAAACTCATAGGTGGTCTCAAAATCAGAGTATACCGCGATCGCCGTAAAATCAGAGGGATTTATATCAAAATCAGTTTCCACCTCGATGTACTGAAAACCAAATATTGCAAACCTTGTCTTGTATTCGTTCAAACCATCCCTGCAAAAATACTCCACCTGCTGAAGGGGCGTTATCAGATTCTTTCTTACGCACTGGATATTTTTCTGGGTGAATTCGCCATCTCTCATAAGCTCGCCAAAACGCATAAAAATGCGCTGGCCCGCCTTGGCATTTAGCTTAAACTCAACAATTCCTGCGATATTCTGCTTAAAATCAAGGACCTTCTTACCGGAAGGCGTGGTGATAAGCTCAGGATCAGATAACCTTTCATGCTCTGTCAAAAGGAAGTTATTGGAAGCGGTGGGAACAACGTTGTGGCTAGTAACCTTCGCCTTGCTCCAGTTCACATTTTCAAATGACTCTTTCCTCGCATCATAAATTTCGCCGTCCTTATTATCGGCAAACCTGACGGGACCTTCGTTTGTCCAGAGAAAAGAATCATCTGTGCCAATTACATCGCAGCTTCCATCCTCATAGAAAACCTCTATCTGTGCAAGAAGCTTTGTCTCAGAACCGTAGTAGTTTTTCATGGCCCAGGCACCGACGGAGCCCCTGTACCAGCCATCTGCCAGCATGAAAAACAGCTCGTTTTCGCCTGATCTGATACTGTCTGTAATATCCACGGTCTGGTACTGAATGCGCTTTCTATAGTCAGTGATTCCGGGAGCCAGCATGGACTTTCCGATCTTTTCTCCGTTAAGCTTTCCTTCATATAAGCCGCAGGCGGTCATGTATGCCCGTGCCTTTTTTACCTTTTTATCTGAAGGAAGAGTAAAGCTTTTCTTAAAACAGTCTGCGGGATATCTTGTTTTCTTTTCAGGAACATAATCTCCTGTTATCCATTTTGATGTCCAGTCGCTGCCTGAGAGAAGTCCCATTTCGAACTGAGCTATTTCGCTGATTTCTCCCTGAACATCATTCTCATCCCAAAGCTGAACCTGCCAGAAAACTTTGGTTCTGCTAGTTAGCGCATCACCCATCCAGGAGATAAGGTGCATTCTGTCTGATGAAACCTTCCCTGTATCCCAGAGAATCGTTCCTCTGTCATCAAAGGCCTTTATCTGATAGGCACTCTGTTTTTTGCCGCCCTCGCATACCCAGCTAAGTCGCGGTTTTCTAATATCTATTCCGATTGGATTTTTCAAGTATTCTGTTCTTAATCTGGTCGCTTTCATTTTCATCCATTTCCTAACATGTCATCTATAGTTCTGATAAGCCTTGAAGCGTTTATCTCAAGCTGCTGCCTGGATAGTTTTCCATCCTTAAGGGCCTTTACCACATTCTCGAAATCCTTCTTACAGCCCGGCATGAAAAGATCACCGCCTGCTGCCGCTACCTCATTTGAAAGGGCGTTACGATAGATTGATTTTTTGCTGTCCATTGCGCTGATAACCCAGTCTGTCATAACGATGCTCTTAAAGCCGTATTCTGCCCTTAAGATATCCTCGATAAGACCTCTGTGCTCAGAGGTGTGTGTTCCGTTAAGCAGGTTGTAGCTTGTCATAACGGCCTTTGGCTGGGAATTTCTTACGCAAATTCCAAAGCCGCGAAGATAAATCTCGCGCATAGCACGCTCGCTTACATGGCTGTTGTTGCAGTATCTGTTGGTCTCTGCATTGTTGGCCGCATAGTGCTTTATGGTGGTACCGCAGCCCTTGTGCTTCTGAACGCCTTCTGTAATGGCTGCTGCCATAAGTCCTGACACCAGCGGATCCTCAGAGTAGTACTCAAAATTTCTTCCGCAAAGAATGCTTCTGTGAATATTGAGAGCAGGGGCAAGCCAAAGGTTTACTCCCATCATCTCCATCTCGCTTCCAACCATGTCTCCGAAAGCCTTTGCCAGTTCGAGGTTAAAGCTCTGGGCTATGGCTGTGCCGATAGGGATTCTCGTAGCATAATGCTCCTTTATAACAGTATCCTTAGGTGTTTTACTCCCGCCAACAAGCTTCTTTGCGATAAATCTCACAACAGGATTCATTGCTTCAAGCATACTCTCGGGAATCATGCCCGCGCCGCTTGCGCTGTGGGCTCCGCTCTCATCCTCGTAGTACTGTTTTGCAATTCGAAGACCCGCAGGACCATCTGCCATAATAAGAGGTTTTACCCCTTAAAGTCCAAGCTGTGATGTGGTCTCTCCTGCTGCCCCTGCAACGTGTGTTGCAGCATTTCCGATTATGCTAAGCCCCTTTGTATTTACATCGAAATTACCTATCGCAAAGTATGAAAGCTCTTCATCGGTAAAAGATTTAACTCTTTCATCGATTTCACCCAAAACACCATATTCAACTTTGCCGCAGGGAATATCCTTTGCGCTGATACTGATAACCTTCACATCAGAAGGGACCTGCTCTGCACCATTACCAACAACCTTCGCATCAGAGGAAATCTGCTCTGTGCCGTTTCTTTCAATTCTTATATCCTTAAATCCCGGATCGCCAAGGACATTTTTCGCCTTAAGAGTAGTGGCAGTTTCGTCCAGCTTTGCCACAGCGATAACCTCAGTATCCGCCGAGCTGTTTCCTACTCTTATGATGTAATCGCCCTTTTCAAGGATGTATTCTGAATTTTCTTCATCATAGGATGCCAGATCAGAAAGCCCAAAGCTCATTTCAAGCTGCTGACTCTCTCCAGGCTTTAAAAGTGAAGACTTTGCAAAGGAGGCAAGCTCCTGATAGGCCTTACCCAGCTTTCCATCAGGGAGAGATACGTAGGTCTGAACTACCTCTTTTCCGGGAAAACTTCCTGTATTCTTCACGGTGACCTTTACAGTAAAAAGATCGCCTTTAGAAATCACATCATCTGTTTTAATCTCAAAATCTGTGTAGGATGTTCCATAACCAAAGGGGAACAGTGGCCTTTTACCCACGGTATCAAAATACCTGTAGCCCACATAGATTCCCTCGTTGTAGTTTGTGTCGTTCCAATCGCCGAAGGTTCCTTCGCTGCTGTAATCTTCCCATGTGGCCCAGGTTGTGGTCAGCTTTCCGGAAGGGTTCTTCTTTCCAAGAAGGATATCCGCAAGAACGCCACCGCAGTCTATTCCAAGCTGCGATAAAAGCAAGATGTTTCTTACTTCCATCACAGGAGATAAGTCCACAACTCCGCCCACATTAAGGACCAGCATGAATTTCTCATATTTTTTATTGAGGGCAAGGATGTCTCTTACCTCAGATTTTGCAAGCTTCACATCACCCTCAAGAGCTGTGCGATCGCTGCCCTCGCCTGAGTTTCTGCTAAGGACGTATATAGCCGCATCACCGTTCCCATCAAGAGAAAGCTCATGCCAGGGCTCTCTCATTTCCTTACCCATGGTGTACATGATGGCGTTTTCGTGCTTTTCCTTGGCTTCTTTTTTCAGTTCTTTATAAAAAGCCTTCTTGGCTTCTTTTCTTACAAGGTCGTATTCATCAAGCCACTTCTTGGTGGTGATCGCAAAGCCGGCCTTTTCAAGCCCCTGCTCTATTGTGTATGAAAACCTGGTATTTACTTCACCTGAACCTGTTCCGCCCATGACGGTGTATCTGATTCCTGCGCCGTAAGCAGCTATTTCCCCCGTCTTTTCCAAAGGAAATGATCCGTCTGTTTTTAATAAAACCGTGCATTCTGCTGCATTTTCCTGTACCAGATTAAGGTGCTCTTTTTCATACTGCTGCATAATTCCTCCGCCCTGCAAAGTCAGTTCTTTGCCTCTTTTCTCATCCTTGTCTGTTCTCTTAATTCAGGCAGCTTTGCCTCTAAATCAAACATAGCTGTTAATATAAACATTATAACGAAAAGAGTTAACGGAATATAGATAGAAAATGCGTAAATAGCCTGTCTTACCGCAGGTGTGAGAACCTCCGCCATACCATCATAGGACGGCACCGTAAACAGCGCTATAATCACCAGTGCTGCAGGAATTGCCATTCTCAAAATCCATGGCCTGTACTTCTCTTTTCCAGGCGCAGTGTGATCTACTATATTACCCATAATTATATCCGTAAATGCGTCTATAATCTTTGTGATAAAAAATACCGTTGCTACGGCTCCTGCTGCCATTCCGACCTTATCAGTGTAAAAGTAAGTCAGCTGACCAACCAAGCCAGCTATGGAATTAAGTGCAAACTGTCCCAAAGAGTCTGCAAAGTAATCCCCTTTTCTCATAACCTTCCGGACACCGAATTTGTCCAGTCCCAATGCCTTTTTCGACATAATGCGTAACCTCCTGATTCAACTCTTTCTGTGTCTGCGCCACTTGCCGCAGTTCTCTATACTTACATTTTAGAGGAGGCCACCCTGTATTTATTGTAACTACGTGAAATTAATTATAATTTTGTGTCACCATACATCCAGTTCGCTTACAACCTTTGGATACTCCCTTATTTCGTCAGCCTCATGAAGGGGATTCCAAACCTGTGCAAAAAACTTGTCCTTATTTGCTTTCATTCCATAGTTCCAGGATTTTCTCTCGCACTCATCACACCAGTGACCGCCTTCTTCATATCTTCTAAAGTAAGTTCCGATTCCGGCTTAGACTCATCATAACCGTGATCGATATGTACAACCTTGTTACAGTCCGTGAAAATTCCTTGTTGCCACATACTTTGGCTCTATCACAGGGTCCAGGGACGTAAAGCCCATTTTTCCATACATTATTTTGTACATATCATAGGTACTTATGCGGCAGTTCTCTCCGCCGCCGATGTTGTAGATATGTGACTTGTCCGAGATGAGCAGATCCACATTTTATCTGCATTATCAGGATCAGTTTGAGCTTCTTGAAGACATAGAAAAAGAGGTTCTCGAAAAAACCTTCGAGAACCTCAGTAACATTAACAGTCCCATGAATACGATGGAATCCATTGAGTTATTTTTAAATTATGTAAAAGATCACGGTACTACCTTTGGCATTCTGCTCTGTCAGCCGGAAAATGAACGCTTTCAGGAAAGCATTATTTCAGGTGTCCAGAAGCATGTGCAGGCATGTCGTAGGAATCTTTAGAATGGCGCTTCAATGCTTCTTCCTTTCTCCTACTATAATATTCACGCCTGTTCGGAATATTATCCTCGTGTTTTCCTATATCCGCAGGCTTTACATTTTTCTTAGTATATATATCTTTATATATGCAGCACCTATAAAAATTCCACGGTATAAAAAAAGAGCAGAATAAATCTGCTCTTTTAAACTCAATCATACTTTTTGCTGTTGCATCTGGGATAATTTCTAACCGAGAATGAATGCTGGTTCTTATTCATATATGATGTGGACTTAAGGAAATAGGTATAAAAAATCTGAGTATTACCATCTGTTCCATCCGTTATGGGATCATCCCAGGTCACATCTATGTGATACCACTTTCCGCCGATCTTAACCATGTTCCAGGCATGACCTCCACCATTTGCCGTTCCTGTTACAACGACGCAGGCCACACCATACTCATCCATCATCTTCTTGAAGGCAAGGGCATACCCCTGACAAACACATTTCTTATCAAGAAGTGCGCCTTCAACTGTGTATACCTTATATGGAAGTGTTCTCTTTAAATAATTCTTATAGTCGTAGGAAATGTTCCTGATCATCCAGTTATGTACCGCTCTTACCTTTTCGTAGTCGGACATCTTCTTGGATATCTCGAGCTTCTTAACCTGCTTTACACGGTTCTGAACACTCTTTTTATATACATTAACCTTATAGGAAAAGGTTCCGTAAGCGTTGCTCGCTGTAATGACCGCTTTTCCGGACTTCTTTGCTTTTATCCTGCCGGTAGCATCCACGGTTACCACCGAATTCTTGGAGCTGGTCCAGACATAATCATCAAAAACAGTGTTGCATACAGGCTGAACAAATTTATCTCCTGCAAGAAGATAAACATTCTTTTTAACAAAGCCTTCCTTTTCATTTCTTGTTACAAAGGCTCCTATAGAATCCGCAATTTTCTCGGCACTGCTGTCCTTAAAGGGTGTGACTATGTTCTTAAGAGCGTCACAATTGCGGACCGAATACTCCTCCATCCGGGTATCGCCTTCAAAGACGATGTAACGGAGATTCGGATTTTCATAAATCGCCCAACTTTCAATGCTTTTTACTGTAGCCGGAATGCGAATTACCTGTACATAAGAATTTTCATATATGGCAAAGCTGCCCAGCTCAGTGATCTCTGAAGGAATCGTAACCACTGCCTCAGTGCCATAATATCTTGCACCGCCAAAACCGCCATAGCTTGTCCAGCCCTCCGGCAGTTCTCCGGCCTGCTGCCCTATTTTAGTAGTAGTGATCTTCGCACTGGCTGTGATTCCTGACTGAGCCGGCACACCTGCAATAAGTATGGCCGCCAGTGCAAGCGCAAAGACTTTCCCTAATCTTTTCTTCATCATAATAAAATCCTCATTTGCATATTAAAGCAATCTAATTATAACTGCTTTTTCCTAAAGTGTGAAGCAAATTCGTTTCCGCTAGCGTAAAGTTTTTGTAGGATTAATTGAAAAAGGGGATTTCCTTCATGGTATAGTTGATATTTGGGTGTGCAAGCCTAATACAACTAAATGGAGGAGTCCCCTTGTGTTAAATAGTATACAGCATTTTATTGAGAATGGAGTACCAAATCTTCAGGAGGCATCAAAAGTTTTTTCAGAGGATCCAAGAGACTTTGCAGGCTTCATATACAAGGTCAGGAATGAAGCGCTTCAGATGGCGTTGGATTATATTTCTGAAACCCTTACAACCTGCAACCAGATATTAAAAGACAGTCCTGTGAGAAAGGAAAAATGGGAAGTGGTAAGGACTGACGAGAAGGCCCTTATCACCTCAATTGGAAAGGTTATATTTTCCAAAACATTGTTTAAGAACAAGGTAACAGGAGAACGCAGATATCTACTGGATGACATGCTTTCATTTGACCCTCATGAAAGGATGTCAGAAGATGCCATAGCACAGCTCTTATCAGAGAGCGTCCAGACCTCTTATCATAAAGGTGGACAAGCAGCAAGCATCCTTGATGAGGTCAGCAAAGAGACTGTAAAGGATAAGATACATGCTCTTGAGTTCCCCAAGGAACAGAAAAGAAGAGGCAGAAAACGCAAGGTTGAGTATCTGTATATAGAGGCTGATGAAGATCATGTGTCGCTTCAGTTCCAGAAAGAAAAGGGGGATCTCCAGGTCAACCAGTATGGAAGAAAACTCAATGGAATGATAAACAAACTTGTCTATGTACATGAAGGCATTGAAAAGGATGCTCCCAAGAGTACAAGACATCACCTTGTTAATGCCCATTTCTTCTGTGGTTCTTATGAAGGCAAAGCAAACAGTGAACTCTGGGACGAAGTCTACACATATATTGACAATAACTATGACATAAGCAGCATAAAAAGGATATACCTCGGAGCAGATGGTGGAGCCTGGATTAAGGCTGGAGGAAAAAGGATAAGTGGCATCACATATGTGATGGACGAGTTCCACCTCAAAAAATACCTGATAAAGATGACAAATCATTTGATGGATAGTGCTGATGATGCCAGAAAGCTTCTCTGTGAAATGATCAAGGATGGAAGTAAGGAAGATTTCCTGTCTGTGGTAGATATGCTTGAATATCATGCCTCAAACGATAAGGAAATGAAACGTATACAGGAAGGCGCTGATTATATACTTGATAACTGGTCTGCAGCCAAGACAAGGCTTAGATACAGGAGGATTCCTGGATGTAGTACTGAAGGTCATGTCAGTCATGTCCTGTCAAAAAGAATGAGCATGACTCCAATGGGCTGGAGTCGAAAAGGCGCTGATAAGATGGCAAGACTCAGTGCCTATACATGGAACAAAAGGGATATGCTGGAACTTGTGCGCTATCAGAAGACAGTAATGCCTAAGGCTGCCGGAGCAGAGGAAGCAGAGACTGTAGTGGCTCAGGTAAAAGACAAACAGCATTCCCATCCGGCGTGGGGAAAGTATGTCGATAGCATACAGGTAGAGCTTAGTGCAGAACTGAAGAAGTGGATGAGCATCGGAATGCATAACTACATCTGGAAACTGTTCTAAAAGGAAGCCAGAGGCTGACGCCTCTGCCCTTGAATAAAGTGCGCCAGAGCGCACACCTATCCTTGATCTGCTTGACTACAGAATATCTGCCATGGAATGCCTGTCAACCCCGCAGCCGCTTCGCGGTGCGCACAGCGCAGGGTTGACTGGTATTCCATGACAGATAAAGTAGTCAACAAGCAGACCAAGGATTAGAATGACAGCCTTGAACTGTCATCCAACCAGGCGCTATAATGAGTAAGGTTTGAACATCTGAACTGATCACAGGAGCAATCTACCCTTTCAAATCCTACAGTAAATTTACGCCGTCTTCGTTTCCCTTAAATGTTGGCATATCTGCTCTTTTTTTGTATAATTATGCTTGGTGTTTATCCAAGGGGAAGCCACTAATCATGTTTTTTCCGGATACCATGCCAAATCTATGATAAGAAGATGAGATAAATATGGATAACAAGCTTAATATCTACAACACACTTACTAAGAAAATCGATACCTTTGTGCCTAACGAGGACGGCAAGGTTGCTATGTATACCTGCGGCCCCACCGTTTATCACTTCGCACATATTGGAAATCTGCGCACATATATCTGTGAGGATATTCTAGAGAAAACTCTTCGCTATATCGGATATGATGTAAAAAGAGTAATGAATATCACTGATGTAGGACATCTTTCAAGCGATGCCGACACAGGTGAGGACAAAATGCTGGCAGGTGCAAAACGTGAGCATAAAACTGTCATGGAGATCGCAAAATTCTACACAGATGCATTTTTCTCTGACTGCAAGAAGCTCAACATCAAGACTCCCGATGTGGTAGAGCCTGCAACAAACTGCATTCCCGAGTTCATTCACATGGTAGAGTCTCTTATTGAGAAAGGCTTTGCCTATGTTGCAGGTGAGAATGTTTACTTCGATACTTCAAAGCTCACTGACTACTACGTTCTTACAGGTCATAACGAGGAAGACCTCTTCGTTGGCGTAAGAGATGATGTAAGTGAAGATACCAATAAGAGAAATAAGAACGACTTCGTTCTCTGGTTCACAAAATCCAAGTTCGAAGATCAGGCCCTTAAGTGGGACAGCCCCTGGGGTGTTGGATATCCCGGCTGGCACATTGAGTGCTCATGCATTTCCATGAAGCACCTTGGCGAATACATGGACATCCACTGCGGCGGTGTTGATAATATTTTCCCTCACCACACAAATGAAATTGCGCAGAGTGAGTCATTCCTTGGACACAAATGGTGCAACTACTGGTTCCATGTACATCACTTAAACGACCAGACAGGAAAAATGAGCAAGAGTAAGGGCGAATTCCTTACAGTTTCTCTTCTGGAAGAAAAGGGCTATAACCCTGTTGTTTACAGACTTTTCTGCCTGCAGAGTCACTACCGCAAGCCTCTTCAGTTCTCCTACGATGCACTGGATCAGGCTGCAGCTACCTATGATAAGTTAAAGAAGAGAATTCTTTCACTTTCAGATGACGGCGAAGTTGACGAGAAGGTATTTGCTGAATACAGAGCTAATTTCGAAGCTGCTCTCTGCTCAGATATCAATACCTCAAGTGCCATCACTGTTGTATATGATGTACTCAAGGCCGATACAAATGATAAGACCAAGAAGGCACTTATCAAGAGCTTTGACGAGGTTCTCTCTCTTGATCTTCTTAAGGCCGAGGAAGCATCCTCTGAGGTTGATTCAGACCTTGCCGCTTACGTTGAAGAAATGATCGCTAAACGTAAGGAAGCAAAGAAAGCAAAGGACTTTGCAGCTGCCGATGCTATCCGCGACGAGCTGGCTTCAAAGGGCATCACTATAAAGGATACCCGTGAGGGAACAGTCTGGGAGAAGGCTTGATCCATATATTCTTTGATGAGTTTTTAGCGCTCTGCACACAGTTGTGCAGAGCGTTTTTATTTTCATTTGGCTGACTCAATATTTATTTTCATATAAGAATAATTTACTTTGTTTTAATACTTATCGACTTTTTCAGGACTTATAATATAAACGTAATATTATATGCTTCGCAACTATATTTAGGCTATGGAATTCTTTAAAGACTTGAAAAAAGACTGATAGTCTATATTGCTATTTCATACATCTGTCTCGTCATTTCAACCTTTGCCGGGGCTACATATTTTATTGTCCTTTTTTCACCCCTGGTAACTCTTCTATCCTTTGCACTTTGCTATAACTGTGCCGAGGGTGTTCCTGAATTTGGATGGAACATCCTGTGTTTTGGCTTCGGTATCCTCTGCTGGGGAATTGGCGATTTATGCAAGCTATTTACAGTTTATGCCCTTCATTACTTATGTCAGGGCCCTTGGATATTTCTTCGTAAACTTTTTCATGATAATGCTGGCAATTTATCTTCTTCGCCTCATTAAAGGGCTGACTATAAAAAAGGGTACCACCCTTATTCCTTTGGGTATTTTTTCCTATATAGTTCTGGATTTCCAGTACACCTATGTAGAGGCCCTCGGTCTTGATGCCGAAAATGTTTTCATGGACCTTGTTTATATACTGTGCATGATACTAATGTCTCTTGGCGCTTACTTCCAGGAGAAATATCAATATGAGTTTGGCCTTCGTTCCTATGAGCGAAATAAAAAGTCCAAGAAGCGTCTGATGCTGGGTGTAATATGCATATCAGCAACAGACCTTGCGCTGTTCCTTATACATTTCCTGTCCGAAAACGAATTTTTCTACATCCTCATAGCTGTGATGGGCTACTGGATTATGACTGCCACCTTCGAAAATACTCAGCTTGATGAATCGCTTCTTGAAAGCGAGAAAAACCTGAATAAAAGGCTTGAAGAACAGGTCGCACAGAAAACGCAGGATCTTAAGGTAGCAAACGACAACCTGAAAAGACTTTCCTCCACAGATATCCTTACAGGCCTGTATAACAGGCGCTACAGCACTTCTTTTATTAAAAATCTCACCGCTGACTATGAAAAATCCAGACTCTTTTATGCACTCCGGTGGAGCTTGATACCTACAGCTTCAATCTGTCAGGAAGTATCGGAATATCGCTGTATCCCAAGGATTCGTCAAATCCCGATATTCTTCTTCAATACGCTGATGCAGCCATGTATATGGTAAAGGCCAGCACCAAAAGAGATAACTACAAGTATTTTGATAAGGCCCTTGTTCCATCAGTTGCACGGCATAATAATCTTCAGGAGCTTTTGGAAAATGCCGTTCCGGAAAATGATTTTGTGCTGCACTATCAGCCCCTTGTAAACACGGAGACAGGAAAGATTTTCGGTGCAGAGGTCTTTCCGCGTCTTAAAACGGAAGCATCCTTTGAATATTCAGCAGACGAGCTCATCCCTGTCGCTGAAGATGTTGGACTTATGGGAAAGCTGGGAATCTGGATTGTCAGGGAAGCACTCTCCCAGTTCACAAAATGGAATGAAAAATACAATACAGAGTTCTATATGTCAATAAATTTATCTGCTTTGCAGCTTCTGGATTCAACCTTTATATCATTCCTAAAAAGCGAGTCCACAAGAGTAAAGTTCCCTCTATCCAAGATGGGCCTTGATATAAGCACAACAGTTATGTTATAAAGCTTTCACACTCTCTTATCGAAAGAGCAGACAAGGACGATAAAGCCCTTCTCCTTGCGAAATCTATCCAGTCTATGGCAGATACCATGGACATCAAAACCTGCGCCGTTGGCGTAGAAACCTCCTCCCAACTCACAAAGATGCAGGACATTGGCATCTTCATCGCCCAGGGCTTCTACTTCGGCAAACCCTGCACCGCCGAGACCTTCGAAAGCAGCTTTCTGGTCAAATCACCATCACCGGAAAAATAAGAAACCCGGGGAACCCCTGCGGTCATTTTCAAAAATCTTCGGTGCGGGCGATTTCTACACATAGTTAGCATAATCCGGTAGTCTGTGGTATCATGTTATTCGTAGTTTACGTAAGAGGGAGGATTTGTAATGTCCAAGTATGTTATCAGCTGCTGCTCCACCGCAGACCTGAATAAGGAACACTTTGAAAAAAGAGATATAAAATATGTTTGCTTTCACTTTGAGATTGACGGTAAGCAGTATTTAGATGACGGTAAATATCCAATTGCGGATTTTTATAATGATATGGCTAAGGGTGCCATGACAAAAACATCCCAGGTAAATACCGAGGAATATATAGAGCACTTCAAGCCTTTTCTTGAAGAGGGTTTTGATATACTTCACCTTACACTTAGTTCGGGAATATCCGGTTCCATAAATTCTGCTAACATTGCAGCCGATATTCTCTCAAGTGAATTTCCCGGAAGAAAAATCTACATAGTCGACTCACTTGCAGCATCCTCAGGCTTTGGTCTTCTTATGGATGAGCTTGCTGACAGAAGAGATGCAGGAATGAGCATTGATGAGCTCCGTGACTGGGCTCTCGAGAACAGACTTAATATCAATCACTGGTTCTTCACAACAGACTTAACCTACCTTGTACGCGGAGGAAGAGTTTCAAAGGCAGCCGGTTTCTTTGGCGGAGCTCTTAAGATCTGTCCTCTTCTCAACGTTGATTTTGAAGGTCACCTCATTGCAAGAGCCAAGCTTCGCGGAAAGGCTGCAGTTATAAGAGCCGCTGCAAACAAGATGCTGGAATGTGCTGATGGCGGTGCAGATTATAACGGAAAATGCTATATTTCCCAGTCAGCCTGCAGAGAGGATGCGGATGCACTTATTGCTGAGATAGAACAGCTTATACCTAACATGAAGGGAAAGATTGAAGTCTATGATATCGGTACCACAATCGGAAGCCACACTGGCCCCGGAACCGTAGCACTTTTCTTTGTCGGTAAAAAGCGCGTTGATTAAATAGTTTCCAAATACAAAACAGCCGGATACTTCGTTATGAAAGTATCCGGCTAATATTTTGCTTAACTTCTTATTCCTGAACCTCTGCGATAACGTAGAGTCTTGTATCGTCGGTTCTGAACATTCTTGTATCCTCACCGTAGCCTGTTCCGCCATAGTCAGGTCCAAGACGTACCCCGCAGCTGTTTGCTACTCCGCCTGTTGTTGTGATTTCTTCCTTCTCACTCTGCATCTTGTAGAATTTATCTATCATTCCATGGATGATTCCATTCTGTTTAACATGAATGGGAGCCATTGTATTTATAAGGCTTCCAAAGGCCTTGATATTGATCTTAACCTGACGGTTAGCGATTCTGTAAACCTTGTCAGGATCAAGTCCCATTGTTCTGAGAGCGAGATAATCATCGTTAGGTCTGCACTCCTTCTGGAAAATAAGTGCCACAGCCAGCGATTTATCCTTTGATACTGCCATAAAGCGATACTTATCAAGTCTGTAGAAATCGCCATACTGGAATACCTTTCTCCACTCCTTATAGAAAGCAACCTGATCTGCCACCTGCTTTTTCTGTTCATCTGATAACTCGCTTAAGTTAAGCTCATATCCAAAGCAGCCAAAGGCAGCTACTGAGAATCTTGTCTCAAGAGGCACGGTATGCAGTGTCTGGTGGTTAGGACATGCTGATACATGAGCACCAAAGGTATTAACGGGATATCCGTAGCTGTAGCCCCTTTGAATATCCATTCTGCATACTGCATCTGTATCATCACTTCCCCAAATCTGCGGGAAGTAGCTTAATATACCAAGATCAAATCTGTTACCGCCTGATGAGCATCCCTCAAACAAAATCTTAGGAAATTTCTTTGTAAGCTCGCCCATAACTCTGTAGAGGCCAAGGTAATATCTGTGGGTAAATTCCTTCATCCTGTCAGCGGGAAGCTCTCTTGAAAAGGTATCAGAAAATACTCTGTTCATATCCCACTTGATATAAGAAATATTTGCCGATGAAAATACTTTACTCATGGCATCTATGATGTAATCCTGAACATCTTTCCTTGTGAAATCAAGGATCATCTGATTTCTTCCAAGTGAATGGGGTCTGTTCGGAATTCTCACTGCCCACTCAGGATGAGCTCTGAAGAGATCTGAGTCCTCGTTTACCATCTCCGGCTCAACCCAGAGACCAAAGCTCATTCCAAGACCGTTTATCTTATCTGCAAGTCCCTTTAATCCGTCCGGAAGCTTTTTGGTATTTACTGTCCAGTCACCAAGACCTGCCTTATCATCGTTTCTCTTGCCAAACCAGCCGTCATCAAGAACAAATAATTCAATGCCTGCCTTAGCTGCATCCTTTGCAATTCTAAGAAGCTTACCCTCATCAAAGTCAAAATAGGTAGCCTCCCAGTTATTTATAAGGATAGGTCTTTCCTTATCTCGCCACTCTCCGCGAACGATGTGCTTTCTGACAAAATCGTGCATCCTTACGCTCATCCCATGGAAGCCCTTATCAGAGAAGGTCATAACTGCTTCCGGAGCCTCGAATTTCTCACCTGCTTCAAGAGTCCATGAAAAGCCTGTAGGCTGAATTCCGCTCACAAAGCGTGAAAGGAAGGTCCCGTTTGCGGAAAGCGCACTGTAATGGTTACCACTGTAAATAAGATTAAGACCATATACATCGCCTGCCTCTTCCGTGGCATCAGGTCCGCTTATCATAGTAAAGGGATTACTTCTGCTTCCGGACTCGCCTGCTGAGATTTCCTCATTAACTACTTTTCCTGCAGTACAGATGCTGTCAGACATATTCATCTCATCAGCCCAGCGTCCGTGGAAGCTTGTAAGCTTAAGGCCAACCCTCTGGAAATCCAGCTGATTGGATAACAGCCTGTCAACAACTATCTTTTCCTGGCTGTCGTTATATAAAACTGAAGTACGGGTAATTGTGTCACACTCGGGATAGACCTTATAAATGAGATCAAGACGAAGACCATACTCCTTGTCCTTAAGTGTAAGTACAAGCTGAGCTGCCTTATCTATAGTCTCATCATTAAATTTAAGCTCCTGCCCATCGTCATAGGAGCTTGGAAGTGTATCAAGTTTTGAAATATCATCAAGAATTTCTGCGCTCTCAAAAAGAAAATCACTGGTCAGAGAGCCGTCAGCGTGTGATACCTCGATCAGAGGCTCGCGAATATCGCCTTTTCCAAAGGAAGACATCTCAAGCGGCATAACCTCAAGACAAAGCGGATAGTGATCAGGCGAATATACGATCATGTTTCCGCCTTCGTGACGATGCTTTATTTCCATGGCCTTAGCCATCTGAAGGACTATTTTTTTGTCCTCCTTATCAGCCCTTAAAAGCTCCTCATACTGCCCCCTGGAAAGAATGGATTTCCCATAATGAAGGTGCTCCACATGACCTGATGGAAGCACCTGAAGAAAATAGCTGCTGTTTTTTGTCTGCAGCAGAAATACGTTCTCATTTCTGATTATCATTTTAAAGTCCCCACTTTAATATATTTAAATTACTTAACGCAAATACCCCTCATGATTATATCGATCATAACCTGAAGTGCATCCTCGTAAGTAGTATTTCCCTCAAGAAGTACATCTGAACTTAAAAATCTCTCAATTGAAGCCTCTGTCATAGCTTTGATAACAGGGATGGGAAGATTTCTTACCTTACCCTCGGCAATACCCTTCTCGATAAGGCCGATTGTATCACCCCAGTCATTCTCAAGTCTCTTCTGTACCTTTGCATAAATTTTCGGGTACTTATCCTTAAGAGTAAATACCTTGCGAAAATCCACATCCCTGTACTTATCAGGCATGCAGATCATGATTTTCTCAATCTTCTCTACAGTTGAGAGGCTGTTATCTGCAAGGATCTCTGCCTCCTTTTCTTTTATGGAATCAAAGCAGTAATCAACCAGAGCATCGAATATCTCTTCCTTATCATCGAACTCCTTGTAGATGGTCTTCTTACTCATGTGAAGATCAGATGCTACATCATCCATGGTAAACTTTGAACCTTTTTCCTTGAACTCTGTAAGTACGGCTTCAAGAATCTTTACTCTTGTTTCGTTCATAAATACTCCTTACCTTCTCTTTTAAAACTCTATTAGCTACAGATGTTAGGGAACTTGTTTTTGAATTTCAGTTTCCATATCTATATACTATCAAATATTAAGTCAATCTTCAATCATTTTTGGAACTATATACATTTTCCAAAACGCTTTGAATTTTGTGGCATATAAACATTTTATCACGAAATAGTTTCCATAAGTACCGGAACTTATGAAATAACTATAAACTTTTAATTCTTTATTACGATTAATGATATCATTATATTAAGATAAAAACGGAACCTGCTAATCACAGATTCCGCATGTTTTACAAAATAAAGCAAAGGAGGGAAAGCTATGGCTCACAATACAAGAAATATCTGTATGAATTGTGGAAGGCTCTTTACAGCCAGAGAAAGCAATAATGCTTTTTGCTCCCTTGAATGCAAAAGAATGTACTCAAATCACTCAGGCTATAGATGCAGAGACTGCAGAAATGCTGCCTGTAAGGTTCGAAACAATTCTCTGTATAACTCACCTCCGGACTGCGAGAACCTGCAACTCCACAAATCCTACAAGGCAGCTCCGCCCAAATGATTTATTAACCACAATTACCCTCACCGGATACCGAGAACCCCGGGCTCTCTGCTTCAGGCTCCAAGCTTATCCATAGCTGAATTATTGTTCATTCCATCCTTCATGGATCTAACATATTCACCGATATATTTTGGTGCTTCTTTTCCATGCTTTTCAAGAAGCTTTACAATGGCTGATCCGACTATAGCTCCATCGGAAATATCGGCCATTTTTTTTGCCTGTTCAGGGGTTGAAATTCCAAAGCCTATGGCGCAGGGAATATCTGTGTTTTCTCTAACAAGCTCAACCATAGATGCAAGGTCTGTATTTATCTCGCTTCTTGCTCCCGTAACACCAAGACTTGATACGATGTAAAGGAAACCGCTGGCCTTTTTTGCTATCATTGCGATTCTCTGCTTGGATGTAGGAGCTATAAGAGAAATGAAATCAATATCATACTGCTCACATATTTCGGAGAACTCCTCCTTTTCCTCAAAGGAAATGTCGGGAAGGATAAGTCCGTCCATTCCGATTTCTTTACAGGTCTTAACAAATCTCTCGATGCCGTATGAAAAAACTACATTTGCATAGGTCATGAAAACCATGGGAACATCTACATCTTTTCTAAGATCCTTTACGAATTCAAATATCTTATCAGTAGTTATACCACCTGCCAGTGCACGGATATTTGCTCCCTGAATGACAGGACCTTCAGCAGTGGGATCAGAAAAAGGGATTCCAAGCTCTATAAGGTCAGCACCGTTTTTTGCTGCTTCTCTGACTGCTTTTCCTGTGGTCTCAAGATCCGGATCTCCACAGGTTATAAATGCTATAAATGCTTTTCCGTTTTCAAATGCTTTCTTTATATTACTCATTGATGTCCTCCCCTCTATATCTGGCGATGGCTGCACAGTCCTTATCGCCTCTTCCTGAGATAGTTACGATTATAATCTGGTCCTTGCTCATTGTGGGTGCAAGCTTTATTGCATGAGCAACTGCGTGAGCTGATTCTATAGCCGGGATGATTCCCTCTGTTCTTGAAAGATACTCAAAGGCATTTACCGCTTCATCGTCTGTAACCGGCACATATTCAGCTCTGTGCATGTCATGGAGATGTGCATGCTCAGGTCCGACTCCGGGATAATCAAGTCCCGCTGAGATGGAATAAACCGGTGCTATCTGACCATATTCATCCTGGCAGAAATAGGATTTCATTCCATGGAAAATACCTATTTTACCGGTATTAACAGTTGCTGCTGTCTCAAAGGTATCGATTCCGCGTCCTGCAGCTTCGCAGCCGATCAGTCTTACGCCTTCATCTTCAATATAGTGATAGAAGCTTCCGATGGCATTTGATCCACCTCCAACACAGGCTACAATAGCGTCTGGAAGTCTTCCTTCTTTTTCCAATATCTGAGCCCTTGACTCTCTTGATATTACAGCCTGAAAATCTCTTACTATTGTCGGAAAAGGATGAGGTCCCATTACCGAACCGAGGCAGTAATGTGTGTCATCAATTCTGGTAGTCCATTCGCGCATAGCCTCTGAAACTGCATCCTTAAGGGTGGCTGTACCTGTGGTTACCGGAATAACCTCGGATCCGAGAAGTCTCATTCTGTATACATTAAGCGCCTGTCTCTTGGTGTCCTCTTCTCCCATGAAAACTACACATTCCATTCCCATAAGAGCAGCTGCTGTAGCTGTTGCAACTCCGTGCTGACCTGCACCTGTCTCAGCGATAAGTCTTGTCTTACCCATCTTCTTAGCAAGAAGAGCCTGTCCGAGAACGTTATTTATTTTATGGGAGCCTGTGTGATTTAAATCTTCTCTCTTTAAATAAATCTTTGCTCCGCCAAGATCCTTTGTCATTTTCTCTGCGTAGTAGAGTCTTGAAGGTCTTCCGGCATATTCATCCAAAAGCTCTGTAAGCTCTCTGTTAAACTCAGGATCATTCTTGTAATGCTCATAGGCTTCCTCAAGCTCTATTACGGCATTCATAAGTGTCTCAGGAATGTACTGTCCTCCATGAATTCCAAATCTTCCCTTTTTGTCTGTACTCATAATTTCCTCCTTAAATGAAGTTCTGCTCCTGGTCTTGCGAGTGGCTCTGCTTATAACTAAAAAAGTCCCTGACAGAAACTATTATTTCTGTCAAGGACGAATCATCTAATAATCCGCGGTGCCACCTTGAATTCATGGACTTCCATGCGCCTCACAGGATACCAACATATCCCAGGCAACTAACGTATGCCTTCACGTCGTAGAATACTCAGTTTAGAAAATCGTAAATCGGAAGTTCTGATATCTCACTTTTTATCTACGCCCTCTGTGGTCCATTTGACAACTTGTTTCTCACCCGCTCTCAGCTAATCGGGCTCTCTGTAAAGGCATCATTGCCGTTATCTCCACTTCAACGGTTTAAAGTATTAAGTTGTTCATATTCTACTCTCATGACCATGCATCGTCAAGGTGCGAATTTAATTTTTTCAAAAGATTAATTTTGCTCTTATTTTAATGATGAAAAATCCATTTATTTTCCATTACTCAGTTTTTTCGTACCACGTATATATAATCTGCGTACTTGATATATTTTTCGTACCACATATACTAACATTATCAGAACGATTTAAAAATGCTTTTAAGAAAGGTTAGGTAATAAAAATGGAATATCAGTTTACAAAAGAAAATTTTAATGAAGAAGTAATCAACAGCGACATCCCCGTACTGGTAGATTTCTACGCAGACTGGTGCGGTCCCTGCCGTATGATGCTCCCCGTTGTGGAAGAGATGGCTAAAAAGTACGACGGCAAGGTTAAGGTTGGAAAGGTCAACACTGACAGAGAGCCTGCTCTTGCAGCGAAGTACGGCGTAATGAGCATTCCCAGCTTCGTATTTATAAAGAACGGTCAGGTTGTGGATACAGAAGTCGGAGGAATGCCTGAAGCAATTCTCTCATCTAAGCTTGAGTCTCTTATTTCAGCATAAGGTATATCGGGAGAAAAAGATGACCAGAAAAAATGCGGTAGTAGATAAAGAAATATGCGTAAGCTGCGGGGCATGTATGGAAGCATGTCCCGTAGGCGCCATTAAAACCATTAACGGATGCTTTGCGGATGTAGACATAAATAAATGCATCGGCTGCGGACTCTGCAGCCGAACCTGCCCCACAGGGTGCATCACACTGGTAGAAAGATTGGACATGAAAAAATGAAGAAGAAACACTGGTACGACTATTTATGGATCTGGCCCATAGTTTATTTTTCGCTGGGCTTTTTCAATATTTTATTTGCATGGCTTGGAATGATCGATTTTATCGTTCCAATCATTGTTGCTTCCATAGGCGGCGGAAAGGCATTCTGTAACAGATACTGCGGCAGAGGAAAGCTTTTTGCCATAATACCAAGAGCACTTAAAATGAAAAACAGAAAGGTTGCTCCAAGCTGGATGTACAGCAAGTTTTTCAGATATGGGTTCCTTGCATTTTTCATGACAATGTTCGGCAACATGATCTATCAGACTTATCTTGTTTATGGCGGCGCATCCCTTAAGACAGTGGTGAAGCTGTTCTGGACCTTCAAGGTTCCGTGGCAGTGGGCCTATACAGTTACAAGCGTTCCAGCATGGATAACTCAGTTCAGCTACGGCTTTTACAGTCTCATGCTCACCTCCACACTTATCGGTCTTATAGTAATGGCCCTTTATCGCCCCAGAACCTGGTGTGCTTTTTGTCCCATGGGCACCATGACTCAGGGAATTTGCAAGATAAAAAATCATTGATTATATTATCAATATATATGGTATTCATGTAATCAGAACCACCGGCTTAGCCGGTGGTTTGTTCTGGCCCTATAAGGGCCTGTTACCGGCACTGAGTCTAAAGACTCGCCGAATGGTTCGCCAGCCGCAACATCATTTATCTACTGAGCCCCCTGGGCTCGTATTATTTGTTTTGTATTACCGGCTTACCCGTGAACGGGTCGATGTACTCTTTTAATGTCATCTGGTCATACTCTAAATCTTCTTTTAATTGATTTCTTATATATTCTTGAATCTTTTTCGCATTTTTTCCTGCTGTATCAACATAATATCCTCTACACCAGAAATGCCTATTTCCAAATTTGTACTTAAGATTCGCGTGCCTTTCAAATATCATAAGCGTACTTTTTCCTTTTAGATACCCTACAAAGCTCGAAACACTCATACTTGGAGGGATTCTCACAAGCATATGTATATGATCCGGGCACACTTCCGCCTCTACTATTTCTACACCTTTCCTTTTGCATAATGTACTGAGAATATTTGCTATGTCAGCCTTTAACTGCCCGTATGCAATCTTTCTTCTGAACTTTGGTGCAAACACAATGTGATACTTACAGTCCCACTTTGTGTGTGATAAACTATTCATGTCCATTTTGGACTACCTCCTGTGTTTTACTTTGGTTGGCGAACCGTAAGTAATTCTAACACGGGAGGTATTTTACTGTAAGCTAAAGCAGCTGTTGTCCCCCTGCATAGCAGGGGGGTTATTAAAAGATGCTACACAATTATAAACTCAGCCCCAGAAAATTCTAGGGCTGAGTTGGAAATGATAATTACTTAAGAATCACCTTTGACTTTTTATTTACTTTTCTTGCTGCTTTCTCAATCTGCTTTGAGATCTTTGCGTTTTTCTTTCCGCCTTTAATGGTGATCTTCTTTAATTTCTTTGCTCCCTTGAATGCGTTCTTATTTACCTTCTTGAGATTCTTGGCTGCAATAGTAACGTTTTGAACTTTCTTACCTGAAATAGCTTTACCACAAATCTCAACTATGGGGTATGATTTACCATTCAACGAAACCTCTGAATCGATTGTTACTGATTTCTTATTAGGAACAGCCATAACTGAAACTGTTGTCGCATCAACAGAAACTTTATACGTTGTACCAA
Organism: Butyrivibrio sp. WCD3002; assembly: GCF_000424265.1. Lineage (GTDB taxonomy): Bacteria > Bacillota > Clostridia > Lachnospirales > Lachnospiraceae > Butyrivibrio. The sequence goes on from NZ_AUJO01000002.1 coordinate 265,533, forward strand.
CTGAATCTTTTATTATTTGATTTGATGCCAGTCCATCTGATTCAGCTACTACTTTTGTCTGCTCCGTATTATTCTCTGAAGCAGTCTCTTGAGTCTCAGCCTTTTCATGCTGCTCAATTTCTTTTACTGTCAACACACAACTTCCTGACTCATTGAATGAACTACCAGACAATTTTACAGTAATATTTACGCGTCCTTCTGATTTTGCAATTACATGACCATTCTCGTCTACTGTTGCAATACTATCGTTGGAAGACACCCATTCTAATTTCTGATCTATCACTTTATTTGGTAAAACATCAGCACTAATAGTCGTCTCATCACCAACATTCAAATCTATCGATTCCATATTAAGCTTTACAGATGCAAATTCAATGTAATATGGCACATACCATCCAAAACACGAATCATAGTATTTTATACCATATTCGTCCTCTGTGGGAAGTTTATCTGTTTTCAAGTCAAAGTATATATTGTCTCTTGGACAGAATGATGTAAACACTGTCCATTCGTCTCCACATACTTTGCATCTGTAATATGTGAGATATCTACGTGATTCAGAAATCGGATATGCCTGATTTACTATCTTGATCATTTCTGACTGACATTTCTCACATGTTTCACGGTTATTCTGCTTGTTATCCTGGTCTGCATTTTCCCAATGCGCATATAGAGTATGATTTTCTGCTATGTTTACTATTGTATCTGCAGTAATCAATTCCCCACCAGTTGCTTTTGTATACCATCCTTTAAACGACAGTCCTTTATTGTCATTAAGCTCTGGCAACTCGCCGTATTTGCTTCCATAAGTAACTGTAAGCGTTATACCCAAATCATCTCCCCTATTTGAATCAAATGACACGGAATAATCATATGGAACCAATCTTGCATAAAGATCCATATCGTATGTAACAACATCATTTTTGAAATCCCAATCCTTCTCAATTCCATCGCTGGTTATTACATACCAAGAACTTATAGTATATCCAGATTTTGATTCTATATTAGGCTTTTTGAGTTTTCCATTAATATCAACTTGTACAGATCTGATTCTCTCATTTGCAGAGAATAGATAAGAAACAATGTAATAGTCTGCTACAAGCTTTCTATTATCTGTCTTCCAATTGTAAGTTGAAAGAAGTCTATTGTTAGTTAACACTTCAGTATCAATCTGATCAACTGCATCTGCATAAAACACTCTATATCCAAGAGATTTTAGGCCGTCTCCGTAATACTCAATATGAGTCAATTCAGGACACAACTTAAATGCATAAGCCCCAATACTATTGAGTGAAGAAGGTAATGTTATGGACTTTATACCTGTACACTCTGTAAAAGCGGATTCTCCGATTGATTCTACTCCATCCGGAATAGCAATAATACTGATTCCCAGACATTTTTCAAATGCCTTTGATTCAATTCGCTTTAAACATTTTGGTAAGGAATCCAAATTTAATGCCACACAATTTTTAAAGGCACCACTTCCTATATCCGTAATATTCTCCGGAAGATCACTTAAGGATAGTTTAGTGCAATTTATAAAAGCATTTGATTCTATGCTTGTGACAGATTTAGGAATAGATATTCTAACTAATTCATCACAATATGCGAATGAATATGTGCCAATAGTTGTCAGATTAGAAGGTAAAACTATATTTTTGAGATTCGAACATCCATAAAATTCACTTCCATTCATATCCATTTTTGTTCCTGAAACAGAATAGAATTTCACGCCATCCCTTTGGATAAAGAAAAAATAATCCCTGAATTGTTTTCATTTTCACTCCACCAGACATAGTCATCTCCTGTCTCTAGCGTAATTGTCGTCATTGAATAATTTATAATTTTTTCAATATTTTCAAATAGTGATACCCAAGAAGCTTCTTTTATCTCAAAATCCGAGTCTTCTTGAATTCTAATTGTTTTGACTGTTTTCGATATTTTTTTTATGCTTTTAAATGTTGTAAGAGTGAAAACACCATTTCCACCAAGAACAATTTGTCCTTTATTATCAAACTCATAGAATAAGTCACCCTCAAAAACCTTAGCTGTAGTATATTTCCATGGAATAAAACCAGTTTTTTCTACAACCCCATCTGGTATTTCTATTAATTTTAGATCGCTACATCCAGAAAATACAGAATCCCCAATGCTAGTCACTGTTGTTGGAATTTTTATAATATTAAGGCTTCTACAATTATAAAATGCAGAATCTCCTATACTGGTGACCGATGATGGAATTTCTATTCTTGTCAGACTACTACATCCTGAAAATGCAGAATTTCCTATGCTTGTGACTGACGATGGTATTTCAACACTTGTCAGGCTGCTGCATCCGCTAAATGTAGAATTTCTTATTCTGGTTACTTTTGTTGGTACTTCTATTCTTGTTAGACTACTACATCCGTAAAAAGCATAATCTCCTATGCCTGTAACTGATGATGAAATCTCCACACTTGTTAGACTACTACATCCGTAAAATGCATAATCTCCTATGCCTGTAACTGATGATGGAATCTCCACACTTGTTAGACTACTACATCCGTAAAATGCAGAATTAGCTATGTTTGTCACTGTTGATGGTATTATTACTCTTGTTAGTTCTCTACACTTGTAAAATGCAAACATCCCGATGTCAGTGACTGTTTTTGGAAATTCTATGCTTGTAAGACTGCTACATCCGTTAAATGCATTATTTCCTATGCTTGTCACGGATGATGGAATTTCTATGCTTGTAATGCTACTACATCCTGAAAATGCATAATTCCCTATGCTTGTTACTGATGATGGTATCTCTACACTTGTAAGGCTGCTACATCCTCTAAATGCATATTCTTCTATGCTTATAACAGACGATGGGATTTCTATACTTGTAAGACCAGTCAATCCTGAAAATGCACCACTATTTATGCTGGTGCTTGATGATGGAATTTTTAAGTTTTTAATACTACTACATCCTGAAAATGCACAATTCCCTATACTAGTCACTGATGATGGAATTTCTATGCTTGTAATGCTACTACATCCTGAAAATGCACAATTCCCTATGCTTGTGACTGACGATGGTATTTCAACACTTGTCAGGCTGCTGCATCCGCTAAATGCATAATCTCCTATGCTTGTCACTGATGATGGGATTTCTATACTTGTAAGACCTGTTAATCCTGAAAATGCACCACTATCTATGCTGGTGCTTGATGATGGAATTTTTAAGTTTTTAATACTACTACATCCTGAAAATGCTCGATTCCCTATACTAGTCACTGATGATGGAATTTCTATGCTTGTAATGCTACTACATCCTGAAAATGCATAATCTCCTATGCTTGTCACGGATGATGGTATCTGCACACTTGTAAGGCTGCTACATCCGCTGAATGCGTAGCCTTCTATGCTTATAACAGACGATGGGATTTCTATACTTGTAAGACCAGTCAATCCTGAAAATGCACCACTATTTATGCTGGTGCTAGATGATGGGATTTTTATGCTTGTAATGTTATTACATCCCGAAAATGCTCGATCCCCTATACTAGTCACTGATGACGGAATTTCTATGCTTGTAAGACTGCTACATCCATAGAATGCATTATTTCCTATGCTTGTCACTGATGATGGTATTTCCACACTTGTAAGGCTTTTACATCCGCTAAATGCATAATCTCCTATGCTTGCCACTGATGATGGTATCTCCACACTTGTAAGGCTTTTACATCCGCTAAATGCATAATCTCCTATGCTTGTCACTGATGATGGTATCTCCACACTTGTAAGGCTTTTACATCCGCTAAATGCAAAATCTCTTATGCTTGTCACTGATGACGGAATTTCTATGCTTGTAAGACTGCTACATCCATAGAATGCATTATTTCCTATGCTTGTCACTGATGATGGTATTTCCACACTTGTAAGGCTTTTACATTCTCTAAATGTTTCAGCCTCGATACATGTGATTGATGATGACATTATTATACTTTTTAAGCTAATACATTCATAAAATGCACCATTCCCAATACTGTTAACTGATGGTGGAATCTCTATGCTAGTTAGTCTGCCACAATTAAAAAAAGCACCAAGCCCAATACTAGTAACTGATGACGGAATTTCTATGCTTGTCAAGCTACAACTATTAAATGCATTTCTCCCTATACTTTTGATTGTTGTTGGGAGCTCTATGCTTGTCATTCTTGTATTGTAGAACGCATTATCTCCTATATAGCTTATTCCATCTTCTATTCGTACATGCGAGAATGCATAATTTCTCCAAGGAGCGAGATTATAAACACTGTAATTCCATATACTTCCCCTGCCATAAATAGTCAATGTTGTGCCGTCAATCTTATAAAACGCATTATCACCGCATTTTCCAGTTTGCTCAGATGCATTTACATCTTTTTTAGCAAACGCCAAAATAAACAGTGCAACAACAAATAAGGCTACAGCTAAACTTCTTTTCTTCATAAACAACCTTCCTTCATACTAAAAAAACGCAAAAAAAGACACGGAGCCCATATGTCCCCATGTCCGAATGAAATAATATCACAATTATATTAAAAACACAACATTATGTTAATCAACAGTATTTTGCCCCTATATACAGCATCTTTGAATTAACATATTGTTTGCGTACTGATAATCCCGCAAAATCCTATATATATTTTTTATCCACACGTAATGCCGTTTCCGTAGAACTTTTTCCATTTTCCTATCTGCTTCTTATCATTGTCGTAGAAAATGATTGCCTTGTTGTACTTCTTTAAAACCGACTTTTTTCCAGCCTTTTTAATACACTTGTATAGATCCTGTCCCGGCTTGTAGTATTTCCCTGCTATCTTAAGAAGTTTTTTATATGCTTCCATATCAACTACAGTCACAGATTGAGGATTATTATCCTTCTTCAGATTATTGGCCGCATATTGCCACTCTATCGCATGCTGATTTGCCATTCTAAGAGCTATGTTTTTAGCAGTTTCACCGCTTACAAACATTTTGTCATATACTGCATCAGTATCTACCTGATAAAACTTTTTACAATCCTCATCATCGTCAAAAGTAAAGCCTCCAACATCAAGCTGACTTACGATCATGTAATCGGTATAATCCTTATACATATTAAGAACCGATGTTATGCCGGATTGACAGTTTGTTCCGTAATCGATAACAGAAAACTTATTTCCGAAAAGCCTTGTCCCATATTTCAGGATTTTGACTGTGTCTTTGTCATTAAGGTTACCGCAGAACATGGTTCCCATTCCGTGGCCTGAATACTTGATCACTATGTGTTTTGAATTAGTTCTGGCTTTTATTATATTAAAAAAAGATTTATAGGCCGCAAGGCGCCTGCTACTGTTCCGTTTAGGATTATCTTCCGATGTTTTTACCATTACATAATCGAGGCAACAGGTTTCTCTGAACTCCCTCCAGCTTTTTGCATACATATCGGGAGAAAACTCTGCTTTTCCTCGCACATTCTTTTCATAGTATTCGTCAAATGCATCATTAATATTCCCCGGGAACTTATATAGACTGATTCTGTCACTCCAAATTACCACATCATACAATTCATAGACATCTGAATCCTTATTAGGCACAGCCATCATTACTCCGCCCCAGGATTCATCAAACTCCCCTGTAGCATAAGATGTTCTGATAACTACTACCTTATTGGAAGATGATATCGGAATATTCTTGCTGGAAGCAGCTGCCACCACCTCAATTCTAAAAAACACCAGGCAAAAAGCAATTGCAAATAACGCTGTCAGAATATACTTACCGATGTAATATAAATCATCCTGCTTATGACCATAAAAACTGTGTTTTTTATCCATACCCAACCCCCTTATCAACTTATGACATATACAAATCAATGATACTATAATTCTTTCTTCCATAGTTATTTATCTAACAAAAAAATCACTTCATAATACAACTTTTTGTGCAGGCCACGCCTTGAATGTGATAAACTATCAAAGGATAAACGAATGACATTCGGAGGAATTAGCAGTGAGTTTTTATGTATTTGCAGACGGATGTGCAAATCTTCCAAAGCAGCTTTTAGACGGTATTACTCTTTTACCCTGCAGTTATCTTGTTAATGATGAATTAGTGACCTACACAGGTGACATAGAAGACTTTAATGGTCATGAATATTATGAAGGCCTGAAAAATGGCGATAAGATCAAAACAAGCCTGCTTAATACTGCTCTGTTTTTAGATCACTTTACTCCCATTGCCAAGGATGGCGGTGAGATAATCTACATAGCCATGAGCTCAGGAATCAGCGGAACCTACAATGCCGCAATCGCAGCCGCCGATGAGCTTATGGAGGAATATCCTGACTGCTTCATCCACATAGTTGATTCTCATGGATGTGGCTTTGGTAACGGAATTCTGGCACTTAAAGCAGCAAAGCTTAGTAAGGACGGTGTAGACTGCAAAGAGGCCGCTAAAATACTTGATGAAGCCGTGCCTCACGCCTGCCAGTATTTCACAGTTGATGACCTCAACTTCCTTAAGAACACAGGACGAGTAAGCGGAGTTACCGCTCAGATCGGTACCATACTTAATATCAAGCCTATTCTCTTTGGTGACAGCACAGGTCATATCATCTCCTGCGACAAGGTAAGAGGCCGCAAAAATGCCATTAAGGCCATCTTAAAAAAGTACTCTGAAAAGAGAATGGATACTGATGATCAGACAGTTTGCATCTCACATGGCGACTGCCTTGAGGATGCCAATCAGCTTGCAGAAATGGTTAAGGAAGTAAATCCTGCTGCCAACATTACAATTTGCCAGCATGAGCCCTTCTCAGGAGCGCATGTAGGTCCCGGAATGCTGGGATTATTCTTCTGGGGAAAAGAGCGATAAAAAGATTCTAGAAAATTTAAAACCGTCGCCGGATTGTATTTAACAATTGGCGACGGTTTTCTTTTAGCTTCCTACTTTACAAATGTTGATCTTTGCGGTGTTCTGCCTGTAATCTGTCCTATAGGCCAGATCACTTCTTTTCCCGATTTATATCTGACAATAAGATTTGTCACGGGCATTCCTTCCGGAACGGTTACAATGTAGCTCATGGGACTGTTTTTGGAAAACTCCTGTACTGCACTGTTTCCAGTGTCGCTACCAGCTTCGCCCAGCTCTGCGTCTTCAAGACCTACCTTGGCATAATCGGAAAGAGGAACCACAGTAAGCTCATCCAAAGCACCCTCCACATAGGTATCTGGCTCAGGTATCAGTTCCTTTATAAAATCAGGTGCATTGACTATCACAAATGCTCCGTCATTTTCTGATGCCTCCTGTCTGAACTCTCTCCATAAGCTGCTCTTGTCATAGCTAAGAAGGAATCTGAAATAATCAAACATGGGCTTATCCACAAGCTCGTACTCGAATTCTTCCGTAAATTCCTCTTCCTTCTCACCGTTTATAATCCAGCAGTTAGCCTTTACAGTATCACCATCTCCAAACTCAAGACCGTAGACCTCGCCCTCATGAACACTACCTACAAAGTTGCCCCAAATATCATAAATCTCGTTGTATCTTGAATAGATTAAAGTGGAAAGGTCGTCGTCCTTCCATGTGAGATTTGCTCCAAGAATATCGAAAACAAATTCACCTCGGTATATGCTGTAGAATGCGTAACAGCTGTAGTGCGGATTCACATGGCACTCCACCATTATGAAGTCGCCCACCTTCTGACAACCCGTTATAGCAGTGGAAGCAGGAACGATATCATGAATCTTGAAGGAGGCTGCACCATAATAAAATGTAGTCTCATCAAAGCTGAACTCATGCTCCAAATTAGCCAGCTCGTACATTCCAAAATAGCTTCTGTCCACCTCTTCTATTTCGGATATCTTTCCTTCTGAATCTGTGGACACATGGTAAACATATAACGGCCTGTTTTCAAATCTTTTCTCATTAAAAAAGTATTCTGTGCCGGCATCATCATTTATCTCATAGCTTCTTACACTGAGGTCGTCCACCTCGCCAAAATATGCACCTTTAAAGGCTCTGTCCGTGTATTCCTCAAAGGTATCAAACTCGTAGGGTTCCATCCTCTGAAGTTCAACCTTTTCACCATCCTGTCCTCTTCCCCAGGCAAAGGCATAAAAATCCTTATCCTTCTCCGGCTCGAAGTTACCTGCTTTATCATTTTCTCTGTAAAAAAGCCAGTCCGAAGACCAGTTGTCAAAATCCGAATAGTCGCTGGTGTTAAAGACACTTATGGAAATCCAGGTATCTCCGTTTCCAAGCTCTGTGAGATATAAATAGTCTTTTCCCTCTGCGATACCTATATGGAAAAGGCCGCTGGTCTCCGCACTGTTATCAATACCCTGATCTGATTCCGGAAGAAAATCTACTATCTTATCTAAATGAATTGAGTAGCCGTCTGGATTTTCTCCCTCTGTATCGCTCTTTTGAAAATCAATGTGACCCTCGCAGCTTACACCGTCTGACAGTCTTGTAAATGTAAGATCACCATTATCCTTGAAGGTGAGCGTGGCAAAGTCTTCTCCGGTATCATTGTTTAACATGGTCCACTCACCGGTGACAAACGCTTTGATATCGTCTGCTGTTTTGAGGCTCACGCTTTCTGCATCGTCAGCTTTTGCCTCTGATTCTGTCTGAGCTTCTTCGTTTTGATCAGCCTGCTGACCACTGTTTTTTGCAGTATTAGTACAGCCATTTAACAGATAAATAGCTATAGCCAGTATTCCTATCCTTATCAGCACTGCCTTTTTCTTATTCATAATATTTCCCCTCATAAAACTTCATTAAGTAAAAAGCGCCTCTAATTTACTTTTCCATTTTTACTTTTCAATCGAATACAGATACTCTGTATTGTAGGTTATAACGTAAAGCTGATCCTCCTGTGGTACGAAATAATATGGTGCAGACTTAACCTTGATCTGCTTCTGAGTCTTACCGTTTTTCCTGTTAATGATATAAATATAATCAGGCTCATCGGTAAAGCCATAGCCGCAGATTATGCTATCACCTTCAAAAACAAAATTGTGGGATCCGCAAACCTGATCTTCACTTCTCCAAAGTGTTTCGCCGGTGGTGGTGTCTATTGCCACAATGTAGGATTTATGCGGATTCGCTGCAGCATAGGTTCTGTGACCCAAAGCCACGTAAAGAATACCATCCTTTACTTCCGCATAATCAATGCCCGGCTCTGTGAAATCAGCGAACAAGCCTGTGCCCTGATCCGGCGGAGTTACAAATTCATCAAAATAGAAAATTCCGCACAAGGTCTGGTCCACATGATTGTATACGGTCAAAGAAAGCTCGCCGCCCTCAGCATTATTGATTGCGCTGTAGTTGTAGGTATCATCTGTATAGGGCAGAGTATTGGGAAGTCTTATGCCTTTTTCCGCAGCCCATTTGTCTTCGTTTATCCAGTCTGTGGTGTAGGATGAAATTTCTTTAAGGTCAAAAGAAGGCGTTCCCGGGTCTGTATCTATTCCCTCAGCACTCCATGCGCTCCAACCGGGATTATGCACTGTTGCATGATACCACCAGTCTTCACCGCCGCTTTCCTCAAATAAAATATCCTCTTCGCGCTTTTGAACTTTTTTCTCTGTAGGCTTAATGGTAGAAGCATCAATAATTTCCTTATCCTCTTCCTTAAGCTCTCTCGCGATTTCAGCTATGACAGGGATTTCTGCACCTTCATAGTTATTATAGGTATCTGTGAAAAAATCAGGATAGTCCGCAAACTTAAGCTTAACCGACTGGGTTCCTATAGCGTAGCTGCCCATGGCATAGTCTTCAAAATGCAGCACGATTCCATCATAATCAATGACCCATGACAGCATTCTTCCGTTATTTTTAAATCTGTCGGGAATTCCGGAAAGAAGGTTTTCTTTATCTGAGCCAAGATCACCAAAATAATCCTTAAGATCATCATTTTGTTTTATAAGCTCATCAACGATGACCTCCGGAAGGCCATCTGTCTTTTTTACAACATCTTCAAAAAGAATGCTCTCTCCTGTAGCAGGATCAAAATTGTAGCCGGTAAAGCCTGTGACACCATGGGCCCCTGCCATGTATGTGTAATCTGCCATCAGAATTGAGACCACTTTACTGTCGGATCTGACGGGATACATATCGTGGTCACTCTCAAAGCCCACTCCCCATCCATTTTCGTAAACCTCATTTATCTCATCGATATTATCAGAGAAAAAGCTGCTTACGTCTGCCTTAAGGGCATCACTTGTATTATCCAGCGCTTCCTGAAGCTTTGGATATTTATCCTTTACATTCTTTTCAAGGGTAACTGTATAGTAATTACCACTGGCTATACCTGTATAATCCCTGGAAAGCTCCATGGGGAAATTCTTGTAGGTGTAGTCAATGCTTTCCAATTGTTCTGTGGATGAAGCGGAATCGCTGTCTGAATTTAAAGAAGATGCATCATCGGCAGGCGCTTCACCGGTATCTGAATCTGCAGTGTCTGATGCTTCTGCGTCATCAGTAGTTGCTGCGCTGTCCGTATCTTCGCCACTCTTTTTAGTGGGTACCTCAGCTCCATCGTCAGTGCTTTCAGCGCTTTGCTGAGCCTGATCATCAGTACCGCCACCTGTCTGCTTGGATGCTCCGTTACCACAGCCGGAAGACAGCACTAAAGAGCCTGCCATAGCTAATGCCAGAATTCTCTTAAGAAATAGATCTCTCCCTTTATACATTTTCCCTCCTCATAAGACACTGATATCCGGGTTCAGCGCCGTCTGCAAACGTGAATTATCACGGTGATGCCTTTAATACATAACAGCTCCCGAACTAACTGACATCTCATATATTCCGCCGTAGTCAGACTCCTGCCAGGTGCCCCCTCCATCGCCCCAGGGATCTGCATACTTTCCGGTCTTCTCATCAAAGGTGGCATTTTTGTAGGTGACACTTAAGGTACCATCATCATTATTTACAACCTTTGAGTAATTCACATTAACAAGGCCGTTTTCTCTCTTATAGATGTTATCAACCTGATAACCCTCAGACTTTATCTCAGATACCAGATCAGTTCCTACAATTTCAGCCAGCTCATCCTCTGAAATGCTGACAGCTCCGTACTCCTTGTAATCCCTGCTGCTCTCATCATAGTGGAAGTAGTAAGGCTTCCAGGTATGACCTGTCCACATGTAGGATGACTCGTCGCCTTCTGTAAAATCGCAGAAGTTGTCGTAAGCACTAAGTGTCATGTTTATCTCAGTAGGATCCTCTCCCACATAGAAATCACCAATTCCTGAAATAGCGGATTCTACTGGCTTATCCCCATCAACATAGTAAATATGGGATACCAGCGCTGTCACATAGGCTTCATTAAAAAGTGCAAACCTTCTACTTGTGCAGTCCATATATCTGAAAACACTTTCATTATCGTTGTAGTAAAGTGTTCCTTTGAAAACCTCATCGCATTTGTCACTGCTTGCAAAGTAAACGGTTCCTTCGCACCAGTTCATGTCGTCCGGTTCAGCTCCTACAAAAACAAAGCCTTCAAAGGTTCCGTCCCCGTCAAAATCATCGATACAGTTGTATCTGATATCACCTGATGCAGCCCCGGTAGTGGATGCAACATTATCTAAGATGGCATACAGATCATCATCGGTTATGGTGCTTGATGCAAGCTTATCGCCAGTAGAAACATCGCTGGCTGTAGCTTCAGAGGAACTACTTGCATCTTCGCTATCTGTAGTTTCAGAGGGATTGCTATCACCAGTCCCTGTTGCATTTTGAGCTTCTGCAGCAGCGGAATCCTCAGCATTTTTCTCACTATCAGCGTCTGATTCAGATGCCTCAGGAGTCGCATTCTCTGACTCACCGTTCTCATTTTCATCAGTATTTTCTTCACTGATATCCTGCAATTTCTCCTTAATCAGCCCGGATGAATTCTCGTCTGAATTACCTTTAGCACCACACCCTGACATAGCCATCGCTGCTGCCGTCATAACAACCAGTGCACCTGCAAATATTCTTTTCCTCATAATACTTCCCCCTACTATTTGCCTATTTAACGCTTTCCAGTTTATCTACAAAAGTCTGGGCCATTTCGCTTAAGGTAGTTCCCTTTCTTGTGATATATCCGAAGGTCAGGGGCTCCTCTTCCTTAAGCTTAACAGCTTTTAAATCTGCGGAATTAAGGCTGTCTCCAAGCATGGCAGCACCTACTGCGTAGCCGTCAAGTCCAAGCATAAGCTCAACGGATGTGGCTCTCTCGTTGGTACTGATAACCTTCTTGTAATCATAGGTTGCAAGGGCCTCCTCTCTGTAATAGAAGGAGGTATTGTCACCCTGATCAAAAACCATGCAGGGATAATCCTGAAGATCCTCCAAGGACAGCTCATCTCTGTCTGCAAGAGGATGATCTTTTCTTAAATAAACATAGGTATTTCTAGTGAATAACTCGTGGAATTCTAATGATGCGTCTGCAAAAACCTTTTTAAAAGTGCTCTTATTAAAGTCGCTGAGGGCGATTACCCCAACTTCACTTTTCAAGGTCTTGATATCTTCTATAACCTCGCCGGTCTGGGTCTCTCTGATGGAAAACTGATACTCCTCAAGGTCATACTCTCTGACGGTCTCGATAAATGCATTAACAGCGATTGTGTAATGCTGCATAGATACGGAAAATGTGGGCTTGTGTCCTTTGCCGCTAAGATACTTATTCTCGACCTTCTCAAACTGCTCTACCGCACTTCTTGCGTAGGCAATAAAAGAGGCTCCGGCTGCGGTAGTCACGACGCCGTTATGTACTCTTTCAAAAATCTGAATGCCCAGCTCGCTCTCAAGATCTCTGACTGCACTGGAAAGTCCAGGCTGCGAAACATAGAGTCTGTCAGCAGCTTTTCGCATGGAGCATTCTTCATCTATTGCAATAACATATTTAAGCTGTAATATGGTCATTATAGGAGCACCTCCTAGGATGATACGAGGATCAAATTCATAATGCGATTTATGCAAGCATTATCGCATTATGACCTTTCTCCCCTATCATCACATGATACCATATTACAGCTTATTGTAGTAGGAAGGATTATTTAGATTTACTCAGTGGCATACTGAGCTTTGGCAAAAACATCTCTTTGGCAGTATGAGATGTCTGTATGTTATCTTAGTAAGTTTGCTTAGTTTGCAAAAAGTGGTGTGGACAGATATCTGTCTCCTGAGTCAGGAAGGAGAACTACTATGTTCTTTCCCTTGTACTCTTCTCTCTCTGAAAGAATTCTTGCTGCCTTAAGGGCTGCACCGGATGAGATGCCTACAAGAATACCTTCGGAATGTGCAAATCTTCTGCCTTCTTCGAAAGCATCTTCGTTTTCAATAGCGATTACTTCGTCGTATACCTTGGTGTTAAGAACATCCGGTACGAAGCCTGCGCCGATACCCTGAATCTTGTGAGCTCCTGAAGTACCCTGTGAAAGAACGGGGCTTGATGCGGGCTCAACTGCGATAACCTTAACATTAGGATTCTGCTCCTTAAGGTATTCGCCTACACCTGTGATTGTTCCGCCGGTACCAACGCCTGCGATAAACACATCAACCTTACCGTCTGTCTGCTCCCAGATCTCGGGACCTGTTGTTGCTTTATGTACTGCAGGGTTTGCAGGATTTACGAACTGTCCGAGGATTACTGCTCCTTCGATTTCCTTCTCAAGCTCCTCAGCCTTTGCAATTGCTCCCTTCATTCCCTTAGCGCCTTCTGTAAGCACCAGCTCTGCGCCGTATGCCTTAAGAAGATTTCTTCTCTCAACACTCATGGTATCAGGAAGTGTAAGGATTGCCTTGTAGCCCTTAGCTGCTGCTACTGCTGCAAGTCCGATTCCTGTGTTACCTGATGTAGGCTCAATAATTGTTGCGCCGGGCTTAAGCTTTCCGCTCTTTTCTGCTTCCTCGATCATGGCAAGGGCGATTCTGTCCTTAACTGATCCTGCAGGATTTAAGTACTCAAGCTTTGCTAAGATTGTTGCATTTGTAACTCCTGCATTTTTGCTATATCCATTTAATTTAAGAAGTGGTGTCTTTCCAATAAGTTCAAGTGCGCTTTCTTTAATCTGTGCCATTTTCGTTCTCCTCCAATACTTTTGATTTATGTAACTCGGCTTTGTTCTTTGTTGTTGATATTATGGTAGCACATGGCAATGTTTTGTAAAAACAAGTAAAACTAATTGCCAGATATAAGTTTTACTTAGACCTCTATCTGGTCAGAAGTCCTGCATCAAGGACAAACTGGCTTCCAGTCAGATATCTTGCTCTGTCACTGGCAATGTACTTTACAGCTTCTACGATGTCCTCTGTCTCCAGCCATGGTGTCTTTAAAAGGTTGCCGGCAGATCTCTCTGCTATCTCAATTGCAGTTGTTCCCTCAAGCTCAGCAAGACCATCATTCATGGGAGTATTAACTCCTGTAGGATGCAGTGATACTACTCGCACTCCGTAAGGTGCAAGCTCAATTGCCTGGGATTTTGTAAGGCCCACAAGACCATGCTTTGATGCTGAGTAATGACTCATGCGATTAAAGCCGCGAAGTCCGCCAACAGATGAGTTGTAAATGATTACTCCGCTCTTTTTCTCGATCATGTGAGGAATAACATATTTTGATGCCAAAAATCCGCCCTTAAGATTAACATCTATAAGTGCATCCCACTGCTCCTCAGTCAGCTCCCAGGAATAGCCATAAGCAGCAATTCCGGCATTACTGAAAAGAATATCGATACCGCCAAATTCCTTGACTCCACGGTCTACCGCTTCCTTAAGATCCTCTGCTTTTCTAACATCGCCTGCATATATAAGTATCTTTCCGCCGGCAGCCTCCACATCACTCTTAAGCTTTTCCAGATCGTCATTGGATGATCTGTTGTATGCGGGATATGGAATTCTCTCCCCCAAATCGAAGGCTATGATATTTGCGCCTTCCTCTGCGAAAGCCAAAGCTACTGCTCTTCCCTGACCCTTTGCAGCACCTGTTATAAAAATCGTTTTATTATCAAACTCCTTAGCCATATACTCCTCCTTTGGCTGTCTGCTTCACTCCTCTTTTTCCATAATAAAAGCAGACAAACCTTTTCTTTATTTTCTCTTTGAATAAGGGATAAGCTCCTCATCCAGCTCTATCTGCAACGTCTTGTTAATGATATTGGTGGCGATCATAATTGTTGCAAATGCAGTGATGGATACTATCTGTTCCTCATTCCACTTTTCATGAAGCCTGTCAAAAATCTCCGGCGGTATGCCATTTGCATCCTTAACAATTGCTCGTCCGTAATCTATCAGAATCTTCTCTTCCTCCGTGAAATCAAAGGTCTCAAAGTCGATTCCCGCATCATCCAGTATCTTTTTGAAAAACACGCTGCAAAGAAGGCAGTCGTTGGTTGTCGATATTGCATAGCAAAAAAAATTAACAGCTCTCTCTCCCAGGAAGCTCTCAATATCTTCCTCTAACGGGAACCATTCCATAAGTGCATGGAAGGCCGGTAAGGAATGGATAAGTGTCTCCTTCATGTTGGTAAGGGGACCATGTTCCTTTACCCATTCATCAATTACTTTCTTTGTCTTCTCCGGTGCGTTTTCGTATTTAAGTTGTGATATGTATGCCATGGTTATTCCTCCGATTTGTTATTTTTCTCCCCCTCATCCGGCACTTCGTGCCACCTTCTCCCCCTTAAGGAGGAGAAGGCTTTAATCAGGCAAAAGCCTTCTCAAATGCCTGCTCAAGATCTGCGATTAGGTCCTCTGCGTCCTCAAGACCGATTGAAAGTCTGATGAGGTTCTTCGGAATATCTGCAAGCTTGTGGTATTCAGGCTCAAGCTCTGTATGTGTATTTTCCGGAGGATTGGTGATTAGTGATCTCACATCTCCGATGTTTACATGGTAAGAGAAGTTCTTAAGAGACTTTATGAAAATACCTTCCTGCTCTCTTGTGCCCTTAAAGCCAAAGGAAAGAAGTGCGCCGGGGCCCTTAGGGAAGTCTCTGTCAGCAAGCTCTTTGTACTGGCTGCCCTTTGCGTAAGGATATCTCACCCACTCAACCTCATCTCTGCTTTCAAGAAATTCTACGATTTTCCTTGTAGTCTGAAGCTTCTTATCAAGGCGAACAGTAAGCGTTGACAATCCCTGGAGTACCAGATAGGACTCGAAGGAACCGAGGGCTCCACCGAAGAACTCTGTAAAGAAAATCTTAAGAGATGCGATAACCGGAGCGCCGGGAATGAACTCAACTGCGCTTCTCTTGTTATCCTGAAGATCTCTCATCTTCCATTCCTTCTCATAGAACTGCGGATATTTCTTCTCATCGAATGGAAAGTCACCCTTTTCAACTACAAGACCTGCGATCACATTGCCATGTCCGTTTATTTCTTTAGTCGCTGAGTAAACAACAATGTCTGCACCGTGCTCAAAAGGTCTGTACAGATAAGGAGTTGCAACAGTGTTATCAACTACTACAGGAACTCCGTATTTATGTGCAACCTCAGAGATAGCATCTATGTCGTAAAGCTCTGCATTTGGATTGCTGATGGATTCAAGGTAAATTGCCTTGGTGTTCTCATCGATAAGTTCCTCGTACGCTGCAGGGTTATTTCTGTCCTCTACAAACTTGGTTGTAATTCCGTACTTGGGAAGGAACTTTATAAGGTTCAGCATTGCTGCTCCGTAAAGTGATGAACCTGATACGATGTTTCCACCACCCTGTCCGAGAAGCAGAAGAGTATATGTGATTGCAGCCATTCCTGAGGAAAGTGCAACAGCTGCTTTTCCGCCCTCAAGCTCTGCAATTCTGGCTTCAAGGATTGCTCCTGTGGGATTACCCACTCTTGAGTAAATTCCTCCGGCCTCAGCTCCTGTCCAAAGACGTCTTGTTCTATCGATATCAAGAAGATCGAAGGATGCTGTCTGATATATTGGCGGGTTAACTGAATTGAAGTGATCCTTCGGATCATATCCTGCTCTGATTGCTTTTGCGCTAAAACTGTTTTCTCTTGACATACTTTTTCCTCCACTAAATTAATTCTTTTGTTGTAGTTTGTTCTTTCCAAAATTCGATAACCTGTAAGTAAAAAAATAGCCCGGTGCTTTTAACTGAAAAGCTCCGGGCTAATGGTTTGCTACTCTAGAGAATTGTCTTTTCTTATCCTCTATCAGTACATCTGATGCATAAGTCGACAAGACCGCACACCAGCCATTTCACATGCCCGGAAGTCCGACATTCGACAACACATCATATTTACTTTTACAGATGATAAGTTAAACATTGCACATTTCTCCTTACTTTTGTTAGTTTATTTCCTGTTGTTTTCTATGTGCTAATGTTAACTCATATTTACCTACTGCGTCAATAGGTTTAGTGATAAGTAATAGTTTTCGTGAGCGATAAACCTAAGGTTATCACTTAACAGGAATAACCGCACCATTGTACTTATCTTCAATAAACTTCTGAGTATCCTCATCAAGAAGAGCCTCAACAAGGGCCTTGATTGCCGGGTTGTCCTTATCCTCAGTTCTTACAGCGATGATGTTAGCATATGGGCTGTCTGCACCTTCACTGAAAAGCTTAGCTGAATCAATGCCTGCTTCAAGAGCCTTATTTGTGTTTGTGATAAAGAAGTCGTAGTCATCCTTGGTAGGAATGATCTGAGCTGAATCAAGCTCTACAATCTCAAGCTGAACCGAGTACTCTTCAATATCCGAAACGGAAGCGCTAAGTGAATCCTCTACGCCGTCAGCCAGCTTTATAAATCCGTTCTGCTCTAAGATTCTAAGGGCACGATACTCATTTGTAGCATCGTTAGGAATAGCTACTACGTCGCCTTCCTTTATCTCATCCTTGGATGTGTACTTATCTGAATAAGCGGTGATGGGCTCAACATGGATATCACCTGCATCCACAAGATCATATCCGTTTGCTTCAATCTCTGACTGAAGATAGGGATCATGCTGGAAATAGTTAAAGTCTATCTCCCCTGCATTTAACTTCTCATTGGTAGTTGAATCTGCTGCCGTAGCAACAAGATCAATCTCAATTCCCTGCTCAGCAAGCTTGGGCTTAACATACTCGATGATCTCTGAGTGAGGTACCAGATCTACGATACCCTTAAGTACCACAGTTTCTCCCTCGGAAGCATCTGCTGTTGCAACTTCCTCATCTGATACTTCCTCTGATGCTTCATCAGTAGCTTCAGCCTGATCTTCAGCTACAGTTGCTGCTGCCTCTGCCTTATCCCCTGCGCTCTTTCCGCAGCCTGCAAGAACTGATAAAGCTGTTACTGTTGTGAGAATGATAGATAGTGTCCTTTTTTTCATGTGTTTTTCCTCCTTAAATGTGCTTAGCGTTTAGTGTCTATTCTTATCGCTTAAAAAGCGGAAGAACCATATTAACCCTCATTAACCCTCATCCGTCAGCTTCGCTGACACCTTCCCCCTTGGAAATGGGGAAGGCTTTAGGCTTCACCCTTCTTTATGGGGAAGGCCTTAGAGTAGATTTCTGGTTTTAAGTATTCTGTTTGATACGAGATTTCCAATCCCCTGTGTCAGCTGAACAAGGATTACAAGAATGTATACGCAGGCGAAGAGCCTGTCATGCTGGAATCTCTGGTATCCGAATCTTACGGCTATGTCGCCGATTCCTCCTGCCCCGAACATTCCGGCCAGGGCTGTCATGGAAATGACGGAAATGACCGCCACCGTGAAGCCTCTTATGAGACCGGGCAATGTTTCGGGGATGATCACCTTGGTGATTATCTGAAAATTCGTGCTTCCTATGGATTTGGCTGCCTCAATTTTTCCCTTTCCTATTTCCAAAAGCGAGCTCTCAACAATTCGTGCATACATAGGAATGCAGCTGGCTGATATGGCGATGATACATGCATTGGTGCCGTAGGATTTTCCAAATATAAGTCTTGCAACAGGTATCATCAGTATTATCATTACCATCTGAGGGAGTGATCGAAGGACGTTAATGATCCATCCTGCGGTCACATAAGGCGCCGTCAGCGGAAGCAGTCCATCAGGGCTTGTAATAGTAAGAAAAATTCCAAGTAATATTCCAAATACCAAAACTATAAGTGACGATATGACTGTCATGTAAATTGTCTCTCCGACAGGTGTTACAAGCTCCTTCCAAATATCAGGATTGAAGGAAGCTTTGATAACATCCCATAAAGATGAATCAAGTAAACTCATATTCCGGCTCCCTCCGACAGGCTGATATTTTGGAACTCATTAAATACCTTGGCGAACAGTTCTCCTGTCCTGCTCTTAGGATTATTGAAAATTCCTGCAACTGTTCCTTTCTCGATGATCTTCCCTTCCTCGAGAACTGCCATTCTGTTACAGCTGTATCTGATGGCATCAAGCTCATGGGTTATCATCAGGATCGTTATGCCTGCCTTTTTATTTATTTCCTTTAAAAGATCAAGGATCTGAATCGTGGTCTGTGGATCTAAGGCCGATGTGGCTTCATCTGAAAGAAGGAGCTTAGGCTTATTGACCAGTGCCCTTGCTATTCCAACTCTCTGCTTTTGTCCGCCGGATAAACCTCCGGGATATGCATCCAGCTTGTCGGATAGTCCCACAAGCTCTGCGGTTTCAAGAACTCTTTCCTTTATCTTGTTCTTTGGAAAACCGCTGACCTCCAGAGGATATGCAATATTCCTGTACACGGTTCTTGAATCAAAGAGATTGAAATTCTGGAAAACCATTCCTATTTTTCTTCTCTCCTCAAGGAGCTGTTTTTTATCAAGCGAGAGGATGTCCACTCCTCCAACCTTTATGGAACCGCCATTTGGTGTTTCAAGCCTGTTGATGCATCTTGCGAGGGTAGATTTTCCTGCGCCGCTAAAACCGATGATGCCGTAAATCTCACCCTGCTCGACCTCCAAATCTATGCCCTTTAGAACCTCTAAAGCTTCTCCCCGAACGATATATGTTTTTTGTAAATTTTCTATTTCGACATAACTCATAATTATCTTTCATGACCGGATTTTCCGGGCATTTCCCCTTTATGTCTTTTAAAGTAAACGGCAAATACTTTTTGACGTTTGCTATAGTCTTAACCGTGACTGAAGGTCTCAGCCACCTCCTCTGTTCTACCTTTATAAAGCTCTGTGTGAAGGTCTTTTCCTGATCCCGGAATTCCAAGAGCATCTGCTCTGCAGTGCTGGCAGTGTCTGAAAACTTCAATATATCTTCCTGCTCTCTGTCTTACCTCTTCAAGCTCGTGGCAGGTAGGTGCCGGTATATCAGCCATTCCATTCTGCGGAATAAGAGGAATGATATTAAGAATTGAAGCCCCAAGCTCGGAGACCTTTTTTGCAACCTCTTCTATATGTGAACTGTTGATACCGGGAACCATAACGCTGTTGATCTTAACAACTATTCCCAGCTCTACAGCACGCTTTATTCCTTCAAGCTGATTTTTTATAAGAAGCTCTGCTCCCTCGATACCCTCATGCTTTACGCCGTTTTCATCGATGACAAACTCGTTGATCTGTGCCTCGATCTCAGGATCGATGGCATTGACAGTAACTGTTATTGTCTCGATTCCAATCTCGGCAATCCTGTCCACCTTTTTGGGAAGGCAGAAGCCATTGGTTGAAAGGCAGCTTATAAGCTCGGGATATTCCTTCTTTACCAAAGCAAAGGTTTCAAGGGCTGAATCAGTTGCCAGCGTATCACCGGGGCCTGCGATTCCAACAACAGAAAGCTCAGGGCATAATTCCTTTGCTCTCTTAATTGTTTCCACTGCCTCCTGTGGCTTTAATACCAGAGAGCTGACGCCGGGTCGTATAAGTGACTTATCAAAACGGCGAGTGCAGAATTTGCACTGAATGTTGCAGGAAGGACTGACGGGAAGATGAATTCTTCCGGCTGTCATGTTTGCCCCACCGCTCATGCAGGGGTGCTTTTTCTGAAGATGCTGGAAATTCAGATTTTTCCTGGGCTTTTCGACCTCTGTATATCTTGAATCAATGAGTTTAACTTTTCCGTGAAGGATGTTATCAAGAACCATGATTACCGGTCTGTCCACATCGATGGCCTGAACCTGCTTTCTCTCAAGTACAGTTCTTGCACCGTTTCCGCTGCACTCTGCAAATACTGCATGACAGTCGTCAATTGTCTCTGTAACGGCATCCATTCGCTCGTCATGATGCTTGTGATCAAGGCAGGCTCTCTCAACCTGTCTGATCTCAACTCTTTTGTAATCATCTTCTTCAGTATTTATTTCATATATGTCAAATCTCTCCGCAGCGCCGAAATGTCTGTCTACACTTACTCCGTCGCTGGTGGCGAATGCCGTTCTGATAATCATTTAAATCACCAACCTATCTATTTACTTATTTCAGATGATACGAATTACTCCGTTTCTTCTAAACTCACGCAATTCTTATATCGCATAGCTGTCCTTAATATTCTCCATAAGGCCAAACTCAATGAGGATCTCTTCAAGTCTCTCCTGAGTCATGGGTCTCGGAATTACGAACTGCTCGTTAGCTTCAATCGCTTCTGCAAGGTGCCTGTACTCTCTTGCCTGAGGATGTGTGGGATTATGATCGATAACTGTTTTTCTATTGATCTCCGCACGCTGAACCTCGTTATCTCTGGGTACGAAATAGATGAGCTGGCTTCCAAGTTCCTTTGCAAATGCATTAAGAAGGTCATGCTCTCTGTCTACATTTCTGCTGTTGCAGATGATACCGCCAAGTCTTACACCGCCCTTAAGAGCGTACTTCTGAATACCCTTGCAGATATTGTTAGCTGCATAAAGCGCCATCATCTCACCTGAAGCTACGATGTAGATTTCCTTTGCTTTTCCTTCTCTTATGGGCATTGCGAAGCCGCCGCATACAACGTCTCCAAGGACATCATAGAAAACATAATCAAGATCCTCTGTGTATGCACCAAGATCCTCAAGCATTCCGATTGATGTGATGATTCCTCGGCCTGCACAGCCTACGCCGGGTTCAGGACCGCCTGACTCAACGCATCTGATTCCGCCAAAGCCGGTTTTCATGATAAGGTCAAGATCATCCACCTCGCCTTCCTCGCGAAGGGTATCAAGAACTGTCTTCTGTGCAAGACCGTTAAGAAGAAGTCTTGTTGAATCCGCTTTGGGATCACAGCCTACAACCATGACATTTTTACCAAGCTCTGCAAGGCCTGCTGTAAGGTTCTGGGTTGTTGTTGATTTTCCGATTCCACCTTTTCCGTAGATAGCTATTTGTCTCATTTCATACTCTCCTCTTTGACCCTCATCCGGCACTTCGTGCCACCTTCTCCCTGGAAGGGAGAAGGCTTTGAGTTGGGCATCTTCGTTTATTATTTAATTAGCCTTGTTCTTGTGATTTGTTTCTTTTGTTATTCATCATCTGTATGTTGCAAGAACTCTGTCGTAGATATCCTCTATTGCACGAAGGCCTCCTGCATAGCCTGTATATCCGCAGTTCATGATCAGTCTATGCTGCACAGGAACTGAGATGATAAGAAGATCTGCCTTAATTTTGTCTGCCAGATTTTTATCCCAGGAGCTGCCCAGGATAAGAATTCTCTTGTCCTCGTATTTTTTAGCATCTTCTTCAAGTCTTTGCTGGTTCTTACCTGCATCGGGATCAAAGACTACTTCGATATCTCTCTTCCTCTGAAGCTCTGATAAATTCTCAAACTGTTCTCTTACATAGTCCTGATATTTTTCAGGAATATCATCTACTATGTACTGAGGGCCAGGAATGATTCCAAGCTCGTTGAGAAGGAATTTTGAAAAGCCAAGTGAGTAAGAACTGTCAGCAATTGAGTAAACTCTTCTCGGAATTCCATATCTGAACTCCAGCATGAAATCAGCCATCTTTTCAATATGTGAATAATACTTTGCTTCCTCTTCCTTTATGTAGGCTTCGACCTTTTCATTATCGAGCTCTGCAAAACCTGCAACGGTTCGAAGGAATCTTGATGTTTCGATTGCTCCGATTGGCAGATAAGGGAACTGGATGTAAGGCTGCTTGTATTTAACCTTGAGGTGCTTTGCGATTTTTACTCCAACCCATGGTCCTATTACAATGTTGAATTCGGCGTTTGGAATTGTCTTCCATTCCTCCACTCCGCCTGACTCATTGCCAAACAGGATGTTTACCTTAAGTCCTATATCCTCAAGTACCTTCTTTATTCCCTCAAGGTTGCCGCTCCAATAGGGATCCTGATATGGAATAGAAGCAAATACATTTACAAGACCCGGAATTTTTTCATCGCTCTCCTTGAATTTATCAACGTACTGATCAATGATGGCATTTACAAGTCTCTCATGGCTTGCGTAGTTGTTGCTCTTAAAGCCGCCCTCTTCCACATATACGATAGGCTTATCATCAAGCTGGAATTCTCCTGTGACTGCTGCCACATCATCACCGGTGATAGCAGCTGTACAACCTGTAACAACTACATATAAATCTCCGTCGATTACCTTGAAGGAATTTTCTATAACGCTTCTAAGCTTCTTTTCTCCGCCAAATACTACATCCGCTTCCTCTGCGTTGGTGCAGGGTGCTGTGGATCCGCCTGCATAGCCTTCACCCTGACCTATAAGTCTTGTGATCTGGCCGCCGCAGCCGGGACCTGAATGAAGTATAGGTACTCCTTTTTTTATAGCCACCACGCTCTGTATGGATCCCAAACCGCAGGTAAATCTTGGCTGTTCTATTGTTCCTGACATTTTTTCATCTCCTCCCGAAAATAGATTTTAAGCCGGTATCATACTACCTTTGCAGCCGGTCTGCATCCGCCGCTGCCTCCGCCCTGGAAGTAACCGGGTTCCTGTGTAAGCCACCACTCCGTATAAGGATTGGATGCATGCTTTGAAAAATTCTTTATAAACTCTATGGAATCCAGAGTTTCATCAATTCTTCTTGCGTAGTTTAAAGCTCCCTTGTAGCCGATACCGAACTGCTCATCTCCTATAAGAAGTGTGGGAATTCCAAGCTTTGCTCCCCAAAGTGTCATGCCTCCGTGTCTTGCCATGATGAAATCAGGCTTACTTCTGATAAGAGCATTTACCAGCTCGCAGCTCTGCTTGTTGCAGACTCTGTAATCCTTTACATCACCGTAGGTTTTTACTGCATGAGCCAGAACATCCATATTTCTGTCGCCGCTGTCATATACGGGATCATGATGGAAAACGCTGGCTCCCACTACGTCAAATCCAAGCTCTCTAAGGAGATGGATAAGAGCCTGACCGTGGGCCGCTCCTGCTGTAACGTAAGCTCTCTTACCTTTGAAGCGTTCCTTAAGTTTGTCTATTTCCGGTACGTATTTTTCATGACCTTCTTTGATCAGCTCTTCCGCTACATCTTCTTTGCCGAGTACTTTTCCTAACGCTCTGAGCCAACCGTCTGTGCCATCTATTCCGTATGCCGGAGGTGCTGTAATCTCAGGAACTCCGTATAACTGTGAGAGGCCAGCGCCCATATATGTCGAAAGGGAGGGACAAATATGAATTGTGGCTGCTGCCTCACTACAGTGTTCAAGCTCTTCTATAGAAGCAAAAGGCATAATGTACTGTGCTTCATATCCGAACCTTTCAAAAATTTCATCAAATACGTGTCTTCCCCAGAAGTTAACCACGTTAATCTTCTTTGTCTTTTTGGTGGGAGGCTTTACAATTCCTCTAAGAACTGTGTGATAAGCCGCATCAAAGCCTGTTGTCCATACCTTTGATCTAAAGCCCTCACAGGAACAGGTTACAACCGGAATCCCAAGCTCCTTTGAAGCCTTGTCAGCAACTGACTCGATATCCTCACCTATGATTCCCGATGCACAGGAGGTTGTTATGAAAATCGCCCTGGGATGAATTCTTTCATAAGCGGTGTGGATTGTTTCCTCAAGCTTTTTTGTTGCTCCGAAAACCGTATCCTTTTCCTGAATATTGGTAGAAAAATATCTGCCTATATCTTCAGGTAAGTCTCTCTTTTCCTGTTCTACTCTGTAGGTAAAATTGAAATCTGAGAATTCCCCTGCACACCCGATAGGTGCATGATTTATTACCACTACATCCTTTATCATTGCCAGCTGACAAAACGCCTGCTGAGCATTACAGCCAAGACACTGTGAAAATTTTCTCTTCGCATCCTTAAGACTGCCGTCTTCTGATCTTTGTACGATTTCTGAAGCAGGTCCCGTAAATGCATTTATAGTTCCAAGTCTTTTTTCACGTATCTGAACACTTGGCTCCAAAATGTTTATTGTAGACATTTTTCCTCTCCTCCTACCTATCTGGTCACTTCAAAAGCGCCTCTCCTGTGCTGCTTATTTGTGCCGTTTGATATTGAAAGTGATTATATCGACTATTTACCTACCTGTATAATATGTGATTGTTATAGAGAGCTATAGGTATTCCCTATAATCTGCAACCTGTTAAAGGTTTTAGCTTGAAATAAGCAGAGATTATAAACAGCGATAACTTTTCCCTTTTGCAGATTCGTTGACAGTTATAGGGCATAGAATGTATAAACTTATTAACTATTAAACCGATAGGTTAAATATGTAAAACGCATTTCGAAAAATAGTACTTAATGGAGGAGAAAAATTATGAGCTATAAAATCGAGTCACTTTTAATTCACGGCGGTATTGATGGGGATGAAATAACAGGAGCGGTTAACGTACCGGTTTATCAGACTTCTACATATAAGCAGGACGGCATTGGAGAAAACAGAGGCTGGGAATACTCAAGAACAGGTAATCCCACCAGAGCAGCACTTGAAAAGCTAATTGCAGACCTTGAGCATGGTCAGTACGGTCTTGCATTTGCCTCAGGTCTTGCAGCTATAAATACAGTTCTTTCATTATTCAAATCAGGCGATAAGCTTATCGTTTCAGATAATATCTATGGCGGAACTTTTAGAATTCTTGATAACGTATTCAAGAACTTCGGTATCACCTATGAAATCGTAAACACTTCAGATTTAGCGCAGATTGAGGCTGCAATCTCTCCGGAGGTAAAGGCTATCTATGTAGAGAGTCCCGCGAATCCTCTTCTCACAGTTACTGACATTAAAGCAGTTTCTGAGATTGCAAAAAAGAACGACAAGCTTCTTATAGTAGATAACACTTTCCTTACACCCTATCTTCAGAGGCCCATCGATCTTGGCGCTGACATTGTAATCCACAGCGGAACCAAGTACCTTGGTGGTCACAGCGACACAATTTCAGGCTTTGTAGTAGTAAATGACAAGGCCATCTCAGAAAGGCTCTACTATCTGCAAAATGCTATAGGCGGCGTTCTTGCTCCCTGGGACAGCTTCCTTATGATAAGAGGAATCAAAACCCTTGGCGTACGCATGGACAGACACGTTGCAAATGCACAGAAAATTGCCGAGTGGCTCGAAGAAAACGGCTATGTGGAGAAGGTATATTTCCCCGGTCTTAAATCAGATCCCGGATATGATGTTCAGAAGAAGCAGGCTGATGGCCCCGGAGCTATGATTTCCTTTGTTCTTAATAAAGGCTATGACTACAGGAAGTTTGTAAAGGCACTTAAGCTTGTAACTCTTGCTGAATCCCTTGGTGGCGTTGAATCTCTTGTATGCCACCCCGCTTCAATGACTCACGCAGCAATTCCCTATGAGATCAGACAGCAGGTAGGTATTGTCGATGAGCTCATCAGATTGTCAGTAGGTATTGAAAATGTAGACGATATCATTGCCGATCTCAAGCAGGCAATTGAGGCATCAAAGTAATCATTGGCAGCAACTTAAAATATCAGTCAAAAAGTTTTCAGGAGGAGAAGACTATGGAAGTATACATGAATGTTCATGAGCTTATAGGCAACACACCAATCATGAAACTCACTCATTTAGGCGTAAAAGAAGGCGTGAATATTTTTGCAAAGTTAGAGCTCTACAACCCTGCAGGAAGCGTAAAGGACAGAGTTGGACAGTACATGATAAAGGATGCAGAAAAGCGCGGAGTACTTAAACCGGGTGGAACTATTGTTGATGCCACCGCAGGAAATACAGGAATCGGTATCGCCATCGCTGCACTTAATAAGGGCTATCGCATTATTTTTGCAGTACCTGAAAAATTCTCAGCAGAAAAGCTTAAGGTAATGGAGGCTCTTGGAGCAGAGATTGTCCACACACCAAGAGAAGACGGAATGCTCGGAGCAGACAGAAAAGCTGACGAGATTATTAAAAGCATTCCCGGTGCGATTTCGCTTAAGCAGTTCCAGAACCCTGCCAATCCTCTTGCTCACTACGAGACAACAGGTCCTGAAATCTATCGTCAGATGGACGGTCAGATTGATTACTTTGTAGCAGGTGCAGGAAGTGGCGGAACCTTCTCAGGAATTACTAAATATCTTAAGGAACAAAATCCTGATATAAAGGGCGTTCTTGCAGATCCTGTGGGTTCCATCATCGGTGGCGGCGAGCATGCTGACTATGATATCGAAGGCATAGGAAATGACTTTATTGCTGATACCATGGACATCACTCTTGTGGATAAGGTCATCAAGATAACTGATAAAGAGGCCTTTGAGACCTCAAGGAAACTGGCAAAACAGGAAGGCATTCTTGCAGGTTCATCATCAGGCGCTGCTCTCACAGCAGCTCTTAAGCTTGCAGAAGAAATAGATGAAGGTAATATTGTTACCGTATTTCCCGACAGAGGCGACAGATATTTCAGCAAAGGACTTTTCTGATTTTCCTTGCAGGCTACAGCCGGAACAGTTAACCCATACATTTTGAATCGAGAGGCTATACTAAATTGACACTCAACCAGTTATATTATGCCATTGCAATTTCAAAGGAAAACTCATTAAACGATGCTGCAAAAAAGCTTTTCATATCACAGCCCAGTCTTACCGGTGCTATGCATTCCCTGGAAAGCGAGCTAGGATTTGATATTTTTATAAGATCAAAGACCGGTGTGACTCTCACTTCAAAAGGTGAAGAGTTCATCGGTTATGCAAAATCCGTTGTTGAGCAGTACGATATTCTAAATGCCAAGTTCATCTCCAAACAAGGTGTGAAGCGGTCTTTCAGTGTCTCAACCCAGCATTACACCTTCGCTACGAATGCCTTTATTGAGCTTGTAAAAGAATATGGCTGTGATGAATATGAGTTTGAAATAAAGGAAACAAAAACCTATGACGTGATAAAGAACGTAAAAAATCAGAACAGTGAACTTGGTATTTTATACCTGAATGATTTTAATGAAAAGGTTCTAAGCAAAGTGTTTTCCGAAGCAAATGTAACCTTCACTCCGCTTTTTGACTGCCACATCTACGCATATCTGAGCAAAGAAAATCCCCTGGCAAAAGAAAAGCTAAAGTCAGGTGACATGATCGAGCTCAGCGAACTGGATAAGTACCCTTGCCTTTCTTTTAATCAGGGGGAACATAATTCTGCATATTATTCTGAGGAAGTCCTCAGCACAAGGCACTACAACAGATCAATCAGAGCCAATGACCGGGCGACCATGCTTAACCTGATAAAGGGTCTTAATGGCTACACCCTGTGCTCCGGTATTATCTGTGAAGACCTTAACGGTGATGACTACTGCGCCATCAAACTTAACGTAAATGAAAAGATGACAATAGGATATATATCCAGAAAAAATGCCATCATAAGTGATATTGGAAAAATGTATATTGAAGAAATATCAAAATACAAAAACAATATTTTAGAGTAAGCAGTCCTCGCCGAATCTGACTTTTGCGTAGGCCTTTATGGCTTCCACGCACTTGGCGAAACCAAGCTTACCACTATCAAGACACAGATCGTAGTTCAGGGCATCCGTCCAGACTTTACCTGTATGATACTCGTAATAGTCTGCTCTTGCCTTGTCGATCTGGGCTATATATTTCTCTAAATCTTTTCCAGTAAGACTCTGAACCTTACCGGCTTCTCTCATGAGGAAATCATGATCTGCATGAACAAAAACTCTGAGTGCATTATTATAGTCCTTAAGGACAAAATCCGCACATCTGCCCACTATAACACAGGGCTCACCCTTTTCAGCCAGATATTTGATTGCTTTAGCCTGATTACTGAAAATATTCTCATCTGATGTAAGATCGGCATCACCGGGCTTTTTCAAGCTTCCGTCATATATGGTTGAAACAAGTTTACTCTTCCAGCTCCTTTTGACCTTCTCATCAGCATCTACAAAGTAGCTCTCATTAATGCCGCTAAGCTCAGAAGCGACCTTGGAAAGCTCCTTGTCATAATAGTGGATACCAAGCTCATCAGCCAGCATCTTTCCGACGGTTCTTCCGCCGCTTCCGTACTGTCTAGCAATAGTGATGACTATATTTCTCATATGGAAATATCCTCCTGTTTACTTACTCTCCAAGATAAGCCTTCTTTATGGATTCATCATTCAAAAGATCACTTGCATTGCCTTCCTTAACAATGCTTCCTGTTTCAAGAACATAAGCCCTGTCAGCAATAGTAAGTGCTTTCTTTGCGTTCTGCTCAACCAGCAAAACCGTAACACCATCTTTATTTACTTCTTCAATAATGTCGAAAATCTCATTAACAAAAATAGGTGACAGTCCCATTGATGGCTCATCCATTAATATTATATCAGGATGTGACATAAGTGCTCTACCCATTGCCAGCATTTGCTGCTCACCACCTGAAAGAGTACCTGAGATCTGATTTTTTCTCTCTTCCAGTCTGGGAAATCTCTTATATACCATCTCAAGTGTCTGCTGGAACTCTGCCGCATCATCTCTGGTATAGGCGCCCATCTTAAGATTCTGAAGAACAGTCATATCCGCGAAAACTCGTCTTCCCTCCGGAACCTGCGCCATACCAAGGGATACAATCTTATGTCCCGGCGTGGTAACAAGATTATTATCTTTATAAAAAATCTCACCCTCAGAGGGCTTTAAAAGTCCTGAAAGAGTATGCAGTGTTGTGGTCTTGCCGGCTCCGTTTGCACCGATCAGCGCAACGATCTCACCCTTATCCACATGAAAAGATATTCCTTTAAGCGCCTTGATAACGCCATAATTTACGCTTAGATTTTTAACATCAAGTAATGCCATATTTGCTCCTCAATATTTTTATTTATAAGGAAGTTCTGCTCGCCGGTACACGTTCATACCGGGCTCAAAAATACTTCGCCAGGCTTAGTCTTCTCCTAAATAAGCCTTAATAACTTCCGGGTCGTCAAGAACCTCTTTTGTCTCGCCCTGTTTGAGGACACGACCAAAGTTAAGAACTGTAAGCTTCTCGCAGATTCCTGATACAAGCTTCATATCATGCTCGATCAGAAGGATCGTCATATTAAATTCTTTTCTTACAAGAGCGATAGTCTCCATAAGCTCCGCTGTCTCGTTGGGATTCATACCCGCTGCAGGCTCATCAAGAAGAAGCAGCTTCGGTGAAGTAGCCATAGCTCTTGCTATCTCGAGCTTTCTCTGCTTACCATAAGGCAGATTACTTGCAAGAACATCCCTCTCAGAATCAAGGCCAAACACCTTAAGGAGCTTCATGGCTTCCTCATCCATAGCCTTTTCCATGGCCTTATATCTGCCAACATGAAGTACCCCCTCTATTCCGCTGTATTTAAAGCGCTCTGTCAGTCCCACCTTAACATTGTCGATAACAGACATCTGATGGAAAAGACGGATATTCTGGAAGGTTCTGGCAATGCCTGCATGATTGATCTCTATTGTATTTTTCCTGGTGATATCCTCACCATCAAGACGGATGATACCTTCGTTTGGCTTATATACGCCTGTCAAAAGATTGAACACCGTAGTCTTACCTGCACCATTTGGTCCGATAAGTCCATAAAGCTCGCCCTTTTCAATTTCCAGACTAAAATCATCTACGGCACGAAGTCCGCCAAATGCGATACTTAAATTATTTACCTGAAGTAATGCCATAATTACGCGTTCCTCTTAATAAATTTGTGTTTTACCCTGTTTCTCCAATCAACTGCTGCCGGTGCCCAGTTAAAGAGCATCATTACTATAAGAACAATTGAGTAGATAAGCATTCTGTATGTATTAAGGCCTCTAAGCATCTCAGGAAGCAGATAAAGAATAGCTGCTGCGATGACTGAGCCTCTGATATTTCCTATTCCTCCAAGCACCACATACACAAGGATCATGATGGATGCGTTGTAACCAAAATACTGTGATGTAGCCGTAAGTGAAGTAATATTGTGTGAAAAAAGAACTCCGGCTGCACCTGCAATAGCTGCTGAAATTGTGAAGGCCATCATCTTGTAACGGGTTACGTTAATGCCTGCAGACTCAGCTGCGATACTGTTATCACGGACCGCCATGATTGCACGACCATCCCTTGAATTCATCAGATTAAGTACTACAAAAAGTGCAAGTAAAAGCACTACAATTGCTATGGTGAAATTGGCATCTCTGGGAGTTCCCGTGACACCCATAGCTCCGTTTATTATTACCTGACCGTCAGGCTCCATGCCAAGATCCATTACGTTGTTAAGGGAAATGTGTGCTCCCTTTGAATCAACACCAAAATAAATTGCATTGATAACGTTTTTGATGATCTCACCAAAAGCCAGTGTAACGATTGCAAGATAGTCGCCCTTAAGTCTAAGTACGGGGATACCGATCAAAAATCCAAACAGAGCTGCCACAGCGATTCCCACTACAAACGCCAGGAAAAATCTGATCGGTGTAGGAAGTGCATTCTGTGTAAGCTTTGAAAAAATGGCACTTGCAAACGCACCTATACACATAAAGCCGCAATGACCGATACTGAGCTCTCCCAAAATACCTACGCAAAGGTTGAGAGCTACAGCAATGATTGCATAATAGGTCATGGGCACCAATAGTCCCTTTAAATGGCTGGACAGATTGCCTGTCCTCATTAGGATTTCCATGATCAGGTACATACCGATCACGATTCCGTATGTTATTAAATTACTCTTTATTCGCTTCTTTTCTGCCATAATCCCTCCAAAGGTCGCCAAGTTTTCTCAGTTTATACTTTTTCCATTATCTTTTTACCAAGTAAGCCTGTGGGCTTAACAAGTAATACAACGATCAAAATACCAAACACAATGGCATCTGAAAGCTGTGATGAGATGTAGGTTCTGCTGAGAATTTCTACTATTCCAAGGACAAGTCCGCCGATCATGGCTCCGGGTATAGATCCGATACCACCAAATACTGCTGCGACGAATGCCTTGATACCGGGCATAGCGCCAAGATAAGGTGAAAGTGAAGGATACGCTGAACACAGAAGTGCACCTGCTATAGCTGCAAGAGCTGAACCAATGGCAAAGGTCAGGGAAATTGTCTTGTTTACATTGATTCCCATGAGCATTGCAGCGCCCTTATCCTCAGCAACTGCAAGCATTGCCTGTCCTTCCTTGGTTTTGTGAATAAAAAGCTGAAGAACGATAAGAATTACCACACTGGTAAGAATGGTAACTATGGTCACACCCTGGATTTTCAGATCGCCACCTGCAAAGGAAAGTCCCTGCCATGCAACCACTGATGAAAATGATTTGATATCTGCTCCGAAAATAAGAAGGGCCAAATTTTCAAGGAAATAACTGACACCGATAGCAGTTATAAGAACAGCCAGAGGAGATGCCGCACCACGCAGAGGCTTGTATGCTACTTTCTCTGTGGTGACACCAAGCAGTGTACACAGGATCACAGCTGCAATAATTCCCACAAAGGTATTGCCGCTGAGCGTAGAACAGATTGTGAATATAACATAACAGCCCACCATGATGAAATCACCGTGCGCGAAATTCAGCATCTTGGCAATTCCGTATACCATAGTGTAGCCAAGGGCAATAATAGCGTATATACTGCCCAGACTCAGGCCATTGATGAGGTAAACTAAAAAACTCATATACTCCTCCAACACTTAATAAATATTTCTTAAAAGAACGAGGAATGCCTTTGACAGCATTCCTCGCAACCTTGCGATATTTTATTATACCATGATAATTGTCAAAATGACGATAGTCATGGAGCAATTCGTATATCATGGATTACTCCGCTGATACGTAAGCACCATCCTTAATAACAACAGCCTTGGGCTCTTTGTTAGGCTCGCCGCTTGCATCCCATGTCATTGTGTCTGATGTAAGACCTGAAGCTGTGATTGTAACGATTGTGCTCTTTAAGCTCTCACAAAGATCGCTTACGCTCATATCAGGTGTAGCACCTGCCTCTTCAAGGCACTGCTTGATTACATATACAGCATCATAAGCATCTGCACCGAACTGGTTAGGTGTCTCGCCATATTTATCCTGATAGTTCTTTACGTAGTTAACTGTAAGATCATCTGTTGCATCAGCTGCGAAAGGTGTAAGAAGCATAAGACCTTCTGCAAGTGATGTATCGAAGTTCTCAACTGTAAGAATACCATCCATACCGTCTACACCGAAGAATGTAGGAGCATAACCCATTGTGTTAGCCTGTGTAAGGATAAGTGAAGCCTCTGTGTAGTAGATAGGAAGGAATAAAAGCTCAGCGCCTGCATCCTTAGCCTTCTGAAGCTGTACAGAGAAGTCTGTCTTAGAATCTGCTGTAAATGCCTCAGCTGAAACTACTTCAAAGCCCTGATTGGGAGCTTCCTGTGCAAATGTCTGATAGATACCTGATGAGTAAACATCAGAGCTGTCATAGATGACACCAACCTTAGTAGCAAGCTTGTGAGCACCGATGTACTGTGCTGATGCAAGACCCTGGTTAGGATCAGAGAAGCATACACGGAAAACATTTTCATAAGCTACGCAGTCAGCAGCTGATGCTGAAGGTGTAAGCTGGAACATGTTGTCCTCATGTGTGTTCTCACTTACTGCAAGTGAGCATGCACTTGTTGTGGAACCGATAAGGAACTGCATACCCCAGTCCTTAAGTGTGTTGTAAGCATTAACAGATTTCTCAGCATTAAGCTCATCATCCTCGCCTCTGCACTCAACCTGATATCCGTTAATACCGCCATTAGCATTGATCTCTGCAACTGCAAGCTCGATGGAATTTGCTACTGCATTACCGTAAGCAGCTGCGCCACCTGTAAGAGGTCCGATAGAACCAAACTTAAATGTAGCTCCGCTTGCTGCGCCATCAGCAGCCTCTGTTGCTGTGCTCTCACCTGCTGTAGTAGCAGTATCCGCACCTGAGTTGCCACAGCCTGCAAGTGTTCCTGCAAGCATAGCTGCTGCAGCCATCATGCTGATAAAACTCTTCATCTTCTTCATAATGTAATCCTCCTCTGTGAAAATCGTATTGAATTGTACGACTTTTTCAATACTGCACACACAAAATACATGTATACAATAATTGTTATTTGATACTTTAAAGTAGTACAGTGAAAATGTCAAGAAAAAATGCCATGCATGCCACTGGGGACGGTTCTCTTTGGCACGATAATATCGTGCCAAAAAGAACCGTCCCCGGTGGCATGATGAAATGATTTTGGTTATTTAATCATTGCTACGGCTTCTTGGACTGAAGAAACGCCGATCAGTTCTATTCCTTTGAAGGACTTTTTGTATTTGTCGGCAACGGCTTTGGGAACTATGCAGGTCTTAAAGCCAAGGCGCTGTGCCTCTGATATGCGGACATCCGGCATGTTGACAGAACGTACCTCTCCGGATAAGCCAACCTCACCAAAGGCTATTACATCGTCAGGGATCGGTCTGTTCCTGAAGCTTGATACTATTGCCATGCACATGGAAAGATCAAGGGCTGGCTCAATAAGCTTCATGCCCCCTGCCAGATTTATGTAGCAGTCGTAGGATGAAAGCTCCAGGCCTACGCGCTTCTCCATTACAGCCATTAGAAGGTTTACCTTATTGTAGTCTGTACCGTTAGCCTGTCTTCTTGGAAAATTGAAATTGGTATGACTTACGAGAGCCTGTATCTCTATAAGGATTGGTCTTGTGCCCTCTACAGAGCAGGTCACAACTGAACCACTGGCATTCTCGGGCTTTCCCTCAAGCATGAATTCCGAAGGATTCTCAACCTCCACCAGGCCTTCGCTTCGCATCTCAAAAACGCCGATTTCATTGGTGGATCCGAATCTGTTTTTCACTGCTCTGAGTATTCTATAGGAAGCGTGTCTGTCGCCCTCGAAATACAGAACGGTGTCAACCATGTGCTCAAGGACTCTTGGACCTGCAACTGTTCCTTCCTTAGTTACATGACCAACTATGAAAATTGAAATGCCAAGCTGCTTTCCAATTCTCATAAGGACGCCTGTGGACTCTCTTACCTGAGATACACTTCCGGGAGCCGATGATACATTCTCATTGAACATGGTCTGAATGGAATCAATGATAACCACTTCCGGTGCATGTCTTCTTATAGTCTCTTCGATAGTGCCAAGATCCGTCTCGCACAGAAGCTCCATATTATCGGTAAAATCACCGATTCTGTTGGCACGGAGCTTTATCTGCTGCAGGGATTCCTCACCTGATATATACAAAACCTTTCTGTTATCCGCAGATAAAAGTCTTGCCGTCTGCAAGAGTAGAGTGGATTTTCCTATTCCGGGATCACCGCCAACCAGAGTAAGGGAACCTTTTACAAGGCCTCCGCCAAGAACTCTGTTAAGCTCTCCTATATGTGTGTCGTATCTGTCTTCCTCATTAAGAGTAATCTCTGAAAGCTTCATGGGTTTATTTATGGAATCCCCTGCTCCGACACCGCGAGCAGCACTTCCCTTGGAACTCTTACCTGTTACTGAGGGCTTTATCACTTCCTCAACAAAGGTATTCCACTCCTTACATCCGGGGCACTGTCCCATCCACTTAGAGGATTCATACCCACAGCTTTGACAGTAAAAAACTGATTTTATTTTTGTTGCCATATATATTCCTTTTTATTGTTATATAGATCAATCGCCTATAGCCTTTATAAGCTTCTTCTTTGTGCTTTCCTTCACACCCTTTACTTTTATAGAAGACCTCTTGTTTATCTTCTTGAAAGCACCCTTTCCGATAGTAAGGGATTTATTTGCTTTTATGGTTACACTCTCCAAGGACTTACAGCCTTTAAAAGCATTTTTTCCAATTTCTCTGACGCTTGAACCAATCACCAGTGACTTTATTTTTTTGTTACCCTGGCAGGCTCCGTCTGAAATAGCAGTAACCGGATAAACTACACCATTAACCGTAGCATTGTCTATCTTTACCTTGCCTGCGGAAGTAATCTTAGTTACTGTAGCGCTTCCATTCTCGTCAATACGATAGGTAATATTGTCCATTGTCACAGAGTCAGGCAGTACGCTATTAAATGAAACAGTTGCCGGTTCCACAACGGATGAAGTCATATCATCATCGTAGAAAGGATAATTTGCATATCTATGACGGTAAATATGACTATTATCATCAATGCAAAGTGAGGTGTAATACACACCATCATCTGATCTGCCATCTTCATTGTCATATATTATCCAATTGCCGGGAAGCTTTACATCCACTCTGACATTTTTAGGCGATTTAAAAAAATCTATCTCTTCCAGTTCATGAAATTTATAGAACATATGTGTACAATCCTCAGGAAAATAGATAACTGAAGAAGTGCTCTTTATATACATAGTGTGCAGGAAATAATCAAAATAAGCAGTAACATCGGTTCCTACTTTCTTTGATCTCACATCCTTACCTTCCGGCATCTTTTCATTTTTGTCCAGGAATTTGATTCTCTCTATTGTATGATCTATAGGCAAAGATTTCTGATCAGGCAGGATATTATGTGCAAAACTTTTAAGAGTTCTGTTGAACTCCTCACCGCTCATAAGCGTTCCTGATTTTGCTGTTGCTGCTTTGGTACTTATGAACGACTGTCCACACAAAAAAAGACACAGCATGGCTGTGATGATTAATGCAATCTTCCCCAACGATTTTTTCATTATGAATTCCCCTTCAACTTTATTCACCCTGCAAAATTGCTGTCCCCTCAGCGCTAACTATTATAGCATATATCCAATCCAATAACCCATAATTTAATCAGTAATATATAAGCCTAAAAGGCATAAAATTAGGGCTGTAAGAAATGTTTTCCATTTTTCACAGCCCTAAATTATTTACTTGTGAATATCAACCTTAACAGGTGCCTGACCCAGTGCAACACTGAAGTTCAGTTTACCGCCAACCCCGGTCTTCATAGGCCCTATGTTTTTCCCATCTACAATTACGTGGTACTCTGCGTTTTCCTCAAGGCCCACGGTGATCTGGGCATCTCCCGGACCATCTACCTCAAAAGTGATTCCTTTCTCACTCTCCTTAAATCCTGTAACCGCGGTTCCGGGAACAGATTCGTAAAGGAACATGTCATTTTGCTCAAGCTTGGTAATGTCCTTATAAGTCTTGACCTTCAAAATATTACCATCAAATTTGAAGTCCTCAAGCTTTTTCTTCTCCGGAAGTTCGTAATTACCAAAACTAATTGTTCCATCTGATTCTGCCCTAAGTAACTGTTCTACGACAGCCATTTTATACCTCCTGTGTATGTAAAAAATGTGATGGTTAATCTTCTTCTATTATAAGGCATTAGGACCTATATTTTTATTAAATATTTATGAATCATTTCGACTTTTTGGACACTGTTTTTCTTGCGGTAGTTTTCTTTGCAGCAGGCTTACGGGTAGTTGTCTTTGCCGCTGTGGTTTTGGCCGCAGCACTCTTCCCTGCCGGTGCCTTCTGGGTAAAAGTAACCTTGTTATCCTTAAGTCCTATGGTCACGTCATTATCACGCTTTATGTTACCTCTTAAGAGTTCCTCAGCCATGGCATCCTCGATAACAGACTGAATAGCTCTCTTAAGCGGTCTTGCACCCATCTTGGGATCTGAATACTTCTTAACCAGGAACTGCTTTACAGCAGGCTGCATGGTCAGATTGATTCCAAGCTGCTCCTTGCATCTCTTGCTAAGGTTCTTACTAAGAAGTGTGACGATCTCCATCATCTCCTTCTCATTAAGAGGATGGAATACCATGATCTCATCGATACGGTTTATGAACTCAGGCTTGAAAAGCTTCTTAACCTCTTCCATAACACCGCTCTTCATGGTCTCATAATCCTTCTTCTCATCGGAAGCGGAATCAAAGCCAAGCTTCTTGGGCTCAACGATTCTCTGGGCACCTACATTGGAGGTCATGATAAGAATGGTATTCTTGAAGCTGACCTTTCTGCCCTTGGCATCTGTGATGTGACCGTCATCAAGTACCTGCAACAGCACATTGAAAACATCCGGATGTGCCTTCTCAATCTCATCAAAAAGAACTACCGAATAAGGGTGTCTTCTAACCTTCTCACTGAGCTGACCGCCCTCGTCATAGCCCACATATCCCGGAGGTGATCCGATCATCTTGGATACTGAATGACCTTCCATGTACTCAGACATATCGACGCGGATAAGTGCGTTCTCATCACCAAACATAGCCTCGGCCAAAGCCTTCGACAACTCTGTCTTACCAACACCTGTAGGTCCAAGGAAAAGGAATGAGCCGATAGGTCTGTTGGGATCCTGAAGTCCCACACGACCTCTTCTGATTGCCTTTGATACAGCTACTACTGCATCCTCCTGACCAATTACTCTCTGGTGAAGAATCTTCTCCAGCTTAAGAAGTCTGTCTGATTCCTTCTCAGCGATCTTCTTAACAGGAATCTTGGTCCACATGGCAACCACTTCTGCGATATCATTTTCATTTACTATGAAATCGGCATTCTTATCTCTGTTTGCTTCCTTTGCCTTCTTACGATTGTATTTCTTAATAAGTTCTTCCTGTTCTCTGTGAACTCTGCCGGCTCCGGCAAAATCCTCCTGAGCAAGAAGCTCCTCAACCTTTGTATCCATTTCACGGATCTCAGCTTCCATTTCGCGAAGTCCGGAGGGTGCACCTGTAAGTCTGAGGCGCACTGCGGAGCAGGCTTCATCAATAAGATCGATGGCCTTATCCGGAAGATTTCTGTCATTAATATATCTGCTGCTGAGATCAACAGCTGCCTGAACAGCCTCAGGAGTAACCTTTACATGATGATGCTCCTCATACTTGTGTACGATACCATTCATGATGGCAAGAGTCTCATCTCTGTCAGGTTCTTCAACATTTACAGGCTGGAAACGTCTCTCAAGAGCCGCATCCTTCTCCACATATTTGCGATACTCGGTGATGGTGGTAGCACCGATCATCTGAATCTCACCTCTTGCAAGGGAAGGCTTTAAAATATTTGATGCATCGATAGCGCCTTCTGCTCCGCCTGCACCGATAAGAGTGTGCATCTCATCAACGAAAAGAATTATATTGCCATCATCAATGACCTCTCTGATGACCTTCTTAATTCTCTCCTCGAATTCACCTCTATACTTTGAACCTGCGATCATTCCTGAAAGGTCCAGTGTAAGAAGTCTCTTATTCTGAACTGTGAAGGGAACATCTCCTCTTACGATTCTCTGAGCAAGTCCCTCTACAACCGCAGTCTTACCAACACCGGGCTCACCGATAAGGCACGGATTATTCTTGGTTCTGCGGCTTAATATCTGAATCACACGCTGAATCTCATTCTCTCTGCCGATAATGGGATCGAGCTTATCTGCAGCAGCAAGAGCTGTCAGATCCCTGCTGTACTGCTCAAGGGTCGATGCCTTTTTCTTTCCGCCGGGCTTTCTTCCAAGGTCCTCTTTTACCAGGGCAGCGTCCTCGCCCATGGCAGCAAGAGTCTCGGCATAGACCTTCTGAATTGATACATTGAGTGTACCTATAAGGCGCACTGCTACATTCTCGCCCTCCTTGATAAGTGCAAGAAGAATGTGCTCCGTTCCTGTCTTTTCAGCATGGAAGCGCTCTGCCTGTCTGTGAGCTTCCTCAAGAACACTCTCAGCTCTTGGAGAAAAGCCCTCCTTATCAAGAACGGTAAGATTACCGCCCTCAACAATCAAATCCTTGATGATATCCATCATCTTATCTTCATTAATTCCGTTATCAATAAGAATCCTTGATGCCACACAATCCTCTGTGCGGATAAGTCCCATCAAGAGATGCTCCGTTCCAACATAGTTAAGCTTCAGGCTTCTGGCTGTTTTTCTTGCCTGCTTTAAGGCATTTTCGGCCTTCTGCGTGTATTCCTTATTCAATATGAATACCTCCTGTATGTAAATGAATTAGATGTCGCCGTAATCTGCATATATCTCGTCAATCAGTTCGTGTATCTCCTGCCTTGAAACACCCTTGCATGTAGCTCTGGCAAGTACAACGCTCAGCATGTCATGAGCCTCTCTAAGGGCTTCAAGCTTGTTAAGTGAAGTAGCGATAATAGCGCCTCTTCTCCTGTCAATCTTAACAAAACCCTCCTGCTGTAAAATAGAGTATGCCTTGTTAACCGTATGCATGTTGATTCCAATGGTATCTGCCAGCTGACGCACGCTGGGAAGCTGATCTCCCTCACGGAACTGAGACGTGGCTATGCCCAAAATAATCTGATTGCAGAGCTGAACATAAATAGCTTCATCACTGTTAAAATCAATCTGTATTATCATGATGCCTCCTTCCGTTGCTGTGATATATCAAGTATAACAGAAGGGTCTGTAAAGTCAACCTGTTTCAAAAAGGCCTCCAAACATCCATAAAGGGAAAATTTCACCTTCAAAAATAAAAAAGTGGCGATGAAGCATGTTCATCGCCACTTTTAAAATCTAATTATTTTTCATCATCATCCAGATCAAGGAACTCGAATTCAAAGTCATCATCCTCTAAAAGGAAATTGCGAGGCTTCCTGCTGTTCTGAGCGGGACGGTTCTTAACCGGATCACCGTCAACTGCTCTTGATGACTGCATAGACTTTCTCTCAGATCCACCATAGTTAAGAGAATCTGCTGTTCCCATTGGAGCACTCTTTCTCTCACGGGAAGGTGTAACAGTTGAAGCAGGTCTTCTGCTGTCTGCTACTGTTCTGCCCTTACTTTCACGCTCCGGAGATACTCTGTTAGTACGTGCCTTATCTTCCTTCTTGGAAGAATCATTGTACTGGGGCTTTTTCTTAGCTGAGTTTTCTGCAGGTTCATCATCCTCGTAATACATGTAATCACGAAGCTTGAAAATAAGAAGTAAAATAGCGAGCACCATAAGTGCTATGATAACTGCCATAACTACAAGCGCTACCTTCAGGCTGCCTGCCTGCTTCTTAAGAGCTCCTGTCTGCTGTCCCTCTGTTGCGTAATTAAGAAGGTCATTGAGCTTAACCTGAGTGCCTTCAACATTATCATAGAGGTACCAGGTTTCTGTACCTGTTCCGTCATCCTTATAAGCAAGTGAAAACTCGCCATTACCAACTGTATCTATGGAGATTCCGGAATTAGCTGTTTCCTCAGCGGGCTGCTCAGCAACTTCTCCGCCTTCAGCGCCCTCTGCGCCTTCAACAACTTCACCATCTACAGCTTCTCCGCCTTCAGCGACTTCTCCACCTTCAGCAGTTTCCTCTGCAGGTGCCGCAGCCCCAAGCTGTACAAGGTCTGATCTTACAAAACCTGTTCTTCCGCTATCACCAAAGCTTATCTGGTACCATTTCTTATTATCTGTACCGGTTGCTTCACCGGTAATTGTTACTGTATCACCGTTTTTTACAGTTCCAACGGTATCATAGCCGGTACCTGCACCACCTCTTACATTTGCACTTGCAACAGTAACTGTCGCGGGCTGTGACTCTGTGGCAGTAACTTGTGTCTGAGGAAGTGATTCAGCACTCTGAGTATTAGAACTGCTTACTGAACCGGACTTGGATATGAGATCACTTCTGACATATCCATACTCATTACCGTTTACATAAATTCTGTACCAAACATATCCCTGAGAATCAGTAGTCTCATCTATAATGTCTACCTTATCACCCGAATCAAGGCTTGAAACCTGTTCAGATGCTGTGCTTGCCTCCGCACGAACCTTAACATTTGAGGATGTTACCGTTCCTGTAGCTGCAAGAGCACTGATCGGCTGCACTGCAAATAACGTGCACACTGAAAAAATTATGGCCATAGCTCTAGCCATATTCCCCATTTTTCTTTTTATCATACCTTCAACCTCCTGCACTAACTTCATTAATCTACAAGGATTATACCATATATTGGAGTATAATATGTTGATTCTTCTAAAATTAGTGGTTTTTTATATTATGCCTCATCTATGGCCTTGCCGATATCATGACGCATATATTTGTTCTCAAAGCTAACCCATTCTGTAGCTTCGTAGGCTTTCTTTCTGGCCTCAGCCAGAGTATCGCCTTTGGCTGTTATGCCAAGAACTCTTCCCCCGTTGGTAACGATCTTGTCGCCCTCAAACTTAGATCCGGCATGGAAGCAGTAATATCCATCCTTACCCTTGAAGTTTTCAAGACCTGTTATTTCCTTACCCTTTTCATATTTTACAGGATAGCCCTCAGATGCAAGAACTACGCATACTGCTGCCTTATCCTCAAATTTAAGATCTACCTGATCAAGCTTACCATCTATAACAGCCTCGCAGACTTCAATCATATCTGTCTGGAGTCTTGGAAGAACAACCTGAGCCTCGGGATCACCAAATCTTGCATTGTACTCAAGAACCTTGGGGCCATCCTCTGTCAGCATAAGACCAAAGAATATAACTCCCTTGAACTCTCTGCCCTCTGCGCGCATGGCATCAACAGTTCTCTGATAGATGTGCTCCTTACAAAAAGCATCAACCTCTTCTGTATAGAAGGGACTGGGTGAGAAATTACCCATTCCGCCGGTGTTAAGACCTGTATCTCCGTCTCCTGCACGCTTATGATCCTGTGCGGAGCTCATGAGCTTAATGGTCTTACCGTCAACAAAGGACAGCACTGAAACCTCACGACCTGTCATGAATTCTTCAATAACCATCTTCTTGCCGGCATCACCAAACTTCTTGTCCTGCATGATCTCACGAACGCCTGCATTAGCATCCTCTAAGGTCTCGCAGATGAGAACGCCCTTACCAAGTGCAAGTCCGTCAGCCTTAAGTACAATAGGGAACTTAGCAGTCTTAAGGTACTCAAGCGCTTCAGCCGGATCCTCAAAGGTCTCATAAGCAGCTGTGGGAATATTGTATTTTTTCATAAGATCCTTGGAAAAGGCCTTGCTTCCCTCAAGGATTGCTGCATTCTTGCGAGGTCCGAATACTCGAAGGCCCTCTGCTTCAAAAGCATCTACGATACCGCCAACAAGAGGATCGTCCATTCCGATTATTGTAAGGTCAATCTGCTTATCCTTTGCAAATTCAACCAGCTTGTCAAATTCCATGGGAGTGATCGGAACACACTCTGCATACTCTGCAATTCCCGCATTACCGGGTGCACAATAAAGCTTATCAAGGTGCTTACTTCTGGAAACCGCCTCGGCGATAGCATGCTCTCTTCCGCCTCCGCCAACAATCAAAACTTTCATACTCGCTCCTTATATCTCATCTGGGTCATAGTCGTCAATTACAGCCTTCCCGCCTTCAAGTGTTACTTTTCCGTTTGCTATAAGATCAATGGCTCTTGGAAGAATCTTCCACTCAGCCTGCTCCATAATACGCTGCTGAAGCGTCTTTGCAGTATCATCAGGTCTTACATAAACTGCCTTTTGCAGAATAATCGGTCCTGTATCTGTACCTTCATCCACAAAATGTACCGTGGCACCTGACACCTTCACTCCCCTCTCAAGGGCCTTCTCATGCACCTTCAGACCATAATAGCCTGTGCCGCAAAATGAAGGTATAAGTGAAGGATGTATATTAATGATTCTGCCCTGAAAGGCCTTTACAATTTTTTCAGGAATAACAACAAGGCAGCCTGCAAGTACGATAAGGTCCGGATTCTCTTTTATAAGCAGCTCATAAAAGGCTTCGTTAAATTCATCCCTGCTGCCGAATTCCTTTGGCACCAGTACCTGCGTCTTAATACCATGCTTTGCGGCTCTTTCAAGAGCAAAGGCATTCCTGTTATTGCTAAACACCATTGAAATCTCGGTGTTTGTAATCTTTCCATTGTCTATGGCATCAATGATCGCCTGGAGGTTAGTACCGCCGCCGGAAACAAGAACCGCTATTCTCAGCATAATGTAACTCCCTTATCTCCTGCCTCTACGCTGCCGACGATGAATCCCTTCTCGCCTGATGCCTCGATTGCTGCAAGTGTAGCCTGTGCATCAGCAGGATCAACAGCCAGTACCATACCAAGACCCATATTGTAGGTGTTATACATCATATCCTCATCGAGATTGCCCTTCTTCTGCATAAGCTTGAAAAGAGCAGGAACCTCATAGCTGTCCTTCTTAACAACAGCTCTTACGCCATCGGGAAGCATTCTCGGAATGTTCTCATAGAAACCGCCGCCTGTGATGTGGCTGCAGCCCTTAACCGTAATGCCATCCTTTTTTATCTGCTTAAGCATCTTCACATAGATTCTTGTGGGAGCAAGAAGCGCTTCACCAAGAGTAGTTCCGAGCTCATCATAATATGTCTCAAGGCTTTCCTTAGTCATATCGAAAACCTTACGAACAAGAGAAAAACCGTTGCTGTGAACTCCGCTGCTGGCAACACCTATAAGTGTATCGCCTGCCTTAATGGTGCTTCCGTCAATCATATCTGCCTTATCAACGACACCTACAGCAAAGCCTGCAAGGTCATATTCATCCTCAGGCATAAGGCCGGGATGCTCAGCGGTCTCGCCACCTACAAGTGCACATTCAGACTGCTTGCAGCCCTCAGCTACACCCTTTACGATCTGAGCTATCTTCTCGGGATAGTTCTTACCGCATGCTATGTAATCAAGGAAAAACAGTGGCTC
Source organism: Butyrivibrio sp. WCD3002 (assembly GCF_000424265.1). Taxonomy (GTDB): domain Bacteria; phylum Bacillota; class Clostridia; order Lachnospirales; family Lachnospiraceae; genus Butyrivibrio. Next base: position 310,297 of record NZ_AUJO01000002.1, read on the forward strand.
ACCACCTGCACAGATGACATCGTTTACGCACATTGCAACGGCGTCAATTCCAATAGTGTCATGCTTATCAAGAATAAAGGCCAGCTTAATCTTGGTTCCTACTCCATCTGTTCCCGATAAAAGAACAGGATCCTTCATGTTCTTGATATTCGAAAGGGAAAAAGCTCCGGAAAATCCACCAAGACCTCCAAGCACTTCCGGTCTCATGGTCTCCTTTACAAATCCTTTGATCATATCCACTGATTTGTAACCAGCTTCGATATCCACCCCTGCATTTTTGTAGTTCAGCTCTGACATGTTTTCCTCCGATTTGGTTCTTCAATATTTAATTAATAGTTCTTATATCCAACTTCCTGAAGGTGGGCGTCCTTTTTAACAACCTGTTCCTTCAAGCCGTTTGAATAATCCTTGAGTTTTGCAAGGAGCTCAGCATCAGATGTAGCAAGAATCTTAGCCGCAAGAAGTCCTGCGTTAGCTCCTCCGTTAATTGCAACAGTTGCAACCGGAATACCGGTAGGCATCTGTACAATACTGTATAATGAATCCCTTCCACCAAGAGATGTGGTGTGCATGGGGATTCCAATAACTGGCATGGGGAAAATAGCCGCACACATACCGGGAAGATGCGCCGCCATACCGGCTCCCGCGATGATTACTTTAAAGCCCTTAGATTCTGCGCTTTTTGCATATTCAAAAAACTCATCCGGCTCTCTGTGTGCAGAAATGATGTTCATCTCATAAGAAATACCGAGCTCATCCAGAATCTGCGCTGCTTTAGACATAACAGGCATATCTGAATCAGAGCCCATGACTATCCCAACTTTTGCCATAGCTTCTCCTCCAAAGAATAGTTTTTTTTACCCTAACTTTTATACCATACTATACGACAGATTTTCAACCTTATTCATCCTCATACAGGAAGATTATTCCAAAGGCGCCCTGACCATGGATCGCAGCACATGCAGCCGACTCTTTCTGCACAATAACCTCATCAAAAATCATCTCATCGCCTACCCATCTGAGAATATCATCAAGCTCCGAGGCAGTGAGCCCTGTGTGAGTGATAAATACTCTTCTTTTATCAATAAGCCTTCCGGTATCGAACTGCATACCAATATAACGCTTTTTGGCCTTGGCAGCAGCACCCATGAACATTCTCATCAAAGTTCCCCTTCCATCTCTGAAAAGAATACCGGGTTTAAGCATAAAGATTCTGCTGACGCCCTTCATGCGCGGATTGATTCTGCCAAGCTTAATGAGGTAATCGATATTGTTAATAAGAAAGCTTGTATGAATTCTCTTCTTGATCTTGTCAAGCTGACGCACACACTCTGCCGCATCAAAGCCTGCCTGAACAAGATTATGTGCCTCAAGCACAAGCATTCCGACACCACATGAAAGTGATTCGGAATCCACAATATGCACCCTGTCGAAGGAGGCTGCTGCCTCCATTGCTATATGATAAGCACCTCCGGCCTTTCCTGACATACTGATATGAATGACATTATCAGCTTCATCAAGTCTTGATGCAAAGAATTCTTCATATTCCTGAACAGATGGCGATTCTGCAAAAAGATCTTCGTTTCCGTTTTCTGATATGTATTCAAGTACACCTTCCGTCTCGGTCTCAACACCGTCAATAAACGAACCGTTCTTGTTTCTGATAGAGAACGGGATAATCGGAATTCTCATCTTTTCGATCATTTCGGGAGGAAGATCACATACGCTTTCTGTAGTAATAAGAATAGGAAGCCTATCCTTATGTAAATTGCCCTTCTTGCCACCTGCCTGATTAGCTTCTAACGGTCTTGTTCTTCTGATAAGATCGGCAGGAAGGATTCTTAGCAGAGTATTCTCAAGCATCTCACCGTTAACAGGCTTTAAGATATATCCATCAAAGCCTGCCATGCGGAACTTAGCCTGATCATCACCTGTTGTGAAGGCTGTTATGACAACGACGGGTGTCTCTCTGTTCATTCCACCCATCTGCTGCCTAATCTGACGAAGGCATTCGGTACCATCCATCTCAGGCATTACCTGATCCATAAAAATACATTCATACTGAATATTCGCACATTTTTCAAGACACTCTATGCCGCTTGCCGCTTCGTCAATTTCCATCTTAGTATCACGAAGCAGTCTCTTGGTTACCACGCGGTTCATCTGATTATCATCAACAATCAGTATTCTGGCGCCGGGAGCCTCAAAGCTCTGTCTGTACTCCGATGCCAGCTCCTTATTCCTTAAATCTTCCAGAGTAATTTCGCCAACAGGCTCACTTTTAACCACTTCCTGAGGAAGTGTAACAACAAAGCTGGAGCCCTTTGTATATATACTGTTAACCTGAATCTCACCATTCATCTGCTCGGTAAGCATCTTTACGATGGTAAGTCCAAGACCGGTTCCCATTACGTCCTTTGCACCGTTCTCATTGACTCTCTTAAATTCATCAAAAACGTAAGCAATGGCATCTTTTTTAATACCGATACCTGTATCCTCAACAGTAAATACCAGCATTATCTCGCCGGGGCCCATGGGCTTAGTTCTTAGGGACAGGGTAATGCTACCTTCATTTGTATACTTTATGGCGTTATTAAGAAGATTTATAAGTATCTGCTCTATTCTTATATCATCGCCGATGAGTATTTTAGGAGTCTGGGGATCAATGTCCACATAATACTTAAGCCTCTTTTCATGAGCCTCCTCGTAGGTCATGTTAATGGTCTCGGAGAGCATGTTAATAACATCATACTCATTAGGTACGATCTCCATTTTTCCGGACTCAAGCTTAGCAACATCGAGGACATCATTTACAAGGTTAAGCAGCATCCTTCCCGCACTCTTTATATTCAGTGCATTCTCTGTAATCTCCTCCGAATCAGAGTCACGAATAATAAGCTCATTAAAACCAACCATGGTATCTATAGGGGTCCTGATCTCATGGCTGACTGTTGAGAAAAATTTACTCTTTGACTGAGAAAGCTTCTGAATTTCTTCCTTCTGTTTTTCGATAAGTTTGTTTTCAGAAATATATACCCTGTTTTCAAAAAGGATCATTACAACAAGCAGAATACTGACAATAAGATTACTTATAAGTGAATCCATATGAGCAGCAAGTATTGTGTGCTTGGCAACATATTCGGGGTACATATAAGCAAGATAATAGGATGCGGACATGGCTATGGCTCCAATTGCCATAAGCACATATTTTCTTTTTCCGGCAACAGTCATTCCGATAAAAGCAAAGCCAAAGATAAACCACAGCGGCGATCCGCCATAGATTCCTCCGCCATAAATGAATGAAAGGGGCAGCAGAAAAACAACAAGAACAACACCAATTATGGTTGCGCCTGTCTGAACCCGTCTCTTTTTTATAGAAAAAATAATTACGCCAAGAAAACCAAAGAAACATGCTACCAGAGCCAGAGTGTTAAGAATATTATCACCCATGATCATTCCGATAAAGATGAGCAAAAATACAGATAGCATTCCGATAAAAGTCAGAATGACAAATACTCTCTCCTGGAGGCTTTTGTTGTGATCTTCAACGTTGTTAAACAGCTTTTGTATAATCATGATGCATCACCTCCATATACTCTTGATATGTCGGCATTAACTTCTTCTATTCGCCTCTCTAGGGACTCATGGTTAGCGATAATATATGCCTCCCATTTCTCGGCCGCAGCCCTCTCAATTTCCTGAGCTTCTCTGGACAACTCCTCTGCACCGATTATTCGGGCTGAAAGCTTAAGTCCGTTGAGGATAACCCTGTAATTAGCCCAGTCCTTTCTCTCATAGCAGGCCTGGAGCTCTGCCATAACATCCTCTGAATCCCGCATAAACTCCTCAAGGACCTCACCAAAGAATCCCTCGTTGCCTCTGCAGAGTCTGATACCTTCCGCAGCATCAAGGACAACAAATCTCTCGGCAATACCGGTGCCTTCATTTGAGTATGAATATTCATAGGATTCTTCCTGTTCAATGGCTTTATACTGCCACATGGTAGAGGGCAGAACCTTTTTGAGCACACGCTCAAGCTCAGAGCTTTCAATGGGCTTTGCGATAAATTCATCAAAGCCTTCCTTCATGAACATCTCTCTGACACCACTTACCGCATTGGCAGTAAAGGCAATGATCATTGTATGGTCATCTGTTCCGTAATGCTTTCTGATGAGCTTCATTGCTTCAACACCATCAACATCCGGCATCATATGATCCATGAAAATAACGTCAAATCTAGTCTTTTCACACTCATGAAGAGCTTCCATTCCGCCTCTTACAAGAGTTACATCCATTCCGTAGCCATCAAGAATACCCTTTGCAACGATAAGGTTCATCTCCTCATCGTCTACGACAAGAACCTTTACATCCTCAAAGCTAAGCCTCTTACCGCTTATCTCAGGATCAAATTCCCAAAGGGCAAGCTTTCTGTTTATGGCACTTACAAGAGAATGACTAAATACAGGCTTTCTTACAAAGGTAGCATTGCTATCTCTGGGAATTCTAAAGCCCGGTGATACGGATACAACTATATCTATATCTCTTCCTATAAATTCAAGGTACTTTTTCTGTTCTGTGTATTCTTCCTCAGCTGTAAAAATATGGGTGATGTTACCTGTATCCACCAGTGACTTAAGGGCATCAAGCTCTGTCACAAAGTTAAAGGGCATAGCAAGCTCATTAAATGTGGATCTTAGCATGGCAATATAATATTCGCGTACTGCAGGACTCTTATATTTGGAGGTCTTAAGATAGCAGGCAGCAGATATCTTTGCAGATCTGTCAACAACTACGCTTGGCTTATCATCTATAACCTTCTGAGGAATACTGATACTGACCTTGGTTCCTTTTTTCTTTTCACTTTTGATATGAACGAAGCCGCCCATCTCTTTAACAAAGCCATATACTATGGAAAGTCCAAGGCCGATACCCTCTACTCTTCTGCTTCTTCCGGAATCTGCCTGATAAGCTGCGGTTGTTACTCTGCTAAGCTCTTCCTCAGACATACCGATACCGGTATCAGATACCTCAATACAGAGATTTACGCCATAATTCTTTTTTCTTGCAAAAACCCGAAGAAATACACAGCCGTTTTCATCGGTGAATTTAGCGGCATTGGTTACAACGTGTCTTATGATTCGCTTTATTCTAAGAGCATCTCCCATCATTCTTGCAGGGATAGTTGCATACATATCAACCACAAGCTCAGGGGCAGTCTGTCCGAGAGTTTCTCTATATTCTGTTACAACGTCGTTTATTATTGATGAGATGTGATATTCATCATTGGAAATAGTGATACTGTCTGTATCAATCTCTGTGTAATCAAGGATATCTTCGATTCGACCAAAGAGCCTTCGACCGGCATTCTGAATGGCATTAAGGTCCGCCCTTTTTCTGTCTACCTTCTCATCCTTTATAAGGATTGATGACAGACCAATAACAACGTTTATGGGAGTTCTCAACTCGTGGGAAACATTCGCCATAAAGTCCTCGGACTTTTGCTTCATTTCGCCAAGCTGTCTCTCCAGATCATCAGATACGCTGCGGGACATATTAAGCATTTCGCACACGTATCCCGCAACCCTGTTTGCAACAACTACAGCCAGAAGATTAAGAAGCGTTATGGATGAAAAGAAATTGTCGTTATCCTCTTTCTTTAAAATAATAAGCAATATGTGATATGCCATCAGCATTACATATGACATGAAAAGAATCCGAAGTGCCGGCTTTTCCTCAGTGAGAGCAAAAAGCAGCATGGATAGAACTATGATCAAAGCGGAATGGTACAGAGCATCAGAATGTGTACCATAGAAGAAAGTCGCAAGCGAAATAAAACCTGCGTATATGTAAATACGAAATCTGAATTCAAAATGACCTGTGGTATAAAGGCTCCAGGAGATGGCCACTCCCAAAAACATAACGGGAACAGTCCATATCTCCCAGCCTCTTGTTATCGAAGCAATTGCAAGGCCAATAGTATACAGCATGTAGCATAGAAGCAGCACAAGCTGTACACTTCTTTGGTTTTCCTCATCCTTTTGGCTTCTGTTCATATTTGCACCTCACATAAATGCAAGAAACAGTAACACGCCCATGAAAAGAAGTGAGATAGAATTAAGTATAATACCTAGATGCGGGAAGAACCTGAAAATATCTCTCTCCATTCTGGACATTATTCCCAGTACAAGCCCCACTATCGCATATATTATGCAGATTAAAACAGCCACCGCAAACCTGGCCTGCGCCTGACCGCCGTTTTTAAACGACAGAACCACCGCATAGATGATCGTCACCAGACTGATAAGACCAAGCGCCGATGAAAAGACGCCCTTCTCCGGATGCTTTTTATCCGTGAAAACATAGCGGTCCCTTCGTCTGACCGGAAGCTTTAATCTAAACTTTTTCCTTTTCCTTGACTCCTCCATAAATATCATCAGCCAAACTTAACGTCAGCTGCTCCGTACTCCTTATAATACTCATCGATAGCCTTTTTGATATCCTTTGTAAGAATAACTTCTCCGTCTATCGGTTTGTTGTAGAGGCACTCAACAACCTCCTGCATTGTAACAATGGCGTTTGCCTCAAAGCCATAGCGCTCACGAATCTCGGAAAGAGCGCTCATATCAGAATCCTGACCCTTCTCCTGACGGTTAAGTGAAACCATGAGTCCAACAATATCGGCATCAGCCTGCTCGCGGATGATCGGAACTGTCTCCTCGATGGATTTTCCTGAAGTAGTAACATCCTCGATAATAAGAACTCTGTCACCGTCGCGAAGCTTGGTTCCAAGAAGGATACCCTTATCGCCGTGGTCCTTGATCTCCTTGCGGTTTGAACAGTATCTGATCTCTCTTCCGTATAATTCACTGATAGCTACACAGGTAACAACTGCAAGGGGTATTCCCTTGTATGCAGGTCCGAAAAGAACATCAAATTCAAGACCATAGGTGTCGTGAATAGCTCTTGCATAATATTCACCGAGCTTTCTGAGCTGAGAGCCTGTAACATAAGCACCGGCATTCATGAAAAATGGTGATTTACGTCCGCTCTTAAGTGTAAACTCTCCAAATTTAAGGACATTACTGTCCACCATAAAGTTGATAAATTCTTCCTTGTAGCTTTCCATTTTTAACAAAACTCCTTTGAAAAATTCTTTTATAAACAATCAAAATTATAACATAAATAACTGTCAGCAAATATGTATTATAGGTATCAGCCTAGTGCACTCTTAATGTCTTCCTGCATGTCGATAACCGCAAGTCTTGCAGCATCGCCAAGGAACTCCTTGGAGGGATCACCGTACTTTTCATTCTTCCAGGCTGCGATAATGCCTCTTGAGGAATTGACTATTGCGCCAAGACCGTCCTTATCAAAGAAATGTACAAGATCAGAGCCTTTTCCGCCCTGTGCACCATAGCCAGGCACAAGGATGAATGCGTGAGGCATAACATCTCTGAGGACCTTACCCATCTCGGGATATGTAGCACCTACAACAGCACCTACATTGCTGTAATCACCATCCATGGACTCCTGTCCCCATTTCTCAACCAGAGCACCAACTGTCTCATAGAGAGGCTTGCCGTCGCAGCTCTTATCCTGCAACTCACCGCTGCTGGGATTGGAGGTTTTAACAAGTACAAATATACCCTTATCAAATTCATTACAAACGTTTATAAAAGGCTTTACACCGTCTGAGCCAAGGTAAGGATTAACTGTTGCAAAATCTGCATCAAAGCCCTTTACAAGGGTATCGCCAACCTTAGAAGCACCAAGGTGTGCAAGGGCATAAGATTCAGATGTCGAGCCTATATCGCCTCTCTTTACATCGGCGATTACAAGAAGGCCCTTTTCATGACAGTAATCAATGGTCTTCTGATAAGCCACAAGCCCGGGAATTCCATACTGCTCATACATGGCAATCTGCGGTTTTACTGCAGGTACAAGATCGCAGATATGGTCAACTATTTCCTTGTTGAACGCAAAGAAGCTCTCTGCTACTGCTTCCGCAGTGTTACCATGCTCTGCTACTGCCTTCTCCAGAATTCTCTTCGGAATAAAGTCTGTCTTGGGATCAAGGCCCACAACAATAGGTGCCTGGGTCCTCTTGATGGCATCTGCAAGTCTTTTTATCATACGTGTTCTCCTCCAAATATATAATTAAAGTAAGTCTTTATCATGCATAGGGGCCGAAGAAAAATTCGTCTATTGCATGAATCAGCTTTGCCTTAGGCATCGTTTTCAAAAGATACTTCTCAGGTCTAAGGGCAGCAACTGTAATAACGCTTTCCTTGTCGCTCTTAGATGTCAGGAACATAACAGGAAGCTCCTTCATATTATCATCCATCCTGATCTGCTTTAAAACCTCAGGTCCATCCATCTGAGGCATCATATAATCCAAAAGTACGAGATCAACCTTGTTGTTCTGAAGAAAAGTAAGGGCTATCTTACCTGAGCTTGCCATGTAAACTCTGTACTTCACCGAGAGCCAGGTTCTGATCATTCTGAGCATGGTGCCGTCATCATCAACAACCAGAATTTTCTTTTTCTGATCATCGCCCATTTTATTGCTCTCAACAGCCATATCAAGATCCTCTGCCAGCATCTTGACATCTATGGGTCTTTGATATGTCTCAGTCACCTTTATCTTGGATAAAAATTTTTCCGCATAGGAAAGCTCATCGTTATTTCCTACTTCATAAAGGAAGAAATGCTCCCTGTCTATGGCTTCATCCAGATATTTAAGCGCAGATAATCCGCTCATTTCCGCATCATCAAAATTAAGATCTCCAAGATATAAAACATAGAGCGGAGGTTTATCCTCTACACTGTCAATTGCTGCTGCCGTAAACTCACATTGAATAACCTCATAGTTTTCATTCTGTAAGCCTCTTGCTATGGCATTAACCATAAAGCTTTTCGGTGATCCAATAAGAAGTACTCTTTTTACCATATCTGCACCTTCTTTTCCTGCAAACATCTTTTTTACAATAGCTTCAACAGACCATCTCTGTCAACAGCAGAGAGAAGTCTTTTAATCTCTTTATAGGTAGCTTTGAAGTCATCAGGCATCCGATAGTCATCCATCATAGAGACCACATCATCCGCACTGTCAAAATAGTTTCCTTCAACGAACTCTTTAAGACTCCTGAGGGCTCCCTTCAATTCTTCAGGCTCGATGAGAGGCTTCTTTTGCTCCTCTTCATCATTTTCTCCTGCCTCCGCAAGGGGCTTTAAGAACTCACGATAGGCTTTAAATTGCACTAAGAGCTCCGGCGTTCGTTTGTTTATCTCATCGATATCCTTGTCATTTCCGCACTGCTCAAGATATGCAGCCAGATTGGAAAGGTCTGTTGCGCCTATAACTCTGGCGCTGCTCTTTAGTCCATGAACAAAGGTTGTGTAGTTTTCAAAATCCTCATTCTGCCATGCATCCTCGATAGCACTTGCCTTCGCATCGATGGAAAGAGCAAAGTCCGTGGCAACCTCCATTAGTGCCGAAGGACCTCCGCAGTTGGATGAGCCGGTATCAAAATCGATTCCTTTAAGCTTGGTCATGATACCGATTGCTTCCAAATCCTCGCAGCTGATACCGTCTCCGGCAAGGTTATCCTCAAACCCATCATCTCCCGGCCTTATTATGATATCCTCCGGAAGATTTTTCATTATCGTATCTTCAAGTCTTGCTGAATCTATGGGCTTTGGCAGATATCCTGCGAAGCCTTCCTTAAGGTACATCTCTCTTGCACCGCTTATTACGTTGGCGGTAAGAGCATATACAGGAACATCCTTATTAAGGTTCTCTTCCATCTCCTGCATTGCATGGAGCGTCTCTATACCATCCATCTTCGGCATCCTGTGATCCATGAAAATGATATGATATCTGTTTTCACAAACCTTTTCCAATGCCTCATAGCCGCTCTCTGCAAGATCAACTTTCACCTTTGTGGGCTTAAGAAGTCCCTTTATGACAGTGAGATTTGCAAGGGTATCATCCACAACCAATATCCTTGCCTCCGGTGCTCTGAAGCTCTCCCTGTAGGTTTCCTGTCCCATTAGGGTTTCTTCATAGGTGGCTGCGAAATCTCCGATTGGATTCCAGTTAAGTACCTTTTGCTTAACACTAAAGGAGAATTCGCTTCCGACACCGTACTGGCTGCTTACAAGAAGTCTTGAATTCATAAGAGCAAGCAGCTTTTTAACGATATTCATTCCAAGGCCGGTGCCCTCGATAGTCCTGTTTTTACTCTCCTCGATTCTCTCAAAGGGAGCAAACAGCTTCTCCATATCCTCTTTTTTAATACCGATTCCGGTATCCTTAACTCTGATCCTGAGAGAGATGGTATCATCATCAATCTTTCTGTGATCAACGGTAAAGGTAATGCTTCCTGTCTCCGTATATTTAATGGCATTGGTGAGAAGGTTCATGGCGCACTGCTTAATACGAAGCTCATCACCCATAAGAATCAACGGAAGATCTGTTGAAATATTCGTCTTTAATTCAAGGTTCTTACCTTCCATACGAACCTTTGTCGTATTTATCAGATCATTTACAAGAGAGCTGAGATCGTATTCAACAGGGATAATCTCTGTCTTACCTGCTTCAATCCTGGAAAAATCAAGGATATCATTTACAAGACCAAGTAGTAGTTTTCCGGAGTTGTTAACATTCGAAGCGTACTTCGTTATCTCAGGATCTTTACTCTCCCTTAGTATCATCTCATTGAAGCCCAGCATGGCGTTTATGGGAGTTCTGATCTCATGAGACATGTTTGAAAGGAAAATGGTTTTCGCCTCATTGGCCATCTGCTGCGCTCTCAGCTCATCAGCCAGAGTTCTCTGGGCTTGTATCATTTTCACATACTGTACCATGGTTTCCGCCGTTTTAACGAAGGTCCGGTACATGTACTCAATCTCATCACCTGTAGTAATGTTAAGCCCTCGCAGTCTGTCAAGGTTATCATCCAGCTTGGAGGCCCCAAACTCATAGAATGCCCCGACAGAATCCGCCACTCTTTGTATCGGCTGCGCTATCCTGACCTGCGCATACTGGTTCGCAATTACACTCATAGGGATAATTACAATAAGTATCAACATGATCAGCTTTGTATCAAATATCAGCGTCTGCTCATTAAACCAAAATACCTCATTGTTTTGATTTCTTGCTGTCTCAATTTCACTGACGCGCTGCTCAAGGATAATGACATTGCTTACTTCACTAAAGTTAATACCCTCAATAATTGCCGTAACCTCAGGGCTTTCCGTTCCATTTACGGTTCCCTGCATGCCCGGAATAAGGGTATTTGCATATACAGCAGCACAAATTCCAAGCACGATTGCCTGTATACCAATGGTTGCGGAAACAGCCATACTCAGCTTTGAGCTTCGAATATCCGCAATTTTCTTAGATAAAGGATCAGCATCTGTTCTGTAAAAAATACCACAGAAAAACAATCCCCTTATCTTATTTGGAGCCATTCCAAAGATGATATATACAATAGAAACCGCAACAAAGGCTTCCGGAAGCTCATTTAGGAAATAATAAATGCTTCTGGTTGGGAAAAACTCGGCAAAGCCACGGCCTGCCAATATTCCAAGAACACCTCCCCATACACTGCCATAAAGCAACATATAGACAAAAATCATTATCAAAGCTTTGCGCTTTTTTGAAAACAATCCGACCATGGAACAATAATGAGTTATTGCTCCGCCCACTATATAGATAGCCGTGGTAAAAGCAAGTTCCTTATTAATGATTGTCTTGGCGATAAAAAGAATAATGCATGATGCAATAGAAGGTATAACGCCTTCAAGAGCCGACAGCACAATAATTGGCGAAAACTTAAAAAGATACACAGCAAAATACTGAAACGTTGTCATATCCTCGCCATTATCTATATGAACATTATTTTTTATGGTGATGATCGTACAGAGCGTCAGCATTACCAAAAAGATAAAATGCCTTATGATGCTCTCTTTCTTTTTATCAGACATTTTCCGAGCTTCCTCTTAGCTGTTAACCTTCCTCATACTTTTGCGCCAGACCGTTACCATGATTTTTTGCATTACAAAGTGCAGTATCGGCCTTCCTGTACAGATCGTGATAGCCTCTTCCCTGATCGGGATGAATCACATAGCCGCAGGAAACAGTGAATGGAATAAGGTCGTTGTGGAACCTGACTTCAAAGACATTGCCACTGAATCTGTCTATTCTGTTTTTCAGATCACTCTCATCCACATCCTCTACAAATATCAGGAATTCATCCTGATCGATGTGACATACAATTCCGTCCCTTCCAAAAATGTCATCCAGTCTTGCCGCTATTCTTCTAAGCACCTCATCGCCTGCAAGATGCCCGTATCTGTCATTGATTTCCCTGAAGGAATCCACATCCATCATTATCATGGCAGCCCTGCCCTTCTGATGTCTGTAGAGTCTGTTTCTTATGAGCGGAACCGCAGTATGTCTGTTATAAAGTCCTGTGAGAGTATCTCTCTCAGCCATCTGTCTGACCAGTTCCTTGGATTTCCTATACTCATCAATATCAAAAGAAAGGAAGTATGCAACCAGCTTCCCATCCTCTTCTACTATCTCATAGGTGGTATGGGTCCACCTGGGCTCAACCTTAACGCTAGCTATTCTGTGAAACTCTATGTTATCACTATTAATCCCGCTATGATATGCGAGAATGAGTCTGTCTCTGTTAAAAAAGGTTGAAACGTCGCCCTTTTCCTCCTGAATAACCGTATCCCTTACTATCTCTTCGATCATGGCTTCATAGGAATCATCGGATCTGTATCTCTTATCAAGAATCTTCCTCTGCTTACTGAGATGCAGATTCATAAGCTTATCATTAGAAAGATCCGCAACTATGAAAAACGAATACTTCTGAAACTGTGAATAGGAATTGTATTCTAAAAGCGAAGCAAAGCCTCTTGCAGCAAGCTTGGTATACATTTCGGAATTTGACATATAAAGCTCTTCGGCAATGCCCGCCTGCTTTTCTTCGATACTCTCTTCACTGTCATCCTCAAGAAGGATTGTATTGTTTTCACTTAACAGATCCTCAAACCTTGTCTCCTGTTTACATGCAAAAACCTTCTCCCCGGACTCATCAAGATAATCGAGTATTTCCTCTTTACTCATGGGTCTTCCAAAGAAATAGCCCTGAGCCTTCTCACAGCCTACGCGCTTTAAAAACTCCCAGGTTTCAAGAGTTTCAACGCCCTCTGCCAGAGTCTGTATGCCGATTTCCTCAGCCATATTTATTATGTTTTCCCAAATAGCTGTTTCTCTTGGTTTTGATGCGAAATCCTGAAGGAATTTCATGTCGAATTTAAGGACATCAAATTCGTAGTCCTTAAGCAGATTGAATGAAGAATATCCGCTACCAAAATCATCCATCCATACCTGATATCCGCCATGTCTGAATTTATCCATGGTGCCCTTAAGAATGCCTGATTCATCCTCAAGAGCACTCTCTGTAATCTCAACATGAATAAGACTTCTTGGAATATCATTACTTGTAACCGCGTCGTTTACAACGCGGTACATATCTCTCTGATGGAAATCCGAGCGGGAAAAATTAACCGAAACAGGATAAGGCTTATAGCCCTGATCCGTAAACTCCCTGAGATCTTCGCAGACCTGTCTGACCACAAAGGCATCAAGCTTGTAGATAAGATGTGCGTCCTCAAGAACAGGAATAAAGACACTGGGCATAAGAAAGCCATGCTCAGGATCAATCCACCTGGCAAGAGCTTCAAAGCCGCACACTTTGCCGCTTATTACTCTTACAATGGGCTGATAATAGACCTTGATATATCCCTTTAAAACTGCCTCATTAATATTATGAATGATGTAGTTTGCCAGATTTATTCTATTGCCTATCTCTTTATCATAAACACGGACGATGGCGTCATAGCTGTTTTTTATACTGTTGCAGGCCATCCTTGCTTTATCGCAGGCGATACTTACATCGGCGTCATCATATTCCAGCTCGTAGACTCCTGCCCTCATCTGTATGTCCGCATCAGGATTATAGCCCTTTACTCTTCTGTAGACGTCATTGATCCTGGCCTCTACGGAATTGCCATAGGCAAGGGCAACAAAGTGATCGTCCGAAAATCTGGCTACAAGGAGCTCCGGAAAAATCTTCCTGATGCTCTTTGCCATGTTCTGTAAAAAGCGATCCCCGGCCTCAAAACCAAACTTTGCATTATATGCTTTGAAATTCTCCACATCAAAATAAATGATAACAGGATCCTTTTTTCTAAGTTCGGGATCATCTATCATTTTCTGTGCTTTATCTCTGAATGAATACAGATTTGACAACCCTGTCAATTGATCTATTTCTTCGTTCCTAAGCATAATTCCCTCAATTAGCAGATACTACCTCAGGTGCATAGTATGTGTTGTGATAGTTGATTATCACGGGAGCTTCCCTGAATTTTTCATCTCCCACATAGCACCTGTCCCTTTCCTCATCAAGAGCAAAAGTTCTGCCATCTATATCATTTTTATTTATATTTTCTATAGCCTCGGTTAGCGTTTCATTAACGCCACACAAATAAATATTCATCGAAATTCCCCTTATTATCTGTAATTGTATAATACACTAAAAATCGCAGAGCATATAACCCCTGCGCGTGATTTAATTGTTTTTTAAGACTCTTTAACTAATACTTTACAAATACTTCCCATCCCGGATGAATAAAGAAGCCTTGGCACCCGTCGGCTTGTGAAAGAAAGCTCCGGCTCCGGTCCATGGGTCAGGCAGGTCTTTTACCTTCCTCTGCCGAAATTCCAAAATCCTCCTCTTGTCATATGTGTGATTTTGCAACATGTCTGAGTACATTTCCGTTAGATAGCATAGCCCCATGCAGTCATTTCTTGTCTCGTTATCCTCGTGAGATTTTTCTAATGCCCATGTATCCTTTGTTTTCGCGCGCACAAAGGATACATGGGCATAAGAATAATCATCACTCAGCTATAAAGACAAGAAATGACTGCATGGGGCTTTTGCTATCTTACGGAAATGTATGAGTTATGCAAAATCGCACATGTTCTTGACAAGAGGAGGATTTTGGAATGTTCTGAGGCACGGAAGGTAAAAGACCTGCCTGACCCTCTGACCGGAGCCGGAGCTCTTTCAAAAAGCCGACGGGTGCCAAGGCTTCTTTATTCATCCGGGATGGGAAGTATTAATACTTTACAATATTTTCAAAATGCACTAAATTAGTAAGGTCGCATGCAAAAAGGCAGGTCTTACTAAGCGTTCTTTTTGCTATGAACATCAATCAGGAAAGAAGGTTCACTATGGCTGTACTTGATAGATTTACAAAGGATCCGTTATTTAAAAAGAAATTCACGGTTATGTCGATTGGAGTTTTCCTTATGGGATTTTTCCTCTCCTTCCTCATAAAGGTTGACCTGGGAACCGATCCCTGCACCTTTATGAACGTAACCCTTTCAAACAGGCTCGGTATCGGACTTGGTACCTGGCAGTTAGGACTAAATCTGGTTCTCTTTATTCTTGTAATCCTGTATGCAAGAAACCTTATCGGTCCCGGAACTGTTGCCAACATGGTTTTTATCGGCTACATAGCTGAGTTCTTCGGGTGGCTTTGGAAAAAAAATCTGCCCGAATATCTTTTTACCACATGGCCCTACAGAGCATTGGTATTTGCATTTGCCCTTCTCTGTTTCGTAATCGCAGCTTCCTTTTACATGAATGCTGACATGGGTGTTGCTCCCTATGACGCTATCCCTGTTATCATCAGTGAAAGACTGCTAAAAAAAATCCCATTCAAATATGTTCGAATGGGATTTGATGGATCTGTTACAGTTATTGCTCTGTTATTCGGTGGCAAGGCCAGAATCGCCACCGTCCTGATGGTCTTCCTCCTGGGCCCCACCATCAGCATCGTCGGCAGATTCCTCGGAAAGCACGTCTTCAAGTTCGGAACTGTCTAAAGCAGCTTCCTCATTTTGTGCATCCTCAGCTTCGGAACTGTCTGATTCAGATTCTGTATCGGCAGCTGTCTTCTCTGACACTTCAGTCTGTACTGTTTCGTCAGTGGTCTCAGCTGCTTCTTTATTTTCTGTACTCTCTACAGCAGCCTCTTCTTTTTTCTTAGTCTCATCCTCTGATTTTTCCATAAGGTCCTCAGATTTAATGAGTCTTATATCATCAGCTGTAGGTGACTCGATCTCCGCAATTCTTCTTGCCTGATTCGTTACTATCTCTTCAAAGAGATTTCTTACCTCTCTGGCATTTGCGAAGTTCTCTGTTCTCTCAAGCTTTCTTGCAGTGATCATCTCGCGGATATGCTTTTGTGTATCCTCTTCTACCTCATACTCGTACTTTTTACAGTTCATGTTGAAAATTGCTTCAAGCTCATCAACTGAATAGTCCGGGAATTCAATGTACTTATTGAATCTGGACTTGAGGCCCGGATTACTGTTTATGAATTTCTCCATGGGTGCTGTGTAACCTGCAACGATAACTACCAGATCATCTCTGTGATCCTCCATGGCTTTAAGTATTGTATCAATGGCTTCCTGTCCGAAGGCATCATTTTCCTGAGAAAGAGAATATGCTTCATCAATGAAAAGAACGCCGCCAAGGGCTTCATTTATCTTTTCCTGAGTCTTAAGGGCAGTCTGTCCAACATAGCCTGCAACAAGTCCAGATCTGTCAACCTCCACCAGCTGTCCCTTGGAAAGAACACCTATCTGCTTATAGATTCTGGAAATGATTCTGGCAACAGTTGTCTTACCTGTTCCGGGATTACCTGTGAAAACAAGGTGAAGTGAGACAGGAACAGACTTCATTCCCTCATCTTTTCTCAGCTTCTGAACCTTGGCAAAATCAGTAAGCTCCTTTACGTCATGCTTGATTGAAGCAAGACCGATAAGAGCATTTAAATCATCCATGGGGTCTGTTTCAGGCTCCGCCGGCTTTTGCTCTGCAGGAGCAGAGTTTGCCATCTGCACCTGTGCTTCTCCGTTCTGAGGTGCCTGGCCGCCCTGAGGCGTCAAAACACCCGTGTCATTTCCTTCAGTTATGTTCTTCGTAAAATGAGTTGAATTAAACAGCGCTCTTGCTTCTCTCAAGGCTTCATCAGCGTCCTGAATATGCCTTTTCTCACCTGCAAGAATATCCTGATTTTTATCCGTTACCTTATCCGGCGCTGATTTACCTGCATCTCCAAAGGATAACACCGAGCCGTTATCATCAGAGCTGTCCTTTTCATTTTTAAAATCCTTCTCAACGCGCTCTATGATTTCCTTCTCCTTATTTGGATCATCAAATACCGGCGGCTTGCCGTCTCCGCCTGATCCGGGTCCAAAAAAGTCATTATAAATGTTCCCCAACAAATCCTGATTCATGTAATTCCCCTTTTACCTTTAATATAGCCTCAGGCACCAATGTACCTGAGGCTTAGATTTTCATATTATATTTTGCGAGATAAGCTCATCTGACATTGAGTACACACATCAATCATACCAGTATGATACGTCGCAGCACTCGCGGCCACCTGTCTTAACACCATATCCCGGTGCTGATGAAGTATACTGCCAAAGAAGCTTTGATCCGGCATAGTCGCAGGATGAAGCATACTGTGCAACCCATACATTATAAGGGAGACTGCCCATATCAACCATGTTATAAAGCCACCATTTTGAGCCATATACACCTGCTTCAAGACCTCTTCCCTGAAGCTGTGAGCAAGCGCCTCCAACGGCTGCTGTTCTTGCGGACTGTGATAATCCGTCGCTTCTTCCGTCATGATTGCCGTTACTATACTCAGTATCAATAAACACAGGGAAGCAGAGATTCATTCCGCCCACTCTGTTTGCTATCCAGTCAGCTTCCTCACGACCCTCTGCTTCAGATACTGCAGTCGTGTAGAAATATACCGCATAAGGTATTCCATACTGCTGTGCATTATACACGTTGCTTGCAAAGCTGCTGTCCTGAACTATGGCACCTGAGCCGTAGCCTCTGTATCCAATTCGAATGATTACCGCATCGGCATTCTCTCTGAGCTTTGACCAGTCTGAGACAACGTTGTGACTGGAAATATCCACAACCTTACCTGTGTTATAGGTAGGTCTTCCGCCGGTTCCACCCTCGCTTTCAAAGCCTCTGCTGGGATTACTGGGATCAACAACCTTTATCTTGCAGGATGCCTTTTTACCATTTGATCCTGCAGTACAGGTGATGTATGCAAGTCCATACCCCACAATCTTGACATTACCATAAGCATCTACCTTGGCAACATTTGAATCGGTTGATTTCCAACAAATGGGAATATCTCCTGTGTTCTTAGTAGAATACTTTATCGTAGCGTTGAGCTTGAAGGTTTTTCCTGTCTTCTTAAAATTCTTCTCCTTGGCATTTAACTTAATGCTCTTAACCTTAACGTTTTTAAGGACATTAAGATGGAGAATGAACCGTTCACTGTCTGCTTTATTGGTGATAGTGATATCACACTTACCGTTCTTAAGTGTTGTAACCTTACCGTTCTTATCTACCTTGGCAATCTTCTTGTTAGAAGACTTATATTTGAAGTTCTTACTGTTCTTGGTAGTAGCTACCAGCTTTCCATACCTTGTGGTGGAAATGACAAACTGCATTCCCTTCATGACCTTAATGGTCTCATTTTGTATCTCCGGCTCAAAAAACTCTGTAGACGCACCGTAAGCTGTGCTTGTAGGATCACCGAATCCGTTATCAGTGGATACGCCGCTTGAGGCTGCATCCGGAGTAATTGCTGCTGATGAGGATGCGGCTGATGAAGCATCCGGTGTCGGCAAAACTGCATTTTTCTCAAAGGTGATCTTTTTAGTGTAAAGATCTTTATAAGACAGCTTGGTGGCTGCATTAACACTTACTCCCGGCATTGCACCAAAAATAAGTGAAGCCGCCATAAGGCCGGCCAGTATTCTTTTCTTTAATTTCATGGAATTACCCCCGAATCTAAACAAAACTTTAATGCATTCTATATTGTATCACAAAGCACGTATAAATGGGCTGCTTTTCGTTTATTCTTTCTAAAGTTTTTAGAATTTGTCGCACTTTTGGGAATAAAAAATGGGGCTGTCGCTTTAGATGATTAAATCATCTGGGCGAGGCTCGTTTTTCTCCTCATAATTCTCTCCTTTTATAAACTGATATCTTACGTTCAGATAATAATATTATAAACGATAGACTGTTTGCTTTCAGTTCCGCAGAGCCTATAAAACGCGTGTTATCATAATATTTTATAAAGGAATGATTAACTTTTTGGGTAGTCTGATTTTGTTGTTGGAGTGTGTGAATTCACGGTATAATGATTACAGGAAATCCTGATTTTTATATGGATATCTTGTTCATGCAGATTCTGTTCATCGAAAATGAAAGAGAGGAATTGTTATGAAGGGCAGACAGACGATTGTAATCAACAAGACAATGACACTTGAAGATGTGCTTAAGTTCATGGAGGAGCACTGGGACAGGGAGAACATGTCCGAGTTTGGAACCAGGAGAAAGAGCAGCGGAGAACTCGAGTATGTCGTGCTTCCGGCTACGGAGAACTGGGATATTATCATCTACCCCAAGGCAGCAGGAGGTCTTTTCAATAAAGAGAACAAGCTTGTCCTGTCAGCAGCCAGATCTTTACACGCCATCGATCCGTCAAAAGTTAATTACGCCAGATTTTTCAGGGATAAGGACACCTTTGACAGGATCAAGGACTCAAAAGAGGCCATCGATCTCAACAAAGAGATGATGGGCCCCTGCGAGGATGCACTCCAGGAATACACCGGGTTTATGAAAAAGCTTCTGGAAGAAGCAGGGTATCTTAAATAAAACAGGGTGACGATAAGGAGACAAAGGTGACAAAGGGGCTGTCGCTTTAGATGATTAAATCATCTGGTGCGACAGCCCCATTCTGATTTCATTGTATAGAACCTAGCTAAGTAATTAAGGTCAGAACTTACCAGCCTTTGCAGCTTCCTCGATGGAAACGGCTGTAGAAACAGTCATACCAACCATCGGGTTGTTACCAGCGCCGATAAGACCCATCATCTCAACGTGAGCGGGAACTGAAGAAGAACCTGCAAACTGAGCGTCTGAGTGCATACGACCCATAGTATCTGTCATACCGTAGGAAGCAGGACCTGCTGCCATGTTATCGGGATGAAGTGTACGTCCGGTACCACCGCCTGAAGCAACTGAGAAGTACTTCTTACCAGCCTCAGTACGCTCCTTCTTATAAGTACCTGCAACGGGATGCTGGAATCTTGTAGGATTGGTTGAGTTACCTGTGATAGATACGTCAACATTCTCCTTCCACATGATAGCAACACCTTCCTGTACATCGTTAGCGCCGTAGCAGTTAACCTTTGCACGAGGTGAATTTGCATCCTTTGAATAGCACTTTCTGAATACTTCCTCTACCTCACCTGTGAAGTAGTTGTACTTTGTCTCTACATAAGTAAAGCCGTTGATACGGGAAATAATCTGTGCTGCGTCTTTTCCAAGACCGTTAAGGATAACGCGAAGAGGCTTTGTACGAACCTTGTTAGCCTTCTCTGCGATACCGATAGCACCCTCAGCTGCTGCGAATGACTCGTGACCAGCAAGGAATGCGAAGCACTCTGTGTCCTCTTCAAGAAGCATCTTACCAAGGTTACCATGGCCGATACCTACCTTACGGCGGTCAGCAACAGAACCGGGGATGCAGAAAGCCTGAAGGCCGATACCGATAGCTGCAGCAGCCTCGGAAGCCTTGCGGCAACCCTTCTTGATTGCGATAGCAGCACCTACTGTGTAAGCCCACTTAGCATTCTCAAAGCAGATAGGCTGAATGCCTTCGATGAGGCTGTAAACATCAATGCCTGCTGCCATTGTAATATCTTTACATTCTTCGATGGAAGAGATTCCATACTCCTTAAGGCAAGCCAGGATCTGGGGCTCTCTTCTTTCATATGATTCAAATAAAGCCATTATTTTTTCCTCCTTACCTATATCACTGTTTTCTGGGATCAATGAATCTAGCTGCATCAGCAACACGACCATACTGACCCTTAGCCTTCTCTAAAGCTGTATTAGCATCGTCGCCAGCCTTGATGAAGTCCATCATCTTTCCGAAGTTAACATACTTATATCCGATGATCTCGTCGTTCTCATCAAGAGCAAGGTCAGTGATGTAACCATCTGTAAGCTCAAGATAACGAGGTCCCTTATCAAGTGTTCCGTAAGTTGTACCGATCATTGTACGTGTACCCTTACCAAGGTCCTCAAGACCTGCACCGATCTGAAGTCCATCCTCTGAGAATGCAGACTGTGTTCTACCATATACAATCTGAAGGAACAGCTCTCTCATAGCTGTGTTGATAGCATCACACACAAGGTCTGTGTTGAGTGCTTCAAGAAGTGTAAGACCGGGAAGAATTTCAGCTGCCATAGCTGCTGAGTGAGTCATACCGGAGCATCCAAGTGTCTCTACGAGAGCTTCCTGGATGATACCATCCTTAACATTAAGGGAAAGCTTGCAAGCACCCTGCTGAGGAGCACACCAGCCTACACCATGTGTATAACCGGAAATGTCCTTAATCTCTTTGGACTGAACCCATTTAGCTTCTTCAGGAATGGGAGCAGCACCATGATGTACCCCTTGTGTTACGGGACACATATTTTTTACCTCTGTTGAGTAAATCATAAGTACCTCCTTATTGTTAGTGTTTACTATAGAATGATAAGTTTTTTATCCATTACTACGCACTACACAAGGATTTTACTAAAAATTGCAGATATTATCAAGGATTTTGAGGCCCTCGGTTATAAAATATTGATTAATTTTTCTTTTTTCAAAAAACAGGAAAAACGGCAGCCATTTAAGGCTGCCGTGAATTCTTTCTTTATCGAAATCATCAATATGCTTTTAGATAATCACATAAAGCATTCCGATCATTCCTACTACCATTAAAAGCAGTACGATGTTTTCAAATCTTTCCATTGTCATAATCACTATCCCCCCAGATCTAATTTGACAATCATTTCTCATAAGAAAACCGTTTGTAGTATAAGTATACGATATGCTGTCCATCAGATGTCCAACACTTTATTCTTTTGCCTCCTTTATAATAATAATCGGCCAAAATACCATGGCAAATAAGAGCATAATTAATCTTGCTATAAAATTACCCCAGTGTCCTCCGAAGGCTGCACCCACTGTAGCAGGTCCAAAATATTCCTTCCAGCCAAAGGCTATGGCTACACCTACACATACAAGCATTGGCAGGTTCTTGGCACCAACGGGAATCTCGTAGTGAATATAGTGCCTGTCCACATAGCTGCCAATCAGGAATCCAAGAAAAGCTCCTGCTGCCTTGAAGCAGTCATTCATCATCTTGGACGGATCAACGAGAAGCGCTCCCGCTGCATCATAGTCCATGGGGTAAGGTTTTACCTGAATATATATAAGGGCTGCCACAACAAAAACAACACCAAGCAGTGTGAGAATGTCTAAGGTTTTCTCATCGCCTTCAACTCTCTTAGCCACTTTGTACACAATGAAGATTATAAGTATTGATTCAAGGGCTGCTACAATTACATCCTGAGGTGTATGAACCCCGAGGAAATTCCTTGAAAATCCTGTCAGGACGATAAGTACGGCGCTGGTAATTGCAAGCCATTTGCGCTTATCCTTTTGCCATACAAAGACATCGCCATAAAGTGTGGTTGCCGACTTTGTATGTCCACTCGGAAAAGAATAACCTGTTGCCGCAACCTTGGAATCTCCTGCAGGCTCAATCAGATCAGAGCGGATCCAGGGACGATATGCGCACACTGTAAGTTTGATGACGCCGTTTATAAGTTCGCTAAACCAGTGCGTTGTCAGGAAAAAATATCCCCATGCTTTATCTACTCCCCAAAAGACCACAAAGGGCAGAAATGGTAAAACATCCACAGCGAATTTTGATATGGCATTAAAAAACTCATCAAAAATACCGCCGGTAGCATTTCTCAAATTCTGTAATAATAACAAATATTGAATATCAAATTCCATTTTTACTCCTCGCTTTCTTTATTATCAGTCTTTTCCGTATCCTTTTTTACTTCATCCTTACTTTCAGAAGGTATTTCCTCAACTACCTCGTTCTCTTCCTTGTTTTCAGAAAGTGTTCCCTCAACTACTGCCTTATCTTCTGTCTTTTGTTCTGTCTTTTCTTCTGTCTTTTCTTCTGTCTTTCCCTCCTTATTATCTATCTTCTTAAGAAACTTCTCCTTGTACTCCTCCAGCTCTTTTTTAAGCTCATCATCCTGAGAATCGTCATAGAAAATCTGCTCTTTACTCTCAATCTTCTTGGAGACTTTGGTCTTAACTCCGCCGAGGAACTTGGGAAGTTTACCTTTGTTTCTCCAGATTACAATGATGATCAGTATTATAAGAACCACCAAAGCTATGATAATGCCGCCCAGTATTCTGGTAAACCAGATGGAGACCTTATCTATATTGGCTGCTCCCATGGCAAGAACAAATTCATTACCCTTAACCTCATAAAGAGAATAGCCACCCATCTGGCCTTTTTTCTCAAGAAGCGTGCTCTTATCTCCATCAAGAAGATATAGATCAAATTCCTTCAAAGCATCTACAGGTAATAGATCGGCTACCTGTGCATATTCGTACAGTGGTTTAAATCTGATCTGATGGACATCGGAGCCATCATAGGGAATTTTCACCTTCAGAGTCTCATAGTAATGCTCTTCCTCGGATGAATCTAAGTATGGATCGTAGGTAACGGTTCTCTCCACAGATAGCTTCTCGTTATCCTTGAACATGCCATCTACCAAAAGTTCTGACTGATAGAAGCCTTCGGTTTCGCTATCCTGGGCTATGGTTGTTCTGTAGCGGTTATACCTGGCGGTTATGGTGATATCATTTACAATTCTCTCTACTCCGTCGATATCCCAGGTTACATAGTAGCCTTCCTTTTCATCCACCTTGGGATACTCAGGGAGCGAAATGGATTCGCCATACTTTTTAACGATCTGCCCTACCTTTTTGCTGCCATCCTCAAGGTCCTCATCCTCTAAAATGAAATTGATATTAAGAGTCTCAAACTCATAGGGAACATCCTTGATTCCCATGGCGACTTTGTAGTTTACAGGCTCCGCCTTAAGGGAATAGCTTACTCTGTCAATTCCTGCAAGGTCATCACTTACAAAAAAGTTATCCCTGACTTCGCCTTTATCATCCACATGACCTGCGATAGCTCCATACCAGTTTTTGACTTCGCCAACAGTTACTATGCTAAGGCACTGCTGCAGATGCATGGCATTTCCTGCGATTCCGCCCACATAGTTATCTCCGTCCAGCTCGCCTCTTGCATAGGACTTTACTATGTGTGAAAGAGATGAGCCTGCAATTCCGCCTACATATTCTCCTGAGGTTGATGCCACCTTTGAAAAGCTTCCGCAATTATAGATGGTACCCATCTCCTGAAGGCCGCAGACACCGCCTGCATTATTCTTAAGAGATGTAATGTCACCGTAATTCTTATTGCCCCTAAGAACACATCTTGTGATATATGAAGCCAGAATCGAATTGTTCTTAAGGCCGGTTATTACGCCCTCCTGATCAAAGTCATAATCTATTGCCATGGTCCCTGCTATTCCGGAAACACTTATATCTCCCTTGCATTCTCCGTAATTCAGGCAGGAATCTATTGTGGCATCAGTTGTATCATTTACTGCTTCGTAGGATGTATCAGTATATACTTCCGTGTAATCTTTTTCTAAAACTCCGTCTATGGCATCTGTATAAAGCCCCAGAATATTTGTGAACTGATCATTTATATCCTGAAGGTCGTCCACCAGTACACCGGTTGCGTTATTGACTTCACTGTTCAATAATCCGAAGTTGTCGTTCATCCCCTGCATATTATCTGCAAGGCTTGCGGTTCTGGCTTTATATTCCGGAGAAAACTGAGGGAAGCCTATAGAACCTCTTCCAGCTACCTCAGCAAGAATGTCTTTTGTCTGATCGCTGGCTGATGCAAAAGCATCCGTAGCTTCGTCTAAGTTATTCATGGCACTCTGGGCATCGCTTCTCACATCATCTGTCATCTCAGGCAAATGTTTTTCATAGATGCCAAGAATCGTCGCTGTTGCAGTTGCTATGTCATCAGCATAATTGCCCTTCTCACCGGTTATGGGATTGACATAGTTATCAGTTGCATATCTGATTCCATCAGCGTCTGCCTTGACCTGTGCCATCTTGTGGAGACTGTTGTCATCCTCATTTTTATCCTGCGGGAATGCTCTTCCATCCGAATGCTCCCAGGAACCATTCATGTCAGAATTAAGTCCTGTTCCGATATCACTTTCACTCCAGGAACCAAAGTCTGTTTCTACGGTATCATTGGCATAGCGATATTGAACATCCGCTGCCGTATCAAAAAGGGCTTTGTTGTTTGCAATAGCAAGGTTGTAGAAAACCCTTTGGGATCTTTTCCTTAGCTCTGTGTACTGGGCAGTTGCAGATTCAAGAATTTCTTTTGCCTCGGTGTACTGCCTGAGCTCATCCTCATTCTCGATATACATTTCGATATCTACGTCATCGCCTACATCAGCTATATCCTGCGAGGATTCGCCTATTTCCTCCATGCCTTCCCTGACCTTATCAAAGGTTCCATTCTGCCTTGATGTTTCTTCAAGAACATAGTCAACTCTTGAAAAGGCTTCTGTTGCACCTGCGGATACCCCATTTGCAAAATCAACAACGCCTGCAGCAATGTATCTGGTATCCTCCACTGCACCTGCTGTAAATTTCTGTATTACGGCAAGTCTTTCGGATATGGTATTTGACTGTGACTTGGCATCCTGCAAAGTAGTGGTGACACAGTCATGGAGCTTTGATACAGACTCCTGAAGCTGAGCTGCAATATCAGAGCTTAAGTCAACTGTTATGTAAGGCTCGGCCTGACCGACGATTCCGCCTATATCTTTTCTTCCTTTGATGAGTCCGTTGTTGGAACATTTCAAAAGATAGCCCGACTGTCTTCCTGCAATGCCTCCCACGTTATAGCCCACATGGTCATAGCCTATCTCTCCGTCATTGATGCAGCGGGAGATGATTCCTATGGATTGTCCTGCTATTCCTCCTGTGTCGTAGACAGTGACGCTCTCCTTTGCAACATCTCTCTCATGGCCAAAACCGTCTTTGATCAGGTTGATAAAGCTTGTCAGCTTCTCAAAGGAATCGATTGTGATCTCAGTGTCGGTATTGGTGGTATTTACAAAGGCTTTGTTTGTACAGTTCTCGATGTCTCCTTCATTTAATCCTGCTATTCCGCCTGTAAAATGGACACCGCTGATATAGCCATCGCCGGTGCAGTGATCGATTTTGCCTGTAAGCTCATTGATACCTGCTATGCCGCCTATATAGTCATTGCCTTTAACTACTCCGTTGAAGGAACAATTGCTTATATTTCCGCTATTGTCTCCTGCAATCCCTCCAATGATCGTTGTATTTCCTTCCGGTAACACAGATCCGATAAAATTCAGGTTCCTGATGACACCTGTCTTCTGAACATGAGCAAAAAGACCCGCATAGGACAGACCGCTTGTAATCTGCACACCGGATATGCTGTGTCCCTGTCCGTCAAAAACACCGCCAAAGGTTGGAATGCCGCTAAACTCTTTGCCGCCAAAACTTATGTCATCTGTCAGAATAACCTTCTTATTTACAGACCAGGTATCAAGGGCGCATTGTGAAGCAAAATCAAGCAATTCATCGGCATTTCCAATACTGATCTCCTCAATGGTCTCCGGGATCAGCGCCTGTATCTCTTCTCTGATATCCTGATCAACATCCTCAGCATTATTCGCAGCATCCTCCTGAGTGCCTGTGGTGTAGAGGCTTTCTGTATTTTCGCTCTGCTCATCACCGGCAGCTTCCTGATCTTCATCAGAGCTTTCTGATTCCTCCTGATTTTCTTTGGAGTTTTCTGTAACTAATTCTTCCTGATTTTCGACTGTTTCAGCAAAAACATCGATGGGTGAAGCACTCATAATGGTGATCGCAAGTAGGGCTGCAACAATTCTCTTTTTCATATCACATGCCCTCCTGTCCTGATGCTTCGCTGTCTTTGGCATCGTTTATCTCATTTTCATCCAGCATGGTCACTTCAGCATTATCAACGAAGGCGCTGACATTTCCGCGAACCACTGCGTTTACAACACCTGTTACGTTACCGTCAATTTTGCCCCTTACAAAGCCGTCAATTCGCATAATTCCCGATAGCTGCCTTGTCTGCAAAGGTTTATTCATAACAAAGGCAGTAAGCTCAATGACCTTATCTCCCACAAGTAGGATCTGAGGAAGAACGAACATAGTTACAAAAATGGAAATTATTGTACCTCTTCCAAGACATTTTCCTATTCCGTAAATAGCACAGTCAGATGTCATGTTACCGATGAGCATACCTGCCACTGCAAGCATTGTTCCGGAGGTAATGATCGTAGGGAAGGACACATTCATTGTCTCAATGATGGCTTCTCTCTTACCTCTTGTACCTCTAAGCTCTGTATATCTGCCTGCAATAACAATTGCATAATCGATATTGGCACCCATCTGAATGGAACTTACGATCAGATAGCCAAGGAAAAACAGGTTATCATGCTGCAAAGCAGGAATCGAGAAATTGATCCAGATACATCCCTGAATAACTGCAATAAGAAGAACCGGCATTCCTGCAGATTTGAAGGTAAAAAGAAGAACCACAAGTACGGCAAGTATCGAAATTACACTGGTAACAGTATTGTCTCTTGCAAAGCATTTTTTAAGATCAAGCTGACTTACAGATTCTCCGACAACATAGATCTTGTCTTCGTCATAATATTTTTCCGTAATATCATGGAGCTCAGAAATAAATGCAAAGGTCTCATCGGACTCCTGGGGAAGACTTGTATAAACAAGTATTCTTGAATATTCTTCACCCTGAAGCTGCTTTTTGCCAAAGTTCATCATTCTGTTCGCATCACTTAGCTTGTCCATAAGCTCATCACTTAAGGTCACATAGCCCTCATTTACCTCCTGATAAACATACAGGAACATGTCTATAAGGGGCACTCTGTAATTAACAAGACCGTTTACAACCTTGGCATAATCAGAATCATTCAGAGCATAGGCAGCATAAACAAGCTCTGCTATCTCATAGTCGATATTCAAAAGCTCTGAAAACTGTCTTGGAGTTAATTTATCGGTAAGGGTGTAGCCCCCAAGAGCCTCGGTATTGGCAAGGCCTGTAACGGAGGTTACGTTCTTATTTTCCTCAAGCTCACTAATGAGCGCTTTTTCCTTATCATAGTCACCTGCAGGGAAAACCAGTGCCATCATGTTATCTGCGGTAAAGTTTTCCTTCTGCATGTTTTCAGCTATCTGCACATCGTTGATAATGGGTGGTGTTATCTGGCTGTAGCCATACACATAGGGAGTACCTGATGATATTTTCTGAGCAAAAATGATCAGCACCAGGAATGCAGGCGCAATAAGATATCTTGTAAGATATGCAAATTTACCTACAAAGGGAATTTCAGGAATAAAGTTTTTGTGCTGGGTTTCCTCCATGAGCCCCGCAAAAAGCATAATGATGCCGGGCATTAAAAGGAATACTGACAAAAGGCTAAGTATGATAGCCTTTATTAGAACCATACCAAGATCCTTACCTATTCCAAACTGCATGAACAGCATGGCAATAAGGCCGCCCATTGTGGTAAGTGAGCTGCCGGTGATCTCGGGAATAGCTTTTGATAAAGCCAAGATACAGGCTTCACGATTATCATGCTTTGCCTTTTCTTCTTTATATCTGTTTAGGAAAATGACTGCATAGTCAACTGAAAGTGCCAGCTGAAGCACTATTGTGACTGAATTGGATACGAATGAGATAGTACCAAAAAGGAAATTGGTGCCCATCTGCACAAGGGCTGCTGAGCCAAAGGTAAGGAGCAGCACCGGAACCTCAGCATAGGCCTGGGATGTCAGAACAAGTACTACCACAACTATAATGACTACAAGCACGGATATGACATTCATTTCCTTGTCGATAAGCTCAGCCTGAATATCGCCTAAGGTAGTGGATATATATGAATCATATCCGGAAAAATACTCTTTTACCTGATCCAATAAAACAAGGCACTGTTCTTCTTTTTCATCATAATCAAAGGTGATGCTAAACAACGCAGAACCGTTATTGTAATGGGCACTTTTATCATCAAAATCGCAGGAAAAGACTCCGTCGATAGCTTCGATATCTTTCTGAATCTTAAGCCCCTGCTCATAAGAGATATTCGCCACCATTACTTTTACACTGCCATAGGTGACAAACTGTTCTTCCATGAGATCGAGGCCCCTTCTGGTCTCACTGTCAGAAGGCAGGTAAAATGCAAGATCATTTTCTACGCCTACCCATCCCCTTGCTATCACGGAAAAAATGCACAAAATCGCATAGATAAGAAAAAAAAGATTCCTCTTATCTACGATGAATGAGCATATCTTAACGCCCAGTCCACCTCCGCCATTCTTCATTTTAGTTCCCCCTCAAAAACTTTAAATGATTATTATGACTATATATATTGTTTAAGAGCCCTTTCCAATGAGAAAAGGGCTCTCACATATATTATTATACTACCTTTTTACAATTAACCAAAGCTATTACTTCTTTGTCGTTTTCCTTCTTTTGCTACTTCGTTTCCGTTTTCCATTACCTTCTTCTGCTCTACAATTTCAGAATGTTTCTTGACGGTATCCTTTTCCTTCTTGGGAGCAAGCTTATCCTGAAGGTCTTTCATATTTGTAACAGAAACAGCTCTCTTCCTTGCAGGTTCAGCCTTTTCTATTTTCTCTTCTTTTTTGGGAGCAGGGTTATGAACGGGCTCGTTGATGATATTATTCTGTGGCTGATCATTTACAATATTTTTCGGCACAGGCTTTGGTGCATAGGACTCATTAAACTTCATCCCGCGATTATTTATGTCTTTCTCACGTTCCTTTATCTGGTCACCAATTACCTGATACTTACCCATCATCATTCCTTCGTCGGCATAATTAATGAGTCTCTCGATACCACAGTTATCAGTAAAATCTGCAATCTGTCTGGAATTAGTAAGTCTCGTATGACCATTTCCATAGCTCCAGCCACGAAACAGATTATCTTTATTCCTATAAGCCTTAGCTGCCAAATTAAGTTCATTAATCTTATCTATGGCCTCCTTAGGAGTATAACCATTTTTATTGTTTAAATCCGTTGCAGCTACAGCTTCATCAAGGGCATCCTTCATTGCATTATACTCTACAGAATTATCTTCTCTTTTGCGATTCTTATAAGTACTTTCAAGGCTGTCCTTACGGCGTTTAAGCTCATCATGTATACGCTTCATCTCATCTTTAAACGCTTCATATCTCTTTTCACCTGCGTCTTTGTGGGCCTTAACTGTTGCATAGCCCGGTTTTTCCAGATATGGTCTAAGCGTTGTGTTATATTTGTTTATTGTGTTTTCAACACCGGTAAATGAGCTTAAACCGACATTGGCCATCGCCTCAGTCACATTTTCCTTGCCCTTTACCTTACCCTTGCATTCCTGATATGCTGTCACCATGGCATCATGCTTACCAATGATGTCGGAGTAAAATTCCCGTCTTTTCTCCTCAGTATCAAAAACACCGTTATTGAGTCTATCCAAAGACTTCTGAAGTTCATCATAAGCTTTGACAAAAGGCTCTGCACCGACAGTATTTTTCTTTATACTATCAATAAAGCTTCCCACACTGTTCACATTGGCATTATATGCGAGAAATTCATCCATTCCTGATAAAGGCAGTCCTGCCTTTAAATACTTTTCATTCGGAGTCAGTTCATCACGGGCAGACAGAAATCCCCTATCATTTGCTCCATGAAAAATCTGATCGAAATAATTCCTACTTCCTCCGGTTAATGCTAAATCCTTTTCCTCAAAGGGTACATTCTGACTTTTTTCAATTTCAGCTTTATAGTCGCTTATGTTCTTTAGCAGAATTTCTCTGTACTGATTCTCAAAATTATCCGGAACCTTTCCAAGAGCCATCTGTCTGTTAAACAAATGCATGGTTTTTCTGTACTTTTGTTCAGCACTAAGGATACCGGGCAAATTATATTTTTTTGCTATCTCATCATATACTTCAGGTGAAGTATTTTGTTTTTTGATCTCATTCTTTCTTGTTGCAGTGTGATAGTCGACGCAGTTTTTGTCACCATTAGGTTCCATTGTCTTTTTTTCTGCATCATTAAGCTCTAAATCAGCACCTTCACGAGTTGGATAAATAACCAGATTTGCTGCAATTCCATTAAGAGTGCCAAACTTCGCCCTGTGAGTTATCACCTCTCCGGTCCAGAACTCATTGATGCTATTCTTGGTTGTCTCATTTATTGAATCATAAATGGATCCGGCATAAATCTCATCCTTCTCAGCCGCAGCGTCAAGTTTTCCATTAAAATCCCTAAGTATTTCATCTATACCTAAATCACGGACATCCTTATCGGTGAGCTCTTTAGATTTAAACTCGATCCAGTTAGCATCATAGATTGGAAAAAGCTTTGAATAGGCCTCCTGGTAAACTTTGCCACACTCTGATCCATGAAACGCATCTGCACCAAGTTTAATGTTATCAATGATTTCTTTCAAATTCTCAATTTTAAGAGCCATCTTTTACCTCCATTCATAAGCTTCAGGCCTCGTTATTTCCTCACCCGTTATGGTATAATTTCTAAAAATAATTTCTTTTGAGAGGGTCTGCTATGAACAACTATAAAACTATTGATCTTGATTCCTATCCTAGAAAAGAGCATTTCCAGCGCTTTCTTGCATGTGAATACCCGCATATCACAGGTACCTTTGAAGTAGATATCACCAAGTGGCTTCGCCATATCAAGGAAAAGGGATATCCATTTCACTTAAGCTTTGTCTATGCAGCTGCAAGAGCAGCAAACAGTGTTCCCGAATTCCGAAGAAGGATTAAAGATAAAGGAATCATTGAGTATGATTACTGTAACCCTTCATACACCGTGGCGCTTCCCGATGAGACCTACAGGTTCTGTATGGTTAATACCAATCAGCCTTTTGATGTGTATCTTGAAGATAGTAAGATTCGTCATGAAAAATCACTTCATGCCAAACATCTGGCCGAGGAGGGCGATCCGGAAAGTCTGCTTTTTACTACCAGCACCCCTTGGTTTTACTATACCCAGGCCAATCTTCCGATTCCGTCAAGGGATTTTTCAATTCCCAATCTCGGTTGGGGAAAGTATAAAACCGAGAAGAAGCTTGCCCTTGTGGATGGTCAGGTAACCGAATATGAGGTTGTTACCATACCCTTCACCATTATGGCCCATCACGCTTTGGTGGACGGTTTTCATATGTCTAAAGTCTTAGATAATCTGGATGCGGAGCTTACCGCAATGCTAAGTTTCTAATCTCTTATACTTATTTATATGTATCAGAAAAGAAAAACCCACGCAAAAAACAGCGTGGGTTTTGTAATTAATTATCACCTCTATAGCAGAATGTGAGCATAGTGATATCGTCGAACTGCTCTGCACTTCCTACAAAGTCTTTTATTTCATTTATTACGGTATTGATGATGTCTTTTGGCTCGTTTACTTTGCACTTATTCAGGGCATCTGTTGTTCTCTCTATTCCAAAAAGCTCCTTGGATACATTTGTAGCCTCCGCAACACCGTCTGTGTAAACGAACAAGGTATCCCCTTTGCTCATCTCAAATTCATGCTCCTCAAATTTAATGTTTTCAAGCATTCCAATGGGCATGGAGTGTTTATAGATTACAGGCGCAAATTCACCGCCACTTCTTCTGATTATGGGATGTTCATGACCCGCGTTGGAGGCAAGTCCTTTGCCTGTTCTGATATTTAAAATTGCAAGCCATACTGTAACAAAGAAATCCGCATCATTGCCTTCAGTCAGCTGATTGTTCACATCATAAAGTATCTGAGAAGGCGTTCCGCCTGCCAAAGCCCTTGTCTTTATAAGTGTCTTTGCTATCACCATGAAAAGCGCAGCAGGTACACCCTTGCCGGATACATCTGCCATGACAAGTGCTATGTGTTCATCATCTATAAGGAAGAAATCATAGAAATCACCGCCGACTTCTTTTGCAGGCTTCATACTGGCATAAACATCAAATTCTTTGCGTTCAGGGAACGGCGGGAATATCCTTGGAAGCATATCCTCCTGAATTCTTGAGGCAACGCTAAGCTCCGCACCGATCCTCTCCTTCTCTTTAGTGATGGTCTGAACCTCATCGATATATTCATCTATAGCCTTTGCCATCTGAGTAAAGCTTCTGGACAGTGCACCAAACTCGTTCACCATGTCAAATCCCGAAAGGCGTCTTTCTATTTCGGCGCTGTCCTTGTTTTCTTCATAAGCCTCTACACTTTTCTGAACTTCCCTGATGGGATTTGAAATCCAGAAATGAACAAATACGAGACATATTATGGAGAAAAATATCATGAACGTTATGACGCTTCCTGTACCTCTGATGGCACTTTCTATTATCTCCTGCCTTACATCCGAATAGGTGAGAGATATACCTGCGAACAACTCACCGTTTTTAATCTTGTCAAGGAACTCATATCTGTCAATAAAGCCCGTGGAATTTGCAAGCTTATACTCATCGTTTTTGGCATCCAGAAGGGCCTGCTTCTGATCTTCATTGATAGTGGCAGGTGTTCCAATTATATAGGCATCGCCGTACTTGTTTCCTCTTGGAGCCTTGCCGTCTGAACCACTGAAAATAAACACAGCATTATCATAGTTATCATTTGCAATAGCAAGATAAATGTAGCTGACATCATAAGCCCTTATAATATCATTTGCTCTCATCTGAAATCTGTTATATACCACCTCTGCAAAGAGCCTTTGATCTTCCGGAGAAAGTTCCTTAAACTCTTCTTCCGTCACCTCGGTAAGCACCATTCCGGGATGCCTGTCTACCAGTTCCTTATGCTTTTCATTGGTCTTTTCATTTTTGTCGTACTCGATATCCAGAGTATCTGCATTATCCAGCATATACTCGCACAGATAGTAGAAGGATTTGTATCTCTCTAAATATGGCACAAAGTCATCGAGGATATCGTCTGTCTGCTTCAGCTTCTGTGAGAGTATATTTGCTCTGGAATTGCTGAAAAATGCAATGCCTGACAATATGCTGATAAGGATAGTTCCGATTATGAAAATAATCGCTATCTCACCAAAAACTGTTATGTTGACTTTACATTTTCCATTTTTTGAAAACATTAATTATTGGCCTCCGGTCATAACTATTAGTGCTGTCAGTTCGAAGATTCTCCATTAGCTGCAGGTGTTTCTGCATTACCTGATGATTCTCCGTAAGCTACAGGTCTTTCTTCATCACCTGTGGATGCTGATGGAATCATATCCTCAGGAATCGGTTCATAGGGTTCAAATGTCTCATAAATCTTAGCAGCGCTTGCTGCAGGATCTGTAATATTCTCATCACTTGCAAGTGTAGGAAGTGATGCCATGTACTCCTCAAAGGTCTCATCGTTTGACTCAAGGTAGGACTTAAGTAGCTCTGATTCCTTAAGGCTTCCGATGGTCTTCTTATAGAACTCCTGCTCAACAAGTTCTTTTCTTCTGATGGAGCCCTCAGATGACATTGTAACAGATACAGGATTCTGTCCATTTCCAACATTAGAACTGTTATCTGTCTCATTACCCTGAGTGAAGTCTCTCTTGTTGAAGGCCTCATATTCAGCCATGTATCCCTGATATGCGGGAAGAGTCATCATCTCGATAAGAACAGCCTCTTCTGCTGTATCTGCAGTAGTAATGGATTCAAAGCCTATAAGAAGATCCTCAACCATATTTATCTTGGTCTGCTGATTTACTTCTCCGGCATTCTCGCACATGAATTCTACAAGCTGTGCAAAGCTTCCTGCCGCAGTTGTATATGCGCTCTGAGTCTCACCTGTCTGCTCATCTCTAAGAACATTTCCTACATTATTGCTGTAGATGGACTGGATATAATCCTCCCAGCTCTGATCCCTGGACTCCAGTTTTGCTGAAAGCTCTTTATCTGAAAGCAGAATTTCTTTCAGCTTCTGATACCAGCCGGAAGATCTCATGGTCTTAGCCTTCTCGGAGCTTGTAAGAGTTTCTGAATCTTTCTTCCATTTTGAAAAACTGTCTCTGTAACTGCCATAGGGGTTACCCAGGTTATTAACCTGTGTTCCAAAGAAAAGCTCTTCCACATCTGCTATGGTCTCACAGTTCTCCATTCCATCAAGGATTTCCTTCTTCATCTTCTCCTTGGTCTCATCAGAAACTTTAAGGGGATTATCTGTAATCTTGCCATTTTCATAGGTTCTTGCCGTATTGAAACTAAGCTCTGCAAAGTATTCCGCAACAGCCTGCCTTGCTGCAGCAAGGTTATTGGGATTTATACGGTGAAGCAGATCAGTTAAATACTGTTCAAATATCTCATCCTCTTTCTCAGCATTTACTGCCATTTCATAGCTTCCGTCAGGAGCGTATATCTTTTCAGGTTCTAATGGATGAAGAACAAAATATTCATTCTCGATATCCTCGATGATAAGAGCTCTTATCCTCATTCTATCAGGCTTATCAATGTCCTTCTCCGATGGATCTGTCATAATGCCATCTGTATTAAGTGCTTCATTAAGAGGATCCTTTACTTCTTCGCCGGTTACTCTCTTAACCTCATCATACTGCTCTTCGTAGTCCTTTGCTGTTTTCTTGTTCTTTATCAGCTCGTCAAGCTCCTGTGCTGTGAGCTTGGTCTCTGCAAGGGTTTCGTTCTGTTTCTGCTCTTCTTCCTTATAATTAAGGGTCTTTCTGAATTCCTGATAGATTTCCACATCATCGGGAGCAAATTTGCTGACCATGCTTTCTTCAGTTACTATCTCAGCAAGTATATCCTTAAGATCACTCATCTCTGTGGTGTTCTGAAGTCTTTCCTTAAGTCCTACCCAGTATGGATCTTTGTCGGTATCACCAAGCTGATTTGCTCTTGTGAGCTCAAATATCTCATTCAGAGCCTGCTGCTGGGCATTAACCTTTTCTCTCAGAGTCTTAACGTACTCAAAATACTCATCTGTAGGTAAAGCTCCCTTGGATACAATAATGCGCTCCATCTCAGCCCTGGCTGCATTCTCATCCAGTGCAAAAAGCTTCCTTTCAGATTCTGCCTCCTCTGAATGGTCATCGCTAAAGGAAAGAATTACTGTTTTCTGAGCTGTAATGTTTCCTTCACTGTCTTCCTCTATATCCACACGGGTTCTGTGAAGACGACGAACATAATCGATTGCCATCTGATCGAAGGAATCGCGAAGCGCTGCATCATAAATCTCATCCTGCGCCTTATCAAAAGCATAGTTATATACCTTCGCTCTTGCAAGATCCATGGAACCATACATATACTCTTCGGTATCGAATCCAATAACCTTATAATCACCTGACTTTTTGTCAAGGAAACTCTGATAATATGAACCGCTGTGGAGATTCAAGACTTCGCATCCTATGGTTCTTTTACCTTTGCTATCAGTTCCGACATTAAGCTTAAGAAGTGATAATCCGGAATCATAAGCGCTTATAAGAACTCTGTTATCACCAAGAGCCGTGAAGCTTGAAGATGACTGCAAAGTACCGACACGACTTGAATTAAGACTCAGTGTCAGATCCTTCTGGGTCACTACAACCTGATTATCATCCTTATATTTTTCTTCTGATATATCGGCATTATCTATGCGCTCAGAAACTGCTGCCTGGGTTCCTGATTCTGTATAGGGTGTGAATCCGGTTGAAGAAAGCAGTTTTTCATTTTCTATATAAACGCATCTGTTAGCATCGTTACTGTATACTGAATTGTAAATATCCTTTGTGGTACCGTCTGCACTTTTTCCTTTGTTCTTTACAACAATGGGTGTGTAGAATTTTACGCCCTGATTTGTTATAAGCATCAGAATAGATGTCTCAACTTTGGTGTCTTCATCGATATAATCAAGGGTTCCTGTATCGATTGCAGAGCCGGGAACTCCTGAATCAGTGAATACATCTCCCGCCTCCTTTTTATAGCGGATTGTGGAAGTATACTTAAGTCCCACTTTAGTATCCGTAGCATCATCATTAAATAACAGGACACCATCATATATTGAAGATGTGGATGAACCTTCCGTCTCATTCATATCTACCGCTTCAATATAGCTTCCTTTCGGGAATACTACTTTATAGGATATAGGGAAAGAACCTTCCTTTATGGTCAGTTTTTCATTCTTGGTCTTAACGGGATTTTCAGTATCCAGAACCTGGCCCATAGCTGCCATATACAGCATTTCTTCGGTAATCCCATACGTTCCCATTGCTCTATGAATATTGCCGGAACCGTTAAGATTCGGTATGGAATTTCCAATATAATCAAAAAGCCCCGAATAACCGGCACCTGTTGCTATATAATTATATATTACCTGTAAAACATTTACTTCGGTATCATTTGTATATCCTTTTATTGCCAATAGAGCGTTATTTACTATAGCTTTTGACTTTTCAGAATCATTTACATAGTTGTAGCTTTCATCATAGATCGGTATTTCAGGATTGTACCTATAAGGTTCAATATAAATAGTCTCCTTGACAATAGAGTTCCTTACACTTTCATCTTCATGATTAAGGATGGGTAAAAGTCTTGGACTTCTGTATTTTTCAATAATTTTACCATCTTTGGAAATGAGCTCATTCTCAAATACAGTGGTGATAAAAAGTGATTGATGATGGTTATTTGATTTAGATTCACCAATAGGCAGATCTGCAGTTATATCTTTTTTGTAGCGCTCATATCCGTAAACAGCCGGAAGCATATCACTATCCCGGAAAAGCTTCCTGACTTCAGCGACACGTTGACCAAATGAAATGCCTTTTATATATTCATCAAGAAGTCTCAGTGCAAACCCAACAACTTCATAGACATAGTCATTGTATGCCATTGGTCTGTTTCTAAAATGCCTGACCCAGGTTGTATCCGTAATTCCTGTCAGGAAAACAGAATCACCTTCTTTTTCTGAGCTAAAAGGAGTAAAGCTGTCAGGTACATACTGATTGTACTGCTTTCCCTGATATTCAAACTTTCCCCCAACGATCCCCTGCCTTATTTGGTCAAAGTCTGCACCATCTTTGGCATACGCCTGATATAATGCGGCCTGCATGCCGAAGCTCTCGTTCTCGGATACAAAGCTTGCGTAATTGCCCGTAAGGTCATAACTTGTAAGGCAGCAAACTCTGTTAAACAGAACATCGGTCGCCCAGGGACTTTCACCGGTATAGATCATCATGGAAATATAAATCTTGCCATTATCATCCATAACGGCAGATTTTATCAAATAATTAAGTTTTAGATTATCCACGGATGTTCTTCCGCTATCGAATGTCTCTCCTGTAGCATTTGACAGCTCGTTAATGGAATCCTCCATTTCGTCCTTGTCGCCATCATCGCCATCTCCAAAATCAGAAGCTATGTCTGATGTGTTTTTTCCTTTATAACTACCCTTTAACTGGTTTTCAACCTGCTTTATCTTGACATCCAAAGCCCTTCCAAAGTTTATCTTGGAAAGCTGATTTAACTTCGTATCATACACGGTTATATAGCCGCCCTGATCCATGATGAAGTATTCACCTGTTCCGGCAACTCTGCATCCATAACAATGCGAAAGAATATAGAAATCATAATTGGGTGATTTGTAGAAATCGACGCCTGTATTTGCCTGACCGCCTGTAGCGGAATTAGCAGTGTTATCGCTGTATGCCTGGGCATCAATTACTTTGTATTTCCGCGTGTCAGGATTATATGCCATAAGAATCATGGCATCTATCTTGGAATCTTTTGATCTGTCTATTTCGGGATAATCGCCCTCAGGTCTGTCATGCTCCTGACCATCCTTAAGAGCCACTATCTCCTTATCGGTGATATATGCAGGCGCACAGTAATAGTACACAAAATAACCGTCTTCAGTGTAATCAAGGCACATGAAATCCTGGAAATAATCAGGGTGATTCTCTATACCCGGAAGCAGATAAAATGCATCAGTTCCGCCGATATCAAAGCGGCTCTTTTCACCCTGTCCGTAACCATCAACAACAGTTACCTTGGGCGTAACAATGGGAGGTGCGGTCACGATACTGACCTCACCGTCGCCAAGAATATTATTGCAGCCAGTTAAAGTAACGCAAAGCAATAAAATAAGAGCAGACTTTCCCAATTTCCTGGCCTGCCCTAGATTTTTCTTTATGTAATTGATTTGCTCAGATAATCTTTTCATAACCTACCTCGTGCCTGAAATCCATGCTTATTAATATATATGCTTCAAACACGATTTTTCCATGTTTATCATATAAAATCATCCATGGATCTGCCTTCGGTAAATTTGCGGCACTTAATGATAACTCGTCTGTAGCGCTCTGCTGCAGCCTTCTCATTAGTGTCAAGGACCTGAGCAATTTCCTTAAATGACAGCTCTGCGTTTAATCTTAGAGACACCAAATACCTCTCATCATCATTAAGATTAGAGAGGATTCTTTCTGCTTCTCTATTAATCGCAAATACGGATACGTCAATAGAGTCCTCCGATGGAGTCTCCGGAATCGTATCCGTAGCTACTTCTCTTTGTGTCGAAGCTTTTCTATTCTGCATTCCTACTGCATGTAAAGCAATGGAGCATAGCCAAGTTCGAACCGAAGCGATCTCTGGATCATATTTATCCCAGCTCTTTAGAGCACTTGTAAAAGTCTCACTGGTAAGATCTTCTGCCGCCTCTTTGTGTAGCACTTTCATGTATATAAAGTTATATACATACCTAAAATTATCCTTGTAAACGTCTTCAAAGCTTGTTAAAGACTCCTGTTCCTTCCCCCTCACGAGAATCTAGCCTCCTAAATCTTCAGGTAATCCCTTTATGTAATCAATAAGTAACTTGCTTTGTATCGTAAATTCATTTACTTTGGTAATATTGGGTTTGATATTTAATTATTTAGTACCAGTAGGGTTGTAATAATCATTTATTACCTGGTACCATCGGTTGGTTATTAGAAAGCGGATCAGAATTATTAAGTTCTCTCTCCCTTTTTCCCCTAATATTCTGAGCTGCATTTTCTTTTCTCTTCTGTGCGCCTTCTTCTACTTTTTCTTTGAGCTTTTCCTTCCTTTCCTCTTCTTCCAGTTCCCTAATGAGCTGCTCATCCTTCTCAAGTTCTTGATTCCTGATCTGGTTATCGCCCTTAGTTTGATCCTTAGATACTTCTATATTATCTTCTTTTATTTCATCCTTTGCAAGGTCATCTTTTTTATTACCTTGAAGGTTGTTAACTTCTTCATTCAGCTCCTGATTCTGAGTCCCGAGATTCTGACGTCTGCCTGAAAATCCCTGACCCGGCTGACTCTGATTGAGCTGTTGCTGCGGATTAGTCTGCTCCGGATTGTTCTGATTAAGCTGGTTCTGTTTTTGCTGGCTTTGCTGATACAGCTTATAGAGATCCGGATTATTTTTCTTCATATTCTCCATCACTCTACTGAGATATATCGGCTGATTACTCCTATCCTGAACAGAGTACACATCAATATTTTTAAGTCGTTGGTTAGTCAGCTTTCTGTATTCTTCTGCGGCGTCTTTAATTGCCTCGATATTCTTCTCGTAGAACTCGTCTCTTCTTTTTTGCTTCTGCTCTTCTGTAAGCTTGTTCCAGTCAGCCTCGTACTTTTCCAGATCCTTCTTACTCCATTGACGAGCCCATTTTCTGGGGATATCCATGTTCTTGTAGGCCATATTGTCGGCTACCTTCTTAGGCACCTGCTGTCCATCGACATCCACGAGACTTTTGCCTTGCTCTTTCTTCTCGTTTTTGACAACACCGACAACTACCATTTCAACTAACTTTGCAAAATACCCCGCTATTCCGGCAAAAAAATCTACCATATATTCCATTGGGGACTTATCACGACCAGCCATAACTCCAACTCCCATACATTATATCATAGTATTTCGTACACATTATAATAAAAAAACAATTAATTTTTTCACATCCTCGGTCCGTTCTTCTTGGGAGGATTGATCTGCTTTACATCTTCGCGAACTCTCTGATGTCCTTTATCAGCTTTGGTTCTTTCATGATCCTTACTTCCCAATCCGTTCTTTTCCTTCAGCTCATCAAAGGTTATCTTATTGACCTTTGGAAAAAGCTGAGTCTTTAACGTTGCCATGAGGGTGGTTTCTTTTGAAAAATCCGCTCTGGATAAAACCTGTTCTACATATTCCATATGGGTTTCCTCCTGCAAAAGCGTCTAAATTAAATGCCCGGATCGTCATCCTCATTTTTCACAATCTCCTGTGTTGTGAGGTTACTCTTAGATCC
Organism: Butyrivibrio sp. WCD3002; assembly: GCF_000424265.1. Classification (GTDB taxonomy): domain Bacteria; phylum Bacillota; class Clostridia; order Lachnospirales; family Lachnospiraceae; genus Butyrivibrio. Next base: position 351,783 of record NZ_AUJO01000002.1, read on the forward strand.
AAGTATCTCATGTATTTCGCCGCTCACATTCTCGCCAAGAACATCATCCATAGAAGGCCTGTTATCTCCTGCCAAATTAGAGGAGCCACTTCCAAGATTGTTGTTAAATATCTGTTCATTGACATCATTATTTATTCCAACATCATTCTGTATGAATTCATCATTCAGGTTATTTTCGATAATGTCCTGCATGGATTCATTTTGTATATTGTTCTCAATGATATCCTGCATGGTTTCGATGTTTCCTGCTCCAACGATGTCCTTCATGCTGAGATCTTTTTCGCCTGTGGCAACATCCACCTGGTTATTTATGATAATGTCCTCTACGATTTCGTTATTCTGGGTGTTCTGAGCAACATCCTGCGTGAATTCATCACTTTGAACATTCTCTACGATATCCTTCATGGATTCAATATTGCCTGATCCTACGATATCATGCATGGATTCGATATTGCCCGATCCTACGATATCATGCATGGATTCGATATTACCCTGTCCAACAATATCCTTCATGGATTCGATATTGTCTGATCCTACGATATCCTTTATGCTGAGATCTTTTTCTTCATTGGCAGCTTTTGAAACCTTGCCATCTCCGTTAAGATCCATATCTGTGCTACTTTCCGCGGCAAGCAGAGTTTGCATCTCAATTTCCTGCCCAAGCAGCTCATCCATCTTTTTATTCTTTTCCCGCTCTTTTTCCTCTTCTTGTCCAATGTAGACGTACTGCTGCATGATTTCCTGATTACCCCTGAAATTATCTCCGGCATTCAGATAGCTGGTTTCAGGAGGTCTGATTCCAAGACCATTAAGCTTAAGGCCGTCATTTTTCTTGGAGCCATCAAAGGCTTGAGGCGATTTGGGTTCTTTAACCTCACCACCCTTATTATCAGGTGATGTTTTTGTTTTATTATCTGTGCCTCCGGAAATGACACCATCGGCACTCTTTTTACCGGTAAATGTATTACCTGTTCCAGCGGGAGTTACTTGTGACTTGCCATAAGCATCTCCTGCGCCGGGTTTGGGATTTCGTCCACTTCTTATACTGCTGTAGGCATCGATAATACTACCGGCTGCTCTACTGCGTAAATCTTTGAACATAAATCCTGCCAGTTTCCTGTAAGGGTAGGAAACCATGTTCATTGCACCACGTGTAAGAGTCTGACCTGCGGATATGCCTTCAAATTCTCTGTCGGCAGCTTCATCACTGAGTATTTGTGTAATCGTAGGTCCTGCCTTAGTAATCGTATATGCACCTACCAGGGTGAATATAAGATTTACCAGATATACAACTCCGGGTGTTGTTCCTTCACCAAAGAAAGCAATCTTATTACTGAAAATCAGGGATATTACTCCCAGATAGACATTTACACCAACTACCATTGCGTAACAGGATCCAAGTCGTCCGATAAAGGTCTCTGTCCACTTCTGAAACTTTGCTCCTTCATCCAGCGGTATTGTCGCTGCTATAAAGGGTTCTACAAGCAGCAGCATGATTATATCAAAAGCTCTTGAAACCATACTTACTGCCAGGGTTCCGAATATGTAGATAAAAAGCAGCGCTCCTCCGATGGTTATCATATAATCAATTCTTCTGATATCGAAGGTCTCAAGTACTTTATAAAGTACATCGCGCTTTTTGGAACCTTCCGTAAGACCAAAACCGATTTTCATGGTATCTCCCTGATAATAGGTTTTCCTGTACTTATCAGTAAGTCCAAAATCGCTGGTTGAGTCTATCAGACTCTGGCTTGCTCCCGAAAGAGCAGCTACTCTGGTAGTGGAATTGTAATAATCCGCATCCGGGTGATCATCATCATCTCTCACAGCATCAAGTGTACCGATGGTAAAAACTATATCCGATACATTTGACTGACTGGGATTAGTTGCAAGGTCTATAGACTTAAGAACTGCATCTCCCAACATTATCATGAACAGAGCCATAGCCGGGACAAGAATGAGTTTTAACAGGGCCGAAGCCGTAAGTCTTAAAACCTTATTTACAGGTCGCTGTTTTTTGGGGTCGATCTCCAGATTACCTGCCGCTTTAACAGTGGCTATGATCGCTACCAGGAAACAAAGAACGAAGCTTGCCGCTATCATTCCAAGAAGTGCACTTTGGATGAGGTTATTCTTGAAAAGGGTCAGTAAAAAGGATCCTGATTCCCTGAAACTTCCTCCGGCATCCCTGGTATATACGGGATCTAATCCTCCAAATAGTCTGAAGGTCTCTTCGACTGCATCCAGTACCCACAGCAGAGTTCTCATTGTTTTGTACAAATAATTGTACAAAAAATTCTTAAATACCGTGAATATGAATTCAAAAAGGAGCTTGTTTTGTAACTCCAATAATGGAAGGAGTACATTTTCAAATAATATCTTTAGCATGGTTGAAAGAATATCGGATATATATTCGAAAGCCGGTTTTAAAGCATGTTCGTATGCGAAGTTAACCGCCGATGCCAACCATCCAAGTTGTACATAGCTCCTTGTGTACATACAGTCGTCTACCCCTCAGATCAGAAGAATCTTGCCATCATTGTCTGTGCGAATGAAACGCCTGTTGTAAGTGTAGTCTTGTTTGCCTGCATCCATGTGTAAAGAGGTCCAATTGTAAGTCTGAGAACTACAACGAGGATGAAGATAAGAAGATAACCGGTAATAGCATTCTTAAGGGCCATCTTTGCCTTCTCTCTCTCCTGAGGCTCATCAGCTTTTGCAAGCTTAACACCAAGAAGTACACACCAGATTGCTCCAAGAGCACCAACTATCATGATAAGGGGTGCAAGGATCTTGTTGAGCATTTCTACGATAGGTGTAGCTACGCCACTGAAATCTACATTCACTGTTGTGGATGCGTCTGCTGCCATAATTGTCATCTTTGCTAATATTGTCTGTAACATAATACTACCTCCTTAGGGCTAAATAAGTAATTGTGTTTGCCTTTTGTATATATATTTGCATGGGAATAAAAAACACCACGCATATAACAGAAATTTTTTTAAAAATTTTTATCTGTCAAAATTCTGTTTGACTTTCATACTGTACTTGGAGTTGAATACCACAAAAAGCGCCATGATAAGAGCTGCCAAAAGTGCGATAAATACTGCTTTCCAAGGTATCTTTCCACTTCTAAGTACTGTAAAGTTATAGCTTCTGACATTCCCTGAAAGATCCGTGGCAGTTATAAAATAATTACCTGCAGCTGCCAGCTCATGAGTAGGAGATACGGCTTCCTGACCGTTAAAATAAATATGAACCTCGGTATGCGGATCAGGGACGCTGTAGGTCACAGTTCCGGAAAATCTGCCATTTTGAATATCGCCATCAAATTCTATTACAGGCGGCGTGGTATCCCTGGAAACCTTAAAGCTGTATTCAGGGAGTATCTTTCTAAGATCGGATTTTGGCTCGTAAACAAGCTCGAAAACTCCATCTTCCCTGAACTCAAAATATTTTGTCTCTGCTATTGCCTGCTTTGTGCCGTCATGAAAGGCTTCTTTTAGTATGTAACCTTCCGGTGTCCATATAAAGGATCCTGTAACAGGAACAGTGGGATTTAGAATTCTGAAATTTCCTGATATAACACCATCAGCAGATGACTGTCCGTGCGCTATAAAAGAATATGCTCCCGGCTCCCTGAAAAGATATCCTCCGGAAGCATCATGAGAATATGTCACATCAGTTCCGTCTTTTACTACGGAGCTGATCACCATCCCATCATCGGGAACAAGAACAACCGAGTACTCAGTCCAGCCTCCTATCGGAACGGATATGGATATGCCGTCACTTCCTGCGATTACATATCTGTATAACTTCTTATTGGTATCGTAGGACGTTCTGTAATTGGCAATCTTTTGCACCTGCTCCCCGAGGCTCTCTGCTAACTTGGCAGCCTCTTCTTCTGTAGGTAGGGATTTCCTTAGCGTCTCTTCAATCTCTTCATCTGACATGGAATTGAAATCAGGAAGTTCCTCATTACCTGCATCATTGCCTTCCTCGTTACCTTCCATGGCATCACCCGGAGCTATGGCATTTTCTTCGTCATAATCCGAATCGGAATTTATGTCCTCATACATCTCATCCAGCATCTGCTGCTTTTCTTCTTCGGTCATCCCTTCAGGGAATTCCTCCTGTTCTGCAGCATGGACACTTCCACCAAGAATCAGAGACCCAAGTACTACCACAGAAATCACGCTATAAACTTTTTTCTTTAATTCTCCATCACGTCTATGCATTACAAAGCCTTCTGATCTCGCTGTCTCTGTCGCGCCAGCTCACGCTGCCTCTCTCTTGCCTGCTCTTTTCTTGCCCTGGTTCTGGCCTTTTCTTTTTCTACAAGCTGCTCGTAGCTTATAATCCTGACTCCGGCAGCCATGGTCTTTTTCTTTTCTCCGGTCCTGCCGCGTTTGGGCTCAGGTTTATAGCCTTCTCTTTTTCTTCTGTCCCGCTCTGCTTCCAGAACAGCCAGTCTCTTCTGCCAGATAGCTTTATTTTTTGCACTGTCAAAATAAGCCATAATTTGCTCCTTAATTACTTGAACCTTCTTCACTTTCTCCGGTGATACTTTCAGCTGCATAGCTGCTTATAACAGCATTCATAACAGTAGCATGCACGCCCTGTCCTGCAGGAAATACTGCTACGTAATGCTCCATTGGACTGTCTGAGATTTCCTGTGTCTGAAGCGCTGTAGGGAAGCTCTTTACAAGACCTATCGCATCTCTTTCACCGACTATTCCCATGTTGACAATTCTATCTCTGATATCTTCTCCAAGAGCAACTGCATTGTCGTAATCCTTGGGTGTGATGTAATCATATCCGGGTATGCTCATGGACGCTGCCTTAACATTATTCAGAACTCCCACGGAATAGCCTGTCATAAAGGCCAGTGAATCTGTGTAGTCATGAATTGATGTCACAAGGAACAGACCGCTTCTGCCATAATCTGAAGATGTGATATAGCCGTTAAGACCCATATCTGTGGTTATTCTTCCAAATGCCACATCTGCAGCCTTGGTATCAAGGAATGATAATGCTTCGTCTGCTGTCTCTGCCTCGATTATCTTAAGGCTGAGTCCCTCAGTCTCTGCAAGCGCAGCTGCCAGCGAAGGCTCTATTCCTGCGAGTTCGCCGCTCTCTCCCGGGTATGCAAACCTGTCATCACCCTTTACAACAGCCGCAGTGAGGACTCCCGGAGATACCGTGCTTCCTGCCTTTTTCCCGCCTGAAAACAGTCCTGCGATAATGACCACCAATATAATGATCACGAATACGGCCACCGGTATGATAATCATTCTTTTCCCCGAAAACAGGTTATTTAGTGTAATTCCCGGAACCCTGTCTTCCTTTTTTTCATTGTTAGCCACTGTTATTCCCTCCCAGTTAAAATAATAGGTTCATTGCTGCCATCTGCAGCATAATCGGATTTACATAGTAAAGAGATCTTCTATGCCTTCTCCTGCAACGATATTTACATTCGTTCTCTCGGAAGGTGAGGTAATTACAAATGCTCTACCTCTTCCGTTGTTTATAATGTCATCCTGCTCGCTCTCGTTGATGGCTCCTGCATTTTCATAGAGCTTAACGAGATCGGTCATATCATTAGGTGCCAGCGGGAAGATAAAGCTGTACTGGCTGGCATTTATGATAGCCGTTGACTTTCTTGCGAGTTCCTCTGTTCCCACAAAGTCCTTGATATTCTGTGTGATTACGATCTGCATACCGTTGTACTTACGGATACGCTTAGCCAGCTGGAACATGAAATCCAAAGCTATAGGATACTTATCATCAATGAATACGTGTGCCTCATCGATTACTACCACGATTTTGCGGTTCGCACCGTAGGCCATGTTGTACTCTCTGTTTTTGATGATCTCATTATCGAGCCATTTTAGTACCAGAAGCATCTGGGCATTGGCAACTGTTCCGTTCTTATTGGCAAGCAGTGCCTGGAAGTCGAATACCACGAAGTTCTCATCTGTATTGATGGAAGCAGGTCCGTTCCAGAGCTGTGAATCACGGCCGCCTGTAGCAAACTTACTAATATAGTTAGTGAGTACTCGCAGGTTATTCTTGGAGTAGTCACCCTTAGTCATCTGATAGTCATTGAGGATCTTGTCATACAGATCATCAAATGTAGGATAGTCTTCCGGCTTTAACTTCGATAGGTCGGTATACTCATCGATACCCTTTTCCTCATACATCTGGGTTGTGACGTTGTTCAGCTGCTCAAGTGCGTCGTTGCTGATTCCGGGAAGTATCTGTCTGTAGAACTCCTCAAGGAACTGCAAGTGTGTTGCATAGCTGACTGCACTCTCGTTACCAAAGCTATCTTCGCCCTCCTCATCATCCGACAAAGATGTGATTATGTGGAAAGGATTAAGTCGTCCCTGGGATGCGATACCAACATCGATAACCTTACCGTTAAGCCCCTTTGCCATCTTGGTATACTCATTCTCGGGATCGAGAATGAATATTTTGGAGTTCTCTGCGGCAAGCTGTGCCAGAATTGACTTGGTGGCATAGGACTTACCGGATCCGGATTTACCGATTATTACGGTGTTGGAGTTAACTCTCTCTGAGTCTCTCTTAAAGAAATCAATAAATACGGGAACGCCTGCCGAATCACCTATATACAGACCGTTCTCATCATTGAGGCTCTTAAATACAAAGGGAAAAGCTGCTGCAATTGAGCTTGAATGAATTCCTCTCTCATATTTTGCAAAAGCATCATATCCGCCAAAGGAAGCAGATACATATCCCTCAAACTGCTGCATGAACATATCTGTTACTTTGAAGCTCTCTTCTGCAAGCTGTCTTCTGACCTCACGCTTATAGGCATTGATATCTGTTCCTGCCATCTTTACACCACTCTTTGTGGCTTCCGAGAGCTTGTAGTCATTTATCTGAATGAATGTATTCACATTGAACAGCATTTCATTCTCGCCCTGAAGGAGCCTTAATACATTGGCAAGAGCCTGTATCTGAGTGTTCAGGTCGATGATTTTGGAAGCTCTGCCGGTCTCATTGTGCTGGCTTCGAAGTTCCTCAAGGGATCTGTCAATCTGCCTTATGGCTTTGCCTCTCTCAATGGGTGTCATTCTCATGACAATCTTGGTTCCTACCTGATTGTACATGGAAGCTGCCCACGCATTACCTACAACCACGGGATAATCGCGAAGTCTGAACTGATGAGTGATAAGATCGTCATACCAAACCTGACGGGTTGTGAATTTGATCTTGTCAGGCAGTATCCAGTCCATGTACTGCGAAGGCTCCAGAGAATATGCTTCTCTCTCATCAAAGGTCATTCCGTAATTGTATTTCAGGAAAATAACAAGCTCTTTTTCATCAAGCATTTTAGCTTCGATGTTATTCTGCCTGAACTGCTCTGCACAGTTCTTAGCCTGACTTGTTATAAGAGCTTTGTCTTTGTGTATAAAAACAACATAGTGGAAGGGCTGATAGATTCGGTTTTTGTAGTTCATGGTCTTAAGCTGTTCTATTCTGTCATGAACTATTCCTACTCTTACTGTCAGCTCTTCATTGGACAGGAGTCCGTTCATATATGCTTCTTCAAGTTCAGAGAGCTTCTCCTCCTCATTTTTGATGCAATCGTCGTATACTAAGGGTCTGTCAAGTTTTACCAGAAGTATCTGTTCCTCATCAACAGCCGTTCTGAGTACTCCACCAAAGACCTTATCTATCATGGCGTTCTGCCTGGTCTCTGTATAGAAACGGAATTCTACGGAAGGGATGCTCACAACCGTGGCATAGTACTCAGAACCGTACTCTATGTAGTTGCCGCTTACCCCCGTAAAAGCTGTAATATCCTCCACTGAAAGCTTTCCATCTGTTGCATCTACACCTGCACCTCTCTTTTTAAAGTGCTTTGGTCTTCCTATATATCTGAGGAAATAGATGATCATCAGATAGCCCTTATCATCATCGATTGGTATGATCAGGGCTCCTGTAATGGCAGCAACCAAAAAAGCAAATGCAAAATGCCATTTGACATTTGCCATAAGGAGCATAACCGTCAGCGCAGCGCCTATGGCGCCAACGGCTACATCCACTACCTCCAGTCCGGGAAATAGTTCAAGTCTTACGTTCGTTTTCTTTGGAATAACTCTCATCAGTGTCTTCCTTCATCCTTATAATATGTCATCATCATCGTCATCATCATTGATACTGCCGGAACCACTAAGGAAATTCAGCTCATCGTCACCATCCAGTAGATTTTTCATATCATTACTATTCTTAACTGACAGATCCTGCATCTCGATTTCCTGCTTGCCTGACGATTTCTGTGCATTAATATCATATCTTCCTCTAAAGGCATTCGAACCGGTATCATTTCCGTCCGAGAGGTCCTGCATTTCCACCATTTCCTGCATTTCCTGCATCTTTGTTCCTTCACCGGCTGAGAAATCCTGCATCTCGATTTCTACGCCCTTGCCTGCAGGCTTGGCATTGATATCCATAACCTCTTGTCTGTTCCTTGTTCCCTTGAAATCAAAGGAACCATAGGAGGTCTCCGGATTGATTCCATTACTTGGAACTCCCGGATTATCATTTTTGCCATCGCCTCCGCCGGTTGACGGCGCTTCAGGCTTAAGGCTTCTGAATCTCACATCGCCTCTTGCAATCTTGCCTATCTCTTCTACCGCAACCTCGGCTACTTTACCACCGGCAGCGCCCAGACCATACTGTATCGGCTTTGAAGCCAGATCCATCAGCTTGCCTGTAAATGCCATACCGGCTCCTGCAGCTCCACCTTCCTGCATTGCTGCAGCACTGCTAAGAACTGATGTGACAAGAGGTCCTGCCGTCATTACTGTAGCTGCGCCGCCCACCAGAAGGATCAGCTTCATAAGCATATCCATCATGATATCTCCTATACCATTTCTTGGTGTAAAAGATATATCTCCTGCAAATACCATTGATGAAATCAGCAAATATAAATACATCGCTACTACCATTCCATAGCCTGAGAAGAGCTTACCTATAAACAGATCTTCCCATTTTTTGAAATGCTCACCATCATCCAGAGGCATCGTGGCTATAAAGAATGGTTCTATCAAAAGGAGGACCAATACATCGAACAACCTGCTTACAAAAACAAACAGTGCCGTTCCCAAAATAAACATGAAGAGAATTGCTCCACCTATACCTATCATGAAATCCAATCTCGTCATATCAAAGACATCATCCACATCAGCCGCTTTACTATAGTCCCTGGTGCCGTTATAGAAAGGGCGCCTGAACTTATCCATAAGTCCATAGTCAGATGCCGCTCCCGGATGACTTGCCAGGTATTCAGGTCTTGTGGAATAGTTGTATCCCTCCACCGCAGAACCAGTGTACTTCTTACCATCCTGATCCTCTGAGCCAAAGGTATCATCTACCGCATCCAACGAAGATATTACAAACAAGGTTCTGGCTATGGTAACATGCTGATCTACAGTCATGGCATTTGTAATACTCATCATCACAGAATCTGCCAATACTATAAGGAAAAGTCCAAGTACCGGTGCCATTATCATACGAAGGAGTGCCTGTCCTGTCTGCCTGAGAACATGTCCCACGGATTTTGATCCGGGCGCTCCCATATCTGCAACAGATTTAAGAGTACCGATTATTGCAAATACAAAAACAAGGACAAAGGCCACTGCTATTATCAGAAGCATAGTTTGTACTATGAAGGGCTTTCTTGCTATAACAGACAGAAGCGATCCTCTTATACCCTCCTGGGTATCTTCCACGGGAGCCGTTCCCGCAAGAACATTAAAAATATTCTGCATCATATCAACTATGGACAGAAGACCACATTCTATTCTGTAGAAAATCCTTCCAAATATTCTCCAGAAAAGACGTGCCGCAAGGTGAACACACGTCTCTAAAAATGACTGAAGAAGATCACCAAGTACGCTATTGAACAGCCATTTCAAACTATCCGATAAAAGACCGGATATCCACGAGAATATAGGATTTAAAACTTTATCAAACACATAGTTGATGGCACTTTGTATCCATCCTAACTGCACAGGTGTATTCATGTCGCACCACCTCCGCCAATATTATCTCCGCCGCCGCTGCCACCGCTGCCGCTGCCGCCGCCGTCTTTGCCATCACCGCCATTAAGGGTCTGATTAAGAACCTTAAGACCTTTGTCAGCATAGCCTTTTACCTGCTTAGCTGCGCCCATAATTGCCGAATCTACAGCACCGCTTGAGCCATGCAGAAATCTTGAAACCTCAGGATTGATGATATCAAGCATGAGATTCTGACTCTTATAAACCGCATAGGCGCCTGCTGCGATGAAGAATAATCTGAACAAAGCAGTCGTTGTTCCGACATACTGTATGTCAGTATCAAGCATGAATGAATCTATTTTTGAGCTCCATTTAGCGTAATTTCCCACCTCAAAGCCAAGAACTAACGAACTTGATGTTACTACGTAAGGAAGCAGTACAAGGTACAGCTTCATGGAAAGAACAGGTCCAAATACACTGATAGTAAAACCTGTGAACATCTCCTTCCACTTCTTGAACTTGGCACCGTCATCAAGTGGTATCAGCGCCACAAAATACGGACTTACTACAAACAGAATAAGAATCATAAATATTCTGGTCATAGCCTCCACGATCAATTTCATGAAAATAATGATAACCAATAGCACTTCGAAAAATGCATACAGCCAGTCTATTCTCGACGTATCGATATCCTGCCTTGCCACGATAGAATTCTGGAAATGCTGACCGCTTAGGTAGTACTGCGCATTATCCTTATTTCTGAGGGCATCCTTTATACTCAGATAAAAGATAAGATCGCAGGCTCGGGTATCCGCATTGGGCGTTGCTGCCTTGGCCGCAGCAATAGCTTTTTCTATCTGGGACTGCTTTGATCCTCGCTGAGGTTTGGCAGAATTATTGGAAAGCGCTTCAGATACGAGGCTTGATGCCATTCTTCCCTCAGATCCATTGATGCTGTTTGGCATATATACCGCGACGGACGAGATAACAAGTCCGCTGAGTCTGACAACAAGGATACATACTATAGGAATAAACAGGAATGTGAGGCAGGCTCTGAAAGTCTGTCTAAGGACATGACTCACGGGCCTTTTCAGCTCGCCTATACCCTCTCCCATGGACTTTACTACTGAGAAAAGAGTAACGATGAAGCAAAGTACAAAAGCTCCTGCTGTCATTCCAAGGGTTGCTGATACAACCAGGTCACTGGACATCAGAACATCTAAAAGTGAATAATTCTTAGTTACATCAACAAATCCTGATGTAGCTTCCATATGACCGTTAACCATCTTATAGACACCGGTATTGCAGGAAAAGACGTCAAATATTCTCTCGAATATCAGAAGAACTTTTAGCAAAAGAGTATAAATTTTCCAGAACAGATCATATAAGGCTGCCCTGATCAGTCCCGTTGTCAAATCCCAAAGGAAATCAAATGCGATCATAAGGACAGGCATCAATATCTCATTAAAGATATCTGCCAGCAAGTCTTCTAATACTGATAGGAAACTAAGTCTAACCGGTGTCATAAAACTAACGTACCCTCACTTTTGTCTTAACTCGACGTAAAAATATAACTACTGCTCCGATAATGGCTATGATCATTACGATAGCCAGTATTGCGTAAACATTGATTCTGTACTGAACCGAGAAGTTCACATCTGTTGTGTTGCCTGCTCTGTCAGTAACTGTAAGCTGATATCTGCCCGCCTGAGTAACCCTTGTGGGAAGCTGGTCTTCTGAGATGATCTCCTCACCTCTCTTAAGAACAGCAGCTGCGATATCATCTGACATATAAGTAATGGCTGCCAGATTGGGCTGTGTATCAACCTTCAAAATCGGAGGAGTGCAGTCGCGATAAATCTCTGTCGTAACGCTTCCTGCTTCTCCGATAAAGTCAACTTCATAGATTCCGTCTTCAGGGAGACTTACGACTCCGTCCGAAATCTTTGCGTTTTCTGTGATTTCTTCACCATTAAATCTGACTGCATCTATTGTTTGTCCAAAAGGAACTGAAACAACTGCCATCTTATTGGTAGCGCCTGTCAGAATATGGAATCTTATGGACGGACGCTCTGTTCTGTAGAAGCCTTCATAGTCAAGGTTATCTATCACAGGAACCATCATGTAATCTCCGGCATCCGTTATGTGCTCGCCGGCCGTATAATCTATGAGTTCGCCGTCTTTATAAAGTTCATATCTGATGTTTTCAGCTGTGTTAAACAGCGCTGAACCGTTGGTGATCATTCCGTTAGGGATACTTGAGTAGAAAACATCGCCCGTCATCAAAGTATTTTTATAGTATCCTGTTGACGGATCATATTCTGTGTAGATTCCGCCGGAATTAGGTTCAATTCCTTCAGCTGCAGGCTCTGCCACTGGTTCTTCCGCGGGTTCCTCTACAGGTTCCTCCGCAGGTTCGGTAGCCTCTTCGGTTGCAGGCTCTTCTGTAACCTCTTCCCCAGTCTGCTCTGCAGGCTCTCCTTCTGTCTGGGGCTGCTCTCCTTCGTTAACAACATCTGCGAAGGATTCAAGCTCTGAGGTTTCCGGAACTTCAAGACTTGAACCATCAAGAGCTGTCAGCTGTATTCTGAAGGTGAACATTGCTCTGTCAAGGGTCTGAGCCCATGCAGGAAGCTGCTCTATGCTGTCACTTGCAACGTAAAAGTATGCCACGTAGGTTCCTTCGCTGCTAAGCTTGGACTTATTCTTGTAACCAATCTCTTTTCCATCCTTGGTAAGTCTTAAAACAACACCGGATGGTATGTCGAAAATTACAGGTTTATTTGTGATGGTGCCTGCAGGTATATTGGTATAGATCGCATACACATCATCAAGCCTTTCTTCATATACCTTGTAATTCTCATGATATGTCTCACTAAGTGAAACGGTGTTGACTCTTGGACCTATGGGATCGGACTCGAGAGGTCCGATATCCTTAACAAATGTCTTTTGTGTATTGCTTGCAGATCCCTGAAGTGCTGTTGTAGCAGGTCTTACCAATGCACCTGTTGCGGTATTGCCATCAATCTCCATGGTGAAATTGGTATCATAGATGGTGATGGTCACATATTCATAATTGGTATCAAAACCAACTGATCCCGAAGTAGGCATTGCCTGCGCATAGGTGTTGTCATCAGTGGTAAGCTGGATCTGACCGTTGGATATCTGCACCGAATAGGAATCTCCGTCCACTTCCATGCTGGCAGAGCCCGTAGGATATCCGCTGCTTCCACCTGCTTGCGGCGTCACCGGAACAGTTGCCTCGTGACCTATTGGATAATATGTAATTACCGGTCTTCCATTGATGGCAGCGCCGCCACTGGAGGATCCGGTTGATCCTGCTGATTCCGATCCTGATGTAATATCCGGAACATATTCCTGAAGGTTATATTCCGATGCAAGGTTATTCACGGTATTGGCAACATTTGATGCTCCATCCCCATAAATTGAATAGAAGGTGCTGTATAGTCCTTCTTCGGTAGTAGCCGATGCTGTTATCCCCGGTATCAGCATAGCTGCCATTGCTGTGCATGCTACTAATGCAGTTTTCTTAAAAACTTTCATTTTTTCACACTTCCGTTTCTTCATACATTCCCCGATTCTTCTGAATCATCTTTCAAGTCTTCGTCTTCTGATTCTTCATCTTCCTCAGAATCTTCTTCATCACTGAGGTCTTCATCTTCCTCAGGCTCTTCTTCATCATCTGAGTACTCATCATCCTCGGAATCCTCATCATCCTCCGAATACTCATCCTCATCAGAGTCTTCATATTCCTCAGAATCCTCGTCATCTTCAGAGTATTCCTCGTCATCAAAGTCTCTCTCGTCTCTTCCTTCTCCGTCATCATCATAGTCATCATCATCTGACTCTTCTGAATTTTCTTCATCCGGCATATCGAGAACGATGTAATTTCTCTCATCCAGATCATAGTAAATATCATCTCCAAAGAAGAAATTGTTTCTGACCTCTGTCAGATCCATCTGACCAAATTCGTACAGCGGACATTTGTAGCTGGGTGTGAACTTTGTCATCAACGGGAAATTATTGAAAGTAACAACAATTGAATTACCCGTGGACTTTGCGTTGTTAAGTCTTGTAAGCTCAGAAGGATAAATAAGAGGTCTTACCTGTGTCTGTGAGCTTACGTTTATATTGTTGGTTTTATCCATGATTCCCGATGAAGTACTTGTTGTACGGACTGTCATGTTACCGCACATCTTGGAGAATTCTTCACAGGTAGGTATATCATTTGAACCAATGAAAAGCTTGATACCGCAGTTACCTTTAACGATATCCGCTATGGTCTCACCATATACGTTCTTGAGCTGAGCAAAGGACTGAACGATCATCTCAAACCAGATCTTACGTGAACGACCTACGGTGATCATCTTGTCGAACTTCTCAATCCTGGGCATATTACCAAACTCATCGAGAATGAAGAATACGTTTCTTGGAAGTGAAAGCTCTTCAGTAGCTGATGCAACCTTGATGAGCGCTTTGTAAATACAAAGGATAAATACAGCTGCAAGAGCATGTCTTGTATCCTTCTCATCCGGGATCTTAAGGAAAAGAGCCGTAGGCTGATCCGCAAAGGTTGAGGGTTTGATATCCGTAGCACTTGTAAGTGCGCAAAGACCTTCATCGTTAAACATTGAAAGCTTATCCAGCGCGATACTCATATAGGAAGCAAGTGTCTGATCAGCTGCACCAAGTACCTGCTTGGAAAGACCTGCTGCCTTGGAAAGCTTGTCTCTTCCCTGGAAGTAATCCTTAAGAGCTGCATACTCGTTCTCTGAATTACTGATTGCCTTATTTACATTGTAGAAACAGAACTTGTCTTTGGTCATCTCAAGCTTGGGATCTGCACTATCCTCAAGCATCGCAAGACATACCGCCATGATAATGGATCTTGCACCTTTCTCCCAGACAGGATCCTTCTCATTTTCTATAGGACAGATAACTGAAACAAGGTCATTCAGATCCTCGTAACATTCATCGTAAATCTTCTGTTTTTCCATACGGATCTTGTTGATCAGATCCATTCCGACAGCCCATGCACAGCCATCCCACTCATACCAGTCTTCTGCCTCTTCAAAAGCTTCATCAGAATGCATACGCTTTAAGTCGGGATACTCTGAAATACTGTCTGTGTGCTCCAAAATCTCGCTTCCAAGATTGCAATATCTCTGGAAGTTATCGTAAATATCTCCCAAAGGATTCCATCTGAATGAGCTGTAGGGATCACGAAGATCCAGTACCATACAGTTGTATCCTCGCTCGTTAAGGAGCTTACTGTGCATCTGGAAAAGCTCACCCTTAGGGTCAGTACAAATCATGGAAGAACCCGCAGCACTATGTCCCAGTACCTGGATTACAGGGTTAACGAAGGTGGTCGTTTTACCTGAACCGGTGGCACCGATGATAATTCCGTGTGCGGGGCTGATGATGTTAATATCCATATCTCTCTTTCTGGGGTTATAAACCGCATAAAGAGGAATACCATCCTTCTTAAGCTCAGAGAGCTTGTGGAAGGTCTTGTGAGGGAAAAGCTCATTTCTTTCCTTCTCGTTCATCCATCTGGAATTCTCCAGTGAACCTTCTATTCGATCAGGGCCTGCATTTTTTCCTTTTAAAAGTCTTGTCTGTGAATTGTAGGTAAGTGAAAGCTTATAAACTACGTACATTCCTCCAAGCAAACCAAACTCCACAATACCATAGAACATCTGCTCCTTACCAAACAGAGACTGGGGCGTTATTACAACCTCAAATGAGCCCATGGCACTCCAGTCGTTCAGACTCGCAAGGATTACTCCTGTCATGGCGCCAAGCACAAAGATAGCGAGGATCGCCACCCCGATATTTATGAGAATTTTTTTTAAGTCAATTTGTGGAAATTCCATCCTTCACCCTCACATTGTAGAAAAGATAAACCGCAATCGCTGCGATAAGTCCAAATACTCCGAGGAGTACTGTCTCAAATATTTCTGTTATTGCCTGTGTGCTCTGTAATTCAGGATGTACAAAATAAATAAACCACTGAATTACTGAAGGCAGGTTAAAACCTGCATGAATAAATATTCCGTAAAGTATGTTGCCTTCTCTCATGGATACAACGCCTATGATAAGTCCCATCACAAAGGCATATATGATCCAGATGCTGCTTCCATGCATTACCGAAAAGACAAGGGTTGTAACTATCAGTGCCGGAAGATCGTTCCATCTTTTAAGAAGACGGTTCAGCATGTAGCCTCTGAAAATGATCTCCTCAACAAGGGGTGTCAGAAATGCGCTTTCGATTATAGTAAGCAGAATGTCGTATCTCTGATAAACCGCCGTTGCCTTGGTATTGTAGGTGGCAAAAACCCAAACCTTGGGAACAAGTGTAAGTGCTGATGATAAGAAAAGTGCACATCCTGCTCCGAAGACAAAAGCCATTAAAAGTTTTTTCCAATCGATATCTTTCCTGTAAAGAGATGCATCCTCAAAAAATACACTTCCTCTTTTCTTGGACTTTTTGTAGAGATATCTCAGCGTAATGATAACCGCTATGGCTATCATCAGATTGGACCTCTCAGCCAGATACACTTCGAAGCCATATCTTGTCATACCTGAAAGCGGATATCCTATAACGATACACAGCATCGCTATCCATATATAGGAAAGCATTGGCCCGATCGCATACAGTAAATCCCTTACAATAAAGTAGACTATCTGCTGAACGGTAAGAGGCTCAGTCACTGTTCTGAAGCTTACCGGATTTTCATCATTGATCTCCGCTCGTCTCTTTTTCTTTTTTGATTTATTGTTTTTTTCTTCTTTCTCTGTATCCGCATCTTCTTTTTCGATTTCTTCCGTCTGATCCCCATCCGGAACTTCATTTCCAAAAAGATATGGCACCCAGTCGAAAATCTTGTACTTCTTTTTACTCAAAACTCACTCCATAGAAATTCTGAAACTCATTCCATAGGAAGGTAACCGGAAAGACCGGTAACATCCAAAAGGTCTCTTACTCCATCGGTCACGTCTCTAAGGACAAATGACACTCCTTCTGCCTTAAGCTTCTTATATGTAGAAGACATGACTCTGAGTCCTGCTGAACTCAGATATCCTGTTTCGGACATATCTATTGCTATTGCATCTGCCCCCTTTTCAAGCTCTTCATCGAGGAACTTAAATAATTCCTCCTGAACTGTTGCTGCGTTTGTGCTATCAACTCTCTCCGGTGCTTTAAATACTGCTTCCATATCTATCCTCCTGGTGTATTAAGATTATGGTTCTCTTACATCCTGTATTCCCACTCCGGCTGCAGAAAGGAAAACCTTTGCAAAGAGCCAAATTGGACTGGCCTTTGCCGGAAAACTGCTAAGATCCACAGGAAATACTGCTATAAGATCCACAAAAAAATTAACTGCTGCAAAGCCTCCGACTACGGCTGTCAGAATAACTATCACCGCGCGGTTTAGCTTCATTGAAATAAGTGCTACAAGCACACTTACTGCAAAACAAATAAGTACTGCATAGGGGCCACTGAAAAAATCCTTAAGATTTTCTCTTGCAAACTGAAATGTCAGCATTGCGACTCCTGCAAGATATATTCTCCATGCCAGAACCGCCAGCAAAAGTCCCGCTGCAACTTCTATCATAAGAAGCATTTCATCATTGGGGATTCTTGCCCACAATAATTCTTTGGCATATCTGAATCCAAAAACAAAAGCTCCGGCATACAAAATCATTTTGTAAAGTTTTATTCCTTCAAGACATACAAACAATGCTATAGCAAGCAGTACACAGTATGTCGGTGCTCCATGAAAATCTAAATTTGCAAAGGTTGATATAAATCCCTGAATAGCTCCATCCATTTCCGGTGTCATAATTCTGCCTCCTTTTATAAGGCTAAAACCTCAACTCACAGGGGATTTTTACCCTGAAAAAAATTCTTCTTGTATATTTATATGCTTTTGCATGGAAAAACCCACGCTGTTTCATATATATTTATATAAGAGAAATAATGAGTCACTTATCGGAGGTCATTATGTCAAAAGACGAAAACGCAAAAAAAAAGGTTCGTACAACCAATTTCGCTGAACTTGCCAGTGATTTCATTAACTATAAACCAAAGATCACAAGGCCAAAGCAGTCCGTCACTCCTGACGATCCCTACTTTAAAGTCATGGATACCGGCCATCGTCTTCTTGTTGCCAAAAAGCGCGGTAAAGATATTTATGATCATCTTCCCGATGATCTTCAGCATATCCTGGTTGAGCTTGATGCCATTATTAAGGAAATGACTCTTGCTTCCATGGAAGATGACTTCGACTATAGCGTTCAGCTAAACAGAACCTATTTCAATATGTCGAGAATAAGTCGTCTTGCTTCTCTGTTGTCCTTTAAGCTTGGCCGCTTTACAAAAAATAAAACCGATGTAGAGCTTTATCTCGGAAATAACGGAAAAAGTGCAATGACCAATTTCGTAAATGAAATCTCCAAGTTTGCAAGTATGGCAGATGATCTTACAAGATCCTCCAACCTGTTTATGGACTATCTTGAGAAGGAATATACTCTCGATAAAGATCTTCTTGTTAAGCGTAAGGAAGATCCGATTCTCACTCCTCCCACTGCCGGAAGCAGTGACTGATCAGCGATTAACAATCAACTGAACATTACCGGTTCTTTTACCGAATAATTTGGCAATCTCATGGGTATCCATATACATATCTATGTGCTTGCCATTTATTTTGCCTCCGGTATCCTCGGCTACAAAAACATATCCTCCGATAAGAACCTTGGAGCCATACGGTATAACATCAGGATCAACAGCTATAGTCCTTCCCGAGAAGCACTTGGTATTGGTGGCTGTAATTCCATCTGTTTTGCCGCAGCAAAGGACGCATGCATCATAAGCTGTCAGTGTAAATGTACCCAGATCCTCTAATTCATTGCCGTATCTTTGCCATTCTGTTGTAGGGAACTCGCCATCTGTAACAGGAATGGTAATTCTGTTATCTGCCTGCTGAGTATCAGTAGGAGCTGCAAACTTCCCATACACTCCGCTATAACCGGTATTCTGATCTGCACTGTTTGCAAACACGCGGCTTCCAAGAAGCATATTGTCACCGATTCTCGTGGAGTCATCTGTTACAGATCTGAACCACCTGCTGTTGGCGATTCCATGTCCCGGTATATCTGTAAATCCCCTGGGGGTATCTACCGACACACTTTTGGCCGCAATTTTCACTCCCATAACCTGGGGCTCATTTGCGGCTGTATATGTACTTCCTGCAGGATCTGTTTTGATAATCACATCATCCTTTATCAGGCCGTCATATTCTGAATTTAATCCGGCTACTTCCTTTGCAAAGGCAGCCATTCTAACATCCACAACTGCTTCACTTGTTTCAACGGGTGCAGCTGCTTCGCCTATACTGTCTGCCGGCATAGCAGTATCAATATTCTCTTCACTCAAAAAATCGCTGAATGCTTTTAGTCTCTCATCCTCTTCGCCGGATACAGGCTGCGTGGCAGCACTTCCGGAATTACTTGCCACACCGGTATTTCCTGTAACTTTCTGTGTACCCGTCTTTTTAGGCGCAGTAATAATACCGTCCCGTCCAGTGCTTTGTTCCTTGGGTGAACTCTCAGCACCTTCATCTGTCAAAAGATCACTAAAAGCTCTAAGCCTGTCGTCGGTATTTTCAGAAAAGTTTGAAGTATCCGGTAATGACTGATAATCCGCCTCGTTATCCTGATCAAAACCTGCATTTTCATCCGGCATCTGCCTGGCCGATGGATCTGCCGCATCAAAGATAATCTCGTCTGAGGGCATAGGGGTATAAAGGCTGCCTGTTACTCCCGGTGTTGCCGCCATACAGACAACCATAAGAGATAAGCATTCAGTTCCCTTAAAATACCGCCTTAATCTCATATAATCCCTGTCCGTTACTTGGCATGTACCTTACCATAGTGTCACCTATGACAACCCATTCTCCAAACTTAAGTCCCTGTTCATTTGTATCCTGCCAATGTGAATAAATTGCAGAAGCAAGAAGGTCTCCGTTTCTGCTTATAGAATTGGTAAAGAATCTCAGGACTTCATAATCATAGTATGCAATCAGATCCACATCTCCTATGACGCCGCTCATAATCTTTCTGTCGCCGCCAAGTGATGTTGCCACCATGATCGAATATCCGTTGATGTCTGAATTCTTATAAAGTGCGAGCCTGTCTACAACATAGGATGCATTATCGTTCTCTACCAGTGAAGTCAACCTTATGGTATTGCTGTAAACAGTCAGTCTCCTGTATTTACCCATAACCGCCTGAAGTTTTTGCTGCATCTGTGATGCGTTTGCAACAAAGCAGTCAAAGGTGCCGGCTTCGTTGGCTGTAAGCCAGCTGTTTCGCATGGGAATATCCACATCCAACATCTTTTTGGACAGCATTCGAACACCGCTGGCTTCAACATAATATCCGTCGAAAGCAAAGCAGTCGGAATGATGAACTCCATCAGGTGTCACGTAATACCACGCATTTGCCTGATTCTCAACAGGCACCCACTCACCGCCTCTTACAATGGCAGCATTCGTAGCATCTGCTGTTATTCCCGTATGTTTTCCTATAGTGGGATCAATTATAGACACAGTAATGGTAGCCGCAAGAAGCCCCACCGCTGCAGTAGTCGCCAGAACCTTTCTGGTAAACCCGTTCTTAGACTGAAAATTATGTACGCTTTTCATACAGTCCCCCTCAAAACCATAATCAAGTATCTCTATATATTGTGGTTTTATATTTTTTCATACAGATTATAACAAATAATATTTGATTATACTCGCATAAATCGAATTTTCCACATTTTGGACAGATAATTATAATTTCTTCTTCAAAGTTAGGATATTTTGCCCATCCTTATGCTCGTAAATTACATCGTCCATGACCTTCTTGGTCATAAAAATACCAAGACCTCCGATCTGTCTCTCCGCAACAGGAATCGTAAGATCGGGGTCTTCCTTCTCGAGAGGATTATAAGGCACACCGGTGTCTCTGAATTGAACAGATAATTCACCGGCTTCCTTATCTACATTCACCAGAATAGCAGCATTGCCCTTCCCCGGAGCATAAGCATAGTGGGCGATATTAACAAATATCTCCTCTACTGCAAGATTTACCTGCATAGCAGTCTTAGGGGCTGCTCCTGCTTCATCGAGGGTTTCCTCTATAAAAGCCATAACATCATTAAGCTGATTAACATCTGCTTCTATCTCTAATTTTTTCATATGCCCTTTTCCATATCTTCCATTATAATCATTCGATAGTAAGGATATCTGAAAACCGGTTACTTCGAAAATCTCGCTGACTTCTTCACTTACATTCTTTACAACCATCTTACCCTGTTTGTTCATCTTTTTCTGAGCAGACAGAAGAACGCGAAGTCCTGCGGAAGAAATGTATTCAAGCTTTGCAAAATCAAATGTGAGCTCCTCGATATTCTCAAGAGAACCATTGATCTCTTCTTCGAGGCCGGGTGCTGTAGTAGTATCAAGTCTTCCTTCAAGTGAGATAGTTAATGCCTTTCCATTTACGTCCTTATTTATTGTCATTTTGTCCTCTCCTCTCAATGAAAAACAATCATAGAATTCTGTTTTTCCTCAGAAAAACTAAAGCCTATATATAATTTTACATCACATTAGTTCGTTTTAAAACGGAATTTAGATAATGTTAATATTTACATTGCATTTTCCTATCTCTTCATCTATCCGCTTTTTGATTTTGGTTGAAATATCTCTTATTTCTTTATAGGTCATATCGGGATGAAACTGTAATGAAATATCGATATTTTTATAACTGCCGTTGACCCTGCTCTTTATATCTCCCAAAAGCTCATAGGAATCATAGAACTCATTGAGAACTTTTATTATTAAAAGCTGGCTTTCTTCATCCAGAGTAAGGTCTATAAGTTCTTGCACAGCGCTGCTCAGGTGATGCCCGATTTCAATAGAAAAAGGAACTATCAGTATGATACATACAATGGGTGAAAAATAAACTATCCACTTGGTATTATGGAAAATTATTCCGATAATGAGCGTAAAGATTGTGATAAAGTCAAATACGAATTCTTTTTTGGCACTAAGGAAAGCAGTATGAACTATACGGCTGTGGTCCTTTTCCGTTAACAGCTTTTCTCTATACAAAATAAAAAGGTCTATGAGAAGTCCGACGGCACTGATAATAAGAGCCAGCTCAAGATTCCTCTCCCCTCCTGGATAGATCAGTTTGCGAACAGCAAATAAAAGCACACATCCAAGACCTGCAAGATCAAAGATTTCACATGTCTGGGCAGTTATCGCCTCGATTTTCCCTATTCCGTAATTGAACATGAATTTTAGATTTTTCATCAGCTTCGCAGAAATGATCAGCAGAAGAATTCCCGGAGCTACAATGCTTACATTTTCAATAAACTCCATCCAGACAATCATGGAATTACTGGCTATAGCTGCGAGAAATGATGTAATAACTCCGGGGATGCGCCACAGAACAAGAAGTAATGCCAACTTATGCTGCCTTAAAAATACGTCTTTACTCATCTTCCCCTCCCAGGTGAATTCACAGTGCAAGATCAAAGTCATCATATTTAGCAGCCAGCTCCTTAATATGTGCTGCGGTATGTTCTATTCTGATGGCTGTAAGCTCCTTTTTATTAGAAATGCCGGCTACAATCTGTCCAAGAAATCGAATATATCCAAGAAGCTTTATCTTATCAAAGATCACGGAAAGCTTATCATCACTTACGCCTTCAAAATAATATCTTATGGTGTGCTCCCAGATATGATCTGCCGTATCCTGTGTTATGCCAAGGAATTCCTCTGAATTGCCGGGCTCATCTTCCGCATAGGCACAATAACATACGAAAAGTCCCTGAAGGTCAAATATCGCCTGCCCTGTTGAGAGGGTATCCATATCGATAAGCATTGGTTCATCATCTGAGATCATCACATTTTTCATGTGATAATCACCATGAATAACGTGCATATCATCAGGCATCTCTTCTATCATGGCGCGGCACTTATTGGCAGTTTCCTTATCAAGATGCTCTTCTATCTGGTCCATATAGCGAAGGAATGTGTTTTTGGCAAGCGGCAAGATCCCGGGCTCCATCAGGGTCCCATGTACTACCTTTGCCAGCTCTGCCAGCTTTTTTTCTATCTCATCAAGCCTCTGTGGTTCTTCAATGATAATGTCGTTGAAGCTTTTTGATTTTAAAAGTTCAAAGACTGAACCGTAGCGTCCGTCTTCCGACTTAACTATGTCAAAGGAAATGGCTGTGGGAATACCCTTTACGAAAGCCATCTTTGCCATCTTCTTTTCATTTTCAATCATGGGAATAGCATCAGGAGAATCATACATTTTGACAATTGTATCCTGATCAATACGATAGACGGTGCCATAGAAGCCCTTGCCGATCTGCTCACAGCCGTCTAATGAAATTACTCTGTATTTTTTCTTAATATCTAAAATCTCAGTAAAACCTGTAGTCTCAAAAATGCTGTAGACATCAGGTGAAACCTCAATGATAGTCAGCTCATCATCAATTAACTTGCGGATTTTCATAAGGACGCGAAGTCCCGCACTGGATATGTACTCCAAATCTGATGCATCAAAAACAGTCTTCCTGCCTCCACTGTTTTTAAGGAGTGGGATAAGCTTCTCCTCCCACTCGAGAGCATTACCTGAATCTATCCTGCCTTCGAGTTTTAAAACCAGTCTGTCAGTAGCCATAAGCTTTACCTCCATTCCCAGCCTTCATCTTCTACCTGCTTTTTAACAGAAAGAACATGTCTGTCATAACTTGCGTATCGCTCATCGCCTCTATGATCAGGGAGTAATTCTTCACCATAGAGTCTTCTTAAATCCTGTCCAAGAAACTTGGTATATTTTGTACTTCCATAATAATTCAAATGAGAGCTTCCATCAGAAAAATCCGAGCCACCTTCATAGTCAATTCCGAAATCCTCCGGATGCTTGAATGTGTAATCGTAATAAACGTGACTTACGCCCTTTGCCTGAAGTTCAAGAACGTATTTTTCAAGCCAGTTATATCTGAGATCCTCTTCGTTCTCCATAACTTCATTGCCGTCATTTATGGCATAGGGAATACTTGTTATATAGAGCTGTATGCCCTTTCCCCCGGTGTATTCGATTATCTTATTCAGGTATTCCACGGATTTATCAGATGGTGCCTTCACTTCATCAAGTCGCAAAACAGGACTTTGGAAGGACTGATTGTGGAATCTTGGGCTGTATCCCTTGAAGGCCTCATAATCGAACTCAAAGGCTTCCTTTACATCCTCTGCTTTTAGCTGCGAGTATCTGTCATGATATCCGAAATACGCAGGGAAATATTTATCAATAAGTTCAAGATTACCATCAAGCGCCACATTCATCATCCTGAGCTTGTTCATGGAAAACTTCATGCCATAAAGGGTGTCATCCATGAAGTAATACTTATCTTCATAATCATCCTGATAAATTGCAGGAGTGAAAAAATCAAGAACTATTACCTTGGGGTTTTGATTTTTGCAAAACTCCTTTATGTAATAATATGAGCACCACAGGGGCTGTTCAGCTGATGAATAGTCATAGGCCGTTATGCCGTAATCATTGAACAGACATGCTGTATTGATTCCGCAGTGAACATGGCTTGAACCTATCATGGCAACATCAATTGTATCCTCGGGCTGATGATACAATGCGCTTCCCTGAATGATACCTGCCTCCGAACGCTCCTTTAATATAGTATCGGACACAGATAGGGCAGTTATTATAACTATTATACTAATAATTGTAGCAATAAATGATCTCATTTTTATCCTTTTTGCCGTTTTTGATTGTTTTTTTCATTATTGCAGCCGGTCAGCTGCACGTCCGGATCAGAACTGCATATATACGAAGCTTCTTATCTCTTCGCCGGATCCATATTTTCCAAAAATAAGTATCACGATGATAAATACAGTAAAGAACACTGCTCTTTTTATAAGGCCAAAGTCAAGACGTATCACTTCAGGCGGAATGGTGTCTTTCCTGTATGCGATCACATCCATAACAATAAGTGCCATCATGCAGATAGCAAGAAGCCACCACTCAAAGCTTCCCATTCCAAGAAGAAGCTCTTCTTCAAATTTCAGTCCTTCAGTCAGCGCTGCAGGATTGGCAAAGGGAATCATACCTTTTATAAATGCCGTTGCATTCTCCATGCTGCTTGCACGGAAGAAAATCCATGCAAAGGACACCAGAAGGAAATTCACAATTCTTCCGCTCATACCTTTTACAAGGAATGCGGCAGATGATTTTCTAAGGTAGCCTGCAAGAACATTGAACACGCCGTGAAGAAGTCCCCAGATTATAAAGGTCACTCCCACACCATGCCAGATACCGCTTACGAAGAATACCATCATGACATTGAATATCTTACGAACAGCACCTTTTCTGTTTCCGCCAAGAGTAATATACACATAGTCCTTAAGGAAATTGCTGAGAGAAATATGCCAGCTTCTCCAGAACTCTACGATATTCTCTGTAAGGTAAGGGGTCTTGAAATTCTGTGTGATATCTATACCAAACATTACTGAGATACCCATCATTATGTTGGTGTATCCTGCAAAGTCGCAGTAAATCTGCATGGTATAGAGAATTGAAGTCAGGATCAGAGTCACAGAACCATACTGCGTCGGATCTTCGAATACGATATCAACCACGCCGCCGATTCTGTCGGCAAGAACCATTTTCATAAATAATCCCCAGGTAAGATATGTAAGGGATTTAAGTGCTCTTTCCTTATCAAAAAACTTTGCCTTCTCGCAGTTATCTATCTGCTCGCTAAAGGGCTGCTCTCTTTCAATAGGGCCGCTTATCCACTTGGGAAACCAGGTCATATAAAGAGCAAATTTAAAGGGATTTTTCTGAGCTTTTCTTTTGCCCATGGTGATATCAGCAAGATAGCTGATTGCCTGAAAGGTATAAAAAGAGAGGCCTATAGGCGCTGCAAATTTAAAGATGCCTGAGAGCTTTTCGGATCCCAGAAACTCTCCCAAAAAGGGGAAATACTTCCAGCCAAAAAGAATAAGGGCAAGAGCAGCTACGCCCATACCTCCGATGATCTTAAGTGCTTTATTTTTTTCCGCATCCGAAATAAGCAGCCCCGTAAGCCAGGTAAATGCCGTCATAGCAAGAAGTACAAGCAGGCCAAAGCCGTGTCCCTGCCAGTAAATGAACAGAATACTTGCCGCAAGCAATACATAGCTGCGAAGCTTTTTCGGACAGATATTAAAAATCACAAATAATATGAAGATAAAAGCCAGTGTTGAAAACTGAAAGTGCATTTTTCCTCCGGTAATGTTTAATCGTTAAGCGGTGCAACCTTCTTACTGTATACCTTCTTAAAGAATACAGTAGAAAGTCCAAGAGATGCAATCTCTGCGATAGGGAAAGCCCACCATACGGCGTTGACATTGCCTGTAAGTGAAAGAAGCCATGCCACAGGAATAAGCACCACCAGCTGACGTCCAACAGATACGATCAGTGAATAAATACTCTCTGAAAATGCCTGAAAGACTGAGCCTAGTGCGATACAGATTCCGGCAATAGGGAAGCTTAAGCTTATTATTCTAAGGGCCGGAACACCGATTACATCCATTTCTGCTGAAGCGTTGAATAGCGCAAGCAGAACTTTAGGTAAAATCTGGAAACTCAATGTACCTGCTACCATTATTCCAACCGCAAGTGTAATGGTGAATCTGAGAGCATCTTCGATTCTCTTTTTATATCCTGCTCCAAAGTTATAAGCAAGAACAGGAATAAGTCCGTTGTTCAGACCGAAAATCGGCATAAAGAAGAAGCTCTGAAGCTTGAAGTACACACCAAATACGGCAGCTGCTGTGGTGGAGAAACCGATAAGTATCAGATTCATGGCATAGGTCATGATAGAACCGATGGACATCATAAGGATTGAAGGTACACCAACATAATATATCTCCTTTACAATGTCAGCTTTTGGCGAGAATATGAGCTTTGGTCTTATATTTATATCAGGGTTCTTTTTGAGGTTGCAGAAAAGTCCCACAGATGATCCAACTATCTGACCCAAAACCGTAGCAACCGCTGCACCTGTAACTCCCATTCTGGGGAATCCGCAAAGTCCAAAGATCATAATAGGATCAAAGATAATATTGATAACTGCGCCTGTCATCTGAGATGCCATACTGAAAACCGTGCGTCCCGTTGACTGAAGCATTCTCTCAAAGGTCATCTGGAAGAATATTCCCGCAGAGCAGAGGCAGATTATTCTAAGATACTGAACTGCATATTCGATGATAAGCGGATCATTTGTCTGAGTACGAATAAAGGGCTCAACGAAAAATACACCTATAATAAAGAACACGAGATAATTCATAAGTGTAAGAAGTATCGTAGTATTTGCAGCCGCATCGGATCTGTCGAATTTCTTTTCTCCAAGAGATCTTGAAAGCAGAGCGTTCATACCTACGCCTGTACCTGAACCGAGAGCTATCATGAAGTTCTGGAGCGGGAAAGCCAGTGTTACTGCAGTAAGCGCTGCCTCATCAATTCTAGCAACAAAGATACTGTCCACAACATTGTAGAGAGCCTGCACCAGCATGGATGCCATCATAGGCAGTGACATAGTGATTATAAGTTTCTTAACGGGCAAAACACCCATCTTGTTTTCAGTAGCTGACATTATTACCTCGTCTTTCCGTATTTTAATAACTAAATCAAATGGTCTCGCAAAACATAATGCGACAATAAAAGATTTTATATTAAACATTGTATCATGTAAACCATCACATCTGAAATCATTAAAACAGCATTAAAACAGGGCGACGAAAAAGGAGCTGCGCTCCGGCAGCCCCTTTGACCAGTTCATGGCTTATATTTTTTACTTAACTATCATACCTGTCTCTCTGTCTGCAAATACGCCGACCATGATGAGGAATACAATACCCATGATAAGTTGCTGGGTTTTGGGCTCTATTCCAAGCATTACAAGACCTGCTGTGAGAATCTTGTAAGTGAGGGCACCGAGGATGATGTTGTAGAATTTTACCTTGGCACCGCCGTTTACAGGCATTCCTCCAAGAACCAGTGCGATCATTATCTGTGTCTCAAGCTGATTACCTGCTGTGGAGGTAACAGAGCCAACCTTGATACTGTTGATGAAGGCTGCAAGGCCTGTTATCATGCCTGCTGCCATGTATACCAGCATCTTGGTTCTCTCAACTCTTACTCCCGCAAACCTTGCTGCAGTCTCTCCTGCACCTATGGCCTTAAGTCTGTTTCCAAGACCTGTGTACTGGAATACAGTAAAGGCCACTGCCAGAATTAACAGCGTGAATGCCAGGTTAAAGCTCATTGTGTTAAAGGATGTAATGTTGGATACGCCGTAAACAGGACTTTTTGTGGTGGCGTAGGCAACCATTCCGCGAAGCAGATACATGTTGCAGATAGTAACGATAAAGGATGTGATCTTGCGCTTTACATTAAAGAAGCCATTTACAAGACCGATCACTCCGCCTGTTATGACGCCGCAAAGAACTGCCAGCACTATGTTGTAGTTGGATAAAAAGCACACAACCACAGAGCATATTCCAAGCATGGACCCCTGAGAGAAATCAAGTCCTCCCATGGTCATTACCATGAATACACCTACGCAGGCGATAAGCAGCACGTAGGATTGTGACAACAGCAGCTTAAGGTTACCTGCGGTATACAGCTGTCCTCCTGTCAAAATGGCAAACAGGACAACTATGAATATGAACCCTGCAAAGGGCATTACATTTCTGATAATCGGACGCTCCATAAATGGGACGTTCAGTTTTTTTGCATTTTCCATAAAACCTCCCCGTTATACCATCTTTGCAATGAGATCGGTGTCCTTAAGATCGGGCGATCTTTTGAATTCACCGTTTTTACGGCCATCCTTCATAATAATGATCCTGTCTGCCATACCAAGAAGCTCTGAAATCTCCTCGGAGATCATGATTATGGATTTGCCGCTTTTTCTCATATTGTCCATCATCTGATAGATATCAGCCTTAACTTTGACATCGATACCACGGGTAGGCGAATCAAGAACGATGATGTCGGAGTTTTTACCGATCCATCTGGCAAGAACCACCTTCTGCTTATTACCACCTGAAAGAGCTGACATAAACTGATGCACGCCTTCCATCTTGGTACTCATCTGCTTTGCATATTTTTCCGCAAACTCCTTCTCATCTTTTCCATGAAGGATGTGGTTACGCTTGATGTCTTCAAGAGACGGCAGGCAGATATTATCCTGAATGGTATCGTTGATTACAAGTGATTCATTGTCCCTGTCCTTGGATGCGTAAGCTATGCTGTGTTTTATGGCTGTTGTGATGTCACTTATCTGAGTGCCGTCAGCAAGAGTTACGCTGCCTTCTCTGTCATAGGACGCTCCAAAGAGAGCTTTTCCCACTTCATGCATTCCGCACTCGGAAAGGCCGCCGATACCAATGATCTCGCCCTTGTGAAGTTCGATTCCAAAGTCCTCGATTTCTCCTTTAACTGTCAGATGCTCACCTTTTAAAACAACCTCGTCGGATACGGTCTCGTCATAGTCTGTGCGATAGTAGTTGTTACTCATCTCACGACCTACCATGAGTTTTTTCAGATCATCGGTATTAACTGAATCGCTTTTTACCGTATCAATCAGAACGCCATCTCGTAGAACGCTTATATTATCAGACTGCTCCAAAACTTCGTCCAGATCATGGGATATGAAAATAACACATCTTCCATCATCTTTTGTCTGCTTCATAACCTTAAAGAGTTCTTTTCTGCCCTTTTCTCCAAGAGCTGTTGTGGTCTCATCAACCACCAGAACCTGAGGTTTAAAATGCGTAGCTTTAACGATCTCGATGAGTTTTCTGTCCTCAAAGTTGTATTTATCTATGATGTCCGTTGCCTTGATGTAGTTAAAACCATAGGCATCAAGAAGCTCCTGTGCTTTTCTGTTCATGGCCTTGGTATTTTTCACATGGAAATTTGTAAACTCATTTTCTTTTCCAAGGAAAATATTCTCTGCAACGGTCAGTCCCGAAAGCGTACCTATTTCCTGAACTATAATGGCAACGCCCTGATAATTTCCATCCACCTGGTTTTTTGCATTAACTTCTTTTCCTCCAAGAGTAAAGGTACCTGTATCCTTGTGATATATGCCGGTCAGGCAGGATGTGAAGGTGGACTTACCGGATCCGTTCTCGCCTATAAGCGCATGCACTTCTCCTTTGTAAAAGTCGAGAGTGACATGGTCTATTGCATGTGTGACGCCGAAATTCTTATCTATCTGCTCGGCATGAAGTAATACTTCGCTCATGTCTGCCCTCCTTACTTCACAACTACGCCCTTAACAGGCTTGATGGTCATTGTTACGATTGCAAGCAGGACTACGCCGGTTACGATATTCTGAACTGTGGTGGGTGCGCCGAGAGCAACAAAGCCCTGGAAAAGGAGCTGGATTATAAACTCACCGACTACTATTGCGATTACGGGATGTCCATACTTTTTAAAGGCAAGGCCAAAAAACGTCCCCATAAGAGGCGGGAAGTTTCGGCTCATTGATTGCAGGTTTGATGCACTTGTCATGGAGGTTCCATAGGAAATTGTGAGGATAGCCTCGACGCCTACGAAAAATCCGCAGAGCACGAATGCAACAACCTTGTACTTATCTACATTTACACCCATGTTTTTGGCAACCACTTCGTTGGATCCAATGGCATAGGTGTATGTTCCGATCTTTGTGTACTTCAGGATAAAACCGCAGAGGAAAAATGCAGCAAGGGCAAGGATCAGATTCCCCGGATAATCTCCAAATGCCCTGTACTGTGTCGCAAGAATAGCCTCTTTTCCATTGGTGGCAAAAATGGATAAAGCCTCATAAACAAGGGAAAGTCCTGCGGTTACGATAAGTGATGAAATCCTGAGTTTAATATATACAAGTCCGTTGAGGAGTCCCACCAAAACGCCACTGATCATTGGCGCGATAAGGAGTCCCGCATATCCGAAACGTTCGCTCATATTTACTGCAAGCACCGATGAAAGCACGATGTTTGCGCCTACACTCATATCAAAAGGGCCCATTACGCAGATAAAATAAAGGCCGCAGCCTCCTACAGCATAATAAAGAGCCGTCTTTAGATAAGTCTGAAGTTTATCAAAATCTCCGAAGGTCTGGGGTGCTAAAACTTTGAAAACAGCCCAGAACAAAAAAGTTAACAGCGCCAGGAGCACAAGACCGTACCAATGGCTCTGTTTAAATTCCTGAAACTTACTCATATAGTCCTCCCTAAAGGAAAATAAGAAGTTCTGATCCAATCAGGTGCAAATACTTCTTTTTTGTGATGCCGGATATTCCCCGGATGGCGGAGAATACCCGGCACCTGTATTTTTTAGAGGTGTTTTTATCTAAACATTAGTTGTTGTGACGAGAGATAACGTCGTCGATTGAAAGATTTGAAGCTGCCTTGTTGAGGTCGTCAAAGCTGTAGCCGGCCATCTCTGCAAGCTCTTCATCTGTGTAAGGATCATCGTTTACGAAATACTTCTCATAATTGGAATAATCGTCAGGAGATGATACATACAGATAAGGGAAGAGAATCTCATATCCGAAGGTTCCTTCTTCTTTTACATAGTTGCCTTTAACTGCGTTAAGTACAAGGTAGAATGCAAAGAGAGGATCACAGAAGTGTCCGCCTGACTCTGCAAACATTCCGCCGGACTTAAGCTGATCTGCAAGGTCATCAAGGAAGTCTGTTGATACAACATCAACTTTGCCTGTAAGACCTTCATTTGCATAGGCACCGATTGAACCAACAAGAGGATCGCCACCGCCACCTGCTACGATGAGGGCATCCATTCCGGGATTGGAGTTGTAAAGTGACATAGCTGCTGCAGCACCTTCTTCTGAAGATGTATTTGCATATACGGGCTCAGTCATTGTTGCGGGATCATCTGCATGAGCTGCATTCCACTCATCGATTGCCTGCTGATAGCCCTGCCATCTAAGCTGGAATGTAGCATCACCAACTGTCCATGCCTCAAGACCGATTGTTCTGTCGCCATTCTCAAGAAGGAGATTAACAAGTGTATAACCGTTTGTTACCTCATCTTCGTGTACAGCGCCGATATAGTACTTGGAGTCACAAGCTGTCTTGTAAACTTCAGGGCTGTTATCCTTGGAAATGATACGGAAGAACTGTGCGATATAAACGCCGTGCTCTGTACATGTGTTGATTGCTGATGTCATTTCAGAATCTGCTGAGTTACAGATGATGATTCCCTGGCAGCCTGCTGCGCAAAGCTGCTCAACTGATGCCGTAACCTGCTCTGATACATGTCCCTGATCAACATACTGAACTTCAACGCCTGTTGCTTTAGCTGCCTTGTCCACGATCTTTTTGCACTGGCTACCAAGAACGTCTGTTGAACTCCAGATTGAAACACCAATCTTGATCTTGTCAGATCCGCCGCCTGAGGATGAGCCATCTGCACTTGATGAAGCCGCATTGCCGCAGCCTGTTATCAAAGATGCTGCCATGATTCCTGCCATGAGCAGTGATCCCAACCTTTTGATACTCTTTTTCATAAATCCATAACCCTCCTTATAGTGTTGAAAAATATATTTACCGGCCCAGGCCATCCATGAACCGATTTAGTTACCTCTTCTATTTAAGTCCCTTTACTTCAAAGGTCTTACTGCTCTGATCCCCGAAATTAACACCTGCTGCCTGAGCTGCCGAGTTGTCGTAGGACACTGATACTATCACCTGATCGCCGTTAGACAGCTCTTTGTTTTTGTCGATGCTAAAAGATATGGATGATACTGCATTTATATATTTGGTAAGCTCTGTCAGATCCTCAACCTCATCCATTTCCTTTATCTTCTTTTCCCCGCCAACCATCTCGGTTTCCATCCCGTCATAGTCCACATTTACGAAAGCGGTGCCTTCCCCATTTTTGCCGCTAAAGTCCACTGTGACGTAATCGAGAATATTGGTTACTCCGTCCGCAGTATCTATTTTTTGATTTTTCCCTGCGCCGCAGCCTGTCATGAAAAGTGTTACTGTCATGGCTGCAGCCGTTATCTTTAAAATGAATTTTCTATGATTAAACACCGATAGCCCTCCCCAGCTAAAAGAAATTTCCCCCGAAATAAAGAAAAAACATCGTTAACAGATTGTTCTGTTTACGATGTTAATTCTACCAACTGTATTTTTTTGTAATTAGCACAATTTAGAAAAAGTCACTGTCAAAATTTTGAAATGAGTGAAACTCCCATACCTCGAAGCTACAGGAAGTCTCTATTCCGCTACAAGCTTCTTCCTGTACTCTGTGGGGCTTATGCCTTCGAATCTTCTGAAGACGCGGCTGAAGTAGTTGTAGTCGTCGTAGCCCACATCAAAGGATATTACTTCCAGCTTGTTGTTTTCGTCCTGCATCAATTCCTTGGCTCTGTTCATTCGGCATCTTGTGATGAAAGCGGTAATGGTCTCATTGTAAGTCTGAGAAAATTTACGGGACAGATAGCTGGGCTCCACGTAGAACTGCTCTGCGAGATCAGACAATGAAAGGTGATTCATGTAATGTTTTGTTATATAATCATGGACACTCTCCACCTGACTGCTTATGGAGCTACCCTCAGAATTACCTGTACCTGCAGCAATGCGAAGAGCCAAACTTACGTTATCAAGAATTGTCTCTTTGTTAAGGGTTCTGAGACCATAATTGATGGCATCCTGAACCTCCTCGTAGGACCTGCAATTGCCTCCCCTGTCATTTTCAGCGATGGTATTAATAAGTCCCGCTGTAAACTGGGTTACCTCAAAAAGGCTCCATCCGGCGCTGTCACACCTTCTAAGTCCCGCTGTCTCCATGATGATATTTTCGGCCTGCTTTATATCATGTTTTCCAAGAAATCCTGCTATCTGAGCTTCTATTCTGTCGCTGTAGCGATCGCTCAGTCTGCTAATCCTCTCGCTTCCTGCGCAGGTCACAATACTGTGAACATGGCAAAAGGGCCTTGTCACCAGCTCTGATATCATCTCCCTATAGACAGTTGCAATATCATCCAGAGAGCTTGCCTGTTCATGAATTACGATGGTGACAGGTCCCTGGCTCTCTATGGGAAAAGCTTCATGAATCCTGTCCGCAATGAGGCGCAGTTTTGCAGGAGTTGCATTGAGCTCTATGATAAATTCGTTTACCTTATCGGTATAGTTAAAGACAATAGACCGCTCCACATCTATCAGTTCCCTGAGCTTTGCCTTCATGTCGTAGGACATCCTCAGAACATCCCGCCCATAATTCTGCTTAAGGACTTCAACATTATGGAATTTAACAAGGATAGTAGATATCTCTGAAAACACATTGGTACTTGGCACATGGGATTCTTTTCCCGGTCTGAAAAGCTTACCGTTTAGCATAGATGAAAACTCGTCATCCTCAAGGAATGAAGATACATAGTTTTCCCTGAGGCGGCTGTCTTCAGATGCCATTTTTCCGCTTCTCTCTCCTCTAAGGTTTTAAGAGCCTTACTGAGTGAATCAACAAGCTGGGCTTTTCCCACGGGCTTAAGCAGATAGTCGATACCACCTGCCATGAAAACTCCCTTTACCTTCTGAAAATCATCATATCCGCTCACAGCCAGCGTTATGATATCGGGATAATCCTTGTGGATCTTATCAAGAAGTTCAAGGCCGCTGATGAAGGGCATGTTTATATCAGTTATGACTATGTCCGGTTTTTCCTCGGGAATCCTCTCAAGAACCTCTTCACCGTCGCAGGCAGGCTCAAGAAATTCTATTGAATAATCCTCCCAGGTCAGCATGCGCCTTATATTTTCGCGGCTCCATAATTCATCATCAGCCGACAAGACTTTGTATTTTGTCCCCATTGTAAACCTCCCCTAAAGTCTGCGCGCTACTATCTGCAGTCTGACTTTTCTCCTTTTCATCATCCTTAACAACAGGCAAAATGATGATTGCTTTGGTGCCCACATCATCCTGACCGCTCTCATAGTGAATACCGTAGCTTTCCCCATAAACATTTTTCACACGGGCATTCACATTCATGGCTCCGATGGATTTACCAAGCTCGATTCTTCCGATATCTGCTTTTTTAAGTTGCTCATTCATGGCTTCGACGTCCATACCTGCGCCGTTATCTTCTATGGTTATCACCAGCCTGTCGTCCTGATGGCTTGCGGAGATAATAAGCTCCTTATCTTTTCTCCTAGTGTTCCTAAGTCCGTGCTGAAGGGCATTCTCAACAATCGGCTGCAGGGTGATCCTTGGTATGTGATCATCCAGCGTATCCGAATCAATGCGATATGTATATTTGATTGCGTTACCATTCCTGACATCCATAACGTAGAGATAGTTTCTTACATGGGCCATCTCCTGCTGAAGGGTGGACTGGGTATCAGAGATATTAAGGCTGTATCTGAAAATCGCCGACAGAGACTGGCAAAGTCCGCTGACCAGCGTGCAGTCCTGGGATGCCGCAATGCCGCTCATTGTATCTAAAGTGTTATATAAAAAATGAGGATTGACCTGCGCCTGAAGTACCTTGTACTGTGTGCGCTCCATCAGTACCTTAGCCTCATATTCCTCTTTTACCATATGCTGAATCTGATCAAGCATCTCATTAAACTCATCCCCAAGGACCTTCAGCTCTTCGCTCCAGCCGTCGGTCTTTGCCCGCAGCTCCGTATCGCCGTTTTTGATCTTTTTGATGGTGCGGTTTAGCTGAGCCATCGGTCTGTAAATGTAGCCTGAAATAAGAATTCCAAGAAGCAGCGTAACAAGAATTATGAAAAGCGCAATAACTACCAGTGTTCTTGCCAGAGCGCTCTGAGTGTGCATCATCAGAGACTGCGGCGTCAGCATGACAATATGAAGATTGTACTTTTCAGCGGGTCTGCTGTTTAGATAAAATGCTCCGTATTCATCATTAAACTCAGGGAATTCCTCAGAGGATGTAGCTATATTTTTTGATAGCTCTGAGAAAATCTTACTCTCTTCCTTTGTGGTATTTCCCACCTGAGCGATGGCAGAATCACCCTGTGGCTGAAGCCATACATAAACATCTCTTGAAGAGATATATTTACTCATTATCTCTTCAACATTCAGGGCACTGAAGTCGCAAATATAATAGCCGAACCTTTCTCTTTCAGCATCATAGTTGTGGAGCTTTAAAACAAAACGAAGTACGTCCTGATCAGCAGCTTCATTGTGGTATCCAGTCAACATAACGGCGTTGTCATCTGACTTAAGATAGCTTTTTAAATGAGCCACATTAACATAATTTTCTGTATCATACAGATCGTACGGGTAATTGTATGGCTGTTTTCTCCAGGAGCTTATAAGATTATCGTTATTGCCATAGACATAGATTGCCAGAAGCTGATCGGATGACTCAAAACGCTTCTGCGCTATATGCCAGGCATCCCAATAGTGATCGCGGATATTTTTGCGACTCTTATTGCCCTGACTGCGCATGTCATAGACCATCTCCTTTTCATTGTAGATGGTCTGCATTTTTACGATAATGCCATGAATGTAGGAATTGAGTTCTGTTTCGATTCTCTGAAGGGTCTCATCATTATTGAGAAGACTCTCCCGCCTGATCTGCTGCCTTGAGACAACTTCGAACACAACCGTCTGAGTGACGATTGCAAAAAGAGTACACCCTATAACCAGCCCGAGAATGGCCTGGCGCATAGTCCATTTGACTTTTTTCATACCCATAATCCCCTGATGGCTAAAAGCCCTTTAGTAATTTTCCCTTGTCTCTTCCCCTAATATACTGCCCTTCATTTCTTCGAATTTCTTATCAAGCTCCTCTAAAAGAGCATAGTCTTCATCTGAATATTCCTTGTACTCATCCAGATAGTAGATAGAACGACGCTCATCCTCGGGTGATGTTTTCTTAAAACAAATGGCATACTGCCATGGCGAATAGTCAGTAATAAAATTGTCACTATCGCCTCGCTGTTCCAAAGAAACAACATCCTTTTCCCTGATAAATTCGTCAAAGGCTATCAGCTTATCTGCAAGAACTGCATAGGTGGTGATAGTGAGAGGCTCCCCCGCAGCCTCACAGTAAAAACTCTGAATAACCCACCTGTCGTCAATTTCCCTGACAGTGTCGTAAGAGCCCCCGCCGATCATGGTGCTGGTTCCGGCTCTGTGATCATAGTATTCAAGCTCTATGTTCTGAAGTCTTTCGTCATGAACCTTTGCTTCATCTTCAGAAGGCTTCTGCAGGCCGCAGCCAAAGAGCGACGATAGAAATACCATTAGTCCCATAGCTAAAGCTATTCCTTTCACATTCCGTTTCATCACAATTACCCCCGTGAATACCGGCCAACTATCTAAAGAAATGTCAAACACTATAAAAAAAATTATCAATTTACTAAATCACGTAACAATTATAACAGAAAAAAGAACCCCAAAATAGTTTTTCTTAACTACTTTGGAGCTCTCTGATTTATTTTAGTTTCCGGCAGCCATGAATATAGCTTTCTTTTAACTCAGTGTACGATTACTGCGGTTCCAACACTTGCCATGTCATAGAGTGCAACTGCTGCGTCATGGGGAAGATTAACGCATCCGTGGGATCCGTTTGTCTGATAGATATCTCCGCCAAAGCTGCTTCGCCATGTGGCATCATGAAGACCTATGCTTCCGTTAAAGGGCATCCATCTGTCTACCCATACATTCCATGTAGGACCTGTAAGATATTTACCGGGAACCTCTGCGGTAATAGCATAATTTCCTGCAGGTGTCCCTCTGCCAAGACTTGTATTTCCTGTAACACAGGGTGTTGAAAGAACCACCTGTCCATTTACGAAATAATTAACCATCTGCGAAGCAAGATCTACATCGATGTAGGTTGCACCACTCTGTGGCTGTGCCTGAGGCTGTTGCTGGGGAGCAGCTTGAGAAATAAATCCCTGACAGCTTGCTATCTCTTCCTGCTGATTCTGGAATCGGCCTTCCTTTACTCCGAAATTCTGATAATGATTATAGAGAACACCGGGATCGCTACCCAGCGCCTGAACCACATCGGGATATTTTCTTGCGTAGTAATCAGCATCAAAGCCATCAGCCTTAACTGATATTATGCCAAAACAAATTGTTAATACAAAACATGGAATAACAACAAAGAATAGTTTCCTCATAGCCAGAATCCCCCTTCGTGTACCCACAATTATATCATCAGCTCGTTTATGAAAAGACTATTTTACGATGTTTTAACAAATGTTTTATCTTTTGATAATTATTAGAGTCAACTAGTATTTCTCACGGGGTAGCTTCAGGCTGTCCGCTGGGGATAGGGAGATCGTAGAGGACAGGGTTGCCGTAGGGATTGTAGGTGCTGGTGATGCCTGCTGCCTCGTTGAAGACATCGGCAAGGGCACGGCCGTCGTTTATGTGAAGCTCGTGACGATACCAGCCTCCTGACATTTTGACGAACAAAAAGCCATCATGCCTTGTGCTGGTGCGTCTTGTGAATGCAACCTTAGCATCAAGGTAGGTATCAAGATCTGTTCCGTTATAGATATAGGCTGCCGGAACATACCAGCCATTATATTTTCTTGTAAAAATGTGATTGTTATAGGTCACAGTGGTATTGCCATCTTCATCAGTTCCTACCGTAACCTGAACCGAATTATCATTTCCATCAATCGGCTCCAAAGAAGTAGCTTCCGCGTTAATTGGGAATAATAGAATAATCATAGAAAAAAAGAATGCTGCCATAGCATATCTGATCATCTGACTTGCGCTGATATAATATCTGTTCATATAAAAATCCCCCTTATAAAGCAGGTACTACTGCCAAAAACTTATATAATGTTTTTCGGCATAAGGGATGTATTTTTTTACCCTCTTATGGTAAATTCTCCAACAGGCGCATTTTTAAGTATTTCTTCCAGCTTCTGCCTTGCTTCGTTTCTTGAATCTGCAACAACCTCAATTCCAAAGCCAAAGGTTTTAGTATTCTCATAGCCATCTGCTTTTGCGGCAAACTCTTCCTTAATGGCATCCATTGAGTGGCGCTGGCGCATTTCAACTATGTCCTTAGCTGCAAAGGTACGATATTTTTCACATTCCTCAGGGGTTTGTGCATATCTGTTTATGATGTCCATGGTGGATGCTATGCTCAGATAGTCTTCCGACATGAACTCCTCAAAGCTTTTCCAATGGGGCATCTCGTCATAGGAATGTCCCATTCTGCTGTCCAGATAATTCTCAAGAGATATATCCTGGTCCTTAAGCCAGCTGAGCGCATACCACTTCCAGATATTTTCGCGCATGTCAAAAATCTCTTTTTCGTTGATGGACTGCATTCTTCTGAAAAGATCCTCAACGACAAGAGCTATAGCTTCTTCCCCTGTGTCATTTATATTTATTATTTTTCCTGCGTAGGTTGCGCCTTCAAAAGCATTTTCAAGGCTTAGAGAAAAAGTAGATTCGTCGATCTTGGACATTTGAACCGCATAATTACCCAAGCGGGCTACACAAAGACTGCGGTCATTCAGTACATTGTCCCGCTGCTCCGTAAAGGTATGTATCATAAATTCCGGCTTTATATAGGTAAACATCCTATTGCCAACCTTTCGTCACAGATAATCACACTAATTATATCATATCCACTGTTTTATAAAGGTCCACCTGCATCGATTTTAGAGAATGTTTATTTATTATATATTTCAAGCTTCTTGAACTCATCGAGAGGCACAGGCATAGCATAGTAGTAGCCCTGGTAGTCATCAACGGGGTAATCGAGGATTTTCTCTGCGGTGTCCTCATTGCCAATTCCGGTAGCACATACACTCATGTTCATATTTACCGCAAAGCCTGTAATAGCTTCTGCCATGTGTCTGCTAAGAGGATTCTTCGTGATGTTTTCTGTGATCTCCTGACCAAGCTTTATGATATTAAGAGGCAGCGAGGTTGCAAGATCAAGGGTTGTAAAGTCGCTTACATCAAGGGCTATTCTGATTCCGCAGGACTTAAGGAAAATAACCTGACTCTTTAAATATTCAAAGTTGATATCCCTTGTTACATTGGAAAGCTCGATACACAGAGCTGTTCCCGGGAATCTGTTGCTCCTTAGCAGCTCGACTATTGTAGTTCTGAAATCGCTTCTCTCGAGCTGCATATATGCCAAATTGATGCTAAGGTAAAAATCCGGATGATCCTTTAAAATCTCAAGGCCATCCTTCATGGCTCTGTCAAGAACCCATGTACCAAGAGCATAGAAGGACTCATCCTGTTCAAGCCAGGGTATGAATTCGCTTGGAGAAACATCACCGTAGGGCTGCTTACTCCATCTAAGAAGGACCTCTGCTCCTGTGAGTCGGCCTTCCTTCTTGGAGATAATGGGCTGATAATTCAGATAAAAGCCCTTGCAGTGGTCAAGGACGCACTCTCTTACAGCAGCCACCAGCTCAATGGTGCTCTTATTGTTATCAAGCTCGTTGTTATGGAAAATAATCAGGTTTCCATGCTTTCTTCTCTTTGAATAATCAAGGGCGTATTTTGCGCTTGTGTAAACCGCATGAACATCTACTCCGGGCTCATCGGCAACTATTACACCGCCTCCAAGCTCAGCCGATACACTGCTGGTTCCGACCTTGATACTCTGTCTTACATACTGTCGCATTCTCTGATAAAGAAGCTTTATCTCTTCAAGAGACATCTTTGTAGTGCAGACTCCGAGGATTGTTCCGTCACCTCTGTATACGTGTCCCTTTTCACCAACCTCTGTCTGAAGATACTCGGCCATGGCTTTTAACATTCTGTTTCCGAACATATAGCCGTAAAGCCTGTTGATGTCACCAAAATCAATCACATTCACAACCAGGAGAATGTATTTTTCCTGGAGCGTCTCAAGTCTGTGCATGTAGTTAAGCATCTCGTAGTGATTGGACAATCCGCTGATGGGATCTGTGGTATCCACAATACCTTTATTTATTAGTGAGCAGGCATAGTAAGCCGCCTTACCCGAATAATCCTTTATTACAACACCCTTACAGGAGCAGGCAACGTACTCGCCGTTTTTATTACGGGCACGATATTCAAAGCTGGGATTTACTCTGTTTCCGGAAAAAGCCACCGCCAGATGTTCTCTGTAGGTCTCCCTGTCCTCCGGATGCACATGCACTTCCCACACCTGATCTGCCTTGTAGACATACTCCCCCGGTAATCCAAAATACTTCACGGCATTTTCTGACCATCTGGCCATGTTTTTCTCGATATCATACACATAAGAATATCTGCTCTTTGAAGTAACAGCAAAGGTGTCATAGATTTTACTTATAGTATCATAGGGCCCCTGTTTTTCCGCCATAAAGACGCATCCTCCACAAACGATGATAAACGTAAATAATTATGTTATACTGATAAAAATTATAGTTTTTAGTTCAGACTCTATCAACTGTTTTTTGCATATAACTTCCTGCAGTACAGGTGATGAGCCGACTTTTTAAAAACAAAAAGGTATTTTGGAGGTTATGATGGCTAAAATTTCTAACACAGCGCAGAATGAAGCTTCTATTCTCGCAAAAGGGGATCTGCAATATAAAGAGTACGGTAGACTCCTTTTTTTCGGTATTCCGTGGCCCTTCAAGCACTATGAGCTCTACAATAACGAGCTGACTATCGTTTCAGGGTTCCTCAACATTACAGAAGATGACTGCTTCATGTACAGAATCAGCGATGTTGAATTAAAAAGATCATTTTTACAGAGACTGTTTGGTCTTTCAACCATAACATGCTTTACATCCGACGTTACGGATAAAACCATCGTTATGAAAAACATTAAGCATGGTCGCGAAATCAAGGATTTCATCAATCAGGAATCCGAGCGTGCCCGCCTTCGCAGACGTACTGTAAATATGCAGGATATCGGATATGCAATGGAGGATGGCTCTCTTGATGATGCAAACGATATAAACTGATATCTCAAAAGATAATAAATCCCGCAGGCTTTCATTGTTGGAACAACGGCCCTGCGGGACTTTT
Organism: Butyrivibrio sp. WCD3002; assembly: GCF_000424265.1. Lineage (GTDB taxonomy): Bacteria > Bacillota > Clostridia > Lachnospirales > Lachnospiraceae > Butyrivibrio. Next base: position 393,940 of record NZ_AUJO01000002.1, read on the forward strand.
TTATGATGCGTGATGCTTTTTCTTTACTTCATACATTCTGGAGTCACTCTCTGACAGACAGCGCTCCACGTCTGTTTCCTTGGTTATTGCTGACTGATACCAGCCAATTGATACTTCCAGGTCGAACTTTACAGACTCGTCCTTACTTTTATCTTCGATATGCTTCTCCAGTTTAGCCGCCATCTTCTTGGGCTTTATCTCGGAGGATGGATATACAAGAAGGAACTCATCTCCGCCCATTCTGGAACAGTGCCCATTCTCCGGGCAATATTTCTTGATGACATCCGCAATCATGATAATGGCTTCATCTCCGGTCTCATGACCGTAGGCATCATTTATCTTCTTTAATCCGTCCAGATCAATGGTCATAAATACCAGCTCCTGTCCGGTCTTAATCCACTCATCTATATTTTTGTTCATCCACACATCAAAGCTTCGTCTGTTGCTCATATCAGTCATGAAGTCCGTCAGACTTTTCTGCTGCGTCTGAGCAAGAAGGCATCTTAGCTCTGATGCGATATATAGCTTGTTAAATGCCAGGGACAGCTTAAGTATCCAGTCAAAATAATACTGATCAACGGTATCACTTAGACTTTCAAATTCAGATACAACAAATCCAAAGCATCTTGTACTGTCATGAAGAAGTGAAAAATACAGGGTTCTTGGCTTGTCATCATCAAAGGCTTCAAAGGTCAGCAGATTATTTTTATTAAATACCTTTGTGTTGAAGTTTATCCTCTTTCCATCTCTATATCCAAAAACAGGTTCAACCTCTTCAGTGATGTCCTCCTCGAAAATACGCCCGTTGTTGGCATTCTTATGTCCTGAAAGGCAGATGAAAAGTGATTTATGATCCACCACAAGATTGATGTGTTTTTGAATGGTATTCAAAAGCTCCTCAATCGAATTACTGCTATCAAGATCTATCTGTAGCATAGTCTGATTGTGAGGCTGACCCAAAAGATGACTTACTCTCTCATAGTACTGATTCAGCTGCTGCTGATGGGTCTCTACAACCTCTTCACCGTTACATCCGCAGCTCTCTCTGTACATGATTTTTGCGGGAACAGAATTCGGTGTCTTAACATAGACCTTCCTTATCAGCTTATCCGCAAGATCTATAGTGCACTCTGCCATTCCCTCTATGTCAACGCTTACGGTGGTAAGAGTGGGATGATATTCTATTGCCTCTGAAATATCGTCAACACCTGTAACCTTCAGGTCTTCAGGTATACGAAGTCCATGATCTATAGCCACTGTGCAAAGAGCTCTGGCCATATAGTCATTGGCACATATTACTGCATCGGGAATATGCTCCGGGTCAGAAAAGAAGTACTGAAATGCTTCTTCACCCTTGAATCGCCACATGTCTGCATGGAAAACAGAATTCTCGTAGATGGGAAGTCCCTTTTCCTTCATGGCTATCCTGTATTTTTCAAGTCTCTCATTACTGTCATAATGAGCAGGATAGCCCGCCATAAACATAATATTCTTACAATTATGGCAATCAGCAAGATGATTTACCACATTGACTATGGCATCATTTGCGTTACTTAAGATGCTTAGAAAATCCTTATACTTTTCTCTGAAGCTGATTACGGGGCAGGTGGCTCTGCTTCGTATCTCATCCTCAAGCATCTGCCTGATCTCCGGTCTGTCGAAGGTATCATAGGCAATAATCACCGCATCGAGACTCTCGATGGGCGCAAATTTAATAACCTTCTCATTCATTTTATTGAAATCACTCTCGTCATCAATGACTTCAAAAGCAATGAAAAAGAGAAGATTATAATCCTTTTTTCTCGCCGTACTGGCAAGAGCCCGGCAAAATCTCTTCTGAAATCTTACCTCAGAACAGTTAAAAAATACGCCAATGTTCTTTTTCCCATTTAAAAGAATATTGTCCATAGCATTCACCTCTATGATAAATACTGTTCATATATTGCCACCTGATCGTAGATGCATCTCCAGGAGCTCCATGCATTAGCAGAAACACAGATATAGTGTCCGCCTGAATTAGAGATTGAATAGCTGGCTGCACAGCACCCTGACTGATTGACAAAGCCTGTCTTTGCGCAGAGCACTTCGCCATTGGTCTCCTTATCCTCAATTCTTCTAAGGAACCAGTTGGAGATGGTTATTCCTTCCGGATGCTGCTCCGTAGCAGTGGTGGTATATGTATGAGCAGAGAGTATCTCTCTTGCAAGATCGTTCTCAACCGCAGCCTTAAGAATCATAGCCATGTCCGTAAGGGTGCAATAATGATTTTCGTCATAGATTCCTATGCAGTTGGTAAAATGCGCTGTATCGGCAAGTCCAAGCTCCGCAAGCTTTTCATTCATCATATCCACAAAGGCTTCGTGTGAACCGGCAACATAGGTTGCAAGTGCCACGCCCGCATCTGCTCCTGATGGAAGAATTGTTCCGTACATAAGATCTCTTACCGTAACAACCTCATCCACATCGAAGCCAACGATACTGCAGTCATTTGAAAAAGAATAATCCGTAATATCTCTTGTAATAGTAAAGGTATCGTCTAAATCAGTCACATGCTCAGCTGCCACAAGAATCGTAAGTATCTTTGTCATGGAAGCAGGGGAAATGGTGGTATCTGCTGCTTTTTGGGCAATAACCTCTCCCTTGTCCACATCGATGAGAATGGCATTCTCGCTGATGACATCCTCACTTACGATATTTGAAACCGAACTGCTTGTGGTAACCTCATAGCCTTTGCAAAAGCTTGCAACCTCAGGAGACAGTTCCGGTTCCTCTACAACCTCTATCTCCTGCGGTTCAGGCGCCTCTTCAGGCTCCTCAACTACCGGTACCTCTTCAGGAATTTCCTCCTGGATGGCAGCCAGTTCCGGAGCTTCGTCCTCACCTTTATTTTTGCCAAACAGGAAATAGGCTCCTACACCTATCATAACTACAAATGCAACTGCAAGTATTCCTAAAAGAATAAATAACCCCTTATTTTTCTTTCGCGGCTTTCTCCTTATATAGTAGCTGCTGTCTAAATTTCTATATCCATTCTTACCCAAAACCAAATTACCTTGTAGAAAGGAATATCTCCTCTCTTATCGCATCCGCATCATCCGGATACGCCTTCCTGTATTTTTCCATTAAACTCTTTGCCTGCGCAAAATCGCCTGCATACTCGTAAGCCGTTATCTCATTTAATAAGAGTGACTGATGATATTCACTGTTTCCAAGTGAAAGTCCTGCTTCAAATGAGCTGACAGCATTTACGTAATCCCCCATTTTTACCTGACATAAGCCAAGCTGATTGTAGATGTCCGGATGATTTGGATCCTCCGCAAGAAAAGTCTTATAAACGCTTATGGCATAGTTATAGTCACCCTGCTTTTCTCCGGTCTGTCCAAGCAAAACCACAATAGGTGCCTTATCTGCATCGCGCTCATTTCTTGCCAGCTCCAAAAAGCTCTGGGCATCAGCGTTATTTCCAAGATAGTACGAGATCTGACCCTTTTCATAGTTGGTCATGTTAGGATCAACGTTATTCAGACATGACTCTAGGATTGCTGCACCTTCCTCCTCGTATCCGTTGGCGGAAAGTGCCTTATAGATCATTATCCTGAGGTCGTAATCCTTGGAAGAAATTGTTATTGCCTTATTAAAATCTATCATTGCGCCATCATGATCCTGGCTGTAAAGCTTTGCAACTCCGCGCATGTAATAGGCTTCTTTTTCCTTTTTACGAAGTTCCAGTATTGCGTCATATACCTGTATCGCATCAGCATATTTACCCTGCTTGATATAGGTGTCCGCAAGATAGTAGTTCGTATCGAAATCCATATCCCTAGCAATTCCGTCAGTGGATGCCAGAGATTTAAGGAACTCGGTGACAGCCTGATCGTAATCACCCAGGTTCCTATACAGGATTCCCTTTGCCCTGCAAAGAAGATGCACATCCTCTTCAGCCTTCTCCGCTGCTTCAAGACTCTCCATTGCCTCGTCATATTCCAGATTCTGAATATGCAAAAGGGCAGAGTCAACGTTACCATGCTTTAAAGCCGGACCGCATCCGCAAAGCATGGCTAAACCGGCGGTGAGCATAATGATCTTAGCCATTTTCTCATATAACATTTACTCAGTCCTCACCAAGATATGCTATTACCTCTACTTCACATAAAACGTCCTTAGGAAGCTGTTTTACTGCAACGCAACTTCTTGCAGGCTTACCTGTGAAATACTTCTCATATACTGTGTTGAATGCGCCGAAGTCTGACATCTCGGCAAGAAAGCAGCTTGTCTTTACTACGTGCTCGTAATCTGTACCTGCTGCCTTTAAGATCTCCCCAATATTTCTGCAAACAAGATCAGCCTGAGCTGAAACATCACTTCCCTCGATCTCACCTGTTGCGGGATTGATCGGAATCTGACCTGAAGCATAAAGGAAATCCCCTGCCTTTATTGCCTGTGAATAGGGTCCGATTGCTGCGGGTGCCTTGTCTGTAACGATTTTCTGCATTTTCCATACCTCCTGAAATAAAAAATTATGAATTATCACTTTGCTTTTCCGAATCGAATGCTGCTGTAACATAGAATCCCCTGGCATTCTCTTCGACCTTTAAAACCACGCCCCGACGCATGGCCATTCTCTCCCTGAAGGGAAAATTGCCTGACATCGCAAGGGATGGATCGATGGTGTAATACACGTTACTTGGGAGTTCTCCCTCTGTCACCGTGATTTCATCGCCTTCCTTCAAAAGTCCTGGGCGTTCCATCTTAAAAACCATTTCTCTGACCATTTTAAACTTCTACTCCGTCGCTATATTTTCAGCAATTACATAAGCATGGTTTTTCAAATAATCATACCATAATGCGTAAGATTTTGCTTTCAAATGTATATTGTCAAATGAAAGATCCTGAGTCAGTGCACCGTTCTCATCATCAGTAGCTTCATTCATGTCCAGATAAAAAACATGCTGATTATCTGCAATCTGCGCTATTACCTGGTTTCGCTCATTTATGCGCTCGTTTTTAAACACCTTGTCATTATTGCTCTTGGCTGCGGTAACATGCATAATTCCCTGAATATATATCTGGGCATCGGGCTGCAGTTCTCTTATTCTGCCAACAACGCCGGCATAGGCTTCACCAAAGGATTCGGGTGTTCCGCCGCCCAGCTCATTCAGTCCGAGCATAATATATATTTTACCAAATTTCTTCTGTTCTAACGCCTGTGCAATCGTAATTTTTTCAGAATTTTCGTCAAGCTTTAAAAATGCCTTTTTCTCAAAATCATAGATTGTAAGAGATATCTTGGCATAGAAGGTGGATCTGTCCATCAGCTCCTGACAATATTCCGAAAGTCCCACTGTTCTTGAATCACCAATAAAAAGTGCGTCGCAGAAATAATCATCATCCACTGTCGCAAGCTGGTATACCGGCGGCTCAGGTATTTGCTCTTCAACAGGCACTTCCACAGGTACTTCAGCAGCAGTATCCTCTGTAGGCATTTCCTGATTCTCAGCAGTCTGCTGACCATCAGCAAGAGCTTCTCCCGCTGCTTCCGGATTCTCACCTTCTGCAGGATTCTCCGGTTGCTCAGGATTGTCAGAGGGCTGTTCCTGATCACTGTTATCAGCAATTTCATTATTTTCACTCTGCTCAACACTGTCAGGGTCCTGCGATAACTGCGCAGATCCCGTACCCATCATATTATTTGCAAGGGCCACGAGATAAGGCTGATTACCGTCAAAGAGATTTCGCAGTGTCAGCGACATAACAGGCGCTTCCTGCGGATCATATTCAATTTCTCTGTACTGAGTATCTTTTCCCAATATTGAATCAGCGGTTGCAAGTAAATAGAACAGCATCACCAATATTGTCAGAAGATACTTTGAGAGTTTTTTCAAAATACACTACCTCAAAAGTTAAAATACAAGAACGGATTACCCGCCTTGGTGGATGAAATACATGCACAAGCCACAAAGAGCGCAAATATCAATATTTTTATAACAGGACTTTTCCTGTTCTCCTTAACAAATTCAAAAAAGCACGGAATAAGAAGAACCAGGCCCGCAATCAAAAAGACTCCGTATCTGTCTGTGAACTTAGCAAAGTCCCCGGGATTCACAGCTACTCCGCTTCCGAAAAAAGGAAACAGTCTGCTAAAGTAGTTCGCAATATCCGTAAATGAGCTAAGTGCAAAAACAACCCATGTAAGGGGTACAAGAACAAGCACGTTGATTCTTCCGACAACTGCCATAAGTCCCTTTTTCTTTGACAAAACAAACTTCTCTGCAAGTATCAGCAACAGAAGAGTTCCGCTCCAGATAAAGAAATTCGGCGTGATGCCGTGCCATATTCCGGTGAACAGCCATACAACAAAGAGATTGAAAGCTGTGCGTTTTGTCCCTTTTTTGCTTCCTCCAAAGGGAATGTATACATAATCCTTGAACCATGAGCCAAGTGTCATATGCCATCTTCTGTAAAAATCGCTGACACTTCCTGCCGCATAAGGATGGTTAAAGTTCTGCACAAAAGGGAAGCCAAGAGCAACACCTACACCTGCCGCCATAAGTGAATATCCCCAGAAATCAAAATAGAGATTAAGGGAATAACACACGGCTCCAAGCCAGGCAAGTGGTGTTGAAATACTTTCATATCCTATGGTTCCGATTTCATTCCACATCATAGCCATATAATCGGCTATAAGAATCTTCATTCCAAATCCAAGAGAAAACCAGAATAATCCGCTCTCTATTCTGCAAAGATACATGGGGAGCCTGTCCCTGAACAGCAAAAACATTTCCTTTTTGCCGCTTATGGCTTCATTTTTCTCATAGTAGTCATAGCGCATTATAGGGCCGGATATAACCTGTGGAAATAACGAAAAATAAGCCAGTGCTGAAAAGAACGCCGGCCTTTTTTTTATTAATCCCTTATAGCAATCTGCCTGATAGGAGATCATTTTGAATGTGAAGAAGCTGATACCCAGCGGAAGAACACTGACCTGTCCAAACTGCACAAGCAGCTTAAAGGCCATCAGAACTCCCGCATCCAGCAGAACTGACAGATATAAGAACTTCTTTTTTTTACCGAGACATTGCAGGGACAACAAATAATTCACAACTACTGAAGCTGCAAATATCCCCAAACTCCTGATATCTCCGATTGCATAAAACACAAGGGAGCCTACCGACAGTACAATACTTCTGAATCGGTAAGGCACAGCGTAATATATAATCAGAAATATCGGTAAAAATCTAAATATAAATGATAAATCCGAAAAATTGATCATATTCGCGTTAATCTGTAGCATTGTTTATCTCAGCCAATTTTGTTTCTGCTGATGATGCGCTTCTGGTATCCTCAAAATCGTTGATAACCTGGTCGTAAATAACCTTGGCATTGTCTGTATCTCCACTCTCGTAATAAGAATTGCCGAGATTATACAACGCATCCACATTGGTATTATCATACTGGAATGCCTTGATCAAAGCAGGAATAGCAGTCTCATAATCACCGTTCCTGTATGCATCATAGCCCACAGCATAGCTTCGCTGTGAAAGATCAGCTCCCACAAAGGTCATAAGTCCATTGTAAAGATCCATGAACTGTGTAGATGCTTCATCTCCAAGATTGTCGATATCCACATCCTTAAGCTGTTCCTCAATTCCTTCGATATTGGTCTGATCAGCAAGATAGAGAGAAGCTGCTTCCATAAGGTTGTTACCAACTGAAGCAGGTGTATCTGCACCCTGATAGGAGTTTATCTCATTCTGAAGCTCCTCTATCTGTGTCTGAAGCGTACTTATCTGCTGCTCATATTCACCCATTTTGGCTGATTTTGAATCAGACTCCTCACTTATTTCAGATATCTGAGTCTTATAATTTGCATTCATTTTCTGTATTCTTGCGGGCAAAATAAGGAAGTTTGCTGCGGCTACTCCAAGTATCACGCCAAGAACAATTCCCCAAATAGATCCGCTCTTAGTAAATACATTCTGTCTTACCGGCTGAATGATAGTCTCGTTGTCTCTGGTATATCTGACAACGTCATTAGCTGACTTTTTGTTCTCTTCCTGAGCCTTTAAATCCTGGGGAAGCATCATACTTTCAGTTTCCTTCAGATAACGGGCTGCCATTACATTTCCGGTATCAAGCTTAAGACTCTTCTCTGCCTCTGTTTTAGCCTTGGCATAGTTGCCGTTATTCAGATAAAGAAGCGCCAAAAGCAGATGAGCCCTGACAAATCCGGGGTTCATCGAAAGTACCTTTTTAAGCTGAATAACTGCCATGTCCAAGCTGTCCTGGTGACAATAATTCAGTGCAATATTGTATTTTTTGATTGTCTGATTGAAAACCTCGAGCCTTGAAGGATCATTACGGACCATATCCATGTAATCGTCCGCCGAATTGTCCTCGCTCTTTAGATTTTTACTGATAACCCACTCACTGAGGGCTGCAACGACTTCACCGGTCTCATAATAGACCAGTCCTAAAAGGTTTCTGGCCTGAATATTACTTTTATTAAGTTTAAGACTTTGGTGCAAAGACTCAATAGCTCCGGACATATTGCGCACCTCAGCCCTCTCTAAACCCTCGTTGTAGTAACGGTTGGAAAGAGCAATTATGCGCTTATATACCTTTACTCCGGCGCCGCAATTAGGACAATACTCGCGGTTTGTGAGCTCTGCTCCGCATTTATAGCATTTCATAATAAGAAGAAAGCCCCTTTTCTATATAATCATGAACGACTGCGCATCTGACGATTTGATTCCTCGGCCTTGGCATCCTTTAGCAGGCTGACAAGGACATCTGCCATGTCGTCCAAATCCTGGTTATAGATGATCTCCTCAGCATCCTCTATCTCCAGGCTGGGCCTGAACTTCTTAAGTTCATTTTCAAAATTGATCATTTTTTCAAAGCTCCCTCATACCTTGCATATCTTTATTAGCACATCAATTGCCGGGCATAATGCCAAGTGTCTCTCTGACCTGCCCAACAAGATATAAAGAACCGGCAGCGAACACAACATCACCGGCCCCCCTGTCGGTAAGAATATCCATAAGTGCGTCCCTTACGCCATCATAATAGGAAAAGCGGATATTCAAGTCACCGTCTAATCTCGATGTCTCGGACTCGATCGCAGCTCGAAGCTGTGACTCAGAAGCTGTTCTGGAAGTATTAAGAACTGCAATATATACTCTGTCGAACAACCTGCTCTCAAGAATTTTCCTTATCATAAGGTGATACTGCTTGTCTGATACGGCGCCAAAAAGCAAATATCTGTGTCTTTCGCAGGGTACCTCCTTAGCACTTTCAAGAAAAGCATCCATGCCATCCACGTTGTGAGCACCGTCGACATATATTCCGGGAAGAATAAGTTCCATTCTTCCACCCCATTTGGCCTTTCTAAGGCCAAAACGAATATCATTTTCTGAGATTTTTATTCCAAGATCGCGCAATGCCCGAGTACACATTATCGATATTGCAGCATTTTCTGTCTGAAATTTCGCGATAGTCTGCAGTCTGAGACCGCAATAATTATCATACTGAGATTCATAGGAAAAATCAATGCAAATATTCCCTGCTTCATCGGGGATAGGGACAATATCATAGGAAAACTCAGGTTCAACACGGTAAACCTTCGCTCCCATTTCCTGTGCGCGTTTCTCAATTACCTCTGTGCTTCCTTCTCTTTTGTTAAGGAAAACCAAAGGAACGTTATTTCGTATAATTCCTGCCTTTTCAGCGGCAATTTCCGAAATTGTATTTCCAAGATACTGCATATGATCCATGCCTATCTCAGTTATCACATCAAGTATAGGCTCGTGTATGCTATTGGTAGCATCAAGCCTTCCTCCGAGTCCCGTCTCCAGTACAAGAAAATCCACCGGATGCTCACTGTACAGTAGCATAGCCATAAAAAACAGAAACTCGAAATATGTAGGGAAATATTCTCCCTGCTTATATCCATTTATACGTATAAGAAGCTTAGCGAAAATATCGCAGAAGGTATTATCCTCTATGGGCTTTCCGTTTATGCAAAAGCGTTCCGTAAGCTTTACAAGATGCGGTGAAGTAAACATTCCCACAGAAAAGCCTGCCTGCCTTAGTATCTCTGAAAGATAGTTACAGACAGAGCCTTTCCCGTTGGTTCCTGCCACATGAATTATCTTCATGCCAAGATCAGGGCTTCCCAAATATTCAAGGAACTCTCTGGTCTCTTCTACGGAATGTTTCTCAGTAAATGCAGGTATCAATTCGATAAACTGCTCACACTCATAAAAGCGGGGCTTTTCCCCTACATCGATGAGACTCATAATCTCATCGATGCGGTTAGTCAAATCGTCTTTCATTCCTACACCTGTATTATTTCTTCAGCTGAGCAAGTCTCTCCTGCACCTGTGCATAGGTCTGCTCGTACTTCTGCTGCTTTGCTTTTTCTTCCTCAATTTTTTCAGCCGGAGCCTTGGAAAGGAATTTCTCGTTGGTAAGCATACTCTGTGATCTCTTAAGCTCACCCTCAAGCTTCTTCAGTTCCTTCTCAAGACGCTCGATCTCAGCTGAGATATCAACAAGATCAGAGAAAGGAATATAAATAGTAGCATCTGCAAGGACTACAGAAACTGCATCTTCAGGAATACCTGTCTTATCATTCTGGCATACAGACTCAGAAGCGCTTCCAAGTGTCTCGAAGAAAAGCTTACCTGTACGGAAGATATTAAGTGCTTCCTCGTTTTCTGAAACTACATATACAAGTGCCTTTCTTGAAGGAGCAACGTTCATCTGTGTGCGGACATTACGGATGCCTCTTACGGCTTCCTTAATAGTCTCGATTGCCTTCTCATCAGAAGCATAGTTCCACTCTTCCTTATACTCAGGCCAGCTGGAGATCATGATTGACTCCTCCTCGTCCTGAAGTGTGCAGAAGATTTCTTCTGTAACGAAGGGCATGTAGGGATGAAGAAGCTTAAGGCCGTTAATAAGCACTGTCTGAAGTGTCCAGAGTGCTGCCTCGTGAGACTTCTTATCATCTGAATTGTAGAGACGGGGCTTAACCATCTCGATATACCAGTCGCAGAATTCCTCCCAGATAAAGTCATAAACCTTCTGTACTGCGATTCCAAGCTCGAACTTATCCATGTTCTCTGTTACTTCACGGATAGTGTTGTTAAGTCTTGAAAGAATCCAGTGATCTACAGGCTCAAGACCCTCGGGCATGGGCTGGTGGATTGCGCTCTTAGCGTCTTCACCCATATTCATCATAATGAATCTGGATGCATTCCATACCTTGTTCGCAAAGTTACGGCTGTTCTCAACTCTTTCATTATAGAAACGCATATCATTACCGGGTGCGTTACCTGTAACGATTGTAAGTCTGAGTGCATCAGCACCGTAATTCTCAATAACCTCAAGAGGATCAATTCCGTTACCGAGAGACTTACTCATCTTTCTACCCTGTGAGTCTCTGATAAGTCCATGGAAAAGAACTGTCTTGAAGGGATATGTTCCCATCTGCTCGTAGCTTGAGAAGATCATTCTGATTACCCAGAAGAAGATAATGTCATAACCTGTTACAAGTACGTCTGTAGGGAAGAAGTATTTAAGTTCTTTGGTGTCGTGAGGCCATCCAAGAGTCTCAAAAGGCCAAAGAGCTGATGAAAACCATGTATCAAGTGTATCCGGATCCTGAGTGAAATGCTCATGTCCGCACTTAGGACAAACCTTCGGTGCCTCTTTTGCAACAACTGTCTCGCCGCACTTGTCACAGTAGTAAGCAGGGATTCTGTGTCCCCACCAGAGCTGTCTGGAAATACACCAGTCACGGATATTATCAGTCCAGTTGAAGTATGTTTTCTCCATTCTGGAAGGTATAAGCTTTATTGTGCCATCCTTAACTGCATTGGAAGCAGGCTTAATAAGCTCGTCCATCTTAACGAACCACTGTGCCTTGATCATAGGCTCTACAGTTGTATGGCAACGATCATGAGTACCTACATTATGAGAATAGTCCTCGATCTTAACAAGAAGTCCCATCTCGTCAAGTTCCTTAACGATAGCTTCTCTTGCCTCATAGCGATCCATACCCTCAAACTTACCACCGTTTGCATTGATGGTAGCATCATCATTAAGGATATTAATCTCCTCAAGGTTATGTCTCTTACCAACCTCAAAGTCGTTAGGGTCATGGCCGGGTGTGATCTTAACTACACCGGTACCAAATTCCATATCTACATAATTATCTTCAACAATAGGAAGCTCTCTGTTTACTATAGGAAGAAGAACCTTCTTACCCTTGAAACTCTTATATCTTTCGTCGTCGGGATTAACGGCAACAGCTGTATCACCAAGCATGGTCTCAGGACGTGTTGTAGCAAACTCAATGAACTCTGTCTTTGAAACAGTACCGTCCTCATCGATTACAGGATACTTGATGTGCCATAAATGACCTGCCTGCTCCTCATACTCAACCTCGGCATCAGAAATAGAAGTCTTACATACAGGGCACCAGTTTACGATTCTGCTTCCCTTATATATGTAGCCTTTCTCATGCATCTTACAGAAAACTTCCGTAACGGCCTCATTACAGCCTTCATCCATTGTGAAACGCTCTCTGTCCCAGTCACAGGAAGAGCCAAGCTTCTTGAGCTGTGAAATGATCGTTCCGCCGTATTCCTTTTTCCACTCCCAGGCACGCTCAAGGAATTTCTCTCTTCCGAGATCTCTCTTATCAATGCCCTCTTCCTTAAGAGTGTCGATGATCTTAACCTCTGTAGCAATAGAAGCATGATCAGTGCCGGGCATCCAAAGCGCATTATAGCCCTGCATTCTCTTATAGCGGATAAGGATATCCTGCAATGTATTATCAAAAGCGTGGCCCATATGGAGCTTACCAGTGATATTCGGCGGCGGAATGACTATTGTGAAAGGCTTCTTAGTCTCATCCACCTCAGCATGGAAGTACTTATTTTCCTCCCATTTCTTATATAATCTGTCCTCAATCCCTTTGGGGTCGTACGTCTTTGCGAGTTCTTTTCTCATAATTCGATAACCTCTTTACTATACGTTTAGATATTCTGTTCAATAATATTAAAATAAGAAATCTTTGTCAATGTAACAGAGATTTCCATAATAAAAATCTGGTTGAAAATGGAAACTACTTCATGTGGTGACACGGGTGTCATGACACAAATGTGGTTAACATAGTTGTATTGACCAAATTAGTACTGTTTGCTTTTTCTGACCTTGATATCCAGAATATCGTAAACCAGAGTATTAAGCCATTTTATGGGGCTCTTGGAATAGGCGTTTCCATTTAATCCCCAATTTCCACAGAGTTATCCACATGTACACGAGTGTCATTTTTTATAGTGATATACCATCTGTTGTATTAAAAACCGTATATTTTGGTAAATTATATATACAATTCACACAATTTACTGGTTTACATAATTTCATTTATCCACAATATTATGTAAACCACCATATATTTTTCAGTGCAATTTAAGCTGTTTTTATGATGGTAAATTAGTTTAGATTACCTTACATGCCGCTCCAGAGCGCGTTTACAGCGTTCTTGACCGTACTGGTCGATACCCGCTTTATATCTCTCCATTCCCTTGGGAAAAGATCGGCATAAGCTCTCTGAACAAATCTCTCATCAAGAAGTGCCACTATTCCCGTATCATTTTCTGTCCTTATAACTCTGCCTGCAGCCTGAAGTACCTTATTCATTCCGGGATACCTATAGGCATAATCAAAGCCATCCTCTCCATTTGCCTCAAAGAATTCTTTTATTATCTCTCTTTCGTTGCAGACCTGAGGAATTCCTGTTCCGACTATAATTACACCAATCAGGCTGTCCTCCTTAAGATCAATTCCCTCACTGAAAATTCCACCCATGACACAAAAGCCCAAAATACTCTTTGATTCTTCTATCTCCACCTCCATATTTATGATACTTCCAAAATCAATATCATTTCCGGGGGTGAATCTCGCCAGAAAATCCTCTCTGTCTTCCTCTGACATAGCTTCATTCTGAACCAGAATCTCCTGAGTCTCCTCGTCATAAAATTCCTTCTCAAAAATCATTCCCACATCATCCATAAAAATACGCGACGGGAAGAATATCAAATAATTGCCGCTTCTTTCTGACGTAATATCATGAATATATTGTGCGATTTTGCGATACTCATATTCACTTCTTCTGGTGTATTTGCTGGTAACATCAGTTGCAATTATGCGACCGCATTTTTCCGGATCAAAGACTGAGTGAGCATAAATCTCATAATCCTCCTTAGTTCCGCCAAGGAGCTTTTTATAATACTGAATAGGTAAAAGTGTTGCAGAGAATAATATTGAAGACTTTGCTCTTGCCATACAAAGGCGCAGATTTTCAGAAGGATCCACGCACAAAAGCTTTATCTTGAACCTATCCTCCTCATATTCGGCAAAAACAACATACTTATCGTCCATTAGTTCATAAATATTTTCAAAAGTGAGAATATCAAAATAAAAATCAAGAATTTCGTCTCTATATTGTCCTTCAGCATGATCCTCAAGCCACTTGGATATGACCTTGCTCATGTTACCAAGCTTTTGCATCAACTGTGATATATCCACCAGCACCTCACAGTCATCTGTCATCGCCATTATCTTTTGCATCTCCGTCTCACAGGACCTTATAAGCCCTGCAATTTTAGGATGGGCCTGCTCAATTGTAAGTCTGACGTTATTCAGGGTCTCAAACCAGAGCTCTGCACTGTACATATCCCTGCCTCTGTCCAGCAGGTTATGGGCTTCATCTATCAGAAAAATATTTTCACCCTTTATTCCATCCGAGAAAAAACGCTTTAGATATATAAAGGGATCAAAGACATAGTTATAATCACAGATTACAGCATCAGAAAAAAGGCTCATATCCAGCGATAGCTCAAAGGGACAGACATTATATTTTGCCGCATATTCCATGATCACATCCCTGTTAAAGTCATCCTCTGATGTGAGAAGGTCATACATACAGTCATTTATTCTGTCGAAATGACCCTCTGCACAGGGACAGGCCACAGGATTGCAATCGCTCTTATCCAGGACACAAATCTTGTCCTTAGCGGTCAATGTTACAGTCTTAAATTCAAGTGACTGTTGATTTCTTAGTAATCCGAAGGTATTTTCAGCAACTGTTCTTGTTATTGTCTTTGCCGTCAAATAAAAAATCCTGTCTGCCTTATGCTCACCTACAGCCTTGACTGCAGGGAAAACCGTGCATATGGTCTTGCCGGTACCAGTGGGAGCCTCCAAAAAAAGCTTTCTTCCGTGATATATTGTCCTATAAACACCGGCAGCCAGGTCCTTTTGACCTTCTCTGTACTCAAAGGGAAACTGCATACGATGGATGGACTCTATCTTCTTATCCTCCCAGGTGGCCATAAAATCAGCCCACCTGTGGTATGAATTAAGGAGCTCATCAAACCATGCCGTAATCTCCTCTGCCGTGTAATCATAGGTAAAGCGCTTTATTTCCTCAGTATCGATATTGCAATAGGTAATCTGAACGCTTATTTCCTTAAGTTCATTGTCTCTTAGATAAATTGCCGCATAGCACTTAGCCTGGGCCAGATGTACCTCGTCAGGTGTCTTTATCTTTTTAAGATCTCTGTAGGTACCCTTAATCTCATCCACAAGCACAGGTTCGCTTGCTTTCCTAAGAATACCATCGGCCCTGCCATCAAGCTTTAAAACATAGTTTTCTCTTGTAATTGAAAAAGACAGAGGGACCTCTGCCTCATAGTCGCCGCCCTGACTCTTCTGGATCATCCTGTGAATACGGCCGCCTTCCTGCATAGCGGTGTCAGGTGCGTGATGAATTCTGTTGTCTATATTACCGGTCCTTAAGAGAAACTCTACAAGTCCCCTGACCGAAATCTTAATCTCTTTCATAAAATGAGTATGCATAAAAAAACTCCCTGTAGAATATAATACCACAGGGAGGTGTCCTAAATCATATATATTAGCAAGCTGAGTGAGCTGCAAGGTAGTTCTCAAAATCCTCGTTAAAGCCGCGATAGCTTACCTTAAGGGGCTGACCTAAGTCCAGTCCGAAAACTCCTAAAATAGATTTTGCGTCTACGGTGAAACGATTATAAGAAATATCTACATCAAAATCGCACTTAGTAGCTGCACTAACAAAATCCTTAACCTGATTGGGACTAAGCTTGATTATCTTACTCATTGCCATATTCTCTCCTAACTATCTCGAAAACGTTTAAGCTGTTTTTTCAACTTATTGAATTATACGGCAAAATTTTGAATTAATCTTTGAGAAAGTCTTAGGGTTTTCTTAAGATTTTCTTAAGTTTAAATGGCAATACTCATCTAAAAAAGCGCCCAATGCAGATACTGACTGGCTTTTCGCAGTTTTCAAATTATACCAGTGAAAGGTTGTCTCTTACCTCATTTTCATTGGCCATAACTTTGATCATATTCAGGGCTTTGTGAACTGCAGGGATGCTGACAAGAACCAGAGTCATGATGCCTTCAGCACCAATGTAGATACCGTTATAAGCAAGTGAGTATACGAAGGGATGCATACCCTCCGGAGCATACTGACCAAAGAAGATCACGCCTGAAAGCACGCTGAATGCAAGTCTTCCAAGAATACCTGCAACATATCCGATAACCATACCGTGCTTTTTGTTATTGAAGAACCCTGAGAAGCCAAGAGCACCAAAGGCAAGAATGTAATCACATAAAAGCTGAGGTATGCTGACAATGTAGGGTCCTAAGATAAGCTGAAGGATTCCGAATGCAAGAGCTGATGTAAGACCTGCTCTCACTCCATAAAGATATCCGACAAATGTTATAAAGAACATTGAAAACAGAGTAACTGATCCGCCCATAGGCAGGTTGAAAAATTTGATCATTGATGTGACCGTGGCAAGTGTTACGCACATAGATGCAAACACCAGCTGTTTTGCGGAAAAGTGATTTTTACTATCCTTTCCTGTGAAGAAGCATGCGGCAATAAGTGCCAGGATCAGCAGGACTACCAGTAAGCCATAGCCTGAAGACGTGAGTTCGTAGGTATCCTCTACCTGTTTTAAAAATATTGACATAACAAAAACCTCCCTTTTGATATAGCAAAGGGAGGTCTTAAGCTCATCTAAGATACACGCTAAATTTCTGCGTGTCTGTATCCTGAATCGCTTCCTTACGCCGGTATTATCCGGTTCAAGTAATGAGGGTCGATGTAAAACATCTTCTCAGCATAGCTCCCCTAGCAAATATCGTTATTATTTTTTCGAATCTAATTAAAAGCCATTTAGCCTTAATTGTCAATACAGTTTCCAAAAACTCCGCAATTTTCTTAGAGTATTTGGATGCAGTTCTTTGTAGCTTCTTCTACTTCCTCATCTGACCAGAGTGAGCACTGCACTTCACCGATATGAGCCTTGCGAAGGAAGAACAGGCAAAGTCTTGACTGTCCGATACCGCCGCCGATGGTGTAAGGAAGCTCCTTGTTGATGATAGCCTTCTGGAAGGGAAGCTCTGCCCTCTCGGTACAGCCTGCCTTCTCAAGCTGAGTCTTGATGGAATCCTCATCTACTCTGATACCCATTGATGAAAGCTCAAGAGCAATATCAAGAACAGGATAATAAACAAGAATATCACCGTTCAATGCCCAGTCATCATAGTCCGGAGCACGTCCGTCATGCTTCTCACCTGATGCAAGGATGTCACCGATCTGCATAATGAAAACAGCGCCCTTTTCCTTGGTAATGAGATACTCACGCTCTTTTACGGATTTGCCCGGATACATATCCTCAAGCTCCTGAGAGGTGATGAAGAAAATATCATGGGGTAGAATCTCCTCTATGTAATCGTACTGAATAGACATGTATTTCTCTGTCTTGCGAAGTACCTTGTAGATTGTGCGAACAGTCTCCTTAAGGAAATCAAGGTTACGGTCCTCCTTATTGATGGCCTTCTCCCAATCCCACTGGTCAACGAAAACAGAGTGGATGTTATCCGGGATCTCGTCACGTCTGATGGCGTTCATATCGGTGTAAAGGCCTTCGCCTACCTTAAAGCCGTATTTCTTAAGCGCAAATCTCTTCCATTTAGCAAGAGAGTGAACGATTTCTGCTTCGCGCTCATTTTCATTTCTGATATCAAAAGCTACAGGACGCTCAACGCCGTTAAGATTATCATTAAGACCTGACTCCGGTGCCACGAAAAGCGGTGCTGTCACACGCAAAAGGTTCAGGTTCTCAGAAAGTGTATTCTGAAAGAAATCCTTCACGGTCTTGATGCCTACCTGCGTATCGTGGAGGTTTAATGCTGATTTGTAATCCTTGGGAATTATAAGATTCTCCATTTTGCTCCTCCTCTTTTTTCACATTAAAAATATAGTAATAATTAAAACTCTTTTTAGCGCTTTAGGCAAGTAAAACATTAAAGAGGCATAGAAGACATTTCAAAATTTAACCATAAAAAATCGGGTATGAACGGTTTTTTCACTAAAAAACGCCTGTGAGAGTTATCTCACAGGCGACGTCTTTGCAAACTGTTAAAATTTTAATTTGTGTAATAAATCCATGTGAATCCAAGTCCGTTGGAAGCACTGTTCTGGCTCCAGGTCTTAGGGTTGGAATCAACAATCAGGTAATAGCCTTTAGCAAGTTTTTTGTTACAGGTTATATTCCAATAGGTGTTTTTGAATAAACCTGTTGCCTTAAAGGTCGCAACCTTTTTACCACGCTTCTTAGTCGTCTTATCGTACTTGTACAAGCTGATAGTACCGGGCTTTTTGCCCTTTCCATCATTCCAGTGGTAGGTGATAATACTCTGAAGTTTGAATCCTTCAGATCCAACCGTAAGCATGGGAGCTTCAGCTCCACCGGTCACGGCATAAGTATTATTGATTGTCAATCCCTTTAAGGTCTGAACCTGAACTTTACGCGTGATTTTTGTTTTTCCCTGCTTCGCGGTGAGGGTAGCTGTTCCTTCACCTACAGCATAAAGTACATTCTTGGCAGCATCTACTCGAATGATGCTTTTGTCAGATGAACTCCATGTTGGCTTTTTCAGGCTGCATTTTAGATTATACGCATCCCCCAAATAGATTATTATAGAGCCTCTTCCGGCTTTGACATTTAGTGAAGCAGCGGTCTTTTTCGTAGCCATCGTAAAGGCACCGGCAGCTTCAACAGGTGCAGTAAAGCTGGTAAAAATAGCAAATGCAAGTAAAGTAGCAAGTAAAATATTAATTAGACGCCTGATTTTTCCCTTCATAAGATCACTCCTTTCAGCCTTATAAGCTTTCAAGTTTTATAATCATATTCTTACAATAAACAAGCTGCGTCTTACCCCGTTATTATAAGAATATATTCTTATAAATATATTATCGCGTATTTTACAAAGAGAAAACATAAGCTTTTATAAAATGTCATTGACAGAGGCACAAGTCACGTTTTGTGCCTGATTTTTTATATCTTTTTTAGATATTTTTTTCATCTCTTTCATTATTTTTTGAAAAATTAATTCTCTATTGAGGTACCAGAAAATCAGGGCACTGAAATTGTCTCGCCAAGCGTAAATGAATAGATAATCCTCTCTTTAACCTTCTTTCCGGTAATGCGCTCAAGAGCCTCCTGATAATAATCCAGCTGTACCTTATACCTATGGATCAGCTCATCGCCTGATCTTACTTTATCTGTTTTGTAGTCCAGAAGAACGATACCATCATCCTCTTCAAACCACACATCGATGATACCCTGTATAAGTACAAGCTCCTCCGGCGGAAGTTCCTTGTCTATGCGCTCTGAAGATACTCCCATCATAAACTGTGACTCTCTGTGAAGATGCCCTGCTTCCATGGCTGCCTTCATGCGAAGCCCCACGGAGCTGCTACAAAAAGCAGTAATATCCTCTGTATTTACGCAGTCTCCTGCGCCATCAGCCAGCATTCCGGTCTCTTCAAGGTATTCAATCCAACTTCCGGGAGTCTTCAGCCTCTCATCATAGCTTGTGAATTTATCAACTTTATTACCTGTAGAATCATCTGTACCTTGGAACGCATCTGCACAGGCTCCATTATTATCATAGATAAGCTCCATTATCTTATGATAAACGGTACCTCTCTCTGCTCCAAAAAGCTTCTTATCAGATGCCTTCACAAATGAAGGTATATTCTCATCATCTTCATCAGGGCTGCCCACCTTTAATCCAATATCATGAACCGGCTCATTTTCGTCCACATACGCTGCTTTTTTAAGCTCCGATACCGTTGTTTTTACAAACAGCCTGCCCAGGTTCTCATAGGCATATTTTTCAAGGAATTTCTCCTTAAAGCTATCGGACAGTGCCTTTTCATCTGCATTTAGCACAGCAATATCCTTAAGCTTCATATCAGGGCCCAAATCCTCAATAAACTCAGATGCCTCCAGTTCTTTAGCTGTGAAAATCCTGAATTTGTAAGGAACAACATAGCTGTTATCATCGCCTCTGATGGAGGAAACAGAAATACCGCAGCTTTCATCTACAGCTTCGCAGTCTGCCTCTGCCATATCGCAAAGGGTCTTGTAGGCAGGATGCCTTGCCAGTGCCATAAGCAGCAGATCCTGATATGAGGATGCAGTACTCCTTAAGAAAAACGGAAGAAGATATGGCTGGTTACCTTCTATCCTGTCGCGATTTCTAAATCTTTTGAGCGCAGTAAGCTTTGGTCCAAAATCGGATGCGGACTTTTTCTCCGGATTTCCCAGCTTCATACTGCCGGTCAAAATAAGCTTTTCCTTGGCTCTTGTCATGGCAACATAAAGGATACGCATCTCCTCACCAAGAATATCCATTTTCATGGTTTCTTCCATCATGCGCTTTCTAAGAGTTCTGTATAGAATACGCTTTTCAAGGTCTATTGCATGGGTTCCTATGCCAAGATCCATATCACTTACAACAGAATTATAGATATCTCTGAAGTTAAATGATTTTGACATTCCTGCCACAAAACAGATTGGGAACTCCAGGCCCTTACTCTTATGTATGCTCATAAGGCGGACTACGTCTGCATTTTCATCCAAGGTCCCTGCTTCACCAAAGTCCACTTCATATTTTCCAAGCTGCTCAATATATCTGACAAAGTGGAATACTCCGCGGTAGCTGGTCTTTTCATAGACTGCAGCCTTTTCTGCCAGCATATTCAGGTTGGCGCTTCTTCTCTCGCCTCCCGGAAGAGCCGCGCAGTACTCATAGTAGCCTGTTAACTCGTAAATCTCCTTTATCAGTTCATTTACAGGCAAAAATTCGCTGTGGTGTCGTAATTTAGTTATTAAATCAACCAGTTTGCGTATTTTATTCTTTATACTCTCTGGAATATCAGCTTTTTCTGTATCTGATGCTTCATTATTCTCTTTAACAGAGCCGTCATCTGAAGCTGTTCCCTCAGCTTCATCATCAATACTTCTTTTTAATATCTCGTAGAAGCTGCTTCCTGCCAGCGGGCTTATATTTCTCTTTCTGTCGACTGCCTTTATTATCGCAAGCTCCTCATCGGAAAAGTCGCAAATCGGTGAATGCATAACACTGACAAGGGGTATATCCTGCAGAGGATTGCTGATAACTCTTAAAAGATTCAGAATAACCTCCACCTCAATAGCAGAGAAATATCCGGATTTTGATTCTATATAGGCAGGAATTCCCTGCTCATCAAAGACCTTCTTGATGATATCCTCAAATCCGCTTATGGCTCGCATAAGGATAACGATATCGCTGTATCTGACCTTTCTAAAGCCTCCATCCTTGGCACTGACTACGCCATCAGCCATGAGCTCTTTAATTCTTGCGGCGATCATTCTGGCTTCAAGCTCCCTTGAGCCATCTTTCTTTTCATCCCCGGCATCCACAAACAGATACTCTGTAGCAAACTCATCCGGGTTATCAGGCTTTTCAAAGGATGCTCCGGCGATAAGAGCAGCGTCATCATTGTATCCGACTCCTCCAAGTTCCTTTCCCATTATCTGCTCAAAAATGTAGTTTACGCTATCTAAGACTTCACGCCTGCTTCTAAAGTTGTTATGCAGGGATATCTTTCGCTTTTTAGCATCAACCTCGCTGCCATAGCTTTCCATTTTCTCCATGAAAATCTCAGGTCTTGCAAGCCTGAACTTATAGATGCTCTGCTTTACATCACCTACCATGAAGCGGTTGTAATTGCCGATTTCCTCTCCGGATATTACTGAGAGCAGAAGCTCCTGGACCTTATTTGAGTCCTGGTACTCGTCTATCATGACTTCTTCATAGTAATCACGATACTGCTTTGCGGCATTTGTAGGTTCATAGTCGTTCTTTTCATTTTTCCTTACAAGAATCTGCAGCGCAAGATGCTCCATATCCCCGAAGTCAATGATGCCCTTCTCCCTCTTTTTGCCATCAAACTTCTCCTTGAAGCTGATTGCAAGGTCAGCAAGCACTGCCACAGGCTCTTTGGCATAATTCATGTGCCGGCAGATGGTCTTTTTATCCTCGGAAAAGAATTTTTTCGCAAGATCAGAAAGCTTATCTTTTGCATAGGTTCTGTGGTTCTTGGCTGCTTCGCGCTTATCTGCATTTACTGAGTCATCTTTTTTAGATGGAAGACGGTCAAATTCGAGATTAACAATAGCCGATCTTAGTTCATCAAAACTATAGTCAGATTTCGATCTGATCTCAACTATCGCCTTCAGCTCTTTTTCCAGAAGATCGCAATACATGTATGGGCCGTCGGATTCACTTGCAAGAGAAAGAGCCATTTGAAGCCTCATCTCACACTCCTCTAAAAGCTGAGCTGTGAGTTTTTTACAATCCTTTACGAAAAATGCATTCTCAAAATCAGCTTCATCTATTTCATAGTCACTTTTCCTCTCAAGAAGCCACTCCTCGGGAAAAGGCATACTCATGGCATAGTTGTAGAGAGAAATTATGAAGTCATCTATTCTGCTATCATCCTTACCTGTGGAAAAATACTCGGTACAGTTAAGGAAAGCCTCATCTCCTTCTGCATACTTTTCCTCAAGAAGCTCAGCGAGAACGTCCTGCATCAAAAGCTTCATCTCACCCTCATCCCCTACGCGGTATGAAGGATCAAGACCGATCTCATTGAAATTATTCCTTATGACATACTGGCAAAAGGAATCGATGGTTGTTATCTGTGCGCCATGCACAAGGGTCTCCTGCCTCTGAAGATGCGCATTACCGGGATCCTCCTCAAGCTTTTTAGATATGGCCTCGAGGATTTTGTCCTTCATGGATGAAGCTGCTGCCTTGGTGAAGGTAACAACAAGCAGCCTGTCGATATCGATAGGCTTATCTCCTGTGATTCTCTGTATGATCCTCTCAACAAGAACAGTGGTCTTGCCGCTTCCCGCCGCAGCAGAAACAAGGACATTTGAATTTCTTGCATCTATAACAGATTGCTGTTCAACGGTAAATCCCATTAGTTCTCACCCCTGTTGTCATCAGTTTCTATATCTTCTGTCTTTATCTTTTCCAAGATTTCCTCATCAGAAAGCTTTTTCAGCTGTCTCTTGCGGTAGCCTCGGACGCCTTCATCATAGCCGCATACCGAATGGAAGCTGCAATAGGTGCAGGCGTTTTTGTTATCAAGCTCATAGGGATTGATTTCCACATCACCTGAAACTATGTCCTGTCCGCTTTTTTTGATGAGCTTTTTCACATAGTCTGAGACCTCTTCAAAATCAGAAGCCGCCATTACCTCTGAGCCTTTCTTTGTAAATGAGCCATCATTTTTGAATTTCACATGTATAACATCAGACTCCTGCCCGGGCTCATGGTCAAGGATATCCACAATCTCTCTGTTCTCCTGAATGATTCCGCTGGGCCTAAGCTCCTTCCTTACGATGGCATTGATCTCCTCATCACTTGGCTGTTCTGAAAAATCCTTACCCTCAAGAACCGGATCATTTATGTGATAATACAAAACTGCT
The DNA here is from genome assembly GCF_000424265.1 of Butyrivibrio sp. WCD3002. Lineage (GTDB taxonomy): Bacteria > Bacillota > Clostridia > Lachnospirales > Lachnospiraceae > Butyrivibrio. Next base: position 417,900 of record NZ_AUJO01000002.1, read on the forward strand.
GCCGGGACTATCTCTTTTCCGGGGCGCTTTGCCGCTTCCATTCCCCTTGCCACATTCATGTACATAACGAGCTGCAGCTGTAGCCCGTAATACAGTGCGCAAAGGTCAATCTTCTTATTGCCGGACTTAAAATCGATTACCTTAACAAAAACATGGTCCGCATCCTCATAGGTATCAACTCTGTCGATCTTACCGGTAAGCTTCATCTTTTTAAGAATTCTGCCCTTTTCATCCTCTGTAAGATTCACGTTTATGGCATCTATGCTTCCAGCGCTGTCAAAAGCCGCCTCTACATACTTAGGCATAAATGATCCCTTCTGCAGCTGATATCTGAGGGTATCAATGGAGCGGTAAAGAATTCTTTTTATCCTTGCCTTTGAAGCCTCGCCGCGCATGGTACTTGAAAGTATTCCTTCACCATACTCTCCTGCGTATGCATCAAATACCTCATCTAAGATTTCTTTTCCCTGCTCATCATCAAAGCTTGTCCAGGTCAGATTTTTCTCCGTAAGCTTATTGGAAAAGCCTTCGAGCACGCCGTGGAAAACATTTCCCATATCGGAATAATCAAAGGCAAATTCCTCTCTCTCCTCAATGCCAAGGCCATACCTCAAGAAATGTGCATAGGCACACTGAGCGAATTTCTCAAGCCTTGATACCGAGTTAACAAGGATATTTCCGTAAATCATGGAGGATACCGCATCGGAAAGAGGCTTATGCCTGTAGCTAAAGCCTGCTGCGTTAAGGAGCTTACTTAATCTCTCCTTACCTTCTACGCTCTTTTCGTTAAGTGCCGCATATAGTGCCTTAAAGCTGCTTTCCTCCTGCTCCTTCATATACCCGTTTACATATCTCTGGATATTTTCAGACATATATCCAAAGGCATTTTCAGGAGTGCTAAGAAGCTCCGTTCCACTAAGCTCCGTAAATGAAATCTCCTGCGCATTGGGGAAAAAGCCCTTTATCTTACCGATTATGTAGGCAGGGCCTATGCTCTTTCCATCCGGCGTAAGATGTGAGTATGACAAAAACAGCCCCTTTGAAGGCTTTGTAAGGTTCATGTAAAGATAGAGCCTCTGAATATACATCTGCTGCCTTGGCGTAGGAGCCATCTCAATTCCGGTATTTGAATCAACAAGAAACTGTCTCTCTATGTCGGAGATAATGCCACCTGTTCCCGCACCTTTTGGAATCAGATCATCATTTACGCCAAGGAAAAACAGGTATTTTACCTCCTTAAGCCTTGTTCTCTCAATATCACCGACGACGATTCTGTCAACGCTCTGGGGAATTGTCCCTATCTCTATATCACCGAAGCCCACCTCAAGAATCTCCAAATACTCCTCGAGAGTCAGCTTTTCATCAGCCATGAGAATAGTTATCTGATCTAAAAGATTTATGACCTTTTTATAGATCACAGAGTATTCCTTAGCCCTTATCTCATCCCCTGCATCATGGAAGGACTTAGCAAAAGACTCCATCTTGGATGCAGCGCCGGAATTCTTCAAAAGCTCATAAACAGCCATGGAATAGCTAAGTGCATTTTCATCCTCCGCAGAAAAAACAGGCGAAAGAGAACCCACTACTCGTTTCCTAAGCTCATTTATTCCAAGCAGATATTCCCTGCGAAGCTCTTCCTTATCATCGCGTTTTCTGAGCTTTTTATTTATTGCGGAAGGAAGCCTTGTAAAATCATTTTCCCATGCCTTCCTGCCTCTGATGCCAAGGGCTCTTACATAGTTTTCAAGCTCGTCAATCTCATCATAGGTAAAATCAGGAATTCCGCTTCTCAGATAATGAAAAACGGTCTCATAGCTGTATCCGGTGCCGTCAACAAGAAGAGCGCTCTTAATAAACTCTATAAGGGGATTAAGCTTGATATTCCCTGTCTGATCAATATAAACGGGAACACCTGACCTCTCAGCCTCTTCCTCTATGACCTTTGAATACCTCTCGATATCACCGCAGACTATGGCAAAGTCTCGGTAATGAAGGCTTAAGTCTCCCCTGATCTTTCCATTGATACCGGAAAATGCCATCCTCACTTCATTTCTTACATCATCCGCATCAAAAATCCTGATGCCATCAGCTTTTCCGTCATAGGACGCCTTACCGTATCTGAAAAGATGCTGCTCCAAAAAGGACAGCTCAGGGTTATCGGCATGCCTGCTTTTTTCATGGGGCTTTACAAAAACATCAGTCCCATCTGACGCAGCCTTATTGCAACGATATTCTGCCCATCTGTCAAAATCAGGAACCGATGAGGGATCTGTTTCTTTTTCATTTTCATATTCGAGGCGCAAAATATCATGAACTGTTTTTTTACTTAACAAAAACAGCTCCTGCTGCGCATCCTTATCATAAATATATGGATTGCCATCCTGCCCGATCGTGCAGGTGAAAATGACTTCTGATGAAAGCTTTAGCAGCTCCCCGATAACCTGGTACTGAATCGGAGTAAAACCAGTAAAGCCGTCAAATACTATAACACTGCCGGGAATAAGCCCGGACTTATTAAGAGACCTGCAAAGAAGCTCCATAGTCTCTTCCTGAGCAATAAAATCGCCTTCTATATATTCCTTAAAGCCCTTATAAAGGCGCTGCAGATCGGAAAGTTTTGCCTTAAGCACGCCCTTACTGTCTGAAGCCTTTATCAGCAAGTCAAGATTCTCCGGGCTTATGCGATACTGCATAAACTCGGAGATCGTGGACTTTACTTCATCTATATATCCCATCTTGTGCATGTTGCCGCCGATTACAGTAAGTTCATCTTCAAGCTTTTGCGACACACGTCTCAGCACAAGGCTCTTACCCATATCATCAAGGGGCTTAAGCTTATCCTCTCCAACTTCTTCAAATATCCTGTGAGATAATCTCGAAAAGCTGAGGGCATCTATATTCATGATGCCGTGCCTGGGATGGAGCTTAACGACATCCATCTGCGTCTGCATTGTAAACTGATCAGGAACAACTATCAGGAAATTCCTCTCAGGCTCCCTGATACTCTTTTCAATGATGTAGTCCTGCACGAAGCGGCTTTTACCAACACCTGATGCACCAAATACAAAACGCAGCATATTGCCTCCAAAAGAGTGTATTTGATCATTAATGATGGAAGAATCTCATATGAGTAAATGCCATTACCATCTTATGATCATTAGCTGCCTGGATTACGTTGTCATCTCTGACAGAACCACCAGGCTGTGCTACATATTTTACACCACTTCTTGCTGCTCTTTCAATGTTATCGCCGAAGGGGAAGAATGCGTCTGAGCCAAGGGCTACATCAGTGTTCTTTGCAAGCCATGCCTTCTTATCCGCATCTGTAAATACTTCAGGTTTTACCTTGAAAAGATTCTGCCATTTTCCATCTGCAAGAACATCCATATAATCTGTTCCGATGTAAAGATCGATGGTGTTGTCTCTGTCTGCTCTCTTGATGTTATCAAGGAAAGGAAGCTCCAGAACCTGAGGTGCCTGTCTGAGGAACCAGTTGTCAGCCTTGCTGCCTGCAAGTCTTGTGCAGTGAATACGTGACTGCTGACCTGCTCCGATACCGATTGCCTGTCCACCCTTTACGTAGCATACAGAATTGGACTGAGTATATTTAAGAGTGATAAGTGAGATGATAAGATCCTTCTTTGCGCTGTCGGGAAGATCCTTATTCTCTGTAACGATATCAGCGAGCATCTCATCATTTATCTCGATATCGTTATGACCCTGCTCGAAGGTTACGCCAAATACCTGCTTTTTCTCAAGAGCAGCGGGCTTGTAGGAAGGATCAATCTTGATTACAGCGTAGTTGCCGTTCTTTTTAGCCTTAAGAATCTCTAATGCTTCATCTGTATAATCAGGAGCGATAATTCCGTCTGAAACCTCTCTTTTGATAAGGCGTGCTGTATCTGCATCGCAGGTATCTGAAAGAGAAATGAAATCACCAAAGGATGACATTCTGTCAGCGCCTCTTGCTCTTGCATAAGCGCTTGCCATGGGAGAAAGCTCCGGAAGATCATCTACCCAGTAGATCTTCTTTTCAATCTCATTAAGAGGGAGTCCTATTGCAGCTCCTGCAGGTGATACGTGCTTGAAGGAGGTTGCAGCGGAAAGTCCTGTTGCCTTTTTAAGCTCTGAAACAAGCTGCCAGCCGTTAAAAGCATCAAGCAGGTTGATATATCCGGGCTTTCCGTTAAGTACCTCTATAGGAAGATCTGTGCCATCCTCCATGAAAACTCTTGAGGGCTTCTGATTGGGGTTACATCCATATTTAAGTGCGAGTTCTTTCATTGACCTTTTCCTCCTGAATTACTGATTCTTATTTACGATACGTGTCTTAAACTGGCCGGTCTTGATATCGATATAACGTACAAAAAGTGATACTTTATTGTCTTCGTTAAGTGAATCCCAAACCATATCAGTAAATGTATCGATGTCGCCTGAAATCTCTACCTCTGTAGGCTCGCCTTCGTAGCTGGGAAGCGGATTGCCATCTCCCATGTAGGTGTGGATGAAGTAGCCTGTTCCTGCTACCGGCTTATCATAGGTATAAGTAAATCTAAGGCAGCATGATGGATCATTATGATTACTCTTTAAGATAGACATTGAGATATTGTACTCGCCGTCCTTTATGTGCATAAGACCTGAAATACGAGGTGTGTAGTTAGGAGCATCGGGCTCAAACTCTCTTGTTCTGAGGGCTTCCTCGAAGGACTGTCCTGCCTCCATAAGGTCAAAGATTGTATCTGTCTGATCACCGTTTGTAACGATGGTATCGTTTCCTCTTACTCTTACAGGAGCATAGATGATAAGGCTTGGATCCTCAAGCTTTGCGGGATCGAAGGCTTCTGTTCTGATTCCGTCTCCCATAGTTGCAAAAATACGATTTCTGCTGTTTTCACTTCTTCCCATGATGAAATATGCAGTAACAGCATACTTTCCATCTGAGCTTGTACCGATAACGATTCCGCGTCCCGGATATGAGTTTGATCTGAGTTCTTTAGCTAAGTTAACCATTGTCTCTCCTTAAAAATAATGATAATAAAAAACCGCCTGAGCATGCCTATTCAAACGGCTGCCCAGACGGTCGACAATTCAATATTCATCGTACTCCCCTGTGGTATTCCACAAATCCGTCAGTCGTACGACACATATAATTTACACGATATTTTTTTAATTTGCAATACTAAAAATATAGCACCTTACAGCGAACAAAACTGCCATGTGGAGTGGATAAAATACGTATACCGCATACTTATAATTGCCTTTTATAAAGCCTCTTTCTCCATTATAAAAATATATCAGAATAAAGGCCGGCAGGGCCCAGGCTTCGCCACCCATATTTGATAAAAACACGTATCCTAAAATACTTGCAAGCAGAGGCTGATTCCTGAACACAAAAAATATTGCTATGAGAGTAATTCCCCAGAAGCTGTAATCCGATCCTATTTTCCATGCAATCATACTACCCACCGCGGGTGGCATGTAATAGAGCAGCATATATAAGGGATTGCTTACAGTGAAGCCTAAAAGAGAAAAATCATTTTTATCGAAAAATTTCTCCTCAATGAGCTTCATCATCCAAATGGATATCAGCCCTATCATAAGCGTCAGGAAAACGTTGGAATTTTCAGATGCCTTTTGCCAATTTTCCTGAAGAAGCATAATCACATTGGGATTGCCAACGTCCACGTTCACCTTGAATGCAATATCAAAAAACACCTCTGAAATAATACTAAAGATGGCCATGTTCAGAATATATTTTTTAAGGTTCCTTGTATGGAAAAGTCCTTCTATCAAAAGGAAACAGAATATGGGGAAGGACTGTCTTCCAATATGTCTCATCCATTCGTAGACCACTATGGCCTTTTCTCTTTCAATGCCAAAAGGACACATCCCTGCTTTTAACATGTACCGCAAAACGCCTGCTGCCACATGGTCTATAAACATTGTGACTATGGCAATCACCTTAAGCGTGCTCGATGATATGAAGCTGTATCTCCGTTTAAATAAATCAAACATTTCCCCAGACCGGACTCCGTTATTTAAGATTTCATAATATTTTTTTCATAGATACATAATTGAACGAAATAACATTTGTAGCTTATAATCAGCTTAAGATAAAGGCACTGTAGCCATTTAAAGGAAGGCCCCAAAAATGCTAAGTACAGGTATTATGGCATCCATAACGCTGATAAATATCATATATGATGCGATCATTGTCATAGCTGAGCTGATGTTCATGCTTGTGTTCGTTCGCTTTGTATTCTTCAACGGTGAGTGGAAGGAATATTCGCTGTTTGCGAAAATCCTTACCATTATCTTCACCATTTTTGTGCTGCTCATTTTAGTGGCAATATTCCTCACCGTAATGCGCACAGATTAAATATTTTTTACAGGCAGAGTCAGTAAAGACTCTGCTTTTTTATTCAAATATCGCAAAGGACTGAGGACCAAGTACAACAGCATCGTCTGTCAAGTCTGCTGTTCCTATTCCATAGATAAGATTGCCCTTTATTTCTCCGGCTTTAGAGAGAATATCGGCGCAGTCTTTTTTATATGCCTTCTCTTCCTTCTCTCCGGGATTAACTGCTATTACAAGGCTTCCTCTTCTGTAGATAAAGAGCCTTTCGCCTTCCTTAGCATATACAACCTGAAAATCAGCATCTGCCTGAAGGTCCTCTTTTGCATGCCTGAGGGCTATTATACTACGAACTGTGTGAATAAGCGAGTCGGCATCTGCCTCAGCGCTGCTTACTGCGGGAGCATCAGATGAAGCGTCAACAGGGATGTAGAGCTTATCGCTATCAGCCTCTGAAAAGCCGTAGTTTTTCGCAGACTTATCCCACTGCATGGGCGAGCGGGAACCGGTTCTCTGGAAGCCGCCCTCCTTGGTCTTTACATTCTCAAGATATCTCATGCCGATCTCGTCGCCATAATAAAGGAAGGGGACCCCTGGCATAGTGAAAATAAAGGAGTATGCCACCTTAAGCTCGTCTATACCCATAGTCTTGGTGCATCTGGGTGTATCGTGGTTACAGGTTATAAAGCTGATATAGCCGTACTTTTTGGAATTCTCATACTTGTGCTCATAATCAGCAAGGAATCTCATAGGGCTGTCACCGCCATCCTTTTTAAAATAGCTGTGGTCTCCGCCCTCTGTCTCACCATCTCTGAAAAGTACATTAAGACCGTTTCCATGGTGATCAAGATAAAAGTCAGCATGGAAGCCGTACTTAAGAGCACACTCAGGATTACTCCACTCGGATACAAGAGCTGCCTCGGGATAGTCCTTATCAAGCATCTCTCTGATGTTCTGCCAGATAGCACCTGTGGCACTCTTAACTTCATCATCCTCTTTTACAAGAGAATCTGCCATATCTACACGAAAACCATCGCAGCCCTTATCAAGCCAGAAGCGCATGATATCCTTCATGGCTTCCCTTGTAGCTATGCAATCCGGATGATCCACCGGCATCTGCCATGGCTCTGTGCGGTTAAGAACGCCATAGTTAAGAGCCGGCTGACACTTAAAGAAATTAAGCATATAGCAGCCATCTCTCTCAGCTTCGCCGCCGATATAAGGATGTCCGCCGATTCCGCAGAAGGCTCCGTTAGTCCAGATATATCTGTTCCACAAATCGTTGGGCTCATATTCACAGCTCTTTTTAAACCACTCATGCTCCTCTGAGGTATGTCCGGGAACCAGGTCCAGAAGCACCTTTATACCCTTTTTATGTGCCTCCTCAAAAAGACGAACCAGATCGTCGTTTGTACCGTATCTTTCTGCTACCTTCTTATAATCTCTTACGTCGTAGCCCGCATCCTTAAAAGGTGAATCATAGATAGGGTTAAGCCACAGCGCATTTGCACCAAGACTCTTTACATAATCAAGCTTTGTGATGATACCCTCGATATCACCTATTCCATCGCCATTTGTATCGCAAAATGACTGGGGATAAATCTCATAAAAAACTGCATCCTTTAACCAAGCCGGCATATTTTGTTCCTCCCTTTTGTATGTTAGTTTACCAGTGTTTTTGCCTCGGAAAACGTTTTTCTTATTTGCTTTATTTATATTAGCAGATAGGACAGCCATATTCCATAACAAAATAAGGTGCCTAATCTACTGCTCGGTGTACTCATGCTATAAATAATATCTTAAAAGATGCTAAACATTTGATTAAACCAAACAAGGCGCAGACTTTTCATTTTATAATTGATTGCAGTCAATATATTCGATATTTGGTGCAGAAGATGTTGGAGGATATAAAATGAATAAACGAATTCTTGCAATTTTCCTTGCAACTGCTATGTTCATTGGTAGCGGATGTACTTCGCCTGCCAAGGATGGTGCTACCGGCAATACTGATGAAACCATAACAGAATCCACAGACACAAGCGAAACGAAAGCTGATACAAGTGATGCTGCTGAAACTGAAGCCAGTTCAGAAGAGGTTGATGCTGCCGACACCGACGAATCAGCCAAATCCGGAACAGATGCAAACGAAGCAACAGCCTCAGCCGATATGGTGGTAGGCGAGACCTATCACGGCTTTAAGCTTAATGATATCTATTCAAGCCGTTTTCTCAGTTCCGATCTCTACACCTTCAAGCATGAAAAAAGCGGTGCAGGCCTTATTTACACCAAAAACTCCGATCCTGAAGTATCTTTTTGTATTGCATACAGAACTCCCTTTATAGACGAAACTGACACGAATCATGTTTTCGAGCATGCAATAATTGCATCCTCTGATAAATATCCATCACAGGATCTTTTCTTCGATCTTGCAAACAAATCCTATAATACGTATATAAACGCCCATACAGGTATGAACGTCACATTCTATCCGGTTTCATCCATGAGCCAGGATCAGCTTATGACCCTGATGGATGCATACATGAGTTGTATGGTTGCCCCGGATATTTTGAAAAATGAAAAGATTTTTGACAGAGAAGCTATCAGATTCGAACTGGATGATCCTGATGGTGACATTGGAATCAATGGTACGGTTTATGCTGAGGATTACGGCTTTTTAACTGATACCGGCGATGTCTCCCTCAATTTTGTTCTTGATAATATGTTCCCCGGTCAGATAGCCTCCAATATGATCGGTATGGCTGAGTATCACTACGATGATCTGACCTACGAACATACACTTGAGACCTATGAAAGATACTATCATTTCGACAACAGTCTTATTTCTCTCTACGGCGACCTGGATATCGACAGATTCTTAGAGTTTTTGGACACAGAATATCTGTCAAAATATGAAGTATACGGAACAGACTTAAGTCAGTACGAAGATCCTCATGCAGAAGACGGGTATGTAGAAAAGGTTGAATATATCCCCGCTTATGAAGGTGATTCTGTAGAGGACAGCGGAATCATTTATTATGGCATCGATATGGAAGATGCTACTGATGATGAACTTATTCAGTGGAATCTTTTAACGTCACTGATCAATAATAACTCATCCTGCATGAATAAAAAGCTGCTTGAAGATGGCATTTCTAATCCTGTTTTTGTACAAATAGCTACAGATACAGCAAAACCAATGCTTCTGTTTTCCATGGAATACGCCAATGAAGATCAGATGCAGACTCTTAAGGATATAGCTGAATATACTCTTTCAGAAATTTCCAAAAACGGAGTTCCGAAGGAAATCTTTGAAGCAGATGTTAAGGAAGAAGAACTTAACACTGTTTTCATGAGAGATGCAGGAAATGTCGGAGTAGAATTAAGCGATGTCTATAACGTTCATTGGGTAAGAACCGGTAGAGTTGATTATTTTAAACAATATGAAAGAGTACTTGAGGCCCTTATCGCAGATGAGGAGCAACAGACCTTTAAAAAGCTTGCAGAATCTGTTCTTACACCTGCAAGAAGCATTCTTATTGCCTGCGTGCCAAAGCCCGGCCTTGCTGAAGAGTTTGATCAGAAATTACTTGATTACCTGGCAGATAAAAAAGCCAAGATGACTGATGAAGAAATACAGGAATTAGTACAAAAGACCAAAGAATTCAATGAGTGGAATCAGAATGAGCTTTCAAATAACGATTTCCAAATGGATCTTAAGGATCTTCCGGAATATGAAACACCATCATTAGAGAAAAGAGAAGAAAACGGCATCACATATTATCTTGGAAGCGTTGATGCAGCAAAAGGCGGCTGCTATGATATCTACTTTGATCTCAGTAACCTGACCAAGAAAGAAATCGGCGCCCTTATGCTTTATACCAATTTCATCTTTGAAGCTAATACCTCGAAATACAGTACCGATGAGCTTTCGCTTCTTGACAGCGAGTACCTGAACAACTTCTCTGTTTCCCTCTTACACCCCAATGAAGAGGCAGGAAAAAATCACAGGCCAATGCTGGATATTTTCTGGAAGGGATTAAATGAGGACTTTGATAAGGCTCTTGATCTTGTTATGAATGTAATGACTGAAACAGATTTAAATGACAGCCAGGATATCAAGTATGTCATTTCCCGTGACCGTGAAGCCTATAACCTTGCAAAAGCCGATGCGTATTCTTTGGCAAACTCCTATTCACAGGCATCCGGAACGACCACTCTTGCCGACACACAAAAATTCTCTCTGGATATTTATGATGCAGGATTCTATGACTACATATCTGAACTTGATAAAAATTTAGACAATGATGAAGCTTATAATTCTTTTATAGCCGATGTTGAATCAGTAAGAAAAAAGGCCTTTACAAAGACAAATCTCATTTTCTCATCTGTAGCAGACAAGACAGAAAATGAGGAAGTAGTAAAGACCGCAGCAAAGGTTTTTGAAGCTCTTCCTGAAAGCGAAGAAAGTGCAGAAAAATATGAGCTGCCCGTACCTGCTCTCAGAACAGGAATAATAGTTGAAACTACTCAGAACCATACTGTTCTTGATTCAGATTTCAGAAATGATGAAAACTTCCGGGGCGCATACATACCTTTCCTTTATGCAGCCAGTGATAAATACGTAGTTCCCACTCTAAGATTCCGGATGGGTGCTTATTCAGCGGGATGTTATTCCACAACAAGGTGCTATGATCTGACTTCTTATACATATTCAGATCCTAACGTAAAGGAATCCGTTGAAGCGCTTTTAGAGATTCCTGAATTTCTCAAAACCGCCACTCTGGATGAGGCCGATTTTACAGGCTATATTCTGAATGCATACGGTGAAGATACCAAAGCCACCGGTATCTGGAGTGATACTGTCAAACGAATCAGAAGAGACATTCTGGGAGTTGATGAGGAGCTTTATTTAGAGACGGTAAATGATATAAAAAATTCCAATACCGGCATGCAGGCTGAGGCTACTGAAAGCTTAGAAAAGCTCTTTAAAAACGCATCTATGGCAACTTCAGGTAATGAAGCAAAGATCAATGCCGACAAGGACGCCTTTGACGAAGTTTTGAATTTCAAGAATAATTAATGCCTATAATCTGATATCCGGTGAGGCAGCACTTTCTGTGCCGCCTCATCAGTTACAAGCATCAAAAAGGACTCCATTACTTATTAAGTGTAAGTGATGGGGTCCTTAAAACATTTCTCTGAATCCTTTGTAATTGTCACTGCTTGGAATCCTGTGTATGGCAGTATCCGCAAATACATTAGCCTTTAAAAGGTCCTGTTTATCCGGGTGCCGCTGTCCTTCATCAAAGATTGTAAGCAGGTTGTCCAGCTTTTCATCATCATATCTGCCTCGGAGCTCTTCATATCTTTCCCTTATCTGTAATGGCATACTGCCCTGGCAGAAATATCCTCCAAGATAGGTGTTATCCCCGGGTAGCCACAGTGTTCCGATCTGCTCTATCTGCTTATAATATGCCTGATCGTTACCCAATCCGCAGGTTCCAAAGAAGGCCACATTTTTGTTATGAAGCGAAGCTATAAGATCAATTATCTCCAGAGAGCAGGTCCCTCTGTTTGCCCAATATCCGATAAAATACGTCTCGGCGTCGTGTCTGCCGTTCCAGCTTCTGACATTAAGCTCCTCCTTTGAATCGGAAGGAAGCGCCTGGAAAATCTCGTCCGCTATCTTTTTAGTATTCCCTGTTTCACTGGCGTACACGACTAAGTATTTAAGCATCTTATCCTCAAATTACGTCCGCTTTACAAATTCCCTGCCGCATTTCGGACACCTGATGGCAACCTTGCCTTTCCCTCGCGGAATTCTTATTTTCTGTCCGCATCCGGGGCATTTATATATGTGATACGCTTTATGCCCGGTGAACTTTTCCTTTATTCCGATAAAAAAGCCGATCACCTTATCGGTGTGTTTTACGAAAAACTCATTCTCTTTGTATCTGGCAGGTATATTTTTGGAAAACATCCGAAAATAACAATAAAAAAGCATTATAAATGCCACATAATACAATATGCTAAGGGGCGTAATGAAGGATAAAGCCAGAAAAATAACGGCTAAAACAACAAGAACTTTGGTCATTCTGTCAGTGCCATAGGCGCCGTATCTTCCCTGGAAAAACCTATAGAGAAAATCTTTCACTATTATTTAATCTCCTTTAAAAAAACAGATAAATCCCCTCACTTACCACAGAGTATAGATTTTGCAGATAGAAAAAGCAATTAAAGCCCTATAAATCATTCTAAAAAAATCATTAATGCCTTATTTCTGCATTCTAAAGACATATTATTTTTCCTTTATAATTATGAAGTGGTATAATTGAATGCGTATCGACTTTTTTGGAGGCAAATAAATGCAGATTATTATTGTAGGCTGCGGAAACGTAGGCGCAGCGCTGACAGAACAGCTCAGTGGCGAAGGCCATGATGTCACTGTCATAGAACAGAAAAAAGACGTTATTCAAAGCGTTGTAAATAACTTTGATGTAATGGGCATAGTTGGTAACGGTGCAAGTTACATGGTCATGAGAGATGCAGGCATTGAGTATGCCGATCTTATGATTGCCGTAACAGGTAACGATGAACTAAACCTGCTGTGCTGTCTTATTGCAAGAAAAGCAGGTCACTGTAACACTATCGCAAGAGTAAAAAATCCCATCTACAAAAAAGAGATCAGCTTCATTAAAGAAGAGCTTGGTCTTTCGCTGGTTGTTAATCCTGAGGAGCTGGCAGCAAACGAAGCAGCGAAGCTTCTTAAATTCCCTGCTGCTACCAGCATTGAAACCTTTGCCGGCGGCCGCGCAGAAATCGTGCACATGACCGTGGATGAATCATCACGTATCTGCAACAAATCCCTTAGAGAGATTCAGGGTGAGATAAAGAGTAAGGTTCTTATCGCCGTTGTTCAGAGAGCAGATGAAGTATCCATCCCTAACGGTGATTTTGTTCTCAGAGCTAATGACGAGCTTACGATTGTGGGAGCATCAAGAAATATCGCCGAATTTTTCAGAAAAATCGGTCTTCCCACCACAAGGGTGCACTCAGCCATGATCATCGGAGGTGGCTCTACAGGCTATTATCTGGCAGATCAGCTTATTTCCTTTGGCATCGATGTAAAGCTGTTTGAGCGCGATCTTGAGAGATGTAAGAGACTTTCCGATCTCCTGCCTCAGGCGCTTATCATTAACGCAGACGGAACAGATAAGGATGCCCTTATGGAGGAAGGTCTTGTTGGCACAGAGGCATTTGTCGCTATGACCAGTCTTGATGAAGAAAACATCATGCTTTCCATGTATGTTAAGAGCCAGAATCCCAAGGCAAAGCTCATTACCAAGGTGCACCGCGTAAACTACGGCGAGATAATTGGTTCCCTTCAGATCGGCAGTATCATTTATCCTAAGAACATCACTGCTCAGAGAATCGTTCAGTATGTCCGCGGAATGAGCAATTCCATGGGTAACAACAGTATCGAAGCACTCTATAAAATGAATGACGGAAGAGTTGAAGCTCTTGAATTTTTCGTGCCTGAGAATTCACCGGTTATTGGTAAACCTCTTTCTGATATGCACCTTAAGAAGGGCGTACTTGTATCTCTTATAAACAGAAAGGGTGAGATCATTTCACCTAAGGGTTCAAGTGAAATACAGGCGGAGGATACCGTAATAATAATAACTAGTCAGGTCGGTCTTTTAGACATTGCTGATATTCTGGAGAAATAAAAAATGAACTTCAACATGATACGTTATCTGCTTTTCAGAGTTGTGCAGATTACAGGACTTTTAATGATATTACCTCTGGTTGTAGCTTTTATCTACAAAGAATATTTCTGTGCAGAGGTTTTTGGAATAATCATTGCCGCATGCCTCATCATAGGCTTTGCAGGCGGTTATAAGAAGCCGAAAAATCAGGCTATTTATGCAAGGGAAGGCTTTGTAGTCACCGCACTTACATGGATTACCATAAGTCTAATCGGTGCTCTTCCTTTCCAGCTTACAGGCGTTACTAAGAGCTATGTGGATGCTCTTTTCGAGACCATATCAGGTCTTACAACAACAGGATCCACCATCCTCTCCGATGTTGAGATGTACTACAGCGTTCAGTTCTGGAGATGCTTCACCCACTGGATCGGAGGAATGGGCGTACTGGTATTTATCCTTGCGATAATGCCCATGGCAGGCGGCTACAGCATGCATATCATGCGAGCAGAGAGCCCGGGTCCTTCCGTTGGTAAGTTTGTTCCCAAGGTCAGGGAAACAGCAAAAATCCTTTACTCAATCTATTTTGGAATTACAATCCTTCAGACCGTGTGCCTTCTTTTCACCGGACTGAATGCTTATGAAGCGCTGACAGCAACCTTTGCAACCGTTGGTACCGGCGGATTCGGAATCAATAATGCAGGAATTGGCGGCTTTGGATATGCTTCGCAGGTTGTTATCACAGTATTTATGATAATATGCGGTATAAACTTCAGCGTTTACTACTACCTCATTACAAAGAGACCTAAGGAAGCCTTCAACAATGATGAAGTAAAGCTCTATCTGGCGCTTATGTTTGGATCTGCTACACTTATCGCATTTATGATTTACAAGCAGGGAGCTACGGCAACACCTCTTGAATCCTTCCATCACTCACTGTTTACGGTAGCTTCAGTTATGACTACCACAGGTTTTGCAACTCTTGATTTCAACACCTGGCCTCAGCTTGCAAGGACACTGCTTGCATGCCTTATGCTTACAGGTGCCTGCGCAGGTTCAACAGGTGGTGGCTTCAAGCTTTCAAGATTCCTTATCTTAATAAGGGCCATGAAAAATGAGCTTACCTACATCGTTCATCCAAAGTCAGTTAAAAAGGTCTACATGGATGGCAATCCGGTTGATCAGTCAGTTGTTAAATCCGTATCGGCATACCTTAGCATGTATGTTGTAATTTTCATCTTATCAACACTGCTTATCTCTATCGACGAATTTGACTACGAGACTAACTTTACCGCTGTTGCAGCAACGCTCAACAACATAGGTCCCGGTCTTTCCATGGTAGGTCCCACAGGTAACTTTGGCGCCTACTCAGACCTCTCAAAGTTCGTCCTTATGTTTGATATGCTGGCAGGAAGACTTGAGCTTCTCCCGATGCTCATTCTCTTCTCTCCCAAGAACTGGACAAAGAGATAATAGAAGGTGTAGCCAATATGTTAACTCCGGCTCACTTGACAAATAAATGTCGTTAGCATATACTAACTTCAAATGATAACCATTCTCATTTGAAAGAGGTATAAAAATGATTGCAAGTATAGTTATTTTATTGATTGTCGTAGCACTTATAGTGCTGGATATCAGATTTATTATAGGTAAGAAAAAGAAGGGACAATGCATCGGCTGCTCCTCCGGTACATGCAACTGCGGAAACGCCACCTATCCATCTAAGAAAGCCTAAAAATTAGGGATATGGCACCTTAAATGTCATATCCCTTTTCTTGTAATTTTGTTATTTCAGAAGAATCCATTTAAGAATTCTTACGAATCACATGTATAGAATCAATGCTCTGGGCAAATTCTTCTGTAAAGTCATCATCCTCTGCTCTTGAATAAGCAACAGTAAATACCTTGTTCTGAGAAAGAATGATAAAGGCCTCCTGATGGATCATCTGTGAACCCTCCGGAGTAAATGAAGATACTATATGATATCCGGGGAATCCATCCTTCTGAATATTCTCAAAGCTTTCGATGGTATATCCGATTCCATCACCATAGAGGTCCTCATAGTTCTCTTTCATGATTTCCTCGTACATCTCCTCAGTAAGCTCATCATAGCGTATATCCACATCACTTACGGACTCTGATTCACCTGCAGCCTTCTGGGCATTAGTAAGAACCCTGTCCTCGGGAAGTATCTTAACTCCATAGGAAATATTCGCTGATTCCAACGGATAATGCTCATTTACATACATTCCCGCAACATCTGTCACCTTGAAGCTTTCAGGAATCATAACCGAGCAATACTGAGCTGCCGGAAGCTCCTTGATATCCGCTTTTGTATTCATAGGCACAGCGCATACCAAAAAAGTAAATATAAGCGCAAATGCCATTCCCTTTTTCTTCATCTAAGATAAATCTCCTTAACTCTATTCTCATAGGTTTAAAACAGCCACAATCGCTTTTTAAGAACCTTAATCAGCTTTCAGCGACAGGTCAAACACGTCAAACCAATATCTTTCCATTAGATAGCTGCCCTTGTTTTCATTGGCAATACCATAATTACTATCCCAATCAGCCACAATATCCTCTCTTGAATTAAAGCTTCCAAGGAAAATAACATGCTTTCCGCCTTCAATAAGAGCTTTTATATCATCTGCATTCTCAATAGGTGCTACGCCCTTAACCATCTTCGTTATAAGAGCTTCCGGCTCACCTCCATACAGGTAAACAGGAATCTCCTTCCCGGACTGATTAAGATAATACGAAATAAGCCCGTTTACGTGGTCAAAATTGGTGATTATGGCCAGATCATCCTCTGCCTTAAGCTCCGTAAAAAGACTGCCTGTTTCGGCCATATTTACGCGTTTATACAGCTCATTTCCTCTAAAGGCCCAGAAATCACGAATGATCACTACTGCCATAATGATTGCAAATGCAGGAACAGCCACAGTCAAAATACTGCCAAATGCGCCTCTTTTATAACTATCTGCCTTCGAAGCGCCACTTAAATCTCCGGCATCCTTATCCTCATTTGCAGCCCAGGGCTTCCTGTCAGAAAACAGCACCATAATGATGCCATACCAGAAAGCTCCCATACCGGGCAGCATATATCTATAAACAAATACCGGCCTTATAAGAATTGATGCAGCAAAGCCTGCGATTACTATTCCTGTTATAGGAGCTAACAAAAACCACATATACACGTTTTTACGCCCTATAAGCGCAGCCAGTGCAATAATCAGCATCAATAGACCTGCAAATACGTATCCAACCATTACATTCGTAAATGAAGGCAAAATCAGATACTTTGCAATACCGCCAAGACTTCTCCAGGTAAGGGGCTGTATCCAGTAATTCTCAGACACTGTTCCGGCCTGTGAGAAAACCACGCTAATCCAGGGAAGATAACAGATAAAGGTGAGGTTCATGATGATAAATACTATCCCAAGCTGCCACACATTTTTGCGGATTGAATAAATCACAAGAAATGCGTAAACAGCTGCTACAGCAACTGCAGCGTAATACTGGGTATAGCATGCCAAAAGGCCGTAAACAAACACAGGAAAAGCCCTTTTAATATCAAGACCTTTGACCATCTTTCCGTTTAAATCACCTGGAATGAAAGGCATAGCATGGATACACATAGCTGTCACAAACAGAATAAGCCAGCCATACATACGTATCTCGATGGTGTAGTCTGCCATATTTGGCATGGCTAACATAGCCGCGCTAAAAAGACCACCCGCCAATATACCGTGCCGTTTCCTGATAGCTGTTACTCCATAGATAAAAAGTATCACATAGGGAACAACACAGGATAGCTTCGCGCTTAAAACCTGTATATATACAGTGCCAAACTCACTGCCAAAGGGACCGGTAAATCCTACTGCATCAGCTATATAGCTTCCAATCTCAATGGCAAAATGCACGATAATATAATACAGCGGCGGGTGAACATCCGCCGCTGTTAAATTAACCATCTCTGATACAGGTCTTATGGCAAACTCTACGCTGAAAAGCTCGTCATACCATATATCGGGGCTAAAGCAGAGAAACACTGAATAAGTAAGCATCAAAGCTGCTGCAATATACAGCATAATGCCGCATATTTTTCCTGCTGCCCTTCCTTTTTTAGAATCGTTAATGTTTTCCATTAAACCCTCTTATTTACCTGTATTACTCAACTGAATCAATGAGCTCAAGTGTATGCTCAGCATTCATCTTCTTGCACATCTCAACGAACTTCTCAAGAGGTACATTCTGAATCTGCTTGTTGGAGCCGCGAACATTGATAGAAACTGTATTCTCAGCAGCTTCCTTATCACCGAGGACGATGATATACGGATCCTTGTAGTTCTTGAACTTCTTGATCTTCTCCTTCATGTTGTTGTCGGAGTAGTCAGCCTCAACGTCGATGCCGTTCTCAAAGAGAAGGTCTGCTACCTTCTTAGCATACTCATTGTGCTCGACACGAATCGGAACAACACCAACCTGGTAAGGGCTGAGCCAGAAGGGGAACGCACCCTTGAAGTTCTCGATAATGATACCGATGAATCTCTCAAGTGAGCCATAGATTGCTCTGTGAATAACTACAGGCATCTCCAGGCTTCCGTCCTGAGCCTGGTATGTAAGGCCGAAGTTGTGAGGAAGCTGGTAGTCAAGCTGTACTGTACCGCACTGCCACTCTCTTCCAAGGGCATCCTTGATCTGAAGGTCGATCTTAGGGCCATAGAAAGCTCCGTCTCCTTCATTGATCTCGTAGCCGCCTTCGCCATAGGTCTTATCAAGAATGTTCTTAATAGCAGTCTCTGCTCTGTTCCAAACCTCGATATCACCCATGAAGTCATCGGGACGTGTTGAGAACTCAGCTCTGTATGTTACACCGAAGGTCTTGTAGATTTCATCAGCAATTGAGATGATATCTGCAATCTCATCCTGGATCTGTGACTCCATTACGAATGTATGGTCATCATCCTGTCTGAACTCCTGAACACGGAAAAGACCGTTCATCTGTCCTGACTTTTCTTTTCTGTGAAGTACATCATACTCACTGTAACGGATAGGAAGCTCTTTATAAGAGTGAACTGTTCTCTTGTATGTCATCATAGCATTAGGACAGTTCATAGGCTTAGCACCCATTGTATCGATAGCCTCTCTGTTATAAATAACAGAGCCTCTCTCGATCTTAACAGGAGCCTTAGGTGCATCCTCATCCATACTCTCGGCAACATCAGGGATAACAGTATCTGCCTGAACATTACCTGCGATTCCGGGTACGATGAACATGTTGTTGATGTAGTGAGCCCAGTGACCACTGATAAGCCACAGCTTCTTGTTGTCGATAAGAGGAGCTGCGATTTCAGTATAGCCATGTCTCTCCTGTATATCTCTGGAGAATTTAAGAAGCTTCTGGTACATTCTCCATCCTCTGGGAAGCCAGTAAGGCATTCCGGGAGCTGTCTCATCGAACATGAAAAGATCAAGCTGAGCACCGATCTTCTTGTGATCACGCTCAAGAGCTTCCTGGATCATCTTAAGGTGAGCCTTAAGCTCATCCTTTGAAGGGAAAGCATAGAGATAAATTCTTGTCATGGAATCTCTCTTCTCATCGCCTCTCCAGTAAGCACCTGAAACAGCCTTAATCTTGTAGGAAACATTCATGAGTTCCTGAGAGTTATCAACGTGAGGTCCTCTGCAAAGATCGATGAAATCATCACCTGTGTTGTATGTGGTGATTGTCTCTCCCTCAGGAAGATCCTCGATAAGCTCCTTCTTGAACTTCTGATCAGCAAAGATCTCTAAAGCCTCTGCCTTAGAAACTTCTTTCCTTGTCCAATCCTCTCGTCTCTTGATGATCTCGCGCATCTTATCCTCGATTGCCTTGAAATCATCCTCAGTTACAGCCTTAGGCAAAACAAAATCATAGTAGCAACCGTCTGCCACCTGCGGACCAATTGCGTACTGTGTTTCCTTACCGTAAATCTCGATTACGGCTTTTGCCAGGATGTGTGCCAGTGAATGTCTGTACACTTCTTTGAATTCTTCTTTTGTCATAGTTTTTTCTCCTTCTCCGTACCTACCGGGTACAGTTAATATTTTTAACCCTCATCCGCCCTTCGGGCACCTTCCCCCAAAGGGGGAAGGACAAAAAATAAAAAACGCCTTCCCCCTCTGGGGGAAGGTGTCCGCATCAGCGGACGGATGAGGGTAATCTCACTTAGAACTTACCCTTACCGTGGCACTTCTTATACTTCTTACCACTTCCACAAGGGCAGGGATCGTTAGGATAAATCTTGTTTTCCTTGCGAACTGTCTGTGAAGCCTTCTGCTCCTTATAAAGCTCCTTCTGTCTCTCCTCTGTGAAAATATCATTCCACTCCTCAAGACCATAGAGCCAGTCAGCACCTGCTGCTACCATGTTCTTATACAGAAGCTCATTATCAAAATCAAGAGAAACCTCTGTGTCCTCATCCATTTCCTCGATGGGGTTCTGCTCCTTAAGTGAATCATTGATTCCATCAAGGAAGCCGGTCATAGTCATGATATCGATGCTATATTTCTCAGCAAGCTCCTTAACTGTACCCTTAACTACTTCATCAGGGTTCTTAAGAAGGGTTGCGTATATATCCTTTTCCTTCTGAAAATAATCTGTCCAAAGTTTCTGCAGCTGGGCCTTATCTGCTTTCTCAGAATAAGCCATATCACGCCACTGTTGTAATAATGCCATAACGGTACCTCACTTCCAAATTTAAATCTAAAAAATACGATTATATTTTCGTCATAATCTTATATATTATAAGTTTTTTTCGCTCCAAAGTAAATATTTATAGTATTAAGCCCTAAAATAGAGTTTCGCTTGCGAAATTCCTGCGCTGAGCGCAGTTGCGAAAGTAACATTTTCCTTTCGTGCGAGTGCGATCTTTTTGTCATAGGCGCAACCTATGGCATCAAAAAACCCATCCCGTAGGATGGGTTTTGATTTAATCATTAGTACACTTGCTGATTCTATATATTAAGAATAAGGCACAATTGTATTCTTGATTAAAATGCGACCGAAAAATTAAAGCTTGTTTACGTTAACGGCCTGAGGTCCTTTTTCACCCTGGATTACGTCGTAATCAACTGCAGCGCCCTCGTCAAGAGACTTGAAGCCCTCCATGTTGAGTCCTGAATAATGTACGAATACATCATTGCCTGCCTCATCAGAAATGAAGCCGTAACCCTTCTGGTTGTTGAACCACTTAACTGTACCCTTGTTCATATCTTACCTCCACTAAATAAAAAAAAATAGTTCTACCCGTCAACAGCCTATGCTGATTGACGATATGTTGTATTAAAGCAACATAATTAGGATATCACAGTGCCTTTTAAAAGTAAAGGAATTATTGAAATATTCGCGAAAAAAATCACAATTTGTCAGACGTCTCTATACATCCCTTTACTTTAAGAATTTACTGTGTTAAAATATTCTAGCAGTAAAGTGAATTGACGATATAACATAAACTTTTATCTCTTTGTACTGCTAAAATGTATGGAGGCCAAAAATGAATAAGAAAATTCACACCGAGGCTGTAGATCATCTTTTTGATGCTATTTTATCCCTCGAGAGTAAGGATGAGTGCTATAGCTTCTTTGAGGATCTTTGCACCGTGAACGAGTTAATGTCTCTTTCACAGAGATTCGAAGTTGCAGCGATGCTCAGAAAGCATAAGACATATCTTGAAATTGCTGAGAAGACCGGTGCTTCTACCGCGACCATCAGCAGAGTAAACCGTTCACTGAATTACGGCGATGACGGTTACGCACTTGTATTCAAAAAGCTCCAGGATTGACCTGGAGCTTTTCCTTTTATCTGTTACTCTTCTTTTCCGCCTAAAGCGCGTTCCTTTGCTGTCTCAGCAGATGTCTTTTCCTGAGTCATAGTGCATTGTCCCTGGAAGAGAGCATTCTCATCGATAACCAGCGTCTTAGCTGACAGATCTCCAATAAGCTTTCCTGTGTCACTGATTTCAACCTTACCGTTTGCAACACCCACGTTACCCTGGATCTCGCCTGCAAGGAACAGGTTGCTAGCTGTTACCGATCCTACGATCTTGGCTTCCGTTCCTACGATAAGCGAACCATTAACGGTTACATTGCCGTTTACGATTCCGTCAATTCTCGTTCCCTCTTTTGTGGTAAGCGGTCCGTCGATTACAGCACCCTGGGCAATTATTGTGGTGATCTGATCAAGACCAGCGTCGCCGGAATCTGATTTTCCATTACTAAATAGTGCCATGATGTTTCCTCCTCATTAGCCGTTTATCTCTATCACATCCTCAGGATCAATAAATTCTCCGTTATACTGAATCTGATATCCAAGCTTGGTATTATCATCTCCAATTATCATAAGGGTGGTAGTAGGCGTTACAGCATCGCCCTCGTGAACAAGGCTGTCACCTGCATTCCTGTAAATAGAAACATAGCCGTTGCCATGATCTATGGTGATACTGTTGCCGTATTTTATATCTCCAGCTACAGCAGTGACAGTACCTGATCCGGCAGCTGTCACAGTGGCACCCTTTTCAGCCGTGATGATAAGAATAGGGTCTCCTGTCTTAGGCTCTGATGACTCCTCTGTTTCGGCATTCTCATCATCGCCTTCGTCCGCATCCTCATCAGCATTATTGTCCGGCTCCTCTATCTCAGTGGAATTAGGATCATCCAATGTACTTACCATTGACGCTGTGCCGTTAGAGACAGGAAGGAACGTCGGCATACTTGCCTCTTCTTCCTCTGCTGCCGTCTGTGCTTCGGCCTCCACCTTCCTGTTTAGAGCCATACTTAAATCCGACACTTCGCTTTCAAGCTCAGATCTCTCAGCTTCAATAGCTTTGTTTTCCGCCTCAATTTCCTGAACCTTAGATACAAGAATGGCATTCTGTTTTTTTAATGAAGAAACTGTAATTGCAGAATGAACCAGGAAGCATATGAGAGCAACGATAATGCCAAATATCGAAAAAGCAATTACCTGCGTCGCAACGTGCCCTAAATGGAAGCTTCCACTACTGCCGTCAGAATCACCGGATATGATCATAAAAGTATAATGCCTCTTATGCCGATGTTTCTTAGGCCTGTTGTTTTCACTCATGGCCAATCCCCCTCGAAATCATGTTAACATAATCGGTTTTTCTTTGATGTATTTTGTTAACCATATTCAAATTATAGTCTATTAGCGGCTATTGTTACAATATTTTATTAAAATGTGCCCCTACATGCAGCAATAACAGCATCCAGCGTAAGCCTTCCCCCAAATATCTCAAGGGCACTGCCAACGGTCACATCAAGCCTTCCCTTACCGTGAGTATAAAGACTCTCAAGGTCAGTTATATCATGAACACCGCCTGCGTAGGTTATGGGGATTTCCCCCCAGTTACCAAGGATATCTGCAATCCCCGTCTCAATACCTGACTGCTTACCCTCCACGTCAACTGCATGAACAAGGAATTCGTCGCAGTAGGAGGAAAGTTCGTCCAGCGTCTCCTCACTGACCTTAACTTTTGTCTCCTTCTGCCATCTGTCGGTAACGATATAATATTCGCCATCTCTTGCCCTGCAGCTAAGATCGAGCACCAGTCTCTCTTTCCCCACCGCATCCACAAGCTTTTTTAGGTTTTCATAATATATCTGTCCATCCTTAAAGACATAGCTCGTTACTATTACATGACTGGCACCGGCATCAATAAACTCACCTGCATTATCAGCTGTTATTCCGCCGCCTATCTGCATCATACCGCCCGCCGCAGCAAGAGCCTTCTTTGCCTGATCTACAGATGCCTCGTAATAGGGGCTGTCCTTGGCATTAAGGATTATGATATGTCCGCCGGTGAGACTTTTATCTTTATATAAGCGCGCAAAAAAAGCAGCATCTTGCTCGGATACGAAATTCTCATACGCATAGTCTCCCGCATCGGAGAGACTTCCGCCAACGATCTGCTTTACTTTGCCATTATGAATATCAATACAAGGTCTGAATCTCATACGATCAACCTATAACATCTGCCATGTCATACATTCCTGCAGGCTTACCGGCAAGGAATCTTGCCGCTTCAAGGGCGCCTTTTGCAAAAACGCTTCTTGAATAAGCTCTGTGAGATAAAGTAATAACCTCATCAGTGCCTGCAAAGATAACATCGTGATCCCCGACGATAGTACCGCCGCGAACAGCTGATATACCTATCTCCTTCTTGGGTCTCTTTTCTCTTCTGCCACTTCTGTCATATACATATTCAAACTCTTCAGGAAGTGACTCTTTAATGCTGTCAGCAAGGGCAATAGCTGTTCCGCTTGGAGCATCGAGCTTCTGATTGTGATGCTTCTCAACTATCTCAATATCAAAGCCCGCTGCTGAAAGAACGGGTGAAATCTCAGAAAGCACCTTCATAAGCATGTTAATGCCAACTGACATATTGGCAGACTTAAGAACAGCAACCTCTTTGGATGCATTCTCCACATGGGCAAGCTGCTGGTCGGAAAGACCTGTAGTACAAAGCACTACCGGCATATTCTTTTTAGTACATACATCAAGAAGATTATCGACAGCTGACGCGTTTGAAAAATCAATTACAACATCAGCATCCACATCACATTTTTCAATAGAATCAAAAACAGGGAAGCTATAGGTGTTCTCACCAAAAGCATCCACGCCTGCAACAATCTCAAGATCCGCGTAATCTGCAGACAAATCTACTATTACATGTCCCATCCGGCCATTGCAGCCGTGCATTATTGCCTTTACCACAACTTACCTCCCAAGAAATTTATTAAGCTCTGCCTCAAGTACCTTACGATTAGCCTCCGTGATAGTTGTAAGAGGAAGGCGAAGCGGTCCTGCTGCAAAACCAATCATCTCGAGAGCAGCCTTAACAGGAATAGGATTAACCTCTGAGAAAAGCGCATCAATAAGAGGAAGTGCCTTAAGCTGTATCTCACATGCTCCGGCGAAATCTCCCTCTAAAGCTTTCATACACATATCATGTGTCTGTCTGGGTGCTACGTTAGATAAAACAGAAATTACACCGATACCGCCAAGTGACATGATTGGAACAACAAGTCCGTCCTCACCTGAATACAGATCAATGCATCCCTCTGCAAGCTGCATCATTTTTGTTGTCTGAGCAAGGTTGCCTGTAGCATCCTTGATACCAACGATATTATCAACATCCTTGCACATTCGAACAGCTGTCTCAGGCAGAATATTTACGCCTGTTCTGCTGGGAACATTATAGAGAATCACAGGAATATCGATTGCCTTAGCCACTGCAGTGAAGTGCTCAATAAGTCCTCCCTGAGTAGCTTTATTGTAATAAGGAGTAACTGATAAAACAGCGTCTGCTCCGTGCTTTGCTGCATCCTCTGAAAGCTCTATTGCAGTCTGGGTGCAGTTAGAGCCAGCTCCGGCGATAACCGGTACTCTCTTATTTACATAATCTATGCAGTATCTTACTACCTCCTTGTGCTCCTCTTCCGTCATGGTAGCACTCTCACCGGTAGTACCGCATACTATAATAGCATCTGTTCCATTATCGATCTGAAAATCTATGAGTCTTGCAAACTCGTCATAATTAACAGATCCATCCCCATTAAAAGGTGTCGCAATAGCAACACCGGCTCCCTTAAATACAGCCATATTATCTCCCTTTACTTCATTCCCTCCCAGAATCTTTCCCGTTCTGTGAAAGCAATGGTATTATCCTCGGAAATCTCAGTCTTAGGCTTCTTCTCAACCTTGCCTGACTTTTCCAGATTAAGTTCATCTTCTGAAGAAATACCTTTTTCTTTGTGTGCTCCAAAAAGTTCATCAATAACTGTCATAAAAATTACCCCCTCTTAATTGGCTTACTCCAGCCATAATATAAACTAGTTAAGTACTTTTTAGCATTTCTTCTTTATTAAGTTGTCAACTATATTATAACAAATACTAAGTCCGCGGAGTAGATTTGGCAAGCAAAATCTGAAAAATCTCCCTCTCGCGGACATTTGTATTAGCAATATTAATTTACATCAATTACATTTTTAATTCATTTTCAAGGCAAATAAATGCCTTCATGTTTCAATCCTCGTCAAGGAATCTCATGCTGCCGTTACCCTTTTTGATAACAATCTCTGTGGCAACACCCTTAACATTCTGCTTTCTCGCCATTTTAAGGCATCTTGGACAAAGCGTACCTATAGCTGTAGGTGTTCCGCAAATATCGCAATAATTACCCATGATAACATCCCTCATGGATTTATCATCCTTATACTGAATGCGTCCCTGCTTGATCCATTCATTGACCTTACTAAGCGGTATGTTAAACTTCTTTGCAACATCATAGTCCTTTACATCCTCATTCTCACGGATGTAGTCCTTTACCTTATAAAACAGCTCCTGATCCGTGCATTTAGGGCAAAGATCGGTTTTATTTTCACGAAAAAGACGCCTGCCGCACTGCATGCAGACTCTGGACTCATTTAGTGATTTACTGATCATCTCAGCATTCAGATAATTATTCAGTTTCTGTAAATCCTTATCGTATTTATCCATAGTTATATTGTATATTATTTATTTTGAAAATGAAACCTCGCTTTAGAAAAGACCGTTCGCACTTTTTATGCAAACGGTCCCCAAATTATTCATAATTATTTCTTATTCTTAGCCGCAAAGCTTGCTCTCTTACGAAGAGTAGGATCAAGAATCTTCTTACGGATACGAAGAGTAAGAGGTGTTACCTCTAAAAGCTCATCTGTATCAATAAAGTCGATACTCTGCTCCAGTGACATGATCCTCGGAGGAACAAGTCTTAATGCCTCATCGGAGGATGATGTTCTTGTATTTGTAAGATGCTTTGTCTTGCAGACATTAACCTCGATATCCTCTGACTTACCTGAAGAACCGATTACCATACCGGAATAAACCTTATCTCCGGGGCTGATAAAGAGCTGTCCGCGCTCCTGAGCATTGAAAAGACCATATGTAACAGCTTCACCTGACTCGAAGGCGATAAGTGAACCCTGCTTACGATATGAGATATCTCCCTTATAAGGAGCATAGCCGTCGAAGATTGTGTTCATGATACCGTTACCCTTGGTATCTGTCATGAACTCACCTCTGTAACCGATAAGACCTCTTGAAGGAATAAGGAACTCAAGACGTGTATAACCGCCGTTTGCAAGTCCCATATTGATCATCTCGCCCTTTCTCTCACCAAGCTTCTGAATAACGCTTCCTGAGAATTCTTCGGGAACATCTATATAGCACTTCTCCATGGGCTCGAGCTTTTTACCGTTTTCATCTGTCTTGTATATAACCTCTGCCTTACTTACAGCAAACTCATAGCCCTCACGGCGCATGGTCTCGATAAGAACTGAAAGATGAAGCTCACCACGTCCGGAAACCTTGAAGGTCTCTGTTGTCTCTGTATCCTCAACCCTAAGAGAAACGTCAGTGTTAAGCTCCTTGTAGAGACGATCACGAAGGTGTCTTGATGTTACATACTTACCTTCCTGACCTGCAAGAGGTGAATCATTTACGATAAAGTTCATTGAAATTGTGGGCTCGGAAATCTTCTGGAAAGGAATGGCATTCTGCTCATCCACTGCACAGAGTGTATCACCGATCTTGATATCATCAATACCTGAAACTGCAACGATAGCACCGATTCCGGCTTCCTGAACCTCAACCTTGCCAAGGCCCTCAAACTCATAGAGTTTACTAACCTTAGTCTTGATGCTTCTCTCAGGCTCATGGTGGTTGACGATTACAACCTCCTGATTAACCTTAAGTCTGCCGTTATCAATCTTACCAACACCGATTCTTCCTACGTATTCGTTGTAGTCGATTGTGCTGATGAGCATCTGTGTACCTGCATCGGGATCACCGACAGGTGCAGGGATATAATTGATGATTGTATCAAGAAGAGGCTTAAGGTCGCTTCCGGGCTCATCAAGTGACATGGATGATGTTCCTGCCTTAGCTGATGCAAATACGAAAGGACAGTCAAGCTGCTTATCATCAGCGCCAAGATCAAGAAGAAGCTCTAAAACCTCATCAATAACTTCATTGGGTCGGGCTTCCGGTCTGTCAATTTTATTGATACAAACAATAACGGGAAGTCCAAGCTCCATTGCCTTACCAAGAACGAACTTGGTCTGAGGCATAGCGCCTTCAAAAGCGTCAACAACAAGGATAACGCCGTTAACCATCTTAAGTACACGCTCTACCTCACCGCCAAAATCAGCATGGCCGGGAGTATCTATAATATTGATCTTAATATCTTTATATGTAATGGCTGTATTCTTGGACATGATCGTGATTCCACGCTCACGCTCGATATCACCTGAGTCCATGACTCTCTCTACGACGTCCTGACCCTCACGAAAAACACCACTCTGGCGAAGAAGACCGTCTACAAGGGTGGTCTTACCATGATCAACGTGAGCTATGATCGCAACATTCCTGACATCGTTTCTAGTCTGTTTCATTGTATTCCTCCATTAATTTATAACCTATCTTCAAAACTCACATAGTATAGCACGTGATTTTTCCATATTCAAGAAAATAAAAGAAAAGAAAGTATTAATAAAGAAGAAAAAGGCTCATCCGCATTAAAACGGATAGTAGCCTTCCTCTGTCTTTTCTATTATTATTTTACCCTCTGTCTTTTGGGTAAGCCCGTCGGTGATACGAACCTCATCCTCATTTTTTACAACAATGTCATACTCTACCTTATCAGTATAGGTCTCGTCCATAAGAGGTATTTCCTCCTGTCTGAGGTAGTATTGAATGTTATTTACAAGATTATAATCGGCGGTCAGATGAAGCTTACTTCCATATATCATCTGTCCTGTTACAGATGCAGCCAATCCTGCCTGGGCGGCCTGAGTGTAGGCTCTTACAAGGCCGCCTGTTCCGAGAAGCACTCCTCCAAAGTAACGTGTTACTACTATTAAAATATTGGTAATCCCTGCACCTTTTATCACTTCAAGGATAGGTTTTCCTGCAGTCCCGGAAGGCTCGCCGTTATCAGAGCATCTGGATATCCCTGAGTCCACTCCGATTACAAAGGCATAGCAGTTATGTCTTGCATCCCAGTATTTTTTCTGCTGCTCGGTAATTTTTGCCTCAGCCTCCTCCACCGAATTTACCGAAAACACTGATCCGATAAATCGTGATTTTTTCTCTACTATTTCGCCTGTGCCTTCAGACGTTACTATGCGATAGCTTGCTTTATTTTCCATGGTTATCCCTATTCTTTGATAGTCTAAGTCTAATCTGTTATAATAGTGTGATATTATGGATTGAATATGTCAATCACTAACATCATATATGATTTTAGCAAAAAGTAATAGACTAGCGGAGGATAATATGAATTTTGGCAGAAAGGGTATCCGAGACCAGCAGCAGGAGCTCCTCTCGTCTACCACTAAATGGGGGAAAAAGATATCTCTCATTTCATTAGAACTAATACTTATAGCCTTTATAGGACTTGGTGTTATAGGAGTCAGCGCAGGTATTGGCGTATTTCGAGGCATCATTGATACAGCACCGGAGATAGGAAATATCAGCGTTACGCCTACAGGCTACTCCACCTTTGTATACGATACCGAAGGTAATCAGACAGCAAAGCTTGTTTCTACGGACTCAAACCGAATCCCTGTATCATGGGACATGATTCCTGAAAATCTGCAGCATGCATTTGTAGCTATCGAGGATGAGCGTTTCTACAAACACAACGGTATTGATATCCAGGGTATCATCCGTGCAGCTTTTGTAGGACTTACAAGCCGCGAGCTTTCACAGGGTGCCAGTACCATCACCCAGCAGCTTTTGAAGAACAACGTATTTTCAGGATGGACAAGCGAAAGCTCCGATATCGCCAAGATAAAGCGTAAGATTCAGGAGCAGTACCTGGCAATTCAGCTTGAGAAGACCATGAGCAAGGAGGATATTCTTCTTAATTATATGAACACCATCAACCTTGGAAGTAACACTCTTGGTGTTCAGGCAGCTTCTCTAAGATATTTTAATAAGTCAGTTGCTAATCTGTCGCTTTCCGAGTGCGCCGTAATCGCAGGTATCACTCAGAACCCCAGCAGATTTAACCCCATCACACACCCTGACAACAACGCACTTAGACGTGATAAGGTTCTAAACAACATGCTTAAGCAGGGCTACATCACAAAGGAAGAATTTGATGAAGCCATGGCTGATGATGTTTACGCAAGAATTCAGGTGGTTGATGAGGAAACCTCAGATGACAGCGTCAACTCTTACTTTGTTGATGCGCTTACCAATCAGCTCATCGATGACCTTATAAATGCAGGCTACAACGAGACACAGGCCTATACTCTGCTGTACAGCGGAGGACTTAAAATATACTCCACACAGGATCCTGCTATTCAGGCTATTTGTGACAGCGAGCTCAGTAATCCCGACAACTACCCTGAGAACACAAAGTATCTGCTTGACTATGCTCTGACAGTTTCCGATTCCGAGGGTAACAAGACCAACTACAGCTCTGAAATGATGAAGAGCTATTTCCAGCAGGAAAATCCCGGCTTTAATCTTCTCTTTAGTTCAGAGGAGGATGCTCAGGCAAAGATTGATGAGTACAAGGCTGCTGTTGTCGGAGCAAATGACAAGGTAGACGGCGAGAGTATCAACCTTACACCTCAGCCTCAGGTTTCACTTACTATTGAAGATCATGCTACAGGCTATGTGGCTGCAATGGTAGGCGGACGCGGTGCAAAAATCGCTTCCAGAACACTTAACAGAGCAACCGATACCGTGCGTCAGCCTGGATCAACCTTCAAGGTTCTCTCAGCTTATGCTCCTGCTCTTGACAGCGCAGGCTTTACACTTGCAACAGTTTTAAACGATGCTCCCTTTAATTATCAGGGTGGTCGTCCGGTCCGTAACTGGTACGGAGAGGCTTACAGAGGGCTTACCACTGTTAGAACAGCAATAAAGGATTCAATGAACATCATAGCTGTTAAGACAATAACCCTCATAACACCGCAGCTTGCATTTGATTATCTTAAGAATTTCGGCTTTACGACAATTGTTGAAAGCGAAGAGATAAACGGTAAGATTTATTCCGATATTCAGGCAACCACTGCTCTTGGCGGTCTTACACACGGTGTTACCAATCTTGAACTGAATGCCGCTTATGCAGCAATTGCCAACGGCGGTGTTTATGTAAAGCCAAAGCTTTATACCAAGGTTGTGGATCATGATGGAAATACCATCCTTGATAACACACAGATTGAATCAACAAGAATCCTTAAGGATTCCACAGCTTACCTGCTTACAAGCGCAATGACAGATGTTGTAACAAGCGGTACCGGTACAGCTGTCAACTTTGGAACCACTGCTATTGCAGGTAAGACCGGAACAACATCTGATGAGAACGACGTATGGTTCGCAGGCTTTACCAACTACTACACTGCTACTACCTGGGCAGGCTATGACAACAACGTTGATATGAACAAGGAAGAGGCCAGACTTGCCAAGACCCTTTGGAGAGCTGTTATGGAAAAGGTTCATGCAGATCTGCCGGCCGCAACCTTTGAAAAGCCCGACTCAGTTATAACAGCTACTGTCTGCTCAAGATCAGGAAAAGCACCTATAGCAGGTCTTTGCGACGGCGTACTTATGTCAGAATATTTTGAGGAGGGAACGGTTCCCACAGACAGCTGTGATGTACATTACGCAGGAACCATTTGTCAGTTTGATAATGTTCCCGCTACCGATACATGTCCTTTCAAGGTAAACGGAATATTCGAGCTTACCCCTGCTGAACCCGCTGCACTGCAGGCACAGTCAGGTATAGAGACACCTGAAACCCAGTACACCACAGAGCTTGATGAAAACGGAAATCCTGTAACAAGACCTATCGTAACCTGTCACCATACAGCCGAGTTTATGGCTCAGCCTACTATTACAGAGATACTGGCACAGGAACAGGCCCAGCTTGCTGAACGCGGAATCCAGATGGCTCCACAGCCCACAGATCCTAATGCGCAGCCTGCTGCCGATCCTAATGCAGCTCCCGCTGCCGATCCAGGTGCTGCACCCGCAGCTGACCCTGCTGCAGCTCAGCCCGCTGATCCCGTTGCACAAAGCGCAGAGGCAGCTATGGCTGAGGCCGCTGCAAATGCTCAGCAGCAGATCAATGAAGCCAGAGAAGAGCTTGGCATTGAAGAAGAGGATGACGAATAAAACAGAATTTCTCATATGAAATAAAAGAGACAGCTGACCTTTAAAAGATCAGCTGTCTTTTATTTTGCTTATATTTTTATTCATTGCGCGTTGCTCTCATGGCCTTTTTGTTTGCGTACATGGCTTTATCCGCACGCTTTAGAACGCTGTTGACATCACGGTCAACCTCCTTGTCATAACACGCATAGCCTATTGCCGCCGAGAAGGCTACCCACGGATCTGCATCCGTTCGCGCTTCGTTCTGCTTAATTGCCTTATTGAAATCTGCAATAAGTGTATCCAGATTGTTATAATCTATTTTCTCCAGTACCACACAGAATTCATCTCCACCTACCCTGAATACGGGGGAGTGTCTAAAGGTCTTACAGATAAGAGTACA
The DNA here is from genome assembly GCF_000424265.1 of Butyrivibrio sp. WCD3002. Taxonomy (GTDB): domain Bacteria; phylum Bacillota; class Clostridia; order Lachnospirales; family Lachnospiraceae; genus Butyrivibrio. Next base: position 450,578 of record NZ_AUJO01000002.1, read on the forward strand.
GAGATTTTTTATTGCTAAATTTCCCTGTTCATGTCCATAGGTATCATTTATCTTTTTTAGATAATTCAGGTCTATCACCGCAATTGCAAACTCTGCATTCCCTGCAGCTATGCCCCAGCTAAGCCTCTGAGCCTCCTGGTCGTAGGCGAGCTTATTTCTGATACCGGTAAGAGAATCCTTATAGGCAAGCTCGTTCATGATATCAGCCTTACGCTTTGCTTTGCCCAGCTCATCTGAGGTGGATACCAGATTTTTCATGTAATTATCCAGCTCAAATATCATGATGGCTATTTTTTCTGACAAAGTAGTAATCTCGTCATTTCCTTTGCTTAACTGCTCTATCTCCTTGACAACCTTGATATCCTTTGTCTCCGAATATTTACTTACTCTCTTTTCAAGCATGGAGAGTCTTCCAACATAGTGTGCATTTATGAAAGCCACAAGGAGCATCACTGCGCTTATCAGAACGATGGCCACAAACACAAGCTGCTGAACCGTGTTGTATAGGATTTCCTTATTGACTACATCAACCTCAACCTCTGCAGATACAACACCTATTACCTCACCATCAATGATCAGGGGCGAATAGTAGGCATAGGTATGACCAAACTCATTATCATATATATCATAGCCATGAGGATTTTCCCCTGTATTATAGGCTTCCCACATAGTCTTATGCTGCTCAAGAGGCTCTTCTACAGTTATGCCAAGATTCAGATAGGCAGGGTCATCTTTCTTTACCTCTCTCACGCCGTCAATGATATATGTCATATACAAGGGTTCGCCCGGAGGTGCAATATAGTAGGTAGTGTGAATATTCATTGCAGATCTTGCTTTTTCAAACACTATCGTCCAATATGCATGCTTGTAGGTAAAATATGCCCTCTGTGTTTCATCATCACACTCTGTGATCTGAATATCGACTCCAAGAGTTTTCCCCGGATATTTCTCTGAAAAAATCTCATCGAAACTCTTTTTGTAGGATCTATACTCAGTGAAATCGACAGGAAGCTCCATCTCCTCATAGTGTGCCATGAAATACTCCTGATAAAGAAGTGTTTCCTCTTTCTCTTCTTCCATAAGATTCTTCAGATAGGCACAAATATTCTGAAGGTTTTGCTCACATTGCTCCTGATAAATGGAAATCTGACTAAAATAGGTAATCAGACCCACAATTATCAGAATGACAAATGTGAAAACCCCAAAGATGATCAGGAACTTATTGGCGATTCTACCTCGTCTCTTATTCATATCCTTTTTCTTTTCACCAAATAATGGCTTAGCCTCTGATTACAGTTCAAACTTTGCAACAAAACTCTGGAGATCCTGAGCATTCTCGGCAAGCTTATCTGATGCCTCAGCTACCTCGTGCGTTGAAGCTGTCTGCTGCTGTGAAGCAGCGGATACATTCTGAGTCTCGTCTGCAACGGTAACGCTCATCTCTTCAATTCTCTGAATATTATTTGCGATGGTATTTGTTCCATCCGAAAGCTGATCAACTATCTCACTCATCTTATTGGACTCTTCAGCTATGGAGTGAACCATATCAACGATATTGTTGAAGGTCTGGCCCGCTTCGTTGACGGTCTCTGTTCCGTCTACAACCTTCTGAGCGCCTTCCCTCATAGCTTCAACCGCATCCTCAGAGCTCTTCATAATGTCTTCAATAAGAGCTGTGATATTGGCTGCTGCTTCATTGGACTCGTCTGCAAGCTTACTGATCTCACTTGCAACAACAGCGAAGCCCTTACCCATTTCGCCTGCTCTTGCAGCCTCAATGCTGGCATTAAGTGACAGGAGGTTGGTCTGACTTGCTATCTCGGAAATAGTATCAACAAAGGTATCAATATTCTTAAGCTTCTCGCCAAGTCCGTCCACTACCTCAGCTGTATTCTCTACGGATTCCTTGATGGTAGACATCATATTTGTAGCATTTGTCATGTCAGCCGCACCCTTGGCTGCAGCTTCATTGGTTGACTTAATCATATCATTGGAGCGAATAATTGCGCTCTCAAAATCCTGCATGTTGCTTACAAAGCTCTTGGTCTCATTGCTGGCACCGGAAACAGCAGTAATCTGACCTGAACAGGAATTTGCAACATTCGTACAGGAATTAGCAACCATCTCGCTGGCCTGCGCAGACTGGGTAGCACTTGCAGAAAGCTCCTCTGATGCCGATGCAACATAAGCTGTTGTATCAGAGATTCTCATCATAAGATCTCTGATATTTGTATGCATAAGATCAAGAGCAGAAGCAATAAGTCCGATTTCATTGTTCTTATCCTTCAGCTTTCGTACCTTATCCATCTCCTTATTCTCTGTAAAATCACTATTGGACATTCGAACCATCTGATTGGTAACCATGACGATAGGATTTGTAATTCTTTTAGCCATATACATTGCAGCAAGGACTCCGATAATAATCAGAACCAGCAGCAGTATCAATGACTTAACTATGCTGGATGTAAGCGCATCCTTTGCATGAGTTTCATAAGCAGCAACCTGCTCATCAATATAATCAATCCAGACACCGGTACCCATAACCCAGTTAAAGGGCTGGAAATATGCTGTATAATTCAGCTTCGGAAGAGGCTCAGTCTCATTGGGCTTAGCAAACATAAGCTGTGTAAAGCCACCGCCATCCTGCATTCCGTTTTTGATCATCTCCTGAATATACTTTGTTCCGTTAGGATCTGTGGCATCCCATCTGGACTGACCCTCAGTATCTCTTCCAAGAAGAACCACATTGATACCTTCAGCGGTATCAACCCAGAAATATCCGGCTCCATCGTTATATTTCAATTCTCTGATGATATCAGCTGCTTCCTTCTGAGCTTCCTCCATAGTCATCTCTCCGGCCTGATATCTGTCATACATAACCTGGGCAATACTCATAGCTTCCTGAGTTTCATTGGTAAGCTCAGTTTTAATATCCGATAAAAGTCTCTCATTATAAGACTCAGTCTGTTCATTGTTCGTAGCAATTGTGCTGCTTATCGAAAATACCTCAATAAGAATTCCCGTTATAACAACAGCAAGGAAAAATACGCCTGCAATAACATATAGCAAAGAACCTCTTTTTTTATCCATGATATTTGTCCTTTCTTTCAGTTAAATTTCCGTAGGTTCACGAAATTACGTCAAAGCGAATATACCATTTTTATGGGCAAAAAACAATTATACCAAGCAGGCAAAAAGCCGCCAAATACTGGCAAATACTGCATTTGACGACTTATGAATATTCTATAAACTTTTACTAAATATTATCAAAACAGCGCATATTTTATTATCGATATGTTAAATGATTATTTTATTTTAATGAGTTTTATATTTCCGCTAACCGTTCCATCCTCAGCTATTATGCATATTTCAGCGCCCATACGCTCAGCAAGCTCGACAGCCTCCTCAGTATCAAGCATAAAACAGGCCGTTGAAAGTGCATCTGAAATAAGTCCCGACTGTGAAACTATGGTTACTGAGGCATTCCCTTTCTCTGCGGGATAGCCTGTCTTTGGATCAAGGATATGATGGTAGCGCATACCTTCATATTCCACAAAACGTTCATAAGAGCCGGAGGTTGATACACTTTTCCATGGTTCCACCTCTATATGACCGATCAGCTCTCCATCCTTAAAGGGATCTGTAATTCCAACATTCCAATCAGTTCCATCCTTTTTATCGCCCACAGTCAAAACACTTCCGCCTGCTACAATAACGCCGCTTAAAGCATTTCCCTGATCAAGATAATCTCTGCATTTATCAAGATAAATTCCCTTACCCACAGCGCCAAGATCTATGCTCATTCCTTCCTGCATATATATACGGTGGTCTCTAATTTCTACCTTGTCATAGCCGCAAAGTGATAATGCCTTTTCTATCTCAGTCTTGTCAGGTGGGACAAACTCTCCCTGTTTTTCTCCGCTTGCCCAGCCGTCTATATCCCAAAGCCTTGTCAGCGGTCCAACAGTAATATCAAAGGCGCCGTCACTTTCAGCAGAAATTCTGAGACACTCCGTAAGAATTTCCTCCATATCAGGAGAGAGTTCATAGCCTTCAGCTTTTCCGGCGGAGGCATTGATTTTTGCAATCTCAGATGAATCAAGTCTCCATGAAAGCAGGTTTCTCTCAAGACGATTACCTATATTTACAAGTTCCCCGGAAGGATCGTCTCCCTTCTGCGCAGAGCTCAGGTTTACCTGGAAAACTGTGCCCATGACAAAAGCGGTCTCGTTAAAAGAGACCGTTTCGTTTTGTCTGTATTTATAAACAATAAGCATGAAAATTATAAGAATGATTGCAGAGACCACTGATGTGATCAGTCTTTTTTTATCAAATTTAGGTTTCATCTATTTCAGGTACAAAGGGCAGCTCAATCTGTGCCGTAAATGTACTTCCCAGTCCTTCTTCACTTTCTGCCGTTATATCTCCATGCATGAGCCCGGCAAGTCTCATTGATACAGCAAGTCCAAGGCCTGTCCCTGCGCCATACTTTGAAGGATTCCTCTTCTCTCGTGCAAAGGGCATGAACAGACTTGGCATAAATGACGAATTCATTCCGCAGCCTTCATCGACTACCACAAAGGTTATCTTATAGCTTTTTTTGGTGCGCTCTGCTGTGACGGTCAGTTCGACGGTATCATCCCTGTCGCTGAACTTTACAGCATTGGAGGTAAGATTTATTACCATCTGCTGGGTTCTTCCAAGGTCACACATAATCTGCGGATTACCCTTATAGTTGCGATTTATTATCAGATTTACATTTTTATTTTCAGCCATGGCACGGGTGACACTTTCAACACCATCCACTATCTCATCAAGAGAAGCTGCTGCCGGCTCAAGATTAAGATTACCTCCATCAATCTTATCGATATCGAGAAGATCACTTAACAGGCTCCCCAGATAATGACTGGAGGTGTAAATCTTTCGCATATCGCTTTTAAGGATGCTGACATCTGTCTGATTCATTCCAAGATACGAAAGCGCTGAAATTGCATTCATCGGCATTCTTATCTCATTGCTCATACGGGATAAAAACTCTGCCATACGCCTGTTGGCACGCTTTTCATTATCCAAAAGTCTGTCATTCAGGCGGCTTAGGCGCTCTATCTTGGCTATTCTCTGCTGTTCCTCAGTTATATCTACAAAGGATCCAACAAGGCCAATGATCTCATCATCACTATAAATAGGTGTTTTGGTGGCCATGATGGTTCTGACTTCACCCTTTACAATGCACAGTCCATGCACATTGTGAGTGCTCTCTCCGCGAAGAACCCTAAGCTCATCCTCCATGAAGGGCAACGGATCAGGATGCCAGCCCATGTCCTCATCGGTTTTGCCGATAACCGCTTCGTCAGAATCGAAGCCATAGAATTTTAGAAACGCCTTATTTACTCCGACAAATCTGCGCTGTGTATCCTTCCAAAAAATGCAATCCTGGGTAGTATTTACAAGAATTTCAAAAAGATCTGCTTTAATTCTGTCCATAATCCAATCCTCTGTCATATATGATAATCATCAAATAATTGAGGTGATACAAAATTACAACACTTTTTTTCGTTATAAAAGAAATAGATTTTCGTCAGCGAGGTCACTTTTAATTATATCATATTCGTCATCTGTAAGGTCATATATTTCAGCAAGCCGCCTGTCTATCTCATCATAGATGGTGCCCTTATCTGCAGAATCTGCCTGCATTATCTTATCTACGAGAAGAGCAATTTCCTCCTGAGTTCTGGTACCCACGCCCGGAATCGGTATCTGCTCTATGTGGGAGCGAAGCACCTTTACGGAGCGGAACTTTTTCCTGAAATAGTATTCTGCAATCCTGCTGTTCAAAACAGCAAGAATGTATTTTATATCAAGCTCAGGTATCCTCGGAATAAGAATATTACAGCTGTTAAGCGAAAGCGTCTTATTATCATCATAAGCAAAAACAAGATGATTTCCGATAAAGCGGTAAAGCAGCTTTTCTTCAGCCCTATAGTATTCAGTCTTGGCCACCTGCTGGCATTTTTCAGGTTCAAAATGTATGTAGCATTTCGGAATTTTGAAGTTGTATTTAAATACGTCCTGCCCTTTTAGAATAATCTCATTTCTGGTGGTCCTTCTTGACTGAAGCATCTCCTTATTTGCACCTGTAACAATGCCAAGAGCAAAGATGGCATTATCCTTAAGTCTTTCCGCTCTTGGAAGATTATCAAGCTTTTCCAAAAGAGCATACTCATCATCAGGCACAAGAAAATCAAAGCACTGATCGGTTATCATTCTCCTGCCCTTTATAACAAAGAAGCTGTCACCCTCATAAATCTTAGGTCTGTCCTTAAGGAAAAACAGTTCGCTGACAGAAGCGCTGTCAGCAGCTTCCTCAGCTTTTTTTATCTGCAAAATAATAGACGGACACTGGACTCTGTCGAATACCTCGCCCAGATACTCAAGCTGCGAAAGTCTGGAATTTTTTAAGATAAACTCCCTTACAGGGGCATGGGCTTTTACAGTAAGAACCGATTCCGGAAGCACAAAAGACAAAAGTCCTTCAGGAGAAAGCCGCTTAACTGCCTGCTCCAAAAACAGATCACAGGATTCCGGATTTGTGGTTTTGCCCGATTCAAAATGCTCTCTTAAAAACTCTTTCCTGTCGTCACTAAAACTATAGCCCCAGGGCGGATTGCCAAGGATGATATCAAAGCGCTCATCACCCGGTAAGCTATCTAAAAAATCTCTCTCCGTGATGTGCTCTTCCCAAAAGGATATCTCAGCCTTTTTATATTTCAGAGCCAGATTTATTCTTGCAAGAATGACACTGATTTTGTCTATATCACACCCATACAGATTTTCCATGGGAAGTCCCGGAGGGAGCTGTAACAAAAAGTTTCCGCTTCCGCAGCAGGGATCAAGAATCCTTTTATCAAGACCGTCCATCAAAAGAGCAGCCTCAAAAAGATGCCCCAAAAGCCTCTTTACAACTGTATTCGGAGTGTAGTAAGCACCTTCCTTTTTGCGAAGCCCTATGCTTTTTACAGAGATATACATAAGCCCAAGGATGTCCTCTCCAGGCTCATAGACAAAATCTTCAAACGTGATATCCTCATGCTCGGACAAATACGAAAGCATGGCGGGCTTATCGTCAATCAGCGCATCAATAAGATCCGCATACATTCCGATATCCAGCTCACCTGTCAGATATTTTTCTGTAGTCTGACCCGGATTTCCAACTATTTCATCCTTAATGCCAAGCCTGTCAAGGGTCAGCTTTAAAGCGCAATCTACCAGGAGAATGCGCATAACTGTCTCTGTCTTTTCCGAAAAGTCATCCATCTCGGAAAGCATTTCTATTAAGTTTTCTACTTTGGGAAGATTTACTGATTTTGAAGAAGCATAGTCACGATACAAGGCTTTCCCTGAAATGAAAACCTTGTTTCGTCTGCTTTTTAATGATGTTCTGCTGCCGCTTACGAGCTCCTCTTTTAGGCTCCTCACATAATCCTCAGAAAACATGTAAGCTTTACCACGTTTTCCTTCGGCCTTAATTTTACCAAGCTTTATCCAGTTTCGTCCTGTAGCGGGAGAGATGGATAATTCCCTGCAAACCTGAGTCAATGTAAGCATGCACAGTTCCTCACATTAAGATAATTTTCAAAGCTTTTTCTCGTAATAGCCGTCCTTGTGAACAAAGCCTGTTTTTTTCAGGTAATCCTTGTGATTTTCATCGGCGCCGCGATAAATAAGTCTGTCGATTCCTTCAGGTGCCAGATTATCCATAAGGAATCTGCCTATAGAAAAATCTCTGTATTCAGGGATTGAATAATCAAGCATGATATCAAGGTCATAGTTTTTAAGCTGGCCCAGAAGCACTCCTACAGGCTTACCCTCATGACATACAACAAAGCCACAGTTGGCCTTTTTAAAATTCATTGAAATTCCGGGGAAGCACTTTGCAATATCTTCTTTGTAGTGATTGATAATAAAGCCGGTCAGTCCCTCATCTCCGCTAACCCTTACAAGGTCGTAGTTCTTCTCGGTGGGCTTTAACATCTTTGACAGGTAGTAAACATTGATGGCAATAAGTGCCACATTCATAACTACCGTAGGAAATGCATGAATTATGAGTCCGTAAATAACACAGAACAAGCTTCCGATTGAATTTACAACTCTTAACTTGTATACCGATACCATCAAAAATGATATAAGCACCAGTGCTGAACCAATATAACCAATAGCTTCAATAATAATCTTAGAATTCATAAAAACCTCTCATTCTATGTAAAAATTGTTCATTAAACTGTCTCCGCAACCACTTCTCCCATTTTGATGGGGAACTCCTCACCCTTTGCGGATTTAACTCTTATTTCTTCTCTTAGCTTTATCTTGTCCTTAGGTATAAGAACAATTATGGTGGAGCCGCCATATTCAAAATGGCCTTTCTCTTCTCCGCGAAAAACTCTTCCTGCGGCTGGCTTCTCATTAACTATCCTGCCAACCAGCATGGCTCCAACCTCCATCTGTACGCAGCGTCCAAGCCTATCGCTGTCTATAATCGAATACCTTCTGCTGTTTTCCGTAAAAACAGGAAACTCCTCAAGGGCAACAGGCCTTACGGTGTGATAAAAGCCCCGTATCCTGCGATCTGCTTTTTTCATACCGTCAGTAAAATAAATATATCTGTGATAGTGATCAACGCATAACCTGTAAACAAAGCAGTATCCGTCCTCGAATTCCGCTGCAAGCTTCTTATCCCGAAGGAGACTGCGAATTGTAAAACTGCTCTGCTTTACGTCAAGAACCATTCCGTTCGTGATCCTGCTGACCTTAAGAAGTCCGTCACAAGGCGCGATCACGGCATTTTCCCTTGGACATAAAGGACGCAGTTCACTTTTTATTTTTCTGCAGAAAAAATCATTAAAGCTTCTTACATCATCAAGAATGTAATCCTCCGTCCGAATACCGTTCCTCGCTGCAAAGGGCTTAATAAGCACCATCGAAAGCTTGGAATCAAGCATGCGTCCGGCAAGATCAGATAAAGGTTTAAGTGTAAGAGGCTTTAAAATCAGTCTGCCTATATTCGTTTTGTATAAAAAATCTAATCCATTCATATATTCTCAATAAGAATAAAAATATTGGCTATAAATTCAAAAAGTCCAATCACAACACCAATGCAAATAACCTTGAGTCCCGGCTTGGGAATCTTGAAATTACCGATAAACAGCATTCCCACAAGAAACAACATCCAAAAATAGAAGAAAGTAAGATCTGCTCTTGTGAAATAATGGATTATAAGTGTCAACGGAAAAATAAGTGCAGCAGTTGTAACAGGAAGTCCTGTGAAATATTCAACACCAAGCTTTTCCTTCTGCTCTGCTCTCTCTGCCGCTGTGGAATTAAAATACGCAAGTCTTACAAGTGCTGAAAGAATATAGAAAGCCGCAATAGACAAAAGGATAACAACGGTCCATCCCTTTGCTGTATTCATACTGCCTCTGATTACATCCTTAAAGGCCCCGTTTACCCGAAGCTGCGCTATTCCGATTGAAGCAGGAAGCACTCCGAAGCAAATAAGATCAGAAAGCGAGTCTATCTGAGCACCGAATTCCTTCTCGAAATCACTTCTATTCTTCTTTGTTCTGGCAACCCTACCGTCAAAGGCATCAAGAAGTCCGGAAATCATCAAAAAAAGCGTGCCGCCGTAAGGATGTCCGATTCCGGTCATTGTTATAATTATTCCTATTGCTCCGGAAACGGTCGAAAGATAGGTGAGAATTACAGTGTAATCATAAACACCTATCATCTTTTTTTCTTTGTCCATAAATATCCTCCAAGAGTTACTAGCCCGCTTATTGTAACACAAAAGTAAAAGGTTATTCCACGGCTTAACATATCAAGCTGTAAAGCAGCCTCATGAGTCATTATATTAGAAAAACCATCTATCATCAAATAATCGGCAACGCCCATGGCACCGGGGACCGGAACGAAATTATAGCCTATCGTAATAAGGCACTGCTTAGCAAAAAGTGTTATGGAATCTCTGTTATTTCCGCCAAGACACAAATGCATGAACATTGGCACTGCTATCTGAGATGCTCTCTGCAGCACATTGAAGATAAATGCTTTTACGAGAATATTGCCCTTTCCTGCAAATAACTTTGCACAGTTTTTATAGTCCTTATGTGTTTCCGCAATTTTTCCAAGGGCATGCTCACTGTTATGAATTATCTTTTTCCTGCACAGGAAATCGACAATTCGTCTGATAAAAGAAAATACGGTGTCACCTTTCTTAAGTACCATAAAGAAAAATATCGTAAGTCCCGTCAGGACAATAAAGCCGATAACAATCAGTACCCTGGAAGGTGTCTCAAAATCCCTGAAAAAACCGGGATGAAGTATCACCGCAATTATACCAAGGAAGACTATGGCCGCTGTGTACATCATCAGATTAAGTATAAGCGTAGCCGATACAACTCCTGCCGGAATCCCATCCCTGTGCATGAAATATGCACTTGCAGGCTGACCTCCTGTGGCTGACGGAGTGATGGCGGAAAAATAAACATCAGAGGTACTGTAAAGAAGTCCCTTTCGCAGGCTCCTTTTATAAGATATTCCCTTGAGTATTGAGCAGATGGCAACGCCCTCAAATACAACATAAGCAGCAGCGCAGATTATGGATATGATTAGGTACGGCTTTTTTCCATCGATCATCACATTAAAAAGCTGTTCGACGGACAGACTTCTGCTCTGTTTAAGTATTGCCCAGACAGTAACCACTGCCAGCAAAGTAGAAAACAGCATCCAGAATATTTTTTTGTAAACAGAGCGATTCTGCTTCTCCATCTGACTTTGAGCTACCTTTCTTTTATCATATCTATATATTACTACACTTTTCCTGCCTATAGGAGTGTTAAATTAGCTTCATCCCTGACTCAAAGGCATATGGATACATAAATATCCTATCCTCTCCGTCATCGAATTCCACGTGAAATTTAAGTGGCAGATCAAACTCATCAAGATCCACATCCGTAATATATCCCTGTCCGTACTTTGGCTGAGATACTCTTTGTCCTATCACAAGCTCTGTGGGAACCTCTTCGGTATTGGCAGGTGCCTTCTTCTGAACGTAATTATTTGTTCTAAGGGTCTTTTTAATTGAGGCTTTAGTTTTGGAAGCTTTGGATTTTTCAAAGCTATTATTTCTGCTGCTGTCTTCTCCTTGCTTACGGGAATCTTTCCCTACTTTTTCGGGATCAGACGATATCTCCCTGACAAAGGTTGAATCCTCGTCATTATAAGTAAGGATATTCAGCCTGTTCCTTGCTCTTGTCATGCCCACATAGAAAATCCTGCGCTCCTCCTCAAAATCCCGAATTTCCTGCGGGTCAGCGAAGTCCCCTTTACGAATTACTTCACTTGGAAATACGCCGTCGCAGGCATCCATCAGATAGACCTCATCATACTCAAGACCTTTGCTGGAATGGATTGTGGAGAGTATAAAATTCTGCCTGTAATCCGTTTCCTTATCTCTGAAAATATCCTGCAGCTCTGAAAGCCTTCTCATAAAGCCATCTATTGTGCTTTCATTTCCTGCGATCATTTTCAAAATGAAAAGCTTATTTGTATCTATGTGATTATTCTCAAGGTATTCTCCATAGCCCATGAATCTCTCAATTCTGTTTAAAGCCTTGAAGGGCTCTTCATATCTCATGTTTGATAGATGGGTTCTTAAGGCTCTGCACTTTGCCTTTACATGTGCGTTAAGAAGCTCTGTCTCCTCCACCGCATCAAGAATTGGCATCTCCCCGTTTGATGCAAGCCTGCATAATCTCTCAGCCTCAGCTTTTTTCAGATAGGTCTGGCACTTAAAATATATCCTCATAAAGCTGTCTTCATCATAGGGATCCATGCAGAATTTCAGAATGCTCTCTATGTCCAGTACCACTCTGTGGGTGAAAAATGCAAGGTCAGCATTTCTTATACGATAGGAAATGCCCTGCCTTTCAAGTACGTCCACCAGAGGAATTATGCTCTCGTTATCTCTGTACAAAACTGCAATTTGATTTGTTATGCCTTCCGCAACCTTTGCAAGATAATTGTACTGATTGCGCCTGCTGTTCAGCTGGATATAGTTTATATCCTGGGCCTTTTCTTTCGTGGCTTGCATCCGCTTTTCATGGCGCATATGATTATGTCTGATAAAAATGTCGGCGGCGGATACGATTGCTGCGTTGGACCTGAAATTCTGATCCATAATAAGAACCTTTGCCGCGGGATGGTCCTTTTCAAAATTAAGAAGCGCCTCAGGGTAAGCTGCCCTAAAGCCGTATATACTCTGATCCTCATCTCCCACCATGAAAAGATTGCCGTCTTTTCCCGACAGCAGGCCTATTATCATGTGCTGGACCTTTGATGTATCCTGGGCTTCATCAACGCAGATATATCTGTACTTGTCCTGGTAAAACTTTAAAAGATCAGGGGAGCCCTTGAGCATTCTGTAGGCGTACACCATCTGATCGTCGTAGTCCATAAGGCCGCGTCTTTTAAGCTCCGCATTATAGGCTTCATAAATCGGGAAAATATTGATATCGGATTCGCCCTCTAATTTCTTTATTTCCTCATCCGTAAGCAGCATATTTTTACAGTATGTAATCAGGGTCCGTACACCCTTAATATCACTTTCTGTGGGGTAATCTCCCTCCACCTTAAGGTATATGTCTGAAAGGAGCTTACCTGTCAGTTTTTCATCAGTTACAAGGTCGTAGGGCTTCTTACCAATAAGTCTGCCGTAGTGCTGAATGATCTTGGCACAGATTCCGTTGATGGTCCTGAATTCCAGAGCTGCTGAAACATCTTCACCAAATATGGATTTAAATCTCTCAGCCATATCCTTAGTTGCGGCAACTGTATAGGTCAGAGTCAGAATGTGCTCCGGCTCTATCTCTTTGCAATAAAGCATATATCCAAGCCTGTTCACAAGCACGGTAGTCTTGCCGCTTCCCGGCACAGCAAGCAGCAGTACCGGTCCCTCTGTGGTCTTTACCGCTTCTAACTGCTGGCTGCTTAGGTGTGTCAGGTATTTTTCAAAAAATTCAGTATCGTTCATATTGTAATTATGGGCGTTTTTTGCCTCTCCCTAATCTAAATCTAACAGAGGGCTGCCGAATTGATTCTTTCGACAACCCTCTGTATTATACACTTATTTTGTTGATGAAATGTCAAACAGATTTGGAGCTTCCTGTCACCTTTTCTTTATACTCCTTCAAAAGCGTTTCGTATAATGCTGCGTCCTCCGTAGCTTTCTCCACATCACTTGCCCTGTCGGATTTGAAAAGCCAGTTATAAACATCCTGAACCTCCACGATGCCTTCTACCCTGCCTTCTACCCTGCCTTCTGCTCTGCCTTCTGCTCTGCCTTCTGCTCTACCTTCCGCCATTCCGGCTGCCCTTCCGGCTGCTTTTTCTTCGGCTATTTCATCTTTCATCAATTCTCTAAGAGCTTCACACATACCTGATTCCCTCCTAATTTTCTCAAACAACTCATTATTTGCAGATACACTAACCTGCAAAACCGCATCTGCATTATCTTTGTCTCCGGGATTTTTTAATTCTTTTGCCTCAGTTAAAAATGCTCTTATGTCGTTTTCTGAGGCTTCTGATGTCAATATCTTAAGTGCACTGTGACATCCCTGCTCCAATTCGCTTGTAACCACTATCTGAACCGGAAAATTTATAATACCGGTGACATAGTAAATTCCGTCCGCATATTTCAAAACTGACGCACCTGCTTTATCCAGTTCATCTAACAGTTTTACCGGTTTTATGTGCCTGAACAATGAAACTGTGACACTCTCAATTGGAACCGAAGAAACATATTTGCTCAGCCCTTTGTATAAGCAAGCATATCCAACTGTTTTATAGAATTCCCTAAGAGACAATGAATCATGTGGATTCTTATATTCTATTATATTAAACTTTCTAAAAATATGGGCTATTGGATTATCAATGAATATATCTGAAACCTTCTTGATAATCAGCATGTCCATATGTAATGGCTCCTTAGAAAGCTCGTGTTCTTCCTCAAACTCCAGCCATTCACGATATTTACGGAGTTCCAGCTCTATCCCACCATAAAACGCAGGATGCCATTTGATCTCCTCTTTCATTAATTCCTCCTATATTGTATCAAATTTCTTATCTTATTTTCATAACAAATAGACTGTTGCATTATAAAATTTTGGCAACAAAACATACACGATATAAAGCACAACAAAAGCATGAAAAAAATGCGATACTGCTCGATTTACAAAAAATAAAGACGGCTTTGAATATATCATCAATTAGCATATTTGTAAAGGACGATTCTAAATCGAGATAAGACCACCATTTGTCTTTCCCTTATACTCGCTTTCTTTGGTAAAATATAGGAGTCGGAGTTACAAGCAAGCTTATCTGAATACCCTCATCTATAGGGGCTATGCAATAAAAACACTTCAACGGGGGATTACAAAATGGGTCAGAGAAATTATCCGGGAACAACATCAACAGAAATATCAGAAAGAGAATTGACATCTCAGAAAATAGCAAGAAGAGCCGCTGCTGAAGGAATGGTTCTTCTCAAAAATGACGGAGTACTGCCACTTAAGGAAGGCGAAAAGATAACGCTGTATGGCGGCGGAGCTTCGTATACTGTTAAGGGTGGCACAGGCTCGGGCATGGTAAATAACCGGAGCAATGTCAGCATCACAGAAGGCCTTGCGGCAGCAGGCTTTGATATACTGAATAAAGACTGGCTAAAAGCCTACGATGCGGAATATGAATCCGGTCGAAATGCATGGATGCAGAAAATCTACGACCTTGCAGGAGATCCCGGAGATTTTGGTGGTCTCTATGGTGCTCATGCATCTAATCCCATGGTAATGCCAAAAGGTAATCCCATCACTAAAAAAGATACCGACATCGCAATCTATGTAATAAGCAGAATCTCCGGGGAAGGCGCTGACAGAAAAAATGTCCCCGGCGACTACGAGCTCTCAGAGGATGAACTTGAGAGTCTGAAAAGCATCACAGCGCTTTACAGTAAAACCATCGTAATACTGAATGTAGGGGGAATAATTGATTTATCCTTTATGGATGAGCTAAATATCTCCACCCTGGTGCTGATGTCTCAGGCAGGTATGGAGGGCGGCAATGCTCTGGCAGATGTCTTAAAAGACATCGTTAATCCCTGCGGAAAGCTGACTGACACCTGGGCAATGAACTATCTCGATTACCCGGGAAGCGCTGACTTTAGCCACAACAACGGCAACGTAATTGAAGAAAAATATGCTGAGGGTATCTACGTTGGATACCGCTACTTTGATACCTTTGATGTTAAATCCAGATATCCCTTTGGCTTTGGTTTATCCTACACAACCTTTGAACTGAAACAGACAGACACCAGTATCAGTGAAGACAAAATAATAGTAAGCATCGAAGTCACAAACACAGGAAATACCCAGGGAAAAGAGGTTGTTCATTTATACAGCTACCTTCCAAAGGGTGACCGGCATAAGGAAAGTAAGAGACTTGTTGCCTTTGCAAAAACAAAGCTTCTAAATCCCGGCGAATCTGAAATGCTTTCGCTGACTTTTTCCTGCTATCTTCTGGCTTCCTACCACACAGCCAGATCCCAGTACTACCTTGATGCAGGAAAATATATCCTTGAAGCACAGATCTGTGATGCAGACGGTGTTCTCAAAAAGAACTGCGATAGTGCTTTAGTTTTGAAGGAAAAAACAGTACTTTCAACCCTAAGTCCTATCTGCCCTCTTCTTGATTCGCTTTCAGAAATTGAGCCATCAAAATGCACAGAGGTGCCTGTTGCAAAAAACGAAATAAACATTGAAAACGCAGTCGCTTCCTATATTGAAAAAGACAGACTTTACAGAGACAACATCAAAAAGAAGCCTCTCCCCTTTAACTCTAAGGTGGAGGAAGCTCTTGATGCCTGCTGCCGCAGAATGCTATCCATGATCCTGCAGCTCACAACCTAAAACTTTATATCTGCATACATAACAAAAAGCCTGGAAAACCAGGCTTTTTGCATGTCTATGAATAATGTAAACCTCACCTTTTAATTCTCTTCTTAGAAGGCATAATTGCATCCTGCGGACAAACAAGCATGCACAGATGGCAGCCTACGCACTTGCTGCCGTTGAGCTTTGGCACACGGTCGTCAAACCTGATAGCCTGATGACCACCGTCATTGCATGAAATAACACATCTACCGCAGCCGTTACATTTTTCCAAGTCAAATGAAGGGAAAAGAACTGTGTCTCTCTCGAGGACATCCGTTGTATCGCTTACGCTGTCAAGACCTGCTCCAATTATATCTTTAACAGATTTTATGCCCATCTGAGCAAGGTAATAATTTAGTCCTGCCTTCAGGTCATCAACTATTCTGTAGCCATACTGCATTACTGCTGTGGTTACCTGCAAGGATCCTGATCCCATCAAAATAAATTCAAGAGCATCTCTCCAGGTCTCGATTCCGCCCATACCTGTGATATGCATACCCTTTAATGCAGGATTTTGTCCCATCTCTGCAATGAACCTTAGAGCTATGGGCTTTACCGCATTTCCGCTGTAGCCGCCAACTGCAGATTTTCCTCTGACTGCAGGCTGTGAAACATAGGTATAGGGGCTGACACCAACTATACTCTTTATGGTATTGATAGCAGCTATGCCATCTGCACCGCCGCGAAGTGCTGCCTCCGCAGCAGGACTCATGGTGGCAACGTTTGGTGTAAGCTTTGCCAGAACAGGTATCGTGGTACTCCTCTTAGCTGCTGCCGTAAATCTTTCTACAAGCTCCGGCACCTGTCCGATATCAGAACCGAGACCGTCCTCCTGCATGTTAGGACAGGAGAAATTAAGCTCTATTGCATCTGCGCCGTTTTCCTCACATAGCTTTGCAAGGGATTCCCACTCTGCCTCGTTTTGTCCCATGATGGATGCAAGAATGAACTTTGTAGGATATTTTTCCTTTAAGCGTCTGAATATCTCCATGTTCTCAGCAACACTGTGGTCTGATAACTGCTCAATATTTTTAAAGCCTATGATGCTTCCGTTATCTCCCTTGATTGCTGAAAAACGAGGTGATGCCTCATGAATATCCAGAGAACATATAGTCTTAAAGCATACTCCCGCCCAGCCAGCTTCAAAGGCTCTTGCGCACATATCATATGTGGATGCAACAACGGATGATGAAAGCAAAAATGGATTTTCCAACGGCACTCCGCATATATCGCACTTAAGCCTGTCCTCATTATCAGGAAGCTCTATCTCCGCCATAGGACGAACCTTTTCATTAAGCTCACTGATGAAGCTTTTGACAGGGACCTTTCCGCTGTTTATGCATGCCTTCTCACAGGGTGCATCACAGTCCGCGCAGACATTTTCCTTTGGAAGCTGCAAAGACGCCACATCCTGATTGTCGAACCAGATACTGCGCAAAGCCCTTGCAGGATCAAGGTGCGGGCAGGCACTGCTACAGGGTGCATCCATACACAAGGAACATGTGATGATATCAGACCTCTTAATAACGCTATTAATTAACATATGTTTTCCCCCTCATATTTTTAATTATCACGTTTTTTTAATTTTATTATACATTCACATATTTTCAAATAGCATTTCGCTTACGAAATACTCGCGCGCGAGCGGTATTGCGAAGCAATAAACGAAATCTCCGCGAGCTGCGCATCCTGCGGAGCACTTTTTTATTTTGTAGAAATAAAAAAGCTACTACACTTTATAGAGTAGCAGCCCAATTTTTACCTGATATATTGTCTTGCGTGATTTCTGTAGAAGGATTCATTCCATTTGGGATTGCTGTCCTTAACATAACAAATATCTCCATCCATATAGGATTTAATCAGCATCTCAATATTGTTGATTTTGGCAAAACGAACATAGAAACGCATTGTTTCCGCAATAACATCTCCCTTTCCTTTATCGATAGCTATGCATACGTGCTGATTGTATGTGTAAGTACCGCCGATAATATCGGAATCCCATTCCATCTCTTCAGGATGGGTCGTAAGGTAAATTCCAAACAAATACCCCTTGTCGGAATATGCCTCCATATGAACGGTATCATCATACCTTTCAGACACGAAAACATCGCAGGAAAAGCTCTCAGAAATGGCTCTGCTGAGAGAGTTTTCATCAAATACCACGTCTTTTAGCAGTGTATCATAATCTAATGTTGCCATCGATTCCCTCTTTACCCCAAAACACTTTAATTGCGAGTGATAATTAAATTCTATATGTATTTGACGCTCTTTACAAGGAATAAATCAAAAATCTTCGTCTCTTTCTATTGTTTATGTTTTCTCAAATGTCTTCTTTTTCTAAAGCATTCCTGGCACATATTATACTGATATGACCATTTAAGCTTTTTACCGCAATAAGCACATGCCTTCAGGTTAAGCTTCTGCTTATCGAGTATAGTAAATATCTTTTCGGAAATAAGGCGCTTACCATCAATAATCCTGTAAAGATCATCGCTATCTCCGAAGGCTCTTGTAAATGCATATAAGAAATCAAAAACAGAGCTTCCGATTTCAAGACGAAGCAGTGCATCCTTGGATTCCTCATCAACAGTTTCCGCACCAAATTCAGCCATGGTTCTTCGAATATCAGGTGCGATACCGTCATCCACCAGCCTGTAATAGTCAAGGTATACTCCGAAAATGTCTCTGTTATCCTGATTTATGGGAATCCTTATAAATCTTCTTATCAGCTCTCTGTTGTCACTGATACTTTCAAGAGCTCTGGCAATACTTATTTTTTCTGAAATATCTCCCTTGTTGTAATACTTTTCTGCCGGAATTTTGTTCCAGGTATCAAGTATCGCTGAGATTTTCCCATCCTTATGAAGGAAGTCCTCAGGGATATTTATCATAACCTGCCTGAGAGGAATCATCCTGCTAAAAAGAAGGCCCTCAATGGTCTCATAGTCATAGTATGAGGTCACATAGCCCGTATCATAGATACCGTATCTGCCTGCCCTTCCGGCTATCTGCTTAACCTCGGAGGAGGTCAGTGGTCTTTCATTTATACCGTCGTATTTTATGGTCTGCAGGAAAACAATTCTCCTGATGGGCAGATTCATACCCATACCGATTGCATCCGTTGCCACCACCACATCCGTCTCACCCTCAGCGAATTTCTGCGCTTCTCTGTGTCTTACGTCATAGGGCAGAGATCCATATATTATGCTGCACTTTACTCCATGCTCCTGAAGCTCTGCTGCAACAGAATGCACATCCTTTCTGGAAAAAACTATAAGTGCATCCCCTTTGGTAACATCTGAAGGGAAATTAAAATCTGTGGCACTCTCATCCATAACAAGAGGCGTCTTCCTCTCATGGTACTGAATCTCATATTCATCACCACAGGACTCGATCATACGGATAAGCAAATCCTCCGCATCACCGGATGCACAGATATGTATAGTCTTAGCCCTTGCCCCAAGAATGGCGGAAGTCCAGTATCCGCCCCTTTGTCTGTCGGCAGCCATCTGTGCTTCGTCGATTACAGCCATATCCCATTCTTCGCTAAGATCAAGCATTTCTATGGTAGATGACTGATGAAAGGAGCCCGGCATAAGAATCCTCTCCTCGCCTGTAATCATGGAGCAGGGTACGCCCTCTCTGTTCATCTTCTCGTACTGCTCATAGGCAAGAAGTCTTAGAGGTGCAAGATAAATTCCATTCTCTGATTTTTTCAGATCCTCCAGAGCCTGATAGGTCTTTCCCGAATTGGTGGGGCCGATATGAATGATGAATTTCCTCTTCATCAGTCTTGCAAGAGGAAAAAGCTTAGTGTAGTCGTTTGGTGTGGAGGTCTCAATATTTTCAAAAAGGAGCCGCTTGGCATCCATCGTCTTTTTATAGCGCCTTGCCGCTCTTTGATAATTGGGATTTTTAAGAAGCTGCTCAAAGACCACATGCTCAGATATATTGCTCTTAACAAAGGCAGCAATCTCCTTGATTTGTTTAGACTCCCTCAGATATTTCATGATGAGCTTTGAGATCACTTTTTTCCTTACGGAAGTAATGAACTCTAAAATCTCCGTGTCATCAGATTCCCAAAGAATATCCAGTATGACCTGACCCATTTCAGGCATGATCTGCATGAGGTAGACGGCATTTATTTTATTCTGAAAATCCCTGCAAAATCGCTCTATGGTTGCAGAGGATATTTCCTGCCTTTCGTTTTTGCCATTTTCACCCCGTGCATCAAGATATATCTTCTCGTTTTTCAGAATATCGAGAAGTTCACTGTAAACCGCAAAGGATATGGTTATATGTTCTCTCTTAAAATATTCATCAAAAGCATCCTTGGGAAACCTGCTTTTTGCATCCTTAAGCTCAGTATTAAATTTGGCTTTTTTTATGGCAAAACTGCTTCTATGTCTTTTCTTCATAGATTATTCCAAATTCATCCTTCCACCGGCGCACTAAAATTTTTTATGCCATTTCCTTCTTCTCATCACCTACAAACAGAGCTCTGTACTCACCGGGAGCCATTCCCTTCTCCTCGTGAAATACACGGTTGAAGCTGGGTATACTCTGGAATCCGGAAAGCATGGCGATCTTGGTAAGTGTCATGTCATTTTGTGTAAGCAGCTCCGTGGCTTTCTCAAGTCTTATGGTATTGAGCCACTTGGAATAATTCATTCCGGTTACGTTCTTAAATATTCTGGAAAAATAATCCTTGCTGATACCTGCCATCTGAGCCATGGCGCCCTGAGAGAGATCATCAGCCGTCAGGTTGTTCTTGATATACTCCGTGACTCTGATCATCCTTCGCATAACATCATCCTCATAGCCACGGGACTCTTTTCCGCTGATCTCTGGAACAAATTCCTCTCTGTGCTCATCAAGTGTGAGCATGAATTTCATGAGAAGCATGCAGCATCGAAGCTCCCTGTTTGGAACTCCGGATAAAAAAATCTCCTTCATTTCATCTGTTATGACTCGCAGCTGCGCCACAAGCTCCGGATGAGAGTTAATGCAAAGAATATGCAAATTTCTGTAAAAATGCATTATTCTCTGAAGATCGAAAAGAGAATTCATAAACATGTTGCTAAACTGAATGACCAGAGCCTTCTCTCTGTCTGCATCGACTATTGAATGCATCTCCATGGGCCATATCAGCACAAAATCACCTTCGACCAAATCGTAGGTGTCCTGATTAACTTTAAAAATATTGGTTTTTCCGGGGCCTACCAGAATTATCTCCCCGTATGAATGCCAGTGCGCCTTATAGCTTCGCTGCTTTAAGCCTGTAGATAAATTAAATGCACTTGAATTATCAAACTCGTTGTTTTCGTATTTACTGTAATCCATTATTCTGTCCCATCTATAGTCAAGTAGGCTGTCCTTTGACAAAAACTGATAACATAAACATCAAATCTTAAGAAGTATCATTTTTGTAACAAGCCTATATTACATATTGTTATTTATTTTATGGAGCTCAATCTATATGAAAAATTATACTACAGATATGACTACAGGTAACCCTGTAAGACACATATTATTATTTGCTCTGCCTGCACTTATCGGAAACATTTTTCAGCAGATCTACAATATTGCTGATTCCATCATAATCGGACGTTTTGTCGGAGCGCAGGTCCTCTGCTAAGGCTTCTCAGTACTCCTGAGGTAATCCTTAGTGATGCGACCTCGTATGTTCGTTTTATGTGCATAGGTCTGATCTTTGTATCAGCTTACAACTATTTAACCGCAATGCTACGAGCTCTTGGCGATTCAAAATCGCCGCTTTATTTCCTGATTGTGTCAGCGATCATAAATGTCTGCCTTGACATTATCTTCGTTTACTTTTTCAAATTGGGAATAAAGGGAGCAGCCCTTGCAACTATCATCTCCCAGTTCATTGCGGCAGCAAGCTGTGCAGTTTACGCTTATAAGGTAAACCCGTATTTCAGACTTGAAAAGAAGGATATTGTTTTCGTCCCCGGTCTTGCTTACAAGGTTATACATCTCGGCGTTCCAATGTCTCTTCAATTTGCCCTTATAGCCATTTCCTCAATGGCTGTACAGCGAATAGTCAATTCTTACGGTACTGCAGTTGTCGCAGCCTTTACAGCTACCAACAGAATTGAGCAGCTGATACATCAGCCCTATGCAACACTTGGAGCATCAATCGCGACCTTCTGCGGACAGAATTACGGAGCAGGCAGATTTACCATTCCCATCCTTATCACCCAGTACATAGGTATGGGCGAGATGGGAATATGGCTTTCCACCGGTATCGTATGGGTCCTTAGCGGATTCACTGCCTGGCTTCGACTAATCAGTCAAAGAAATGTATCATTCAGCGTCGTTAAGAACGCCTGAAGCATTACTCTGAATATAATTCATACGGGCGTAGCTACCACCCAGAGCCACAAGTTCTTCATGTGTGCCCTGCTCGGTAATGCGTCCGTCTTCAATTACAAGAATCTTATCTGCGTTCCTTATGGTGGACAGACGATGCGCGATTGCAATGATTGTGTGATTTCCTGTAATCTGCGCAATTGATTTCTGGATCTGCTGCTCGGTCTCCACATCAACTGATGCTGTAGCTTCATCCAGAATGATTATGGGAGATTTTCTAAGAATCGCTCTTGCTATAGCAACTCTCTGCTTCTGGCCACCTGAAAGTCTAAGTCCTCTCTCACCTACAAGAGTATCGTAGCCATCAGGCATAGCAAGGATCGC
Source organism: Butyrivibrio sp. WCD3002 (assembly GCF_000424265.1). Taxonomy (GTDB): domain Bacteria; phylum Bacillota; class Clostridia; order Lachnospirales; family Lachnospiraceae; genus Butyrivibrio. The sequence goes on from NZ_AUJO01000002.1 coordinate 473,332, forward strand.
CTCATGGATATTTGCGGCCTTGGCAGCCTCCATGATTTCATCTATTCCGGCATCCGGTACAGCATATCCTATGTTTTCAGCAATTGTTCCGTTAAATAAAAATGTATCCTGAAGTACAGGCGAAATATTTTTTCTAAGACTATCCAGCGTGACGTCAGCTATATCGTGTCTGTCTATAAAAATATGTCCCTCCGTAGGCTCATAGAACCTTGATATAAGCTGTGTCAGCGTGGTTTTACCAACACCTGTAGGTCCCACAAGGGCAAGCATTTTGCCGGGCTGACAATGGAAGGAAACATTCTTTAAAACAGGTACTCCATCACTATAGGAAAAGCTTACATTATCAAAACAGATATCTCCGCTAACATTCTGAAGCGGCATTGCATCCTTCTTATCAACAATCTCGCAGGGTGTATCCAAAACGGCAATAACACGCTCAGCACCTGCCATGGACTGCTGCATGTTTTCAAGGAGGTTGGCCATTCCGGTTATTGGTCCGTAAAACAGACTGAGGTACAAAAGAAATGCAACTATATCCTCAACCCTTACCTCCTGACGATAGGCCAGATATCCGCCAAAGCCCACAACAAGAATCGTTCCGATTGAAGAAATAAATTCAACTGAAGGGTGGAAAATAGCACTTATTTTGAGGGCATGGAGCATAGCTCTTATGTGCTCGAAATTCTGCTCATCAACTCTTTCTGTCTCATATTCTTCACGGCCAAAGGACTGAATCTCCTGAATTCCGGAGAGGTTATCCTGAAGCTTACCGTTTAGCTCACCCATCTTTTTCTGGGATATTCTAAAAAAGGGTCTTACCTTCTTGGAAAAGATTATTCCGGATAAAAGAATAAGGGGAATTGGCGCACAGGTTATAAGCGCAAGCTTAAGATTGATGGTAAGGAGCATTACAAGAACGCCAAAAAATGTGACAAAATTGGTGATGGTCTCAGGAATTATATGAGCATAGAGAAGCTCAAAATCTCTGGTATCATTTACCACGCGGCTCATGAGATCGCCGGTCTGCTTATCGTGAAAGTATCCAAGGTGCATGCGCTCAAGCTTTTCATAAACCTTGGTTCTGAGATCGCCCACCAGATACCACGCCGCTTTATGAGCAAGGTAGTTACTTAGGAATCTAAAGAGAATTCGCATAAGATAAAGAATAACCAGTCCCACAGTCAGAAGGCCTATCTGATGAAGTCCGTCCTCATCCATCCCTCTTTCCACAAGACCTGTCATTGCAGACAAAAGCTTTGGAGCTGCCAGATTTATGGCCGTCAGCATCAGAGTAGAAAAGATAGCGATTATGTAAAGCTTTCTGTACCTGATAGCCTCGCGGCTAAGTCTCCATAACATTTTCATGATTTTTCCCAACCTTTTTTCAAAATTTCTACCGGTCCTTACTTAGATTTAGGACACAGATACTTTTTAATGATAGCATAGGCATATACGACTCACTTCTTAAAGATTGGCATATTATCTATCATTTTTTGTTGTCAAAATACGTATCCTTCTTTTTGGAACCGGCATCTCATGTATAATGATATGGTGAGGAAAAACTATGCTTCGTGATAAGGATATTCGTGAGCCTCTTTTTGACTTTCTCGAAGAGACTTATGGAAAAATAAGAATAATAGAAGAAAAGACCATGGGCAAAAGCCGCGCGGATGTGGTGATGGTGACATCAGACAGTATCATAGGTCTTGAGATAAAAAGTGACGCCGATACCTATGCCAGACTGTCTCGGCAGGTGAAGGACTACGACAAATTCTATGACAGGAACATTGTGGTGGTAGGTACCAGCCACGCCATGCACATCGAGGAGCACGTGCCCGATCATTGGGGAATCATAACTGTAGAAACAGTAGGTGATGAATGCGACTTTTATTTCCTAAGACGCCCAAAGATCAATCCCAAAATGGCCCTGGAAAACAAGCTGCGAATTCTTTGGCGTCCGGAGCTTTTTGAATTACAGCAAATCTACGAAATGCCAAAGTATAAGGATAAAAGTAAGGACTTTGTTGTCTCTAAGCTGGCAGAGCGGGTTCCTGAAAAAATAGACAGGGATGATCTTGATTTTCATATCAGCAGGATTCTGTTTGAGAGGGATTACACAAAAGCCGATGAGACACTTAATGAATACAGAAAGGGCGAGCTGCAAAAGGCTATAGAGCAGGAAACTGATCCCGAAAGAAAGCTGGCTCTTATGGTGGAGCAGGCAGAAAAAGGGCTTAACTTTAAGCCACGAAAAAAGAGACGGAGAAGACGCCGCTAAGCCGGAAATTCTATCGCAAAGCATGTAATAAAAAGAGAAGGCAATGAGTGCTAAGAAGCTTCATTACCTTCTCTTTTTTTATCTTATTTTCTGTTTTTTGAAATCCAGTCTGTAGCAAAATCAACCAGCTCTCTCTGGTTCATAAAGCGCATTTCTGTTTCGCCGACAGCTGCCTTTTTCACATCATGCTCCTTTTCAAAGGCTGCACCGATATCAACAAAATCCTCGCCGTCAACAAACAAAGTATCATAAGCCTTCCACACTCTCTTACCGTTTTCCATGACGGCGCTGTGCTCCGTACTGTTATGCTTTCCGGGATACTCGGCGCGAACATCTGCCAGGTGAATGGAAGTATTTTTGTCGTAATCTACTCCTATGAGAAGCACCTTTCCGTCCAGCTTATAGAGCTTTCCTATCGGAGATTCCTCCCCAAAGATATTTGAAAGGTCGTGGTTTTCTGTAAGATATGCGGAGTTCTTCCCCCAGGCTGACACTGATCTTGCAGGGTGATCGCTTCTGATGGTTCCCGGCCATGAACGGAACATTTCAGCCACCGCACCCATGGTGTTGGTGGGAGTAATTGCCTTATCATAGGCAGGCCAGTTTGCCCTAATGATATCCCAATCCTTTTCATCCACATCCCAGTGAACCCCAACCTCAGGATCAAGATTTTTCCAGGACTGTGTGGGCATCATAATGGTACCTTCCTCAGTAACGGTTTCCATCAGAGCCTCTATAACAGCCTGCGCTCCGCCGCAGACATAGCCAATCTTACTGAGTGATGTGTGGACCATTACGTTATCCCCGGCTTTAAGTCCAACCTCTGCAAGTGCCTTTTTAATCTCTTCTTTAGTAACTATTTTCATGATAGTTTTCTCCTCCTCGTGTCTCTGTTGTGTAATCATACCGCCAACAAGTAAACGATACAATGATAATTTCTTGACAGTAGTTTCCTAAACACTTAAAGTTAGTATGTTGTGTTATTTTTATAACAAACATGAAAAAAGTTGATAGTGTAAAGTCTGCTATGGAAAAATGAGCCAAAGAAAAAAGGCTCAAAAGAACCTTGAAAATGTAGATATTGATACCGACAAGCTCTCCGAGGGCTTAGGGCTCCGCCCTAAGAACCTGCAAGGGACCAGTCCCTTGACCCGTTAAGCGGGCTCTGCCCGCACCCGTCCTCGCCGGAAGCAGGCCAGCAAGCACACTTGCTGACCAATGTATCAGGATTATCCGTGAACCTTATGTCAAGGAACTTTCGCGGCATATCCTCGCGGCGCTGCCGCTTCGGTATTCCACGTTTTCCTTGACAACGGTTCCGCTCCGTTTTATGCGGTTGCACCCTGTTGGATGTTGAGAATGGTCTGTTGACCAAGTATTATCAGCATCTGCCATTTACCAGGCATGTTGCCAGCATTCATGACCATATCATCTAAGACAGGTGGCTTGAAACCATTGTGTTTATGCGGCCGAAGAAAGTTGTAGTACGCAACCCATAATGCGAGATCGTAGTTGGCACCATCGTAGTTATTAAAGCCATTGGTAGGCCGGTAGGATTCTTTGTAAGTGCGGTTGAGTCGTTCAATCATCTGTTTGTACGGGCGGAACTCTGCAGATACTGCATCATCGTTCGTAAGACCTAAAACCTGTGTGATATCGAACTTGAACTTTTCTCCAGCATTGATAAGAAACTGCTGAGCAGCCAGAGGGTAGGCGCTGTAAGCATCAGCTATGAATCTGAAGTTCTTAGGTAGTTCCTTAAGATGCTGAAAGGCCATGCGCATAGCCATGATGCATGGACCGACACCACGGTTGTCTGATACCTGATATCCGACTATAGCCCTGCTGGCGGCATCCATGATGAACCAGATGAAGCCTTTTATACCAAGGACCTTGATATAAGTTTCGTCGGCAGTGAATACAGATCCCTTTTCGTAAGGGTAAGTATCAACAAACGGCTTTATACACAAAGCTGCAGTCTTGCAATAGTTTGCCACCTGCTGATGTGAAACAGAAATATCGTACAGATCCTTGAGAGCATGGGAAGTCTTACGTAGTGATAAGCCAAGATTAACATGCATGGTTAGACATAGGGACATGATATATGCATTGTTCTTTGTGAACTTAAGGGATGAAGCATTCTTAGGAAGTGTGGTTATATCCATCTTGAAGAAATCTATCGTGAACTCACGGTAGATGTAATGAAGCTTATATTTGTTCTTGCCATAGTCTTCGTCAAGATCTTCTTTATCAACCTTCTTGAGATTGCTCAGGTAGTAAGGACATTTGGGATTAACACATTTGTGAACGATGAAATGCTTACGATCTTTCTTTGGAACAAGAGTGTGAGTGCAGTACGGACATCTGAGCTTAAGTGAAGTATGACGGTTATCCTCGGGTGAGAAAAGCGTCTGGCATACCTTACACTGGAGCTGGCCTTTAGAGCCATTATTCTTGTAAAGGTATATTTTGGGAGCGTTGCACCTTGGACATTTGCAATCATCGGGAATGTCACATTCAGAACGACGCCGTATAGGTTTGATGGGCTTGTCATCCGGGTAACGCCACTGAAGGTAAGCCATGAAATCCCTGTAATCCCAGGGCTCTACATTCAGAATCAAAGGGAGCTTATCAATCTTAAATTTTTGATATTTGGGAGAATGAGAATCCTCATAAGCCCACTGTTTAAGCGGAATATATCTACAGATAAAGTTGATCAACCAGCAGTTTTGTTGATAGAGCTGATGGATGATTTCAAGTAAATAAAGTATAATGTTCACGAGCATTGTTTCCTTTGCGGGATGTTTTCTTGGTCGTTAACATTATACCAAAAGGGAGGTCAATGCTCTTTTTATTTTGAACTCCCGAAAAATAGAGGATTTATAAAGAAAAAAGGAGTGTCGATTAGACACTACC
>NZ_AUJO01000003.1 GCF_000424265.1 Butyrivibrio sp. WCD3002
TATCTGCAAGTGCAGGATAGATATTCTTGAACTGCTGATATCTTGCCTCGTATTTTTCAACAAGTGCAGGATCAGGCTTCTCTGTCTTATCAACCTTAACAATAGCTGCTGCAGCTTCTACTACGCTCTTATAAGCTCCGCAGGCTACCATTGCCAGCATTGCGCCACCCATTCCGGGACCCTCTTCACATACAGGTACGTCAACCTCGATGTTGAGGATGTTAGCGATCATCTTTCTCCAAAGAGGACTCTTTGCTCCGCCGCCGCAGATCATTGTTCTCTCGGGCTTAACGCCGATGCTCTTTGCTACCTCATACATATCTCTTGTAGCAAATGCAACACCTTCAAGTACAGCCTGTGTCATATCCTCTCTTGTGGTATCCATTGTGATGCCTGTGAAGGTAGCACGTGCGTTAGGATTGTTCCAGGGAGATCTCTCACCCATAAGGTAAGGAAGGAAGAATACATGGTTCTCACCAAGCTTCTCGATACCCTTCTGCTCATCTGCATAATCCTTGGTCTTAAGGATTTCATCCATCCACCACTTGTTGCAGCTTGCTGCGCTGAGCATGCATCCCATAAGGTGGAAGGTTCCGTCTGCATGGTCAAAGGAATGAAGTGCATTGTTGCTGTCAACGGCAAAGCTGTCTGATGACATGAAAATAGTTCCGCTTGTACCGAGTGAGATGTTACATCTGTTGTTTCCAACTGTACCCGTTCCTACAGCTGCTGCCGCATTGTCACCTGCTCCTGCTGCAACTACTACGCCGCTGTTAAGGCCAAGCTCTGATGTAAGCTCTGCATTAAGCTCGCCAACCTTCTCATAGCTCTCAAAGAGCTGAGGAAGCATATCCTCTGTGATACCACAGATATCGCACATCTCCTTGGACCACTTTCTGTTCTTAACATCCAGAAGAAGCATACCTGATGCATCTGAATAATCTGTGCAGAAGGTGCCTGTGAATTTATATGCAAGATAATCCTTAGGAAGCATTATCTTCTTGATCTTTTTAAAGTTCTCAGGCTCATTTTCTTTGATCCAGAGAATCTTGGGTGCTGTGAAGCCGGCAAAGGCGATATTTGCAGTAAGGTCTGAAAGCTTATTTTTTCCGATCTCATTGTTGAGATAGTCAACCTGCTTCTGAGTTCTGCCGTCGTTCCAAAGAATTGCGGGACGGATAACGTTGTCATTCTCATCGAGGATTACAAGTCCGTGCATCTGACCGCCAAAGCTTATACCTGCAACCTGTGATTTATCTACATCCTTAAGAAGCTCCTTTAAGCCTTCAACAGCCTGAGCATACCAGTCCTCGGGCTTCTGCTCTGACCAGCCGGGCTGAGGGAAGAATAAAGGATATTCCCTTGTAGCTGTTCCGTGAATTTTGCCTGTCTCATCCATAAGGACAAGCTTAACTGATGATGTACCAAGATCTACACCTATATAAAGCATATACAACCTCCCATAACTTTATGTTTTGCCTATAGTATCTTTATCTTGTGACCATAATGCCACAATGATAATTATACTGTGTTTTTCGGGCGGATGCATTACACTTTTTGCTGATTAATCACTAATTATTGCAGAGTAATTCCATGAGTCAGGATATGTTCAAATTCATCCCTTCTTACAGGCTTGCTGATAAGATATCCCTGCATCTTGGTTATACCCATTTCGTTAAGAGCGTGGTACTGACTTTCCGTCTCAACACCAACCGCAGTCACGATTATACCCATTGCAGAAGAAAATCTCATTATAGAATCTATAAGAACCTTGGTGGCTTTGTCCGTCTCAACACCTGATATCAGATTTCTCGAGAGCTTAATGTAATTGATGCCACAATTCATAAGATAAGACAGATTGATACTGTTACCGCCAAAATCATTAAGGCTCAGTTTAAAGCCATAGTTGTGGAATGCTTCCATGGTATCTCTGGCTGAGCTTGCTGCACCCATGATCACGTTACTTGAAATATCAAGAATAATCCTGTCTGTAGTCAGGCCGTACTCTTTACTCATTTTTTCCAATGACTCAATAAACTCAGCGTCAAGAAGTTGAAGCGGTGAAAGATTTATCGTAAGCTCCAGATTTTTCCCATAGGTCTCTTTCCACTCTGCAACAGTTTCAAAAGAATCTTTTACTATCCATATTCCAAGCCTGCTCATAAGGCCACACTCTTCTGCCATAGGGATGATCTGGGCCGGGGAAATATTTTCCATATCTCCTCTAAGATGCGGGAACACTTCCACACCGATAACCTCATTGCTGTCAACATCGATCTGGGGCTGAAAATGCAGAATATAGTCCTTCTCCGGAATAGAATTGGCTATTGTTTTACTTATGAATTGAGCCTTGGAAATCTCATTTATCATCCTCTTGTCAAAGAACTTGTATCCATCCTTGTTGGCGCTCCTTTTTACATCATACATTGCATTATCAGCGTAATTGATCAGTAGCTCGTAGCTTTCCAGGCAATCATCGGGATATATTGCTATCCCTATGCTGGCGGACAGATTAAAAATATAATTATCGTGAATTATTGACTGATTAAAAAGTGCCCTGATATTGTCAGCAGCAACCTCTATTTCCTCATGGCTCTTAACATTTTTAAGGCAGATCAAAAATTCATCGCCGCCCATTCTGAAAGAAGTATATTTCTCGGGAAGAGAATTTAGTCTTTTACCGATTTCTATAAGAACATTGTCACCCATCTCGTGACCATAAGTATCATTAATGGGTTTGAAGTGATTCAGATCAGCACAAAAAACAGCATAGGTTTTTCTTTCTGTTTTTGCCTCGTTGTGAATTTTCTCAAGAATTTCCACCGCTGATCTTCTGTTATATAATCCTGTCAGCATATCGGTGGATGACAACGTAACAAGCTGATCATTTGCGCTTTGAAGGTCCTTGGTTTTTTCCTTGATGCGCTCTTCAAGTACAGCATTCTGTTCCCTTTGCTGTAGTATCAGTTCCTCATTCAGATGTGATGAATGAAGCACGTAATTGGTAATAAGGTACGACATAAAGGTGATCAAAATAAACATGCCAAGTGTCTGGGTAAGAATGCCTGTCATTATGAACCCGACATCAATAAACATGAATATAACTATCAGGAAAAATCTTCTTTTGGTACCTTTACCGGTAAAATCCCTTTCAATAAATTCGAAATCGTACTTCTTACATATCTGAATGGTTGTCCCCACGCACATAAAAATCATGGTAAGAACATATAACAAATTTGCATAATCATTTTCCGCATCATGACCAAGCGCTCGCATGAAATCATACTCAAGATCAAGCACTGCATAGCCAATTATTCCAATATTGGTAATGACAGTTCCCCTGTGGATATTCTTAGTTCCGATTCGGATAAGGAGCCCTAAATCCATCATTATTATGTAAAAACTAATGAAGAAAAATATAAGCTCTTTCCAATGAGCTCCGCTATGACCCGGACCTGCTACAATCACGTGAAATCTATAGATCATAACAAACCCGCATATAGAAAAACACAGGGTGTTAGCCATAAGAAACGCTATTTCTGTTCCTTTCCCTTTCAGCATGGAAAGCATGTAAATAGATATGCACATAGCAAAACATGCATCAGGTAACAGGTAGATATCGTTTGTGAGTGCCATTAAGGCATCGTAATTCTCTGAATAAAAATCCGCATACAAATAGATAACATCGGCGACAAACCAGATGGCCATACCTACAGCCATGGCAACAGTGGACCATTTGAAGGGCCCAAGCCGTGGAATCTCAGACAAAAGAAGAATAAAGACCAAAGCCACGGTAACCGGCGACAGCAGATCCATCAGATAATCATTGCCCATTACCGTACTAACAAAATAGCTGACAAAAGAAATTGCTATAAGAACTACCAGCGATTTTTCTAATTTATTAAGCATATCTCATCGCTCCTCGTGTGTGTAAGAAAACGCATAACTGCGCGGGATTCATAAGACGAAAATGCTACAAAATAATTATACCACATAATTTTTTTAATTTTTTTCAAAAAAGTACTTGCATTATTTTTTAACTTGTAATAATATAATCAAGTCGCCAAACGAAAGGCGAAACAAAAGAACATGGCTCGTTGGTCAAGCGGCTAAGACGCTGCCCTCTCACGGCAGAATCAGCGGTTCGATTCCGCTACGAGCTACTGACTGTGTAAACAGCCCAACCCTGTAACTCCAGACGCCAAGCGCGTTTCGGAGTTTTTTATTTTCTCTGAAAATCTTCAAATTCTCCCAGTTAAACCGGAGTTAAACTGAAGGGTTTCAAAGATGTTTATTTTAAGGGGAATTCTCGCGATAGATAAATCATGTTTAAAGAAAAATGCCATCTCTTCTATCAAAAAGGGATGGCATTCATTATCTGCTGGCGCTTATGCTCAGCATTTCTTCTGCTATAATAATAGTACTTTCTCGTGGTGGTTATATCAGAATGTCCCATCTAACACATTACAAGTGAATCCTCCACATTAGCATCAAGTAAGCCTTTATTAAGCTATAGCTATTTTTAGCACAATAAAAATGATATAATAGCGTTGTCTATACAAGTGGTGGGGACTACTAGAATAGAAAGGAAATTGTTATATGAGTAATAGAGAAAGAGCTTTAGAGCTTCTTGAGCAGATACCTGATGATAAGCTTTTTTATATCATTGGTATCATGGAAGGAGCGTTGATCCCTGATAGCAGTCTCGACGCTTCGATTGATGAATCAATAGCTATATCTGAAAAAGAAATCGAGGAAGGTGCTGACTTGATTCCATTTGATGATGCATTTGCCGCTTTGAAGGAGAAATATTTTGGATAATTACGAAATAGTTATGACTCCCAGAGCTCACTTCGAATTAGAAGAAGCATTTGTCGCTATATTAGAACTATCAGCCAGTCTTGATATTGCTGAAAACTATGTTGATTCTATCCACTGTAATCTACCGTATCAACGAGCAGGCACTTCAAATTCAAATAATGGCTATTAAACCTTCATCAATTAAATAATTCATCAAAAGACAGGTTTGATTTACCTTTTTGGTAATACGAACCTGTTTCTTATTGGACGCTCGGCACTTATCATTATGTCACCTGCTTTGCGGGCAACCTTCATTATTTCTTCAATCACTGTTCTAATCCTTTCAAAACCTGCTCTTCGGCGCGTCCAATAACACCTGAAACATCCTTATCATTTTCATCATATACAGACATACCGATGGATACCTGATATCTGTGCCAGGGATTATTATCTCCGTTCTCAATTGATTTACCAAATACATCTGAAAGCTCAGCCATGAGTTCCTCACGCTCATAGAAGTCTCTGCCCGCTATTACAACTGCAAATTCAGTTGCTTTAGCTCTGTATACCTGTGAGTTTATGAACACTCCGCAAATTAACTTACATGCTCCTAAAATATACTCATCACCCTTGTCCTGGCCATACTTTTCGTTTATCTCATCAACATTTTTCAGCCTTACCAAAACTATTCCGAAACCGGCTGCTCCATGTTTAATATCCATATTCAGAGATTCTATTGATTTCTCAAAAGCAGCCTTGTTCTTTACACGAGTGAGAGGATCCTGAACCTGAGAAATCATATTTTCCACAGTATGTTTTTTGGTAATTACCCTGTTTTTACCACTGTGTTTTCCAAGATACAGCTTTTCATCGGCATCACGAATAGTATCAAAGACTTTTTTACCAGCAGAAGATGACACTCCAAAGGTCATCGTAACTTTGAAATGCGTGCCTTCATGCTCAAAATCACGCTGTTCAATCTCTTTTCTGATTTTCTCCAAGAACTCAAAGGCATCGGGGATTTCTGATGTTTTCCCAACAAACAAAAATTCCTCACCGCCCCATCTGCAGCATAGTGCTCCTCTATCCGATAGAATTTCGCCCACACTTTTAAGGACATAGTCCCCACAGTTATGGCCATAGGTATCATTAACCTTTTTAAAATCGTCTATGTCGGAAATCGCTATCCAATATTCATCATTTTTACGTTGTAACTTTTCCAGGTGATTGGTCAGATAATATCTGTTGGGAAGTCCGGTGAGTTTGTCATGAGACAGCTGATATTCCAACTGTTCTTCTGATTTGTTGGCTATAATAACCAAAAACTGCAGGACGAACATAGTAATCACAAAAACAATAACTCCCCACAGCAATGAAAGCCAAAATTCAGCTTTCGCAGGAAGCACATAAGGCGCGGGATGAAAATGCAGATACACATATACGAAAAGATAAAAAAACATTCCCAATATGCACATCGGCATCATACGAACATATTTTATTTTCAGGGTTCTGCCGGTGTATTCGGCAAAAAACGCCAGAACATTCATGCCTATAAGGGTAATCTGAAACCCACTGCCCCAACCGGTAAGCAGCGCTGCTAGCACCATATGAGCAACCACTTCAAGATATACTGCCACAGCATAGAACTGCAGCCACTCCTTATACACAACGAAGAGCATAACAATATAAAAGCTAATACTGAACACATTAAACTTAGCCATGGGCGTAACACCGCACTGAATAAAAATCATGATCATAAGTACATGTATCAATAAAAAGCAGATTGCCATACCCCAAGCGGTCACCTTGGCTCTTTTCATATTCATGAACATATTGACTCAATGCCCCCTAAATCATGTCATTGCTTTTAGTGAACAGATTTATTATCAAAATATCGTAATATTAGTATACTATCGATTAAGTAATATGCTCAAATTAAAGATTTGTAAAATACTTGGTTACAGCTTTCAGTTTCTATATACAATCACCCCTTCATGAAATCAAAGATACTTATCTGGTTTGATTCGGGAATATCTCCAAGCAGACCCATGTTTGCCATCTTTTCTACTACTGCCTGAGGGCACTTGGTACGCTGTCTGAAATCATCCCTGGAAATGAAAGGACCATCCTTTGCTGCTTCGACGATCTGATCCGCAGCTTTTTCACCAAGGCCGTCTATACTTACAAGGCTGGGCATGATCTTATCTCCAAATACCTGGAAGGATCTGGATGCAGCCTTGAAGATGTCTATAGGCATAACCTCTATGCCTCGCTCATACATCTCCTCAGCAAGTCTCATAGCAGCAAGCTCGTTCTGCTCAGCATTAGTCATGGCATCGCCTTTACTTCTGTAGGTGTTCATCCACATATGAAGAGTGCCCTCTCCCTGGAACATGTGCTCGTAGCTGAGAGCCTTTGCTCTGATTGAAAACCATGCTGCGTAAAATGCCTGAGGCACATATACCTTAAAGTATGCTATACGCCAAGCCATCATAACGTAAGCTGCAGCGTGAGCCTTAGGGAACATGTACTTGATCTTCTTACAGGACCAGATGTACCAGTCAGGTACCCCTGCCTCGATCATGGCATTTTCCATATCGGGAGTAAGTCCCTTACCTTTACGAACCGACTCCATGGTCTTAAAGGAAAGTGACTTGTCCATGCCCTTCTGAATCAGGTAAATCATGATATCGTCACGACAGCAGATACAGGTATCGATGGTAGCTTTTCCCTCCTGAATCAGTGTCTGCGCGTTACCCAGCCATACGTCGGTTCCGTGGGACAGACCTGAAATTCTGATAAGGTGAGACAGTGACGACGGCGATGCGTCGATAACCATCTGCATAGCGAAGTCTGTACCAAACTCAGGAAGTCCAAGGCATCCAAGCTTTGTTCCACCAATCTGATCCGGAGTGATATTAAGGGACTCCGTGTTCATGAAAAGCTTCATTACATTCTTATCATCAAGAGGCACTGTCTTGGGATCAAGTCCTGTGCAGTCCTGCAGGAATCTTATCATGGTAGGATCATCATGACCCAGAATATCAAGCTTTAGCAGGTTGTGGTCGATGGAGTGATAATCGTAGTGTGTGGTGATGGTAGCCGTAGTCATATCGTTAGCGGGATGCTGAACCGGTGTGAATGAGTTGATATCCTCACCCACAGGCAAAACTATGATACCGCCGGGATGCTGACCCGTACCTCTTCTGATACCGATACAGCCCTGGGTTATTCTGTCTATCTCACATCTTCTCTTGGCTGCGCCTATTCCGTCATAATATTTTTTTACAAAGCCGTAGGCTGTCTTATCCGCAAGACCGGCTATGGTTCCGGCACGGAAGGTCTGTCCGTAACCAAAAATTACCTCCGTATATTTATGAGCCTTGGACTGATACTCACCGGAAAAGTTAAGGTCGATATCAGGCTCCTTATCACCCTTAAATCCAAGGAAGGTCTCGAAAGGAATATCGAAACCGTCCTTATTCATCATGTGACCGCACTTGGGACACTTTTTATCAGGCATATCGCATCCGGAATTACCGCCGTATTTAAGCACGTCCTCCGAATCAAAATCACTGTATTTGCACTTAGGGCACACATAGTGAGGTGAAAGCGAATTAACCTCAGTTATACCCGAAGCAAAGGCAACGAAGGATGAACCTACGGAACCACGGGAACCAACCAGGTATCCATCCTCGACTGATTTCCAAACCAGCTTCTGAGCAATGATATACATAACCGCGAAACCGTTCTTAATGATTGAGTTAAGCTCTCTCTCAAGTCTCTCCTCAACTATTGCAGGCAGGTTTTCACCGTAAATCTCATGAGCCTTGTCATAGCAGATCCTTGTAAGGATTCCGTCACTGTCTTCGATGACAGGAGGACACTTATCGGGTCTTACAGGAGATATACTGTCACATCTTTTAAGAATATCCCTTGTATTATCTATTACCACCTCTTTGGCCTTAGCCGCGCCAAGGTAATCAAATTCCTTAAGCATCTCGGCAGTTGTACGCACAAAAAGCGGAGCCGGGGTCTCTTCATTCATACCCTTTCCGGCCATAATAACGGTTCTGTATATCTCATCGTCAGGATTAAGAAAATGCGCATCGCAGGTAGCTACAACAGGCTTACCGTACTGCTCACCAAGACGAACTATTCTCTTATTAACTTCTCTTATATCATCATCCGAATTGATGGTCTCATATCTCTCGGATTCCACCATGAAATGGTTATTGGCAACAGGCTGAATCTCAAGATAATCATAGAAGTTTACTATCTTTGCTATCTCCTGATCATCTCTGTCCTCAACAACAGCGCCGTACAGCTCACCTGCACAGCAGGCGGAACCGATGATAAGTCCCTCTCTGTACTTCATCAGCTCGCTCTTAGGTATACGAGGAAATCTGCTGAAGTAATCAAGATGTGACTTACTTACCAAGGTGTAGAGATTAACTCTTCCTATGGTATTTTTAGCCAGAATGATTACATGATGGGTGCGCAGATGCTTTACAATCTCAGGATTGGATGCACCAAGGGCGTTGACCTTGGTGAGGTCGTCCGCCTGCTCCTGCTCCATCATAGGCATAAACTTAAGGAAAATCTTAGCTGTACACTCAGCATCGTCAACAGCTCTGTGATGGTGTTCATTCACAACTCCGAGGGTCTTACAAAGAGCATCCAGGTTATGCTTAGCCTGTCTAGGGAAAAAGGCTCTGGATAATCCCATGGTATCCACTGTCGTATAATCAACGTCTATGCCCAGCTGTCTGCAGTTTTCATTGATAAAGCTGATATCAAAACCAACGTTATGACCAACAAGAATACATCCCTCACAGAACTCCACAAATCTTGGGACAATCTCATCTCTTGTGGGGCAGCCGATAACCATCTCATCGGTGATACTGGTGAGTTTTGTAATGTTAAAAGGTATGGGTTCTCCGGGATCAATGAATTCCGAAAAACGATCCAGAATCTGACCATCCTTAAGCTTAACTGCACCTATCTCAATGATCTTATTTTTCTTGGGAGAAAATCCGGTGGTCTCAATATCAAAGACTACAAAGGTGCTGCCTTCGATTTTCTGCCCCTTATTGTTAATAACAATCTCTTTAAGGTCATCGACAAGATAACCCTCTACGCCCTGAACAACCTTAAAGAAATCCTGTCTGTCGGGACGCTTTTCTCCTGCTTCCTTGCGCTTCCCTGATTCTGCCTTCCACAGATCCTCCCAGGCATGATTGGCATCTGTAAGGGCCTGCACAACACCGTGGTCTGTAATGGCGATACCCGGCATACCCCATTTATATGCCTGTTTAATAATATCCTTAACCTCGGATACACCGTCCATATCACTCATTTTGGTGTGGCAGTGGAGCTCAACTCTCTTAACTTCCTCTTCGTCCACGCGCTTGGTTGTAAAATCAGGCACCTTACGAATTCCGGCTATACTCTGAATCGTAACCTCGTGGTCGAATTTATCCACCATGGCAATTCCCTTGATCTTCAGGAATGCACCCTTTTTGATATCCTGCTCCAGTTCAGGAACATTCTCCATTTTCGCAAAAAGTTTGGCGGTGATAGTGTCCGTGTAGTCAGTAATGGCAAACATGAGAATGGCCTTTTCGCCCTTTATCTCTCTCTTGTCGTAGCTGATAACCTGACCTCTTACGGTAACTTCGCCCATTTCTCCGACAATCTCTTCCATAGGCATAGCTTCATCTTCAAAGTCTCTGCCGTAAATAACATTGGGATCATCGGATCTCTTAAAGCTGCCGCCCTGATTCTTTTTAAAGAACTTACCGCTTGAACCTGCGCCAAACTTACTGCCCTTGGAAGCTGTGGCATCTCCGCCCTGGAACTTACTCTTTTCAGCGGGCTTTTGCTCCTTCGGCTTGCTCTCTGCCGCCTTTTCCTTGGCTTCCTTTTCGTGCTTTTTATCAGACTTCTCCTCGGACAGCTCGAGCTTCTGAACAAGCTTCATGGTCTCCTTGGTATAATCGTGTTCCTTTTTCTTAGCCTCGGCTTCCTTATAGCGGACATCCATTCTTACAGCAAAACCGCAGCGTTCATTCAGGATTTTCTCAAGAATGCGCTGTATGTCTGCTGCCTTTTTCTCCGCGATAACAGATTCCTCCAGCACAAGAACAACCTTGTCGCTCTCGGGGAACTCGAAGTCCGCAGTTTTTAAGACCGTATATTCTATTGGATCGTAATTCTTGAATTCCAGCATGATGCTGTCCTTGTACATCTCAAGAAGGTTCTTGGGAGTGTACTGGGCAGATAGGAAAAACCTCTCGTAGATTTTAACTGTGAGATTGGTTTCCTTAAACAGCTGCTTCTTGATCTCCTTCTCCGCCTTTATGACCTTTGCCTTGTCAATCAGACGGTTACTGGATAAATAGATACGTACGAGATCCTTTTTCTGAGTGGTTGAAATCTTTTCCACCTGAACATCCGCTAATTCTTCTTTTGTGTTTTTATCTAATTCAAGTGTGGCAAACACTTCAAGAAATGGTTTTCTCATACGTCAAATCTCTTTCTATAATATAAACACACTTCGAAGATTCAAAAGAGTCTCCGAAGTGATTATGATCGTTAATCGTTCCAATGAACGAGTTCTTCTCTGAGGGTATTTATCAGCTCTGCCTCAGGAACCTTCTTAACTATCTCGCCGCGCTTAATGAGAAGTCCCTCACCTACGCCGCCAGCGATTCCTATATCAGCTTCCTTGGCTTCTCCCGGTCCGTTTACCGCACAGCCCATAACTGCCACCTTGATATCCAAGGGGAATTCCTGAACCATCTTCTCAACCTGATTTGCCAGTCCGATAAGGTCTATCTTGGTTCTTCCGCAGGTAGGACAGGATACGACTTCTATTCCGCCCTTTCTGAGGCCAAGAGTCTTAAGGATCATCTTTGCTGTCCTTATCTCCTCTGTAGGGTCACCGGAGAGTGAAACTCTTATGGTATCACCTATACCCTCGTTCAAAATAATTCCAAGTCCGATTGAAGACTTTATATTGCCGCCATAAAGTGTACCGGCCTCTGTAATTCCAACATGAAGAGGATAATTTGTTTTCTCAGCAAGCTTTCTGTGGGCATCCACGCAAAGCATTACATTGGAGGATTTAATACTAATTACAAGATTGTCGTAATCAAAATCCTCAATTATGCGAACCTTATCAAGAGCACTCTCAACAAGACCCTCAGCAGTAACTCCGCCGTATTTCTCAACAAGATTTTTCTCAAGAGAGCCGCTGTTTACACCGACTCTGATGGGAATATTTCTTTCCTTAGCAGTCTTAACGACTGCTTCTATTCTGTCATTTGATCCGATATTACCGGGATTGATTCTGATCTTATCAGCGCCATTTTCCATGGCAGCGATAGCCATCTTGTAATCAAAATGAATATCAGCAACAAGCGGAATATGGATTCTCTCTTTTATTTTCTTAATTGCATCTGCTGCTTCCTGATTAGGAACGGTGCATCTTACAATATCACAGCCTGCTGCCTCAAGGGCAAGGATCTGCGCTACTGTCGCTTCCACATCCTCAGTAGGTGTATTTGTCATGGACTGAATCATTATGGGATTACCGCCACCGATGACCTTGTTACCTATATGAACAACCTTAGTATTATCACGATATGCCATATCTATTACCTCATGAATTTTGAAACATCATTGATGACTACAACCACCATAAATGCCAGTAGCACAACCATTCCCACAAGGTGGACCATACCCTCTTTATCTCTCGGTACGGGTTTACCTCTCACAACTTCGATGAACTGGAATATAAGTCTTCCGCCATCAAGCGCAGGAAAAGGAAGAAGGTTCATAACTCCCAGGTTAACCGAGAGAAGTATCGCCAGCTCCAGCATGGTAAGAACAACTGACCATACACCGTAGGGGCTGACTGCCTCATAGGTATCATCCACTATTTTGACCATTCCCACAGGACCGGAAACATCATTAAGTGATAATTTACCCTGAACAAGAAGTGCAAGGCTCCTGTAGGTAGTCTTAAGATAATACCAGACATCATACCATGCGTAAGGAACAACCTGAGCTGCACTTACACGCTCGTATTTACCCATATAGAGTCCCATGAAGTAACGACCTGCCTCGCTGTCATAACGAGGGATCAGATCAGTACTGCTCTCCTGACCGTCTCGCTCATATACGATGTGCATGGGGCCACCCTGACTGAACTGTGAAATAAGTGTAACCTCTGATGCAAGATGAATGCGCTCACCGTTTATGGAAACAATGGTATCGCCCTCCATAAGTCCTGCATCAGCTGCAGCTGAGTCCTCTGTAAGTCCTGCCACAACAGGAAAAGCCCAGCTGGAATTTGCCACAACGATAATAGCCAGTATCATGGCTGTTATGAAGTTGAAAAACGGACCGCCGAACAATACTGCTATTCTTGCCCAAACATTGGCGTTGGGGAAGGAACGCTCGTCGAATTCCTGCTTTTCTGCGTCTATTACATCCTCACCTTCAAAAACACAGGCACCACCGATAGGCAAAAGCCTGATGCTGTAGGTTGTCTCCCCTTTTTTCTTTTTCCATAACACAGGTCCCATTCCGATAAAGAACTCAAGAACTCTTATTCCGTTTGCCTTGGCAATAAGGAAATGCCCCAGCTCATGGGTAGTCACAAGGACACAGAAGATTATGAAAAAAATTATCAAACTAACTAACATATTGTAAAAAATGCCTCCCGCTAAATTACAGCTTTAAATCCTTAAGATAAGCATAGGTCCATGCCTCTGCCTCAAGAATCTCCTCGAGATCAGGATTTTCGATCTTGTTGTGATGCTCCATGGCATCGGTAATCATGTCATAAATATCAAGGAAACGAATTTCTCTTGCTATAAACTTCTTAACTGCCATTTCGTTGGCCGCGTTAAATACTGTAGGCATACTTCCGCCTTCTCTTGCAGCTTCGTAAGCAAGAGCCAGACCCTTAAAGGTATCTGTATCAGGCTTTTCAAAGGTTATACTTGCAAGCTCAAAGAAATCAAGTCTCTTCTCATTCATGGGCCTTCTGTCAGGATAGAAAAGTGCGTACTGAATAGGAAGCTTCATATCCGGAACACCAAGCTCTGCCATGATGGCGCCGTCAACAAACTGCACCATAGAATGTATTATACTCTGAGGCTGTACAATAACCTGGATTTTATCAAGATCTGTTCCAAAGAGCCATTTAGCCTCCATAACCTCAAGTCCCTTATTAACAAGAGAAGCTGAATCTATGGTAACCTTAGGTCCCATATCCCAGTTAGGATGCTTTAAGGCATCATCCACTGTCATATTAACAAGCTCTTCGCGCTTCTTTCCTCTAAAAGGACCGCCAGAAGCTGTAAGAAGAATCTTTTCGATTTTATCTGCAGGCTCTCCGTTCAGAGACTGGAAAATAGCACTGTGCTCACTGTCCACAGGAAGAATTTTTACGTTGTTCTTCGCTGCAAGGGGCATGATGATATGTCCCGCTGTAACAAGAGTCTCTTTATTTGCCAGGGCTATATCCTTACCACTCTCGATAGCCGCAATCGTAGGACGAATTCCGATCATACCTACAACAGCCGTAAGAACCGTGTCTGCTTCAGGTACGGAAACCATCTCAACGAGTCCTTCCATTCCTGAAAGCACCTTTGTGGGCACATCGGCAATCTTAACCCTAAGCTCCTCGGCTGCCTTTTCATCAAACATTGCAACGTACTTAGGCTGAAACTCCCTTACCTGCTTTTCAACCATATCAACGCTTCTGTTTGCTGCGATACCGACAACCTTAAGCTCGTCAGGGTTAGCTCTTACAACGTCAAGAGTCTGGGTTCCAATAGAACCTGTAGAACCTAAAAGAACAATTTTTCTTCCCATTAACAATTACCTCTTACTAACTAAAATCAAACATTAAGCAGCATAGTTGCCATAAAGTATATCACCGGAGTGATGAAAATTACGCTGTCAAATCTGTCCATTATACCGCCATGGCCAGGAATCAGATTTCCATAGTCCTTGATATCATGATCTCTCTTTATTCCGGATGCGATAAGATCTCCTATCTGTGAAAGCGCGCCTGCCACAAGAGTGATTGCCATAAAAGCAATAACCTCACGACTAACAGCCGCAGATCCCGTATTCACTGCATAAACATATCCAAATACAGCGCCTGCAACTACGCTTCCTGCAATGCCGCCGATAGCACCCTCAATGGTCTTCTTCGGAGAAAGCTTCGGACAAAGCTTGTGCTTACCGAAGGCTCTTCCTGCGAAGTACGCAAAGGTATCACATATCCATGCTATAAAAGGAAGCCATGCAAGATACTGTCCGTTTGGCATGATCCTCAAAAGATATATGAACGAGAGCATAACCGGCGCATACACAAATGAAAATACCGCTGCAATAAGCTGTTTTGAATGATACTTAGGAAAAGTGAAAACAAATACAATCGCTTCAGCAAAAAACAAAAACATCAAGGTCATGACAAGATACTTCATGTCACCGCCAAAGGCTATCGTAAGAGCATAATAAGCTATAACAGCTATCAGCCCAAGTATCTCAATAATATTCAGTTCCTTTTTTCCATCACCTACACCAAGTGCAGATACCAGTTCATGATATCCCACCAGTGAAACAAACAAGAGAACACCGGCTGTCACATACCCTCCGCAAAGAAGTGTCGCTGCAAGAAGCACAACCAGAACAGCTCCGCTCACTACTCTCGTCTTCATAAATACACAATTCTCCCTGATTTTATTTTGATTCCGTATCCTTCAGGCCGCCGAATTTTCTGTTACGACCTGCATAGGCATCAACTGCCTTCTGTAATTCTTCCTTATCAAAATCGGGCCAAGCAATATCAGTGTAGTAAAACTCTGTGTAAGCACACTGCCACAAAAGGAAGTTACTAAGTCTCTGCTCACCGCAGGTACGGATAAGCAGATCAGGATCAGGCAGATTGCCTGTATCAAGCTTCTTAGAAATCATCTCTTCCGTAATATCCTCCGGGGAGAGATTTCCGTCTTTACATTCAGCTGCTATATTTCTTACGGCGCGCACAATCTCATCACGGCTGCCGTAATTGATAGCTATAGTAAAGGTAAGTCCGGTATTACCTGCTGTAGCGGTTTCAAGCTCGTTAATAGCCTCTATGATATCCTCTGAGAGACGTGAACGCTCTCCTATAACCTGACAGCGAACATTGTTCTTCATGGATTTCTTGATACTGGTCTTTAAGTACTGACGAAGGATTTTCATCAGTGCAGCAACCTCTGTCTCAGGCCTGTTCCAGTTCTCTGTGGAAAAAGCATACACTGTCAGATATTTAATACCCATATCTCTGGCAACAACCAGGATGTCTTCGACAGCCTTTGCTCCCTGCATATGTCCATAGTTTCTGGGCATGCCCTTGGCCTTTGCCCAACGTCCGTTGCCGTCAAGAATTATCGCTACATGTTCCGGAATCTTACTCATTTCTTCCATATTCGTATTCCTATCTTTTTAATTAATTTACAAGTTCCATTCTTAGGATTGTTTTATCACACAGAAACTTCTAACGTATTTCCTATATGATAAAAGTCAGAGCCTGTGATGTCCCCACAGGCTCCAACATTGTTTATTATTTAGTACTGATAATAATAACTGTTATACAGTCATTATCTCCTTGCTCTTCTCTTCTACAGCAGTATCAATCTTCTTGATAAACTGATCTGTAAGCTTCTGAAGATCTTCCTCAAGCTCAGCTATCTCATCCTCTGAAACATCTGTGCCCTTAAGCTTCTTGAAAGCATCGTTACCATCACGGCGAATATTTCTGATAGCAACCTTAGAATCTTCACCCTTTTTCTTGATATCCTTGGCAAGCTGTTTTCTTCTTTCCTCTGTAAGCTCAGGGAAAACAAGTCTGATAACATTACCATCATTGCTGGGAGTAATTCCAACATCTGATGCCATGATAGCTTTCTCGATATCCTTAATAAGGCTCTTGTCCCAAGGTGCAATCTGAATCATGCGTGCTTCGGGAATTGAAACATTGCCCACCTGCTGAATAGGTGTGGGTGTTCCGTAGTAATCCACCTTAACCTTATCGAGAACATGAGGATTAGCTCTGCCTGCGCGAACTGCCGCAAGGTCAGCTACAAGGAAATCATAAGCTTTTGTCATTTTTGCTTCATAAGGCTTAACTTTCTCATTCATACCATTGTCCTCCAACATAATCAGGCTGTTACTGTGGTTCCGTTAAAGTTACCACTCTCTGCCTTAATTATACTATTTTCTTCCTGTAATGCGAATACTCGCATAGGAATATGGTTCTCCATTACCATGATTGAAGCTGTCATATCGACAACCTGAAGTCCCTGCTTTACTACATCTTCAATGCTGATCTCGTCATAACGCTTAGCATTGGGATTGGTAGCGGGATCGCTGTCGTATACTCCGTCAATAGCTTTTGCAAGGAGCATTACATCAGCCTCGATCTCGATAGCTCTGAGTGCAGCTCCTGTATCTGTTGAGAAATAAGGATGACCTGTACCACCTGCGAAGAATACTACCATTCCCTTTTCAAAGTACTTATTTGCTCTGTCCTTTGAGAAAAGCTTGGTAAATGATCCACATTCAAAGGGTGTAAGAATATTGGTCATCATTCCTACGCTTCTGAATATCTCAGATACATAAATGCAATTCATAACCGTAGCCAGCATTCCGATCTGGTCAGCCTTTACACGGTCGATATTTTCACTGGTTCTTCCTCTCCAGAAATTACCGCCGCCGATAACGATTCCCACCTGGGTTCCCTTATCAACAAGTTCCTTTACCTGAAGAGCAACCTGACGAACTGTAGGCTCGTCAAATCCTGTCTTATTAGGGCCGGCAAGTGCCTCGCCACTAAGCTTTAATAAAATTCTCATTATTTTGTTCCCTTAAGTCCATCAAAGAATGCAGAAGGATTAACCTCAGCATAAGCCTGTGAGCAGTTACCTTCGATAACAGCACCATTGTTGATCTGTACTGACTGAGACTTAATGTTACCCATAACGATTGCTGTTGTATCAAGAACTACAGGTCCGGGTACATCAATATCACCCTTTACAGCGCCTGCGATAACAGCACTTGTAGCAAAAATGTTACCGATAACTACTGTGCTCTGACCAATCTTAACGCTACCCTGGCTGCGAACCTCACCAGTGATTCTTGCTGCCTCTGCGTAAATCTCTGCTGCCTTAGAATCTCCTTCGATCTCACCTGTTACGTTAAGCTTGCCAAGACATATTACATTACCGGTAATCTTACCAACAAGCTCAAGTGATCCTGTTGTCTCAAGGTTACCGACAACTTTCATACCCTCGGTAATGCTGGCTGTTTCATCTGTAGGTGTCTGCTGCTGAATATCCATTGTTTCAAATCCCCCATTGTTTCTTATTGTATTTGTTGGTGCTTCATATTTAACTTCTTCACGAACCGGAAGCTCTTCTTCCTTCTCAGTCTCAACAACAGAGCTGAGAGACTCTGTAAGATCAGCTACTACCTCAGCATCTGAAGCAGTCTCCTTACTTACTTCGGGAATAACATCCGCAATTGAAGAATCTTCTACTTCTTCAACCTTCTCCTCCACAGTTTCTTCAACTGTCTTAACGTCTTCACTGACTACCGGCTCATCATCAGCTTTCTTATCAGCCCCATTATCTCCGAGCTCGATTTCATCAAGATGATCAAGCATTGCATTCAGATCCTTCTTGACCTCAGCTTCACTCTTTACAGTGGAAGCAGTCTCTTCCTTGGTCTGAGGTTTCAGAATCTGTGCATCGCCGTTATCCTCAGGTATTATAGTCTTCGCCGCCTGAGAGAGATCACTTTTCAGCTCCGAAAAAAATCCCATTTTTCATTTCCTCCGTTTTTCTTACTGCGTATTACTGATATGTTGAACCGGTAACGTATCATCCGTTATCGGAACTATCACTGTATTTTCCAGCGCCTGTACCTGTTCGATTATCTCAGGTAGCGCATCGACCGTTGCCTGCTTATCTGAGGCATCGTGCAGAAGTATGATCGAATTATCGAACTTAGGAACACCTGTCATAACATTGGTAACGATCAGATCCTTGGTAATTCCGTTCCTGTCATCTCCACTTGCTACATTCCAATCATAATATGTGATATTTTCAAGTGCAAGATAATTTATCAGCTCAGCCATATCTACCTTACTTACTGTATTGGAGCTTCCTCCCGGGAATCTGTATCTAGTGGACCAGGCTCCTGTTGTTTCATATAAGAAGGTCTGCAGCTTGTGCAGGTCCTCCTGAAAGCCCTCAAGGGAATCATACAGTTCGCTGTACTTATGGCTGTAGGAGTGCATGCCCAGCGTATGGCCGCTGTCAACAATGCGCTTATAAACATCCGTATACCTTGTATCAGGTTTTCCTGTTACGAAAAAAGTGGCCTTCACATCATACTCATCCAGGATATCAAGAATCTCTCCTGTCTTGCTGCTAGGCCCATCATCAAAAGTGATATAAACCCTTCTGATACCATCGCCGACAGTCAGATTACCATCAGCGTTCTCCAAAATCTCTTCCGTCTTCTCATCCTGATTCTCAGATAGGTCTTTTTCCTTGTCTGTCTGCTCTTCTTCAGTCTCCTTAGGTGCTGCGGCAACATCATCTGTTGATGCGGCTTTGGCTTCATCAGGCTCATTCTCTCCTTCAAGAGGTTTGTCCGCGCCCTTCCCCTTAGCCAATGCGCTCTCTCCGTATTGTTGCTCGTACCATGAAAGCTCTTCCTTCGCCTGACTGAGTCTGGTCTTAATTCTGTCATACCTGATGGCCAGAACAAGGCACAGGCAGATTGGAATAATGATAGCACATGAAATTGATATAAGAATAAGTCTTCTCAGAAAACGAATGCGCTTTGCACGGTCGACGGAAGGTTTTTGTTCCTCCCCATTTATCTGCATATTATTACCACATTTCCAATTTCTATCTAAATTACATAGCCAAAAAGCATTATATCATAATTTCACTATGACCTACAAAACATTTTCCAAAAATCAAGTTGGCAAAATCACTAATAATTTCTCAAAAAATTTGGAGGCCGAAAACAGGCCAGTATATAGATTTTTTAGATTTGCTTAATAGGGTGTTTATCCTCAAATGCTATCCTAGTTTTACAAAGAAACACAGGAGGAAACAGGTATGAATAGGATCAAATCTCTCATCGTAACATTGGTATTTTTAGTAGGGGTATTCACACCTGTACAGGTCAATGCCAGAAGCGCTTCCCCTTCTGATATAGGGATCAAGGCAGAGTATCTGATCAAGGATAATGATGGTCTCCACACAAGATATGTTGTGCTTGCGACCAACAATTCAGATTCGGATATAACAATAACTGCCAGCTTCCATGCGATCAGCTCAAACGGAGCCGTTATAAAGACCGTATTTGACAATACCGAATCCGTTAAAAGAGGTCAGGATTTCATAATCTACGGTCAGTTCAGAAATGAGATCGCTGCTGCAGCTTCAAGCTTTAAATACGACCTGAACATCAATGAAAATAACTGCTGCAATTATGACGCTATAGGCCTTGATATTTCTGAGGATGAAGATCGTTCCCTCACAATAACCGGAACAAACTACTCAAAGACCGATGTAAACGCAGTCAACGTAAGAGGAATCTTTTATAAGGATGGCACACCTATAGCATTTGATACCACAAACATCGCTGATACAAGCTATACACTCAGAAGCGGAAATTCAGGCTCACAGCAGCTTTGCATGGTTCCTGTAGACTATGACAACTACGTTATTACCTACTCCGCAAGCAGCGTATCACCTGTTATAGCTTACAACTGAATATAAAAAGACATCATTAAGGGCCCCGGAATTGCACTTCGCAATTTGTCCGGAGCCCTCTTCTTTTGCTCTTTAATAATCTACTTTCATGAGACACAGTCCCTGAGGCGGAGCCGTAGGACCTGCCTTTTGTCTGTCACAGGCTTCAATTATATCCTTCATTGCCGAAGGCTCTATATTTCCATAGCCCACCTCCAGCAGGGTACCTGTCATGATTCTGACCATATTCTGTAAAAATCCGTTACCATGAAAATAAAATCTGATCTGAGGACCGCTCTCCTCTATTTTGATGTTATCAACACAGCGTACTGTTGATTTTTTCATGTGAGTATTGCCGCAAAAGCTCTTGAAATCATGGGTTCCGACTATATACTTCGCAGCCTCCTCCATTAGAGCCACATCCGGCTTCTTCTCAAGAACGGTAACATATTTTCTGTCAAAAACAGGCTTGGTATCACCGGTATAACAGGTGTATCTGTAGGTCTTACCAAGGGCATTGTAACGACTGTGAAATCTCTCAGAGCATATTCTCACATCGTTAACGCTTATGTCTTCTGGAAGATACTGATTCATATAACGCAATATCTCTTCCTCGGAAAAAACCGTATCCAGCATGGCATTGGCAGTCATTGCCCTTGCATGAACGCCTGCATCTGTCCTGCCTGCGCCTATAACCTGCACGGATTCACCCTCTGACATGCCGACCATTCTGCTAAGCACTGATTCAAGCTTACCCTGAATGGTCATCTCCTTATTTGGTTGTCTCTCCCAGCCATAAAATCTTGTACCATCATAGCTGAGTACAAATTTATAATTTCGTTTCATCTATTCCATCCGATTTAGCTGCTTATTTAGCCAGCTGTTCCTTAATAGCAGAAAGGAGCTCATCATAGGTTTCGAAAGCAGGGAACTGAGGATAGTCCTTCTTGATCTGATCTGTGGTTCTGAAAAGGAAGCCTGCCTTGCTGGCCTCGATCATACCCAAATCATTAAAGCTGTCGCCACTGGCAATTGTCTCAAATCCGATGCTCTGAAGAGCCTTAACTGTAGTGAGCTTGCCCTTCTCACAGCGCATCTTAAAGCCTGTGATCTCGCCATTGTCAGCAACCTCAAGTGAGTTACAGAAAATTGTGGGGTATCCCAGCTTTTTCATAAGAGGTGCCGCAAACTGTGTGAAGGTATCACTGAGTATGATGACCTGTGTTATGGATCTGAGTTCATCAAGAAACTCCTTTGCACCGGGCATAGGATCAATAGTAGCAATAGTGTCCTGAATCTCCTTAAGGCCAAGTCCATGCTCCTTAAGAATGCCTATTCTGAATTTCATAAGCTTATCGTAATCAGGCTCATCTCTTGTGGTTCTCTTAAGCTCCGGAATTCCTGTTGCCTCAGAAAAAGCAATCCAGATTTCGGGAACCAAAACACCTTCCAAATCCAAACAGGTAACGTACATTTTTTCATCCTCCTCGCTTACTATGCGTTAATCATAATCAACTTTTTAGTAGTTTATCATATTTTCCGGGAAAGTGAAAAATAATACCTATTTTCTGTAAAGGAACTTTCTTGCCGCAAACAACGCGATTTTGTAGTAGAACGGATTCAGTGCCTTATCGGCATTCTTAAGCTCCTGCCTGATATTGATATGCTGAGGGCAGTGGCTCTCGCATTTTCCGCACTCTATGCACTGTGAAGGAAGACCCGGCTCCTTGCGCATTCCAACGATTCTGAAAAACTCCTGTCTGCCGGTTCCCTTATTATCCATATACATAGCGTTATAGCACCTGAATGTGCTCGGAATATCGACACCCTTGGGACATGGCATACAATATCCGCAGCCGGTACAGCCAACCTTAAGGTGCTCATTTATGCTGGCTTTTACCTGCTCAATAAGCTCAAAGTCCTTCTCTGTGAACTCGCCTGCTTCAACCTCTGAAGCAACCCTGCAGTTCTCCTCTACCATCTCTGTGGAATTCATTCCGGAAAGAACACAGGTAACCTGGGGCTGATCCCAGAGCCATCTGAAGGCAAGCTCTGCGGGGGTTCTGTGCTTTTCATCCTCGGCTATGAGCTTTTTAGCTTTTTCAGGCAAAAGATCAACCAGCTTACCGCCTCGAAGAGGCTCCATGATTATAACGGGAATACCCTTTTCTCCGGCAGCTTCAAGTCCCTTTCTTCCTGCCTGTGACACCTCATCAAGATAGTTGTACTGAATCTGGCAAAAATCCCAGTCATAGGCATTAAGAATTTCTATAAACATCTCTGTGTTTCCATGGAAGGAAAAGCCTATATGCTTTATCTCGCCGGATGCCTTTTTCTCTGCGATCCACTCCTCTATGCCAAGCTTTTTAAGCTTCTCCCACGCATTGATATCAGAGAGCATGTGCATAAGATAATAATCGATATAGTTTGTGCGAAGCCTTGAGCACTGCTCCTTAAAATACTTCTCGATTGCATCTTTATTGGAAATCAGATACTGAGGGAGCTTTGTGGCAATCTGGATTTTTTCCCTGATATGATTCTTTTCAAAAATCTCACCTATTGCCACTTCACTTCCGGGATAAATGTAAGCCGTGTCATAGTAATTTACGCCAAGCTCATAGGCTCTCATTATCTCCTTCTCGGCCTTTTCCATATCAATGCCCGGACCTTTTCTGGTAAAACGCATGCATCCAAATCCAAGTAAAGAAATGTCTCCGCCCTGTCTGTTCTTTCTGTATTTCATAGCCAAATCTCCTCTAAGTGTCCTGTGATCCTTACCTCATATGCAAAGATCATTATGCCTTTTTAAAACGTTTCCTCTATATTACCATTGCATGGAAAAAAATGCCCCTGAAATTTCAGGAGCATTCTTCGTAAGTTACATAATTACATAAGCTTTGCTACGCAGTCTGCAACATTTTCCATTTTCTCAGTGGGCTCGAATCTTGCTACAACCTCACCGTTTCTGTCTACAACAAACTTTGTGAAGTTCCACTTTATATCAGGATTATTCTTGTAATCCTTATCGATCTTCTTAAGCATCACGCCCATTGCAAGTGCAGCAGGTCCTTTTCCAAAGCCCTCGAAGCCCTTCTGCTCCTTGAGGAATCTGTAAAGCTCAAGCTGATTCTCACCGTTAACATCTGACTTCTTCATCTGAGGGAACTTCGTATTGTAATGAAGTGTGCAGAACTCGTGAATCTCTTCATCGGTTCCTGGCGTCTGTCCAGCGAACTGGTTGCAGGGAATATCAAGAACTTCAAAGCCCTGATCGTGGAATTTCTCGTACATGTCCTCGATATCCTTATAGTGAGGTGTGAAGCCGCAGCCTGTAGCTGTATTAACAACAAGAACAACCTTGCCCTTGTAATCTGCCATTGAAACTGTCTCGCCCTGTGCGTTTGTTACTGAATAATCGTAGAATCCCATAATGACCTCCATGAAAAATATGAATCTCTTATTTGCTTACTGTTATCTCAAAATTACTTGAAATTTTCTCTCGTGTTTAATGCTATTATATTGCATGCAATCTATTGTGTCAAGATTCTTTTTCATTTATTTTTTTCTGGCGGAAATCTTAAGACTCCTCAGGTATTCCTTCTGCTCCGGAGTGATTCTGTAGCTTTCGATTGATTTCTGAATAGCCTTGTTGTGAGTCCAGTCATCCAGCTTCTTTTCCTCTATGTACGGGATTATGGAATCGTACTGCTTCGCAAGAGCTGTAGCAAAATACCAGGCGATCATCATATTTATGTAGTACTCTTCAGACCGAACTTTTGCCACCATTTCAGGATATTTCATATCAAAATCATCATCCAGAAAATGCTCCATAAGCATACCGATGGCGAAACGCACAGTATAGGTCTTATCCGATACTATCCACTCTTCTATCATTTTTAGAAGCTCTTCCTTATGCTTTTTAAAAATCTTGGGTGACATCTGATCGCAGGTAGCCCAGTTATCAACATAAGGCAAAAACTCACAGAGCTTTTCCATGCACAGATTGTAATCCTTCATCCCGGATATAATGAAGGCCTGTAGCTGGTTTTCATCAAAATATTTATGGGGGAGATCATTTAAAAATTCATTGATGTCTTCAGCCTTAGCATACTGTTTTGCCAGTTTTCTAAGCTCCGGAGTTCTGACGCCTATCATGTCATCCGGATCTGTCCCGGGAATGAGCTTTACCTGAAAATCTCTGTATTTAATATCCCGGTGCTTAAATAACTCTTCTCTGATTTCTTCTTTCATACTGTTCTCCGACCATGTTTATGCTCAGGGCGGTATTCCACCCCTGAGCACATAACATCATTTATTAGTCCTTTGCTGATTGAGCTGTACTTTTGCCTCTGTAGCAGCGCGGCGATGACGATCGCTTCCTCCCTGTTTTTTCATATCACCAAGAACCTTTTGATAGAGTGACTCGTAGTTTGTAAGCTTCTGCTCAGCTTCCATGCTAAGGTCAGCCTTGCGCTCATACCTAAGAACTCTGTTAGCCATTTTGGGCGATGCTTCCTTAAACATATCAAGCAATCCTTTTGATGCGGCTATGCGGGCAAAATCAGTATCCTTGATATCTTTGTTTAATGGATCAAATCCTTTTGTCTCCTCTACCAGGAAATCATTCAGACTCTTAACGCATTTTTTATATTTCTCAGCCATAGAATTCATGTGGTTTTGGAAATCATTCACTCTATCCGGCGGAATCTCCTGACCGTTAAGTGCCTTGAATTCTCTGATGAGCCTGTTTCGTGCTTCCGTAAACTCTTTTAAATCGTTGACGCAATTGTTATAGGTCTTAGAGCTTCCGTTAAGAATTCTGTGGCGCTTTTTGGTCTCAAACATCTCACGAAGAGAGTCCAGTCTGTCAGTATTCTCAAAGAAATGCTGCATTTCCATCGAATTATCAAGATCACTCTTTGATAAAGAATCAAGCCCCTTATCGCTCATCTTTGGCAAATAAGAAATTTGCAGCTTCCCTGATTTCATGGATATTGAATAATCGGACAGCTCATCCATTTTCAGCTTCGATGCCGCAGCTTTCATAAGTCCGGACGTTGTTTTCGCATTATCTCCCGGATTTTTACCCTGTTTGATATCCTCGTTGAATATCTCTTTTACCTTCTTGGCAAGACGCAGGGAAATCTCTCTTCCAAGTCCATACCGATTCTCTATTATCTGTGCCATATCATTGACAGTCGAGCCGCGCCTTAGGAAAGCTTCCTTTAGTCTGTTAAAGGTGTCAGTGGCCGTGGTGTTCTGAGAAGCAAAATAGTTTTCAAGGGACTTTCTCTTAGATAAAGCCTCCATGTAAACCTGTTCCTGCCTCTTATATTCCTTATATACATCAGGATCAAGACTACGTATGGCTCCTGAAATAAGCTCCCTTGTCTTATTTCCCTCTGCAAACCATTCAGGTTCAAGTTTACTTCCCTTCTGCATGAGCATGTCCTTAAGCTTTTTAGCTGTATCACTCATGCTGTAATATGCAAATCCACCATTCCACTCTTTTATTCGATTATTAAGAGTGTCGGTAAGACCAAGCATTTCCGCAGTAGCTTCTCCAAGAAGAGGATCATCATTTGTTGCATAAGCCGTTCCAAGAGATGCTCCTATACCTTCAAGATATGTAATCAGCTTCTCATCAACAAACATCTCGGGCGGCATCGTCTTTTTAACTTCTTCATATGACTTTTTATCAATATTCTCAAGCTCAGCCGCTGTAAGACCGGTCTCAGTATTGTTTAAGCCTAAAGCATCATACTCTTCAAATTCTTTCCTGGTTTTAAAACGCTCATTTTCTTCTGCTTTTCCTACTGCAAGGAAAATTTTCTCAGGAGTGCATGTATAAGTTTTTAGATTACGCTCCATCTCTTCTTCAGTTAGCACCTGATTAAAGCCCTTTGCCATTTTCTCTAGGTCTTTTCGTGCTTGTTTTGTCAACACATCACATACAGCCTGTCCATATAATTCTTTGACTTCATCCAGCTTATAGGTGTCATACATGCCATATGCATTATCAGTAGCTTCTGACATTCCTATACCGCTGAATCTGAGTGTCAATGCGTTTGCACGGGCTACTTTGAGACCACGTCTTGCATCCTGTTTTCCGGTACTATTAATTTCGTTTGCAGCTTCCAGTTTCCAATCCATGTTTAGCTTTTGAGCTGTCGTAAAAACATCACGCAATTTGTTTGGATCAGGCACTCCATCAGAATCCTGGAAAAGACGCGCATCCATCTTATCCTGAAGTTTCTGGAACATGTCTGATCTGCCGAATGTTTCAATCTGCATTACCCGAACATCAGCATAAAATGTGAGTTTCTCTTCAAGAGTCTTCAAATTATCAAAGTGATTGAGCATTTTTTCAAGTGTCACATCAGGATTTTCATAACCGGAAATATCTAATGTTTCTCCATTTTTTGCCTTATTTTCTGCAACTGTTTTTGCAGACTGGGCAGCACTTAATGAATCCTGTACTGCTCTTTGGGCAGCTTCCCTGCTTCGTGCTCTGGTATAATCAGCAGCAGATCTGTGCTTATTGCTGTCTCCACCTGCTCTTGCGCCGCCATAATAATCACCATAAAGATTGCGATATGCACGTATTTCAGTCTGGTGCTGATTTGAAAGTGCAGCAGCAACGGGATCAGTGAGACGTCTCTGACCCATAAATTCCAGTTCGAGACCTTCTGCAGCTGCGGTTCGTACAAATCCCGTATCAGTACGTTTATCCTCTGCACCGGTACTCATATCAATAGTAGAGGCATCATTCTCCCTATTATATACAGAACGGTTTAAGTACTCTTCGATTGCAAGCTGACAGCTTTGATACTTATTATAAAGATCAATAAAGTCCTCCTGTACCTGGATGTTGTGCTCACTGTCAGATACGGGAATATCTCTGGATATGCGATCGATAATCTTGTCTCTGGATTTCTGGAATTCCTCAAGAGCTTCTTTTGCTCTTGTATAAAACTTAGAATCCGTCCTTACACTATGCTTGGTATCAAACATCCTTTTATATTCATCTACGATCTCAGGATGTTTTATCATTCTTTTCAGATTATCATCCACCTGGAATGATGAATGCGTCATTCTTTTATCGATAGAATTATAAAGCTTAGTCTCTTCATCAATCTGCTTTGAGATGCGATAAGATTCATCTCCAAGTTTATAGCGATTCATGCAATCGAAAACATGCTTTTGAGTTGTTGGCAGGATACCATCATCTGTTTTAAGCTTCCTGTCCATACTTCTCATCAAAGAGACGCCGGCATCAGGCATGGTGATATGCGCAGCCATAAGAGCCATATCGCCTCTTATCTCGCCCATATCCTGTACATAATTGATTTTTACCCTATTCTCAGCATACTGGGTTGCCCAGTGAGCTACCTGTTCCTCAGCAGCCTTGATTTTTCTGCCTTCCGGCGTTTCAGGGTCGGGCATAGGAAGTTCATCATTCACATAATCCTTGGTCAAATCGTGGAGCTTCCTGAGAGAATTGTAAAAATTACTAAACAGTATGGAATTGGCATGACCCGGCCATGCTGCACCGGTATCCTCCAGGTGCCTCATTATTTTTCCAAGATCCTGATATTTGTTATGACTCCTCCTGGTCTTTTCATCAAGGCCATTTTGAGCTACCGCTGTATTAGCACTAATAGCAGCAGGACTTATATTTAAAGCAGGTGCGCCGGTGGTAGCATTTACTCCATTGGCAGGATTTAAAATATTCCTTACCGTACTGTTTGCTCCACTATTAAGCCTGGTATTTTCGCGCGGAGGTGCCACATACTGACCATAGTTCAACTGCATCTGAGCAAGCATAATGACTTCAGGACTGATACCGGGATACTCTTCAGGCACCAGTACCTCATTGACCATACCGCCGCCATCTACTGTGGTAAGAGTATTAAGATTGCGCGCAGGAGCCTGGTTAACTGCACCTGCCTGAGGGTTGCCTGCTACCGGCTGTGCTACCTGCGGATATGGCTGGTGCATAATTGCCATGTTCACGTTTTGTGGGAACTTGGTCATGTGAGTTGTCTGATACTTAGTTTCGACACCCGTAATCGAATGCACAAAATTCAGAGTAAGTCTGTCGTTATCAGGGCGTGCTTCACCATTCCACCACTGTCCATTTGGATTTGGTATCTGTTCGTCAACATTAACTTTTCCGTTGTTGTCCACAGTAATCTCAGGGTGGTCTGCAAATTCCGCAACCTTTCCATCCGGAGTCTTATGGAGATCAGAAAGCCATACAAGTGACATTCTGTGATTGCCCTTACTGGAAGCCGCATCAACAAGATCTGACAAGCGGTAATAGTGGTTCTTGTTAGGCTCTGCATACATGGGAAGGCGTGACCTTGTAAGAGAATCCTTACATATCACATGGTCTCCCTCTATACCAACAATGGTCATAAAATGCCCGTTTATATTTATGCCAACCGGTGAACGGTCATCTAAAAGAGCTCCTCTTATCTTGTTTTTCAGAAGGGCTGTCACTTCCTGAATTTCATTTGGCTGTGCATTTGCAGGCACCATCAGGGTGTAATCATTCATGGCTGTGTTAGGAGCCACGTTCATAAGAAGGTCAGCCTTGTGGAAAGGAGTACCGCCGATATCGTTATTCAGCTCATCGGTGAAATCAGTATCAAGGTCTCCTGCTTCCTGGGCATTAACATTTTGGCGGAACGCTCTTATCTCTTCCTGAGAGATATTTACGCCCCTTGTCCCAAGCATGTTTTTAAAGGCTACGGAGTAACATCCGTTGCCACTGCTCTGATAGTCATCCTGTACAGCATTTTTAAGGATGATGCGATCACCGTTTACTTCCGGAGCTTCCGGTACAGGCGGCACCTGTCCGTTCTTACTCCTTTGTCCATATTCTTTTTGAACATTATTTACCTGTCTAAGAAGTGCTACTCTCTGATTCAGGTAATCCACATAAATTCTGCCTGCATTCCTAAGCTGCTCCATGTTGTCATCACGGAATCTTCTGACAAGCTCAGGATCGGCAGAGTTCAAAACAGTTCTTGGTATGGTAGTATCATTTGCATTAATGAAAATCTCTCCGTTCGGATATCTGATAGGAGCACTTACATTGACGCTGCGACTTCCGACTTTTCCCTTAAGAGCTTTATAAGTTTCTTCGTTTTCAACTCCCGTTGAAAACTCTTCAAGACCATCCTCAGAAATGCCTGCACTCTCGCCAAAATCCACATCATATTCTTTACCAAAATCTATTTCGATCTGATGCTCTTCATTATCTGAATCGATTTCAAACTCAAATTGATCTGAATCATGAGCTATTTTTTCCGCAACAACTCCATTTAGCTGCTCACGTCTTCTGTTACGGTAATATTCCATATCAGATTTACGCTCGGAGCTAAGCTCATTATTTTCGCCAAGCATAACAGCGTAATGTGTAAGTGAAGCAAGGGTCATGCCACTGGCGGTTTCAGGTCTGTTAAGCCCTGCTGCCCTGTCAATAATCTGAATATTCTCAAAAGGCTTACGCAATGCATCCGCTCTTCTTCTACCAACAGAATTATTCGGAATATGCTGCAAGTAATTATCGATATTTTGTCTGGCGGTTTCAGCCTTCTGTTTAAGCGCCGCCTTGTTTTCAGCTGTCATGACAGGAAGCGTACCATTTGCTCCGGGTGTCGCATATTTCTGAAATTCTGTAATAAACTCACTTAAGCTGTTTTTAGCATTTGTATAGCCTTCGTCATTATATCTCTGGTTATCTGCATTATCCAGATTTTCCAGTGTTCTTTGACAATCAGTAAAGTCTGTCCTGTAGCTTCGCACTCTGCTACCGGGACCGGCATATCCGGTGTATTCACTAAGATTGCCTTCCTTTTCCCTTTCAGTTGCAGCAGCGCGGAAGTTGTTATGAATGGAATTACCGAGTTCTCCCTGGGTTCTGCCGGCAACGACAATGTTTCCCAGATTATTTATTGTATTCCCGGGTACAATGTTGCCTTCATTTGTGCGGATAACGGCTCTTATCTGCACATTAAGCGAACTATCAGCAAGGCTATGGAGTATCTCAGCCTCGATCATAGTGTCACGTTCTTTTTCAGGATAGTTTTGATATTTCTCGGCAAAAACTTCATTCGCCGGTTTTCCGTCTATCAGGAAAACAGAGAGCGGATGCATACCTGCCTGTTTTAATAGTTCGCGCTGCTCAGGCTGAATAAATTTGCCGACTGTCTTTTCAAAATAGTCATGAGTATCGTTAAATTCGTACTCGCTAAGCCCGGCAGCATCGCCTGCAGGTATAGGAATATCTCTCCATGCTTCTGTTAAGAAGAAAGGAAGATCATCCAGATCTGATATCATGATATCCGAATTCATGCTCATGACCTCAGCATGAATAGACCCGTTATAATTAGCGGTACTTGCCTGTGCAGCTTCAAGATTGGTTTTTATTTCCGGAACATTAGATGTACCGCGAACAGGAATGATATCTATAGTTCCATTTTCACCGGGTCTTGCCATATCTACCTTATGGCCGTTCATAAGCTCTCGCAGCACAAGAGCTTTCTTTTGTCCATCCGTAAATTCTTCAGGATTGTTATCCATTGAAGTTATGTAGTCATTGATGTTCTTTCCATCAATAAAGATGTGCTTATTGATATCGCGGTTATTACCACTCATCTCAAAAAGCTTATCATCACTGTAAACCATGCTAAGAAGCGCATCTATGTGTTTTTCTGCAAACCTCACATCTTCTCTTGTCATGTTTGCAAGCTGTTTCTGACGGAAGCTTTGGCTAATCCCCTGAGGTTCATCCTGAATATCAATAACGCCTTCAGTATGAGCTTTATTATTCCGGGCAGCATAGCTTTCAAAAGCATCCTCACTGATGCCAATACGATTTAAGACGTTTCCAAAGGCAGTTCGTCTTTCCGGATTCTTTATGGAATCCATATTGAATTCATGCCTTTCAAGAATAGCCTGCATAGCTTCTGACATAGCAGCAAGCTCAGTATCTACAGCTTCTTTTCTGTTCTTCAGATCCAGCTTGGTCTGAAGTACATGTGTATTTATGGCATGTAACGTATCTCTGGTCGGCCTGTTTTGCGGAGTATCATCCATTAACCTGACCGTTTCCGCGTTATCAGCAGCGATTTTGTCATAAATCGCGAAATCTGTTTCGAACTCTCTGCTTCGGCGCAGCAGATCCTCATACTCTTTATGCAGAATATCAAAGGTCTCCTTCTCCTCCGGTGAAAGAGCATTTCTTCTTTCAATTAAATGATTATTGATCTGTGTAGCTGCCCTTATGCGACCAGGATAACTGATTCCGGCATTTTCAAGCTCCGCTTTTGCAGCATTAAACATCTGCTCGGCACGAGTGTTCAAAACCAGGTCATCCTTTTCAGTATTATCCAGTACTCTGTTTTTACCAACGCCGGCAAATATGTTTTCATCTGCTTCCAGACGGAAATTATGGAGCTGCTTAAATCCCGGGGCATCATCAATAAAAGGACTTTCCTTCATATAATAATTCTTGAAATCCTCTTCGCTTGAATATATGCCTATAGCAGGTTTGTCTGTAACAGCAGGATGCTCCGCCACCTTAAGTCCATCCGGCGCGAATGCTTCGATTGTGATGTATTTCTTATTTCCTTCCTTATCATTAAAGCTGCCTACTACAGGAACTTTATGATAGTTCCACTTAAGTGTTCTTTCTTCATTTGAAAAGTCAACGCCCTGATTATGCAGTTCCTGCCTGAAGTCCACAAGATAGCTGTTTTTCTCTTCTTCCGCGGGAACGTTATTACCTCTCCTGCGCTCTGCCTCATTTGCAAGCTTAGTATATCCGTTCAGGAAGTGCTCACTGCCACTGCATTCCGTTGGCAAAATGATATTCATTTCTTTTTCAGGATCTATATTGGCAAAACGAATAAGTTCATCCTTTGCCCTGAAGTACATATCATAGTTGTCCTGGAAAAGAGTTCCTCCCTCTTCCTTTTCTCTGCGTCTCTTAATGTCCGGACTGACGGCATGTCCCTTCTCACCAATAAGCTCTGCTTCCCTGAAATTCCTTGCGTTCTTTTCCCAAAGAGATTGCAAATTTGAAATGTCAAAAGCTTTGGTATAGGCACCCGGGAAATGCAAATCATTGGCATTTGGATGATGCTGCAGATCAAAATCCATCGCAGCCTGGCAGAAATTCTTGAAGTCATCCCTTTCGTTCATAGGGATACTAAATTCTCTGCATAGCCAGTTAAGAGCAGACTCCTTTAGTTTTTCCGGGTCTCTCTCAAAGGGATGATCGGGATCCTTCACAGCGGACAAATCGCTTCCGAATCGTCTTGTCATCTCCCTCAAAAAGCTGAGGCCACGGTCATAGTTTATTGTTCCGTCCGAATTAACGAATTTCTGAGCCAGCCCCTTCATAAATCTGTTATGATTTACGCGAAGCTTGAATTCTTTACCATTTGGTCCATCGCATCCATACTCAGGAAGCTTGGGATACATATTGTAAGTGCCGCTTCCTGGATTTGTTTCATTAAAATAGAAGTACTTCCCTGCGGAACCACTTTCGATACTTGTCTTTATTTCTTTTTCTACCTGCATCGTCCCAAAGAAGGCGCCACCACTGACCTGACCATTATTTTCAGGTGCATTGATAACAGCCCCGCCAGAAACCACAGGTGTGCCGGTGGATGTCACTCCTGCAGCGGAACTAAGATATGGTTTAGGTGCTTTTTCCTGTTCGATCTGTGTGTGAATCTTTTCATTGTTAGCTTCTACATTTTTCCTGACTTCTTCAGGCACAGTAAGAAAAAGAGGGCCATCAGCTTCAAATACAGGCAAAGGTCTGAATCCGGTCCTGGTATACCTTGGCTCTGTTGACTTAGTTTCCTCTAAATACTGCTCGATGTGCTCCTTTGGAATATCAGAATATGGACCACTTTGCAGATTCTTAAGTGCGGATTTTTCTTTTTTGTCATAGATACCGTTTATTGCAGTATATCCCCACTCATTTGCAGCAAAATTCTTCCATGCATCGCTTACTTCATTCAGTTCTTTTAGCTTTTTAGCAGCTTCTGAATGCTGCAATGCCATGTCATAAGCAATATCCCACATCAGGTTGGTATTATCACGTACACTCCTGAGTGCATAGTTGTCACTTAACATAAGTATGTCATGCCACCTGTCAACCTCTTTGCCCATCTCAATTTTGGCTGCCAGCTGCTGCTTTAATAATTCCTCTGTAAATCCTTCGATAAATCTTCCAAATCTGTCGACGCCCTGTTCTGCACCCAACATTTTAGAAGCCATAAAAGCTTTTGCAGCATTTTTGTCAGCCTCAGGCGCATTCGGAGCAAGGCACCCGGACATATATCTTACGAATTCCGGCATTGTCCCGAAATTCTGCAGTCTATACATCTCCTTATGGGCTTCTTTATTGTAATTCTTGTATACACGCTTGGGAATTCTGAAACCTTCTACATCTTTTTTCTGATCCTCGGCAGTGTATTCCTTTGGCTTATACTCATCTCCTTTGAGGGACTCGAGCTTCTCCGGCTTTCCAAGGAACATCTTTTCCTTATCGGAAAGTTCAGTATTTGCCCTATTCTTTAGAGTTCCAACTATTACACTATAATCTTTAAAACTGGTGTTGTTGATAGCAGCAGGAAGTGGTTCAACAATTGTCGCCAGATTACTGAGAAGCGCCGTTCTCTCAGCCTCATTTTTAGGAACAGCATTGACTACTTTATCAAGTTCAACCTGAACTTTTGCGGCCATAGTAATATCCTCGTCAGTAGGTTCATCTACCTGGGGTTTTTTAGGCTCGCTAATACCAAGGACTCCGCCATTTTCCCGGTCATTCTGGTAGTCCTGGAGGTCCTTGCGATACTTATTCCATTTTTCTTTACTATACTGAATACTATTCTGATGATGTTTGACCATTGCTGCCACATTGCCTACCGCATCCACATCATTCATTGCCCAGCCATTTGGTATCATGGTCAGTCTTGCATCATTGGCAGTCTTAATACCTCCAAAAGCATTTCTAACACCAATAATATCTATTTCACTGCGTTCGATATACCCCAAAAAAGCTTCCTTCATCTCGGGGTCAGCTGTATTGTACTGAAGTTTAGTGATACCTCTTTGAACCTTGGCTATGTTGCGCATCATAAATTCACGATGTGCTATATCTTCCTGCTCACTGAGATTACCGCCGTCAAGCTTTATTTGATAATCCTGTTTCTTCGAAAGAGCTTGTGCACCCAAAGACGGAATATGAAAATAAGGAAACACATTGCTGACTTCTTCCTGCTTTTCAATGGTGTTAACAGGGTCCGGATCATTAGCTTTAAGATTGTGCAGAGTTGTAGGTAATGTCGCTATATCCAAAACTGATGTATCATGATCAATATCCTGGCTGTATTCCACATCAGCGAAACTACCTTTTATCATGTAGTCCACCTTATCAACCATTTCCCTATAATAACGGGCTTCTATCTGCTTTTTGGTATAACCCTTATCAGGATCAAGATCATGCTCATCTTTCTCATAAGCCTTCAATTTTTCTTTGGCTTTTTTTGATATTTTTTCAAGGATTGGTAATAAATCCTTACCGGACTGCTCAGTGCAAGTGGTAGCAATATGATCGTTTCGAGTGAAATCCATTTCGAACAGAGCATTTTTCCTGTAAGTTTTTTCATTTTTATCATAAATATTTAAGAGCTCATCCAGATATCCCTGCCACTCAGCCTTTTCATCACGATTATTCGAAAGCCTGATCATATTATCAATAAGCGGTACAAACGTTGAAAACGTGTCAGCACCAAAATTGAAAGTGTTTTTTCCGGAATTTTGCTGACCTTTATAGACCCTGGTCATGAGTTCACGATCAAGCTCTTCTGCTGCCTTCTTCATTTCTGCGAAGGTTACATATTCCTTATCATACTTCGCGACGATTTCATTAAAATCTTTCCGCTGTTGTTCTGTGGCAAATTTCTTTTTGGTTGTGATCTTTATTTTGAAACCCATATATCTATCTCCCCCTTTGAGATAAGAATTATTACGTTTGCATCAGTATGAAGATTTTTATCCTCTATAATATTATATGCAAAAAGGGCATCTAATTACACGGTGTTCCAAATAAAATAGCGGTTGACAAAATGCCAACCGCACCTAAACTTAAAATTCCTTATCAGTCGTTCTGGTTAAGAGAACGACCGTCTCTACACTCCTGGTATGCGCAAACATGTCTACAGGAATGATGCGCTTTACGACGTATCCGTTTTTGGTCATGAACTCAAGGTCGCGGGCAAGAGTGTCGGGACTGCAGGATACATAGACAACTCTGTCGGGAGCGAGTTTAAACATGGACTCCATGAAAACCTCGGTGGAACCGGCACGAGGGGGATCCATGAATACAACATCCACCTTCTCGCCTGCTTCCGCCATCTGAACCATGAACTTGCTGGCATCGTTCTCATAAATATCTATATTCTTAATTTCGTTCATTCTTGCATTTAATCTCGCATCACGAACAGCATCCTTATTCAGCTCAACGCCGATAACTTCCTTTGCCTTAGGGCTTGCGATTATGCCGATTGTACCAACACCGCAGTAGCAGTCAAGGACAGTTTCTTTGCCTGTAAGGCCTGCAAGCTCAACAGCCTTGGAATAGAGCTTCTCCGTCTGAACAGGATTAACCTGATAGAAGGACTTTGGTGAAATTTTAAATTTCATTCCGCAAACTGTATCATAGATAAATCCGGGACCATAAATTGTCTTCTCCTTATCGCCCAGAATCATGCTTGTATGCTTGTCATTTACATTTATAACTATGGTTGTGATCTCAGGATGCTCCTTCAAAAGAGCCTTCACAAAATTATTCTTTGAGGGCAGGATCGGAGATGTGAGCACCAAAACAACCATAATCTCACCGGTGTTATGACCGACTCTTATAAGCACATGACGAAGAAGTCCATATCCATTATCCTCATCATAGGTCTTGATCTTGAAGGATCTAAGCATACCTCTGATGGTTGCAATGATGGCGTCTGCCTTCTCATTCTCAAGGAGACATGCATCAATGGGCACAACATCATGGGTACCTTCCTTATAAATACCGGACTGGGGATTACCCTTCTTATCATGGGTGAAAACCGCATGGACCTTGCATCTGTAATGATCCGGGTTCTCCATTGCCATGAAGGGTGAAACCTCTCCAAATTTTCCAAGGAGTTCCTCCATCTTCTCCTGCTTGATGGCGATCTGCTTCTTGTAAGGCATATCGATCATCTGACAGCCGCCGCACTTCTTAGAGTAAGGGCAACGACTCTTGGTAGCCTGCTTTGTGGTCTCCGCCTTTCCGGACCTGCCGGTACTCTTGGAAGCAGTAGCCTTCCTGACATTATCAGATTTATTGCCGGCAGTGCCAGCCTTGCTGCCTCTCTTTCCTGAACCATCGGCTTTAGTGAACTTCTTACCTGCCTCGATCTTGCTGCCTTTATTTCCCTTCTTCTCTGCCTCAGCCTTACTACCTGCTTTATTAAACTTCTTCTCCATAAATCTACCTCTATAGACACAAAGCCTCCGGAACAACTTCTGCTCCAGAGGCCATTAATTACTTCTTTTTCTTTCCGTTTTTATCTTTTCTGTGTTCACCAAAATCCCTGAGCTTAATATCTTCAAGTCCTGAAACCAGCTCTCTGGCTCTCTCAACATCTGCTCTGTTTATGCGAATGGTACAATAGATTTTATTTTTATTGCCACCGAAAAGCTTTTTCAAAAATGACTGCTCATGCCAGTCAATATAATATGAAATGCGGTTTGATAAAAACCTCTCCTCAAGAGTCTTCTTGCTCTCTCTGCTATATACTCTGCAAAAAGACACTTCATTATTAAAAACCTGATCGTCCTGAATTATTGATGACATGCTTAAAACCTCTTACTTTTTCAAATGTATCGAAAATATTTTACACTATACGCAACTAATTTGTAAATGGAAACGGCAAACCTACGATATCATATTTTGAATCTAATTAGCAAAAGCACTCCTAATTTATGATATATCGAACACTTTTACACATAGTTCATTTTATTTATCATCTTTTCATTTGATACTTTAAACGTTACGGTGTACAAATTAATTAGAGGTACTATGCAACGGCATGGAAGCCGTTTTTCGGGAAAATATTTTTCCTTAGATCAAAGGAGTGATGTCTATGGGAATAAACGTAAATATGGATTATTCCACCTTATTTAGCAGTATGTCCGGCGCATCTTCATCCAACAAT
Organism: Butyrivibrio sp. WCD3002; assembly: GCF_000424265.1. GTDB lineage: Bacteria > Bacillota > Clostridia > Lachnospirales > Lachnospiraceae > Butyrivibrio. Next base: position 37,931 of record NZ_AUJO01000003.1, read on the forward strand.
TATTTATCGGGCTTAACAGGAATGCTTTCCGACTATTCTTCCATTAAAAACGGAAGCTACGGTAAGCTTGTTTCTGCATATTATAAAAAGGTCGGCAACGACGGCTCCTCATCCAAAACTGATGACAGCAAGGATGCCAAGTCTTCAGAGCTTTCCAAATCCCAGCAGGTAGCTGCGGAGAAAAAGAAATACTCATCGATTGCATCAAATGCCAATGCACTTGAAGAGTCTGCAGAAAAGCTTACCAACTCAGGAACCGATTCTATATTTGAAAAGACCTGGAAAGCAACAACGGATGAAGACGGAAACAAGGCGCAGGTATTTGACTACAACACAGACAAGATAGTGTCCGCTGTTTCTGATTTTGTAACAAAATACAACAGCCTTGTATCTGCTGCTTCCGATGCATCAGACTCAACAACCAGCACAAGAGCATCCTACATGGAGAAAATCACAAACTCCTTCAAGGATGAGCTCTCATCCATCGGAATTTCAGTATCGGATAAGGGTAAGCTCTCTCTCGATAAGGATAAAATGAAGGAAGCAGGCATGGAATCTGTAAAGAATATTCTTGGCAGCCGCAGCGGCTATGCATATCAGATGTCCTCCTCCGCATCTTCTTTGGAGAGTGCAGCATCAAGAGCAGCCAGCAACAGCTCTACCTATTCAAAGACAGGCAGCGTAACACCTAACTACTCATCCATTATGGATTCGTTTATTTAAAAGGATTAGGGCCTGTTCCCTTTTCTCATACCTATATGCCATAAAATAAATCCTCACAGCCACCGGGTTGTGAGGATTTATAATTTAGTCGAATTATTTATTTCTATCATTCAAAGCAAATGCATCTTTTTTTATCAGCTTCTCTTGAATCAATCAGCTGCGATCTCATCTACTCTGCTGGCATATTTTACTCTGTAAATTCTGGACAGTGACTCATTTATCCTGTCCTCGCTGATAACGCCGCTCTGTACTGCAGCAAGAAGTCCGTTATATGACTCCTCAAAATTATCAGGAATGAAAATCATATCAGCACCTGCCTGAATTGCCGCAACTGCTGCATCGCCATCTGAATATCTCTCAAGAATTGACTCATCACTGAGAGTATCTGTGATGATGATTCCCTGATAGCCAAGCTGACCTCTGAGGAGATCTGTAACTACTGCGCTGCTTAAGCATGAAGGCGTATCATCCTGAGTTATTCCCGATGAAGGTGATGCACAAACCATGATCATATCAGCACCGGCATCGATACCTGCCTTAAAAGGTGCAAGGATATCTGCCATACCCTCTGCTGTGGTTCCGCTGTCTGCCATCTCAGGGAAAAACTGAAGGCAGGAGAAAACTCCATATGTATCAAGTCCTGCAACTGTCTGAGCTACCATACTGGAAACAACGGCCTGATCAGTACCAAAGGACTGCTCACTGTCAGAGAGATTTGCATTTATTCCAAAATTAAGATTGAATCCGTATCTGTTGAGATAATCTGAAACTGTTGTTGCTGCCTCAAGTGCCTTCTCAGGACTTCCTTCTGCTGCAAGCTGTGAAGGTGAAGCCGGCATTTCAAGAGAAAGTCCGCTGGCAACCTTGCTTCCGCTGCCTCCAACCTCTGATGTTGCTATGAAAAGAGGATACTTACTCATATTAACTGTAGTTGAAAGCATATCTGTAAGCTGTGCCTCATCCTTGATATTCTTGGTTGAGTAGTAAATACCGCCAACAGCATATTTTGAAAGAGCATCCTGAGTAGCAGTTCCTGCCTTGATCACAGCATCTGCACCGGTAAGCTGTTCAGGAGAAATAAGAAACATTCCTGCAACCTTGTCCTCAATAGGCATCTCCGAAAGGCAGGTATCAACTATTGTATCAAGCATGCTCTCAGTGCTGGAAACCTCAGCCTCAGTGATATTCTCTTCCGGTGATGAAACCGCAGCGGGCTCAGCCTCTACTTTGGAAGCCTCAAGTGAAGCCTCGTAAGAAGCATTCATCTCCTGTATAAAACCTGTAGCCTTGGAAATACCTAATGCGATAGCCGCAACGAAAACTATAATAAAAACTCCCATGATGGAATATGCAATGATCTGGCTGCGGATTCTGCGCTGTCTTCTGATCTCACGTCTCTCATCACGTTCGGAGCTATTAATTCTATCTTCCATACATCCTCCCCTATGGAATCCACCCAAAAAACTTATCTAAAGTATAGCATAGGGAAACCACAAATTCTACCCAAACATAGATACGAAACCACTAAATATAGTGCATAGAACCCCACATATAGCACCCTTAGAATAGGATTTCGCTCGCGAAATCCTCGCGCCGGGCACGGTTGCTGAAAGCAACAAATTCCTTACGTGCGAGTGAGCAGAACAAAGAGTCGCTCGCGACTCTTTGCGCGCTGGTGCGCGCAAGCTTTAGCTTGCAAAAATCATCTGCGCACCAGTCGCATCCTTAGCGGAGCGCTTTTTATTCAATAGGAAATTCCTTCGGATTTCCTATTGAATAAAAAAACGTAAGGGCGAATGATCTTTTTTATTACCATTCGCCCTTACGCCTTTTCAAATTGTTCGTTGTCCAATGGACTTACCTCCAAATTCTCAACCCTGCTCTTTCCATTAACCTTTGCACTCGTATGCTGTGACGGTTAGTTCGACGACTAATTCTTCGCCACTATGTCATGTACTTGAACTCGTTGTGATGGAATTACTCACTTTTGTTGTGGTTAAACTAATTCGCTCGGTGGACTGTACCTTCCTTTCCGAAACTAATTATAAAACAAGATTTACTGTTCTAACTTATGTTCCCTTTGGACCGTACCTCCCTTTCTTTCAGCCACCCGCTGAAGTATTTAAGATGTATCTCGTTTATTTATGTTTGTAGTATACCCTCCCCTATTTAATTTGTCAATACACTTTTTAAATTTTCTTTTATTATTTTGATTATTTGTCAGTAATTAATTGTTTTTCTGATAAATTGTCGCAATCATATATAATTTATATACAATTCAAAATACCGACTTTTTCTTTTACATGAATGAAAATACAAATACATGAAAAGCCCCGAAATAAAAAGACTACCCGTATAATGTACCGGGTAGTCTTAAAACCACAATATCTATTAAATTTATGCTTAAATTTATCAAATAAGAGGATATTTTTTCGTTAATTCTTCGATAATTTTTCTTGCTTCGTCGTTCTTTTCACCCTTGCCCTTGATGACGATGGAAATAGCCTCAGCGATCCTATCCATGTCGTCTTCCTTCATGCCACGAGTGGTAACAGCAGGTGTTCCGAGACGGATACCGCTTGTAACAAAGGGTGACTGCTTTTCATTGGGTATTGTATTCTTGTTAGCTGTGATGTGTGCATCATCAAGCCATGCCTCAACGTCCTTACCTGTAAGGTCGAAGTTGGTCAGATCAATGAGCATCAGATGGTTGTCTGTTCCGCCTGAAACGATCTGAACGCCTCTCTTCATAAGGCCTTCGCTGAGTGCCTTTGCATTCTTAACGATCTGCTTCTGATATTCAACAAATGAAGGATCAAGTGCTTCCTTGAAGCATACAGCCTTAGCAGCTACTACATGCTCTAAAGGACCGCCCTGGATTCCCGGGAAAACAGCCTTATTGAACTTGTACTTATCCTGAGCTGCCTGATTCCAGAGAATGAGACCGCCTCTGGGTCCGCGAAGAGTTTTATGTGTTGTTGTTGTAACAACATCTGCATAAGGGAACGGACTGGGATGAACACCTGCAGCAACAAGTCCCGCAATATGAGCGATATCTGCCATAAGTACAGCGCCGCATGCATCTGCTGCCTCTCTGAACTTAGCAAAATCAATTGTTCTGCAATAAGCTGATGCGCCTGCGATGATGAGCTTTGGCTGGTGCTCCTTAGCAAGTCTGATAACCTCGTCATAATCGATGAAACCGTTCTCATCTACGCCATAAGCTACAACATTGAAATATGTACCTGAGATATTTGCCGGACTTCCGTGTGAAAGGTGACCGCCCTGACTGAGGTTCATACCAAGAATAGTGTCACCGGGCTTTAAAAGTGCAAACTGAACTGCCAGATTGGCCTGTGCTCCTGAGTGGGGCTGAACATTTGCATAATCGCAGTGGAAAAGCTCCTTAGCTCTGTCTCTTGCGATATTCTCAACCTTATCAACTACCTGACATCCGCCGTAGTAACGCTTTCCGGGAAGACCCTCTGCGTATTTGTTGGTAAGAGGGCTACCCATAGCTGCCATAACTGCCTTACTTACCCAGTTCTCAGATGCGATCAGCTCGATGTGATCATTCTGACGCTCCATCTCTTCCTCGATGAGGGCAGCGATTTCCGCATCAACATTCTTAACTTCGTCCAATGAATACATACCCGTTCTCCTCTTCCTAATTTTGACAATTTAAAGTGCTAAAGCAAACTTGTTGTGTATCATAGCACATTATTTTTTTAGTGTCAAAAATTCTCCCAGTCTTGCAAAAATAACATCCGGCTCCACGGGCTTGGATAAATGGGCATTCATTCCGGCCTGAAGACACTTCTGTACATCCTCATCAAAAGCATTGGCAGTAAGGGCTATTATAGGTATATTGCGGGCATCCTCTCTGTCCATTGCTCTTATTACAACTGTGGCCTCAAGTCCGTCCATTTCAGGCATTCTCATATCCATTAGAATCGCATCATAGTATCCTTCAGGGTGTCCTTCAAACATTTCAACCGCAAGCTTACCATCCTTTGCATGGTCTACCTCAATACTCTTCATGCTAAGGATTTTCATTATGATCTTGGCGTTAACCTCTATATCCTCCGCAAGAAGTATTCTCCTTCCTGCAAGAGAAATTTCTTCTACTTCACTGGAAGCTTCCGCTTCCATAGGACCTTCTTCCTCCACAATTCTCTCAGAATCAGCAAGGGTCACAGATACCACAAACTCGGTACCCTCATCCTTTTTGCTGCTGACTGTGATCTCACCGTTTAGCATATCCACAATATTCTTGGTGATTGCCATTCCAAGGCCGGTGCTTCCGTATTTGTTGGTTCTTGAAGCATCCTCCTGAGAAAAGGCATCAAAAATTCGGGGCAGAAATTCCTCATCAATTCCTACGCCTGTATCCTTCATTATGAATTTAAGAAGGCTGTTTCCGTTAAAGTGAGTTGTTCTCATAACCGTAAAGGTAACGTCACCGCCTGCAGGAGTAAACTTCACGGAATTTCCAAGAATGTTGATGATTATCTGCTCAAGCTTCATGGCATCTCCGATGTAGTAGCGGTCGATGTCACCAATCATCTGAGATTTGTAGTTAAGTCCTTTATTCCTGCACTGACTTCCGATTATGGTATCTATCTGATCAAGAAGCTTTCTAAGAGAAAACTCTTCATTCTTGATAGTCATCTGCCCTGACTCAATTCTGGACATATCGAGTATGTCGTTTATGATATTCAAAAGGTGCTCTGCCGATGCGCCTATCTGCTTAAGATAATCCCTTGTCTTGTCGGAAATATCCGGGTCATCAAGGGCAATCTTATCAATACCTATAATGGCGTTCATAGGTGTTCTGATCTCATGACTCATACTGGACAAAAATGCAGTTTTTGCCTTACTTGCCTGCTGAGCTACGCTTAGAGCATCGCTTAGTGCCTGACTATGCTCCATGGTTCTTCGCATCTCGGTGTCTACATCCGTAAATCCGACACCGATGGAATGAACAGTGTTATCCACTCGTTCCTCCACCCTTCTTACACCTGCCATTCGAATCATCTCATAGGATTCCCTGCCATTTTTAATGCTGAGATATCTGTAGGCAATAAGTGATTCCGTAGACAATCTCTTACGGATATTTTCAGGATCTATGAATTCAAGGAATTCATCTCTGTACTGCTCTGTCACATGCTCATAGGCATATTTTTCAAAGGTATCACTAAAAACAAAGGTCTCTCCCTCTTTTAATCCGTTTTCAAGTCTTGAATGAGACCTGTAGCAGGTACCCTTATCCTGATCAAGATTTATATAATAAACACTCCAGTAATCCGATGCCAGCGCCGTGATCATGTTATTGGCCTGCCTCTGGGCATGGTCCATATACTCTCTCAGGTGATCCCTGACTGAGTGAATTTTTTTACCTATCATCTGAATTTCATTTTGAGCATCACTGTCAGAGGTACCTCTTTCTCTGTTATCTTCAGAGATTGAAGCACCTGAAGAAGCCGCCAGCTCCTTGGTAATATCATCAACGTCATTTGCAAGATCATTAAGATCAGTAAGTAGCGACTTGAAGTAGCTTCTTACATTTCTCATTACAAAAAATATAAGGAAAATACCGATAACTACGGTCAGCATAATATCCGCAAGGATTATACGGAAAAATCCGGCAATCTGCTCTTCGTACCAGATGGCACTAAAATCAACCGCAACTATTACAGCCACATTCCCTTCAGAATCAAAAACAGGACTGTAGGCACTGTAAAACTTCCCCCATTCATCCTCATATGGATCCATATCCACGGCGGCAACGCCCTTACTTGCACTGTAAAGAGCATCCGTGTACACAATGGGCGATCCGAACTCTCCGGGATCTTCCTCTGCGGGATCTATTGAAAAAACAAATTCCTTTTCTCCAACCTGCTTAATGCAATAGATGTATTTAAGCTCCATGTTGTTCTGAAATGCCCGAAGCTTATCCATCTCTCTTTCATAGGCTTCGGTCCCCTCATCTTCTGCCTTGAAGCTTCCAACCACATCCCCATCCAACATGGACGCAGCAGTATTGGACATATCCATCATTCTGCTGTTTATCAGAGTTTTGATAGCCCTCTGGGACTGCATTGTCAGAGAGACTCCCAAAAATACATCTGCGATAAGCAAAAATGCAGATACGCCTACTATGATTTGTGTTGTTAGGCTAAGCTTTCTGGTCTTCATAATCAGGTATTCTCCGTTGTAAGAACCTCATTTAAAGTAGCGATCAGTTTACTTATATCGATAGGCTTAGCTATATGCCTGTTCATTCCGGCAGCCTGCGAAGCCTCTATATCCTCCTTAAAGGCATTTGCCGTCATGGCGATGATCGGTATCTTGGATATTCCAGGGTCCTCCATGCTACGAATAGCTTTTGCTGCCTCATAACCATTCATAACAGGCATCTGCACATCCATTAAAATACCCTGATAATATCCGGATCCATTAGCCTTCACCCTGTCAACGGCCTCTGCTCCGTTCTCCGCATGCTCTACCATAAAACCGAATTTCTTAAGAATACGGCAGGCAATCTCCCGGTTTACAGGCTGATCATCCACCACCAGAAGACGTATGGATGTGTGATCAAGCTTTGCCGTACTAGCGGCAGCATCCTCCTCTGCCTTGATTGTTTCTTGATCATCCGTTGCAAAGCTTACTTCAACTATAAACTCCGTGCCTTCTTCCTTTTTGGAATTAACCGTGATAGTGCCATCCATAAGATCGATAATACTCTTTGCAATGGCCATTCCAAGGCCTGTTCCCTGAATTCCGGTCACATCCTTATCTCTCTCATATGCAACAAAAACCTTATCTACAAACTCAGGGCTCATACCCATTCCGGAATCCTTAACACTTATCCTGTAAAAGGCCCTGCTGGTTTCCTCTGAAAGCTGCGTAAGAGTCACCCTGACACTTCCGCCCTCAGGTGTAAATTTGCAGGCATTACTTATAAGATTAAGAAGCACCCTGTTAAGCCTGTTGGAATCACACATAACATAGCGGTTTTTAAGATTCTCACAGGTTACCGTATAATCAATATCCTTAAGCTTCATCTGATTTGAGAACAGATTCCTGATATCATCCATGGATTTCTGCAGGTCCGTCTCAACTATATCAAGCTCCATCCTGCCGCTCTCAATACGGCTCATATCAAGGATATCATTTACAAGAGCAAGAAGATGTTTACTTGAAGCCTCGATCTTATCTAAGTACTCAGCGCCCTCCTGCGGCATATTTTCAACGTCCTTGGCTATTTCCGTATAACCGATTATGGCATTCATGGGAGTCCTTATATCATGACTCATATTTGATAAAAACTTAGTCTTTGCCTTGCTGTTTTCCTCAGCTCTTGCCTTTTGTACCTCAAGATCCCGCTCCCTGTGCATCATTGAATTGTATATGGAAAACATGATGAAAAGCGCAATAAGTATGGTGACCATCTGCAGCATACTGTTGGTTTGCATGGAATCGTTCACCATCTCAACCTGGGAAGCCATATAATCCTCTGACTCTATAATTTCATTCAAGGTCAGCTTTACGCCATGATTTGACAGTTCCTCCTCGTTATAGGTGTCAAGGTTCACCAGCACCTCTGCAGTGGTCTCTTTTGTAGCCTCTCTAAACCATAGCATTGAAAGGAAAAATACAAGAAACAGCAAGGAAATCCAAACTACCGTGGACCTTCCAAAGCGCCTTTTTTCATCCCGCATATAGACATGACGGAATGCCAAAAAGCCCAACATACTCCAAATAATAAGAATGAGGTAGGACTCTGTTGCAAGCTCGCTGACAGACCAAAAGCCCGGCACAAGGAAATACAGAGTAAAGAAAAGCGAAATGATAGAGCCTGAAAGCCCCACTATTTTCATGGGCAGATAGTTTTCCTTTTTGGCAGTCTTATAGGCAGACCAGGAGGTATAGGCATAGGCAACCGTCGCTCCAATTGTGTTTACATCTACGATCCAGCCGATGGCTGTCCTTCCAAAAAGCGGAATCGGAACAGATACAAGAACAAGTATCAAGAAAACCTTTCCTGGAACGCCGCTCTCGTTTAATTCTGCAAATCTGTCTCCTACTATGTTGTCCTTTGCCATGGAATAGACAAGCCTGCTGGCAGCGATAAGATTACCCACAAGACCTGTCATAATACCGCATAGAGCTGCTATTCCAAGAATTACAATCCCCTTATTGCCAAGATATGTCTTTGCAGCATAAAAAGCGGGAAGTCCTTCAACCTGGGAAAACTTATCCAGATCGTTAATATAGGCCTTCCAGCTGATATACCCTTCAGGAAACGCAGAGGCAGTGATAAGTGCAAGCAGAGAATAGGCCAAAACACCTGCAATAAGTGCAGCCACAATTACAGTTATGGATTTTTTCACATCAAAACGATATTCCTCTACGGAATGGGTAATGGATTCAAATCCGACGAATGCCCATGGTGCAAGCAATACTATTTTCCCGACCTGCTTTATTTGACCTGTCTCATTTGAAAAATACGGATTAAGCTCTGTGATACTGCTTCCCCCTTTAGTAAAAATAAATGCAGCACAAAAGACGATACCTCCAAGCAAAAGCACCGCCATAATTATCTGGGTTACGGCTGAAAATCTGCCACCAAGCACACATACTACACCTGCGACTAAAAGTGCAATAAAGCTTAGAAGTATCTCGCCGAAATATACCTCAAAGCCTGCAACATTGTAATGAAAACCAAATTGAAAAAGACCACCGAAAAGATTTCTGAAGATGATAGGAAGAGCCGTGACATTGGCCCAGACTATTGCGATATAAACAAGCATAAGAAACCATGTGCTTATGAAACCATGGTCATAGCCCATTGTATTTTTGGTGTAAGAATAGGTACCGCCGCAATCGGGATAATGCTTCATCATGTAAAAATAATTAATTCCGATAAGCAGCATAACAAGACCGCCTATGAACATGCCAATCACAGTTCCGAAAGGTCCTGCCATAGGTAGAAAAGTTGTCCCCGGCATAACAAAAGAACCCCAACCCACGCTACATCCAAAGGCCAGAGCCCATGCGCCTAAAGGCGTAAGATATCGCTTTAAATCAGAATTTCTGTTTTCCACCTTATCCCACCAACAATCATCTGTTTATTTTCCCTGGAAGCGTCCCATCTCATAAGATATGGTGATGATATCGCAAAACTCCGTCTCGCTCCAGCTTTTATCTATTCTGTCAGTAACTACCTTTATATCCTGTCCTGCTGCCTTAGTCAGAGCTATCATTATCTGATTTTTGCTGAACCTTGTTACAACATCACTTTCCCTTAACAGCCCTGCCACCATTTCAGTGAAGACATCAGCAGCATCCTCCTCGCCAACATCACCGTCAGAAGTTACGGAATAAAGCAAAACATAGGCGGAGGTCCTGTAATTTGACACAACTCTGTTCAAATATCTGTAAACATGCTTAAACTGCTCAGGAGGCAGAAGCATTGCGCCTTTCTTGGGGCTTCTCTCACCCATAAGCATCATAGCTGCGGATAATCCTTTTGCCATCTCATTTGCGGAGTTATCGTCACTATCCTCCACAAAAATCTTGTAGCCATGCTTACCGTGTTGTTTTACGTCATAGAGCGCTTTGTCCGCCTTCTTAAAAAGTGTTAGGAAATCCTTACCTTCCGTAGGTGCAAATACGCATCCGATTGAGGCTCCAAGCGGAATCGTCATATCTTCGCCCATAAGCTCCTTGGCAGAGCGCAGAATCTCTTCGTTTATGTAGGCTGATTTTTCCTTAATGATTTCTTCTTTGTTGATATTTTTACAATAGATAATGAATTCATCGCCGCCCATTCTCCCTGCAATATCAGTGGAGCGAATGGCTGAGCACAGAATCTGCGCAAAACGTATAAGCACCTTATCACCCATATCATGACCATAGATATCATTAACAGGCTTAAAGCTGTCTAAATCTATCATCATAAGTGCTCCGCCGTTCTTTTTGCAGACTTTTTCGATCTCCTCCTGGGAGGCTTTTTTATTCAGAAGCCCGGTCATGGGATCTGTGCCCACTTTCTGCTTAAGTCCTTTTATCTGTTCGAGATTTACGAAAATATTGGAAATGCGCTTTAAGAGGACATCTGCCCTGAAGGGTTTTTTGATATAATCCAGCGCGCCTATCGCAAAGCCCTTACTTTCAGTCTCATCCTTCTTATCGGCAGTCATGAACATGAAGGGAATATTTATCCCCTTTTCTTCCTGTACTATCTGACGCAGTCTAAAGCCGTCTATTTCGGGCATTCTTAAATCAGACAAAACAAGATCGGGGGATTCATTTTCAATAATACTAATGGCTTCCTTACCTGAAGAAGCGCAAATAGTATGATATTCACTGGATAAAATATGGTCGGTCATACGAAGAGAGACTATTTCATCATCCACAATCAAAATCGTGTGATTCTTCATCCTGATCTCCTTCTACATGCGCATAAATGCTAAAGAGTCTATGCCACTACAATAAATCGTACCATATACAATTTCTCAAAAAAGAAAAAACATATAAAAAAATATTAAATATCTATATTTTTTTGTATAATTATATTATGTACAGAATTTTCTAAGCAGATAAGGAGAATGTTATGACTATAGATTCACTCAGAGCTTTTGGCGCAAATGTGGACGAAGGTCTGGAGAGATGCATGGGCATGGAGGATTTCTATATGGAAATGATAGAGCTTGGCATCTCCGATGAACGTTTCGATACTCTTGGCACTTTTCTGCAGGAAAAGAATCTTGATGAAGCCTTTGAAGCGGTACATGCCCTGAAGGGTGTAATCGGAAATCTTTCGCTGACGCCTCTTTATGAGACCATTAACGTTATTACCGAGCATCTTCGCGCCAGGGAGGATATGGACTATAAGCCGCTTTATGATAAGCTTATCAGTCAGAGGGATGCCATCAAAAATCTGGCATAAGCCCTTATTTATTACAAAATATTATTACTTTAGAAAGACAGCAAAAAAATGTTTTATTGTATTGTTAACCCATCTGCCAGATCAGGAAATGGCAAAAATATCTACAGCAAATTCGAGGAAAGATGTAAAAGTCTGGGAATTCCCTATAAAGTCGTATTCACAAAGGGACCGGGGCACGCCATGAGCGTAGTATCCCGCCTTACCTCTGATACACATCACAAGCTTGAGGGCCCGCTGAACATGCTTGTAATGGGCGGCGATGGCACAATAAATGAAGTTATATCAGGAATCGCGGATTTTGATAATGTCAGAGTCGGCGTTATTCCTTTGGGATCAGGTAATGATTTTGTGCGGGACATGAAGCTTCCAAAGCGCACAGATGAGCTTCTTGAGACAATACTTAAGGGAGATGTTGTAAGACAGCTTGATGTTGGTAATGTTCACTACAACAATATGACTAAAACCCTGTCAAGACTTCATGATGAGAGAATTACTCCGGACAGACGCTTTGATGTAAGCTGCGGAATAGGTTTTGACGCCGCAGTCTGCGAGGAAGCCTTAACCTCCGGCACCAAGAGCTTCCTTAACAAAATCGGTCTTGGAAAGCTGACCTACGGCTCCATAGCTGTAAGACAGATTGTGAACGCAATACAGCCCGCCTGTGACATAGAAACAGATGACGGCACAAAGGTACACATCGACCACTTCATATTTGCTGCTGCCATGATTCACCACTACGAAGGCGGCGGATTTAATTTCGCTCCGGATGCAGATTTCTCGGACGGCTATTTTGAGCTGATTGCCGCAGGTGACATCAGCATGGCTCAGACCTTTAAGGTACTTCCCATGGCTTATATCGGAAAGCACTATGGCCAGCAGGGAATCGTCCACCTTAAGGCCAAGGAAATCCGTATAAAGACTGAGCTTCCCCTTTGGGTACATACAGATGGTGAGGTTCTTCTTAAATCTGACGACATAACTCTTACCTGCCATCAGAAAAAACTGAATATGCTTATGTAATTTATAGTGAAAACGCCCTATTATTTATATTTTTTTAATGATTTTTAGTCACTTTTAGGTTTGAAAAATTACCGGCTTTGTTCTATATTACTTCATAAAGGTAACAAATCATTAATAATTTAACTTAATAAGGTGTTTTTTTTTATGAAAAAGAGTTTATCGAAGTACTTTGACAAGCCTTGGACAAAAGAGCGTCAGCTTGAAACTATCAAATGTACGATATTCGTTCTCATATATGCGGTTATATATTTTGTCTGGTTCTTCCACTTGGAGAATACTAATGCAGTACACTACACAGAGATACATGCAGCACTTGATGACAAAATCCCGTTTTTAGAGATATTTATAATTCCATATCTTGGTTGGTTTGCTTATTGCGCCATATTCTTCGTAATGTTCCTACTTATGTATGACATGGAGGACTTCTTCAAAAATGCAGCATTCCTCTTTACCGGAATGACAGCCTTTTTGATCATCTCATCATTATGGCCCAACATTCAGTATTTAAGGCCTGTGGTGATGCCAAGAGACAATGTGTTTACTGCCATGATCTCACATCTTTACATGACAGATACACCTACCAATCTCTGGCCCAGCATCCATGTTTACAATGCACTTGGAACACACATTGCTGTAGCTAATTCAAACAGATATGGCAAGGGCATCAAGCGTTTCTCACTGGTATTCAGCATACTGATCGTGCTCTCTACAATGTTTATCAAGCAGCACTCAGTTATCGATGTACTTGGCGGAACACTCTTCGCAATCGTTATGAATCTTGTGGTTTATAAGAGCGAGCTCATTGTTAACGCCTATGCACGTCATGAGGAAAAGCTTAAGACCTACAGAACCTGATAAAAAATTAAGAACAAAAAATGCGCCGGCATTCAGTTAAATGATGCCGGCGCTTTCGTATTAATTTTTTAGTTGAAGTTATACAGCCTCTGAGCAAGCTTGTAGCCTGCAAGAGTGATCTTTCTTCCGCCCTTTCCGGGAAGATAAACAAATACACCCTCGATTCTGTATCTGAGCTTGCAATATAAAAGCAGGCTCCTTTTCTTAATGTAGTTCATGAGTTCTTTTCTCTTTTCGAGATTCTCATTTGTTCCGGAAGCAAGCATAAGTATCGTTGAGATAGCTGTAATGATCTCAAGATAATTAAACATGTAATGATGACGCTTCCTGTTGGATTTGATCATTCCGATGTTTTCAACATAATAATCAACCATGAGCTTATTTACGCGGATCTGCTGATCGATTCTTGAGATCATGATCTGCTGATTTACGGACTGGTCTGCTCTTCCGATGTAGTAATAGTAGAAGTTTACATCCAGGTAATACATGGTCTTAACAAAAGGAAGCGGATTGAATACATAGATATTGTCCACGTAGAAGCAGTGCTCCGGAAGCTTAAGTCCGCAGTCCTTAAGAAGCTTTGTTCTGAAAATAACGGAGTGCATAAGAAGATAATGTCCAATGGAAATCCTCTTTACATCATCCCAGGTGAAAAGCTCTTCAATAGGGAACATGTGGTTATATCTCATAACCTTATGTCTCTGCTCACCCTCTTTGTTATATACAAAATTACTGATGAGAAGATCCAGTCTGTCATTACCCCCTACAAATTCCTCAAGGGTTGTAAGGATTTTTCTGTATGCGATCTCCTTTACCCAGTCATCACTGTCAACAACCTTAAAATAGAGTCCCGTAGCATTCTCAAGTCCTGCATTTACAGCTGAACCGTGTCCGCCGTTTGGCTTGTGGATGGCCTTGCAGATAGTCGGATATTTTTCCGCATATTCATCTGCTATTTTAGCTGTATCATCCTTTGAACCATCATCTACTATCAGAATCTCAACGTCCTCTCCTCCAACAAGAAGAGACTCAATGCATTTCCTCATATAATCCTGTGAATTGTAGCAAGGAATTGCAATACTAAGTAACTTCATCTTTCCCCATATCTCCTTATAAAAAATTATCCGCGAAGTCTTGATACTTCGAATCTCTGCTTCGTAAGAAGGCACTCTCTAAGCTCAGCACATCTGTCATCGGGATCATCCCCTGGAATCTCGGTGTCGATCGCCATAGCCATTACATCAATCATCTCATTTGTTACAACGGGTCTTAATAGATTAAGTACCTCAAGTCTTGCGGCACATGTATCCGCATCAAGGAAACGAACCACAAGAGGATTCATACCAAAATCCTCCGCCTCTTCCTCGATGGTGCGATTCATATAATTACTGTTAACACCATCATCAGGAGTAACCACGTTAGACTTTTTCTCTTCCACATGATCCATGGTATCTGCGTTGTCGTCGTGACCAGGTGTAAAAAGTTCAAAACGCATTCTCTGATCTGCGTTGGGATATTTCTCGTGATCCACCTCTGATACAAACTCTGAAAGCGGACGGGAATAAACGGTAAACTCTCCGTACAATGCCTGGTATATTACGTACTCTTCACCTGTATCAGCATCTCTGGCTATGGTTATAACCTGATATTTCCCACCCTTAAAGTGTCTGTACAGTTCCTGTGGTAATGGTTTTCTCATATAAGTATCAGCCCCCTTTGCATTAGCATTATACCATAAAGCGGTCACTATTTTCTCGATGACGCCTTAATGATGATCATCTCTATGCTTATAGTATGATCAAGCTTTCCTGATTTAACTGCTGCATCACTCTCAAGGCACATATCAAGAGAGGCTTTTATATCGTCTCTCGTATAGCCTTTTACCCAGCCTATATATTTTGAAGCGATAAAAGGAGGCAGGGATAAAGCAGATGCTATGGCATTCTGCGGATGTCCCGTCTCCGACATTTCCTTGGTAATAAGAAGCAGATTAAACTGTCTCGATATCAACGCCAGAATCTGCTCGGGAGCCGTCTTTAAAGCGATCAGCTCATAGTAGATATCCATGGCCTTCTTCTGATTCTTTTGCACGATGGCATCCGTCATCTCAAATATCCTGCTGGTGAGCCAGTTTGCACAGATGGCATCTATATCCGCCTCTGTGATTTCATCCTTGTCAATGCAGTAGCAGATAAGCTTCTCCATCTCATTTGCCATATTTGACATATCGGTACCGACGCGATTTATAAAATATGCGATAGCCCTTGGCGAGATTCTTTTTTTCTCTGCGCCAAGCCTTGATACTATCCACTTTCCAAGCATCTGCTCATCGGGCGTATCACAGCTTATATCAAGGCCGATCTTATGGACCGCCTTATACATATCTTTTCTCTTATCAACAGCTGATTCCACAAAAAGAAAAACCGTGGTATCTGAAGGGCTCTTTAGATAGTCGGCAAGCTCAGGGCATCCGACCTTAAAAAAGCCGCTGTTCTCTATAATTATTACTCTTCTCTCTGCGAAAAAAGGAAGAGTCTCCGCCATATCGATTATCTCAAGGGGATTGAGGTTAGCACCTTCGTAGTGCTGCAGATTCATCTTATCTCCGCCGCCAAGCAGCGCTTTAGACAGCTTATCCCTGTTCTGAAGCCTGAGATAACCCTCATCTCCGTAAATCAGATAGCAGGGCTTAAAGCTTCCGTTTGCTATATCTTCATTAATCTGTCTTTGCTTTACGGGATAATCCGTAGTCTTTTTTGCAGCCATACTATAATCCTAATACCCTTGCTTCATTCTTACAACATGTTGTATTATAACATATCGGGAGGGTAAAAAAATGCTGAAACAGGTTTCTATTTATGCTGAAAACAAAAAAGGATGCTTCAAGACAATAACCGGTATCCTCAGAGAAAACGACATTAACATCTTAGGATCCGTTACCAATGACACAGCCGAGTTCGGAATCATTCGTATGGTAGTATCCGATCCTTATCGTTGCGTTGAAGTTCTTAAAGCTGCAGACTTTATCTGCAAGACCACATCGGTTCTTGCTATCGAATGTCCTGATGAAGTCGGTGCTTTTGATAAGATTCTTAACTCTCTTTATGAGAGCAATATCAACGTAAATTATACATATCTGTCATTTAACCGTGAATCCGGTCTTCCTATCATGGTAATGCATACCGATGATGTACACGCAGTAGAGAACATCCTTATCAATAAGGGATATAACTGCATTGGCGAATGATAATAAAATATTCAAAAAATAAATGAAAAAACGCGAGCTCCCCAGCTCGCGTTTTTTCATTTATTTTTAATTTTCATACCCGCTTTTTCCGGCTGCTATAAGTCCGATCGCAAAGATCAAACAAATGGCAACCTCTACACATATAACGAATTTGTCATTCTCGTCCCTCTGGGCTCCAAGCACCTCTGCATCCTCCTCCGTCTCATCAGAAGCAGAAGTGTCCGAGACTGCATCAGGCTGTCCGGCACTGTTTTCATTTTCATATGTATCTTCTGCAATCACCTCCGTATTCGCTGTTGCAGCATACACGTTACAATGCACATTTTCAGCGCCTAGCAGAATCATGACCAGAAGGATCATACCTGCGATAAAGCGTTTCATCTTAATCCACAAGTCCTTTCAAATTCATTTTACTAGAACTATTATATAATATGGTTCACCTTCCGTGACTACGAAAAGTGAACCATTTTGTTCAAAACTCGTACTTGACAAAAATAGAATTTTGGGGTACGAGAATTTTTTATTTTACTTCCTGAAGGTCAAGTGCATTTATTCCCACTGCATATTTCCCTATTCCAGTCTCATCCAGCACAGGGATTTCCACTGTTATAGTAGAATTTGATTTAAGATATGTTTTTTCAAAGCCTACCAGTCTAAAATAAGGCACCTGCTCATCGGGAAGCCTGTATACCTGAATCAGTTCAGATCCGTCAATATCACTTGTATTGGTGAGATTAAGCTTCACCATCTGCCTTCCGCTGTTATAGGAAATATCCGATATCTCAAACTTGGAATAGGACAAACCATAACCGAAGGGGAACTGAACAGGAATGTTTTCCTTGCAGGTATGTCTGTAGCCAATAAAGAAGCCCTCTCTGTAGTGCACAAGCTCCTTGTCACCAAAATCGCCAACTGATATGCCGGAGCAGTCCACCTTCTTGCAATAGAAGGTCTCAGGTAAATGGCCACTGGGTGAGATGTCACCTACTATAACTTCAGCAAGAGCATTTCCTCCCTCCATGCCGTTGTAGTACATGTAAAGAAGTGCCTTGCATTTTGAAAGCCATCTTGTCATATCGACACATCCGCCGCCAATCATGGCTACAACTGTATCCGGTCTCTTTTCCAGAAGCGCTTCCAAAAGTTCATTCTGCTCATAGGGAAGGTCTATGTCTGCTCTGTCAACGCCCTCGGAATCAATGTCATGATTAAGACCGCCCACGAAAATCACGTGATCATAGTCTTCGCATACATCAAGAACTTCCTGACGAAGCTTTTTTCTGTAGGCCTTAAGCTCTGCATCTGCTTTTTCCTTATCCGCCATGTCGCCGCCGGAATTTTGAAGACTTAGAGCCTGCCAGTTGGTGCCGCCTGCTTCCATTTCTACATTTAACGCGCTTGCATAACCCCTCAGATAATCGAATCTTGTACCGCCTCCGACTCTGGCCTTTAATCCCATAAGAGGAGTGATCTCGTAAAGAGCCTTTATCTCTGCGCTACCGCCTGCATTGGAATGGGTGCGGTTTGCGTTTTCGCCAACAACAAGAATCTTTTTATCCTTGATCATTGGTCTGATAAGAGGAAGTGTATTGTCCTCATTTTTCAAAAGAACTACGGACTCCCTTGCTATATCCAGAACATCCGCCCTTGCAGCAAAGCTGTTGTAGGGCGCATCCTTTCTTATAAGTCTGTCCTCATCAAGCATGTTAAGGCGCAGCATCAAAATAAGGATATGGATTACCTTTTCATCGATAAGGGCTTCATCTATCTCGCCATCCTCAATCATCTTCTTTAGAGGATTAGCAAATTTATACTCATCAAAATTATCCCTTACGGACATCTCGCAGTCTATTGCTGCTTCTGCTGCCTTCTTAGTATCCTTAACAGCGCCCCAGTCAGATACAACAAAGCCCTCATAGCCCCATTTTTCACGAAGGGTCTCATTGAGAAGGAACTTACTCTCACTGCAAAGCTCGCCCTTTACTTTGTTGTAGGCGCTCATAACACTGTAGGGATTTGCAGCGTCGATAACGTCCTTAAATACCTTGAGATAAAGGTCATTTAAAACATCATCATCAATCTCTTCATCAACGCCAAGTCTTCCACTCTCCTGATTATTAAGGGCAAAATGCTTAAGACATGCAGCTACGTCCCACTGCTGAATACCCTTTACATACTCAGAAGCAAGCTGTGATGTAAGGAACGGATCCTCACTGTAGTATTCGAAATTTCTTCCGCAAAGAGGCGTCCTCTTTAGGTTAATGCCGGGAGCCAGAATTACATCCTTACCTCTGCCCCTTGCTTCGGAGCCAAGAACACTTCCCGCTCTCTCTGAAAGCTTCCTGTTCCAGGTGGCTGCAATGGCGCTGTTGCAGGGAATATAGGTGACATAGTCATCCGTATTTCCCACGGGTATCCACTGACTTGGCTGAAAATCAGCGCGGACTCCGCATGGGCCATCTGACATTGTAAGGGGAGGAATGCCGAGGCGCTCAACGCCCTTTGTTCTAAAGAGCTCATTGCCGTGGATCATTCCGATCTTTTCATCAAGCGTAAGCTCTTCAAGTATCTCTTCTGCTCTAAAGCGCAGTGTCTGTATGCTGCCCTCCATAAAACTCCAATCTGCTGAACATGCATCAGCTTCAACTACTTCTATATCTTTCCGATATGCACATCCTTAAGCGTAATTACTTCATAATCTTAATGATGTGCACATCCTTAGGCGCGATTTTATGCATGCCCGCGCCAAATTCTATACCGTTAATAATCTCCATTCCTTCGTCATGAAGCTCGTAGATACCCTCCGCATCACCGTGATTCAGGATATAAATAACGGTGGCGGTATCATCCTCTCTGCTTGTAACTTCAACGCCCTCAGATGCATACATAAGTGAATGTACGCCGGAGGCTGCAAGAACATCTGATAAAAATGCTGCCCTGAAGCTCTCATCGGAGGAGGTTGCGATATAATATGCTTTTCCTCTGCCGAATTTATTGCTGGTGACAACAGGCATTCCGTGGTAGAAATCCTCCAGATATCCGTAGTCATCCTTCATCTTTGCGGTCTCAAGATGTAACAGATCGCACAGGATTCTTGCGGGATAACGCTGTCCGTGATAGCTGAAGCTGTTGCACTTATCAGGTCCAAAGGAATCAGTCTCCTCTACCCATATACCAAGAATATCACGAAGCTTTCCGGGATATCCGCCTGTTATAACAAGATCATTTTCCTGAACATAACCGCTGAAAAATCCGGTAACAAAGGTTCCGCCATTTTCCACAAAGTTTTTGATCCTCTCGTCAAGATCACCCTTAACCATATAAAGAACAGGTGCGATAACCACTTTATATTTGCTCAGATCTGTGTCCTGACCGATGATGTCCACGTTGACGTTCATATTTCTTAAGGACTCGTAGTAATCAGCGATCAACTCCCTGTAAGCAAGGTCTTTGCTTGGACCTGCGGAATACTCAACAGCCCACCAGTTATCCCAGTCAAACATGATAGCCACGTCCGAATGAGTCCTCATGCCGATGGTGGCATTGCCGATATCACGAAGCTCTTTTCCGAGAGCTGTTATTTCCCTGAACACTCTGGTGTTCCCGGTTCCAACGTGATCTATTACCGCGCCGTGATATTTCTCGCAAGCACCGATGCTTCTTCTCATCTGGAAAAAGAGAACGCTGTCAGCTCCGTGGGCCATAGCCTGATAGCTCCAAAGTCTCATGACACCGGGCCTCTTAAGGGCATTGTAGGGCTGCCAGTTTGTCACACTGGGAGTCTGCTCCATAAGTGCAAAGGGTGCTCCGTCTCCGCAGCCTCTCATAAGATCATGGCTCATGGCTATTCTTGCAGGTGAATCAGAAGGTCCCGGATAATTATCCCAGGATACAAAATCCATCTCCTTCGCCCACTTCTGATAATCAAGGGGCTTAAAGAATGCCATAAGATTAGTGGTCACATTGGCATCGGGAATGATTTCCTTGATGGCATCTCTCTCAAGCTTGTAGCAATCAAGGATAGCATCCGACATGAATCTCTTGTAGTCGATGGAGATTCCCTGGAAATCCGTGTGTGCTCTTCCCATGAACTCAAACTCCTCGGAGAGCTCATTAGGCGCAACAATCTCATCAAAATCATAGAAGGTATGTCCCCAGAAGGAGGTATTCCACGCCTTGTTCACATCATAGATAGTCTTATATCTGTCGGAAACCCAGTTTCTGAACGCATTCTCACAGTTCTCGCAGTAACACTCACCGCCAAACTCATTTGAGATATGCCACGCTATTATATTTCTCTGGTGCTTGTAATGCTCAGCAAGCTTCATTGCCAGCCTCTGCGCATACTTTTTATAGGTGGGACTTGAAGGGCACGAATTGTGGCGACCGCCGAATTTACGCTTTCTGCCCTTATAATCGACTCTAAGAATATCAGGATGTCTCTTGGCCATCCATGCGGGATGGGCTCCTGTAGACGTAGCCATGATAATATTCATCTCATTTTCAGTGACCAGCTTAACTATCTTATCCAGCCTGTCAAAGTTGTACTCATCCTCTGAAGGCTGCAATGCTGCCCATGAAAAAACGTTCAGCGTAACGGTATCAATCCCGGCCTGCCTGAACAGCTTCATGTCCTCTTCCCAAACATCCTCCGGCCACTGCTCCGGATTGTAGTCACCTCCATAAGGAATCTTCTTTAATTTTTCGTTCCAGCTCATGCCCCCTCCTTGTTTTTTGGTATAGCCTATTTTGTTATATTTTATCACAGCTGCATGGTATTGAGAGGGCATTAAATCCTTAATTTTCAATAAAAACCATTTATTTTGCAGGATTTAACTATTCAGACCTTTGTAGTGAGGAAGCCTTGTCAGTGCAAAGAAGGTTATTACAGTTCCTTTTCATAGCAAAGAAAATCCTGATCGTACATGAAGCATTCCCCCACCACGTTAAAGCCAAAGTGGGAATAGCACGAAATGGCTTTCTTGTTTTCCTTATTTACAAGAAAATGGATGCTTCTGTATCCGCGTTCCTTCAAAGTCTTCATGCCATGTGCTATAAGCTGTCTGCCGATACCCTTGCTCTGAAGTGATGGCGAAACCGCAACTCTCGCAAGCTCCCCACCGGGGAATATACTTTTATCCCAGCAATCAAGACTGTCCACTGCATCATCCTCTTCAAGAGATATTGCAGCTACGACCTTGTCGTTTTCTTTTACTACGAATAAAGCATCTCGGGACAGGTCGAAATCAATGGTCTCATCTGATGGATAATCCTCATCCCAAAAACAAAACTCCCTGCCCTTCTGCTCATTATATAAATCCATTACCTGTTTTCTGTCATTCTCAGTAGCTAATACTATTTCCAAAACTTTTCCCCATTTCAAATTTTTTCTTTTGTCAAAGGTGTATCTAATCAACAAACTTAAATTATCGTGCTCGCTATCATCACTTTTAGACCTTCCTAAATTCACATATGCTTCAATTATAGCCTATGCTTCGCAGTATTTCATAGAAGTTTCCCCAAAAACTACAAAAAAGGACAATCGATACATCGTCGATTGTCCTTTCTTATTCTAATTCTTATTTACCCTTCTTCATTTTGAAGGATGCCTTCTTGGCGCCTTTACTCTTGAACCTAGATACAACCTTGTTGTATTGGCTCTTTTTATTGATGGTGATTGTTATCTTGCACTTTGAGTCGATGCCGCTAAATGCATTTTTGCCGATGGTCTTCAGTGATTTTGCATTTACGTTTATCTTGTTCAGCTTCTTACAGCCCTTAAATGCGTTCTTTCCGATAGTCTTGACATTCGCTCCGATTGTTACGCTCTTAAGATTTTTCATGCTCTTGCAAGCACCGTCAGCGATTGATGTAACCTTGTAGGTTGAATCGCCGATTACTACTGTGTCAGCAATTTTCACTGAAGTAGCTTTCTTACTCTTAGGTGCAACAAACTCTACCGTGTCAGTTCCTGTTACCTTGTACTTGTTGCTCTTGCTGTCTGTAACTGAATCACCAACGTTAAGAGTATCAACAAATGCAAAAGTACTGAAGTTAGTTACTGTGAAAGAAATTGTTCCATCGCTATTAATTCTTGGATGGATCAGATCAAATCCGTCATCTGAGTGATGGAAATGAAGTATGTACATCATAGTAGGATTCATCCCTAAAGGTACAGGCATTGTGATAACTACAGGTACAGCCAGTTTACCATCAGCAGATACCCTTCCGGCATTTGAAATATTCAAATCGAGCTGAACAATGTTCTTGTACAGATTTGTGTTAATGGCCTTCTTGGAACTTTCATTTGTGTTTGAAATATTGAAGGACACATTCTCATTGGCATTGGCATTAAGACCTGCGCCGATGATCGATACTTTGCTGCTGTCTATACCCTTCACTGTGACATTGTTGGAAACAGTAACCTTTGCCTTCGATTTATAGGCATTCTCCATATCAGTAAGTTCATTTCTTGCATCGGAATTTGACTGCAAATTCAAAGCAAGAGCGTCCTTATCAACTGATTTTACAAAGCTGTCAAGAGCAGACTGAGCCTGTGTCGCAGTCTGCGCATTCTTAATATTATTTGTGGCAGATTTAGCATCAGAATTGCCTGCGCCGGGGAATTTTGATCCGGCCCAATATTCAGAAGGCTGGGAGTTTACTCCGTGTGCATATAATTCTATATTCGGGCTGTAGGCAGACACCACAAATCTATACTTTACATCAGCAGAGGTATCACCAATATGATTGGAAAAATCTACAGAACTGCTATTGCCACCGTCCACATACAGTCCAACTGAACCTTTCGGAGAAGATGCACCCGGTTCCAGTACTTGAAGCCAAACCATGTAGGCTGCTGCATTGTCTACTGGATTCCAAAGTGCAACTCCCGGCTTTGTGGTACTCCAACGAGGATTGGTCGGCGTTTCTATACTAATTAAAGGCTTGTTGTAAGTGTATTCTCCGCTTGTACTAATTTTTCCACTTTCAAATTCACTGTCATTATCGTTAACAGCTGCTTTTACTTTAAATGTATAGGTACCGGATTGTTTAAAATCATTAGCTGTATTGATAATAAAGCCATTACCTTTTTTCTTTATGATTGGAGTCTCATACTTCAACTCTCCCAAATTCCATCTGCCACATTGTTCGCCATTGCGATATAACTTGAGAAAATAGTATGCTTCTCCGGTGCCTTTCTCAAAATACGCCCACCCTTTGTTGACGTCATCCCACCTGAGATTCTGAGGATATGATGCATCCTGTCCTCCATCATTTAAAGTCACAGGCATGAGTCTTTTTGCCTCAGGTTTTACGACCTTCGCAGAACCATTCGCATCATACTCATAAACCAGATTATCTGCTGCTTCTACCTGCGGCGCAGGACTAACCCACGTGGTTGTAGCCGCTATGACAAACGCAGCTACTACCCCAAACACTTTTTTCACCTTCATTATTAACCTCCTTGCAATAATTTTCTCTGCGTAAAAACGTTCTTCATTGCCCACTAAAGCAACAATTATGCCAACATTTTAGCACTTGCGATATGTCTTACTTTTACATCAGCATACGCATTTGCTCCCAAGACAGCCATCAAAGTTCATGCAGCGGGAAGCATAACCAATCCTACTCCCATGCAGCCAACTACTGACTATTCGGGAAATTGGAATGAACTCAGAATGGGTCAGCACGATTGCTACAAGGTGACTCTTCCTTCAGATGGAAAATTCACTGTAACTCTTTTGGCACAGAACTCAACAGACATCGTATGCCGCATCAGAAAATCTCACTTTTTATAACTGATCTTTGCTTTTTTATTTGCTCGCTTTAAAGCCTTCTCTAGCTGCTTTGCAATCTTTGTGCCCTTTTTAGCCTTCTTAACTGTCATCTTGGAAAGCTTATTTGCGCCTTTGAAAGCATCTTTATGAACCTTAGTAAGGTTCCTTGCATCTACAGTAAGCTGCGCAACCTTTTTACCGGTAACTGCCTTTTTAGCAATCTCCGTCACGGGATATTCTTTACCTTCAACCTTAACTGTTGCGGGTATTGTAAGCTTCTTCTTGTTTTCTGCAGAAATAATTCGAACAGAAGAACCGTCAGCACTGGCCTGAACAGTTATACCACCTGAAATCTTCGCCTTTGCATTCGGTTTAAGACCTGTTTCTTCTGCCTGCTGTATGTTTACTTTTTCGGAAGCTGCCTGATCACCGTTTCCGGCATTTCCAGACTGAGAGCCATTGCCACTATTACCGGACTGAGAGCCACTCTCCGAACTACCTGACTGAGAACCTCCTTCAGTTTTCTCCGGAAGATCTCCTTCCACTCTGATAGCAGTACCCTTGCCAAGCTCTTTTATTTTACACGACTGATCATTTATGTCACACCAGGAATAGCCTTTGGGTGTCCAAAGTCTAATCAGAGCATCAGATTTATTTATTATCTTTTCAAGATTTTCAGTTCCGTAATTCAATGAAACACTTTTTATGTTTGGGCCTATAATAAGAGTATTTATAATTTCTGAATAGCCCCAATCAAGCTGATAAAACTTAAAATCATCGCCTCCTGTTACAGTCATGCTGCAATCAGCATTGATAACATAAGTACATTCGTCTATTTTTCCAATAAAAGGAGTCGTCTGCTCTACATACCATTTTGTATTGGCAAAAGATTGCTTTTTAGCTTTGTCAGTAAGACTACTAAAAAGTTTATCAGACATCTCAATATTACTTAAAGAGTAGCAATTTCTAAAGCAATTATTACCAAAATACTCAACACTGGCAGGGATAACTATTTCCTGAAGGCTTTGGCAGCCGAAAAATGCATTATCACTGATTTCATAAAGTTCCAGAGGCATCTCCACATCTTTAAGACTTATACAACCACCGAACGTATCATCTTTAATTTTTGAAATTTTCCTGGGAAGTCTGACTTTTTCAAGACTGGTGCATCCATGAAAAATACCACTCGGAACATCGCTTAATGAATATGGTAATATTGCGCTCTTAAGGCTTGTACAACCAGAAAAAGCATAATGCCAAAGAATATTTAAGGAGTCAGGAAAGTTTATTTTTTCAAGACTGGTGCATCCCAAAAATGCAGATATTCCAATATATTTAACAGTCTCCGGTAACTCAACTTCTTTAAGGCTACTACACCTTATAAAGGCACTATGCCCTATTCCCTCAAGGGTGCTTGGCAATTCAACCTCTTCCAAGGCAGTATAATCAGAAAAGCCCTCTATATCTGTAATGCCTTCCCCAATCACAATTTTCTTAATCTGGCTTTTATGAACATTATATTGCCTCTTTTCCTCTACCTTGCCAGTCCCATTTATAACAAGTGTTCCGTCATCATAAAGACTCCAGGTGATATTGTCTTCTGTCAATCCGCAAACAAACTCTGCAGCCTGCACATCCTTTTTTCCAAAGGTCAGTGCAAGCACCATCAAAAATAATGAAAGCCAAACAAATCTCTTCTTATTCATTGTGTAACCCCTTCCTAAAACCTCTTCTATTTCACACCGATGCATCTATTCTCTGTTTAAATCTGAACTGATGCACCAAATACAATTATAATTCATTTTACAACTCATTACTTAAAAATTTAATCGAAGTTAATTTTTCACTTTACATAATCTAACGTATTCTACAGCGATATATTTCACAATTTCATCACATTACTTTAGTCTGCTTTTTATCGATTTCTATAATCATTCCGGCATCATTTTTTCCAATATTATATATTTAAAAAATCTCTGCCATAAAACCTTTACTTAAAATCAATACAAATAGGATAGCCATTTTCACTTTGAACAAGGCAGGCATCGATGCCATAGATAGCATGAAGACATTCTGTAGTAATAACGTCAGCGGGTCTTCCCTGGCAGATTACGCTGCCCTTTTTAAGGCCTATTATGTTGTCCGCAAACTTACAGGCCAGATTCAGCTCATGCAAGACCATGACAATGGTAGTGCCCTTCTCCTCATTAAGCTTTCTAAGGAGTGTGAGGATTTCAAGCTGATATGCCATGTCCAGATATGTGGTTGGCTCATCAAGTAAGATTATATCTGTATCCTGCGCTAAGGTCATGGCGATCCAGGCTCTCTGGCGCTGACCTCCCGACAGGGTGCTGACTCCTCTGTTCTTGTAGTCAGTAAGTTCTGTTTTTTCGATGGCATCTTCAATAATGGAATTGTCTTCCTTGGACATTCCGCACATTGCAGACTGATAAGGATATCTTCCAAAGCCCACCAGCTCTTTTACAGTGATTGAGTCGGGACATTTGGGAGTCTGCGGAAGGATTGCCATTGTCTTTGCCAGATCCTTGTCCTTGTATTTTTTGATACCTTTATTGTTGATGTAGATTTCTCCATCAATCGGCTTAATCATTCTGCCCATGGATTTAAGAAGAGTGGATTTTCCGCATCCATTTGCGCCAATGATGATAGATATCTTCCCCTTGGGGATATCAAGATTCATATCGTTAATAATGAGATTGTTGTCATAACCAACATCCAGATTTTTTACGGATATTGCAATATTGTCTGTCATATATTACACCACTAACTTTCTTTATTTTTCCAAACCAGATACAGGAAATATGGAACACCGATTACTGATACCGTAATTCCGGCAGGCAGTTCTATTGGCGAGAACAAGTTTCTTGAAATGGCATCTGCAAAAATGAGAATTACCACTGCTATCATGGCTGATGCAGGAATAAATGCTTTGTGCCTGTTTCCTAAAAGCTTCTTTGCTATATGCGGAGCAACCAGCCCTAAGAAACCAATGTTTCCTGCAAACGCTGTAGCTGTTCCTGCCATTACTACTGATAAAATCAGAAGCCCTACTCTGGCCTTATCTACATTTAATCCAAGACCTGTACCAACTTCATCATTAAACTGCATCACATCCAGCTTTTTATTATTGTAGATTGCAATGATGAAAGTAATTACTATAATCGGAACAATAACCTTTACATAGGACCAGCCTGAGCCCCACAAAGAACCTGTGGTCCAGGTAAGGATTTTGTTGTATTCATTGTTTCCAAATCTAAATGTTCTAAAGCTGATAAAGGCGTTGATTCCGGCATTTACACCGATACCTGTAAGAAGCATCCTGGTGTTGGAAAAGCCTCCAAAGCATGACAACACATAGATAAAAACTGCTGAAATCACCGCACCTGTTATAGCAAACAGCGGAAGCATGTAAATGGAAAATTCTCCAAGCTCTGTGTAATAAGCTGCTGTCTGGTGCTCTACAAAAAGCACTGCTGCAAGTGCGGCGCCGGAATTGATTCCCATTACACCCGGGTCCGCCAGATCATTTTTAGTGATGGTCTGAAGGATTGCTCCCGATGTAGCAAGGCCCACAGCCACAAATATCGCCATGATGGTACGGGGCAATCTTATTGTCATTATGGCAATTCTTGCCATGTTTTCACCTTTGCCTAAAAACACAGCAAAGATTTCCGATACATTTATCCGATAACTGCCCCAGTACATGGATAGCAGAAACGCTTTAAGACACAACAGAGCCAGAATTATAAATGTCAGTTTCTTTTTCATCCTTTGCTCCTTCCTGCCATGTATAAGAAAAATGGCACGCCCAGCAAGGATGTAAATATTCCTACAGGTATTTCGTAGGGGTCGTAAAGAGTGCGAGCCAGGATATCGGAAAATACCACAAGCACTGAGCCAAGCAAAAAGCTGTAAGGGATGATCTTGCGATAATCTTCACCGATTGTAAGTCTTACTATCTGAGGAACAATAAGACCTACAAATCCAATAGTGCGCCCCACTGCAACTGTCATGGCGCAAAGAGGGATCATCAACAGTAATGTGGAAAATCTGACCTTTTTAGGATTAGCTCCAAGTCCTGTAGCAACATCATCTCCAAGGCTAACTATATTTATTTTGGGTGAAAAAAATATAGCGATCACAAGGGCAATGATGCCTACCACCATTGCAAGTACAGCTTCACTCCAGCCTGCATTTCTGAATCCTCCGCCTACCCAAAAACCAATCATCTGAGACTGATTTGATAAAAGGCCAATGATATTTGTAATGGAGATCAAAAATGTACTAAGAGCAGTTCCGGCTAAAAGTAATCTTGATACTGACATATTTGATGGATTATAAAGTGCAAAAATAATTACCACAAGACCTGTGACAAGTGCTCCTGCCAGGGATGCTCCAAGAGTTCCAAAGAGGGTGGCAGACTTTCCTAAGGCATAAAAAACAGCCACCACCAATGTAGCCCCCTGACTGATTCCAAGGAGGGATGGTTCTGCGATTGGATTTCTGGTAACACCCTGCATCAGGGCTCCGGAGAGTCCAAGGCTGCCTCCAACCATCACTGCTGCAATTGCTCTTGGCAAACGTACATCTCTTATTAACATATCTTCAAGGGAGCCTGAATATCTAAATAGCGCATTTACAATATCATCTATTCCTATATCCATGCTTCCTTTTAAAACAGCAATTAGCACCCCGACTACAAGAGCCGGGATGCCTGCTGATAGAATTACTATTTCTCCAGTAATTTTTTTCATTCTAAATTCCCTAACATATCAGAAATTTCATCAAGCAACAATTCTCTTCCAATGCAGCTATATCCCTGATTGAAGTATGGTGATGAAGGAAGGTCTACGACTTTTCCGTTTACAACCGGATCAAGGCTGTTATAGATAGCATTTGAATCCATGTCTGCCTTATCATCGTCTGTTGCGATAGCAAAGATTACATCTGCTTCGATTGATGCTAATCCTTCGTAGGTGACTACCGGAAGGCTGATGTCATCCTGCTCCGGAAGACCTGCCGGTCTTGCAAGTCCCAGATCCTCATAAAGAACTGAACCGAAGCCTGCACCTGTAAATACGAAGAACTGACCACCACTTGCAAGGAATGAAAGATATGATGTGTCATCGCCAAACTTTTCCTTGATCTGATTTCCTACTTCTGTAGCCTTTGCTTCATAGTTTGACAGCCATGCATCTGCAGCATCTGTCTTACCAAAGATTTCTGCAATTGTGTAAATATCGTCCTTCCAGTTAAGAGCCTCAAGCTGAATCATTACTGTAGGTGCGATCGCTGAAAGCTGATCATAAAGCTTTTCCTGAACTGTTGAAATAATGATCAGGTCAGGGTTAAGATTCATAACATTTTCGATATCCATTGTATCCTGCATGCTATATCCTAAAATCTCAGCACCGGAAAGCTCCTCTTCCAGGTACGCCGGGAACTTTGTGTAGTCGTAAGCATCACTGTTTGCTGTACCAACAACCTTATATCCAAGGATAGAAAGAATATCACTGTTTCCGCTTAAATCTACAATACGCTGCGGATTTGCAGGGATTTCCACCTCACCTCTTACATCTGTAACTGTAACAGTCTCAGCAGAGGCTGCTCTCTTATTGGGCTGTCCACATGCAGTAAGTGTAAGTGCCATAGCAGCTGTAAGCACAAGGCTAATTAACTTATTGATTTTCATATCTAATCTCCTGTAATGTCTATATTTTGTCTATTAAATTGAATAAGTTGCAACTTGCTTTGTTAGCCATATCTAACAAACATTTTCATATTATATATGCCAGCTTCGTTTTGTGCAACTATTTTTTATACAATTTTCAATTGTGTGATCAGATGGTTACATAGTATCCCGCATGCAAAATCCTCGCGCGCGAGCGGTAATATAAACATCCAAAATATTCACGTAAAACTCAGCCGGGATCAGGGCAACCCCTGTATCATCCCCGACAACAACAAGGCGATCCCCTGCTTTCACTTTTTATCTTTTAGACTTACCCGCTTTCTCTGTATTAACTATGATGATTCCAGCAACTACTAATAACAAAGAGATAAGCCCGGTTATGGAAAATGCTTCCCTGTTTTCTCCAAGGAAAATAGCCGAGAGAAGGACTCCCATCACCGGATTCATGAATCCCAGTATGGATATCCTGCTGACAGGGTTGTGCTTTAACAAAATCCCCCACAGAGTATAGGCTCCTGCGGAAATAAAGCCCATATAAATAAGATTCAACACGCAGGAAATGCTTCCAAAAATAAGATGTCCGCCCATGGTAAAACCGATTATGAAAAGAACAGAACCCCCAAGCATGAACTGATATCCGCTGAGCACAACAGGATTCTCTTTTCTTGAATAAATCTTGATGCAGCAGGATGAAAGGGCATAGAAAATCGCAGCAAGGAGCATTGCACCTTCACCGGATAAAGAAACCGACTCCGCTCCATTAAAAGCACTTAGTCCTCCAAGTATCAGGAATATCCCCGCAAACCCCGTGATACATCCCGCAAATTTTCTAAGTGTGAACTTTTCAAAATGAAAAAGATACGCAGCAAGGAGTATCGCAAAAAAGTTCCCAGCAGCGTTGATGATAGAGCCCCGGACACCTGTGATATGTGCCAGCGCCATGAAAAAGAAAAAGTACTGTCCCACTGTCTGAAAAAATGACAGCACAGCAATGCTTCCAAAGGAGTCCTGCCCTGGCAAAAGAAATCTCTTTGCAAGAAGCGATCCAAAGCCTATTGTCATTACACCTGCAAGAAAAAATCTGGCCCCCGCCAGCATAATCCTGGATGCGGTATCATCAGGGCTTATTCCAAAAAGCTGATATGCGATTTTGATAGCAGGCGTCGCACTCCCCCACAAAACGCAGCAAAAAAGTGCCGTCAAAAATGTTATGGGGAACCACGCCCACATGGATTTTTTCTCTTTTTTCATACCTTCCTATCTACCTCCGGATGGATTCAGAATTTCTTTTTAGAAAGTGTTTTGGCGCATATGGAATCCATCAAATATACAATCGCTATCACAGCCATAACAAGCCCTGCATATCCTATAAGATACCCCGGATTCCCCATGACTGATTCAAGAAAAGATAAGGGACTGTTTGCCACGGGATAATTTACAAAGAAAAAATTGCAGCCCGAAAGCTTATCAAAAACATATATGAAAGGTGTTACGCAGCATAGAAACAGCAACGGCCAGTGCATCCTTTTTATGGAAGGAATAACATATCCATTTAATCTTAGCGCCAAAGGATACACGATAAGCATTCCATGCCACGCGTAGCTGTACAGGTTCATGAAATTCAAAGCCGGATAATAGATCGTCCAGTCAGGAAAAATCAGCGCAGCCACAGAGCTTGGAAAAATCAAAATAAATGAAAGCTCCCCAAAGAAATCCTTTGCCCTCTGCCCCGGAAGATACTCCCTGAGAAGAAATATGAAAATCCCGATGCTGCAAATATGAAGCGGAAGATACCACAAGCTAAATCTGTGAACAGAAACAAGAAATAAATCCTTAAACAGTTCCATACCCAGCATCAGGACAGGAATCCCCTTAAGTACTCTTCGCTGCCTGTCAGACTTCATGCGGCATATGAAAAAGATAAGTGCTCCCGCAACAAGCAGAGTGACAGCTGCGCTTATTATATGTACCGTTCCAAACAGAGGATATCCCATCCCTGCAGGGATGTCATCCTGCTGCTTCCAAAAATATTCCAAGAAGATATGACCTCCTAAAATGTCTTAATTTCAAGTTTTCACAATTTCGTCATATTACTTTAAAGTTCAATTAAGGTTGGGGAATTATTATGAATACATCGAGAGGCACACAAAACCTCTTGGCAACCCCTTCTACGATCCGCTAGCGGACGTAGAAAAACATCCTCCCCCAGGATGAAAACCCCTCATGACACTTTTCTTCATAACACTGGCCGGTAGTCTGGTGATAGGACTACCGGTCCTCCTCATTAATCAGACTTTGTTATCTAAGTTCAGAAAAATAACTCCATATCATCTTCTTTTTCATCAACGGATTTTTTCTTTATAAAATGAACAATTATCGCACCAATGCAAATGAAAACAGCAAGGCCTATGGCATATACAATAGCAATGAAAGCACCTACAATCGGAGTTTCGAAATCGCTGCTGACGGTGTAATAATAACAGGTCGTGTTTATGATGACTCCGATTACCGATGATGCAAAAAGGATCAGTCCTGACAACAGGTAGTCTTTCATGCTCTCAGAAAGGAGAATATCCAAGAACAAAAATCCCAATACAATCACAGGCCTGACAGGATTTATGCCAATCCCAAGCACACAGTCCCACAGGTAAAATAATCCAAGAGGTATGAGGTTAATTAGCATGTAGATTTTTTTCATTGGTCAGAACCTTCTTCCAAATATTACACTTCCTTGTCGCTTATCTCTCCTCATAGAGCTTTAAGGAACCCGGCTGATTTTCCTATGAAGCCCATCTGATCCTTTGCATCAAAATGTTCTATGGCAAAGTATCCGTCATAGCCGGACTCTACCAGCCTTGTAACCACTTCCTTTATAGGTATTCTTCCATCACCAACGGGTATGGCTTCATCTGATCTGTCCTTACAGTGAACGTGCTTTATCCTTGGGAAAAACTTGTCGAATGCGAAAAGCACATCTTCATCGTGCATGATAAAGTTACCGCAGTCGAAGGTAAATCCAATGCCGGGACACCTATCGAGGAACCATGCAGCTCCGTTTATTCCTGACATCGGCGATGAGAAGTCGTCAAAGTCTTCGAAAAGGACTGTAATTCCCATATCCTTGCCCATGGCCACAGCCCTGTTCATACCTTCCGCCATGCGCTTTACTTCATCATGTGAATCAAAGAAGGAATAAAGCTTCGCCTCATCCTTCATATATTCTTTTAGTTTGTCTACGTCTCCGCCTTCCAAAAAGCCGGGAACGATCATGATATTTGGCGCTGAAAGCTCTTTTGCCATATCAAGATGAGCCTTTATTTTCTCTGTCTCATCTGTTTTTCCCATATCATAAAATTCAAAAATACAGCTGACAGAAAGCCCTGCATTTTTTATCCTGCCGGCTGCTTTTTCATCCTTCTGCAGGTGACTTAGTCTTATTTCGAGCGCATCTATACCGCATTCCTTCACATATTTAAGAATGCTGTCTATATCTTTTCCCGTCTGCTCCTGGGCCTCAACTATATGATCATAGAATACCGAAAGCTTCATCCTTTTATCTCCTCATTTTGCGGCAGTGACCTTACTATTCCATCCGGATTGCAATATCGAACTGCATTGACGATTATCCTTTGTATCTCAGGAATATAGTATGTTGGGCAAGTCTCATGCCCCGGCTGAAAATAAAAGATTTTTCCTTTTCCTCTGGTAAAAGTAGATCCGCTCCTGAATACATATCCATTTGAAAACCATCCTGTGAAGACAACCTCATCAGGCTTTGGAATATCAAAGGGCTCACCATACATCTCTTCTATAGGGATATCTATGCATTCCGGGATCTCCTTTGCTATAGGATGCGCAGGCGCCGTGCACCGGAGCTTTTCAGATTCATCATGTTTCCATTTAAGCGTCATGGTAGTGCCCATAAGGAGCCGCAGCATTTTAGAATAATGCGCAGAATGGAGAGCTATAAGTCCCATTCCGGATAAAACATGACGTTTAATCCTCTGTGCAACCTCATCTGAAAACTCATCCTGCAGGGCGTGACTCCAATAGATGAGTACATCTGTATTATCAAGCACTTCCTCTGTCAGTCCGTGCTCCTCATCAAAAAATGTCGCTGTCCTTACTTCAAAATCATCTTCCTTCGATAAGAAAGCTTTGATGCAGCCGTGTATTCCATCCGGATATACCTTCTTAACTACATCCAGCTCCTGTTCATGCTTATACTCATTCCATACCGTGATGCGTATCATTTATGTCTCCCTTAGTTCAATCCCTGATAACTTCCAATATCCGAAATGACATCTTTCGCATGCCTACTTTCACTTTCCTTACTCTTTAACAGGCTCAAGGTATTCAATCTTTTTCCCATGTTCTCTTGCGTACTCAATCTCAGATCTGGTGCTGTCTCCAATGTAACCGCCTACATTGATTACAAAAATACCGTCTGCCATATCAATCTTGCGCTTATGCATGTCATCCAGCATCTCCTTGGTCTTGGTAAGGGTGCCTTCGTCCATATTCTCCCAAACTTCCTGATCCCCTGAATGACCAAAGAGACCTACACTGATGACAATATTGCCCTCAAGAGTAAGTCTCTTCTGCGCTTCCATAAATTCGTCCTTAAAACGTGTGCTGCCGCATAATGTAATAACCGGATATTTGCCTGTCATCTTGTATGTCTCCTGCTGATAAAAAATATTCGTAATTACATCATATCACTACATAGCCTGCACGGTTAAGATTATTTAAAAATCATATTCAATTATCAAAAATCGGCTTACGCCTATTCTCCGTTTTTCATATTAAATAAATTTTTAGGCACCACCAGTTTCCATGTACTGTTGTAACTCCCGCCTTTAGACAAAGCAGTAAAATATCGTTTGCTCTTTCCAGCTTTGTTTCTACAAGTATCAAAAAAAGTCTCTGACAAACCATGCTTATCTACGGATGTTTCCAATAAGAAGCCAGTTTTCTGATAGAGAAATTGATTGTCATATCCTTTCAAATACATGAGTAGCCTTTTTTCTTGAAGTCGTCCTAGCGACTCAATATTAGAAATAACTTCCTCTGCTCCAGATATCTTGTCCATATCCTTTATGCAGTCAAGAGCTGTCCGTTCCCTGTCAGTAACGATGACACCGCCCGAAAATTCCTGCATTTGCACACCTTGCGAAATGTTAGGTTTCACATGATGATACCGATATCCTTCAAATTCAAAATCATTAAATGCTGTTTGCGAAGATATATATACATCGTAGATAACCTGATCTGTTATTCCGTAATACTCCATTGCTGAGTGATGTGAAATATATGCCCCTTCGTTAATTGCACAGCCTATTTGGAAACGATCAGCTATGATTGCACCATTTTCGCCACTGACGCATGTATATAGATCGTTCCGTATCTTTTTGACCATACCGGCATTTAATAGTCTTCGTATTGCTGAACGAGCACTGGTTATATTGTCATAATATTTATTTACATCATCCATCCTGAAAACAGGCTTATTTAATAATTTAAAATATAGATTCATGTTTATTTTCTCTTTATTATGAGTTGCATGTAACTTATTTTGATTAAATTTTAAACTCAACTATTGAGTTTTTCAACAAAAAAATTACCAAATCGCTTAATATAATGCGATTTGGTAATTTTCATATCCCAATCAACCAAAGCTCAATCTAATTTAAAAATCCTCAAAATCATCCGGATCAAGTCCTGCATCTTCCAGGGCATCCCAGCGCTCCTCAGGATCCATTAACTCCAGCTCATCTCTATCAAGTCCCACCATATCAAGCTCATCCTCAAGCTCATCTTCTTCATCTATATCAGTGTCCAGGTCATCAGAGAAAAGAGTGTCGTTAATAAATGCCCATTCTCCGCCATCAATGTGGCCGTCGCGGTTAAGGTCAAAGGGTGTGTTTCCAAAAATGTCGTCAAATGGTCCGTTCATGGGATTCTCCTTTCGTCCAGTCTCCCTTTATAATCCATGTTCCTTGCAATACTCATCAATTCGTTTATTACGAGCATCTAGGAACTCGAATTCTTTGTCTAAATAATTAAAATAATCATCAACTGTTTTTGGCAATCCATCTTCTGAAAAATCGCCTTGTCCATCCCAAATGTTTACCTTTGAATAATCATCTGTCACACAGTCCTGAAGAAAGAAAAAATCCACATATCCTCTGAAATCTACAAACAAATCAAAGAACGCTTTATCACTCATAAATATTGGCATAAGCGGATTGTCTTCACCATTGTAGTACTTTCTAATACATTCTAGCGTCAAGTCCCACCTATCAGCAATTAGCTTATTAGTTCCCCTGTTCTGATTGATACTGTTTTGGTGCTTTGGGAATATAACCATCCCCCCAATCGTATATGACTTCCTGATCAGATCCTCATAGTAAGCTTTATAATCACCAACCCTATTCATTACCTGCTCAATGATATGCCTGTATCGCTTATATCTGAAGCCTACGATTATAGAATCGCTACCAAATCTAAAACCACTCCACGTGAAGTATTCACTCCCAAAGCCTTTTTCAAGCATCATCCATTGACCATTAGGAAGTTCCTTACTCCATAACTGCTTATGATATTCTTGCAATGTTGGACTGGAACTATCCGGATCACAGTTACCAGCTCCTAATCCATCGTTGTTTTCCCAAAAATCCTTCCAATAATCGAAAGAATCTGTTGTAAAATCAAAAGTAATATCTATCATTGCAGTACCTCAATAAATCATCTTTTGTTCTCCTTCTCCTTTTCGTCGGTAGTCCAACTTAGCTTATATCATCTTTTTCCTCTACTACTGGAATATAAACTTTCTTCAACGGGATCATTCTCTGATATTTTTCATTCAATTTTTCATAGTACATTAAAATAAGATCTACCAGCTCAGTTCCGTTTATTCCGCGAATGATCGGCGTATTATCAAGGTACGCCTGTGCGTTCTTCGTATAATTGGAAAGAGTCACAAACAATCCATAATCGCCTTCTCGCATAGCACCTTTCAAGGATTGAATTGTAGCTTCTTTAATATCTCCATCAACACTCTTTACCTGCACAAGAATTCTTGGTGGCAATTCATCTTTATAAGCAATAATATCTATGCCACTGTCACCACCCTGTTTTGATACTTTGGTTCGATAACCCATGGCCTGTAAAAGATTTGCAACGAATCCCTCCAAACTATACCCTTTAAGCTGTCTGCTTAGTTCTTTTAGAATGAAATCCTTAGTGTTTTCTTGTATTTCTTCCGCCGTCGCAGCAACAGTATCGTCCTCTACTGGAACAGCTTCAGCCTTTTTCTTAAAATCACTATTTAATGCTGACAAGAATTCCTCAGCATAGTTTTTAATTTGAAATATCGTCAAAGCTGACCCTGCTTCGTATAGCGCCCCTTGTGAAAACATCTGCCTTGAAATATGCTTTAGCCATTTCACTTTTCGACGATTGAGATATTTAAATCCAGAATCCTTGGCTCCGATTTCATAATAGTAGTTTCCCTCAACAATACCTATATTAATCATTCGGTCAATTTTTGAAGGAAACACAATATAATCACCCACCTGTACTTCCTGCAGAAAGCGAAAAACCTGCCCGGTATTGGTTGCTATAGATTGTTTAGAAGAATCAGGATAGCACTCACCGATCTTCTTCCGGATATCCTCTCTGTCCTTCAACGGAGATAAATCACCCATTTCTTCCCAACCTATTGCAATAAGATTACCGTTAAGAAAAAGCATATCGTCTTTTGTGTGTATTCCCCATACACGGTTTTCTTTGTTCTCCATTTTAATCCTCATAATGTAAATCAATACTAATTAATCTAATGTTTGTAACCCATCTACTATTAAATTCATTAGTTTATTTTGCTTTGAAGCCTTCATTTTCCTGGAAATTCTAACAAGACATGTCCCTACGATAGCATCCTTTTCTCCACCGCCTATCTTTTTCTGCATTTCATGTATATATTTACATCTGTCCTCTGCATCCCTAACATTTGAATATATTTCTATGCTTCCCCCACCAGCGGTACCAGCATCTATTGGACTCATTCTATTTCCATCCCAATCTTCTAATGCTCTAGTCCCCTCTAGATATTTAGAAGAGAAGAATATATCCGCACTATATCCTCCTGGTTTATTAAGACTTTCATTACTATCATTTTCCTCTGTAACAGCTTCAATTTCTAGTATGTTATCAATGGATGCCAACATTTCAACAACATCTGCTTCTGATGGTGAGGCGGGTCCATCATATACATCATAATAAGCTTCAGCATCATCATATGATAAAGAGTTATCATCCTCAACCTCTGTAGAAAAGCTTTGTTTTACGCTGTTGTATCTGCTATTTACTCTTTTATAAAATTCTATTTGTTCAGGCAAATAGAATACCATCATACAAACCACAACCACGCCTAACAAGAATAACGTTCCTATAATGATAAATCCTGTATATTGACTAAGTTCATCCTGCCTTTTGGCATCATGCTCGGCTTCAATCTCTATTGCTCTTGAAATACCTTCTGCCAGTGTGCCAAACATACCTTTCTTTATATTCGTAACATTGTGTTGCACAGTATTTGCCATATCTATATGCACGTTTCCACCATTCACGCTCATATTATTTACGTTATTGATATTACCTTCATTGAGAGAAATATTTGCATTCTGAATATTGATATCAACATTTTTAATTGCTTTCTCAACTATGAATGGTGTTTTGCAGTACTCACATACTGCCGCATCTTTGGATGAATCAACATTAATTATTGCTCCACAGTTAGGGCATTTTCCTGCTACCAGATTCATATACATCTCCTTCCAATCACGTTAAAAATGCTAGATAGTAATCAATCAAAACATTCAACAAAGGCAACACATATATTGACATTCTAGATACCATTTAACAAACATTCACAATTTGAATATTTATAACTTGATATCTTCATTCACAAATTCTCTTTTGCATAAAGAAAACACTAAAATCACGCAAGCATTTCAGAGTTTTTCTTAATCTCTTCAACGACATCCATTATCTCTTGCGCGGTTCCCATATCATCCTTAAAAAGCGATACTATGCTGCCATAAGATCGGAACGGTTCGCCCATAAGGACTGACCTATCCTCGATGTTTCCGTTCACCACAATATAGTCAATGATTAGATTTACAAATCTGATCTGATTAACATTAAGATGTTCATCTGATAAAAACTTGCTGAACGCTTCGTTAACTGCTGCTCTGTCGACACCGACTATTTTACGTACAAGTCTTCCAATAGGAGTATCACCGTACTCTTTTTTGTAATCCTCTCTTGAGCCAAGATCATTCCAGAGAATTTTCTCAAGTTCCTTCATATCGGCTTCATTGAGCTTTTTGTTATTGCGAAGCTTATATACAGAAATATTGTCTTCATGTTCCTTAAGATAGAACTCTACTTTTTTCCTATAATTCTTAAGGTCGTTGCTTGTGTAAATCGGTCCACCCGATTCTAATTCTGTAATTGTGTCTTCAACGTCAGTGTAAATAGGCTTCTTGCTAATCTTATCTAAATACTGCAATAACCCACGCATTGCATCACGAACATGTTCCAATTCGATTATGGTAGCATTATCCCAGAATTCCTGAGTCTGAATTTTCTCAATCGTTTCTTTCTGCGCTGCAACCTGTGGAATAGAATACTTTGTTGATAGCATTTCAGCAGCACCTACAACAATATCTATAGGTGTCTGAACATTTTTACTTTGGAGCATGCCAAGGTCTATACTATATATCAAGTAATCAAATCTTCTCGCCAGTTCATTATCTTTCTTAGGTCTGACAAGCGGAGAAATATGTTCCTTTATGTCTGATATTTCTACAGTTTCAAGGTCATTCCATTTCAGAAGATTCCTATATGCTTCGACATACTTGTAATGACGCTTAACTATAAAACTATTATCATTCAAGTCTTCAACCTCTTTATGGCAATCCTCAACAAGCACTTTTCTGTAATTGATATACTTCTCATCACTTGTATAAGCTGCTGCCTGAAGTTCGCGACAGATCATTGCCTTAGTGTTATATATTTTTTCTGTAAGGCTTGCCTGAATTCCATTCTCGGTTCCATTTTTATTAACTCTAAAAAACTCAAAGTTATTACAAAAATCAAATATAAGGAACTTCTCCTTATCTATGCCTTCACCAAGAAGATCAGCGCACAATCTTGTTCCACGGCCAATCATCTGCCAGAACTTTGAATAACTTCTGACTTTCTTGAAAAAAACAAGATTAAGAATTTCAGGAATATCAATTCCTGTATCCAACATATCTACAGAAACAGCTATCTGTGGCATTTTTTCCTTGGTACTAAAATCATCAATTAGAGAATCAACATAATTTATGCTGTAATCAATCTGCTTTATGAAATTTCCACCATATTCTGGAAAGATATGTTCAAATCTTTTTACTATTTCAGCTGCATGCAAGGAGTTCTTAGCAAAAATGATAGTTTTGCCAAGCTTATCGCCGCCCTCTATTTTGAGTCCTTTTTCCATAAGTTCTTTAAGAACCTTATCTATGGTATCTTTGTTAAAAACCCAGGTGTTTATCTCTTCACTTGATATATCATACTTAAATGTTTCATCTGTTGAGAAAGACTCCTCATACGCTTCCTTTTCTTCATCAGATAAATCGTCATAATGAATTCCTGTCTCCATTATTTTTGATTTATATTCAAGCGTAGAATAATTTACAAGATAGCCTTCCTCGACTGCTTTATCCAATTCATATGCAAATGTCGGAACGCCTCTTTCAAGATCAAAAATCCCATAGGTATTCTTATCGATTTCATTTTTAGGAGTAGCAGTCATTCCAAGAAGCATTGCATCAAAGTATTCGAATATCTCCTGATACTTCTTATAAATTGATCTGTGCACCTCATCGCATATAATCAGATCAAAATGACCGGGACCAAACAAACGCTCACCGAATTTGTTTTTCTTCTCATCGATAGCGTTCATCATAGTAGGATATGTTGAAAAGATCATGCGGCAGCTCTCTGGATCATCCTTGCTATCAAGAAGATTGCAGCAAGATAAATCCGGAAGCAGATTGGTATAATTGTTTTTCGCCTGCTTTACAAGAGCTGTTCTGTCTGCAAGGAACAAAATATTTTTTACATAATTGTGCCTGCGCAATACATCAACAATACTGATACTAACTCTTGTCTTACCTGAGCCGGTTGCCTGAACTATCAGCATTTTTCTATGTTTTTTCATAATAGCTTCGCAAACGGCTGTAACCGCCTCTTTCTGATAGGGGCGGTTTGTTATCTCATCGCTTATGTCAATCTTATCCAGCGGAATTCGCTGCTTTCTTCTATCAATTTCAAGCTGGAGTTCTTCCTGAGTCAGGAATCCCGATACTTCTCTTTTGGGATAATTCATGTAATCATTTACATAGAAAAACTCAAAGCCATTCGTGGTAAAAATAAGTGGCCTTTGATTATATTTATTTTGCAGACAATCTGCATACAGTTTTGCCTGCTGACTCCCAACTATCGGATCAACAGAAGCCTTTTTCGCCTCAACTACCGCAAGGGGCAGACTATCCTTGCCCCACAGAACATAATCAACATAGCCCGTGCCTGTAGCATTTGGCATACCTTCAACAGGAACCTCTATAGTACAGTTCCTGTCAATGACCCATCCTGCTTCTTTCAGTGCAACATCGATATAGTGTTTTCTTGTCAGAGCTTCACTGAGCTTATCAGGAACAAAGCTTCTGCTCTTTCTGTTTTTCTTCCTCTCATCCGACATTTGCTTGCGGAGTTCTTCATTCTCTTTCAGAATATCCGCTAGCTTCTGATCCTTACTGCTTAGCTCATCATAAAGAGCCTTCAGTTCACCGGGATTAACTCTTTTCTCTTCTCCGGTTGGAAGTATGGATTCATCGAATGTCTTCTCCTCGTAATCTGAAGAATATGAATAATCAACCCAATCGCAGAATTCAAAAAGATCTCTAAGCGCAATTATAGCTTCATCACGCCTAATCTTACTGTTGGTATGAACAGCCACATTGCCCAGATGTATCGTATATTTAAGCATCGGAAACAGACTGGGTTCAATGATATTTCTGAAAGTATCCTCGTGTATAAGACTGGAAATATTATCTTGATAAGGCAGCCGCAAATCAGAATCAAATGAGTACACAAATCGCACCGCCAGCTCCAATGCTCTCCTTGTCAGGATTGCACAGGTTGCCGGTGAAATAGCTATACTTCTCTCTGCTTCAACAGCCTGAGTAGCAAAATCAGAATACTTCTTTTTGTTTAAAAGGTAATCAAAATTGGTTTCCAATTACTGCTCTCCTTCCTACAATTTTTTTGGGGTCTTGTTTATACTTAAAAATCTCACATACGATTTCTTACGCTACAACTTTTGATTTGTTGATAATCAGACAAGTATTTACGAATCCTCTCTGTGGTAACCTTTCTTACTGGATCCTCTATTTCCGATAACAACTTTTCAATTGTTACACCATAGTATTGTATGGTTCTATCTGAACATCCCTCTATTTTCTTAGCATCCAGGAACATATTAAGATATTCTTCATTGGTGATGTCTTTCTTCTCAAGAGTCCCTTCTGAAAAAGCCTCGAGCATAACCTCTTGCAATTTTTTCATCTGTAGCACGGATAAATAATCTGCCATTTCATTAAGAACAGTAACTATTTTCTCTTCCATACTGGTACTTTCCCCCATTGTACCAGCGTCCTTCAGCCATAGTTTTTATTCTTTCATTTTATCTTCAAGTTCAAGAAACCTATCAAAATCACTTTGAAACAATCTATCCTGAACTATTCTGTATTTTTCATATTCTGTCTCTGCATGCAGCTTAGCTTCTTCTGCGCTGATTTTTCCCGGACCCGTCAATATCTCATTTCCATTAAACTCCAAGAACCCATCCAAACGTTTTGCCCAGTCCTCCATGCTCATAGGAATATGTCTTTGAGCCTGAAGTTCTGCATAATCCAAGTATAATGTGACAATTCGTTCAAGATAATTCATCTCTTCCTCAGATAAATAGTTTTTAGCAATTGTCACATCCGCTTTTAGAATTTTTCCATCTGGAGCATTTTCCCATGTAGTTAAACCCATATGCTCTTTATTGGCATCAGCTCGTTCAACTATCAGCTCTGCTGCAGTATGCCTATGCACAGCATAATGCATTTT
The DNA here is from genome assembly GCF_000424265.1 of Butyrivibrio sp. WCD3002. Classification (GTDB taxonomy): domain Bacteria; phylum Bacillota; class Clostridia; order Lachnospirales; family Lachnospiraceae; genus Butyrivibrio. The sequence goes on from NZ_AUJO01000003.1 coordinate 81,454, forward strand.
GTTTTGCACAGTCTTAAAAAATTTCTGCGTTGTTTTTGCATCTTTGTCATAGTCAAAGGCCGTGGCATATATATCAGTGACTTTCTGATAAAACCTTCTTTCAGAAAGTCTGATCTCACGGATCTGCTGTAGTTGTCTTTCAAAAAAATCTTCAGTAAACTTATGGCCTTTTTTGAGACGTTCCGGATCCATGGTCCAGCCTTGAATTGTGTAATCCTTTACTATCTGACCAGCCCATTTACGGAAACGAACAGCCCTGTCATTATTTACCTTAAATCCAACTGAAATAATCAGTTGAAGGCAGTAATGCATGACATTCCTTTGTACTTGTCTGCTTCCTTCTGTTTGAACTATCCGAAAATTTCGGATAGTTGACTCCTTAGTCAATTCTCCATCATCATATATTTTCTGAATATGATCATTTATTGTCCTTACATCCACTTCATACAGCGAAGCCATCATTTTTTGCGTAAGCCATATATTTTCATCTTCATAACGCATCTCAAAACTTTCTGACGAATCTCCAGTTGACGCTATATATGTAAGATATTCTGCGGCAGATGATGATATCTGTAGTTCTTTCTTTTTTGCCATTTATCCAAAATACTCCTGCATTAAACTATCAAATAGCTTCTGTGTCTCATCCAGTGACTTCTGTACTGCAACTTTTGATTTGTCGACTTGTTCAGCAAACATAGAAAACTCTTCCTGTAAATGGATATCCACTACCGGAAGCGGTAATTCACTTATAAATCCTTTTGATGCCATAGCAAATCCACCATCTCCTATATTCAAGAACTTCTGATATAGTCCTTGGGTATAGTAGAATATAAACTCTGGTAAATATCCGTTTTCTCTAATCTTTCTTATGCCTAATACGTTCTGATTTGTTGTTGTCTCAAACTTAAGCAACGCGGTTTTTCCTATAGTCGCTCCTACCAGTGCTACTAAAACAGTATCAACAGGGAACATACGCGCAGAAGAGTGCGCCATTCCCTCTTCAGTAATATAGTTGCCATCGTTTTCATAAATATATGCATTTTGACACATATTTGAACCTATCCAAGAAATAGTTCCACCATTCCAGTATTCAGGTTTCGCCTTTGATGGAGTTCCTCCTGCATTTAGTTCAAATAACTCGCCATATTTTCTGAGTTCAAAGCCCTTATTATTTATCATAGGATCACCAAAGAGCTCGACAAATCGGGCTTTGATGAGGTTGTCAAATTCCTCTAGTTCACTCTTCCGTAGCTTTATGATTTCACTAAGCTTTTCAAGGTTAACAACAGCCTTTTCCTGATCTGCTACATCAGGAACATTTATTTCAATATTGCCAACTATGCCTTTTGATATTTCCTTGAAAGTAGCGCCTCTTCCCAAAGAATTTAAAAAAGCTGTATTCCCTTTCAAGAACCAGTAAAGATACTTATTATTTATCTTGTCGGAACAAATAAGGTTCTTAAATCCTTGATTGCAATACATTTCGCAACCCGCAATTGCTACTTTTCCAATAGGGGCTCTGGACGACAAAATTACTGTCCCCGCCGGAAAAGGAGTAAGGCCAGTTTTTTTTACGCCTAATTCAGTCAATTTTCTAGCAGTATCATCAATAATGTATGAATCATCTGTAAGCTCTGCTGGAGTAATCCATTTAATATCTCCATCCCAATACTCTTCAACGCTTGTTTTGGGCGTGCTTCCAGATACAATTTCACAAATATCTCCAAGTTTATATTTCATCTATCATCCCTACAAATCTCAATTTATTTTATATCCAATAACTTCTTAAGTTCAGCAAATTCAGTCTGAATTTCAGCTTCGATTGCTTCTATCTTGCCCATTATTACATCAGTTGGTTCATACTCGACTTTTTCATAAACCACTTCTTTATATTTGTTAATGGACAGATCATAATCGTTGTCTACGATATCTTTTACCGGTACAAAGAAACTCTGCTCGGTTCTCTTTCTGCCATTCTCAGCATCAAGGTTGTTGAATCTGCTTATGATGTCCGGAATATCATTTTCCGAAATCTCCTGGCGCTTATCATCGAGACTATAACCGTCTGCCTTCATGTCATAGAACCAAACTTTATCTGTTCCACCACTTCCTGTTTTTGTGAAAATCAGAATAGCAGTAGACACGCCGGCATAAGGCTTGAACACTCCACTGGGCATAGAAATAACTGCATCCAGCTTGTTGTTATCGATTATCTCTTTTCTGATCTGCTTATGTGCATTACTTGACCCAAAGAGCACTCCGTCGGGAACGATAACTGCTGCGCGGCCACCTTTTTTCAAAATTCTAAGGAATAATGCCAGGAATAGAAGCTCTGTCTTCTTGGTCTTAGTAACTTTCAGCAAATCAGCTGACACTGCTTCATAATCAAGGCTTCCCTTAAAAGGCGGATTGGCAAGTACAAGTGAATATGTCTCTACATCCGTATTCTGCTCGGATAAGCTGTCTCTATAGGAAATATTCGGGTTATCAACTCCGTGAAGAAGCATATTCATGGCACCGATACGAAGCATAGTTCTGTCCATATCATTTCCATAGAACATGTCGTTGTTGAAGTGCTTTCTCTTTTTCTCATCCAGGAACATATCTGCATGATTTTCACGAAGATATGTCTGAGCCTCAATAAGGAATCCGGCAGATCCCATAGCAGGGTCAATGATAATATCATCAGGCTGAGGCTTTACAAGATTTACCATCATCTTAATGATATGTCTCGGAGTTCTGAACTGTCCGTTAGTACCTGCAGTTGCAACTTTTGAAAGAAGGTACTCGTAAAGATCTCCCTTGGTATCATCATCACCAAGCTCTAATCCATCTATACCATCAACAATCTTAGTCAGCATAGATGCTGTGGGTATCTTGAAGATGGCATCGCCCATATATTTTGAATAAGCAGAATCGCCATCCTGATGAAGATTCTTGATAAAGGGGAATACTCCGTTCATGACAACGTCGTACATCTCTTCTGCAGAACCAAGATTCTTGAACTTACTCCATCTGTATTTTTGACAATCTCCCGGAAACATTGGCTCATAAGGAACGCCAAGGAAATTTGATTCCTGCTCCTTTGTAGTCTCAACGTCATCTAACTGTTTTATAAAGAGTAAATATGTAAACTGTTCTATGACATCAAGGGGATTGGTTATTCCACCTGTCCAGAAAGTCTCCCATATTTTGTCAATTTTGTTTTTTAATTCTCCGGTAATCATGCATTCCTCCGCATAAATATATTTATTTAAATTCTATTCTACATTTGGTGTAGTTTCAATAAAGGTGGCATTAAATATTAATCCCAGCACAAAAATCTATACTCCTTAATTTTTCCGCCGCACTCGGGACAAATGATTTTTTCCTGTCTTAGTTCTTTTATAAATTCATCAATAATTTCAGCCTTGCTTCCGCATTTAGAACAGTGATGGTCATATTTCTCGTATAAGACACATCTTTTAATTTCTATGATCGACTTAACCCTATCTTCCGGCAGACTCGTGAATTTGGGATCTCCTCGATTAATCCCATCCATTAATGTTTGTCTTTTTTGTTCAATTTCGTGGTCTGGTATCATGAGGTTCAAATCATACACCGGTTCAAGATTCCCACACTTAGTGCACCGAGAAACTACACGCTCGCAGGAGATTGATCCGTCCGGATGCTCCTCGAAGAATTTTCTTCCCTGCTCGCCGTAGTGGCCTTTCTTCATGTTTTCTATTTCATCTTTTATTAACTGGGGATAGATCATTCCTGATCCAAGTGATGCATTTAATGTATATCCGCATTTTTCACATTTACAAATATATCCTCTGCCCATATTTATCCCTCCATCTGATACTCACATGATACATCCCGATGTGTACCATAAGTGGGCTGTATCCACGAACATGCGTGCACAAAAAATAACCGCCCATTGTCCTGCCAGACTGAGCGGTTATTTCATAATCGACTTATAAAACAGGGCTAACCGTCTATCGGCAGCACCTTTTGTTACTAATACTTTTTCTACATAACTCTATATCGTCAAACTTAAATTCATCTACATCGTTTCCAGTCATAGTGCCTTTTTCACCATAACAACTTCTGCATTCCGGCATTCAATTTCAAAGCCATTTTTCAGAAAGAGCTTATATGAAGGATTATCAGCAGCGATGTCGTCGTGTAATATCGAAATGTCATTTTATTTTACTGCCTGACATAGAAGCTTTATGCCCTCGGATCCGTACCCTCGATTTCTGTATTTTGCTAGGATGATCACATCACAAATATATATATCTCTTGGCTCATCATAGTGGTAGGCAATCTCGCCGACATATTCTTTTTCTTCATTTTGCAGATAACGATAAAAATCTATCTTTTCCGGGCTTTCTTACCCATGCATCATACCAGGAATTCCACTTGTCTTTTGGAAATGTAATGGTTCCACCCCACTTGGCGTTATAAGACATGGTTTCTTCATCAGCCATAAAGCTTTCTCTAGAAGACATTTCTTCTAATTCAGGTTTTATGAGTTCTAGCATATTGTCTCATCTCCAATATCCATATATAACTTTGTCCACTACAAAACCTCACATTCAACAATGTTATAATCAAGAAATTCCGGGATGGCTTTTTTCAGAGCCTTTTTATGTAAATCTTTTCCCAATAATTTTCCGGAAAGCTCAATATCTGCGGGATATAGTAGCTTCTCCAATTTATATTTCCTGATCTCATTATATTCTTCACATATAGGAAGATTATTTCGTCTACTCAAATAATCCAGCATGGCCAGAAGATAAAAAGCTTCCGTTTTCATAGCAAGTTTCCAATAATAGTCGATTTTCCTACTTTCCAAAAGCTCAATCACATAGTTCAATTCACCCATCCTCTTGACCAAATGGCACTGTTCTCCTCTGAACAGCTCAAACGTGCGATTCTTATCGCAAAGAGTAATCAGTTCATCAATTGTAAGTCCAAGAGCATCGGCTATTTTTTTCACAACGCCGAGAGCGCAATTTAAGATATCCACTTTCCCATTAACTATATTAAATACTGTGGGATATGCTACAGTTGCGCTGTTTGCTACTTTATAGATCGATATTCTATTATCTTCAAGATACTGTTTAATATACATACGATCACCACCTTGTAATCATATTATATACTATTACGTATATATACTCAAACGTATATATTTTATGTTTTTCATCATCCCACCGCGAGGTTCAGCTCGGAAAACAGATCACCCATTGAGAATGTAAGGCTTTCCGCTTCGGAATCGTTGTGGGCTGTATCCACGAACATGCGTATTCAAAAATAACCGCCGGGTCCCAGTCTTAAATACTGAAACCAAGCGGTTATCCTTAATTTTCCCTATTCATGGCTATTAGACACGCTCAAATACAACGCTTCCTCCCTCTGTGGGATGGTCCATGTAAACTACATCCTTTGCAGATGGTGCGTATGAAGCGATATTTTTTATTACCATAATATCCCCACAGGCAGAGGCTGATCCGATTATTCCAAAGAGCATTACCCAGAAATAACCTCCGGCAATTCCGACGATTATTGGAATTATGCCAAGAATAACAAGGGGCATCACTGCACCGAAAATGTAATTTCCTTTTGTCAGTGGTGTAGAGCATGTGCAGTAAGGATTCATAGTGCTGGCAGCATATCCGAATTCGATATCCTTGAACTTCTTTTTAGAAGCAATGCCCCAGCTAAGACCGTGAAGGGCCTCATGGACCAGTATAGATATTAAGTATGCTCCCATAGTGATGAACATTTCGGATATGTGAAGCTTCGGAATCGGATTTAGTACAAAATACAGAACAAATGAAATCACCGTAAGCGGAATGAGCAAAAGTACCATGTTTTTATTTGCCTCATTCAAATCTATGGTCAGATCTTTACGCGTATAGTTCTGCTGCGTCATCTCATTGGAAAGTATCTCGAATTTTTCCAGTCTCTTCTTTTCAGCGTCGGTGAGAACTCTTTCCTTTTTCTCTTTATTATCTTTTCCCATACCAAAATCCTCCAAGTAATGAACTGATATGTAATGACCTCCTGTCAAGAGAAACTTACAGGGAGTCACCACAAGTTTTATTTAATTGTTCTGAAGGCACCTTGAAAGAGCCTCGGGTTATCAGTTCCCGGCATTGGCCACTCTGATATACGTGGATTGGTTACCGACAGGTCAATGGTCCGCCGTGAGCTCTATTGTCTACCCGCGTGGATCACAGATTGCTCTGTGCCGACATAGTTCATTCATAGATAGCTCGAACCTTGAAATTGGCCGAAGCCCTTTCAAGATGCCTTCAGTTCTTACTTTTTGTTATGGCCAGATGTAAATGGCGTAAGCCATCTTACATCTGCTTGATTGCCTATCATAACAGCGGGATGATGATGTCAAGGCTGCGAAGCACCACCACAGGTGGCTTGGCCTTGATATTAGCAGCACGATGTTATTCCACAATTAGGCTATGTTGTCAGTCATCATGCCCCACATAAAACATGCAAGTTCTCTTGCTATTGCTGTTTTAGCAACATTATGCTGCTTACTTTTTCCGAGAACCATTTTGTAGAATCGTCTCCTTAAGCGTTCATTAGCTTTGTCAGCATATGCTATAACCTTAGGATCATTTCCTGCTTGCTTAGCTTTCAGGGCTTTAGATTTATGCCCAGCCGTCCCCCTACCATAACATTGAGCTGCCTCTGTCAATAGGAGCCGCACATGCCTGTTCCCTGCTTTTGTAATACCAAGTCGATTTCTATCATCACCACTGGTTTTCTCACCTGGCACAAGCCCCAAGTAGGAGGAAAATTTTTCAGCAGAAGCGAATCGTTTAAAATCACCTACCTCAACCAAAATTGATAATGCCGAATGAGTTTGAACGCCAATGAAGCAACAGAGCCTTTTAACTGAGTCTCTGTATTCTTCTTTTGAAGCAAGTTCTTCTATACGTTTATCAAGACGTTCTATCTTATCGATTAAAAAATCATATGTCAGCAGATATTCATCGAGTATTTCTTTATACAAAGCCTCCGTGCCAAGTGCCTTAAGCCATTTTAGATGTGCTACTGTCCAATTAGTTTTTCCTTCATAGTGATATCCATGGCGAAGACAAAATGAGAGGATCTGCTGCTTGATTTTTTTTAGAGCAATTTTATGATCATCTCTCATTCGTAAAAACTCTTTTGTTTGTTCATCCTCCGCGGTAGGTATGTGTACTGGACTATAATTATGCTGAGCAAGACATTTGGCAATTAATTCTGCGTCTCGTTTATCGGTCTTTATTCGTTTACCACTTCTCTGTTCAAGCATAGTAGTAGGTGCAAGGATTACACAGTTAACATTATGATCAGATAATTGATGATATAAAGTATAGCCAAGGCAACCGGCTTCATAACCGCATATAAAGCTAGTATCATTTCCATAGATAGTACGAAGGTATTCCAAAAACTTCATGACTTCCTTGTAATCAGCTGATGTACGGCGAGTATGAGAACTCTTTTCCGTATCAATTGTGTAATCAGCAAGAGTAAAACTTTCCTTGTGTACATCCATTCCTACGTAAACTGTGGTATTATTCATTTGATGACCTCCTTTTGTATGCGGTAATCCCTGTTACCATTGTCTTAGCAACTTTAGTATACAGGTAAATCCACGTTGCTACAAAATAGAGGTCATTACATATTGTCTACCCTCACCGACTCTGCGTCGGAAAGGGTTTCTGTTATGCCACTGTGCGGCATGAACCTTCAGTCTGCCTATGGCATCCTGAAGAACATGGCGTGTCCACTATGCCCCTATCCCATTGTGTTACCTTTGGGAATACTTTTCTCAATATATTTGCAGCCCCGTTTATGTCTGCATTTGTGAATGTTCCGTCGTAGTGTCTGTAGAGTCCTCTTTTTATCCTTCTTCCTGAAAAAGTGTATTCTTTATTCTTCCCTTTTTCATACATGGGGATAGGATCCATGGCAAGAAAATCCGCTTTTGATGTATAGCTCTCCTCGGTTAGGGCAAATCTTATCCCATATTCAGCAAGCTTATAGCGGAGCATATCTGCAAATATCAGCATTGGTATCTGCACAAAATTCTGGTTACTGATATGTCCCATATCTGCTTCCTGTTTCTGGAATACGTTATGTCCCATTACCACAACATCGACACGGTTATCCCTTGCATAGTCCGCAAGCTGTCTGCTTATCTTGTGGAACTGGTCCTTTATCCTCCTGTTCCTCTTTTCAGTAAGGATACTCATTTTTCTGGTACGGTATCTCTTATTGCATCTCATGGCACATGATGAGAGCCTGCCCATTTCCTTGTTGTAGAACTGGTTGATGGATTTGATGCTTCCACCTTTTATGACAAAGGGTCTCTCGCCAAAGTTGTTTACTACAGCCGCTATGTTATCTGTCCCGGGATCTAGTGCCATCACGCGGATGCCTGAAATGTCCTCCATATCTACAAGGCTCCTCAGTATTTCCTTATCATCAGCAGGAGCCATGCCCCTTGTTTCCACATCCATGACGACATCTATCACAAAGTCCTTGCCATGGGGCTTAATGCGCACTTCCTTTAGCTTTCCGCAAGGGAAGTCTTCACCAAGTCTTAGCATATCGTTTGTTCCGGGGAATCTGATAAGAGATTCATCCTTTATCCTGCATATCTGATTTGTGAGTATGGCTGTCTTGTACTTTCCCTCACCTACATATTGGGGCATACGGGGACGTCCTGTAAAAGCAGATGGAGTCTTTGCATATGCCTTCACTGCCTCAAAAAATGACTTGTAATCCCTGAGCAGGAGCTTCAGTATCTGCTGGTTTGCCTGTGATGGAAGCCCGTAGTATGCCTTATCTTTTGTGGCCTTTAAAAGATAGTCAAGGGCATTGTAAGAAAGCCAGGAACCTTTTACCTGATATTTTGTACCATCAAGGATGTCCTTAACAAGACTGAATACCTGCATCTGATTGGGATACAGGGGTCTGTAGGATGCCATGGCTTCCACGGCTGAAGAATACTGACGGATTATGAAATTAGCCCTGTTGTACAGAATGGCGCAGGCTCTGCAGATATCGCTGCAGTAACCATATAGTCTGTTGTTTTTACTGATTCTGAACTGCCTTGTTCTGTACACGGTTGTAATTCCTTTCATCAAGCCTTATACTGTGTATTATAGCACATTTTCAGTAATTATACAAACATTTGTTTGTTGTGGATTTAGAGATTTCAGGAGCTTTTATGGACAATTACAAAAGGAACAGGCACTCAGTCTACCTGCTTACGTACCACATCATTTTTGTTACCAAGTACAGAAAAAAGGTCATCACGGATGAAATGGGTGATTTCATGAAAAAACACGCCGCATATCTCTGTGGAAGGATGGACTGTGACCTACTCTCAGTTGAAACAGACAGAGATCACATGCACCTTCTGATCTCAATGGCTCCAGATATGGCACCGGTAAAGCTGATCAACACGTTAAAGACCGGGCTTTCACGAGAGGTTCACTTAAGATACAAAGAGCATATCGAAAAGTACCTATGGGGTGATTCACCATTCTGGAGTGCCAGCTATTTCTGCGCTACTACCGGTTCCGTATCCATGGAAACCGTCAAAAAATACATAGAAGAACAGCGCACTGATGACCATCGAAGAAAATATGAGAAATCTGGAAAATATGTTAAAGCAAAGCGTTGAAGACGGGCGATTCATCCCCGACCGACATCGTCGGAAGGGGTTTTTTCGCTAATTATACATAATCCGACACGGGATAGTGTATATTTTGATATTTTGTAATAAGGCAAAAAAGACCTGCGCAGGAAATCAATCCCGTGCAGGTCTTTGATTTATTTTTATTCTATTTAGCAGTTTTTCTTATGAATCAAAAAGCAATATCAATCCTTGAAGAACTTCATATCTTCATTGAGCTGATCTGCGATTTCCTTGAGGCTGTTAGCAGATCCTGCAAGAGTTGTAACTGTTGCTGAAAGCTCCTGCATGGAAGCACCTGTCTCCTCGGAGGATGCTGCATTCTCCTGTGAAATAGCGGAAAGTGCGCTCATGGTATCTACAACGGCATTCTTAGAAGTTTCGCAGGTATCTGCTCCCTGGGAAATAAGCTGAACACCGCCAACGGTACTTCCGATATCTCCCAGCATACCATTTACTGCATCAAGGGTTTCACCAAGAGCAATCTGCTGATCGCTGTTACCCTGCTTAACATCCTCTGCTGCCAGAACTGCTGCCTCACTCTGCTATAGTTTTTTTATATTCTCTTTAAGCTTTGCAACCAGAGCAAGTCTGTCGGCATTCTGCTTGGTAGTTTTGTTTTTATCTGAGGTGAATTTCGATATACTTGTAAGTATTCTTTTCTGGTTAAAAGAAAGAGAACCTGCATGAAGAGCTGATATTTTTTCTCTTGTCGAGGCTATCCTTGCTTCCATGGTTTCCTTTTCCATGTTGAGCTTGTTCTCTATGGAGCTTACCTCCGAGCGAAGCTTCTCACTGACAACGCTGGGAACTGCGGCTAATCTCTCATAGTTCTGCTGGGCCTGGATATTGAATTCCTGATGCATGTTCTCAACATCCTTAAGGAGAGCAGAAAGGCTTGCTTCCGTTAGAGCGAAGTCCGCGCCAAATCCGGCCGCAAAGATGATTGCACATACTTCATAGACAGCAGCAGGCACCACTGCATGCATTCCGTTTACAAAGGGCATAAGGTATTTCACCACAAGGATTCCGGCAAGGCCAAAGGCTGTGCTTACAGGGACACAGATTCTTCCCTGAATATTCAGTGGAATGTTGCTGTAGTCCCACCACCTTGCGTGGAATCTTTTTTCTAAAACCCAGGATGTACCAAACTCCGCAATAGCGCTGCCTATATAACACATAATGAATATGGCCCAAATGGGGAAGTTTGGATCAGCAAATGCAGGAATCAGGCTAAATACCATGGATGCCACAACAACGCAGGAACCGTAAATAGGGCACACAGGTCCAAACAGGAATCCTCTGTCAGCCCACTTTTTCTCTTTTGTGGTGCAATAGATTGACTCCCAGACCCATCCAAGAAAACTGTAAAAGATAAATTCAACGAAGTATTGTGATATGATCATGGCTCCTCCAACTGTGTTTTAGACATTACTCATCTTCCATATATTAACTCTATTGTATCAGGTTTTTAATTTCCTTTTACATTAGTGTTGTTGTGAAAAAGAAATGAATACTCTTTGCCTTTATAGGCTCTTGGCTGGGGATGGAGTATCCAGAAAAGTATCCACACTCATCCTATCCCTATGCAGTTCAACTGTAATAGCACCACTTTCATCAGTCCTGAAAATCTGTGTTCCAACGTTTTCCAGCCTCTCCACAAGTTCCTTGTGAGGATGTCCGTATCGATTATCAACTCCGCAACTAATTAGAGAGATTCTTGGCTTTACCATATCTAAGAACTCCTCATCAGTCGTGTAGCCACTTCCATGATGCGCAACCTTAAGAAGTGTCAGATTCCTGAACTCATCAGGATTTTGACGAATGTACTCCTTAAGATTGTCCTGACCTGTGCTCTCCACATCTCCGGTAAAAAGCCCACTAAAATCTCCGCACTTGATGAGAAGAATTGTGGAATAGGCGTTAGGCTCATCTGTCACCATCTTAGAAACAGGGCCGATGCACTTAATACTCAGGCCGGTATATTTCCACGTTTCCCCGGCGGCATGACTTTCGATACTAAATACATTTAAGTGCTTTCCAATCGCGGCCGGATTTATCTCATCTCCCTGCTTCACATAAAAAGTGCGAATTCCCAGCCCTGCTGCCTTGGTCTCTAGGAGTTTGTAGTTATCTCCTTTTGATGCGTCATCAATATCAGGCAAAATAAGATTCCTTATCCTGATATTGCTCTTTCGCTCTTCCATCATCTCCATCATCTGAACTATGCCGCTCATATGATCCTCATCCTCATGGGTCAGAATAACCGCATCCAGTGCGCCAATCCCTTCATAGGATAAAAACGGAACAAGCTGATATTTTGCCACATTCTTCTTTGACGTACTTCCGCCGTCAATCATTATGTTCATTCCCTTAGATTCAATTACAATTCCATCTCCCTGTCCTACATCTACGGCAGTAATCTTCAGATCCGGATGGCATCTAAAGCACAGGATTGCAAGTCCCAATATCAAAGTGCAAAATTGTATTATTGATACCAAATATTCGTTATAACGTTTATCACTATCACCCTTTTTACTTATCAATCCAATACTCTTGCACGTCCTTCCACTCACTATCCCTCTAAGACATCCTGTTTGTCCCTTTATTTCAATAACTACCCTTCTAAGATATCCACCCTCTCCCAGCATCACGAACAATACCAGAAGCACCTGATATACCGCTATCTGCAACTCCTCGGAGTGTCCTATATACCAAGTCCCGGCAGGAAGCATATCCCCTGCATTGCAGCAGATGAGAAACCATTTAAGAATAAAGTGGTCGATCATTCCAAGTATCTGCCCTGCCGGTACAAAAACTGCTCCCACAAAAATGCTAAGCATTGCACCAAGCATCAATACTCCCATAAGGGGAAGAATAAGCAGATTTAGGAAAACAGAAAAAACCGGGAAGGTGTAATAGTATGACGTATACACAGGAAGTGTGACAATGGAGATTGCAAGACTTGCAGAAACAGGCTTTAAACACCCCTTTCTAATAAACTCAGGAAACGCAGGAAGTACATATCCGATACCCATTATTGCTCCAAAGGATAAAAGGAATCCGCTGTTTGTAATGTATAGCGGCTGCTCTGCCAGTAAAAAGAGCGCAGAAAGGGATAGGGCCGAGAGCATATCGTAGGTCCTTCCTATTACGTCTGCAAGAAGTCTTACCGCAAACATCATGATTGCTCTGTAAGCAGATGTACTCATTCCGCACATGACACCATACAAATACATTACTGTCACGGAAATCATCGCAGATGGCAGAGTCCACAAGCTTGTCTTTCTAAGAAGCTTGTAGAGGCTAAGTCCGATCAGTGAAATATGAAGCCCCGATACAGCAATGATATGTATTATTCCATTCCGTTTATAAATATCTTTTATTTCGTCATCAATTTCATTTTTATCACCAAGTACAATAGCCTTCATTATTCCGGCATCTTCAGGCTCCATACAGGAATCCATCACACTCTCGATATTCATCTTAAGGTCATACATGCTTTCCTTTATGAAATCCTTTCTGCCTCCGACGCCAAGTACCTTGGCATTTTTCATTCTGTATGCAATTTTCAAAGTTCTGTAGTAGCTTCGGCTGTCAAATTCTCCCGGATTTCTGGCACTGTCAAAACACCTGCATTCTCCGCTAACCCTGATGATCTGACCGATGTCAGGCTCAAAATCAGAGCTTAGATATACAAGCGCATGGTAGTCCTTATCAAGGAGCTTTATTTTCACAATAAGCTCCTTTTCTCCACTGTAGCTATTTAGTTTTATTTCTTTTCCGATCACTTCTCCGGTTTGCGTAATATTTGCCTGATCAGGCAGATCAGAATAAAAATCCTGCGGAAAAACATTTATGAGAATCAGAACAGCCGCCGCTACCAGAATGGTAAATAAGCAAAGCGGTCTCTTCATAAAATATTACTCAACTATATCTAAATTTCTTTCAAATACGGTACCAAGTGAAACCGTCTCCATAAAAATAACATCAGAGCTTCCACCTACGGAAATCTGAACCTTATTGGTATCTGTAATTGCACAGAGTGTATTAACCAATGAATAGATTGCAACATCAGGAGTTACGGCATGGGGCTGAATCAGGAAATTGTTATCAAAATCCACATAGCAAACACCGTCTCTGACAGATACTGAATTAATCTTTGTCTGAGAATTCAAAGTAGGAAAAGCCACATCTGTGTTAGGTCCCTTAAGAATCTGCTCAACAGCCAGTCTCTGCATGGGAATATTACTGTTATAAACAACGCTTCTATAGACAGGTACAAGCTTTTTTCCATCCTCTGTTGCAAAATAAAGTACAAGCTCAACCTTCTCATATGTATTGATCTCGTTACCTGCATTATAGACAAAGCTATCCGCTGACATATTTCCTATAATGTTGCCGTTTACATCGGTAAGAGGATTGCCTGCTATCATGAATGCAACGTTCTCCACATCAGGAATCTGAGTCAGAGTACGCACCATGGCTGCTCTGTCCAAAATCTCTATTGTGGAATCCGTCTCAACGTAGCTGCTGTCAAAATTAAGAGTAAGAAGACCTGTGTTATAGGAATATGAAAGGAGCTTAATAGGTCCGTAAATAGGAGCTTCATACTCAAGCTTTTCAGGCATTGTCTGCATCCTGTCAAGAAGCTCCTCAATTACTGCTGTTGTGTCATCCATATCAGCTTTAACTTCATAATTTTCAAAAAGGATTCCGGTCTCATCATTGTTAATATAATAGACCTGTACAACCTTTTCGGAATCAGGGGCAGCACTTTCAGAGCATCCTAAAAGGGTACTCACGATAAGCAAAAGGCAGAATATTAAGTTTATAAGCCTTTTCGTTACTGATCTCATCTTCTCATTCCTGTGACTGCATGTATTTAAGCGGAATTGTTACTGTAAATATTGTTCCCTCGTCCTCAATGCTCTGCACGTCAATAGTTCCTCTGTGCATAAGTATTGCGCTGTGGGTTATGGAAAGTCCAAGTCCTGTTCCACCAATCTCTCTGGACCTTGACTTATCGACTCTGTAAAATCTCTGATAAATCTTATCAAGACTATCTTCCGGTATTCCTATTCCGGAATCACTGACCTCACAGGTAAAGGATTTGTGGTCAGCATCAAGTTTAACCTTGACCCAACCATCTTCCTTATTATACTTAACTGCATTTTCAACAAGGTTCATAAGAGCAAGTGAAAGCTTAACCTCATCAATCTCGGCACTTATCTCTCTTGTGGTCTCAAGTGTAAGCTCTATATTTCTCTTTCTGGCAATAGGCCTCATTCTCTTCATGATAACTTCCATCATCTGAACAACATCAACTGTAGTGATGTTGAGAGAGGTTGCCTTTTTATCCATTTTAACAAGCTCGAGAAGGTCGTTTATGATCTGATTCTCTCTGTCTACCTCTGCAGCTATATCCTCCATGAAGTCTCTGTAAACCTCATTTGGAACATCATCCTGCATGATAAGTGAATCTGCCAACACCTTCATTGAGGTTATCGGTGTCTTAAGCTCGTGGGATACGTTTGATACAAATTCCTGTCTTGATGCGTCAAGCGCATTCATCCTCTGCAGCAGCTGATTGAAGGCATTAATAATATGCTCTGTCTCGTAGTACTGTGAGCCCTCTATAGGTTCATTTGTAAAACCGGCCTTAACATCATTGATGGCAGAGGTGATTCTGTCGAAGGGACGAAGGAGCTTTCCTGATCCCCACCATGCTGACACAAGGATAAGAATAACCGCAATTAGCTCTATGGAAACAGCTCTTCTTGTGAGGATATTCATGGTGTTTCTGATATACTCTGTTGATACACTTATCAGCAAAACACCTCTTACAACATCCTGGGATTTCTCCCCTGCAGCCACGTCGCCGCTTTCAAAGGTAAGGGTCTCAGTAATAGGCGCCGTCATTTCAATATAGCCATTATTCCTGTCATAAACGGTGCTGGCACCTGCAGTGCCGTTCTTTAGACACTTTACAACCTCTTCCGAGATAATGATCTTGCCATCGCTGATTCCATAAGTATCCTTACGAATCTGAAGATTGTTATCTATGACCATAACACGTCCATCGTAGAGATTGGCAATAAGGTCAAGCTCTGCGTTGATTACGTCCGAAGTCGTATCGGAAAAATAATTGTAGTTAATAAGGTGATTTGCCAGGATCATAAGCTGCGTGGAAACCTCAGACTCTCTGACGCTCACAGCTCTGTTTTCATAGCTTTCGATTATTGCAAAATGAATCACGAGGCATGAAACAAGCCCCGTGAAAAAGACCATTAAAAATACTCTGAACCTAAGACTTTTAAAAGGATTAAATATCATACGTCGTCACAGCTTATCCTGATTATGCCTGAAAAAAGTATCCGGAACCCCACTTGGTACGAACATATCTGGGTTCACTGGGGCTCTTCTCAAGCTTCTCTCTAAGTCTTCTTACATGAACATCAACTGTTCTCTCATCGCCGGGGAAATCCTCTCCCCAAATAGCGTGTAAAAGCTCACTTCTGTTGTAAACCTTGCCCGGAGTTGATACAAGGAATTCGAGGACATCAAATTCTCTGCTGGTAAGATTGATTTCCTTATCACCAACATATACTCTTCTGTATTCCTCATTTATTACGAGCTCGCCAAATGTAAGAACGCTGGCCTGTGTGTCAGTCTTGGTTGTTCTTCTCATGATGGCTTTGATTCTGGCCTTAACCTCAAGAATGTTGAAGGGTTTTGTAATATAATCATCTGCGCCGTACTCAAGGCCGAGAATCTTATCCATATCATCGCCCTTGGCTGTTATCATTACGATCGGAACTGAAGAAAACTCACGAATCTGCTGACATACCTCAAATCCATCCATCTTAGGAAGCATTACATCAAGAAGTACCATATCATAAGCATTATTCTTAGCAAGCTCAAGTGCCTCTTCACCGTCATAAGCACTGTCAACCTTCATTCCGTCCTGCTCAAGGCTGTACTTGATTCCCTTTACAATTGTTCTCTCATCATCAACGACAAGAACCCTTTTAGCCATCTTTTCTTCACTCCATAAACTAGACTGTAATATAATCTTTTATTTTAGCAAAAAACTTATCTTTGATACCTGATACCTTCATGATATCTTCGATAGTTCCAAACTTTCCTTTTTCCTCTCGGTAAGCCAGGATATTTTTAGCTCTTCCCGGTCCGATACCCGGGATCGTGCAAAGCTCGGTCTCTGATGCGGTATTTATGTTCACCTTACCACCTTCAGAATTTGTAGCTGCATCAGCTGATTCGCTTTTGCCGCTTATACCTGCTGTATCAGCGCTATCTCCCGCTTCTGCTGACCCATTCTGACTAAGAGAACTGCTCTCTTCGATTGTCGGAATCCTTAGCTTAACGCCGTCTTCAAGGATCTGAGCCTGATTGACATAAGAGCTGTCGGCATCACCTGTAAACCCGCCTGCTGCCATAACGGCATCAACTACTCTGCTGCCTGCCGGAAGCTCATAGACTCCCTGACATAGTACAGCACCGCAGACATGCACCATAATGCTCTGCATCTCTTCAGGCTTTTCTTCCTCCACACTTTCAGGAGCGGACGAAAGGTCTGCCTTCTCAGTCTCCTGTTTCTCTCCCTGGGTTACTACTTTTTCATTTGAATCCTCGCTGACCTGATTCGGCTGCGCTAATATGATTTCCGTGCTTTTCTTACTGCATCCGCTGATTAAAAGAAGAGCGGATAAAATAATCAGTGTACTGATTTTCTTAATATAATTTTGCATGTTTCCTCCATAAATCCGGAGGTCCCCACCACGCTAATTATCATAATAGCCGAAACAAAATGCTCTTGCAAGATATATGTAATATTTTTGTAACAATTACAAATAAATGTCCGTTTTTACAGAAGTTTTTGTTAATTATGTCATTCCTCTTCCTGGCCGTCAGTTATAATAACTGTCGCATCCGGAAGCACTTCCTCATGAACCTCTTCTCCGGTTATCTGCAGCTTAACATTTTCGGAAAGTTCACGAAGTGTTTCGTTAACATCTGAACCATCCCAGATATTTGCAAATGCGATCTCAAGAAGCACCCAGAAATTACTTGTCTCCATGAGCTTTGGCATGGGAACCGAATTGCCGTAAACAGATACATAGGAAGCCAAAGATCCGTTACTGTAATTAACACGGGAATTGGCTGCCAGCTTACCGCTCATGGTATACATATCCTCTGTATCCTCACTGCAGAGGAACTTGGCAAAGGTATTAGCCTCTGAAATATGCTCCGAGAAGCTATTTATTACAAGACAGTCTGTTACGGACATGGTTCTTGTAGCATACTGCTCGTTCAAAGCGGGCATGGGTGTAACGCCATATTCAAATGAGCATTTACCCTCTTCCTTTGCTGCCTCGATTTTTGCAACCGCATCAGATGTTGCCACGGTAAATACAGTCTTGCCGTCTATGAAATCCTGCAAAACCTTATCATAGGAAACTGCGTCCTCATCAATAGCAAAGAACTGATTAAGCTGCTGATAGAAGCTCATACAGTTGATAGTGTTTTCATTGTAAACATCGATCTGGCTGGCATCATCACCTGCTGTGCCGCCAAGATTCAGATAATTACCCACAAAGAAAAAGTTGTAGAAAATATCTGTAACATCCCACTGGAAGACGGATTCTACCGTATCAGGTGCAGTGTATTCATTAGCGAAAGCAAGAATATCCTCGATTGTCTTAGGAAGAATATTCTCAAGCTCAGCCTGTACCTGAGCTTCGTCAAGCTCTATGACTTCGTTCTCTGCTGCCTCAGCATCGCCCTCTTCGATATCGCCTTCTGCCGCATCGATCTCTGCCTGGGCTGCCTCACCCTCTGCTGCATCAACAGCTGCCTGAAGTCTGCTCTTTACTTCATTTTCAAGATAAGTCTTATTATACAAAAGGGAGCTGGTCTCAAAGTAGTAGGGATAAGCTATGTAGTTCCCCTTATAGCTGACTGCATTAAGAGCAGCATCGCTGTAGCCGTTCTGCTCATCTGTCAAAAACTCAGGATTTTCAACCTCTGATGCAAGGCCGGCAAGATAAGCCTTCTCCAGAGAATCGTGAGTCATTATGAAAACATCCGGATAGTTTTCTTCCTCAATGGATGCTTTTCCAATTGCTTCAAGATACTCAAGTCCTGATACACATTCCAGCTCTACTCTTGATTTTCTGCTGGAATTATTGAACTCTACAGCTCTGCTCGTAAGATAATCCGTCAATGCCTCATCTGTGTACCAAAGCCTTATGGTGATCTTGTTATTCGCTCCGAAAATCGGTCTCTCCTCAGTTAGCTTCTGACCTGATTTCGCATAATAAAAAGCCGCCAGCAGCAGCGCTAAAATTAGAACTGCTCCAAGCAGCCTGTATCTTATCTTCATATCTACCTCTGTTTTTATAGACAGGGCTCAAGAATCTCCATCATGTCATCAACATCCTTGGTAGTAATGACAAGCGGCGGTATGAATCTAATGATATTGGTTCCTGCATTTATTAGAATAAGCCCGTTTTCAAGAGCTTTGGTGATAATCTCACCCACAGGATGATCAAATTCCAGTCCCTGCAATAGTCCGCTTCCGCGTCTGTCTATGATATCTGAGTGACGTCCCTTTAATTCATCGAGACGCTTTTCGAGGTATACCGAAACCTCTCTCACGTTATCTATTATATTGTTCACCTCGAATAAATCAAGGACTTTGTCTATTGCAGCGCAGGCCAGAGGATTGCCACCGTAAGTGGTTCCATGATCTCCGGAGGCCAGTGAATTCTGCCCAACCTTCTCTGTCATGAGAAAGGCTCCGACAGGTACGCCGCAGCCCAACGCCTTGGCGGTAGTCATGATATCGGGCTTAACTCCGAATTTCTGCCATGCATACATATATCCGGTTCTTCCCATGCCGCACTGTATCTCATCAAGAATCAGAAGGATATCCTTCTCATCGCAGATAGCCCTTACTTCCTTAAGGAAGTCCTCTGTGCCCGGATGAATTCCGCCCTCGCCCTGGACGGTTTCCATAATGATAGCACAGGTCTTGTCCGTAATACCTGCCTTCACACTGTCTATATTGTTGTAGTCCGCAAATTTGATGTTACCGATCATAGGCTCGAAGGCCTCACGGTAATGCGGATTTCCTGTAACAGAAAGCGCACCGAAGGTACGTCCGTGGAATGAATGATTCATAGCTATTATTTCATGATCAGTATTTCCATCTCTTAAGAAGGCATATTTCCTGGCCGCCTTAAGTGCTCCCTCAACTGCTTCAGCTCCGCTGTTTGTGAAAAATACGCGGTCCATTCCGGACACCTTCTTGAGCTTTCTTGCTGCCTCAATTGCAGGAATATTGTAGTAATAATTTGAAGTATGTATAACCTTGTCTATCTGATTTTTAAGGGCATCGTTGTATTCTTTGTTGCCATAGCCCAGCGCGAATACACCTATTCCCGATACAAAATCCAGATAGCTTTTTCCGTCTATATCATACAGATGCACTCCTTCGCCCTTATCAAGTACTATCTGATAACGATTATATGTATGAAGAAGATCCTGCTCTGCGTTTTCAATGTACTGCTTCATTTTTTCACTCATGCTATGGTCTCCTCTCCGTCAGGCATAAACATTGTTCCGACACCCTTGTTAGTAAATATCTCAAGAAGTAAGCAATGGGGTATTCTTCCATCAAGGATATGTACTGTATGAACTCCCTGCTTTACTGCATCAGTGCAGTTTGCAAGCTTAGGAAGCATTCCTCCGCCGATGTTGCCGCTTGAAATAAGAGCATCTGCTTCAGAGGTTGTAAGTCTTGATATGAAGGTTGAAGGATCATTGATATCCTTATAAACACCCTCGATATCAGTGAGGAATGCAAGCTTGTCAGCATGAACGGCCTTTGCGATAGCGCATGCCGCATCATCTGCATTTATATTGAAGGTTTCAAAATCCTCATTCATTCCGACAGGTGCCACGATAGGCAGGTAGTCGTTATCCAAAAGGTCAAAGAGAATCTTGGGATCAACCTCTGTGATCTCGCCCACATATCCGATATCCTTGCCATCAATGAGCTTTTTCTTTGCCTTTAAAAGTCCGGTATCTTTACCGCTTATTCCAATAGCCTTTACGCCTATCTCCTGGACCATTCTTACGAGGCACTTATTAACTCTGTTAAGGACCATCTCTGCGATTTCCATGGTCTCATCATCAGTTACGCGAAGTCCGTTTATGAACTGAGCCTCTTTGCCGACCTTGCCTACCCACTTGCTTATGGCCTTGCCGCCGCCGTGAACGATGATGGGCTTAAAACCTACCAGCTTAAGAAGTGTCACGTCCTTGATGACGTTCTTCTGGAACTCTTCATTTTCCATTGCACTTCCGCCGTACTTTACAACGATGATCTTCCTGTTGAATTTCTGAATATAAGGAAGGGCCTCAATCAGCACCTCCGCTTTTTTCATTACTTCCTGCATATCCTTGTCCACTTTTTATCCTCCTCGCTCTGCTCTTTTCATTTCAGCAAGCTTAGCTAAGTCAAAACACCTTGCTCAGTTCTATGTTCAAACAAATTGCAATATCAGCTTCTGTAATCAGCGTTAATCTTTACATAATCATAGGTAAGATCGCAGCCCCATGCGGTTGCTTCTTCGCTTCCCATGTTCATGTCTACCTGTGCGATAACCTCTTTCTCCGAAAGAATTCCGGTTGCATATTCTTCGTCAAAATCAAGAGGCTTTCCGTCCTTGAACAGAAGAACGCTTCCCTTGCTGCTCTCAATGCTGAGCTCTATTTTTTCCGGATCAAAGGTGACACCTGAATAGCCAAGTGCACATAAGATTCTTCCAAAGTTCGCATCATGACCATAGATCATGGCCTTAGTAAGTGATGAGCAGATAACTGATTTAGCCAGGGTTCTTGCATTTTCCTTGGTATCCGCATTCTTTACATGTGCAGTGAAAAGTGCGGTGGCACCTTCGCCGTCACCTGCAAGCATCCTTGCCATCTCATAGCAGATTTTGTAAAGAGCCTGTTCGAAACTGTCGTAGGCTGCGCCTTTTTCGATTATCTCCTCATTACCTGCTTCGCCGTTGGCAAGTACCATAAGTGAATCGTTGGTGGACATATCTCCGTCCACAGAGATCATATTGAAGGTATCAACTACAACTTTTTTCAGGGCTTCCTTTAAAAGCTCATGTGATATTGCGACATCGGTAGTTATAAAGGAAAGCATGGTGCACATATTGGGATGGATCATTCCGGAACCCTTGGCAAGAGCGCCTATGGTACAGGTCTTTCCGCCAACCTCAAACTCTACAGCCATCTGCTTATTATGTGTATCTGTAGTCATTATGGCCTTTGCAGCGCCGGTTCCTGCTTCTAATGAATCAGAGAGTTTTGGAACCATCTGCTCGATGCCCTTTTCAAGCTTTTCAATATTCATCTGCATTCCGATGACACCGGTTGATGCCACAAGCACGGAGTCCTTAGGGATATCCAAAAGATCAGCTGCACAGTTTGCTGTATCCTCACAGATCTTTTTCCCCTCTTCTCCGGTGCAGGCATTTGCTATTCCGGAATTAGCCACGATGGCGTGAACCGGATGAATATCGTCACATATCTTTTTATCCCAGACAACAGGTGCTGCCTTAACAACATTACTTGTGAAAACGCCTGCTGCCGTACAGGGTGATTCGCTGTAAATAAGCAGCATATCCTCACGGCCGCTGTACTTTATATTCGCTTCTGTGCTTGCTGCCTTAAAACCCTTAGCTGCTGTAACTCCGCCTTCTATAACTTTCATGATTGCCTCCATTACCAATGATATTTCAGAAATCTGCACTGGCTGCGGATTTCGTGAAAATATGATTACTTATGTATGAATTCCGTTAAATTGTTTTCATTAAGTGTGAAATCATAGTAGTTCATGTCATCTCTTAGTGTCCAGCCCATTCTCTGCCAGAAAGCATTTCCTACCTTATTGATTACAAAGGCGTTTAGCGCCACCTTGCAGATGTCCTCTTCCTTGAGCTTTTCGATGCAAAACTCCACCATCTTTTTCCCTATATGATGACGTCTGTAATCCTCTCTTACGCACACATGATAGAAGCAGGCTCTTCTGCCGTCATGGCCGCAGAGGATTGCTCCGACTATCTGTCCCTCCTCCACATCAACAACACAGGTATCGGGATTTCTCTTAAGGAATTTACTTATTCCCTTGAAGGAATCATCTATTGTGCGGATTCCAAAACCTTCTATTGAATTCCAAAGCTCGAAGACCTGCTCGTAGTCTTCGATTGTCATTGTACGAACCATTTCATAACACTCCTCTAAAACAGAAAACCTCTTATGAAGCAGAGCTCTTCATTACGGAAAAGCAGGTACCATATCCAGGCCCATCTTTTCATCAAGACCAAACAGTATGTTCATATTCTGAACTGCCTGTCCTGCCGCTCCCTTCACCAGATTGTCGATAGCGCCCATCATTATGATTCTGCCTGTGCGCTCATCGATCTTAAAGCCGATATCAACGTAGTTACTGGTCTCTACCCATCTTGTCTCGGGATATACTCCCTTGGGAAGCACTCTTATAAAGAATTCATCCTTATAATATTTCTCGTAAGCGCTTCTGATTTCCTCTTCTGTAGGAAGGCTTCCATCTGCCTTCTTTATAAGAGATGCATATTCAGTTGCAAGGATTCCTCTGTTCATGGGCGCAAGGTGAGGTGTGAAGTTTATGACTATCTCTTCACCTGCAGCATAGCCAAGCTGTTCCTCAATCTCAGGAGTATGTCTGTGATTTGCTACGCCGTAGGGCTTTGCACTTTCATTTACTTCGCAGTAGAGGTTAGCTGTTTTTGCACCTCTTCCAGCTCCCGAAACTCCGCTTAAGGCATCAACGATCAAAGTATTGGGATCGATAAGCTTTTCCTTAACCAGCGGATATGCTGTAAGAATGGAACAGGTGGTATAGCAGCCGGGATTGGCAACGATCCTTGCATTCTTAATGGATTCTCTGTTAATCTCACACAATCCGTAAACAGCTTCCTTTATATAAGGAACACCTTTGTGCTCGATGCCGTACCATTTTTCATATACGGCAACATCCTTAAGTCTGAAATCTGCGGACAGGTCAATGATCTTTACCTTTTTAAGTATCTCTTCATTAACAAGTCCTGCGCAAAGACCCTGGGGAGTAGCCGTAAAAATTACATCTACCTTGTCAGCAAGCTCCTCCATGTTGTCATCCAGGCATGTGCTGTCTACTATTTCAAAAAAGTTTCCATATATAGAACTGAATCTTTCATCTATATAGCTTCTTGATCCATACCATACAACCTCAGCCATTGGGTGGTTATACAGAATTCTTGCAATCTCTGCTCCGGCATATCCGGTAGCTCCGATAATTCCTACTTTAATCATAATAGTTTCCTCAGCTTCCTTTATAGCTTTACGTAAAAAATATTATAAACTTTATGCAGTAGTATAATCAATATTCCGTATTTATGCAAGCAAATTTTATATTTATGCATATAAAATGCATTTTTGTTTATTTTTATGCATAAAATTATTGCATTATCGATTTTTATGTTGTATATTGTTTTTGTTCATTGATTTTGAATTTGAGAGGAGAAAAGGAAAAATGGCTAAAGAAAAAGTAATACTTGCATATTCCGGCGGACTTGATACCACAGCGATCATTCCGTGGCTGAAAGAGAATTATGATTATGAAGTAATTTGTGTTTGTATCGACTGCGGTCAGGAGGAAGAGCTTGACGGTCTTAATGAAAGAGCGATAAGCTGCGGTGCCAGCAAGCTTTATATTCTTGATGTTATCGATGAGTTCTGTGACGAGTACGTTGTTCCCTGTGTTCAGGCTCATGCCGTATATGAGAACAAGTATCTGCTTGGAACATCTATGGCCCGTCCTCTCATTGCTAAAAAGCTGGTTGAGATTGCCCGCAAGGAAGGCGCTGTAGCAATCTGCCACGGTGCAACAGGTAAAGGTAACGATCAGATCCGTTTCGAGCTTGGAATCAAGGCACTTGCACCCGACATCAAGATTATTGCAGCATGGAGAAATGATAAGTGGACAATGGATTCCCGTGAATCTGAGATTGAGTACTGCAAGCAGCACGGAATCAATCTTCCCTTCTCAGCTGACAGCAGTTACAGCCGTGATCGTAACCTCTGGCACATCTCACACGAGGGTCTTGAGCTTGAGGATCCCGGACAGGCTCCTAACTACAAGCACCTTCTGGTTCTTGGCGTAACACCTGAGGATGCACCTGATACACCTACTCATGTAACCATGACCTTTGAGGGCGGCGTTCCCAAGTCAGTTAACGGAAAAGAGATGAAGGTTTCTGATATCATCCGCACACTTAACAAGCTTGGCGGCGAGAACGGTATCGGAATCGTAGATATTGTAGAGAACCGTGTAGTTGGTATGAAGTCACGTGGCGTTTATGAAACTCCCGGCGGAACAATCCTCTATGAAGCACATCAGCAGCTTGAGGAGCTCATTCTGGATCGTGACACCTACACAATGAAAAAGGATATGGGCAACAAGTTTGCCGATCTGGTATACGAAGGAAAATGGTTCACACCTCTTCGCGAAGCAGAGCAGGCATTCATAGAGTCCACTCAGAAGTATGTTACAGGTGAGGTAAAGTTTGCTCTTTATAAGGGTAACATCATCAAAGAAGGTACAACATCACCCTACTCACTTTATAACGAGTCAATCGCATCCTTCAAGACAGGTGATCTCTATGACCACCACGACGCAGAGGGCTTTATCAATCTCTTTGGTCTCTCCTGCAAGGTTCGTGCTATGAAGATGCAGGAAGTTGAAGGCAAGAAATAATTTTCATATAACTGCTTTTCCATAAAGCATCCAAAACATCAAAAACCCGCGGCAAAAAGCCGCGGGTAAATTTTTGTCTTTAATATAATTAGCAGGTTACAACAATACCGCCATCTCCGGCATAGGTTGTTGCAACGCCTGCACCATCCACAATGATAGCTCTTTTGAAATTAACCTTGGAAAGGATTAAATCCTTTACTACCTCTGCTCTCTCATAGCAGTTGATGTGAGTGATCATCAGCGTCTTATTCTCAGGATCAACAATTCTCTGAGCTGCAAGCTCGGCCATTTTGATAAGAGCCTTTCGCATTCCTATTCCCTGTCCCCACTGAGCAATTGTTCCTTCTACAGCGTAGCAAACAGGCTTTATGTTCAGAGTTGTTGCCACGATTGCCTTCATTCCTGTAAGGCGTCCGTTTTTACGGAGTGTATCAAGAGAATCAAGAACGAAATATGTGTCCATGTGATCTCTGTATTCCTCAACCTTCTCAACTACCTCTTCAAAAGGAAGTCCTGCATCGGCATATTCCATTATCTTAAGCATTACATTTGTCTGGCCGCAGCAGGCTGAAAGAGAATCAAATACGTGAATATTCTTTTCGCCCACATCCTCGAGATAGATGCTTCTGCCAAGAATTGCACTGTTGTAGCTGCCGCTAAGCTTGGATGAAAGTGTAACAACATAAACATCATCAGCATCGCACTCATAAGCCTTCATATATCTGTCAGGTGATGGACATGCAGATTTTGCACAGGTCTCACTCTCTGCAACTCTTCTTATATAATCGAGCTGATCAAAATTCTCATCATCGAGGACTGTATAATCACCAACATGAAGGATCAGAGGTATTACCTCGATTCTGGGATCCTTTTTTAATTCCTCAGGTAAATCTGTACAGCTGTCTACTACTAACTTATAACTCATGCCTAATCCATTCCTCTTGTAATTTTCTAAATGCGCTTAAATACAGTATTTGTACATAGTTTTACATACTACATATTCTAGCATGAAAAACAGCATGCGTAAACAAAATTAAGCATTATCCGGCGCGTAGAACTTTGCCTTATCACCACTGACTATCCTGAACATTTCTCCAAGGCAGGTTACTCCATCTGCCTGGCCCAAATTCTGTATTTCATTAAAGTCTTCATCAATAAGTTTTGCTTCGCCGTCAGTTATGATCAGGGCCTGTCCATTGGAAAACTCGGTTGCATCGTCATATTCATTTACCATTTTTCCATCATGGTCTATATATCCCCATTTATCGCCATCACCGATCAGCCAATATTTTTCTGCAGATAATTGGATGCAATCGTATGTGCATACTGCAGAAGAAGGGTCATAGCATCCAGGATTTGTAAAATCAACCAGGTAATCTTTTCCGCCCAGCATCACTACCGCTTTCTGGCCATAATTGATCAGATTATTTCCATCATAGTAATATTCACGAAACCAAGTTCCCTCTGCGCCGCGTCCACCATATCCTTCAACCTCAAAATCAGTAATCTTGCTAAGACCGGTATCATAAACACACATGTCATCTGTTGATGGCGGATACATTACTACAAAATATCCATCGACTATAGATGTCAGAGGACAACCTGAAAATCTTGGCGAAGATCCGCTATGTACAATTGCTTTCCATTCTCCCTGCGAATCACCGGTATCATATTCTCCACTATCAACAATACTTGGTCCCTCGTAGATATTTCCAATCCAGCTGACATTTCCTTCTGAATCAAGGTATCCTACCCTATCATACATATAATCATCATTGGCCTCGTTTTGAAATACAGTTATCTTCCCATCCGGGGCTGCACCATAAATAAAGCTGCAGGTCTCATTAGTTCTGATTGTAGACAAAACCTCATTACCACTGTAATCAAAATACTTCACATTGGTAGTATAATAATAATCGTCATCACTTACGTTTATTGGTTCTACAATCCCGTACAATGATCCTGAAGCAACTGCACTTTCACATTCTCCGGAATACAATGAATTGCCCTGAGAATCAAATATGTCAAATACAGGCGTACCATTATAGTTAGTTACATAACCGTTCTCGTCATAAATTAAATTATTAAATATGACTGTGCCGACAAGATTCGGCGCTGCATACAGGCCCCCAAACTGACAGGGAACAAGCTGATCACCCTCGTAATTTATTGCTCCCCACATTCCGTCCTTCCTGACAGGGATCACTCCACCATTTGCAATGCCGTATGACTCGTACCCGGAAAGATCCACGATTTCCTTAAGTGTATAAGAATTTTCAGCATTTCCCTGCCCTGTTTCTTCACTACTGTCTTCTGATAATTCTTTATTTGCAGTAGCTTCACCAGCTATATCATCCCCAGCTTCATTTGTTTGTAATTCTGCTCCATCATTTGATTCTTCCTTATCACTATCCATAGCCAAATCGGAGCCATTGTCTATGTTTTCCTCTAGAACAGTCTCCTGCCCGCTTGAAACATCCTTTGCAGAACTGTTTCCAAATATAATCGACGCTCCTATAACTCCGGAGACTCCCACTGCTGCTGTGCCAATTATAAGCGGCAGCTTACCTATCGCTTTTTTTCCTGCTACTGCTCCACCTTGTTTAATGGCATCTGTTACGCCATCTGCGCTGTTATCAAAGCTCTTACCACCTGCATTTCTGCATAAATTCTTAAGCGCTTCTGACATCGGAGCAACCTGGCAGGCCTTTGCATCTCTTGTAAAAAGCAGCAGCATGAACGGAGCAAGAGCGTATAGTCTTGTTCCCTTCTTATCCATATCCATTACCGCTTTCTTAATATTCGCTTTAGCTCTGCTAAGATGCGATTTTACCGTATTAAGAGGCATACCGAATTCAGCTGCAATATCCTCCTGCTTCATCTCATTAAAATAAAACGAAACCACGCAAAGTCTCTGGGCATCATTCAGATCGTCTATTATTTCCCTGATAAGACGCACACTTTCCTCGTCATCCAAAAGATTCTCAGGAATAAAAGCATCATCATCCTTAATGTTCTCAAAAAAGTCCGTGATATTGCCTTCATCATCTGTGGTTTCATCTACCAGAACATCTCTCTTCTTTTTTAGAGCCGCAAAGCATTTTCTGTTAACTATTGTAGCTGCCCAACTAAGAAAGCTCTCCGGCTCCTTAATTGAGGGAAGTCCCTTATAAATCTCTATAAAAGCATCCTGGACAACATCCTGGGCATCATCTTCGTCCTTAAGAATATGAATGGCACAGGTAAACAAATATCCATATGTCTTCTCATAGATTTTTTCAAAAAGCACACTGTCTCTCTTTTCGATAAAATCAGATATAATTTCCGTTAATTCAGTCGGTGTTTTCAATTGTCTCTCCTGCGAATTTACAAAAACTATTATTTTACTTTGACCGTTTTTACATTGGACCATTTGCCATTTACGGTCTTCCCGTTTATTTTAGCTGTCTGTCTTACACGGAACTGATACTTTATGTTTTTAGCAAGCTTCTTTACCTTTAATGAGGATGCTTTTTTCGCAGTAACTTTATCCCATTTTCCGGCACCCTTTACTCGATATTGGATTTCGAATTTTGCCCCGCTCACATAGCTGTTCTTTCTAAGCTTTAATTTTACTGATTTTTTTGAAGTCTTTGCTGACTGTATATAAGGCTTTGATGCAAGTACTTTCTTTGTGAGCGCATCATCCAGGGACTCAGCGTGGATTGTGCAGGTAAAATGAGTCTTGGGTATATATTCTTCAAGATCTGCAGCTGTCTGCGCATAAAAAGTATCCTGTTTTACTGCAATATAATATGTTCCTGGATTAACATCCACATATTCCTTAAATGTATAAAGGCCATTAGCTGCATTATATTCATATGAGGTATAGCTGCCTTTGCTTTCTGTCGTAAAATCATGAAAAGTAGAAAACATATACTGACCATGATCATCTATGCATGAATTGCCATTTGCATCATATACACCAAAGTTCATCGCAAAAGCCGCTTCACCAGTCCCAATAAAATGCGCCTTATCCTGAGATTGCTTGGTTATGGTCAGTGTACTTCTATATGGAAAACTTACCTTAAATATCTGAAACCAGTATTCTTCTGTCTCATTGCCATATTTGCTTGTCCTTGGTCCTGTTCCGTATGTCCAGTTATGAGCATCAGCTAATAAGGACGAAAGATCTGCATCCAGAGATACCTGCTGAATATGGTTCATCCAGCCGTCAAATGCCTTTGCTTCCATAGGAAGTGCCACAGATATAGCCGAAATCATAATAGCTATAGCAAGTAAAAGTGCGATTTTTTTGTTTGTTTTCATAAGTTTATCTCCTTTTCTTCACATTGAAGTTTTTATTTACATTTATATAGTGCGAGGCAGTTTGCAAAAGGTTGCAGAAAAATAAAAAAAATTTTAAATTATTTTTTTATTCGCCCAGCGCAGTTGTAATAAGCCATTTTATCAGCTACAATTAGACCCATGAACTCATTAGAACTTATCATATCTTATCTGTTATTTTTAAATATCGTCGCATTTCTAACCATGGGAAATGATAAAAGAAAATCCAAGAAGCACGGCTTCAGAACTCCGGAGTCTGTCTTCTTTATTTTGTCTGTCATTGGCGGGAGTATCGGAAGCATAGCCGGTATGTTCATATTCCGTCACAAGACAAAGCACTGGTACTTTTTGGTTTTCCTGCCTCTTATTCTACTTATTCAAATCGGGCTATGTGCATTTATCTACATGTCCGGAATGGAAATAGTATTTAGATAGAACCGATTAAATTAAGCCTCCCGCCAAGAAACATAATTGGCAGGAGGTCTCTATTATCTAAGCTTCTCTTCTTTTTTCTTTCTTTTTTCAATATACATCCTCTCATCAGCCTGATAAACAATTTCATCATAATCAAGATTATCGCTGAGAGTTACCTCGCAAAAACCGCAGCTGACAGATAAGGGATATTGATCACCGGATTTTTTATTTATCTCATCAAGGGTTCTGTTTGTTTCATTAACAATTAACGTAGCATCATACTTGCCGGGAATAATTATCAGCATCTCATCTCCGCCAAATCTCATACAAAGTGCATCTTCAGGGCTAGCCTTCTTAAGTGCTGATGCCACAGCAGAAATAGCCTTATCGCCTGCTTCGTGGCCATAATTGTCATTTATTATTTTAAGGTCATCAAGATCTGCCATTATGACAGTCATGGAACCCTTTTGACGGAATGCATCTCCCTTTGACCCTTCAAATGCCAGCATGAAACCGGTTCGGTTATACAGCCCCGTAAGAGAGTCATACTTATACATTTCGTCCACTTTTTCCGAAAGGTAGCGCTGATAATGCATATTTATGAAATTGCAGACACCGGTTGTGATGGAATTGGTTATAAGCGCTGTTTTGGAGTAGTCGATTATATTAAAACTGTCAAAACAATAGCATACATAACCCAGGGGCTTATCCAATGTATCAAGAGCATTAAAAATAAGCGGCTGCCCTGTAGCTACCAGCTTCTCTAGTCCCGGCAAAAGCTCACCCTCTTCCAAATCTCTGGTATATGCCTCCTTGCTGGTATGATCACAGATCACTACCCTCTTATCATAATCAGGCACTAGCCCCTCTTCATCGAAGATATTATGACTTCTGTCCAGACAGTACTTATACAAAACCACGCTGAAATCATGCATATCAAAGGTATCATTTAAAACATATTTATGAAGCATGCCCGACAGCTCATTTACATGCTTGCAAAGCTGCATCCTGGCTGTGATACCATATAAAACCCTGACATCATCGAAGTATCTGTAGAATCTGTCATTTAATGATGCAACATTTGACAGGTCCTGATTTTTTACATGAATACAACCGCAGGATTCCTTCAGTTCAAGCTCAGGGATAACGGCGATATTCCAGGTTCTGTATTCAGGCTCTTTATCTATATGCTCAATAACGTAATTTGCTACAGTTTTTGCAAAAACAGCGTTACTGCAATTAACGGTGGAAATTCTGGGCACAGAATAATTGGTCTCTTCAACTCCATCAAAACCTGTAACAATGACCTGCTCCGGCACTGATATTCCGGCGTCCATCAGAACATCACAGACATTTATGGCCATAATATCATTGGCACAGATGATGGCATCAGGCAGCTCGTCGCTGCATTTTATGAGCTTTCTTGTGGCAACTCTTGTGGGTACTGCCCAGAAATCGCCATAACTCACCATTGAATCACTGTACCTTATACCATATTCCTCGATAACCTTTCGAAAAACAGCAATTCTGTCATCAGAAAACTTATTGTTCCTATGCCCCGCCATCATATGCGGTCTTCGAACCCCATGGGTCTCCATTACATGTCTTACTATTTTCTCAAAGCCTGCAGGGTAATCAAAGCTTACACTTATGGTATCTTCATACTGACCATCCAAAACAAGAACAGGAATGTTGCGTTCTTTTGCCTTGGCGATTATGCTCTCGCCGATTCTGCGACACTTTACACGCTCATCCATGTATAGCAGACAATCGATCAGATCATAGGGAATAATCTTGAATACAGATGCCTCGGCATGGTATACATCTTCTTCCCAATATAGATCCGAATTAAGCGTAAAAATCAAAAGTCCAATGTTATGTGACTGGAGCTGTCTGCTCAGCAGCTTCACAAAACTGTGGACCGTTGAATCACTTATTCTGGTTGCGCATAATGCGACTACTTTTTTACCACCTATCATATCTATCTTCCAATCAGCGCTTCTCGTCTTCTTCAATGCGCTTTTTTACAGTTTTAATATTCACCTTGTAAAGAGGCGACACATTTACCTTGGCGCCGTTATCCATAACAACGCCGGTAAAGCTTTCTTTGACCACGTGCTTGACGTTGATCATTGAAGTCTGAGAAACAGGACAAATATATCTGAAAATCTCACACTGCTCATAGAGGTTATAAATATCCGATATCAGCGAGATGCTGCGTCCTTCTGTAAGAAAAACATCCACCTTAAAGGGGCCGTTGGCCTTGGCGTAGATGATGTCCATCTCCTCTGCATATATGGTATCAGTCTCGCCGCGAAGCTCAAGCTTGGGAACAGGATTGCCGATTCTGACTTCGCACTCGGAAAGCACCGCTTCCAGGTCACTTGGTCTGATATCCTTTTTCAGGTAGAGCATCTTATCATACATGCCCTCTTCCTTTGCCATGACCTCGTAGTCATATTTTGACGAACACATAACGATATTTTTTATTCCGCCTGCTTCAAAAAGAATCCTTGCAACATCCAGGCCGTTCCTGAAATGTGTATCCTCTGTCTCCAGCGTAGTCTTATCGATAAAAATAATGTCATACATCTGAGGAAATCTAAGAAGCGCCTCAATATTTCCATAAGAGTCAATATAAAAATGCTCCTTGCCTTCCTTCTGATATCTGTCAGACTGTCTGCCAAGTAGCCGTTCCAAATGTTTTCTGTCTGCTATGTTGTCGTCAAAAACCGCTATATGCATTCGTTTTTCCTCACTTTATTACTGACACTATTTTACCACAATGATAAAATATAGAGTATATTCTATCGAGACAAGGATTAACAATGATTGCAATCAAAATAAAAAGCACTAAAAATTTCATGGCAAAGCTGTTGGCATCAGAGGTATTTGATGCATTTCTGTTAGACAGCGCAGAGATAGCTGTAGCAAACACATACACAATTGACGGGCACATCAACAAAGAGTTTTACGGCGAAGATGAGGAAGGTGCTCCCACCGGAACCCTTACTCCATGGTCTGAAGTAAGGCAGAGATGCTTTGATCTCATAAAGGGAAAGCGCACTCCCTTGTCCTTTAAATTCCTGCTGTGTCTTAATAGCGACAAAAAAGACGAGCTCCTGTCTTCTGAAGAATACTCAGAAGTACGATCACTCGTCTCATCTCTTGTTATGATCATTAAATTCATGGATGGTGCTATAACCATCACTACGGGAGCTGCCCTGTCAGGCTTCTCCATGGATAAGTCCTACGAAAAGCTCTGGGACAATTACGTCACAGCTTTCCTTGATTCTTCAAATATAGAATTTGAAGAGCTTTAAGCATACTTTTTTAAAATTCCTATGAGTTCATCATAGGATTTTTTAATTCTTTCAAAAAGTTCCTCTGAGCCATCCAATGACTCTGCTCTAAGAATCTCTGTAAGAGTAAGTACGTCCGGCAGAAAGCCCTGAAGCCCAAGATTACCGCCAACACCCTTCAGTGAATGGCAGCCTTCGAATGCTTCATTAACATCCTTCTCCTCTAAGCCCTTTTGAAGCTGGGCAAAACTGGCATCATTAAGAAATTTCAGCATAAACTTCTCAATCAGTTCATCCTTACCCATGAAACGTTCACTGACTTCTTTCCAGTCAACGCCCCATTCAATGAGTTCCTGCTTCATCTGCTCGTTCATACAGTCAGCTCCTATATTTTCAAAACCGGTTTACTGTGCAAGACCCGCAAGCTTCTCAGCCTGACTGGCTGTAGTAAGTGCATCTATAAGCTCGTCCAAGTCTCCTTCCATTATAGCATCTATCTTGTACAAGGTTAAACCTATTCTGTGGTCTGTAACCCTGCCCTGATGGAAGTTATAGGTTCTGATTTTCTCTGAGCGGTCACCGGTTCCGACCTGGCTCTTTCTAAGAGCGGCCTCTGAATCATGCTGCTTCTGTCTCTCAAGGTCAAAGAGCTTTGCTCTGAGAACCTTAAGAGCCTTTGCCTTATTTTTAATCTGGCTCTTCTCATCCTGACAGGAAATAACGATTCCTGTAGGAAGATGCGTAAGTCTTACAGCTGAATCCGTAGTATTTACGCACTGTCCGCCATTTCCGGAAGCTCTGAAAACATCGAACTTACAGTCATTCATATCGATGTCGACTTCTACATCCTCTACCTCAGGCATAATAGCCACGGTAATTGTGGAGGTATGAATTCTTCCGCCTGACTCTGTGGCAGGTATTCTCTGAACTCTGTGAACTCCACTCTCGAATTTAAGTCTTGAGTATGCACCTGTACCTGACAGCATGAAGTTAACAGACTTCATTCCGCCGATTCCGGTATCCTCCACACTCATAGTCTCGATTCTCCAGCCCATGCGATCTGCATAGCGGGTATAGACTCTGTACATATCAGCCGCAAAAAGAGCGGCTTCATCTCCGCCTGCACCGGCACGGATCTCGACGATAACGTTTTTATCATCATTAGGGTCCTTGGGGAGCATTAAAATCTTAAGCTTCTCCTCAATTCCGGGAAGCTCATCCTTAGCTGCGGAAAGTTCTTCCCTAAGCATCTCCTTCATATCTTCATCTGATTCGGATGAAAGGAGCTCTTCACTGTCAGCTATGGTCTGCTTGCAGTTCTTATATCTGCGGTACTCCTCAAGAATCGGTAAAATATCGCTCTGTTCCTTCATGAGCGCTTTAAATCTGTTCTGGTCTGCAGCAACACCGGGTTCACCCAGTTCCATGGTGATATCCTCATATCTGCGAACCATTGCTTCTAATCTATCAAACATAATTGCCTCCTATAAATCGGTACTAAATAACACAGTTACAAAAATGAATTAAGCACCGCTAATAGAAGCAACCACTGACTACTCTGTCGTTGCCGCCAAGATCCTTTATAACCTGAACATCCTTGTATCCGTTTTCTTCCATAAGGCTCTTTACCGCTTCGCCCTGATCATATCCGATCTCAAGAAACAGATATCCGCTCTTATACAGATATTCCTTAGCCCCCGGCACAATCCTTCTGTAAAAGATAAGACCATCCTCACTTCCATCAAGAGCCATGTAAGGCTCATAGGTCTTAACCTCAGGCTCTAAGGTCTCAATCACTGCCGTAGGAATATAGGGCGGATTGGATACGATGATATCGTATTTAACATCTGAAGCTTCAGGGAAAATATCCGCCTTTACCGCACTGAATCTATCCTCAAAACCAAGCTTTTGAGCATTGTGAGCAGCGACTTCCAAGGCCTTGTCGGACATATCCGTGCCTGTAGCCTTGGTATCATTGCTGTATCTAAGAAGGCTCAGCGCAATGCAGCCAGACCCTGTGCAAAGATCAAGTATATTCATCCCATCGTGAAGATATCTGAGGGCCTCCTCTGCAAGAGTCTCCGTATCCTGATTGGGAATAAGAACATCTCCTGTCACATCAAATTCAATGCCCATAAACTCAGCATTCCCAAGAATGTAGGCAACAGGTATCCTCTTTTCACGCTTAGCTAAAAGTTCAAGATAAGCGCTCTCATTCTCGGCACTGACCTCAATATCTCCGTGGGATAAAAGGGTATTGTGGTCTGTCCCGCAAACGCTCTCAAGAAGAAGTCTCGCATCCAGGGAGGCATCCGCAATACCGGCATTATTCAGTTTTTCCTCTCCTTTTTTATAAAGTGATGCGTAATCCATCTTCTGTAAATCCTCTAAATTTTCTAGTTAAGCTTTTAATTCGTAGTATAGTTTTTGTTCGCGATAAATAGTTATTCTGCGATTTTCTCTTCATCCTCGAACTTATATCCAAAGGAATCCTCAAGGAATTCCTTCCAGTCAAATACAGCCTCAACAGACTTCATTCCAACCTCGATCATCTCATCATCGGGCTCTTTTGTAGTGAGCATCTGCATAAGCATTCCTGGCGCAGATAAAATGCGAATGATGATATTGTTGCTCCTGCCTGCGATTCTGATGAGCTCATAAGCGATACCTGCGATAACGGGTATAAGCGCTATTCTGATGACAATCCTTAAAGGCACGGAAGGTGTTCTTATAAAGAAGAACAATATAATACTTATCACCATTACAAACAGAATAAAGCTGCTGCCGCATCTCTTGTGAAGCCTGGAGCTCTCTCTTACATTCTCAAGTGTAAGGGGCTTACCTGCTTCAAGGCAGTTGATGCACTTGTGCTCAGCGCCGTGATAACGGAATAATCTTCTGATATCCTTCATAAGCGAAATCAAGAGAATATAGATCACAAAAATAGCTATTCTGAGAACGCCTTCAAGAAGCGCTGTCACTGAACTGTTTCTGATATAAGACTCCATAAGTGAACTCAGATAATATGGAAGTATCATGAAAAGTGCAATTGCAAAAACAAAAGCTATCACTGTGGTGAAGCCCATTATAGCCTTCTCTTTACCCTCTTCTGCTATAGGATCCTTGCTTGAAGCAATATCCTCTTCTCCAAATAAAGAAGCAGAGTAATTGAGAGCCTTCATTCCCAGTACCAGTGAATCCCAGAATACGAATACACCTCTAAGAAATGGGATATGTGTAAGTCCCATAGCTTCGCCTGCTCCCTTATAATGATCTGTCTCAACTGCGATCTCACCATTCTCCTTGCGAACAGCAACAGCATATACGTCCTTGTTGCGCATCATAACGCCTTCAAGAACTGCCTGTCCGCCTATTCCGGAATAATGATTTATCTTCTGCTTCGCCATAATAGCTCCTTTTTCTTAGAAAAAAGAGACCAAAGCATCTGCTTTGGCCTCTTCGTAATCACAAGTAAAATTAGTTGTTAGAAGTCATGCCATACTTGCGGTTGAACTTATCAATACGTCCGCGAGCAGCTGTTGCCTTCTGTGTACCTGTATAGAAAGGATGGCACTTAGAACAAATTTCTACGTGAATCTCCTTCTTAGTAGATCCTACTGTGAATGTGTTACCGCAGTTGCAAGTAACAGTTGCCTGATAGTACTCGGGCTGAATTTCCTGTCTCATATTCTCACCTCTTTTATATCAATGATTCTTAATATTTTTTTAAATATTATACTATAGTTACAATTGCTGTCATATCACAACAGCTTGTTAATTGTAGCATAATATGATTGCCTTCGCAAGAAGAAATTTATAAACCGCTGTTTCTCTGACAGAAATCAGGCTCATTATCATTTATCCGAATTTTTATTTATATATTTGCGTATCTTATTTTTTAATCTGAAAAGAGCATTATCTGTAGACTTTTCGTCTTTTCCCAAAACCCTGGCAATCTCTACGTAGCTCATACCCGTCATATGTAGTTCTAACACTGACTGCTCGAACTCGCTAAGTCCATTCTCAATGAACTCTTCGATGTCTCTGGTGTTTTCCTTATCTATCATCATGGACTCGGGATCCGTGTCCTTCATATCCTCAAGAATCTGGTCCAGAGAAAACTCCTTGTCCTCATCGGAATCTCCCTTCTTGGAATAGAGGGAAATATAACTGTTAAGGGGCGCATGCTTTTTCCTGTTGGACGCCTGAATGGCAGTGTACATCTGCCTTGATACGCAAAGGTCGGCAAAGGTACGAAAGCTTGCATCTCTTCCGGCATCATAGTCCCTGACCGCCTTGAAAAGGCCAATCATACCCTCCTGGATAAGATCGTCCTTGTCGGCCCCCAGAATATACATAGAAGCAGCCTTGGATCTGACCATATCCTTGTACTTATTCATTATGTAATCTGTAACATCGGACTCTCCGTCCCTGAGCCTTGTTATAAGCTCTTCGTCGGATTCATCCATTGATATTTTTGTCATCTGCACTCCTCTTAAAGTGAAGCTTAGTTACAGTAACATGTCATAGATAGTGTTAGCAGTTTTGTCTGATGATTACTTACTAAATCCTCGCTGTCTCACAATCTCATAAGCAAGAACGCCTGCTGCCACTGATGCATTAAGGGAATTTATCTGTCCCTTCATGGGAATTGATGCAACCATATCGCATTTTTCTCTGACAAGCTTGCTGACTCCCGAGCCCTCATTACCTATTACAAGGCCGATGGAGCCCTTAAGATCAAGATCATACATAAGGCTTCCATCCATATCAGCACATACAAACCACATGCCTCGGTCCTTAAGCTCATCAATTGTTCTGGCGATATTTGTAACCTTTACAACAGGTGTGTAATTAAGAGCACCGGCACTGGTCTTGGCAACTGTGGCGGTAAGTCCCACTGCTCTGTTCTTGGGAATGATAACCCCATGAGCTCCTGCAATATTGGCTGTTCTTACGATGGCCCCAAGATTATGGGGATCCTCAATGTTATCAAGAATCAGCACAAAGGGAGGCTCGCCTCTCTCCTCCGCAAGGTTAAAGATATCCTCCATATCGGAATAGTCATAAGCTGCCGCATAGGCAATAACACCCTGATGAGCACCTGTCTCAGATATCTGATCAAGTCTGTCTCTTGAAACAAACTTAAGCATTATCCCTGCTTTTTTTGCTTCCTTTCTGATGGTAGCCACAGGTCCGTCCTGGCATCCATCAAGTACAAGAATCTTATCAATGGATTTACCGCTGCGGATTGCTTCTATAACTGCATTTCTGCCTTCAATGGTAAGGCTGCCTACAGCTTCATCTGCAAAAAAGTCATCTCTGTTTGAACTCTCTCTTTTGCTGCCGCCCTTTTTGAAATTATCCTTATTGTGGTTATCCTTCTTAAAACCGTTCTTACGTTTTTCTTCTCTCATTTAAATCTCCTGAAAAAACATGCAGTGGTATCTTGCCATCTTGCAAACCACTTATCGTTCTATGACCTCTATTCCCTTTTTCAAAAGGGATATCAGCCTGTCCATTTCGCCCTTAAGATAAAGGTATCCGCACAGTGCCTCTAAACCGGTAGCCTTCCTGTAGTCATTTACGCTCTGGTTCTTGGCGCTGGTGGCTGACTTTGCATTTCGGCCTCTCTTATACACATCGCTCTCTTCATCTGTAAGCAAAGGCTCTATGTATTCTATTATTTTTGCCTGGGATGCGGCATTTACATATTTTACCTTAATCTTGTTTAGCTGCCCCGCAGGCCTGTTTGCTTCCTGAACAACGATGCTTCTTATAATGATCTCATACACGCTGTCCCCCATGAAAGCCAGTGCCAGAGGGCTGTATCTGTTCATGGGTTCACCGGAAACCTCGAATTCGTTTCTAACGACAGCTGCCAGATCAAGATTCATATTATTGATGTCTTCCATCCGATCCTATTCCTCATTCATTACTATCAGCGCCACCGCAGCAGCATCCACCCTTAGGAGCTTCTCCTGTCTGGAATGTGACATTTTTGGTGTAATACTCGATGGGACTTGCAAGAAGACAAACCGCCTGAGCTGCGATACCCTCGCCTGCCCCTGTAAAACCAAGGCCTTCTTCAGTGGTTGCTTTTACGCTTACCTGTTCAATATTGATTCCAAGGGCGTCTGCAATATTCTGACGCATGGTATCAATATAAGGTCTAAGCTTTGGAGCCTGACATAAAATAGTAGAATCAATATTCTCTATAAGATATCCATTCTCCTCAAGCATTTTGCCAACCTCTGACAAAAGCTTTATTGAATCTGCTCCCTTGTATTTGGGATCAGAATCCGGGAAATGTTTTCCAATATCTCCAAGTGCTGCTGCCCCAAGAAGAGCATCACTTATGGCATGCAAAAGTACGTCCGCATCTGAATGTCCAAGGAGCCCCTTTTCATAAGGGATATCAACTCCCCCAAGAATAAGCTTCCTGTCGGGGACCAGTCGGTGTACATCATAACCTGTTCCAATATGCATATTTAAACCTCCATGAAAAATGACAGGGGCCTGTTTTCAAAATAAAAACCCGGGAACCCTATTGTCAAATAAACCACTCAACTGCAAATACTACAATACAGCTAACTGACGCTACAGTGAGAAGACTCTTTTTCCTATAAGCCAGTACCAGGGCAACCGCAAAGCCTGCAATTGATCCTCTGATGTCATCGGAAGCATGAAGTATAGCAGGAAAAGTCATTGCTGCCAAAGTAGCGTAGGGCACGTAATACAAAAATGATTTCACGAAATTACTTTTTATCTCGCGCCTTATCAGTGTAAGCGGCAACATTCTGACAAGATATGTTACTACTGCCATTACCAAAATGTAAATATATGTATTATGCATCTGTTACCTCCTCATTGTTTACAGGAGATAACACTGCCGCAGCGGCCGCCACAACTATTGTGACAATTATAATGCGAAATCCTGATGAAATCTCTCTGAGCACAGGTGCATATGTGAAAACTGTGCTGAACACCATTGCGCAAACAACTACCATCAAAACTGCTAAAGACTCTCTGGCATCAGGAATTATAATCGCGATGAACATTCCGTAAATCGCAAGTCCAAGAGCACTTATAATCCTTTGTGGCATGATCTGTCCGGCAAAGGCTCCAAGGAAGGTACCCAGCACCCATCCAAAAACTGAACAGATTATAAGACCGTAGGAATATGCCGGATGGAGCTTTCCTTTTCTTGTAACGCTAAGACCGAATATCTCATCTGTTACGCCGTAAGCAATAAGACATCTTGAAACAGTCCCCACTTTTGATGAAAGCTTTTGCGAAAGCGCCGTACTCATCAGCATATATCTCATGTTAACCACAAGCTGTAAAAGTGCAATCTCTGCATATGTTCCGTTATTGCAAATAAGGTCAAGAGCAGAAAACTGTCCTGCACTTGTTACATTTGCAAGAGACATTATCGATGCCTGAAAAACTGTAAGTCCTGCTTCTGAAGCCTGTATGCCAAATGCAAAGGACACTGCCAGATAACCAAGGCATATAGGAATCGCATCTCTTAGCCCCATTCTAAATTCATGCCGTTTTTCCATAATCACTCCTCCATAGCGTTTACAGCAATCTACAAGGCAGCATGCTGCAAGTGTAGATTATATCGTCGCTGCCACGCTAAGAATATCCTCCTTGGAAGCACCGCTTATACTTCCCTGAACCATTGCAGGGGCTCCGCCTCCCCGAACCTGGAATTTCTCCTTAAGGATATTTAGAACATCATTACTGTTAAGACCGTTTCCACATCCTATTATGAAACGATAGCCATCAGTATCATCTCCGAAAAAGATACCAAGATAGCCCTCTCTGCCAGCAACAAGCTTTGTCACAACTCGTCTTATTACATTGGCATCAGAGTTTTTATCTGCAAACATGAAAACACATTTGCTATCTGCAGGTAGCTCCGCCGCCTCACTAAGCAGAATTTTTTCTCCTGCCTCCGATAATGATCTTTTAAGTGCGGCTATCTCTTCCTGCTGTTTATGGATCAGATCCGGAATGCTATCCACAGATGTAGTCAGTGAATTTGCAAGTTCCGTTATCATATCATGCATTCCTGCCAAATACAAAAGAGCTCTTTGTCCGCAAAGTATGCTGACTCTTGTTCCTCCCTTGTAATTCTGGGAGCTTACAATTTTCAAAATCCCAATCTCTCCGGTCCTTGCCACATGCGGTGCGCAGCAGGCGCAGATATCATATCCCTCGACCGTAACAATCCTCACATCTCCTGTAAGTTCTTTTTTACTTCTGTAATCAAGCTTTGCAAGTTCATCCGCTGAAGGATATCTGCAGGTAATAGGAACATTTTCATAGATCGCCCTGTTAACACGCAGCTCTACATCAGCCAGCTCCTCCTTTGAAAGCTGCCCGCTGTAATCCATGGTCACCACGGAATCGCTAAGATGAAAGCCCACGTTGTCATAGCCATATAGGCTGTTCACAATTCCTGAAAAAATATGCTCTCCTGAGTGCTGCTGCATATTGCTGAATCTGTGTGCAAAATCAATGGTTCCCTTTATCACAGTCCCGGGCTCAATTGACTTATCCGTAAAGTGGCTTATCACATCACCCTTTATCTGAACATCAAGGACATTCACCACATCTCCATCTGCTGTCCCTTCGCCGGTTTCCGATTTCACCTGAATTGTTCCTTTATCCGGTGTCTGTCCACCCTCCTCCGGGAAGAAAAGAGTCTTGTCCAGAATTATCTCAAAGCCGTCAAAATCACCGTTTGCAGGCCTGCAATCCATGACCCTTGCTTCGAATTCTTTATTGTATGCATTTTCGTCATATAGTTTTATTGTTTTTTCGCTCATAATTTTTAATTATACCACAAACAAGCCCCTTTAAATTTTATAAAAAATTGATAACTTTTATTCTAATTTAACATTCTAACAAAATATATGATGTAGAATATAAGTACCGATAAATCACGATTTTATTTGTGTTTATGTACGATCATTCAAAGGGGGATTTCAATGGAGGCAAAGGTTCGAAAAGGTAAACTGATACAGAAGCTTATCTTAGCAGCAATCGCTGCAATTATCGCAATTTCGGCTATTCTTACAATCATAAGTATTGTGGAACTGAAAAAGACTTATAACAACATGGTAGAAGAAGAGCTCAAGGTTGCTGCAGAGCATCTTCAAAGTGAAATGAATTCCGTATGGGATGGTGACTGGTCCTATGACGGAACAAATGTCTACAAGGGTGAAGAGAACATTATGGGTGAATACGAGGAATTAATGGATGAACTTCATTCCAAAACCGGTGTTCAGTACTCTCTTTTCTATATGGATGAGCGTGTCATTACAACTCTTCAGGAAAATGGTAAGAGACTTGTGGGCTTTAAGATTGGCGCTGCCACCAATGAGCATGTTTTACAGAATAAGCAGGAATACTATATTCCCGATTCAGCAGTAGCCGGTACAGAAACTAAATACTATTCATACTACGCACCACTGCTTCAGTCTGACGGCAGTGTTGCAGGTATGGTTTTTGCAGGAAGACTTGGGGATGACGTACAGACTGCAATTCAAAAAGCCATTATCACAATGGTTGTCATTGCTATTGTTCTCGTAGCTGCTCTTTCAATATTCGGATTCGTAGTTGCCAATACTGCTTCCGTTAAGATGAGAGCCATCGCTGATGAACTTGGACTCCTTGCACAGGGTAACCTTAACCTCACAATCGATGAAACTACAATTAAACGTAATGATGAAATCGGTCTTCTCGCCGACGGAGCAAAGGTGCTTAGCGACAAGCTTGGTGAAGTAATCAGGACCACAGTGGATATGTCCAATGAGCTTAAAAACTCCGGTATGGAACTGAGCGAATCCGCAACAAAAGCATCCGATGCTTCCAACCAGGTAAGCGAAGCTGTTGATGAAATCTCAAAAGGTGCTGTATCACAGGCTGAGAGCGTTGAAACCGCAGCAGGAAACACTCAGGAAATCGGCAACAATATTGAAATTGTTACTGATAACGTAAATCAGTTGCAGAGCTATGCTACAGAAATGAAGCAGTCCTGCGAAACTGCAATGGCAGCACTCAACAAGCTGATCACTCAGAGTGAAGAGGTTCAGGCATCTGTTCGTGAAATCGGTCAGACCATAGATTCCACCAATGAATCCGCAAAAGAGATTTCCAAGTTCTCAGAAGCCATCACCTCAATCGCTTCCCAGACTAACCTCCTGTCCCTCAATGCTTCCATCGAAGCTGCCAGAGCAGGCGAAGCAGGAAAAGGCTTTGCGGTTGTTGCTACAGAGATCGGACAGCTGGCTGAGCAGAGTTCTGACAGTGCAGATGAGATCAAGAAGATCGTTGATAAGCTTGTAGCAGATTCTGAAGCATCCGTTGCAGTAATGCAAAAGCTCAACAGCAACTTCGAACAGCAGGAAGCACAGCTTACAGATACCAAGGGTAACATGCAGAGCATGGCTGAGAACGTAGATAATGTATCAGAGAGTACAGATAACATCTCCGGCAGAATCGAAGAACTGAATCATGCCAAGGACGAGCTGCTTAATATCATCTCTGATCTGTCAGCTGTTTCAGAAGAGAATGCCGCATCCTCTCAGGAGACCAACGCCTCCATGCAGGAGCTCAATGCTACCTTCTCTATCATTACAGAAGCTGCAGGTAAACTGGAAGAGCTTGCAGAAAACATGACAGAAGCTATCAGTTACTTTAAACCGTAAATAGATAAAACTAAGGCTCCCGATTCTATGCGAATCGGGAGCCTTTTATATTTAAATGTTATATAAAATTATCGGTTAATCGTTTAAGTATTCATGCAAGAGTAAGCTGTGATAACTCATTTGTAACGCGCTCCTTGATTGCATCAAGCTTAGACTCCATGGAATAAGCCATCTCAGAATACAGGAGCTTCTCAGCAATACTAAGATACTTCTCATCCATAGAAGCGAACTTCTTGCCTTCAGCAGCTCTTTTAGCCTTGATGCCTCTAAGTGACTTAACAAGGCACATCATCTCAGGAGCCTTGTTGCGCTTAATAACGTCAACAATAACGGCCTCTGCCTTCTTACCTGCAGGGATGTCATAAACCTCGAGCTCATCAATCTCATTAAT
This sequence comes from Butyrivibrio sp. WCD3002, assembly GCF_000424265.1. GTDB lineage: Bacteria > Bacillota > Clostridia > Lachnospirales > Lachnospiraceae > Butyrivibrio. The sequence goes on from NZ_AUJO01000003.1 coordinate 126,197, forward strand.
AAGCTCCTCAGCCTCATCTGCATCAATAGCTTCACGCATTTTATCTTCAGCCCCCTCAACGGGAACAAAAATTACTCCTTTAGTGTCTATGCTTGAGACCATGCTGTAATACAGTGTCTCATTGCCTCTCTCTAAAAATGCCGGAACAAGGATATCTTTTACCTCGCACAGTCCATGGTTACCAAAAACTACACAATCTCCTTTACTTAGCATATTTTTTCCTCCATTTTCAAACTACCAAAATCCAGAGCGACACTAAAATAATTCTAGCAATTTTTTACGATTAATGTAATATATTGGCTCTATTCTTAAGAAAAAATTAATATTCAAATCGTACCTGAACATTTGGTGTTTCCTGAGGTTTTACCACTATATTTTGTGGCAAAAAGAAGACCCGACGGAGGTATACTCACGTCGAGCCGTCTTCGTTCATAATAAAATACAAAAAGAAAAAGGAGGAATAAAAATACTAGCTATATTGCTTCACCAAGCTTTGTGTAGATAAAGCCGGTATCCTGACAAAACTTTTGAAGATCTTCACCAAACATCTTCATATAGGCGTCTTCCTTGTACTGCACTTCACTTCCAAGAAACAGCAGTACCTGTCCGCTCTTAAGATCCCACTCTATATCTGTGGTAGGCTCCAATGCATCTATATCCTTAAAGGATATGCCAAACTTCTCCAGACAATAAGCGTCGCGGTTGTCTACGCCGGATGTGGCATCGATTATGTCATTTTTCTTCTTTCTCATATCATCGAGCCAGTGGAGTACTATAAATTCTGCAACATTGAGAGATGTGATCTCATATCCGCCAAGTCTCATGTCGCCAATTACTCTTTCAAAATCTATTTTAGCTGCTGCAAATGGATCAATTTTCTGTTCGCCAACACAAAAAACTGCATTATACAAACTCTGATTCATGTTAAAGCCTCCTATATTACAAATATAGAAACACCCCGGTTGTATAGTAATTATTATACCACCGGGGTTCATTTATAAAAATTATTAATCCATAAAATATCGCTAAAAATCTAATGTTAAAACGCTACTAAATCAGCCGTGATAAAGCTTCTTGGTCTGATACTTAGCTTCACATGTAAGGTTAACACCAAGCTTGTGGAAGGTGTTCTCATCAACAGGTGAAAGGATAACTGTTGAATGAACCTCAAGTCCTCTGAGTTTGCCAAGCTGATCAATAGCTGCCTTAGCCTGCGGATCTGTAGCTGCGCAGATTGTAAGCGCGATAAGTATCTCTCCTACATGAAGGTGAGGGTTGTGTCCGCCAAGGTGCTGTACCTTCAGATCCTGGATAGGCTCAATGATTGAAGGAGCAATGAGCTGTACATCATCAGGAATTCCTGCCAGAGTCTTAAGGGCATTTAATACCATGGCACTGGTAGCGCCCATAAGAGCACTTGTTTTTCCTGTAATAACCTGTCCGTCAGGAAGCTCTATTGCAGCTGCGGGAGCGCCTGTAAGCTCAGCCTTAAGATTGGAAGCTGATACAACGGGTCTGTCCTGAACAGTGCAGCCTGCCTTCTGCATAATAAGCTCAAGCTGGTCGATTCTCTCCTGAGAGCTGTCACCCTTTCTCTTTTCACAGAGCTCCTTATAATATCTTCTAAGGATTTCCTGCTTACCTGCTGCCTGAGCTGCCTCATCATCGATGATACAGTTACCGGCCATATTTACACCCATATCTGTAGGTGACTTGTAGGGTGAATCACCGTAAATCTGCTTGAACATTGTATTAAGCACAGGGAAAACAGCAACGTCACGGTTGTAGTTTACTGTTGAAACTCCGTATGCTTCAAGATGATAAGGATCGATCATATTCATGTCTGCAAGATCTACAGTAGCTGCCTCGTAAGCAAGGTTTACAGGATGCTGAAGCGGAATATTCCAGATAGGGAAGGTCTCAAACTTTGCATAACCTGCCTTAACACCATGGATGTTTTCATGATAAAGCTGTGAAAGACATACAGCCATTTTTCCGCTTCCGGGACCGGGTGCAGTAACCACAACAAGTGAATGCTTGGTCTCGATATACTCGTTTTTACCATATCCCTCATCGCTGATGATAAGCGGAATATTTGAGGGATATCCGGGAATTGTATAGTGCTTGTACACCTTGATGCCAAGGCTCTCAAGCTTTTTCTGATATGCGATTACGGTGTCTGTTCCATCATATCTTGTAAGAACAACAGAACCTACATAGAGACCGTAATCATGGAAAGCATCAATAAGTCTCAGTACATCCATATCATAAGTGATACCAAGATCGCCTCTAACCTTATTCTTCTCAATATCGCCTGCGTTGATGGCAATTACCACCTCAACATCTTCCTTGATCTGAGTAAGCATACGGATCTTTGAATCCGGCTGAAATCCGGGAAGTACTCTTGATGCGTGATAATCATCAAACAGCTTTCCTCCGAATTCCATATAGAGCTTTCCGCCGAACTGACCGATTCTCTCACGAATCTTCTCAGACTGCATGGAAATGTACTTGTCATTATCAAATGCCTTTTTCATTGTTTTTCCTTTCGTTTATAGCTTAGTTCTTATGAAAATATGCACATGCGATAGCTCCGGGACCTGCGTATGTTCCTATCGTAGCACCTACGTGCTCGATGGGGATATCATCCACATAGCCTTCGTATAGATGTTTACTGTCTTCCTTATATTTCAAAAGAAGATCATCTGATAATCCGGAGTATGCTAAGCACATCGGTTTATCATAATCTATTCCGCCGTGTTTATCAATATACTGAATTAACATATTGCTGCCATTTTTTGATCCTCTGGCTTTTCCAACGACTGCGACTACGCCATCCTCTATGGTTACAACCGGCTTTATTGATAAAATTCCGCCGGCCATAGCTGCGGCAGATGAAATTCGTCCGCCCATTTTCAGATATTCCAAAGTATCAAAAACAGAAATGACTCTGGCGAACTTCTTTTCCTTTTCTATGATCTCAGTTATCTCATCAGCACTTTTGCCTTCGTCACGGAGCTGAACTGCCCTCTGCACGATGATGTACTCGGATATGCAAAACTGCTTGGTATCTATAACTCTTACCTTTCCATCAAACTCCTGGGCAGCTATACAGGCACTCTGATAGCAGCCTGAAACTCCGGAAGAAAGAGTCAGACAAATAACGTCATCCCCTGCTTCCACTGCCTTTTCAAACTCCTCTTCAAATTCGTAGGGTGGAATCTGACTGGTCTTTGGAAGCTCATCCGACTCAACCAGCCTTGAATAAAACATGTCGCTTGTAAGGGTAACTCCGTCCAAAAACTCCTCTTCACCAAAACGGACTTTAAGAGGTATAACAGTGATCCCCCACTCCTTTGCTTTATCCTGTGGTATGTCACTTGCTGAATCGGTAATAATTCTAATAGCCATAATAATCTCCTTAAGTAAACTGTTTAAATAATCACCTGGTAAAAACCCAAGTAACAGTTTACTTTAGGAAAACTCTTTTATCAAACCAGTTCCCTGACTTAATTCTGCTCCTCTAAATGTCTCCTTCTCAGCTGTCCGCAGGCACCGTCAATATCACGGCCCATTTCGCGGCGAACGGTTGCATTTATATGGCGCTTTTCAAGACGTTTTTGGAAATCCAAAACACGCTTTCTTGTACTCTCCACGAAATCTCTTTCTTTTATTGGATTAACAGGAATCAGGTTTACCACACAGTTTAAGTCTGACAGTAAAGCTGCCAGCTCATCTGCATCATCATCGGTATCGTTGACTCCGCCCACAAGGGAATACTCAAAGGTCAGCTGTCTTCCTGTTTTTTCGAAATAGCTTCTGCAGGCCTCCATGAGTTCATCAATTGAATATTTGTTGGCTATAGGCATAAGCTCCTGTCTCTTTGCCTGATTGGAAGCATGAAGTGAAATAGCCAGATTTATCTGAAGCTTCTCATCTGCAAGCCTGTACATGTTTGGAACTATTCCGCAGGTTGAAACCGTAATATTTCTCTGGCCCATATTCAGACCGTTCTCATCGGATAAAAGCTGAATAAATCTAAGAATATTGTCATAGTTATCTAGAGGCTCACCGCTTCCCATGACAACCACGCGGGATATTTTCTCTCCCGTATCCTTCATAATGGAATATATCTGATCAAGAATCTCAGAGGCCGTAAGATTTCTCTCAACGCCGTCCAGAGTCGATGCACAGAACCTGCAGCCCATTCTGCAGCCCACCTGAGAAGATACGCATACGCTGTTTCCAAATTTATACTTCATGAAAACACTCTCGATAAGGTTTCCGTCAGAGAGGGCAAAGAGATATTTTCTGGTGCCGTCGATGGCAGATTCCTGCACTCTCTCGATACGAAGGGATACAAAATCACATTCAGCTGCAAGCTTATCCCTCAGAGCTTTTGAGAGGTTTGTCATCTCATCAAAGCTCCTTGCCTGCTTTTTATGCATCCAATCATAGATTTGTCCGGCTCTAAAGCCGGACTCACCCATTTCCTTAATTTTGTTTGTCAGTTCCTCTTTTGTAAGAGATTTAATATCAATTCTATCCAAAATATTTCCTTAAAATAGTAAGTACTGCCAAAACAGTATTTCCGTTATTGGCAAAGGTTAATATCCTTCAACAAAGCCCATCATGCTTTGCGTCTTAGCTTTGCAATGAAAAATCCGTCTGTTTCAAATTCTCCCGGTAAAATCTGAATATATCCATCCTTTGCTGTTTCTATACTCTTCATTTTCTCAGGAAGCTTCTCCGTAAGATCCACCGGCTCAAAGGGAAGATTCTCAAGTATCCACTTTACGTTTTCTTCATTCTCTTCCTTCGTGACCGTGCAGGTGCTATACATCATGATTCCGCCGGGCTTTACGTAATTCCATACCGCATTCAGGATACTTCGTTGTTTCTCCTGAAGGTTCTGTATAGATTCTTCGTCCGTATTCATCTTAATATCGGGCTTTCTGCCAATTACGCCAAGTCCCGAGCATGGAAGATCACAAATAAGAACATCTGCCTTTGACTCCATGCTCTCATCATGCTTCTCAGCATCATACTGCTCAACCGTCACATTCGCCGCACGCATTCTGTTGACGTTTTCACGTATAATCATACACTTATTTGCGGATAAATCTCTCGCTATAACCTGACCGGTTCCCTTAAGCTTATCCGCTGCATGAAGACTCTTTCCTCCGGGCGCCGAGCACACATCCACAACTGTGTTATCTGTTTTTATACCGGCCACCTCGCATACAAGCATTGAGCTTATATCCTGCACAAGAAATGCTCCCTCGTCGTATCCGGGCAAGTATCTGATATTATCTGTATGATAAAGGTCCATGGCATAGGGCAATATCTCATTCATCTTAAGAACTATATTGCCATTATTTGCCTTTTTCATTTCAGCTATAAGTGCCTTTAATTCCTCGGACTCAAGTCTTCTGCTGAATCTGATGGAGACAGGTCTTGTCTTTAAGAAAAATCTGAAAATTTTCTCTGTCTGTTCAAGTCCGTAGTCACCTATCCATCTGTCTGAGAGCCACTCAGGCTGCGAATATTTTATAGACAGATAATAGGCCTTGCTCTCTCTTGTAATTCCGGGTTCCGGCCAGTCGATCTTATCCTTTTTCCTTGAGATATTTCTAAGGACACCGTTGACAAAGCCCTTAAGTCCCACGAAATGCCTCTTGGCGGTAAGCTTTACCGCTTCGTTTACAGCGGCTGAATCAGGCACAGAATCCATAAAAAGAATCTGATATACACTCATTCTGAGAATCAGCAGTATCGGAAGCGCCATCTTTTCCGTAGGTGTCTTTGAAAACTGATTTATGACATAGTCAAGAGTAAGCTTCCTCTCCACAGTTCCGCCTGCCAGATACTTGATAAAAGCCTTGCTCTTGGTATCAAGATAATCGTAGCGATCCAGAACTCTTTTGATAGTAGAAAACTCATGATTAGCGGCATCCTCCATCTCTAAGAGAATGTCCAATGCTATTTTTCTCTCATTTACATTATCTGCCATAAATTAGTCACGCCTTCTTCCGGTTCCGGTGATCATAATAAGTCTAAGAAGCTGTAAAACTGATGAAGCTGCTGCCGCAACATAGGTAAGTGCCGCTGCGCCTAAAACCTTTTTGGTATGAACCAGTTCATCATCTCCGAGAATTCCATACTCGCCAAGCATAACAAGCGCTCTGTGAGATGCATCGAACTCTACAGGAAGAGTAACAATCTGGAAAAGAACAGCCAGGGCAAATACCCATACACCTATTTTTGCAAGAGGTGAAATTCCAATAATAAGTCCCAGCATAATGATCGGGATTCCAAGCTTTGAGCCGATATTCGCAGCAGGCACAAGAGCTGAGCGAATGCTTATGGGTAAATATCCTGTATGGTGCTGCAAAACATGGCCGCACTCATGGGCCGCAACTCCTATTGCAGCCACACTTGTTGAACCATAAGTAGCATCTGAAAGATTCACTGTTTTGGTTCTGGGATCATAGTGATCAGTAAGATTACCGGACACATGTTGTATCTGCACATCCATTATTCCGTTTCTTCTAAGAATCTCATGTGCTGCCTGTGCTCCGGTCATTCCGCTCATGCTGCGGATCTTCGCATATTTATTGTAGGTAGTCTTTACCCTTGCGCTGGCAATCATACATAAAAGCGCACCGATAAGAACTAAAATATAGGTGTTATCCCAATACATTCCCCTGCTCATATATCCATAGGTTTCATACATATCCGTATCCTCCGTTTTTTAGCCAAGCTTATCCCCGGCTATTACGCTGTAGCCAAGAAGAAAATCCTTAACGCTCATACGCTTTTTTCCTTCAAGCTGAAGCTCTGATATCTCAAGAAGGCCTTCACCTGTGTTTACTATAAAGTAATCCTTTTTTACATCGTAAACAGTTCCGGGAGCGCCGTCAGTAGCGCCTTCTACAGGCTTAACCTTCCATATTTTCAGCATCTTGCCATTAAGCTTAGTATATGCACTTGGCCAGGGGCTCATGCCTCTTACAAGATTAAATATCTCACGGGCTGACTTATTAAAGTCTATCTGTCCCATTTCTTTACTGATCTTGCCGCACTTTGTGCTTAAAGAATCATCCTGAGGAATGGACGTAATCTCACCCTTCTCTATCTTAGGCAGAGTCTCGACTATCAGATCTGCGCCAAGGAACATAAGCTTGTCGAAAAGAGTTCCTGCCGTATCCTCATCCTCAATGGGAAGAGTTTTTGTCACGATGATATCACCGGTGTCCATCCCTGCATTCATCTGCATGATGGTAACTCCGGTTTCTTTATCTCCGTTTAAGATTGCCATCTGAATAGGCGCAGCACCTCTGTACTTAGGAAGGAGTGATGCATGGATATTCACACAGCCGTACTTTGGAATATCCAAAACCTCCTGGGACAAAATCTGTCCAAAGGCAGCAACTACAAATATGTCAGCATCAAGAGCCTTAAGCTCAGCGACTACAGATGCTTCCCTTACTTTCTCGGGCTGCATGATCTTAAGATTATTTTTAAGGGCACATTCCTTTACGGGAGATATAGCAAGCTCCTTGCCTCTTCCCTTGGGTCTGTCGGGCTGTGTAACAACAGCCACCACTTCATGCCCTGCTTCAATTATTTTTTCAAGCGCCGCAACCGCAAAGTCCGGCGTTCCCATATAAACAACTTTCATTTATTCTCCTCTGTTCCCTCTTACTGAGCCGGTTCTTCCGCAGGTGCAGGCGCAGCTGATGCATCACCGGCAGGTGCAGCTTCTGCCGCAGGTGCTCCCTCTGTAGCAGGTACTTCTGCGGGAGTCTCAGGTACAGGGTCCGGTATAATTGTATAGCCCTGCTCTGCTGCTATACTTGCAGGCATACGTTTTGTAGTAACCGCTCCTGTATCGGGATCAACAATCTGTGCAGTAACGACTGCTTCTGGCTCAGTTTTACCGCCGTAAACAAATACAGCTTCGCCCTTCTCAACAATTTCAAATATTTCTGCCGCTTTATCTGTTGGCAAATTTATACATCCGTGAGATCCGTCGGTGATATATAGCCATCCGCCAAACTCTGATCTCCAGCTGGCATCATGCATACCCACGTTACCGTTAAAGGGCATCCAATACTTAACAGCCGATGAATAGTTCTCACCTACAAGAGTGGCATCTCTTTCCTTATAAGTAATGCCATAGGTACCTCTGGGAGTTGATCTTCCTTTATTTACACAGCCGGAAACAAAGTCAGAATCAATGACTTCCTGACCATCCTTATAAACCCACAGATGCTGACTTGTGAGATCAATCTCTACATATGAATCGCCATAATCGGTAGCCCCGTAAGTCTTGGCTGTTCCGAAATAAACTGGTGTCCTTGTGCCTCTGTAGCCTGTTTTTATGGCTTCCAAAAGTTCACCCGCTTCCGTTGTTCTGTCCATCCACCAGCCATAATCACCGCCCTGAACGGTCACTTCTTCACCGCTGTGGGAAATGATGGTTCTGTCTCTTCCAAAGGTGTCATACTGTCTTGAAAGGCTCTTTACGAATTCCTTTACCTGTTCTTCATCAAAAGTTACACTCTGTCCGTCAATGCTGCACCAGTCCTTAATGACCGTGCCATCGACCACCACTGTCTCATCACCGAACTCATAGGTAATCGAAGCCTTGCAGTAGACATTAAGATTATTACAAAGCTCATTAAGCTCCTGATTTTCAGCTGTAATTGCAGGCTTTTCATAGCAATCATCACTGAGTATAACCTGGCTTTCAAGTACATCAAGCGCAGCACATATCTCTGAAATAACTGTCTCCTTAACAGGTGTCTGTCCCTGCTCCTCAGGCACAATATAAAAGCCCTCTTCATCGGTATCCTCCGATAAATGAGCATCCACAGGTGCGATAACGTTATCCGCACTGAAAATATCAAGACTGCTTATTTTTTCGGCAGCAATTTCTCTTGAATATACGACAATATCATCAGTTGTGAGATATGTTTCTTTAAAAAGATATGCCGGCCAAAGGAAAGGCTTCTGCTCCTTTAAGGCCTTATCAAATTGTCCGTCTACCTGCAGGGATAAGCTGATATCGTCAGAGGTAAGTGTCTGCGAAATGCCACCCCTGGCGTCTATAGTCAGCACATATTTTCTTAGTCCGCCTGCAATCTCTTCCTCGATATCATCTGCTGTCAGATTATATGCCGGAAGATCATTTACGAAGGTATTAAAAAGATAATGCTTCGTAAAATATATTGAAATTCCAATATATACCACAGCCAGAATTCCCAACATTATTGCAAGGACTGTTCCAGCCTTACCGCTTTTTTTCTGTCTTTTTTTCATACTTCTCTCACACTGATAATAGTACTAAGCCGGTGAAATGCTCCCGAGGTTTACTCCTCTTCAGGCTGCTGAAGCTCCTCGTTATCAACAAGATCTCCTTCAACCTTCTCTACATACATGTGTCCGTCAAGGTGATCACACTCATGACAGATAGCTCTTGCAAGAAGCTCTGTTCCTTCAAGCTCGAAGGGCTTCATATCGATATCAAAGGCCCTAACCTTTACGTAATTAGGTCTTGTAACAACGCCGGATTTTCCGGGAAGTGAAAGACATCCTTCATAGCCTGTCTGCTCTCCGCTGGTCTCTATAATAACGGGATTGATGAGAAGATGGGGATCCTCTCCCTCAGGTGAGCAGTCAATAACAACTATTCTCTTTAAAACTCCAACCTGCGGAGCTGCAAGACCAACGCCGTTTGCGTCATACATTGTCTCAAACATATCGTCTATAAGCTCACGTATTCTTGGAGTAACCTCTTTTACTTCCTTACAGGGACGTGCCAAAACGTCATCACCATATTCTCTAATTTCTCTAAGTGCCATATCTATTACCTTTCTTTAAAACATTATCATTAACTTTTACGCACAAATCCTTGTAAAACGCTACAGTAAGCGCCAAAGGCTTTTGAAACTTACTATAGTATAACACAGGCAATCAAGTCATGTTGCCTGCATGGGATCAAAGTCGTACTGCACCTGAATTCCGCGCAGTTCTCCTCTCTTTTCAAAATAATCCAGAAGAGCTGTTGCCGCATCCTTCATGGATACAAGGCTGTCCATGTTCTCGTGCTTAACGTATATGACCATTCTGTATATATCATTTATCTTGCTGATAGCTGCTGCCGCAGGGCCTATTATTATGGCATCCCTTATTCCAAGGCGCTCTATCTCTGCCCGGAGTCTTGCCGCAAGCCTTTTTCCGTATTCTTCATTTGAAGCAAAAATCTGAATCGCCATCATGTGGGCTACAGGTGGATATCTTAAAAGCCTTCTGTAGTCAATTTCTTCCTCGTAAAAAGCCTTGTAATCCTGGTCTCCTGCATGAACCACAGCATAGTTATCAGGCTGATAGGACTGGATGACAACGCTGCCCGGAAATGTTCCTCGTCCCGCTCTTCCTGCAGCCTGGGTCAGAAGCTGGAAGGTTCGCTCACCGGCTCTGTAATCGCCTGCATTAAGTGACATATCTGCTGCCAGAATTCCAACAACAGTAACGTTCGGGAAATCATGCCCCTTTACTATCATCTGCGTTCCCACAAGCACATCGGCTTCCTCTGCCGCAAATGAGGACAATATTTTTTCATAACTTCCCTTGGTCTTGGTGGTATCCGCATCCATCCTTAGGACTCGAGCCTTAGGAAAGATTTTATTTACTTCCTTTTCTATCTGCTGGGTTCCTGCCCTAAAGGCTGTGACATATTTGGAGCCGCACTCAGGGCAAATCCTGGCTATGGGCTGCGTATGTCCGCAGTAATGGCACACCAGCATTCCTCCCCTGTGCTCTGACATAGAAACGTCACAGTGAGGACATTTGAAAACATAACCACAGGATCTGCAGGAGATAAAGCCTGCAAGACCACGCCTGTTTATAAAAAGCATTGCCTGGTGTCCGTTTTCAAGAGCATCATTCATCTTTTCCTGAAGGGCTCTGCTGAATATGGATCTGTTTCCGCTTCTAAGCTCTTCTCTGAGATCGGCAATCGTTACCTCAGGGAGCGTGCCTCCCGTAAGCCTTCTGTTAAGCTCAAAGAGTTTATATTCTCCCGTCTGAGCTCTGTAGTAGGATTCAAGTGATGGTGTGGCAGAACCAAGCACCACACTGGCTCCGCCGGGAACCAGCTTTGAGAGCTCTATGGCTGTCTCTCTTGCATGATATTTGGGCATGGTCTCACTTTTATATGAGCTTTCATGCTCCTCATCAATTATGATAAGTCCCACTGAGGGAAAAGGCGTAAACAGCGCAGACCTTGGGCCTATGATTATATCTATGTCACCTTCTCTTGCCCTCTTTGCCTGATCATACTTCTCACCCGGGGACAGAGTTGAATTCATAACAGATACCCTGTCACCAAAATGTCTGTAGAACCTCATAAGGGTCTGATAGGTAAGCGCTATCTCCGGAATAAGCACAATTGCCTGTTTTCCTCTCTCCAGCATCTTATCTATCATATCGATATAGACTTCCGTCTTGCCGCTTCCGGTTATGCCATGAATAAGGTAGGTTTTCCTCTCACCCTTATCAAAATCAGAAATAACCTCGTCCGATATAGCCTGCTGCTCGCTGCTTAGTGTAATCCTTTTTTCTGCAGCACTGATATCACCAACGGGATTTCGGTAATACTCCTCAGTTTCAATTTTGATCACACCCTTTTCAGCAAGAGCTCTTAATACAGCTGTAGAAACATTGAGCTTTGATACCACCAGCTCCTGAGGAATTCTCTCAGAAGGGTTTTCCAAAAGTGCTTCTAACAGACGCGCCCTTGCTACCTGATGCTTTTTTACGCAGTTCATGTATAGATCTCTTGCTTCTCGCTCAGGCTGAAGGAGTCTTACATATTTATGCTGAAGCGTTCCGACCTTTTTCCTGACAGGAAGCACGGTTCTAAGGGCATTTATCATGGTTGAGCCATAGTATCTGTGCATCCATGCTGCAAGCTTCACCATGATATCATCCACAGAAACCTCATCTCCAGACAAACCGGATATCTCTTTGATTTTTTCGGGAGCACACCGGGGCTCGTTCATCAGCTCAACCACATAGCCAACTCTACCGGTATTGCCTTTTCCGAAGGGGATTTTGACACAGCTTCCGATATCAATCCTGCCACGAAGTGCTTCAGGTATTTTGTATTGAAAAGGTCTGTCAACCTTCTCATGTGAAATATCTACTATTAAATTTGCATAGAGAAAGTCGTTATTCTGCATTTATCTCTCTTCAAGTATTTCCTTAATAAGATCGCGTTCATCCATGGGATATTTAACGCCCTTTATCTCCTGGTAATCCTCATGTCCCTTACCTGCAAGGACAATGATATCACCGTTTTCGCCATGCTCGATGGCATATCTGATGGCTTCCTTTCTGTCCTCTATCATGATATATTCGCCATCGGTTTTCTTCATGCCTGTTTCGATATCCTTCATGATATCCATAGGCTCTTCAAATCTCGGATTATCTGATGTGATGATTGTGAAGTCCGCATATTTACCGCTAACCTCACCCATCTCAAATCTGCGGAGCTTTGATCTGTTTCCGCCGCAGCCAAAGACACTTATCAGTCTGTTTGGATGATAATCTCTGAGGGTGCTGAGAAGGCTCTTAAGGGCCATTGCATTGTGAGCGTAATCTATCATAAGAGTAAAGTCATCAGAAACCTTTACCATCTCAATTCTGCCCTTAACATGAGCTTTCTTAAGGGCTGCAGCGATTTCATCAACACCTGTGCCAAGAATTCTTGCTACATCGATAGCACAGAGTGCATTGTAAACACTGAATCTTCCGGGTGTAGGAACTGTTGCATGCATCTCAAGAACTCCCGTTGTGTCGAACATAACACCAAGTTCGCCGGGCTTATGAAGATATGCAAGATTAATGGCACGAAGATCAGCATCCTCAGCAAATCCATAGGTTGTAAGCTCGCAGGTATGGCCCTCTAATACGTCAGTCATTCTTGGATCATCGGCATTTGCGATACCAACCTTACACTGCTTAAAGAGCATTCCCTTGCAGTGCATATAATCATCAAAATCCTCGTGCTCATTAGGTCCTATATGGTCAGGCTCAATGTTTGTAAATACACCGATATCATATATGAAGCCCTGACTTCTGTGGAGCATAAGTCCCTGGGATGATACCTCCATTACTACGCTGTCACAGCCCGCATCCACCATTCTTCTCATATATTCCTGAAGCTCATAGGATTCGGGAGTCGTATTCTCTGCATGGATATGCTCATCACCGATGATAACCTCGATAGTACCGATAAGTCCGCACTTATGTCCTGCATTCTCAAGCATATTTTTAATAAGGTAAGTAGTTGTGGTCTTACCCTTTGTACCTGTGATTCCGATGGTCTTAAGACTCTCTGCCGGGTGTCCAAACCATGCTGCAGATATGAATGCCATAGCATATCTTGTGTTTTCTACCTTAATAACAATTGCCTTGCTGTCAGCAGGAAGCTCAACATCCTTCTGAACAACAATCGCAGCAGCACCCTTTTCACAAACATCCTTCGCTGCACTGTGACCATCAAAATTTGCACCTTCAATACACAGGAAAAGACATCCATCAGTTGCTTTTCTGTTGTCGTTTATTACGGCAGATATCTCTACATCCAGATTTTCTGCCTCTTTTCCGCTGTTTCCCTCATAAGCTTTGTAGTCGAGATTTTCCAATAAATCTACTAATTTCATACTCTCACTCTCCTTTTCTACAAAAAATCTTAAGAATCTTTCGTTTTCCTTAAGGTTTTAAACATATTCTATTCACATTTGTACTGTATATTATGTATCAAGATAGTTGATGAACTAACTATCTCCCCCTCATAAGAAACCGCTGACACACGCTTTATGCGTGTGTTTTGTGGTTTATGAAGACTTTTTTTCAGTACATTTCATGTAATCCTTAAGTATTATCTGCAAAGATTCCACTCCCCTATAGTCATTGATCTGCGGTTTGTATGCCATGTTTATATACATTTTATCATTTAATGAACCATTATAAAGCTTTTTGACATTTTCTTCTCCGAATGTTTCATTCAGAAATTCATCCCACTTATCAAGCCCGTTAAATACCATCATATCGTAGCATCTGCCTGTAGTATCCATTATCTGGAACTTTCCTACATTTGCATTTTTACCGATAACTCTGCCTCTTAAAAGCTCTATGTTTCTTGCAGCAAAAAGAGGCTCCTCGTTACCTGTTCCATAGGGGCCTATTTCCTCAAATTCTCTAAGAAGCGGAATATTGAGATATTCCGGCGGAAGCTCCATATCTATATGAAGAACTTCCTGAAAATCATCCTCTGCAAGATTACAGTTGTCATTGAGTGCCTTATTAAAGGCTTCAAGATTCTCTTTTTCCAAAGAAAAGCCTGCAGCCATTTTATGTCCGCCAAACTTAAGTAAAAGCTCCCTGCATTCACTAAGTGCATCATGCATATGATATGCCTCGATAGATCTGCCCGAACCTTTAAGCATTCCATCCCTTGTGTCAGTAAGTATGTAGGTGGGTCTGTGGGTCGCCTCTCTCACACGACCAGCGATTATTCCGGCAAGAGATTCATGAAGCTCAGGAAGATATATTACAAGCACCTTGGGAAGCTGTCCATTATACTCCTCAAGCTTTACCATAGCCGCATCCTGGCCTTCTTTAGTCATATCCTTACGGCTGTCATTGAGCTCCTTCAGCTCCCTGGCTATACCTGCTGCAGCATCGGGATTCTGCTCAAGCAATAGCTCAAGACCTCTCATTGCTGTATCAAGTCTTCCTGTAGCATTAAGGCACGGTCCCAAAACAAAGCCATAGATGTAGCAGTTCACACTGTCCGCCTCTATACCGCATTCTCTGATAAGTGCATTAAGTCCCACATTATGAGATAAAGGTATATTCTTGAAGGAATCCTTTACGATTATTCTGTTTTCATCCTTTAATGGCATTACGTCACAGACTGTCGCCCATCCGGCGAATATTCTCAGATCTCTGAAAAATTCATCATTTTGCTCTGCCGGGATTCCCATAAGCTCTGTAAGTACGCAGACGAATTTATATGCAACCATTGCACCGCATATCTCACGGAAATGACTGTCATCATCTTTTCTCTTAGGATCAACAACAGCATCTGCATCAGGCAGAAGCATTCTGTCCTTATCTTCACTGTCGCATAATACCTCATGATGATCAGTGACTATCACAGTCATACCAAGCTCTTTCGCATGAGCAACCTGCGCGATGGCAGCAATTCCATTGTCACAGGTTATGATGGTTGCAATACCTTCTTCGTGGGCTTTATCAATCAGAGAATCACTAAGACCATATCCATCCTCTACTCTGTGAGGAAGTCTTACATCAACATGTCCTTCGCATTTTTTTATTCCTTCATAGAGGATGTATGAAGAACAAATACCATCAACATCGTAATCACCTATGATTCGAATATTGTCGCCTCGTTCGATACATTCCTTCATTATGGCTGCGGCTTTGTCTATATCAAATAAATCATGAGGGTTATGAAGCGATCTGATATCTGAGTGCAGAAAAGCTTCCACATCTTCAAATTCATATACATCTCTGTTTCGAAGGAGTCTTGCTGTAATTGGTGATATACCATGCTCCTGTCCGATCTTATTAAAGTCTGCCCCTTTTCGGGTTACGAACCACTTTGCCATAGTTACCTCAGGTTGTTGTTATTTTTTATTATAAAAACGGCAAAAGCCAGGAAAATCCACGATTTCCCTGACCTATGCTCATTCGTTATAGCAGTTTTAAAATGCTATATTATTTCTTATTTTCACCCTTAAAGCGTGTCTTCAGATCCATCCATACAGGTGATGCGATGAAGATTGAAGAATATGTACCTGCTACTACGCCGACCATAAGAGGAATTGCGAAGAAGCGGATATCCGGCACACCAAAGATGGCAAGAGCCAATACCATGATGAAGGTTGTGATAGATGTGAACAAGCTTCGTGATATTGTCTGGCTTACACTCTTGTTAACAAGTGAAGCATAGTCATCTTTGTGGCTCATGCCAAACTGGTTCTCACGGATACGGTCAAAGGTAACGATTGTATCGTTGATTGAGTAACCGATAATTGTAAGGATGGCAGCAATGAAGGTACCACCAACCTGAATTCTTGTAAGTGCATAGCATGTGATAACGATAAGTGCATCATGTGCAAGAGCGATGATAGCTGCAGCACCAAACTTGATATCTCTGAATCTGATCCAGATATATGCAAGCATAAGTATAAGAGCAATGATCATAGCAGATGTTGCATCTGCACGCATCTCGTTACTGATTGTAGAACTGATACTCTCAGCAGCTATGTTCTCCTGAGGAACATTGTAATCTGTCTCAAACATGTTTGAGATTGCTTCACGCTGTGCTACTTCAAGAGTAACTGTCTTGAAGATAACCTGATTTGATCCTGATACTGTCTGAACCTGTACAGAATCAACACCTGTAAGCTCCTTGATCTTCGGAACTACTTCGCTGTCAAGCTTCTCTGTAGTCCAGTTCTCATTGAATGTAACGCTTGTGGATGTACCACCTACGAAATCAAGGCTGTAGTTGAATGCGCCAACTCCGCGTCCGCCGTTTACACCCATGGTTACGAAACCAACAAGGATAATTGCAAGAGAGATGCCATAGAACATCTTTCTCTTTGATGTGAAGTCGATGAGCTTAAGATCCTTAGCCTTGCCATACCACTTCTTATCCTGGATACCAAGATTGAAGAGGATGTTTGACATAATTCTTGTAATAACAAGAGCTGTGAACATAGATACGATAATACCAAGAGCAAGTGTTGAAGCGAAGCCCTTAACTGTACCTGTACCTCTAAGTCCAAGGATAGCAGCTGCAATAAGTGTTGTGATGTTACCATCAAGAATAGCTGAAAGCGCCTTGCTGTAACCTGTCTTGATAGCAGCCTTTACATCCTTACCGCCTGCGATCTCCTCTCTGATACGTGCAAATACAAGAACGTTTGCATCTACAGCCATACCTACTGAAAGGATGATACCTGCGATACCGGGAAGTGTAAGTGTAATCTCGAATGCTGAAAGGAGAAGTATCTCAAGTCCTACATAGAAGCTAAGAGCAATACTTGCTGCAAAACCAAGCACTCTGTAAACAATAATCATGAAAAGAATGATTGCTATGAAACCAACGATAGCAGCGATCAAACTTGTATGAATTGCATCGGAACCAAGCTGAGCACCAACAACGTTGGAACGGAGCTCTGTAAGCTGAAGCTTAAGTCCACCGATACGGATCATTGAAGCAAGGTTAGATGCTGATTCGAATGTAGGCTCACCTGTGATGATGGCACGTCCGTCAGTGATCTCAGCCTGTACGTTGGGAACTGAAATGAACTCACCGTCATAATAAATTGCAATTGACTCGCCGTTTGCGAAAGCCTTCTTTGTAGCCTCTGCAAACTTTGTCTTACCATTGTCTGTGAACTCAAGCTCTACTACTACTTCCTGAGTGTTAGCTGTACCGGAATTCTGGTAACCTGCCTGAGCATTAGCTACATCCTCACCCTTAAGTACGATAGAGCCTTCTGCTTCGAGTTCTTCAATAGTCTTATTTAATACATAACCGACCTGGGCATTCTCATCCATTACGAGGTTGCCTTCTTCATCGGTTGAGTAACCCATGTTGTACTCGTAGTTCTTGTTACCTTCACTGTCTGTCTCAGCGATGAAGTACAGATTACCGGGCTGTCCCAGCTCCTCAAGGATCTTATTAGCATCTGTAACACCGGGAATCTCGATGTTGATACGGTTTGATCCTTCCTGATAAACCTGTGACTCTGTGCTGTACTGATCTACACGCTGCTGGAGCTTGTAAATAGTATCTGACATATCCTCGGCATTAGGTGTCTCTTCTCCACCTACCTCATAAGTGATGCTGACACCACCTGCAAGGTCAAGTCCGAGGTTGATACTCTTAAGTGAACCGGACTTGTCACTGCCAAGACCATACACTGAAGAATAAGCGAGGCCGCCCAGTAGTAACAACATTACTAACAGAGCTAAAAATGGTTTTACCTTTTTCATTGTTCCTAATCCTCCATCTAAATCATTCGGCAAGGGCTGCCTTGATCATAATCGCGCACTCGATACGCTTTCTCTGCAGCTCGCATCCCGTTTGATAGGTTGTATTTATATCGCCGTTAAAGTTGTAGGCGTTTGCAGCGCAACCACCACTGCAATAATATCTTGCAAAGCACTTCTGACACTCAGGTCTGGAGTACACATTGCTCTCTTTGAACATCTTCCTGATATCAGGTCTTGTAATACCGTCATAGACATTACCCATGATGAAATCTTCATTACCAACAAACTGATGGCAGGGATAAAGATCTCCCCAGGGAGTAACACCAAGATATTCGCATCCCGATCCGCATCCTGAAAGTCTCTTGGCAACACAGGGGCCACCCTCGAGATCGATATTGAAATGGAAGAAATTAAATCCGTTACCTTCCTTCTGTCTCTGAAGGTAGAATTTTGCAAGCTCATCATACTGCTCACAAAGATAAGGGATATCCTCTTCCTTGATGGCATACCAGTCTTCCGGCTTAGCCACCACAGGCTCTACGGAAATTTGCTTAAATCCAAGGTCTGCAAGATGCTTAACATCCTCACAGAAATCCAGATTGTTGTGAGTGAAGGTACCTCTTACAAAGTATCTGAGCTGATGCCTTGACTCAGCCACCTTCTGGAACTTGGGAACTATCTGATCGTAAGTACCCTGTCCGCCACGCATGGGACGCATCTTATCATTAACTTCCTTACGTCCGTCAATTGATAATACGATGTTGCCCATCTCCTTATTGGCAAATTCAAGGATCTCATCATTTAACAAGGTGCCGTTCGTAGTAAGAGTGAAGCGGAAATTCTTATCATGCTCCTTCTCAATACTGCGACCATACTCAACTATCTTCTTAACGACATCCCAGTTCAAAAGGGGTTCGCCGCCAAAGAAATCAACTTCAAGGTTCTTCCTGCCACCTGAGTTCTTAATAAGGAAATCAAGGGCTGCCTTACCAACCTCTTCAGTCATAAGTGCACGTCTTCCGTGATACTCACCCTCATCGGCAAAGCAATATTTGCATCTGAGGTTACAATCATGTGCGATATTGAGGCAGAGAGCCTTAACAACTGTATCTCTCTCCTTGAACTCCTCTACGTAATTCTCATATACATCATCTGTGTAGAGAACCTCGCCTCTGCGAAGCTCAAGAATGTCTGAAATCGCATCCTTCAGATCGTCACTACCATATTTATTTGCTAATTCCGGATTCTTACCGGATATTTCTGATACGAGCTCTGTGCATAATACAGAATCATCATATCCTTCGGCATTCGGAGCAGTAATATCTCCGGAACCGAATCTGGCTGTCAGAGCTTCCTCGACAGGACCTGTCAGGTCAAAAACAATGTCGTCCACCACGTGAACGGATCCACTGTTTACATCCAGAACAATGTTATAACCGTTGTTCCTGTATGCATGAATCATAAAAAATTATCACTACCTTACTATTTTAAATTTATAAAAAGATCACCGAAAAGTGATACTTAATATACTCCAATCGAGTTGTTACATAAGATAGGCAGCGGCTAGGCCGCTGCCTGACATTAAATAATTATTCAGTTAAGAACCAAATTATTTTGTAGCCTGCTCGCAGCTCTGGTTACCTACAGTGCAAGATGTCTTGCAAGCTGACTGGCAAGAAGTCTGGCACTCACCGCAGCCACCCTTTTTCATTGACTCTTTAAGATTTCTTGTTGCAAGTGTTTTTACATGCTTCATAATATTTCTCCTTTTTCCGCTTGGGAATATTACCGAAAACAATAGTTTTCCACATTTCAGTAGTATAGCATACTTTAAGACAAGCGAAAAGCACTTTTTATTATATGTAAAAAGGAATCGCAGCCTGTGCGATTTCTTTCTTACATGGCCCTTTGTGGGCCGTTTATCCGTTTATTATACTGTCTCTACATTTCTTGTAGCGATAACATCAACACCTGTTCCGGCAACATCCTTTACAAGAACATCGCCAATGTGGGCAGGAGCAGGTACTACAGCTGCGTCGATATCCTTCATAACATCAAATATCTTGTCCTTGGGAATATCGCTTGCTGTCTTTACTGATACTCTTTCCTTGTCACCACCTGTGATCCTGATGGTGCTTGTCACAATTCTGGTGGGGTTAACTACTTCTTTTCTTGCGTAGATATCACCTTTCTGGCATGTATTTCCTGTAACCTCTGTTACTTCACCGTTCTCCATGGTAACTGTAAGCTGGCATCCCATGGGGCATCCGATGCATGTGAGTTCTCTCTTTTCCATTTTGGTCACTCCTTCTCAATCTTTACAGTTATCTTCTTCAGTCCCTTGTGCTCCTGAAGCTGAGTCTTTCTGAGAATAATCTGCTCCATTTCACCGGGAGCCATGATTCTCTTCTGGTTGTGCATGATTCTCTCATCGTCAAAGTAAACACTTACGAAAGAATTCTTATAAACATCACCGACTCTGAATCTTACTGTAAGAAGATCGCTCATGCGCTCAGTATCGATAGTGCTGGGTACTGTATATCTGGCACCCTCTGTAGCTACGATCTCGATAACATCTGAGCTGTCCGCAGCCTTGCAGCCATCATTAATATACTTAACTGCATTTTCTCCGGCTCTCTTAGCTTCCTCAGATACATAGTCAACGAGATCATGTACGTGAAGAACGTTACCGCAGGCAAATACACCGGGTATGTTGGTCTCAAGGGACTCATTAACAACAGGGCCTGATGTAACAGGGCTCATCTTTACGCCTGCTGATCTTGAAAGCTCGTTCTCTGGAATAAGTCCGCAGGATAAAAGAAGTGTATCGCAGGTATATCTTATTTCTGTTCCGGGGATAGGCTTTCTGTCAGGACCAACCTCAGCAATTGTAACTGCTGTTACATGATCTTTTCCTTCGATATCAACGACAGTGTGTGAGAGCTTAAGCGGAATACCATAGTCATCAAGACACTGTACGATATTTCTCTTAAGGCCGCCGGAGTAAGGCATAAGCTCAGCCACAACCTTAACCTTAGCGCCTTCAAGAGTCATTCTGCGGGCCATGATAAGTCCGATATCACCTGAACCAAGGATTACTACCTCACGTCCGGGCATGTAACCTTCGATATTAACAAGTCTCTGAGCAGTACCTGCTGAGAAAATACCTGCAGGTCTGTATCCGGGAATGTTGAGAGCTCCTCTGGGTCTCTCCCTGCATCCCATTGCAAGGATTACAGCTTTTGCCGGAATCTGGAACATTCCATCTTCTCTGTTCATAGCTGTAACCGTCTTATCAGCCGCAATATCCATTACCATGGTATTGAGCTTATATTCTATGCCAAGGTCAATAACCTGCTTGATAAATCTGTAAGCATATTCAGGACCTGTAAGCTCTTCCTTAAATGTGTGAAGACCAAATCCGTTGTGAATACACTGATTCAGGATACCACCAAGCTCATGGTCTCTCTCAAGGATGAGAATGCTGTCATTTCCGGCTTCTTTTGCAGCAACTGCAGCTGCCAGGCCTGCCGGGCCGCCTCCTACAATTACGATATCATATGTCTTCATGAGTGGCTTTCCTCCCCTTTGGTTCTTTCAAGAATAATATTGGATTTTCCGCCGCTCTTAGTGATCTTTTCATAAGAAAGGCCTAATTCTCTGTTGATGATCTCCATTGTTCTGGGGCTGCAGAAACCTGCCTGACATCTTCCCATTCCTGCTCTTGTTCTGCGCTTTACGCCGTCAAGGGAACGTGCGCCGAGAGGTCTGTGGATAGCATCAAGTATCTCACCTTCTGTAATTGATTCACACCTGCATACGATTGTTCCATAAGCAGGATTTTCTTTGATGAGCGCATTCATCTCGTCGATTGAGAGGCCTTCTGTGCTCTTAATACCTTTGCGGGTAGCGATCCAGTCTGACTTCTCTGTAAGTCCCATCATATCCTTAAGCATATCTCCTACCATCTTTCCGATTGCGGGAGATGCTGTAAGTCCGGGAGACTCGATGCCTGCTACATCGATAAAGCCTTTAGCATCTTTTACTTCTTCGATAACGAACTCATGTCTTTCAAGATGAGCACGAAGTCCTGCGAATGATGTAATTACATTTCTGAGAGGAAGGTTCTTTACATTCTCGCTGGCCTTAGCGGTAACTTCGTTAAGACCTGCTGCTGTTGTATTGTTTCCTTCCTTATTCTCAAGATCAATTGCTGTAGGGCCTACAAGAAGGTTTCCGTGTACTGTGGGTGTCACAAGTACTCCCTTACCGTATTTTGTAGGCTGCGGGAAAATTGTATGTGATACATAATTACCAACTTCCTTATCAAGAAGCAGGTAATCTCCTCTTCTCTCGATGATGTGCATCTTGTCAGCACTTACCATGTTATGGATTTTATCAGCATATACGCCTGCAGCGTTAACAACTACTTTGCTGATATACTCACCGTTGTTTGTACGAATATGGAAAAGACCATCCTCACCCTTTTTGATATCCTCAACTTCAGTATTGAATCTGAATTCAACGCCGTTCATGTTGGCATTTTCTGCCATTGCTATATTGAGTTCAAAGGGACAAACAATGCCGCCTGTAGGAGCATAGAGCGCTCCTTCAACATCATCAGAGAGGTTGGGCTCCATCTCAAGAGCTTCTTCTCTTGTAAGAATCTTAAGTCCCTTAACTCCGTTCTTAACACCTCTGTCATAGAGAGTCTTAAGACCATCTATCTCTTCCTTGTGCACGCATACAACAAGTGATCCGTTTCTCTTAAAAGGTATATCCAGATCCCTTGAAAGCTGATCCATCATCTCATTGCCCTCAACGTTAAGCTTTGCCATGAGTGATCCTTCCTCAGCATCAAAGCCTGCGTGAACAATGGCTGAATTAGCCTTTGAGGTTCCTTCGCAAACATCCTCACATTTTTCAAGTACACATGCTGATACATTGTATCTGGAAACTTCTCTTGCCACAGCGCTTCCGGAAACACCTGCACCAATAATTATGACATCATACATTACTTTTTCTCCTCAGCTTTCCCTCGCCCAGCCTCTTGTTGAAGCAACTGCCTGCTTCCAGCCAGCGAGCTCTTTTTCTCTCTTTTCACTGTCCATTGTGCTGGTAAACTCTCTGTCTACAGACCAGTTACTAATGACATCTTCCTTATTTTTCCAGTAGTCAACCGCCAGGCCTGCAAGATAAGCAGCACCCATTGCTGTTGTTTCTACACAGCTGGGTCTTACAACATTGGTATCAATGATGTCTGACTGGAACTGAAGAAGGAAGTTATTCTTGGAAGCTCCGCCGTCTACTCTGAGACTTGTAAGCTTCTTACCTGTATCAAGCTCCATAGCCTTAAGCACATCTGCTGTCTGGAAAGCCAGAGACTCAACTGTTGCTCTGATAATGTGATATTTATTTACGCCTCGTGTGAGACCAACTATTGCTCCACGAGCGTAGGGATCCCAATAAGGAGCACCAAGCCCTGTGAAAGCAGGTACTACGTAACATCCGTTTGTATCCTTGACTCTTGTTGCAAAATATTCTGAATCCGGTGCTGAATCTATGGCTCTGAGCTCATCTCTAAGCCACTGGATCGCTGCACCCGCAACATACACAGAACCTTCTATTGCATAGGTCACCTTACCGTCAATTCCCCATGCGATTGTTGTAAGAAGATCATTTTTGGAATAAACAGGCTTATCACCTGTGTTCATCAACATGAAGCATCCTGTTCCATAAGTATTCTTGGCGTCGCCCTCCTCAAAACAGGTCTGTCCGAAAAGCGCTGCCTGCTGATCACCGGCTGCTCCCGCAATCTTTATCTCGCCGCCAAAGAACTCAGGATCTGTCTCTCCGTAAATGCAGCTTGAAGGCTTAACCTCTGGAAGCATGCTCATGGGAATATCAAGGATATCGCAAAGCTCCTTATCCCATTCGAGAGTGTTTATATTAAAGAGAAGTGTTCTGGATGCATTGGAATAATCCGTTACATGAACCTTACCCTTTGTAAGCTTGTAAATAAGCCATGAATCAACAGTTCCAAAACACAGCTCTCCATTCTCAGCTCTTTTTCTTGCTCCGTCAACATTATCAAGTATCCATCTGATCTTTGTTCCTGAGAAATAAGGATCGAATTTAAGTCCGGTCTTGCACTGGAATTTCTCAACAATTCCGGGAACCTCTTCCTTCATTTTCTCAGCAAAGTCCGCTGTTCTGCGGCACTGCCACACGATTGCGTGTGATATAGGCTGTCCTGTTTTTCTGTCCCATACGATAACTGTTTCACGCTGGTTAGTGATACCGATTGCAGCTATATCTTCAAAGCTTGCATCTATCTTGCTCATTGCTTCACGAGCTACAGACAGCTGTGTCTGCCAGATTTCACTGGCATCATGTTCTACCCAACCCGGCTGCGGGAAAAACTGGGTAAATTCTTTCTGGGCGCAGGAGCAGATCTCGCCTTTTTGGTTAAAAAGGATACATCTGTTACTGGTAGTTCCTGAATCCAGCGCCATTACATATTTTGCCATTTCTTTCAAATCCCCTTCGTATTTTGCTATAAATTTAATCTGATTCATTATGTGATATCAGGTTTTATCTCGTTTATGTTTTAAGCGGTAAGAAATACTTCGTTTAAAAATACCGCAAGTCCCTCAGTATGTTCCCTGTTTACATGAAGATCGCTCTTTACAAAGAAATCATCCGAAACAAGCGGATCGTATTCCTTGTAGGCCTTTATAAAACGCTCCATGTAGCCGGGAATCTCAAACATATATCCGATAAGCACTACATTCTTGGAATCAAGAATGCTTATGCTGTTTTTGAGATTGAAGGCCAGCATATCTATCTTATTGTCAATAATCCTCTCAATATTGGCATCGCTTTCGAGCTTGTCCTCAGTATCTTCGGTTCTGTCAAGCTCAGCCTGCACGTCATCGGCTATTGCCTTGGTTGAAACATAAGCCTCAAGACAGCCCTTACGTCCGCAATTACAGCTGCGGCCATTCTTTACTGCAGTCATGTGACCGATCTCGCCGGCCATCTTGTTTGAACCCTGATAGATTTTGCCATCAATGATAATGGAAGCACCGACACCGGGACCCCATTTCAATATGAAAAGATTACTGACAGTTCGTCCAAGTCCAAAATAAACTTCTGTCTGCGCATACGCTTTAAGGTTGTTCTCAACAACCACCTGAAGCCCAAGATCCTTCTTAATAAGATCAGCAACTGGTATGCTATCAGTCCAGATGCTATATGTATTGAGACTTATTCCTCTTTTCCTGTCCACACTGCCGGGAATTGTTACCGCTGCTCCAATGAGCTTCTCTCTTACAATGTTGTTTTTCCAGAAAAGCCTCTGACATTCATCTGTAACATTTCTAAAGAACTGTTCCGGTTTGGCATGCTTGTCTGTGGGAAGGCTGCAATTGCAAAGCATGTTACCCTTCATATCAGTAACTGCAATGTAGGTTGTATCTGATTCTACAGCGATGCACAGTACATTCCTGTATTCCGGATTGATGTCCACCAGAATCTTTTTCCTGCCCGCTCTTTTTTCTTCAGCAGCCTCACCAAGTTCTACGATTATGCCCTCCTCCATCAGCTCAGAACATATTAAAGTAACAGAGGCGGCTGTTAGGCCAACCGTCTCTGCTATATCTTTTCTTGACATTGCTCCATTATTGTTTAGCAAAAGAAGAATGGAAGAACGGTTACTAAGTTTTACGTTTTCTAAATTTATCCCCTGATATTTCATAATTAAATTATATCCAACTCTTTTAGTAACGTACAACCTCTAAATCGAGCATATTACCAAGTTTTTCAAGCTCCTCTGCTATATTTTTGTAGATAACCACATAGTGGGGTTCCCAACCATTCTTAATGGTTTCTTTAACAATTTTTTCTGCTGACTCCTTAGTCTGAACAACGATTGATGCACCGTTGAACTGCTTGGGCTTATCCATTACATTTCCTTCTGCAATGAAGAATCTGAATTTTCCCTCTGCTGTGCGGCCAACTCTGAAGATTGTAGCCTCCTCTGAAGCCTTGCAGCCAAAGTCCATAACAGGTCCGATCTTTCTGTTGGGATGAACACCTACCTGAGCACCGGTGTCGCAACGTGCAAGGTTACATGCTGCCATTCCACAGTGCCAGAAAGTGATTGAGCTTTCTTTTTCATCCATTGATACAGGATCACCGAAGAAGGTGGACTGACCTGTGAATGCAGTTCCGATGTACATTGAAAGTGCACCATATACGTCTGCCTCACAGCTTGCAGGGATATTAACCGCATTAAGAAGTGATAATACCATGCATACAGGTGTGCCGAATTCTGTGAAGAAATCAGGCCAGCAACGTGAAGAGATAGCACCGATACGGTTGTCTTCAACATAAGCCTTGTATGCTTTGTAAAGTCTTGCAAAATCCTTGATGTTGTTCTCAGGCATTTTCTCAAGACCAACCACCTTTTCTTTTGCCTCAGCCAGATCAGAAGCACACTCCTCATCTGTATATGCCTTAGCCTTGTTGATAAGCTCTCTTGCTTCGATGGCCTCAAGTGTTACACCGAATTTGCTAAGAAGCTCAGCATCCAATGCTCTTCCAAAACCAAAACCCTGAGGTGTGTGACCTATTGCAGACATTTTAAGACCTGTAAGATCCTTCTTTACTCTTGCTGCAAAAATAGTTGCTTCAATTTCTCTCTTAACATTTTCCTCTGAAGGAGCGCCAAATACATGCTCGAATTTTCCCTGTCCTCTGAATGCGCATATAGCATTGGCTGCCGAGTATGCTCCTGTAAGAGAGTTGCTGCGAAGTCTTGTTCCGTCTATGACAGGCTCCCTAAGTGTCCAAAGAAGAATAGGACAATTAAATCTTCTAAGAACCTCACTTGCATAAGCTGCATTGGCAAATGTAATATTCTGTAAAATAACAAGATCGGGATTCTTATCGCCTAAAAAATCAGCTACAGCATCTACTGTAAGCAGGATGTCTTCAGGAACAACTATGTCCTTGTCAATTTTCTTTAAAAGCTCTGCTGAGTTATCAAACTGCTCATGTGCAGTTACCATCTCGTAAGTTCCTACTCCGATAGGAACATATACCACCTGAAAATTCATATCAAAACCTCTTTATTTGTTCCCCAAAAATCAATGTCTGCTGTAGTTAATACTTAAGTTCCTTGTTCTCACCGATGAGCCCCGGGAACGCACCCTGCTTAATGAGTGGTTCTCTCTCAGGATGAGAAATTACCCATTTATTTCTCTGGAGCAGAAGTCTCTCTTCTCCTGTTTCCTTCGAAGACTTTCTGTCAAGAGGTGTGTTTGTTCCTCTTGGAAGAATTATTATTCCCTTAAAGCCTTCATCACATACCCTTACCGGTGAAAGATGCAGTGTCGTCTGGAACATTTCTATTGCTGTTCCCTTAGGTACAAAGAACACTCTTGCGTCCTCTACCTTATAGGTGTTATCAGCTGCAATCTCCCAGGTATGTCCAAGAACTAACATAAAATCTGTTACCGCAACATTTATCTCGCTTCCCTTGTGATATTCGAAGCCATTGTATGTAGTATTTCTACCGTTGCAGTAGCCGACCTGGATCGGCATGTCCCCATAAAAGAATCCCTGAACATCTGCTACAACACCAAGTTTTTCCATCTCCGGAACGGAAGCTACATATACATTCCCATTCTCCGGGATATCTGTGTTGTCCTCCATGTATCTGATCATCTCGGAAAAATCGTAACCCTCAACGATGTTTCCGTAGGTTTTAAACTCTTCATCAAAAACGGAAGTGATCTTTACGTCATTTACTTCATTAAGTCTGTCTATCATCATTGTCTCCCGTTTATTATCTGTCTCTTACAACCTTGATTGTTGCTCTGAAGTCTTCCTTTGCCATGCCTCTGTCAAGAGCTGTCTGATATACATTCAGCGCATTCTCTTCACCGGGCATCTTAACTCCGCACTCCTTTGCAAGGTTCACGCAGATGTTTACATCCTTAGCCATATTCTCGATTGAGAATGCTGTTGTGTAATCCTCCGCTTCAAGCTTCTTAGCCTGTCCATCAAGGTACCAGTTAGCAGCTCCGCCGTATGAAACAGCTGTTGTGAAATCAGGAATTGAAATTCCGTTTGCCTTTGCAAGTGTGATTGTCTCGTTAACACCGTTCTGAATCTGTGAAACAAGTGCATTGTGGCAGATCTTCATTACAAGACCCTTGCCGTTATCACCCATGCGGATTACGTTGCAGCCCATGTATAAAAGGATGGGCTTCATAGCTTCGTAAGTCTTCTCATCGCCGCCTACGTAGATACCAAGTGTACCTTCAATAGCTGCGGGCTTTGACTTAACTACAGGTGCATCGATGAAGCCTGCACCTGTCTTTTTAACCATCTCTGAGATCTCAACTGAAACGCTGGGATCGATTGTGCTCATATCTATGCAAGTCTTAGACGAATCAAGAACATCAACGATTGCCTCGTATACTGATCTTGAGTGCTCACTCTTTGGAACCATTGAAATGATGACATCTGACTGCTTTGCAAGCTCTACTGAATTCTCGCAGGGAACTGCGCCCTTAGATGCAAGAAGGTCAACCTTCTCTTTGATGAAGTCGAAGCAGTAAACAGTGTCGTCATGCTTTTTTACTATGTTCTCGCACATGGACTCTCCCATGATGCCAAGTCCGATAAAACCGATTTTCATATCTCTCTATCTCCCTTTAATATTTTTAAGGTTTCGATCACTCGGTAACTGTGTTATCCCAAGCTTCACAGAATGTGTTAAGCCCCTGGTTTGTGTATGCATGCTTCATGCAATCCTGGAATACTGCAAGTCCGCATGTAACGATGTCAGCACCTGCTACAGCGCAATCAGCGATCTGCTTAGGTGTACGGATTGCTGCACAGATGATCTGTGTCTTGCCATAGAAACCGTAGTTCTTGTAGATCTCTACGATGTTCTTGATATATTCCTTGCAATCCTCACCGTTCTGCTCTTTCCAACCGATGAAAGGTGAAACGAAAAGTGAACCGTTCTTTGCAGGAAGAATAGCCTGTGAAGGTGAGAAGATCAGAGTTACGTTTGTTCTGATGCCTTCCTTCTCAAGGATTCTTGCAGCTGTGATACCGGGCTCGATTGCAGGAATCTTGATTACGAAGTTAGGGCTGATCTTAGCAACCTTTCTTGCCATCTCTACCATATCCTCTGCCTTATCGAAGTGAGGATTGATCTCAACTGATACAGGGAACTTATCAACTCCCTCAAGACCCTCTTCCTTGATCCAGTTTGCAATATCGGTAATAGCTGTCATGAAAGGCTTACCACTTAACATGATGTGACGGGGATTTGTTGTTACACCGTCAATACCGAATGTATTGTAAGCTAATTTGATTTCATCGAGTTTCGCACTGTCTAAGAAAAATTTCATTATATTGCCTCCTAAAACTATATTAGTTAATCGCTTTAAGCAATTATAATAATAACACCTCACATTTTACAGTCAACAGCTAATATATGGGTTTTATTAACTTTGGCGTTTTGTTTAATTTGTTTAATCTATTTTGTTAATTAGTCACATAAAAGAAAAAGTGATTTTGATTAACTTTTTTAATTTACAGTGTACCAAACCCAGGCCATACAAGCATTGTCACGTATCCAACCGCTACCGCTATGAGCATTCTCACCAAAGCTACCACAAGACCATTCTTAAGAAGTTTGTCAGGATCAAGACCGTATGATACGGAAATAGCTCTTACACTTACAGGAAGAATTGATTCAAAGTTCATGCCCATTGCTGTTGTGAAGACATAAGGAATGGGATTAAGTCCCATCTTCTGCGTTACACCAATTACTATAGGCAGTGTAACAGCTGCAGATACTGTACTGTTTGTCATCTCGGATATAATGCAGGCAAAAAGTGTAAATACCAGTATTGTTACAAATCCGCCATTTAAGTTGGCAGATGAGATCACACCGGCGATAGCATCATTAGCACCTGAGCCTGTAAGGATCTGTCCAAGAGCAAGGCCGCCTGCAAAAAGAAGAAGCATTCCCCACATAACTTCCTTCTGGGCCTTTTCCCAGGTAAGAAGCAGTTCCTTTTTCTCGAAAGATACGATAACAAAGTTAGCAAAACCAAGAAGCAGGAAAAGATATGCAGGAACAAGTCCCGGAATCAGATCCGCATATAAGGGTCTTACAAATGAACCGAGCATAGCTACAATAAAGAGAACAAGACTTACTTTCTCATCCTTTTTCATGGGGCCAAGGTCCTTGTAGCATTTTTCAAAATATTCCTTTGTTCCCTCAAGAGAGTTTGTCTTCATGGGTTTAAGAAGCATTGTAAGAAGCACTGCTACTGTAGCGATAATTGTGTAAGGAAGCATTCTGGTAATCCAATCAATGTACATAAATTCCTTACCTGTAAACTCTTCAATAAAGGCTATGGCTGTGATGTTCATTGCACCGCCAAGAGGTGTGCCGGCACCGCCGACCTGAGAACCCCAGGCAATGGCGCAAAGGATAGGTGTTGCAGCTTCGCAGTTTTTGATATCCTTATAACCTGCTGCCGCCAGCATTGATACAGCGATAGGTGTGAAAATAGCAACTACAACTACGTTGGGCATCATGTTTGAAAGCACAATGGCTGCAATGAGCCATACGGTAATCTGAGATTTCATGGAAGGTCCGATAAGCGAAAGAGCCTTAAGTGATATTCTCTTATCAAGTCCTATCTCACTCCAGGGAGCTGTCAAAAGGCATGAGCCGAAGATCAGAATAATACTGCTTGATGCATACTGGCTTATAACATTCTCCATGGGAACGATAGCAAAAATCGCATTTATAACTCCGGGAAGAAGCGCCGTTACAGTTATGTCAACCGGTCTTGTAACCCACCAGTAGATCATCCAGACCGCAGTTCCTATACCCTTTGCAGCGGTATAATCGATAAGACCTGTTTTGCCAAGACAAAGACTTATCAGCAGGAACAGCACAGGTCCCAGTATCAGGTGCATTCCTCGTTTTGTGTTACTCATTTCTTTTCCCCTTTAATTAACAATTTTAATCAATTGTCTTATTTTTTAAGCAGATCTAACTACCACAAGCCTGCGGAATTAAATCTGCTTTTATTAGCTTAGAACTTCAGAGCATTGTCCTCATTCCAGAGTTTATCATATTTGAATCCTGTAACCTTTTCACATACAGCGATCTCCTGAGAAGTGATCTTTGAATCATCCTCTCCTCTTCTTCGCATAATTTCTTTTTTAATGATATCGTACTCAGGCTTATTCATCGGGAACAGAACCGCGAACACAATCGCCAGAGCCATCAGAGCAACGGGAATCCAAACATAGAGCTGTGTAATACCCATCTGCGTTCCTGCTGCCTGTCTCAGCTTCTGAGAAGCAAGGTTCTCATCATATCCGATCATTGCGAGACAAATACCTATTATAGTCGAACTAAGTCCGGTTGCAATCTTTCTGATGAAGGTCGCCATTCCGGATACTGTTCCGGGACGTCTTATTGAGGTAATAAGCTCATCCACATCCGCCATGTCGGACAATATAGCGTAGATACTTACTGATGAAGCAGCCATACCAAGTCCTATTATGAATGAAAGCACAAGGATTATAACAAAAGGTGCTCCCTCATAGGAGAGGAACAGCAGTGCAACAGTAGCGATCATTCTCACAGGGAAGCCGATAAGTATCGGGAACTTCTTGGATGTCTTTGGCATGATTATCGAGAACAGTATCGTGCCTGTAAACTGAGCAAGAAGCAATACTCCCATCATGATTGTGAAACGGCCGCCGGAGTATGCATTAAGCACGTCATCAACATAGTAAACCGCAAGGCCTGTAACAAAATCAGCAGCACCCTGTCCTGCAAGGAAGATGCAGATAAAAAGCTTAAAGGAAAAGCTCTTATATACTGTAAAGGACTGCACAAGGCTCTTTCTTAACGGAACCTTTACGGGTTCCTTCTGCTTTTCCCAGGTTCCGAAGAAGGTAAGTAAAACCACCACAAGGAAGATCACTGAGAAAATGATCGCAACTGTAAAATACAGGCCCTCATTGGTGTTATCTGTGATAATGATGGTAGGTACAAGGCCTGCCAGAATTGCACCAAAGCTTGAAAATACAGTTCTTATTCCGGAAAAGCTGCCTCGCTTATTGTAGTCATCAACCATATCCGGAAGAAGTCCGTTATAAGGTACCATTACGATAGTGAAGCCCGTTGAAAACAGCATATACATAAGTGCATAAAAGGCATACTGTCCGCCCACGCTCTCAATGCCTGCATTCATCCAAAGCATCAGAAACGTAATAGCAGATATGATACTTCCGATAAGAATGTAAAAACGTTTTGCTCCGAATTTCGAGCTGGTTCTGTCAACTATATTGCCCATTATAGGGTCTGTAATTGCATCCCATACTTTTCCTATAAGCGGGATTGTACCTACAAGTGCAGGCGACATTCCAAGCGCCTTTGTAAGAAATACCGTGAAAAATGTGCTGATTACAACAAATGCACCGCCGCCGTAAATGTCAGCAAGGCCGTAAGCACATTTTGAAAGAAACTTATCTTCTCTATTATTACCCATCTCATTAAACCCCATTTAATTATTCTCTTATTGTGATAAGCTCATCGAATTTCTCAGAGCTTTTTCTGACAAATACACATGGCTTCCCAACAGGCGCATCCACAGTACAAACCCCCTTCTTGTACTCCTTACCTGTATAAAGATGTACCCATGTATCATCAGGTAGTGTAACCGTCCTTTTGTCGGTACCTGCTTCAAGAACAGGTGCAACCAGAATATCTCTTCCCAAAAGATACTCTGTCATCTCGCTGTAAGCCCAGGATTCATCATAGTGATAGAACACAGGCCTGATGACGGGAGTCCCTTTCTCTGCCGCCTCATTAACGAGTTCTTTAATATAAAATCCAAGCCTTGCATGAATCCTTGTGCACATTGCTGTGTGCTTCAAAAGCTCTTCATCTGAGTCAAACTGCACATTGTTCCCGGGCTGATTGCCCTCATGAGTTCTGAAAAGAGGCGAAAATGCATTCATCTCTTCCCATCTCATAAGAAGTTCCTTAGTTCTTCTCATGTGCATTATGGTGGTATATCCGCCTGCATCCGAATGAGTTATGCCGTATCCTGACATGGCAAGTGACAGAGTTGCAGGTATTACAGATGGAATTCCATCATCCACCGACCAGTCTACATGCTGATCCCCTGTCCACATCATGGCCGCACTGCCAAGACTCTGCGTATAGCCTGCTCTTGTGAAAAAGAAGACTTCATCCTCTACGCCGCACTCTTCTATGGCCTCTCTGTTCATCTGTGCCCAGATACCCGGCCACTTATTGTGAAGGGCCTTAGGATCCCCGTCATAGAGCACAGCATCCACCGGCAGGTACTCACCAAAATCAGCCATCCAGCCGCCCATGCCGATCCCTATCATATTTTCCTTGATGATATTCTTATACCAGTTGTAGGCTTCAGGATTAGTGAAATCCACCATTGCAGCCGGAAATGTTGTTATCGTAACAAGATAATCGTCTCCGTTTCTATCCTTTACGCAGTATCCCTTTTCTTTTGCTGTCTCGTAAATATCCTTCTCAAGAGCGATAAAAGGATTGATGTAACCAAGGAATCTGACGCCTTTCTCCTTCCATTCTTTTATCTTGGATGGGAGATTGGGATATTGCTGCTCATTATATCTCCAGTTCCACATAACCTGATAGCCAAAGCCTGTACAGCGACAACCACACCAGTCCTGGCACCAGACACCGACAACTTTGCTATTTTCCCCGGAAAGCTCTTCAAGCTTCCTGTCGATATTGCCGCATCCGTCAAAGCCTTCTTTTACCTTATCACCATCCCTGATCCAGTCCTGCATGGCAATGATGCCACCATCATAGATCCAGTCAGGAAGCCTTCTTTGACGTCCAAGAAGCGCTGTAAGCTTGTCGGATAGTTCTGTAAAAGAAGCAGCTCTCTCACTTTTTATAACCGGAAATTCCTGCGTATAAAGTGTAATCCTGTCAGGCTTCGAAAAATCAAATTCACCGTAAGCGTTCATATCCACGTGAACATAGTACTTATCCGAAGATGTGAATGTGGGCTGCACATAATAGGACTCGTACTTATCAAAGGACAGCTTTTTCTTTGGACGAGGTCCCCTCAGTTTTTCCTTTATAAGCTTTTTGGAAATTCTGGATGCATTCTGATGCTCCGCAACCCATATCCTTACCTTCTGCCCTTTAAGATCAAACTCTGAATAAGTCTCCCCGCATCCGTAGATATGTTCACCCGGATTTGTAGGAAAGCTCAGCCAAAATCGGTTTATCTTAGAAGCACTGCCGGCTTCGGATGACAACCTGATCTCAGTCCTGTCCCCGCTCTTTGTAACCCTAAGTGTCAGAATCTCTCCGGCTTTTTTGCACTCATATTTATAATCTGTCCCATCCGGAGTATTTTCCGTTTCCTTCAAAACACACTGTTCTTTCCAGTCAAAACTCTGTTTATACTTAAAGCTTCCCCTTTTCATGGAGAAGTTATTCTGCCCTGCCCCCACGCAAAGGGCCATATTTTCAAAGACTATTGTAATTCCCTCCCTGATGTCATATTATTAAAACAAATAATTGATTAAATGTTTTAATTAACCCTAAATCATTCTATATTAACTTTTACGTTTTCTCAATTGTGAATAAATAAAGAAAAATAGACATTCCAATTGTGCATATATACAGAATCGCATATACAGAAATTGTTTATAAAAAGCTTCCAAAATAAGGTATAATATCTCTATAAACAAGCCAGGCCAGAAAGGTTTATTTATCGAATGCTTAGATTTTATTACGTAATAATAGTCTCTTTACCTCTGATTATCTATTACATCATACGGGCAAGGATCATCATGAGAAAGCCCGGAAAATACAGTGATGAGTATTGCTACAAAATCGCAAGAAACATGGTCCGCAAGGTTATGCAAAACTGTTTTATCAAAACTAACTGCTACGGATTAGATAACCTTCCAAAGGAAGGTGGATATATAATGATTCCCAATCATCAGGGCAAATTTGATGCTCTTGGCATCATCAATTCTCATGATGAACCCTGTAGTGTTGTTATAGATCTTGATCGTTCAAAGATGATACTTACAAATGAATTCATAGGACTACTGCGCGGAATTCGTCTTGATAAAAATGATATGCGTGCTCAGATTAAGAGCATGCGCCAGATGGCAGATGAGGTAAAAGACGGAAGAAGGTACATTCTCTTTCCTGAAGGAGGATACGATCACAATCAGAATACTTTGCAGGAATTTATGCCGGGAGCCTTCAAGACGGCTCTCTGGTCAAAACAGCCAATAGTTCCGGTGGCGCTTGTTGATTCCTATAAGCCCTTTGAACTCAATTCTTTAAAGCCTGTGACTACACAGGTGCATTTCCTTAAGCCCATCTACTACGATGAATATAAGGACATGAACACCACTGAAATAGCTGGTATGGTTAAAAAGCTTATTGAATCTAAGATTGCCGAAGCCTTAGACTCAGCAAATAAGTAAGAGCATCATTATACCGGAGAAAATGCTCGAAAAATAACGCAGGCTACAAATTTAATTGCAGCCTGCGTTTTTTATTCTTCCGTATCCTGTTCTGTCTCGGTCTGACTTTCCTTTGTATCAAAAGTGCCCTCAGGTATGTAAACCAGCACCGCAGTAATACGGTTTCTCTTTATGGCACTTGCGGTAAGCTCCACTCCGTTATCCAGCTTTGTGGTCTCGCCGCCTCTTGGCAATCTGTCGAGATTCTCTATCATCAGTCCGCCGATTGAATCATAATCGTCAGATTCAAACTGAGTTCCAAGAGCATCATTGATATCATCCAGCTTCATATTTCCTTCTACAAGGAACCTTCCATCGCCAAGCTCTCTAATCTGCTCCTCTTCGTCCGTATCATATTCATCTCTGATCTCACCAACGATTTCTTCAAGGAGGTCTTCCAGCGTGATCATACCAACCGTTGCGCCGTATTCACTAAGGACAAAGGCAACGTTCTGGGCATTTTTCCTCATCTCCACAAGAAGGTCCGCCGTCTTTTTATATTCGTAGGTGTAATAAGCTTCTCTTAAATAATCACTTATCTTGAAATTGTCCTTATCGGATACCAGCACTATATCCTTGATATTTATAAGTCCGATTATATTATCCTGATTGTCCTCATAAACAGGAATTCTGGTATACATCTCCTGCTTAAAGACTCTCATGACCTCGTGATATTCAGCATCAGCGCTGACGCAGCTCATATCAATTCTGGGGATCATGACATCCTTGGCAACAGCGTCACTGAATTCAAAAATGTTGTAAATGATCTCCTTCTCACCGCTCTCGATTACACCGTCCTCATGGCTTACATCAACGTAGGTCTTAAGCTCGTTCTCAGTCATGACAGTTTTGCTGTTTTTATCGATCCGAAGGATTCCAAGTACCACATCGGCTATGGTATTAACGATCCAGATAAAGGGCGTAAGCACCCACATGATCGCAAGGATAATTCTTGCATAATAAAGCGAAAGATTCTCAGCATAGGTTGTAGCTATTGTCTTAGGAATAATCTCACCGATTATGAGAACAGCTATTGTAAGGACTCCTGTTCCTATACTTACAGCCCAGTCACCCCACAGCCTTTGTACAAACATGGTAGCAAGAGCAGATGCTGACAGATTGACTATGTTATTACCGATAAGCACCGCTGAGAGCATCTTCTGATAATTATCAAGAATCTGAGAAACAGCTATTGCTCTCTTATTATTTTCATCAACAAGCGTCTTTATTCTCACTCTGCTGACACAACTCATGGCTGTCTCTGCCGATGAAAAGAACGCCGATAAAAAGACCAGTAAAACAAGTATTACGAACTGTATTATGTTTTGCTGCAAATTAGTTCCCCCTGTAATTAGCAAAATTCTTCTTCAAGTAATTTTATTATATCATCCGGTACATCTGCAAATATCTTACCGCCGGCTTCGAGTTGCTCTTCCCTGGTACGAAACCCCCATGCAACACTTATGCAGGGCATACCCGAATTAGCTGCCGTTTTTATATCCACATCAGAATCACCTACATACACGCAATCAGATGCTGTGACACCTAAAATCTTCATGGCTTCTATAACGGTATCGGGTTCCGGCTTTTTACGAATGCCGGCGCTCTCGCCTATGGCAACATCTATTGTATCCTTAAAATACAGCTCCGCCAGCTCCTTTGTGGCATCCATAAATTTATTTGATACAATTGCAAGCTTATAACCCATCTCTTTAAGAGCCGTAAGAAGCTCAGGAATTCCCTTGTAGGGGCCACTGTTATCGTTGCAATGAAGCTTGTAATGCTCCTTAAAGTCTGCAAATGCTGCTTCAAAATC
The DNA here is from genome assembly GCF_000424265.1 of Butyrivibrio sp. WCD3002. Taxonomy (GTDB): domain Bacteria; phylum Bacillota; class Clostridia; order Lachnospirales; family Lachnospiraceae; genus Butyrivibrio. The sequence goes on from NZ_AUJO01000003.1 coordinate 163,752, forward strand.
CGGATTTGAAAGACCTCCGGGAACACAGCGTTCCATCAGCTTCTGCACTCCGTTTCCCACTCTGTATTGTATATCATGCAGTGAACAGGTTTCCATACCATGCTTTTCAAGTGCATAATTGACACTCAGCATAAGGTCCTCGAGTGTATATAAAAGTGTTCCGTCAAGATCAAATATTACTGCCTTAATATTACTCATTTACGCAATTTCTGCCTTTCCCGGTCCCATCTTGGAAATGACCTTTTTCTTTATGATGAAATAACTAATAAGATGAGCGGATGCGGTTATAAACCAGGTCACAGGATATGAAATATAAAGAACCGTCAGCGAATGATATATTCTAAATATCGTCAAAATCCAAACAATTCTAAGGCCACAAGCACCTACTATAGATACTATCATAGGTACGGTAGAATATCCCATTCCTCGAAGGCTTCCGCATATTACATCCATACATCCGCACAGAAAATACAATGTGCAGATGATAGCCATACGCTCAACACCAAACTTTATGGTATCCGGCTCAGCAGTATATATTGCCACAAGCTTTGGTCCAAAGAGATAGAACAGATTACCCATAGCAAGTCCCACAACCGCTACTATAGCAAGGCAGTTACGAAGAACCTTCCCTATTCTGTCAGCCTTACCTGCACCTACATTCTGGCTGGTAAAGGATACGCAGGCCTGATAAATGGAGTTCATAGCCATATATACAAAGCCCTCAAGGTTGGCACCTGCTGCGCTTCCCGCCATTGCTGTTGCACCAAACTCATTTATAGATGACTGAATAAGTACATTTGAAAATGAAAAGATTGTCCCCTGAAGTCCTGCAGGAAGTCCGACTCTTATGATCCTTCTTGCCTTATCCATGTTCACCCGGATTTTTCTAAGATCAAGCTTATAGCTTTCTTCCGTATTCATAAGAGCTCTTACTATAAGAGCTGCGGATACTGCCTGTGCAATTATGGTAGCCAGCGCAACGCCTGCCACATTCATCTGAAGAAGAATGACGAAAATAAGATTCAGGATAACATTTATGACACCTGCTCCCATAAGGTAATACAGAGGTCTTCTGGTATCCCCTGTTGCCCTTAGAACAGCTGCACCGAAATTGTAAAGAAGCGTCACAGGCATTCCTATAAAATAGATTCTCATATAAAGAGCAGAAAGATCGATTACTTCCTCAGGTGATCCCATAAGCTCCAGGATAGGTTTAGATGCAAGAAAACCGATGACTGCAATGATAACACCGCCGATAAGCGCAAGTGCTACAGTTGTGTGAACCGTCTCACTCATCTCTCTTTTCTGCTTACCTGCAAAATATCTTGCCGCCAGAACATTTACACCTACGGATAGTCCCATGAAAACACTAAGGAGCAAGTTTATTACTGCTCCCGTTGATCCTATGGCTGCAACGCAGTTGGCACCCATGGTCTCATCGCCGGAAAACTGTCCCACAACCACAATATCTGCAGCATTAAACAAAAGCTGTAAAACGCTCGAGATCATCAGTGGTATAGAAAAAAGGAGAATCTTCGGCAGAAGAGCCCCCTCCGTCATGTCTATTTCATATTTCTTATTACCAGCACTCATTTTAATACCCTGTGCGTTTATACGCACGAAAAACTAAAAAACAACCTCTTGAAGGTTAATATTATCCGTCCTCTCTCCGATACATACTGTAAGAACGTTTCCAATGAGGGGGAGAGGTTCTATTATATAACCGGCAGTTGCTTCGGGACTTCCTTTGCGAATTTCCATATCATCAAAGGATATATGGAAACCGCTCAGGTCTTCCTGAAGTCCATAGCCGGTCATTTTTATGTAAGCTTCTTTTGCGGACCAGATTCTGAAAAACATGTGTGAACGCTCTTCATCATCTTCTATCTTCCTCAGAATCTCATTTTCTTTATCAGAGTAAAATCTCTCGGCAAGCTTATCGGGATCTGATACCCGCTCTTCCTGCACATCAATTCCAACAGGAATATCTGCTGTGACAAGGGCCACGTAGTTGCCCGAATGAGATAATGAAAAATGGAAACTCGGATAATTTTTAACGTACGGTTTACCATTTTCTACCAAGACGTAGCTTATGTCAAGTACATCTTCCGGAGAAAACTTTTGCGTTTTGCTCTCTTGGATATAATCCTTTAGAGCAGTCTGAATTAGAGCTCCTCCCACAAGGCTGCTCACCTTATCGGGGAGTCTTTTAAATCGTACAGCCTTCTCAATGCGCTCCTTATCCACTTTTTTCATAAGGTCTTCTAAAATCGCATCATCGGCCCCGGCCTGCTCTATTAGATTATGAACGTTACTATAATAGATTTTCAAATCAGCCTCTTAAAATCAGTGCTTAAGTTCTGTCTTGTAGAAATCCTTAAATTCTTCGTAGCCCTGAGCTGTAAGCTGCTCCTTCTGGAACTTCTTGTTCTTGTTCATACGAACAACAAGAATCTGCTTACCTGCTGCTCTTTCCTTCTGAGCCTCTGCGATGATATCAGATAACTGCTCACCGCCGATACCCTTCTCCACAAGGAATGCTACCTTATCCTTTTCATCGGGAATCTTGAAGCCCTCATCCATCATGATCATGATGATGCGCTCAAAGCCGATAGAAAATCCGCAGGCAGGTGTATCCTGACCTGTAAACTTGCCAACCATCTTGTCATAGCGTCCGCCACCGCCGCAGCTTCCGCCGTACTGAGGCATTGCTACTTCAAAGATAGTACCTGTGTAATATGACATTCCGCGAACAAGAGTGGGATCGAAAACAAGCTCGAACTCAGCACTCTTTGTGGTATCAACACTTGAAATGATCTCTTCAAGATTGTTCTTTACTTCTTCTTCAAGGAACTCACCGAGCTCATCGGCAAGGAATCTGATTCCGTCGATAGCACCCTTATCCTCTACGTTCTTGAACAGGTTGAGGTATTTATCTATGCTTGCCTTGTCAAAGCCGTCCTTCTCAAGCTCTTCCGCAACACCCTCAAGACCAATCTTATCCATCTTATCAAGAGTTATGAAAACAGAATCATAGCTCTCTTCCGGGAATCCACTGTAAGCAGCCATAGCTTTAAGCATACGTCTGTCATTTATTCTGATCTGGAAGCCCTTAAAACCAAGTCTTCCGAGAGTTGTGGTTGTAGCAAGAATAAGCTCTATTTCTGCAAGGTTAGTTGCTTCACCAAGAATATCAATATCGCACTGCATAAACTGGCGATAACGTCCCTTCTGAGGTCTGTCCGCTCTCCATACATATCCCATCTGAAGCGCTTTAAAGGGTGAAGGAAGCTCATTCTGGTGATTTGAATAATATCTTACAAGAGGAACAGTAAGGTCATAGCGAAGTCCTGAATCTGTAAGATCATTCTCTTCCTTTGCTGTCTCTAAGTTAAGCTTCTCTCCTCTTTTCATTACCTTGAAGATAAGCTTCTCGTTCTCACCACCCTGCTTACTGTTAAGGTTCGCAAGAGATTCAACGCTGGGAGTATCAATAGATGTAAAACCAAATCCTGCATAGGTCTCCTTAATGATACCTATTACATAATCTCTCAGCTTCATCTCCTCAGGGAGAATATCCTTCATACCTGTTACAGGCTTTTTTATCAGTGCCATTTTTAGTCCTCTACTTTCTTTAATTATTCAAAAGGAAGTTCATACCATGGTCTCGAAAAATCCCGACCGGTATTCACTTAAACCAATACCAGGGATTGCTTAGTTTTTTCGCGCGAAGCACTATGTCCTCGCGGTTCTGTTTGATGTAAAACTCAAGAGCTGCAATCTCGTCAGGCTCAAAGCCCTCCGACTTCATGATCTTGTAGCCCGGTATTATTCCTTCCGCGCTGGCTTCCTCACCGCCAGGTCCTTTCCTTATAAAGTATATCCTTATAAAGGTCTTTCCCGACTTAGACGTTAAAAGTCCTGTCTGAGTCATTTCCAGTTCCTGGCCAAAATTTTTTGCCATACTATCCCCCACATAGAATTAAAAAATATTCTCAAACCATAATAAAGGGGCGGAACAAAAATTACAAGTCCGCCCACAGTTGCCATTATTCTATTCCCGTCACGCTGACATTCTCAAGTCTTGTGAGTGCAGGGATAAGGCAGAAGTCATACTGGCGTTGTTCCTTGGACATGTACATCTCATTTACAAAATTGAACATACTGCCTGAAACCGAACCGCCGCTTACAGGTGTAACCTTATCTCCGTCGTGATAGTAAGCAAGTCTTATCTCGCCTGCGATATCTCCGGATATTGAATCAACCTCAAAGCTTGAGAACTCAACTACCTCAAGATACTTTCCGCTTCTGATCTCATCTATGGTCTTCGTGCCACCGCATACCTCGTAGTTGTACGCCATGGAGGATCCCTCTATTCCAAGATAGCAGCGATATCTTCTGCCGCCACAGAAGGTCTTTGGAACATTGTTTTCAAGAAGAACCGCATCCTTAATAACTGCACCTTCCTCGTCAACATCGAAGTTTTTGGATGAATTGGGAAGATTCTTAAGAACCTTAAGTGTCACCTTGTCACCCTTTGCCTTAGGAGCGATATCCTTTCCGATTTCCCAATCTGAATAATGATTGTAAATAAAGCCTGCATCACTTTTGCCTGCGAAATAGCTGTAAAGCTGAACTGCATCAATTGTAGGAAATACAACTGCCGCCTTGCCAAGCTGAGGTGTGGGACCTGCTATGAGCTTATCCTTACCATATTTTAAAACTTCAGTGATGTCCTTCTTAAGGCCTTCCTTATCACAGGTTCCGCCATTATACATGCGGTAAAGCTCAATCTCGTGAGCCTCGTCCTTTGCATTAACAACAACCTCTACCATTGAAGAGGGATACTCATATGAAACATCAATGCCTTCAGAATTTACGAAACGGCACTTATTCTTTTTTACAAAAATTTCATAGGAGTTAAGGTACTCTGTATCTGTCTCCGGAATTTCCTTCATGGCATTTACAAAGTCTTCCGCAATCCTTGACACATCAATATCACTGTTTTTTGAAGCCTCAAATTCTGCGGGCTTGTTGAGCTCATAAAAAGGATTCTGAACGTTCTCTGCTCTTGAAATAAGCTTATCTATCTCACTTTTGATTTCATCCTCTGTAAGTGTGGGATAAATCTCACCGGATGCGCTTCCGATTACCTTGCCGTCCTCGAGCTTCTTAAATACCTTTACATTAATGTGCTCAACGTCTCTTACTCTGTTCTGGTCAAGCTTGTGCTTGATAAAATAAAATTCATATCCAAGTGTAACTGTATCTGTAACCTCAAAAGCATCAGCACCCGATGCCTTGAGGATCTCTACTATCTTATCTGTCATTTTGAATATCCTCTTATTATGTATATAATTTTTTCCTTTTTCACAAGGAAGTTCCGCTCTCACTTCGTTAGCCTAATCTGGCAATAGCCTTAAGGCACGGGCCGCCATCTGAAACCTTGACCCATTCCTTGTGGCCTTTACCACAGCCGCCGGTACCAAAGGATACTCTGTCCTTACTTACCATTGAAATGGAACCAAGAAGGTCCGGAACATAACCTGTCATAACAACAGGAGATACAACCTTACCGGTGAACTTACCATCTATTATCTCTTTTCCTCTTGCAACGATACACTGGATTCCCCAATGCTTGGGATCCTCCATTCCTGAGAACATTCCCTCAAGATAATAGCCCTTCTTAACTGAAGCAATCATATCTTCTTTAGTGGATTCGCCGCTGTCAAAAATTGTGTTTGTCATTCTGGTGTAAACCTTGTGCTCAAAGTTCTCACGCTTACCGTTACCTGTGGGCTTTGTTCCAAGTCTGAGTGCTGCCAGAGCATCGCATATACCGGTTTTCAAAATACCGTGATCAATCTCTGTAACATCACCTGCAAGAGTACCTTCATCATCAAAAGCATAGCTTGCAACATCCACAACAACGTTTGCACCTTCATGCATGGAAACAAGATCTGAGCCAACTCTCTTGTCGATATACTCTGCTCCGAGGGCTCTGTTTTTCACAAACATATCCATCTCAACGCCGTGGCCAAAGGCCTCATGAGCGATAAGACCTGTTACTTCAGGGCTTGTAACGATCTCGTATTCACCGGGTACAATAGGAGAAGCATCAAGCATCTCTCCAACCTCTATTGCAGCAAGCTCTGCCTTCTCTTCAAGACCATCGATTATGCCTACGCCGCTTCTGTCAGATACGCCTTGGATTGCCATTGAATTCTTGCCATTCTTTACACCGATGGCAACAACGGAGCCTTCAGTGAAAACATAGCTCTGACGCATATCTCTGTTTTTTGTAAGAAACATCTTACATACATGGGTGGATCTGGCTGAAACAACGGCATCAACCATGTAGTCCTTAAGGCCTGCTGCCTTGTCACTATAGCCCTTTATCTTCTGCATAAGAGCACCAAGATCGGCATCCTCCGGCATTATATCCGTCTCCATTTCCACGAAAAGCTCGCAGGGTTCATCCTCAAGCTTTGCTGTATCAAAAACCTCCGTAGCTGTTCTTTTTATAATGGAAATCTGATCATCAAGTATTCCCTTAAGTTTTGCAGCCATAGCACTGATATCTGCTTCCGGTCTGTTAAATGCATATTCACTGTAAAGGCCATCCTTGTATACTCTTACAACGCAGCCCCTTTCAGTCATCATTGTCTCTCCAGTAAGAGACTTATTTCTCTGTGAAGCCTGCATGGAAAATCCCTTGGAATCCGTTGCAAGCGCGCTCACATAATCATAATCCGATGAGAGCTCATCTATAAGCTTTTTAAGGCTCGGAGCAAGCTCATTCAGATAGCTTGAAAAAATAGCTTTCATATATTAAAACCCCTTTCTTTTTCACCCCTCTGATCATTTATTTATCTTCTGATCTTATCAGAATTATTAAAAAGCCTTTGCATGGCTTCTTCTAACTTGTGTCTCGGACATGCGATGTTAAATCTTTCAAAGCCCTTGCCTGCATCACCGAAAAGGTATCCCTCGTCAGTAAACAGCAGAGCCTCCTTAGTATTAAACTCCTCAAGCTCGCTGCAGCTAAGTCCGTATGCACCAAAATCGCACCACAAAAGGTAGGTGCCCTCCAAAGGATAGACCTTTACCTCAGGGAAATGCTCATTTAAAAATTCACGCATGTATTTTGCATTTCCATCAATGACCTCGATACATTCATCGAGCCATTTTTCACATTGGGAATAAGCAACTCTGCAGGCCTCTATTCCAAGTGCGTTAACTACACCGCGGTGGCCCTGAGCTCTGCTTTTTATAAAGGCTTTTCTTATATCCTCATCCTCAATTATGATGCATGAAGTCTGAAGTCCAGCCAGGTTAAAGCTCTTACTTGGCGCGGTGCAGACTGCCATATGTTTTCCTGCATCCTCTGCAACATTGGCCATTACCGTATGCTCGTAGCCGGGCATTATCAGGTCGTTATGAATCTCGTCACTGATTATGAAAACATCATTTGAAACGCAGATATCATATACCTGCTTAAGCTCTTCCTTTGTCCACACTCTTCCAACCGGATTGTGTGGATTGCAGAAAATAATAAGCTTGTTGTTTTCATCCTCGGCAGCCTTCTTTAGGCCGTCAAAATCTATGGTGTATGAGGTATCATCGTGCAAAAGATCCACATTCACCACTTTTCTGTTGTTCTTTTCAATTGAACTCTTAAAGGGATAATACACGGGAGTAAGGATGATAACTCCATCCCCCTCCTCTGTTGTAGACCTGATGATATCGCTAAGTGCAGGTACAACACCATCAGATAAGACTATCCATTCCTTTTGAATATCGTAGTCGTGGCGCCTTTTCATCCATCCAATTACCGCTTCAATGAAGCCATCGGATGGAGCTGTGTAGCCAAGAACCGTATTCTCAATATATTTCTTTAGTCCCTCTATTATCTCCGGCGCATTTTTAAATTCCATATCCGCAACGGAAAAAGGAATCACCCCTTCCGGAACATCCGGGTTTCTGTCAAACATATCCTTATACTTGTAGGAAAAAGATTTTGTTCTGTCAGGACATGTTATAAAATCGTACATTTCATTTACCTCTGTTATTTATTTTCTCTCTATAATTCCGGAATCCTTTTCCCTGGCAATTCTGGCCAGATCCTCGTACTCCTTCTTCTGACGGCTTACACCATAGCCGCTTACTTCCTTAACACGAATGTCACCGTCAGGTGTTGTGATAGTTTTCTCGACACGGTCAAGGACATAGCGTCTGCATATACTCTCTCTTATGCCTATAGTTGTGGTGTATTTAAAAATCAGCTTTACGAATTCATCCTTTGCATTATCCCTGCAAAGTACCGTGAGCATTACGCCGGGGCGATTCTTTTTCATTCCAATGGATGTGGTAAAAACATCCAGCGCTCCCTCTTCCATAAGGCGCTCTGTGGCAAAGCCTATCTCCTCGGGAGTCATGTCATCAAGATTGCAGATAAGCTCAGTAACGCTGTCCATCATATCTGTATCTTCACCAAGCATAACTCTTACAGTATTCGCCTGGGGGAAGTCCTTTTTGCCCATACCATATCCGATTTTGGATATGCTCATAACGGGCTGATTTCCAAAGCTTGACGCGAAATATTTTACCAGCGCTGCACCTGTGGGAGTACATAACTCACCCTTAATATCACCGCTGTAGCTGGGAATTCCCCTGAGAAGATATGCCGTTGCAGGTGCGGGAACAGGAAGAATTCCGTGTGCACACTTAACCTGACCGCTTCCAACATGTATGGGAGATACCACTATATTATCTACATTAAGACGACTCATGACAAGACACACAGCGGAAATATCAGCGATAGCATCCATATTTCCAACTTCATGAAAATGAATCTCATTTACATTTACGCCATGAACGCTGCTCTCAGCTTCGGCAATCAGCTTGTAAACATTTATGACATCCTGCTTTACGGCATCATCCATTTTGAGGGAATTAACGATTTCTTCGATATCCTTAAGGTGTGTGTGGTGATGACCATGGTGATGCTCATGTTCATGGCTATGCTCATGCTCAACATCTTCACTTACCTCTTCTTCACCATTTACCTTTACTTCCAGATGGCTACCCATAATTCCGCACTTTTCATTTTTTGTAAGCTCAAAAGTAACTCCCGGAATTCCCAGCTCTGAAAGCTCTTTTAATATCTCATCTCTATCATCGCACAGCTCTAAAAGTGCCGCTGATAACATATCACCTGCAACGCCCATTTTGCATTCAACATATAAAGTCTTCATCATCCTGTCCTCATTAAAATACGTCTTGTTACTTGCTGCTAATTGGTGAAACTTTTTTATACTATGTTATTATATCAATCTATGGACACTTTATCACGACCTATATTGGTAAATGTGGTATCATATAGAGAAATGATTTTATGCTTATTTACTGCATTCGCGGCAAATATTCATTTAGAAAAGGATGTTAAAAATGGTTTTATTTTTCGATATCGACGGAACACTTTGGAACTATAAAAACGAGATCAACGAAAAGACTATAGAAGGCATAAGACTCGCCAGAGCAAACGGTCACAAGTGCTTTATAAATACAGGCCGTGCCAGAGCCTTTATCACCAATGAAAATCTGCTTGGCATCGGCTTTGACGGAATCGTATCCGCCTGCGGAACAATGATTGAATTCGGAGACGAAGTTGTTTATCAAAGATTCATTCCAAAGGATGATGCCATAAGAACCATCGAAACAATAAGAGAATATGGTTTTAAACCAATCCTTGAAGGACCGACACATCTCTATCTGGAGCTTAAGGATTTTCAGGGTGACATGTATGGCGATAAGATCATCGCAGAGATGGGCTCACACCTTCGCGGCATCGATGAATGCTATGGAAAATGGGAAATGAATAAGCTCTCCTGCGCAACAGAGATTCCTGTTGAAAAAAGAGATGAGTGCTTCGATAAGCTCTCAGACCTGTATGATTACATAATCCATTCGGACACCGTTGTGGAGATGGTTCCCAAGGGCTTCAACAAGGGTACCGGCATTGAGAAGGTCTGCGACCTTCTCGGAGAATCCATCGAAAATACCTTTGCCTTCGGTGACAGCATAAACGACAAAGAGATGCTGATAGCAGCAGGCGTTGGTGTTGGCATGGGAGAAACCTATCACGACCTTACAGAATACGCAGACTACATCACAACATCTCTTGATAACGACGGCATTTGGAATGCCCTTAAGCATTTCGAGCTTATTTAAGATTTATCTTTAAATCATTTCCTTTAGCATAGACCTTAGCCTCAGCTCCCATAACAATTGGCATTGCAGGATCGATATGTCCCACATCTGCATCCATTACGATGGGTACTCCAAGCTCTCCCACGATATCTGTCACTGCATTGAAATGATTTGCTCCCATCATCTCTTTTCCAAAGGCTGTAAGGGGACGGCCTATGATAAATCCCTTGGCACTGTCAAACCATCCTGCTTCTCTCATGTTCCAGATGGTTCTTCTGTAGCTTAGAGGTGTAAGGTCGCAGGCTTCAAGAACCCAGATGACATCCTTAAAGTCTTTATTGAATTCCTTCATCTTATCAAATCTTGTTCCCACAAGATTGGCAAGAACATCGACGCAGCCGCCAAGGAGGATCCCCTGCATATTTATCTCGGTATTATCATCGACCTTAACTGCCTTGCCGCTGTCGCACACAAAGTTTGTAAGAATCTTATCCGAATTATATTCGTAGGGAACGTCAAAGTTCACCTTTGAATAATCCGTAATTTCTTCTGTTGGCTTTTCCTCTTTTGCAGGATCAACGAATTTCTCATAACCCGAAAATTCTGTCTGTGTTCCCTCAAGGGCAGCCATGGCATCTAGCTCAGGCTTCTCCCACTTTTTGGAAAAACCGGAAATGCAGGGGCCGTAAATTCCCTGTACTCTTGAAATGGTAACCAGCGGGAAAATAAAATTGGTATTGTCCGAATAGCCAAGATACCATTTAGGCTTTTCATTTTTCAAAGCTTCATAATCCACGTAGGTTATGGTCTCATTCATGCATTCGCCGCCACCTGCAGAGATTATCGCATCGATGTCGTCCCTTTTATAGAATTCCACAAGCTCTGCGGCTGCCACCTTGGGATCAGTGTTTATGCCGATACCATCGTTTTTAAAAAGGGTATCACCCTCTATTATTTTATAGCCTCTATTCTCAAGATTCCTCTTTGAATAACCATACATTGAATAATAAGGCTCACTGGATGGTCCAAAGGAAGGTGCTGTAATTCCGATACTGCATCCGGGTTTTATATATTCCGGTCTTTTTATCATACTGTTCTTCTCCTTTTTATTAGCAGTATATTTTAAGTACATATTTAAAAACAGGCTGCTCTTTTCGGAAATCAGCCTGTTTTTATCTTTGTACTAAAACTTAATACGGCAGTCTATATTTATAGTTAATAAGTCTCTCTACAAACTCTTCATACGGAAGAGGCTTATCAAAGAAGTATCCCTGCGCAAGAACGCATCCCGTCTCTTTGAGGAACTTAAGCTGTTCCTCAGTCTCCACGCCTTCAGCGATACTCTCAAAGCCCATATCATTAGCCAGCGAAATAACGTGGCGGAACATTATACTTCTGATGCTTCTCTCATCCTCATCATCCTCGGGAAGGAAGCACTTATCAACCTTAAGCACATCCCATGGTATCTCCTTGATGAGGTTCAGTGATGAATATCCCATACCAAAATCGTCTACCGAAGTAAATATTCCTACCTCCTGAAGATCATTAACCATTCGCTTAAGGTATGTAAATTCCACATCGGCATTTGTTTCAGTAAGCTCTATTTCAATATATTGGTGAGGCACATTATGCCTGTCGATGATTTCAAGGATATGATTCGTAATGTCAGGATCTGCCATATGCTTACGTGAAAGGTTCACAGATACTCTGACAACTCTCTTACCTTCATCAAGCCAGCGCCGTATATCCATACATGCATGTTCAAGCATATAAAAATCGAGCTTACAGATGTCCATATTCATCTCAAGAATCGGAATAAATTCCATAGGCGGAACTATTCTTCCATTCCTGAACCATCTGCACAGGGCCTCGGCTCCCATCAGCGCTCCTGTCTCCACAGAAATCTTAGGCTGATAGTAAACCTTAAACTCCTCATCCCTAAGAGCTTCCACAAACTTACTCTGAACCTTTATGATATATTCACGATCGATATCTGTTTTTCTGTCGTAATTAATTATGCTGGCACCGCCACCTGTCCTTGCCTGCTCTGAAGCACCGGTTACCTTCGCCATTATATCGCCAAAATCATGATATTCGAATTCATCGGGAATATTGAAAATACCTGCGGATGAAGACACCATAATATAATCACCGGTGGTGTCGTCATAAACAATCGGTGCCCCGGTAAGGATTTTGATTATCGCATCTTTCTTATCCCCGCCAAAGATCATAATGAAATTATCACCGCCGATATGACACACAACACCGTCACCGGCAATAGTATCATCTATTAGAGATACATATTTTTTCATGACAACGGTACCGGCGTCTCTTCCGATCTGCTGATTGACAAGGGAAAAATGACTTAGATTGATTCTTGCGGCAACCATGCCGGGAAGCTTATTTTCCTCATTAAGTCTTTCTATTTCACGCATATAAAACTTGAGATTCTTATATCCGTCAAGATCATAGAAAGAAAGCCTCTCCACCGTTCTCTGAAGCCTGGTTCTGGATAAAAAACTGACTATAGTCTTCTGAATAAGATCAACGCGTTCAGTCTCCTCTTCATTTAGAGGTTCTGCGTCTTTTGAAAAATAGCAGATACAGGTGGTCACAGTTTTAACATCTGTTTCGAAACGGGCAACTCTTGTGTTATCAGAGCTATTCCCGTCATCGTAGCAGACAAATTCTTCGCATATACCAAGAGTCTCTTTTTCAGGACTGTCATAAAAACAAGTGACGCCCTTTGATACTCTGAACATTTTGCATAGCTCGCCCAGAGTAGCATTGATATCTTCAATATCAAGGACTTCGGCTGTCATTTTCTTTATAAGTTGTTCGAGTAATTCATAGTATCCCATATATGGACCACCACTTTCATACTTCGTTACAATAACTCCTATTATATTGTACCTTAATATTCAGATTTTGGCATCACTTGTTGTCAATTTGTCAGATAAAAGTTTTATTAAATCGAAAGCCTTACTCTATATTGTGCTATAGAATCCACAGAAGTCATCCTGCAGACCTTGCCATCCTTCATTTCAGGTTTGGACTGAAGATAGATTTTGTCATCCTCATGCAAAGGATAAACTACCGCTTCAGCCTCGAATTTATCTTCAAGGCCGTTTTCTCCCTCTGAACCAATAAATCTCTTAAGGCCCACCTCCCACTTTTGACCGGTATAGAAACTGTCGGCTATCATCTGACCTTTACTGAAGGTCTCCATATCCTTAGCAGCATAAAGCTCGCCTCTGTCTCCCGTATAGTCTATCATAAGATAAACTTCATCTATGTCAGAATCTATATCAGATACTTTTATTCTGTATTTCATACTGCCATCTACGCCGGGCTCAGCATTCTCATCCCAGCTAAGGATTGTCATTACCGGATTAACATACTCATCAACATATCTGTAATCAGCAAATTCCATGCTGTCTATCATGTAGGATTCGCTTGCGCTCTCAGCATCAGCATGTATAAAGCCGATGGGCGTCTCGTCAAGATCGGGCCACACTCTGAAGGATACATTATGCTCTCGTCCATCGGATGGAATCTCTGCATAAATCTCATAGCCAAGGGAATTACCTTTTTTATCTGTCCTCGGATTCTCAACCACATTGTATTCACTTATGACAAGATGCTCAGCCCCGCGCTCATCTATGATTTTCACAGCATGCTCAGCCTCATTTCTAAGAAGAGTAACAATGCTTATTCTTCCAAGGTCACCTTCTATCTCATAGGATGCTGACTCATTTTTATCTGTATAAAAAACGTATGCCAGTTCTTTTCCTCTCTCATCATGAAGGATACAAAGAGGCGTAGCATTTGCTCTTCTCAAAACAGCCTCATATCCGATAGGCATATTAAAGGGATAGAAGAAATAGTCTCCGTTATTAACATCCCTTTCCTCAAAATCGCAGATTTTTTCTCCGGCTTCATCGTAAGCGGAAAGTGTAATCTGCTCATGGTCTGCCATCTTATATCTTCTCTGATAATTGTTTACAAAAAGATATCCGGACAGTTCCTCTTTACCGCATATCTCAGCCTTATGAGCTCTCACTGCGCATCTAAGGGACGAAAGATCATCGGGTTTAAGGGGATTTCCGGGCTGCGGAATATAAGGCATATCGCAAAGCTCTTCTCCAAAATCCTTGGTGAACATGGCAAGTGTTCTAACCTTGCGATAGGTCTCCTCCATCTGTCCGTACTCTCTTATAGGCGCATTGAAATCATAGGATAAAACAGGCAGATCGTTGGGATAGCCTGTTGCTGTGCTCTCCTGCAAAGTTGTGAGCTTGCCCTCCGGATTGGTACCGCCGTGATACATATAATATCCAAGGAGATTTGCACCGCTTCCCATTTTTACCATGCTCATAGCAGCCGTGTCATCGCCTGTGGCAATAGGCCTTCTGTGATGGGTAACCTGAAGTCCGCCTCCAAGCTCAGCTGTAAGATAAGGAAATCTATCCATATCAAAGGTAATTCCAACGCCAAGGCCATGATCTGAGCCTATGTTGTGATCGTTTCTTTCCTTTGTGAAAATATAATTTCCACTGGGTTCAATCTCTGTGGTTCTTGGATCCCACGGTGCCTCGCAATATCCGCCCATAACAGGCAGCATTCCTCCTGTTACAGCTCCGCCCCAACCGGTAGCAGTGTAGATCGGCGCATCAAAACCTATCTCCTTTGCCATGCTCTGAAGGGTTCTCATGTGCTGTTCTCCCTCAGGGCCTCCAAAGCCGCCGCAGTGACCATATTCATTTTCAATCTGGATGCCGATAACAGGGCCATCATCCTTAAGGAAAAATCCCTTTGCCTGTTCATAGATATGCTCGTAGAAATTTCTTACATGAGAAAGATATTCCGGAGCATCACTTCTAAGATCGTATCCTTTTTCCTTAGCATCCTCCAGAAGCCAGTCGGGGAAACCTCCGTTTCTGGCTTCGCCATGGGCCCAGGGACCTATTCTCAAAATGCATTTAAGCCCGCTCTGTTTAACGGTCTCAAGGAATTTATGTAAATCCCTGTCTCCGCTAAAATCGAATTCTCCGCGAATTTCTTCATGATGTATCCATATAGTATAAAGTGATACGATGTCAACGCCGCCACTTTTCATTTTCTTTAATTCTTCAGCCCAATAGCGGCTTCTATATCTGGAAAAATGCATCTCACCCATAACAGGATAAAAAGCCTTCCCGTCAACTGTCAGTGATTTTTCATTAAAAGACAGATTACTTTCCTTCGTAAGTTTCATTTTCATATCCTCCGAGCAGGGACATCCGGCTCTTCAAAGCCTTCCTCCTGCTTTATTTAAAAAGTGCCGGCTCATTTTCAAATACCATTAAATGAGCCGGCATATTGATTTTACTTCGTGCTTTCTTTCATTACAACTTCATAATTCTTCAAGCTTTGTTTTTCAACCTTTTCACCATCTATCAGTGAAAGCAGCATTCTGGTTGCTGTAGCTCCAAGCTTTCTTTCATCAAAATTCAGTGAAGTAACAGGAACTACTGCATTTTCCAGAATATTACTGTTGTAAAAGGATGCCAGTCTAAGATCCTCGGGAATCTTGATTTTTTGCGCTCTGCATATAGAGATCACATATCCCGCAAGCTGATCATCCATACAGATTACTCCATCAACTTTCTTTGCTGCAAGATGCTTTAAAATCTCTGTAAGTCTCTGCTCATTTCCCTGATTCAGAAATATGAGAGACTCATCGATTTTCTTGTTAGCCCTCTTAAAGGCATCAACAAATCCATCATATCTGGTTCTGGTGATCATGTGATTCTGTGAACCACCGATAAGAGCCAGCTTGGAGTGTCCCTTTCCTATCAAGATAGAGGTAAGCTCCATACATGCGCCATAATTATCATTATCAACAGTAATGATATCTTCGTCAAAGGACGTTCCTATTGCTATAAAAGGAATTCCGCTTTTTTTCAGATACTCAGCAGGCTTATCATCAATAAGTGTTCTTGTCAGGATTACTCCGTCAACCTTTCTGTTCTCAATGATTCGTCTGAGATTAGATATCTCATCTCCGGATACAAGGGTTATAACAATGTCATATCCATGACCGCTTGTAACCTCACTCATTCCAATAAGGCAACGCTGAAAAAAAGGCAGGTCGACAAGTGAATAATCACCGGGCCATACAACAGCCATGTTATATGTCCTTCTCTGAGCAAGTCCTTTGGCAACAACATTAGGTTTGTAATTATTCTGTTCTATGTATTCGAGGACGCGGGTTCTTGTTTTTTCTCCAATTCTGCCCTTACCAGAAATTGCTCTGGATACGGTAGTTTTGGAAACACCAAGGGCCGCCGCAACATCCTCGATGGTTATTTGCTCGCCCATATTTTTTCTCTCAAAGTTTTAATAAGGAAGTTCCGTTAGCCTTTTACAGCACCGCCGGTAACACCTTCAACGTAGTACTTCTGCAGGAACAGGAACAACAGTGTAACCGGAATGGCAACAAGCACGCCGCCGGCACAGAATCTGGTAAAGTAACCCTGATAGTCACCGGTGTTCATCCATCTGTACATGGAAACGGCTACGTTGTAGCTCTTATCATGTCCAAATGCGATGTAGGAAGCAAATACATAATCATTCCAGGGTGCCATGAAAGCTACCAGCATTGTGTAAATGATGATGGGCTTACTCATGGGAAGTGTCATTGTAAAGAATACTCTTGCTCTGGAAGCGCCATCGATACGGGCAGCTTCATCCAGTGCCTTGGGAATAGTATCAAAATATCCCTTACATACGTAGTAACCCATACCTGAGCTTGCAACAGATACCAGAATCAATCCCGGTATAGCACCTGCCTGAGTAAGTCCCATCTGCTTAAGCAGGAAGTACAGACAGATCATTGTAAGGAAGCCCGGAAACATACCAAGTACCAGCCAGAACTTCATAAGTGCTGTTCTTCCGTAAAATCTCATACGGCTAAGAGCGTAGCTTACGCAAAGTATGATGATAGTCTGAAGCACTGATACGCAGGTAGCAATGATAACTGTATTGAGATACCATCTCTTGAAGTTGGTCTCATTTCCAAGAACGAATCTGTAGTTATCCAGTGAAAAGGTCTTGGGAATTATATAACCAACAATTCCGCCGTACTCAACCTCGGGAAGATATGATCTGAAGCTTCCAAGTACCAGTCCCACAAAAGGGAAAAGCCATATTATAACGATGATTGTAAGTGCCAGATAAGCAAGTGCATTGCTAATGGCACGTTTCTTTTTCATAGAAGTCTCTTTTGCCATTACTGGAATCCCTCCTCATCCTTAACTGACGGCAGCATGCGATATACAGAAAGCATGATTATAGCCGTAACAACGAATACCATGATACCTATTACAGCGGCCATCTTATAATCAGTGTCATTGATGGTCATCTTATAAAGCCATGTTACAAGAAGGTCTGTACCACCTGCACCTCCTGCATAACTCATAGACTTTGGTCCGCCACCTGTCAAAAGATAGATAACGTTAAAGTTATTAAGGTTACCTGTATAGGATGTAAGCAGATAAGGTCCTGTTACGAAAAGCATGTATGGCATTGTGATATTCTTAAACATCTGCCAGGGTGTAGCGCCGTCAATCTTGGCACTTTCATACAGATCCTCAGGAATGTTCATAAGAAGACCTGTAGCCATAAGCATAAGATAAGGGATACCTATCCAGATATTGACTACTACGATTGTTATCTTTGCAAGCCATGGATTTGTCCAGAATGGAATCGCACTCTTTATTATTCCCAGTTTAAGAAGTGTTGCATTGATTATACCTGCGTTATCAAACATCTTTGCCACATACAAAAGACTTACAAACTGAGGAATAGCGATGGTCATAACAAGACATGTACGCCAGAACTTTTTAAATTTGATTCCCTTCTTGTTAATAAGAATCGCTACTGCTATTCCAAGGAAGTAGTCAATAAAGGTTGCAAGAAAAGCCCAAACCAGAGTCCAGAGAAGGACGCTTACGAAGGTACTTCCAAATCCGCTTTTTCCAAAGGAAAAAAGATTCTTGAAGTTTTGAAGTCCAACCCATGTGAACAACTTGGTAGGTGCCTGATGTGTCGCATCATAATTGGTAAAGGCAACACATATCATGAAAATGATCGGCAAAACGGTGAAGGCGAATACACCTGTTACCGGAAGTGCCAACAAAGTTTTATCAAAATTAGAATCAAAGAGTGACAGGAAATCTGCTCTGTTTCCGGGAAGTTTCTTGCCTTGTTTAAGTGCAAGCTCTTCCTTTCTGTTCTCTTTGATGTTCATTCTCCACAAGAAAATAATGAATACAATAAAAATAAGAGTTAAAAGACCAAACAAAAGGATCAGGAATGAATGATCTCCATACACTATTTTTCTGCGCTTTTTAGTTGTCTCGATTACACCAAGTGTTCCCAGCTTGGAAAAATATTTACCGCCAAAAGCTCCAAGGAACACAAAGAATAAAATCTCAACAACAAGATACATAAGGCCTCTTAAGGTCTGTCCCCTGAGTATCGGTCCGATACCCATAATCAAAAATGAGAGTTTTGTTTTCCAATCGCCCTCTTTAAATGTGACCCCAATCTCCTTGAGGTCATTTACCAAAATCGAAAAAAATCTGCTAATAGGATTCTGTTTCGAATTAGACGCATTATCACTGCTCATAGCGTTCTCCTCCGCTCTTGCGTTCCCACACAACCAAGTATTTTCAGCATTCCTTCTAAAAAACCGGCAGAAGGCAAAAGCTCCTGCCGGTTTGAATTTTTCAAGGTATTGTTTTTACCTCGCTAAGTCATCAGTTTTACTGAGCAAGACCTACTACTGTCTCCTGGAATGTAGCAAGTGCTGCCTTGAGGTCATCATCAGATGCGCTCTGGAACTTGTCTGTTACATCACCAGCAAGTGCCTCTGCATTTGACCAGTAGTCACCAGGATACTGACCCTGAGGAATTGTGAATGCGAACTGCTCTGAAAGTGCTGAAAGAGCTTCGTCAGCCTTAACTGAAGAATCTTCCTGAGCATTGAGGTTTGAAGGGCCCCAACCTACTGCATTGTATCTGGCAAGCTGAACTTCTTCGCTTGTGAGGTACTGAGCAAGTGCATCACATACAGCAAGCTTGTTCTCATCTTCCTGAGGCTTAACACCAAGAAGCTTGCATCCGTTGAAACCGCTCATCTGATAGCTCTTGCCATCAGAACCTGTGAATGTAGGAAGCTTAGCGCAAGCGTAGTTGTCGCCAAGTGCTGCCTTAACTACATCTGCATCCCATGTACCATCGATGATTGCTGCATAGTCAACTGCATCGCCTGCAGAAGAACCGGGCTGGAAAGCCTTAGAAGAAGCAACTTCGATCATCTCCTTAAGAGCTACGAGGCCTGCATCTGAATCATAGTTACAATCGCATGCTGTGAAGTTACCGTCATTGTCTGACTCGTATGTAAGTGTGCATCCTGTTCCGAAGAAGAATGCTACCTGATACCAACCTGTAAGATCCATGTAGAAGTTCTTACCAGCTGCTTCGCACTGCTCAAGGATGCCCTCAAGAGTAGAAGGATCTGTTACAACGCTCTTATCATAGTAAAGGAAATATCCGTTATCAGCTGTCATAGGATAAGAATAAAGTGTATCGCCAACTGTTGCTGCTGTTACAGCACCTGCTGCGTTCTCACTCTTGATTGCATCAACGTTCTCAGGAGCAACCTCCTCAAGAGCACCTGCTGCAACAAGTCTTGCTGTCTGGTCCTGAGCGAAACCATAAATATCAGCACCTGCTGTTACGTCTGTGATCATGTTGCTTGCTGCATCGCCTTCACCTACAGCCTCAACTGTTGCTGTGTATCCGGCGAACTGAGGGTTAGCTTCGATAAACTTATCGAACTGCTCCTTTGTGAAATCAACTACATTGTCAGCAACCCAGATCTTAATCTCGCCTGTGCCGTAATCTGTGTCATCTGCTGCTTCTGCAACATCTTCTGTAGCTTCTTCTGTTGCTTCTTCAACTGCTTCTGCTGCATCTTCAGTTGTTTCTTCAACTGCTTCTGTTGCCTCTTCTGCAGTCTCCTCTACTGCATCTGCAGTGCTCTCAGCAGTATCTGCTGCTGTGTCGGCTGCGCCGCCGCATCCTGCAAGCAGTGATGCAGTCATAGCTGTTGCCATCAAAACTGATACCAATTTCTTTTTCATTTTACTTTTTCCTCCGTTTATTACCGTTTTTTTGTTGCGCAATGGTTAATTTGCGCAATCGGTTGCTCTTGATCACATTGTAAGTCTGTGCTTTTTTATCGTCAATAGTGATTTCTTCCTAAAAGAAAAACGTTTTCCTTATACAAATTGCACAATTTTGTTACCGGAAACGTTTAGTTTCAAAAAGTGCATGCGCAACCGTTTGTCTTGGCTTATTAACTGTGTCGGTAACGTT
Source organism: Butyrivibrio sp. WCD3002 (assembly GCF_000424265.1). Classification (GTDB taxonomy): domain Bacteria; phylum Bacillota; class Clostridia; order Lachnospirales; family Lachnospiraceae; genus Butyrivibrio. The sequence continues at coordinate 184,392 of NZ_AUJO01000003.1, forward strand.
TCCGATTTATATTTTCATTATTGTGCTTTTTTATAAAAACCGGCTCCGTTTCCTGCCGCTACGCCTGTAATACAAAGCTCAACAAGAATGTTCATAACCTCTGAAATACCGATATTTATGCCCTTTTCAGCCATTTTCTCATATATCGAAGCCGATGTCTGAGGATAGAAATCCATCACGGAGTAAACCTCTTGTTGTGCACTGCTCATAGTTATAAATGGCACAGTTGCGCTACTCTCCGCCTGAGCCCCTTCGGAAACTCCAATGTTTTCCCCAGTTTCAGCCACTTTATCATCTGAAGACAAATTTTTATTTCCGACGAACACTTCTCCCATCAGCTTTCTTCTGAGAAAATCCACGACATCCTCAGGTGATGTGGCAATTTCTGCCCCCTGACGAATCAACTGATTGCAGCCACTGCTAAGGTTATCGCATATCCTTCCCGGGACTGCAAAAACTTCTCTCCCCTGGTCAAGAGCCATATCCACCGTTATAAGTGTTCCGCTTTTCTGTCTTGCCTCAATAACAATAACAGCATCGGACAGCCCGCTTATTATCCTGTTTCTTGGCGGAAAAAACTGTGGCTTTGGAAGTGTTCCGGGGACATATTCGGATATAATTCCTCCCGAGACTATAAGTTCATCATAAAGTGCCCTGTTTTCCTCAGGATAGCAAACATCTACTCCGCTTCCCAGAACGCCGAAGGATGCACCGCCCGCATAAGCTGCTGCTTTTTGCGCAATGCCGTCAATTCCCCTGGCCATTCCGCTTATAACCTGTATTCCGGCCAGCGCCAGCTTTTCTCCAAATAATCTCGCGGCATATTTTCCATACTCAGAGCTGTTCCTTGCTCCGATTATTGATACCGAAGGCCTATGCTCATCAGGCATTTTCCCTGCGCAGTAAAGTGCAAAAGGCGGATCAGGAATATCCTTTAAACGACCCGGATATCCTTCAGAAAAATAGGAGCAAAAGTCGATTCCCCTGGTGTAGAGATATTCAAATTCTCCGTCCACATCCCATTCTCCTTTAGCTGCCTTAAAGGCCTTAAGCTGTTTGCCCGTGAGCATTTTTCTTAGGACATCGCAAGAGGCATGATAAATCTCTTTACAGCTTCCAAGCTCCCGGTAAAGCATAAACAGCGTCTTATTCCCAAAGCCCTGAATATTGTGAAGCATATAAGCATATTTATCTTCTTCCGCAAAAACCGCATTATTCAACGGCTTGCCGCTCTCAAAGTCTTTTATATTGCCCATCAGCATACCCTCCTGTTCTTGATAATCGGAGAAGCTGTTCTTTCTTTTGATGAGCTTTCCTGCTTGTTCCAGTATCTTGAATCTGTCATTCTATAGCAGGCAGCCTCGGTGATATGTCTTGTCTCAATGTTTTCGCTTCCATCAAGATCCGCTATGGTTCTTGCTACCCTGAGAACCTTATGATATGCCCTGGCGGATAAATCCATCGTATTGAACACCTGCTCCATAAGTCTTTGCTCCTTTAGACCAAGCTTGCAATATCTTCCTATCTGGGCAGGGCTCATCTCAGAATTAAACCTTATGCCCTCATCCTTAAATCTCCTTTTCTGAATGTCCATGGCGCCAAGAACACGCTTTCTTATCTCCGCACTGCTCTCATTGCACTGATTTCCGTGACTAAGCTCACCCACATCAATCTTGGAGGCTTCAACGCTTATATCTATCCTGTCCAGAATAGGCCCGGATATTCTGCCAAGATACCTTGATATCTCGCTTTCCGAACACCTGCATTTATTAAGGTCAGGATAATATCCACATGGACATGGGTTCATGGCTCCCACAAGAAGCATATCCGCAGGATAGGAAAAAGTCCCTCCGCTTCTTGCCACATGGACCTCTCTGTCCTCCAAGGGCTGTCTTAAAAGATTGAGCGTATTTCTTTTGAATTCCGTCATCTCATCAAGGAAAAGCACTCCTCTGTGGGCAAGGGAAATAACACCGGGATGAGGTATTGTTCCGCCTCCCGTAAGTGCCGGTTCCGTAATGGAATGATGAGGGCTCATAAAAGGACGCCTTGTAATCAGTGCTTCACCCTTTTTTATCATTCCCGCCACACTGTAGATTGAAGATACCTCAAGACTTTCATCCTCCGACAAGGGCGGCATTATCCCCGGTATACGTTTTGCAATCATGCTTTTACCGGAACCGGGCGGCCCCACAATAAGAATGTGATGATATCCTGACACTGCTATCTCAACCGCTCTTTTTACGGCTGCCTGTCCGTTTATCTCTGAAAAATCCATACCTCTTAAATATTTTTCTCCGGGCTCAGCATCCTTAAACATCATTTGAACGTCAATTTTAGTAGGCTCAATTACTTTGTCCCGCTCTGATTTTTCCGCAGTCAGATAGCTTATGGTTTCAAGAAGATTCCTTACTCCTATAACCTTCATGCCTCTGACCACAGCGCCTTCGTTTGCATTGTCATAGGGCAAAATACAGGTTTTGAATCCTTTTTTCCATGCATGGGTAACCATAGGCAAAACGCCGTTTACCGCCTTTACTTCGCCATCAAGCCCAAGCTCGCCGATTACCAGTGTATCCTTTAGCGCATCCTCACTTATCTCTCCCATGGCACATAGTATTCCCAGCGCCACCGGCAGATCTACCGCGATTCCGGCCTTTCGGATATCCGCAGGAGAAAGATTGACTGTAATTCTCATCGGAGGCATCGGAAAACCGGCATTTTTCAAAGCAACCCTGACTCTCTCTGATGCCTCTCTTACGTCGCCGCTGATAAAGCCGACCATATTGAACATGGGCAGTCCATCTGACGCGTCTACCTCAACCTGCATCAGATACGGCAATATACCCTTTACCGCACCCGAAACAACTGTACTAAACATAAAAACTCCTTCCGGGGCATAAACGTACCCCAAAGGACCGTTATCCGAAAAAAATTACAAAAATAAAGGAAAATTGTACGGAGAATCTCCGTATGAAATCTTTTTTTATTATACCGATTAGAAAAAGAAATGCAAGCAGATTTTCCGATAAAAAAAATCTGCCTGCACCATAAATAATCTCTCAATCTGCAGCAACTGCCGATTGCTTTATGTGAATTATCTCAATATCTTAGCCTGCATTGTTTCAGGATCCTGGGCATAATGAATTGCCATATCGCGACCGATTTTTCCTGATTTACAAAGCTCAACTATCGCATCATCCATGGTTATCATTCCCTGCTTGCGATTGGTCTGCATGATAGTAATAAGCTGATGGGTCTTGCCTTCACGGATCATATTTCTTACGGCGCTGTTTACATGCATAACCTCAAAGGCTCCCACTCTCGCATCACCGTCAGCTGTAGGAATGAGCTGCTGCGAAATGACAGCTTCAAGAACGTTGGCAAGCTGAATTCTTATCTGCTGTTGCTGATGCGGCGGGAAAACATCAATTATTCTATCAACTGTGCTGGCTGCTCCGATCGTATGGAGAGTTGACAGCACCAGATGTCCTGTCTCAGCAGCAGTAATAGCGGTACTTATGGTCTCAAGATCTCTCATCTCTCCAACAAGGATAACATCAGGATCTTCTCTAAGAGCAGCTCTCAGAGCGTTGGCATAATTATCAGAATCAAGACCAACCTCTCGCTGATTTACAATGGATTTATTGTGCTGATACAAAAACTCGATAGGATCCTCAAGAGTTATAATATGAGCCTCCCTGTTGTCGTTTATCTTATCAATGATAGACGCAAGGGTGGTTGATTTTCCTGAACCCGTAGGCCCCGTTACCAACACAAGTCCTCTCTGTCTCTGGTAGAGATTAACTACCGACTGGGGAATTCCCAGTATCTCAGGATCCGGTATCTCAGTGGCAACAAGGCGAATAGCCATAGCAACTGAGCCTCTTTGTTTAAATACATTAAGCCTGAAGCGTCCAAGTCCTTTAACCGAAAAAGACATGTCATGCTGTCCGTTGGCATCAAGAAGCTCCATTTGTTTTTCAGTCATAATACTTTTAGCAACTTCCATGGTGTCGTCAGGAAGCATTCTCTGATAGCCTTCAAGAGCAAGCAGTTTTCCATTTACGCGCATCTTAGGCGGAATACCTACAGTGATATGAACATCGGATGCTCCTGCTTCTTTAGCTGTTTTAAGAATTTCATCAATCCTTGGCATTTTCTACTCCTTGTAATTGCATGCGCATATTTTTCTATAATTATCTTGTCGAAAAGACCCGAAATTGTCAACGAAGTTACCGTTAAATATTCTAAAATTATGATTAAACATGAGCCCTATGATCTTCTCTTGTCAAAGCAAAAATTCAGCCATGCAGTAATTGCTTACATCAAGGCCTTCCGCCGATAATCGGATCGTATCTCCGTCCCATTCCAGAAGATTTTTCTCCCTAAGCCCTTCGATGACACCTCCGTAAATTTCACCTATTTCTTTTCCAAATCTACTCCTAAATTCATTGGCAGATACGCCGGCCGTAAGGCGAAGCCCCAGAAACATAAATTCTTCCATCCTTGCCTTCTCATCCAGCGGTTCTACATCCTCTCTGATATCCAAAAGCCTTTGATTCTCAGCAGAAAGTGAAATGGCTCCATCCTTACCCTCAGCTTCTCCAATTGAAAAATCACCGTTCAAAGTCTCTATATACCTTTCAAAATCCGAGGTATTGTGATACCTTTCATTTTTCATAAGAGATGAAGCACCAAGACCAAGGCCAAGATAGTCTCCGCCCTGCCAGTATCTTAGATTGTGTATGCACTCTTTTCCCTTCGCAGAATAATTCGAAATCTCATATCGGCGGTAGCCATACGAAGATAATATTTCCTCTGTGCGATGATACATCTGCCGCTCCGTATCCTCATCAGGTAGCGGTAGCCTGGGATTTTGGCAGTACTCAGAGCCATCCTGCATATTCACACTGACGGCAATATCTTTATTCTCATTATCCTCCCCATAAAGCTCGTAAAAAGGAGTCCCCTCCTCGATTATGAGGCTGTACGCAGAAATGTGGCACGGCGCAGGATCAAGGGTGCAAACATATTTTAGATTATCCTCCCAATCAGTGAGAGTCTGACCCGGCAGCGCACTCATGAGATCCACATTTATATTTTCAAAGCCTGCCTTTATCGCATTCCTGTAACATTCCTCGAACATTTCCCTGTCATGTATTCTGCCAAGCCTTTTCAGTTCATCATCCTTTGCTGACTGAAGGCCTATACTGAGTCTGTTAATTCCGGCATTTCTATATGCCTTTAACGCATCAAGATCAGCGGTACCTGGATTACATTCTATAGTTATTTCCGCATCGTCTTTAAATGAAAAATTATCGAAAAGAGCCTTCATTATCCGAACAATAGCTTCAGGCATGACAGCTGTGGGAGTTCCTCCTCCAAAAAAGACCGATTGTACTTCATATTTGCCGCAGCCCGTTGCGGATAGCAAAATTTCTTTTTCCAGAGCATCAAAATAAAGTGCCTGCTGCGCTCTCCCCTTCGGAAAGGAGAGAAAATCGCAGTACAGACACTTTCTTATGCAAAATGGTATATGGATGTAAATTCCAAGACTTTCCATTCTGAAACCTCGTCCATCAATTTCCTTCATCCAGCTTAAGAACACTTAAGAAAGCCTGCTGAGGGATTTCTACGCTACCGATCTGGCGCATCTTCTTTTTACCCTCCTTCTGTTTTTCCAGAAGCTTTCTCTTACGGCTGATATCACCACCGTAGCACTTTGCAAGCACGTCCTTACGCATAGCCTTAACAGTCTCTCTGGCTATTATCTTACCGCCAACTGCTGCCTGAATCGGAATCTCAAACAGGTGTCTCGGAATTTCGCCCTTTAGCTTTTCGCACATCTTGCGTCCACGCTCATAGGCACCTTCCTTGTGAACGATAAATGAAAGAGCATCCACCTGTTCATGGTTAATAAGAATATCAAGCTTAACAAGCTCTGACTGCTCATAGCCCTTGATTTCATAATCAAAGGAAGCATAGCCCCTTGACCTTGATTTAAGAGCGTCAAAGAAATCATAAATAATCTCATTAAGCGGAAGCTCATACTTAAGGATAGCTCTTGTGGCCTCTATATACTCAGTACTGATATACTTACCGCGTCTCTCCTGGCAAAGCTGCATGATGGATCCGACATAATCGGTAGTAACCATGATCTCACCATTTACAATGGGCTCCTCCATATAGTCTATCTCTGAAGGATCTGGAAGATTTGAAGGGTTGGTCAGATCAAATACTGTACCGTCTGTCTTGTGAACCTTGTAGACAACACCGGGAGCGGTGCTGACAAGATCAATATTGTATTCTCTCTCAAGTCTCTCCTGAATTACTTCAAGATGAAGAAGTCCAAGGAATCCCGCACGGAAGCCAAAGCCCAATGCCTGTGATGTCTCAGGCTCATAGAAAAGTGAAGCATCGTTAAGCTGCAGCTTTTCAAGGGCATCTCTAAGCTCAGGATATCTGGCTGTATCTGCAGGATAAAGACCGCAGTAAACCATAGGCATTACCTTCTTATATCCTGGAAGGGGCTCTGCGCAGGGTCTGCTAACCTCAGTCACTGTATCACCGACTCTTGCATCCTGAATATTTTTAATTGAGGCTGTAAAATATCCAACGCTTCCTGCAGAAAGTTCATCGCAGGGAATAAACTGTCCGGGGCCAAAATATCCAACCTCAACCACCTCCCAGGAGGCACCTGATGCCATGCACTTAGCCGTCATGCCCTTTTTAAGGACACCGTCTCTTACTCTTACAAATACGATAACTCCGCGGTATGAGTCATATACAGAATCAAAAATAAGTGCCTTAAGAGGCTCCTTTGAATCTCCGTTAGGTGCAGGAATTCTGTGAACCACAGCTTCAAGAACATCATCAATTCCTGTTCCCATCTTTGCGGAAACAAGGGGAGCATCATGAGCTTCAATCCCAATTACATCCTCGATCTCTTCCTTAACCTCATCCGGTCTTGCACTGGGAAGGTCTATCTTGTTGATTACAGGAAAAACATCAAGGTCGTGGTCAAGGGCAAGATATACGTTTGCAAGAGTCTGAGCCTCAACACCCTGAGTTGCATCAACAACAAGTATTGCGCCATCGCATGCGGCAAGGCTTCTTGAAACCTCATATCCAAAATCCACGTGACCGGGAGTATCTATCATATTGAAAACATACTCCTCGCCGTCCTTAGCCTTATATATCATACGCACAGCCTGAGATTTGATAGTAATACCTCTCTCCCGCTCTATATCCATATTATCGAGAACCTGATTCTGCATCTCTCGACTGGTAAGCACCCCGGTAGTTTCGATCATACGATCAGCCAGGGTAGACTTGCCGTGATCAATATGTGCAACTATGCAAAAATTTCTTACTTTACTCTGATCAAATTCAGCCATTCTTTAAATCCATCCTAAAAACAATAATACATACGTGCCGGATATTTTAGGGTGGCACGCACACCTTGAAATATGATAACATAAGAAGCGTTATAAAGTACAGCAATTCAAAAAAGCTCTTGACATAATGTACTATAACATCTAAAATATTTGGGTGTATGTGGCATTGACTGTCCGTGTCCGGTTTCATAGCCATATAACTTAGATGACTATTAAATTTTTTGTAATAATAATGGAGGAAGTTATGGCTAATATCAAATCTGCCAAGAAGAGAATTCTTACAAATCAGAAGAAGGCTGCAAGAAATCAGGCTATCAAGTCTGGTGTTAAGACAGAGATCAAGAAGGTAAGAGCAGCTATCGAAGCTGGCAATAAGGAAGAGGCTGCTAAGGCACTCCTTGCTGCTACATCAGCTATCGACAAGGCTGAGTCAAAGGGCGTTTTCAAGAAGAACACAGCTTCTAGAAAAGTTTCTCGTCTTGCTCAGGCTGTTAACAAGCTTGCATAATTAAATATATGAATTTTAAAAACTCCTGCATCTCTCACCGGTGCAGGAGTTTTTTCGTATAGAAAAATTCTTTTCCTATAAAAATCGCCGGCAAAAAAACTCTGCCGGCGATTATCATTTATTCATTTGGATTTGAAAAATCAATTACAGGACTCTTAGGCTCAGATACATGCTCTAAGCTTACAACGCTAAGAAGCGGTCCTACTCCCTGATACTCAGGTACAAGAGCCTTCTTTACATTGGCTGTTACCTTTACCCATTCCTTCTCTTTAAGCGAAGGAGCATCATCATATTCACATTTAAAGCCCAAGAACTGCATATCATCAGCGCAGCAGGTCATAGCCATACGTCCCGGAACAAATGCGTTATCTGCCATATCGTAAGGCTTAGCCACCATTGCAGTGAATGATACATTCTTACCATCATATCTGTCCACGTGCTCAAGGGCATCTAAATAGAACATTCCATATCCAAAATTATTGAGCTCGATGGGATCTGCGTTAAGATCAAAGGGAAGATCCTCATCCAGAGTTACATCAACCTCGCCGTTCATATCTTCAAAAATAATATCAGCCTTCTGGTTGATTGCCTTAACATTTCTCTTATAGGTTGCAAGATCCTCGATTCCGTCACATCTGTTAAACAGGATAAGCTCAGAATTCCTAAGCTGTTCAGACAGAAGTGATTTCATATTTGTAAAATAAAGCTCAAAGCTTGAAGCATCGATTATGGTAATCTGCTGTTCAAGCTTCCACTTATTGGGGATCTTGAAATTCTTAAAATTCCACATTCCGTTATACTCAATGAGAATACGCTCAGGCTCATGCTTTGCATCAAGTGCCATAAGAGCTGCGGGAGTAAAATCCTCCTCATCCTCAAAAGTCTCGAGAACTGTGTTGGTAGCGGTCAGAAGCTTCTCCTCATATTCATTCTCACCCTCTTCACATACTATAAGAAGAGTCTTACCCTTTGTTCTGAAGTAAGGCTGAGCAATTGTATACTTAAAAAAGTCCGTCTTTCCGCTGTCAAGAAAGCCATTAATTACATATACCGGTTTCATTTTCTTTTCTCTATTCCTTCCAAACATCAAATAACTCCACAAAATCCCCCGCCAATACGGCGAGGGATATCATTATTATAACTGTGTTGCGTTAAACATTAGAGCTTTCTCTTAAAGAGCAGTTCGAGATTATCTTCCTTAAGCTCAGCACCGATTACACAGAACTTACCTGTTACATCTGCGCTGCCCTTACGGATTGTAGGCTCACCGGGAACATAATCAAACTCGATCCACTCGCCATTTTCATCAGGAACCATTCCCTTAGCTCTGAGAACAACGCCAAAGTTTTCCTCTTCCTCAAGTCTTCCAAGCATCTTCTCAATCTCATCCTTGGAATACTTAGCAGGAGTCTCCATTCCCCAGCTTGTGAAAATATCATCTGCGTCGTGATGGTGGTGATCATGTTCATGGTCATGATCGTGTTCATCATGGTCGTGATGGTGCTCATGCTCGTCATGGTCATGATCATGGTGGTGCTCATCATGATCGTGGTCATGCTTGTGAGCTCTGTAAACTGTGTTACCATCCTCATCAGTGAATTTCTCTGAACCATGGTCATGGTGATGATGATGTTCATCAGCCTTCTGAGCAAGAACCTCCTTAAGAAGCTCTGCCTCAAGATCATGATTTCCCTCAAAGGTATCAAGAACCTCTTTTCCGTCAAGCTGATCAAGAGGTGTGGTAATAATAGTAGCCTTAGGATTATACTGGCGAATGAGCTCTACAGCTGTCTCAATCTTAGCTTCGTCAGCCTTATCTGTTCTTGTTAAAAGGATGGTTCCGGCATTTTCAATCTGATTTGTGAAAAACTCACCGAAATTCTTAATGTAAACCTTAGCCTTGCTGACATCAACAACAGTAACTGCACTGTTCATAGTAAGATCAGTACTCTGGTCAGCAACATTCTGAATAGCTCTCATAACATCAGAAAGCTTACCAACACCTGAAGGCTCAATAAGAATTCTTTCAGGAGCATAGGTATCCATTACTTCCTTAAGAGAAGTACCAAAATCACCAACAAGTGAACAGCAGATGCATCCTGAATTCATCTCACGGATATCGATGCCTGACTCCTTGAGAAATCCGCCATCAATACCGATCTCACCGAATTCATTTTCTATAAGTACTGTTTTTGTTCCTGCCAACGCTTCCTTCAAAAGCTTCTTAATAAGAGTAGTCTTTCCTGCTCCAAGGAAGCCTGAAATTATATCTATTTTTGTCATATAATCACTCTCCATTCCAAAAATAAAGTAAAATTCTATTACACAACGCTAACATTGTAGACCTGAATTCAGACAACTGTCAAGGAACGTCGGACATCAGTTATTTTCCCGGATTGCTTCTGACTCAGCCGTGCCGTTACTGTCATCAGAAGTATCGCCTGTTACTTCCTCAGAATCAGAAGTTTGCTGTTCTTCACTGTTTTCTGTCTCTTCAACAATCTCATTTTCTACAATTTCCTCTACAAAATCTTCATTTTCTTCATCACTTTCAGGAAGAATTTCTGCGTCTTCATATTCGTCATAGTCCACACTATCACAACTACCATTGTTATCAACCGGAATGAATTCCTCAAAAAGAATTTCTCCGTCAACGAAATCCACCGCTGCGTTTGCAGCAATCAGAGATTCCGCTAAATCATTTTCCTTTTCATATTTGATAGTCGCTTTCACAATGGAATTCTCCTTATATCCGCAACCGGGTATATAGTACTCGACGCTATCTCCCATAGAGCAAACCAGCTCTCTTTCAACCCTCATTGTATATCCATTTATACTTCTCCTGACAGCGTCATCAAGGCTCTCGGACTCCTCATCATGATATGGATTATCTGATGCTGTATTACATCTGTCGCAATAATATCTCTCACCTCCACCATTATTGATACGCCTGTCATATCTATTAGTTCTATAAGAATATATTGTTCTCTCATTAAAACACTCAGCGCCATGTCTGTGTTTTACTTCGATCTGGAAACAGCCGCCTTTATTAAAACTGGTTTCATTAGGGCATGCACCTTTCCCATCAACATGGTGATGATATTCGTACTCAACATCGCTGGAATTTAAGACTGCTTCAGGGACCTGCTTTATCGCATTTTCAAGGTCCTCAAACTTGGCATCCTCAGGAACATTTACTCCAAGTGTGGCAAGCGCGGATGCCAGTCGCTTTTTACCGCTGGCCACATCGTTAAAAACCTTTTCAAGCTTTCCAAACAGAGTCTGGATATCAGTGTCTATCTTTCCTATACCGCTCTCAAGAGTACTCATTCTGCCCTCAATGGTACCAAGCTTGGTGTTGGCCTCATTCTGGGTCTTCTGAAGAGAGCTTACACCACTCTTTACATTATTAAAACCGTTATCAACTTTCTTCTCTACGCCTCCGACCTTTGTTTCAACATTACCGACCTTTACACCGACACCATCAACCTTTCTATCGACGCCGCCAACCTTGGTATCAACACTGCCTACCTTTGTCTCAACGCTACCGACCTTGTTTTTTACTCCGTCAACCTTGCTGTCAACACCGCTTACCTTGGTATCAACACCGCTTACCTTGGTATCAACGCTTCCGACTTTTCCGCCAACGCCATCGATCTTTCCGCCTACTCCATCTACCTTTTTATCAACTCCGCCGACCTTCTTGTCTACGCCATCGACCTTGGTATCTACAGTTCCGACTTTTCCGCTGACTCCGTCGACCTTCTTATCCACGCCGTCGACCTTGGTATCTACAGTTCCGACTTTTCCGTTTACTCCGTCGACCTTCTTATCTACACCGCTAACCTTCTTGTCTACACCATCGACCTTGGTATCTACAGTTCCGACCTTTCCGCTGACTCCGTCGACCTTCTTATCCACGCCATCGGCCTTCTTATCGACGTCATTGATCTTCCTGTCTACATCGCCAACCCTTGATTCAACTTTTCCGACCTTTCCGCCAACACCATCAATTTTTCCATCTACACTGTCAATTTTTCCATCTACACTGCTGACTTTTCCATCCACGCCATCAATCTTTTTATCAACGCCGCTGACCTTCTTGTCTACATCGCCAACCTTTGTATCAACAGTTCCGACTTTTCCACTGACACCGTCAATCTTCTTGTCTACGTCGCCAACCTTTGTATCAACAGTTCCGACCTTTCCACTGACACCGTCAATCTTCTTGTCTACGTCGCCAACCTGAGATAATGCACCATCAACCTTGCTGTCAATACCGGTTACCTTAGAGCCCATACTGTCGACTTTTCCGTTAACGCCATCCATCTTTCCACTTACGCCGTCGATTTTTCCGCTTACTCCGTCCATCTTTCCGGAAACACCCTCGACCTTGCTGCCAACGCCATCAACTTTTCCGTCAACACCTGCTACTTTTTCATCTACACCGTCAATTTTTCCGTCTACATCGGCAATCTTTCCGTCCACGCCGTCAACCTTCTTGTCTACGCCGCTGACCTTTGTTCCGACGCCTTCGACATTGCCGTTAACGCTATCGATTTTTCCATCCACTCCGTCGATCTTTCCGTCGACTCCATCGATTTTTCCGTCTACACCGTCAATTTTTCCGTCTACGGTGCCAATCTTTGCATCTACAGCTCCGACTTTGCCATCCACGGTACCGACCTTTGCATCAACAGCACCAACCTTGCTGTCTACGCCACTGACTCTGGATTCCACAGCACCAACTTTACTGTCTACCGCGCTAACTCTTGAATCAACGCCGCTCACCTTACTGTCAACGCCGCCAACTCTGCTTTCAACACCATCTACTTTATTTTCAACTGTACCGACCTTGTTTTCTACGCCGGCCACCTTGTCCTCAACCTTGTCGAGATTCTTATCGATACCGTCAAGACCTGACTCCACCTTTTTACCTAATCCGGACACGCTCTTATCAACCTTTTCCACGTCCTTCTCGATTTCACCCATCTTTGCCATATATGTATTCTGGGTTTTAAGAAGATCAGATTCCATTCTGGTCAGGGTATCAGTTACATTTGTATTCTCAAGCTGCTTTTCAATCTTCTCGAGATTGTTTATAACAGTCTTGTTTTCACTGTTAGAGCTTTCCTTGTTTTCCTTAATCTGTGCAACAAGGGCTGTAACCTCTGTACTTGATTTGTCACAAGCCTTCTTAATATCACTAAGCGCATTTGTAATCTGTGAGAAATCCTCTTTATCTTTATCTGTGTTTTTGCTCCCACCATTATTCATGCTTTCCTTAAGCTCACATACCTGGTCGGATGTATTCTTGATCTCGGAATGAATTGATGCAAGCTCCTTATCAAGGCCACCGATTTTCTCTACTACCTTGTTGTTATTGGTAGTTGTGGAATTATTCTTTTCATTTTCAATTGTTTTCTCAGAAAGAAGCTTTTGCTCATTCTGTACTGTCTGAATCTCCTTTATGAGCTCCTGGCTTCCTGTCACTACCGAATCAAGCTTTTCAAGATAATTATCAATCTCTCTTAGCTGATCGCTTGCCTTTTTCTGGACGCCGAGAGAATCCCTGCGGACCTCCTCAGCTGCAGCATCAGCACTTATTGCAGGTGTTGTCACATAAACAAAACTGCCACATAATATCGTTGCTGCCATAACACCTGCGCCCATAACCAGCGTATCGTGTCTGCGGAGCTTCTTCAAAAGCTCTTTCATCGAGTTACTTTGTTTGAATGGTTTCATAGATAATAAACCGCCTTTCATAATAAATAATAAAAATAAAAACAATAGGGATTCATCTCGAAGCGATAGCTTCAATGAATTGCCGGCTGACCGCCGACAGGAAGTGATACTATCACACCAAAAATCACATGACAATAGATTTTTGCAAACTTAAGTTTTTCTTAAGATTGTCATAAGAATCTTAAGAATTAAAACAATCAATATAAGTTTTGTGTTTTAGTAGTGATTTTGTGATAGAATGTATTCATGCTTACGAAAAAGATTGCGAAAAATGAATTGAATAATTTTTATCAGTCGAAGTTCGACTACTTCAGAAGAGTCTCATTTTTATCAGCTATGCTGACGGGACTTCTCGAGATTACTTATTTTATATCCGATTGTCAGATATTTGGCAGATTTGCCTACGAAACCCTTGTGCCGAGATGTTCGGTTATCCTGCCACTTTTGCTATTGATAATATGTGAACCGAGAATTAAGAATTACCGTTTTGGTGTTTTCCTATATTACCTGATAGCCCATGCGTCAATGTGGGCCACAATCTGGGCGATATGGTTTCTTCCAAATAAAGATTTCGCCAGAGAAGGCTTTATAATAATGCATTTTGCATTTTTGGCCATTGGACTGGGCATGCCTGTTGCGTATCATGTTCCGATCCACTCGCTGGTACTGCTTAACATAATTATTTCCAATACATGGAATCATTATGAACACTTTGATATGATGATTTCCCTGGCAGTACCTGTTTTCATCGGCATTATTATCATCATGCTGATCCTGGAAAACTCATACGCCGACCAATATCTGATAAAGCGGGAGCTTGAGAAAACATCCATAACTGATAATCTTACCGAGGCATACAATCGTAACAAGATAAATGAAATAGTATCCGACGATGAAACCGAACAGCTGAACATTCCCCATGCGGTGGATGTTGTAGTACTGATGATCGACATCGATAAATTCAAGAGAGTCAATGATACCTACGGTCATGATGCCGGAGATAAAATTCTTGTATTCTTAACAGAGCAGATCAAACGCTGCATCAGATCATCAGATATGCTGATACGCTGGGGCGGTGAAGAATTTGTTGTTCTTCTTGTCGGCGCTGAGACAGAGGTTGGCTTAAAGATTGCTGAGCACATAAGACATTCTGTTGAAACTACTGAAAACGAGGTTTGTCCTATTACCATTTCAGTAGGTGTCAGCAAATATGATGGCGGTAATTATCGCGAAGCTGTCAAGAAGGCAGACAGAGCTCTGTATTATGCAAAGGGTCACGGCCGAAATCTTGTTGTACACTATGATGATATTTCTGACGAAGATCTCTTGGATTATCCAAAATCAGAATAAACCACTCTCCGGCTCTTAGTCGGAAGAACTTTCCGGTTAATTATACGTAAATACAAATTAAGCCCTCATGTCATCACAGACATGAGGGCAATTTTTATATAGATATAAATTTTAAAATCAGTCTTCAAACTTTGAAGGATCAAGGTTTCCCGGATCCTGTCCGATGTAAGCAAGTATTCCGCCATCGATGTAAACAACCTGTCCGTTGATAAAATCAGAAGCAGGAGATGCAAGAAATACCGCAAGTCCCATAAGATCTTCCGTTTTTCCCCAGCGCTGTGCGGGAGTCTTTGATCTGATAAATCTGTCAAAGGGATGCATTGAACCGTCAGCCTGCTTTTCCCTAAGAGGAGCTGTCTGAGGAGTAGCAATGTAGCCGGGTCCTATGGCATTACACTGAATATTGTACTGTCCATACTCGGAGCAGATATTTCTGGTAAGCATTTTAAGGCCGCCCTTAGCTGCTGCATATGCAGAAACAGTCTCTCTTCCAAGCTCACTCATCATTGAGCATGCGTTAATAATCTTACCGCTTCTTCTCTCTATCATACCGGGAAGAACTGCCTTTGAGCAGATAAAGGGTCCTGTCAGATCAACGTCGATTACCTGATTCCACTCCTCAACACTCATTTCTGTCATAGGAATTCTCTTAATAATTCCGGCGTTATTTACAAGGATATCGATATGTCCCTTAGCTGCTTCAGCTTTTTTTACAAACTCAAGAACCTGATCCTCTTTGGTAACATCACACACAGCACCATAGGCATCAATTCCAAGCTTTTTATACTCAGCCATGCCCTTGTCCACCAGCTCCTGACTGATATCATTAAAAACAATCTCCGCTCCGCTCTGGGCGAAAGCTATGGCATAGGCAAGTCCAAGGCCATATGAAGCGCCGGTAACCCATGCTGTTTTACCTTCAAGAGAAAAATGCTTCAAAAAACTCGTATCCATAGAAAAAACCTCCAATACAATTATGAATTCTCACATATACTATATTATAGGAAAAATACTACCAAATCCTAGTTGATATCTCTTTAAAACTTGCAAAAATTGACTTAAATAAATCCAATGGTGCTTGACAACAAACATTCAATTGATTAAAGTGCTTATGTATGAGCAGGACAAATGATCGCGGCCGCTATTCCCGAAAGGGTGCGGGTGAGGAAAGTCCGGGCTTCATAGGGCAGGATACCGGATAACGTCCGGCGGAGGTGACTCCCGGGATAGTGCAACAGAGATATACCGCTCGTAAGAGTAAGGGTGAAAAGGTGGTGTAAGAGACCACCGTACAGATGGTAACATCTGTAGCCATGTAAACCCTATCCGAAGCAAGACCGAAAAGAAAACCATGGATCGGCCCGATCCGTTTTCAGGTGGGTCGCTTGAGGCTGTTGGCAACAGCAGTCCTAGATAGATGATCATTCACGACATAACCCGGCTTACAGGCCTGCTCATACACAAAAAGGAACAATGTCTAAGAAAATAATCTTTTCACTAATAATCATCATATTGCTTAATCCAATAAAGGCTATCGCATATGGTCCCATGCCATCTGAAATTGCAGATGACATGCTCTTTTTTGATGCCTTTTCCATGTGCCCTCTCAATAATTCCTATGAATCGGAAGAAGATGTAATTGAGGCTGCTCTTTATGTACGTCCATCCTGCGTCCGAATACAGCTCGGCACCCGGTACGGACAGGGCACAATAACATCAATAGACAAGGACGAAATCCGTATTCTCACTGCAGCCCACCTATTCAGAGGCTATGATGAAAACAGCAGTATTTATTCAATTTTCTATAATGGTGTCGTAAAAGAAGCAAAGCTATTATATGCAGACAAAAATGTGGACGTTGCTATCATCAGCGTTTCCACATCAGATATTGATCCAGCTGATCTTATACAGCTAAAAAGTGCACCTGTTTCAGAGACAGCTTTTAATGCTTTTGAAAAAAGCGAAAAGGAAATTGTTTTTGCACTGGACTCAGAGCCCTGTTCTGATCCTGCAAAAAATCAGCATTATGATTATTACGGCCGGGGAACAAAGGTAGCGGAAAACTATATTTACGGAACCGCTATCAACACAAATATTCTGGTCAAAAATTTCGGATATAAGATGATATATGCAAAATGCTCCGCCCACGAAGGAATGTCCGGAGGCGGAGTATTTGATATACATGGTAATCTTGTAGGCGTTCTTGCAGGCGGCACCGAAAATGATGAAATGGTGGCCGTTCGCCTTGCTGATGTTATAAAAGTACTTTCAGACCTTGAAGCAGCTTCCGCCAACGAACTCTCTGGTAAGTGAATTCATAGGAAGGGCCTGTGCATCTACAGCCACAAAGTAATCAAGGAATTTTAGAAGCCTCTTAGCCTCAAAGTATTCAGGCTCTCCCGGCTTAATAGCGAATAACAACGGCTCTGCATACTGCTTTAAAACAGCCAGTTCATATATCTGAGCCGAGTTAAACATCTCATCTGCATCTTCCTGGAAGGGGAAAATATTCTGCTCCTCTCCTCTTCTTACAGAATCCCACATTGCAATTGTATGCTTTGCGGATGCTCCGCGGGTCCTTGCATCTCTTACTATTCTTCGGATAAGGCGCCCGTCAGTAGTGGTAATTCTGTTATGGGCATCAACACTTAAGGTAGTAAGTGCGCTTATGTATATCTTGAATTTGGACTCTGCAGGAAGCGCATAGCTCATTTTTTCATTAAGGCCATGAATACCCTCTATTACAAGGACATCATTTGGAGCAAGCTGAAGGAAATCACCATTCATTTCTCTTTTTCCGGTGACAAAATTAAAGGTAGGCATCTCAACCTTCTTACCGTTTAGAAGGTCCACCATATCCTTGTTAAACTGCTCTACATCCAGGGCCTCAAGGCATTCGAAATTATAGCTTCCATCCTCGTTAAGAGGTGTCATTTCCCTGTTAACGAAATAATTGTCCAGGCTTATTGGATGAGGGTGAAGACCATAGGTCCTCATCTGAATGGCAAGTCTGTTTGCAAAGGAAGTTTTTCCCGAGGAGCTTGGGCCTGCTATCATGACAAATTTTACATGCTTGGCATCAAAGATTCTCTTTGCTATCTCACCGATTCTTCGCTCCTGAAGCGCCTCCTGAACATGCATCAGTTCATTGAAGCCGCCGCTGCAGATAACATCGTTAAGGTCACCTACAGTATCAACTCCCATCATTTCTCCCCACTGTGAAGCACGAACCATCTCAGCAAAAATCTTTTCTCTTGGATCGCTTTCCGTAATGGTATCAGGATTCTTTCTGGTAGGAAGATTCAGTAAAAGTCCGTCGTGATATTTTTCAACCTTAAACCACTTAACATAAGAGGTATTTGGAAGCATGTATCCATAGTAATAGTCTGAAAATCCATCCAGCTTATATACGTTTACTTCAGAGCTTCTGCGGTAACGAAGAAGGCGAACCTTATCATCCATACCTTCTCTTGTAAAAATATCCACCGCCTCAGATAACGGATAGCCCTTCTTGGTTATGGGAAGATGATCGTCAACCATATCCTGCATACGCTTCTGAACAGCTTCGGCAAAGGCCTCCGTAACCTTGAAATCACCCCTGATGCTGCAGTAGTATCCATTACCGATCTTATACTCGATTCTGGTAAAGGCAGGCTGCTTTCCGGATGCGTCCCTGACAGCCTTAATAAGCATCATAAGAGCAGTTCTGGTATAGGTGTTATTACCGATTTCATCAGCCGTTGTGATAAAGGTAAGATCATCATCATGATCAACCTTTTTCATCAGCTCCCTTATGCGGGTGCCATAGGTCACAGCCACTATCTGATTTTTTACCTGGGGCTGATATTCCCTGGCAATCTCTTCAAAGGTTGTTCCCTTGTCATATTCTTTTACTTCACCGTTTATTCTAAGTTTTGGCATATACGTTTCCCTCTCTAAACATTTAATGTCAAAATTTGTATCTTAATACATAGAAAGCACAGTTGTAATATCGTTCTTTTTATTTATAATATCACGTATTCTGTCTGTATGCTCGTTTTCAGACAATTTTTTAAAAATCTTATTGCAAACATTAAGTTCATGCTCAAGATATTTTTTTAGAACAGGATCCCTTTTCTTAATAAGAACAGGGCCAAAACGATGGCAGATATGCAGTGCTCTTTCCCTGTCGCAGCCTGCACTTTTTTCTATATCCAGTGCTGCCTCCTCAAGAGGAGTTCTCTCCCCTGCATAGTCGGCTCTCACTCTCATCATAGTGTAGTATTTCCCATCCTCGAAAATCTCGCGCTCATCATCTATCACAAGATTATTTTCTCTAAGATAAATTCTGAAATTCACAAGATCCGACTGTGGCTGGAGAATCATGGTCTTTATTCCCTTGTTTACAGGATCTCCCTCCTTTAGAATTCTCATCATCAAAAGGCCGCCCATGCCAGCACAGACCATGGTATCAGCTTCACCATCAGACAGCTCTTTAAGCCCGTCCGACAATCTGAGTTCAATCCTGTCATCAAGACCATATTCATGAACATGCTCCCTTGCCCTTTCAAGAGGGCCCTCGTTCACATCCATTGCCACCACATGTTCAGCTATATTTTCATTTATAAGATAAATCGGAACGAATCCATGATCCGTTCCGACATCTGCTACGCGACTGCCCCCTGGAACAAGGGATGCAGCCGCGAAAAGTCTTTCTGATAATTGCACGTTTTTCATTAGTCCAGATAATCCTTAAGCTTTCTGCTTCTGCTGGGATGACGAAGCTTTCTGAGAGCCTTTGCTTCGATCTGTCTGATACGCTCACGGGTAACGTTGAACTCCTTACCAACCTCTTCAAGAGTTCTTGCTCTTCCGTCATCAAGACCAAATCTGAGTCTGAGTACCTTCTGTTCTCTCTCTGTAAGAGTACCCAGAACCTCAACGAGCTGCTCCTTAAGAAGCGTGAATGCTGCAGCATCTGCAGGTACAGGCACGTTATCATCCTGAATGAAATCACCAAGATGTGAATCTTCCTCTTCACCGATAGGTGTCTCTAAGGATACAGGCTCCTGAGAAATCTTGAGAATTTCTCTTACACGCTCTACAGGGATACCCATTTCCTTTGCAATCTCTTCAGGTGTGGGTTCACGACCAAGCTCCTGAAGCAACTGTCTGCTGATACGGATAAGCTTGTTGATGGTCTCAACCATATGTACAGGGATACGGATTGTTCTCGCCTGGTCCGCGATAGCACGGGTAATAGCCTGACGAATCCACCATGTAGCGTATGTGGAGAACTTGAATCCCTTACGGAAATCGAACTTCTCAACGGCCTTTATAAGACCAAGGTTACCCTCCTGAATAAGATCAAGGAAAAGCATACCTCTACCAACATATCTCTTTGCAATACTTACAACCAGACGAAGGTTTGCTTCTGCAAGGCGCTTCTTTGCTTCATTTCCATAGTAAGTAAGGTTCTTAAGCTCCTTATCGCCAAGATCCTTAATACGATCATAGGCTTCCTGCTCCTCTTCCTTAACCTCTACCTTATCGACGCCGCCTGCTTCGAGAATTTTCTCAGCCATCATACCGTCTTCCATCTGCTGAGCAAGCTCGATTTCCTGCTCTGCTGTAAGAAGCGGAACCTTACCGATCTCCTTTAAGTACATACGAACCGGATCTTCAATGCTGATTCCATCCGGTACAGAGAGATCGATATTCTCCATATCAACCTCATCCTCATCAGAGAGTACTACCTCGTCATCATCAGGAAGTTCAACCTCTGTATCATCCATTCTGATTACATCGATTCCTGCTGACTCAAGATGCTCAAGCACCTTATCAAGGTTCTCCTCATCAAGATTAAGATCTCTGAAGTAATCACTTACTTCGTTGTAATCAAGAGTATTCTGTTTTTTCTTACCAAGAGCAAGGAGCTCTCTCATCTTCTGTATGAACTTGACTTTGGTCTCCTCATCAAGCTCATCGCCGCCTTCTTCTACGGCATGAGAGGTGTTCTCCGGCTCAGCCTTTTTCTTTGCAGGTTTCTTGGCAGGTGCCTTAGCGGCAGCCTTCTCCTCAGCAGCCTTTTTCTTGGCAGGCTCTTTCTCCTCTGCCTTAGCAGCCTTCTTGGCTGTTTCCTTCTTTGCAGGCTCCTCCTTGGCAGCTGTTTTCTTGGTTGTCTTCTTAGCAGGCTCCTTCTCTTCTGCCTTTGAAGCCTTAGCCTTGCTTGCTGCCTTGGTTTCCTTTTCAGCTGCTTTCTTTGTATCTTTTGCTGTAGCCTTCGTCTCTTTTTCAGCAGCTGCCTTCTTGGTAGTCTTCTTTACCTCTTTCTCTTCTGCACCGGCCTTAGCTGCTTTTGTCGCCACCTTAGCTGTTGTCTTCTTTTCTGCCACTTTAATCAATTCCTTTCTTAATCATTGTTAATTATGATTCTTGCCTTTAATAGCTCTTCAAGTCTGCGTTTTCCCTGAAGTGTAAAATTCCATCTCTCAGGGTCGTCGGATGCCATGTCTTTTAGTCGCCTCTCGTAACCGGTCCTCTTGACCTCATATAAAATATCATGTAGCGCTTTCTCACGTTCATCCTTCGTATCTATCTGAACAAGGTTTGTGTTAAAGAGCTCCGCAACCTGAGCATGCTCTTCCTCTTCTACGAATCGGTCAAGTACTCTTGCGGGATCAAAGCTGCCCTCCGACAGTCCTTCCCACATCTGCTTCGCTATTCCCCTGTACAAATCATCTGCAAAATCCTCGGGTTCAATCCATCTGCTGATGGCTTCAAATAATTCCGGTTCATCGGCAAGCCATGTTATCAGTACCCTTTGCGGTTTTCTGCCGGGATCCTCTTTTCTCAGCTGCGAATGCATGCCGCTCTTTGGTTTTGGAGCTGTTTTTACAATTCCGCCCTCAGAAGCGATACTTGCCACAAGCTTATGAAGATCATCAGAACCTATTGAGTATCTCTGTGCCACTGCCTCGATGTAATTTTCTCTCTCAACGGCCTCTTTAAACTCACAGAGCTTTTCTCCTATATATCTATGGAACTCCGTCTTTGAAGCGGGATCTGACATATCATATTCCCTCTCCTTAACGGAAATCTCGAAGAAGAATGGATTCTCGGCTTTTTTGATTCTCTCTTCAAAAGCTTCTTTTCCTTCTGCTTTTATGAATTCATCAGGATCCTTGTAGGGCTTAAGATTAAGGACCTTGCCCTTTAGTCCCGCCTCCTTCAAAAGCTGTATCCCTTTAAGTGCTGCGCTGGTGCCTGCACCGTCACTGTCATAGGAAAGAATAACTGTATCCGTATATCTTTTAAGGAGCTGAGCCTGCTGGGATGTAAAGGCTGTTCCCAGGGATGCCACAGCCATGTTAAAGCCGGCCTGATGCATCGCTATTACATCCATGTAACCTTCGCAGATTATGATGTAGCCTGCTCTTGCGTTCTTAGCATAATTCAGTCCGAAGAGATTTCTGCTCTTATCAAAAACCGGTGTCTCCGGAGAGTTCAGATACTTAGGCTTCCCATCACCCATAAGTCTTCCGCCAAAGCCTATTACCTTGGAGTTGGCATCAAGTATCGGAAACATTACTCTGTTCCAAAATTTATCATGGGTACCATATTTCTCATCATGGGATGCAAGACCTGCCTCGATAATAAGCGCATCGCTGTAGCCCTTGCTCCTTAAGTATTTAACAAGATCATCACTGCTTACATTGGCATAACCAAGTCCGAATCTGGTAATAGTCTCATCCGTAAGCTTTCTGTCTCTGAAATAAGCAAGTCCCTTTTCTCCGGATCTGCCCTTTAGCTGATATACATAATATTTGGCAGCCTCTTTATTTATCTCAAAAAGGGTGGCTCGCTTATCTCTCATGCGCTTTGCCTCAGGGGATTCATCCTCCTCCGGAAGTTTCACCCCGCCTCTCTCAGCAAGAGATCTGACCGCTTCACCGAATGTTAAATTGTCATATTTCATTAAAAACGAGAAAACATTGCCGCCCACTCTGCATCCAAAACAGTAAAACATCTGCTTGGAAGGTGAGACACTAAAGGACGGGGATTTCTCATTATGGAAAGGACACAGCCCCACGTAATTGGCTCCTGCACGCTTAAGGCTCACATACTGCCCTATTACGTCCACGATATCATTACGGGATCTGACCTCTTCTATGATGTCATCCGTATATCGCATTTTTTATCCCTTTATTCCAAAAGCTCCGTTAAAGTACCTGCCAGCTCTGAGGAACAAAAATCTCATGGAATCTGGCAATTGCAAATCTGTCTGTCATGGAACTTATGTAATCACAAACAATTCTTTCCCTGGGCTGTCCGTCTTCATACAATTTCTTCAGATAATCCGGAAGCACCTCGATGTGATCCATGTAATAGCCGTAAAGAATCTTAACTAGGTTCTCTGCCTTACCCTCCTGGCTCTTGGCAACAGGATTGGTATATACGCTCTTAAACATGAATGCACGAAGCTCCATAAGTGCATTTCCAACCTCTTCAGACATGGAAATGTCATTCTTATCAAAGCTGTTTTCAACTATGTCATGGATAAATGTATCAAGCCATTCTCCGTTAGTATTACCGATAACTTTTGTAATACTCTCAGGGACATCACTAACCTTAAGTATTCCGCCCCTTATGGCATCGTCCATATCATGATGAATATAAGCTATCTTATCCGAAAGTCTTACAACCCTGCCCTCTAAGGTAATGGCTGTGGTATTCATCTCATGATTGATAATGCCATCCCTTACTTCAAAGGTCAGATTAAGTCCCGTTCCATCCTTCTCTAATAGCTCTACCGTACGAAGGCTCTGCTCATTATGCTTAAACCCGTAGGGACATATGTCATTAAGCGCGCGTTCACCCGCATGTCCAAAGGGCGTATGCCCAAGGTCATGTCCAAAAGCTATCGCTTCACACAGATCCTCATTTAGCTTAAGTGCTCTTGCTATGGTTCTGGCATTCTGAGCCACCTCAAGCGTATGAGTCATTCTGGTTCTGTAATGATCTCCGTCAGGCGTTAAAAATACCTGCGTCTTGTCCTTAAGTCTGCGGAATGATTTGGAATACAGAATTCGATCCCTGTCCCGCTGGAAGCACGGTCTGATATCACAGGGCTCCTCATCAATTTCCCTTCCCCTTGAGTTCATGCTAAGAGTAGCATAAGGGCTTAAATTAAGTCTTTCTCTGTTTTCTAGGCTTTCTCTAATTTTCATAGTTTGAAAAACTCCCCACAGTTATTATATTCTGCGGGGAGTTTGCTTTTCCTTTTTTTATTTTTCAATTTTCATGATTCGCCCCAATCGCGGCTGTCATACTGCTCATTGATCCACTCTATAGCCTTCTCAAAGCCCTCTTCATCGATGGAAAACTTTTCCGAAGTCTTCTGCTCATCGGGTGTATCAAAATAGCTGTAGGGTTCAGGCCACACCGTTGCCATAAGTCTGGCCTCCGGGTCCCTTTCCTCAACAGGAACGAAAAAAACGTGGTCAAGAGGTTCTCTTGCAAGTCTGAAGCGCATGCCCTTGTAGCTTCCAAAGAATGCCTCTCCGTACTCATAGTGTCTTAAATTAAAAAATAAATTCTTTTCAATCTTCAAAAAATAATTCCTGCCTTACTGCAAATTAGTAGGTGAACTTACCTGTATCCTTGTGATTAACCACATAATAAGCGGTATTTTCCTGAGGCTTCAAATATATCTGAAGCTCCTTAATATCGCTCATCTTATGTCCCTCTGCAATATACTGCTCGCGAATTTTATCTGCGATATCCTCTGTCCTTATCTCGTAATCCTTGTACTGTATGAAAAACTCTGCCTTATGAGCTTTTTTTGCCGATGCTTCGGTTATATCTTTAGTAGCTGCTCTTACCTTGTCCGCAGCCTTTGTTCCCTGCTCCTTAGCCTTTTTAATATAAGGTCCTGCATTCTTCTTTGCAACATCAATTGCAGGTTCAGCCTTTTCCTTCATCTCCTCGATAACAGGGCCGCTCTTTTCCTTTGCCTTCTCAATATATGGCTCCGCTGCCTCTGTAACAGTTTTTGCTATATCCTTAATTGTTTCGCTTGCTTTCTTAGCCATTTTAATTCCCCCTTATCTGAATCTGTTCATAAAGCTTGCAAAAGGTCCAACAGCATCCTGCAGATCCTTTATCGCAGTATTAAGCCCGTCAAAATCTATGTTGGACATCTTATCAAGAGAATCTGTTAGCGTACTCTCGTTATCCTTGATAAGCTTGTTCATATCTTCACCGGTCTGTTCAATCGAATCGGCCATTTCGGATATGTCGGCAAGAGTACTATCCGCCTTCTCCAGTGTAGACATGGCTCCTTCCGCTACACTCTGTGCCTGATCCAGCAGTTTAACAGCCCTTGGTACCACCATAATAACTGCGATAAGAATAACTACAAATATACCTGCCGTACAGAAAGTCTGCAGCTTCTGGAATTTCAGTATTTTTTCATTAACGTTGTTATCCATATGCTCCCCCTTACATCGTTATAATGCATTTATGCTGATTTTTATTGTATCACAGACTCTATTTGATTTGGTACAAAATAGAGTAATATAGTTTGTTCTTTTTTTCGTAATAATTTACGCAAATTTTAGAATATGCTCGCTGTTTTTTTACACATTAATGATAAGTTTAGAATAGCATTATTTGTATTGTTTTTTTCCTTCAAATAAAGGAGGCCCAGATGAGTGAAAAAGCTGCTAAAGTTCCAAAGAGAGGAAAAATAAGGAACAGACTACTTCTGTACATCGTTCCCATAGTAGTTATTATGATTGCTGTTCTTGTCACCATAGCTACTACCATGTCAAGAAAACGTATGACCGAGCTTGCAACTTCCAACCTGAATACTTCCATTTCCAATCAGGCAGATAACATCGAATCCTGGCTGAATGAAAATCTTGAGTTCTTTAAAACTGCGAAGCAGGCTATTGAAGGCTCTGAACCTGATTCCGACCAGCTTCAAAAACTCCTTGATTCCTATTATGGGTTCAATTCCAATTCACCTGAGGGACTACATATAGCAACCTCAGATGGAGAGTTTATAAAGCCTACAGAGTCATCCCTTGAGGAAAATGATCCCACTAACTCTACCTGGTACAAGCAGGGACTTACAAGAGCTAACATGCAGTACGGTACAGCATACAAAAACGCAGAAGGCATCAATGTAATAAGTGCCTCTGCCATCATCAATTACGGTGATGATTCCATAAAGGTCATAGCCGCAGATGTTACTCTGGACAAAATCAGTATTATTGTTAACTCCGGTGTAAAAATGGATAAAGCAAGTTCTTTCCTTGTTGACACCAACGACAATACCATTCTTGCTCACAGAGATTCCGCCCTTGTATCCACAACACTTGACACAAACAACAGCAACAGTCTTCTGGCAGGCATTGCTCAGTCCATAGCCGATAATGATCTTACAACAAAGGACATCGGCAAATATGTTGTTGCTTTTAAAGAAATCAGTGGCACTGACTGGATACTGGTTTCCTATATTGCAGAGGATGTTATAATGGCCAGCGTTCAGGAGCTTGCAAATTATCTGCTAATGGCAGGTATTATCGCTGTAGTTATTATCATACTTCTCATCATCTTCGTAGTTAGCAAAGTTATAGCTCCTCTCGCAGGAATAACAGAAAGTATCCACGCCATGAGCGAAGGCGACTTTACTATAGATATAAAACCTCAGAGTAATGATGAGATTGGCGTCATGAGTGGCAAGATTTCCGAATTCATTGCCAGTATGAGAAGTATGCTTTCAAGCATCAGCGAAGAGTCTGAAAAGCTTAAACAGGAATCTGAAACCAGCGACGCTGTATCAAGAGACATGTTCGATGCATCACAGTCACAGGCAGAAGCTATGCAGCAGCTTAATGATACTGTTGATCAGCTTGCCATAGCTGTAGGAGATATCGCTGAAAATGCAACCACACTCGCTAACGTAGTAGCTGATACCAAGGATAATTCAGAAAAAGCTGATGTGGCCATGAAGGAAACCGTTAAGATTTCTCAGAAAGGCCGGGAAGATATGGAAAAACTCTCCCATGCCATGGAAGGAATCCAATCTGCAAACAACCAGCTTGTTGATTCCATCAATGAGGTAGGCAAGGCATCTGAAGAAATCACGAATATTGTAAGCATGATCGCAGAGATTGCAGAAGAGACCAATCTCTTATCACTTAACGCTTCTATCGAGGCTGCCCGCGCCGGTGAAGCAGGTAAGGGATTTGCAGTAGTTGCAACACAAATTGGCAAACTGGCTCAAACCAGTTCAGAAAGCGCAACAAATATCTCCAACCTCATCGGTGATGTCCACAGACTGATTGATGAAGCCGTAGGTCAGGCCAATGCCAGTGCCGAAAGTATTGAGAAAAACAGTGAACTTATTAACGTAGCAGTTGATACATTCGATCAGATTTATTCCAATATTCAGGCATCCAATGAGTGCATAGAAGAGATGATAAGGAATGTCGAAAAGGTTAATGATGTATCAACTAATGTAGCTGCCATCTCTGAAGAACAGGCCGCAAGTGCAGATGAGATACTGGCAACCTCACAGAACATGGTTGAACAGGCCAAGAATATATCAAGAAGCAGTGAAGATGTGGCCAACAACTCACACGAGCTTGCAAACACATCTGACACTCTCACCGCCCATGTTCAACAGTTTAAGATTTAAGAGGAGGTCTTATCATGAAAAAATGCATTTCAACCAGATTGATAAGTATTTTGGCAGTATGTATATTAACAATCACTACTATCACAGGCTGCGGAAAAGCTTCCTCAGATAGTGGCTCTATTGATGGTTCAGGCGTCAAAGTATTCTTCTCCACTTTGACTCTCGACGATTTCAAGGAGCTGATAATGAACTCAGTTGCAGAGGCAGGCGCCAAAAGCGAAGTGACTGTTGATCTTGGAGCACCATGTGCCTCTGTAGATGAACAGGTTGTTCAGATCCGCGACGCGGTGTCAAAGGGATATGACGCAATTATCTGCAATCCGGTTGATGCTGATACTGCGTTGCAGCTTGAGGTAATAGCAGGTGATACACCTATAATATTCACCAACACACAGCCCTCAGAAGATCACCTTAAACCTGATAAATACATTTATGTTGGAAGTTATGAAATAGATGCAGGAACCATGCAGGCAGAATATGTATGGAAAACACTGGGCAATCCAAAGAGCCTTAATGTAGTTCTTTTCCAGGGTCAGCCCGGGCACCCTGCGGCAATCAGCAGAACCAAATCCGTTAAAAACTTCTTCAAGAAAAACGGAGTTGATGCCAACTACGTGTTCAATGATACAGCTTATTGGGATACTCAGAAGGCTGCAGACGGATTCAAGACCTTCTTGAAGACACAACAGGATTATGACTGCGTCATCTGTAACAACGATTCCATGGCACTTGGTGTCGTTCAGGCTATGAATGAACTTGGAATAGATACCTCAAAGGTTCCTGTTGTTGGAATTGACGCAACAGTAGACGGATGCCAGTCCATTCTGGATGGCGGTATGCAGTTCACAGTTTATCAGTCAGCTACAGGTCAGGGTGCTGCCTGCATAGAAGCAGCTGTAGCCCTTGCGAAGAAAGGCACCATCAAGGATGTAGAGTATGTAACAAACGATAAAATGTACGTCTGGGTTCCATTCGTTCCCGTTGATAAATCAAACGCCGGCTCAATACAGTAAACTTGTTCCCGGTATCCCCAACGGGCACGAAATGCTATTTAGGTAGTATTTCCTATAAGAAAAAATGGCTATGGCTTTGTAAAAACGCAGCCATAGCCATATCTTTTAATATTTTATCACGGTGCCTCAGATAGTAAGCTTACCCTTTTTGAAATGCTTTCTGCAAAGAGCAATATAGCTCTCGTTTCCGCCCATGAAAACCTGCTCACCGTCTCTTACGATTTTGCCATCATGTATTCTGGCGTTGCAGGTAGCTTTACGTCCGCACCAACAAACGGTTTTAACCTCTTCTATCTTATCTGCTATCTCCATAAGCCTTAGAGAACCCGGGAAAAATTTCTCCTGGAAATCCGTGCGAAGGCCATAGCAGATAACCGGAACCTTATCAAAGTCAACGATATCAGAAAGCATATCTACCTGCTCTGCAGTAAGGAACTGCGCTTCATCAACGATGATCGCATCATATTTTTCAATCATCTTATGCTTCCTTCTGTATTCGTCAAAGAAGTCCTCCACCAGCATGCACTCTGCCTGAAGGCCTATTCTGGAACGAATGATCGTTGCTCCGTCCCTGTTTTCGAGACCGGGCTTAAGAATAATTGAATTCTTCCCTCTCTCGTGATAGTTGTAATTGACCATAAGTGCATTGGCCGTTTTAGACGATCCCATTGCACCGTATCTGAAATAA
Source organism: Butyrivibrio sp. WCD3002 (assembly GCF_000424265.1). Lineage (GTDB taxonomy): Bacteria > Bacillota > Clostridia > Lachnospirales > Lachnospiraceae > Butyrivibrio. Next base: position 213,784 of record NZ_AUJO01000003.1, read on the forward strand.
AGCTGTGCCATCTAACCCTCCGGTACCCATAATGAATTGGTCACTTGGACCTAAACATCATATTATCCTTTTTATGATGCCTTGTGAATAGGTAACCGACAAATTAACGCATCTAATCAAAGGAGACTACTATTATGCCAGATAATTCCCCTAAGAGTCAGTTGATTTCCGACATCGGTGTTATTGACAGCAAAAAAGAATTGCATACAAAAATCTTCGTTACACTATGCCGGATCATGAGCTTAGCACTGGCTATTATCGGCATACTTGCTTTTTTAGAAGGAAATTTCTAAATTTCATTTGTCGCAGAATTTACCGCTAATCGCTCTAACAATTACCTTGACTCAGGCAAAGAGGTGCTTATGAACGCTTTCAAAAAAAGGATCTATGAAGTAATAGAAGTTTCCAGTATAGGTGATGCCTCCAGCAGGGCCTACGATATTCTCATGACTACAACCGTCATCGTAGGAATGATTCCTCTGACTCTAAAGGCAGACAACATTTATACCTTTATCATTGAAATAATGACAGGAATAATTTTCCTGATAGACTACTGTGCAAGAGTGTACACAGCGGATTATAAAATGGGCTACATCAGCATTCATGCATACTTTGCCTATGTTCTGACGCCCCTTGCGATATTTGATTTATTATCTGTTATGCCGATTTTATATGTGTTTTTCCCGACTTCACAGAGTCTTAGACTGTTAAAGCTCATTCGAGTTTTCAGAGTAGTGAAGCTGGTAAGATATTCCAAGACCATGATCGTCATTGCCAATGTTCTTAGAAAAGTAAAAAAACAGCTCCTGGCTGTTCTTATACTGATCACCATATATATCTTCGTTTCTGCCATGCTGGTGTTCCAGCTTGAACCGAATCTTTTTGATAATTTCTTTGATGCCCTGTATTGGGCAACCATCTCCATAACCACTATAGGTTACGGAGACATCTCTCCCACAACGGACATCGGCCGTTTTATAACCATGATATCAGCACTGGTGGGAGTCGCCGTAATAGCTCTTCCCTCAGGCATGATAACCGCTGCTTACATGAATGAAATAAGCAGAAAAAAATCAAAATACGAGCTGTAACTATCAGCTTGCCTTTGCTTCAAGCACTTCCTCTTCCTTCTTGTTCTTATAGATAGGAGCAAGAATGAAAAGCGCAAATACAAGGCTCTGAACAACCGCTATCGGAATCTGTGCCCATGTGATGGTCTGATTCTGAATAACAGTGGCATCTCCGCCTGCAAATACAGCGATATAGTTATTGTTGATAAAGTGCATCATTGCAATTGCCCAAATATTACCGGTCTTCATATATGCATATCCCATGAAGATTGCAAGGGCGATGCAGGTGATGATCTGCGCTGTAAAGTACTGTAATCCTGTGGTTGTTGAATAGAAAATGAAATCAAGCACTCCGTGCCATGTTCCCCATGCAACACCAAGAATAATTACGCCAAGTCTAAGGCCGAACTTCTTCTGAAGTATTGGCTGTAAATAATATCTCCAGCCATATTCCTCACCAAGAAAAGCAATAAACATAAGCGGGAAATTCACAAGAACAATTACCGCGCTTGAAAGCACGGAAGGATTTGTGAGAAGTCCGTTTATCTCTGCGACAACGTTCATGTCAGGCGCTATAAATGTCTGTGTCAAAAATCCTGATACATACATTCTTGCAATGTAAAGTACCACAAACAGTACAACCATAACTATGCTGAGCTTAACCTTTGTTCTGCTAAGTCCTGCATTTCTTCTCTTTTCCTTACCGCAAACCCAGAAAAGAATATATGCTATTGTACTTCCTGCCATAAGAACATACTGAGAATAGAGATTCCAATTGGAAATCTGTCCTCCGTTTATCTCTGACATCTGGTGTGCCATGAATGTAGATGCGATAGCCACAACCATCATAAGAGCAGCTGTTACCAAAAACACAATAAATCCTGCCTTTGGAAGCTTCCTCTCCTTATTCCCCCAAATAAGAAGTCCGAGAATTACGCCGCATGCGGGATAGGTCATCTGCACATTTACAAATGCAGTCATGTCTTTATCTGCCTTGAAACACATGAACATAAAGATGCTCATGATCAGGGTCAGGCCATAGGCCACCGCTAAAAACAGCACTAATCTCTTTTTTTCATTTTTTTCCATGTAATATACCTCCAGTAAAACTTTTTTCACAACAATTAAATAAATTACCATAAATACGTATTATATTCAATTAAAAAACGGCCATCTAAGTATTCGTCGTTTCCAAAAAACGACCAGATACAGCAGATGACCGAATATCAATTACGCTTTCGTTACCTTATTTTCGCTTTTACTTTTCTTTAACTTTTCATTCCCGTGATCGCAATTCCCTGAATAATCTGTCTTTGAAAAATCACATAGACGATCAGCACCGGAATGATTGATATAACCGTCCCCGACATCAGCAAAGGATAATCCGTTGCATAGGTACCCTTAAAGAAATTAAGCATCAGCGGAACCGTAAAGGTTTCTGTTTTATTAAGAAAAATCAGAGGATATAAAAAATTGTTCCACTGCCCCAGGAAAACAAAAATGCCAAATGCCGCCATAGAGGGCTTTATCAAGGGCAGAATTACATGTATAAAAATCTGAGGCACGGAGCAACCGTCAATTATGGCTGCTTCCTCAAGATCCCCCGGCAAGGAAGCAATAAATTGCCTCATCAAAAAAACTCCAAAAGCATTAAACAGTGATGCAGGTAGTATTAACGACATATGGCTTCCTAAAAGATGAAGCTTTTTCATAATAACAAACAGCGGAATCATAGTTACCTGTGAAGGTATCATCATTGTTGCCAAAAACAAAATAAAAACCAGATTATGTCCGGTGAACTTAAGCTTCGCGAAGGAGTATCCCGCCATGGATGCCGCACAGGCTATACCCATTCTAAAATGAACAAAAGCATTCTGATAAATGTGGAATACCAGCGTATAGCTGGACTTTATCGGTCCCCCTCCGGTCATTACAAAAGCCTGATCAAAAACCTGGAAAGAGCTGATTATGGTAGTTATAAGTACAAAAAATAACGTAGGCGACAACATCGGTAAGGTTATATTAAAAAAGAGCTGACTTTTAGATGCGCCGTCCAGCTTTGCAGCTTCAAAATATGTCTCAGGAATATTCTGAAGTCCTGCCAGAAGTAAAACCATATTGTAGCCCACATTCCACCAAAGGGACACAATCACGATGGAAAGCATCACTATTTCCGGATCAGAAAGCCATCCCGGTCCGTCAATACCAACCGCTTTCAAAGCATTATTTATAAGTCCGAAATCCTTATTAAAAATCCAAGTCCATATTATTCCAACCGATACAGAACCTGTTACCACAGGCATAAAATACAGGAGCCTGTACAGCGTTTTCCCTTTGATCTTCTGCACAGCCAGAGCCAGCATTAGCGCCAGCACCATATCAACAGGAATATACATAACCGAATATATCAATGTGTTTTTCAAAGAGATTAAAAAGTCTTCGTTCGCCAGTTGCTTTAAATAATTGCTGATCCCGACAAAATTCATCTTTGGAGCAATTCCGTCCCACTCAAAAAAACTAAGACCAAAACTCATAAAAAGCGGAACCAAAGCAAAGATCAAAAGTCCTAAAATCTGCGGCGCAACAAATACCCATCCCCACAATTTACGTTTCGTTTTCATTTTCTTTCCTCACGGCCGCGAGGCTAAAGCCCCGCAGCCTGCATTTTTTATTTTCCACTTTCAGCTATGATCTCAGCTGCTTTCTTTTCAGCTTTAGCAAGAACCTCCTCCGGATCGGTGCCCTTGATATATGCTTCTTCAAAAACAGATTTCACATCATCAGAAAATCCCGGATAATAAACATCCCTACATCTGTCATCTCCTGATGCCCATCCTGTTTTTCTTACTTCGAGAATATGACTGCTGTGTTCAGGCACTCCTGATTCCTTGATAAGATCATCAAGTGTAACTATTGAAGGCACAGAGGTTCCAACACCTTCGATGCGGGCAGACTGACCTTCAGTACTTGAGTAGAAGGATACAAATTTCATTGCAGCTTCGATGTTTTTTTGAGTTGGCATTTACGTAGTTATATCCAAGACAAACCTAGGCAGGTGCATATTTTTTACCGTCTTTTGTGGGATAAGGAATATAGTCAAAATCTATACCCTCTGAATGGAAGGTTTTTGTGAGCCAGCGTCCTGCAACAATAAATCCTGCCTGTCCCGACATAAACATTGCATCCTCGCCCTGACCATCAGGAAGTGTTCCTCCATATACAAATCTGCCATCATTTACTGGACACGGCTCACAAGAATAATTATGTGCTGCCAAAGAAAAAATCCCACAAGCAGAAGGTCGCTGCTCCCGGCGGGCGATTATATGAAATCGGAATCCTCAGTTATACTCTGCAATACGGCAAATCTGCAGGACCTTACTACAACGGCATCTTATCAAGCATACTTGAAGCAATAGAAAGCGAAGGATATTCGAACCGAATCCATATACGCTACATAATTGGAGATTTCTCCAAGGAGCTTAAAAATCTTGATGCTCTTTTGATTCTGGGAAAGCTTGATATTGATCCGCAATCTCTCCTGATAAAGGGAATAAACAATGTGATAACTATAGATTATAAAATTGACGGTGCGAATTTTGACGCAGTTGTTGTTGACTTTAAAGAAGCTATAAGGCTTGCTTTCGAAGCCTTTAATCGCAGGAAAGTAAGCGATATTTATTATATAGGCTCCAGCAGCCAGGTTTCTCAGTTTGGGCAGGATAAAAAGCTGATAAAAGAAGACCTTAGAACCAGCGAATTTAGAAGCACCCTTGCTGCTGCAGGAGAATCACTAAAGGATCGAATCTGGCTCGCAAAAGATTTTACAGTGGAATCAGGATATTCATCCACCAAAGATCTATTGAAAACCGTTCCAAATCCCGGAGCTATCTTATATGGTTCAGGTGAAATGGCCATCGGAGGCTACAAAGCCCTGCAGGAAAATGGTCTTTCCATAGGCAGTGACGTTCTGGTCATCAGCATTGACGATATGGAATTTGCCAACTATATGCATCCCCCGCTAACTTCAATTTCCATCAACATAGAGGACATAGGAAAAGCCGTTGTCTTTGACCTTATAGCAAGACTAAACGGCAGATCATTCCCATTAACACTTAATCCTTCCGTAAAACTTATACCCAGAAAAAGCTGCTGACTTTATTCCAGTCCGAAGTATTACGAACAGTTTTGTTTTTATCCGGATTCTCTTAGTGGAATCCGGTTTTTTATGCCTTTTTAAGCTTTGAATCCCTCATTATTTGTATGGTTCATCTCATTCCCCTTCTATTTATCCTTTGTCAGAGCTAAAACCGTGTCATAATCCAGAGCTTTAAATGCTTTTTCAATTTTTGCCATAAGCTCTGCATCTTCCTTTGAAACAGCATATCCTCTCATGCCTTCAAAAATCATCTCTATACTGCTGTAATCCATATATCCGGCTGCCTCTTTTATCTGGTTATAGGCTTCCTGGACAAGCCATGGCTGCGCAACCACAACACGCTTATCGGAAGTCTTTGAATCGCAGACTCTGCCTATGAGTTCTCTTAGCTTTCTGCACTTTTTTATGAAGCTTTCATGGTGGTCGCGGATATAATCATAATCCTCTGCCATTCCTGCACCCTCAAGGCGCTGTGCTTTATCCGATAATCTGTGAGCCCCGATTATTCTAAGGGAGCTCTTAAGAGCATGTACCTTGATGGTATAGTTTACAAAATCACTTTCTGCCAGATATCGGTTAAGCTCTTCTACTTTTGCATCCGCCGTTTCATAAAAAATCTGCAGTATGGGCAGATAATCCTCCACAGAGCCGCTGTTTTTCATACCCATTTTTACATCTATCAGGTCCTCACCCATAATCGGCTCAAGAATATCCATATCCTCGGACTCATCATCCTCGTCCTCCTTCGATGCGTCAGCTTCTTCACTGGTCATTTCTATCAGGCTCTCAGGGAGATATTTAATAAGCATATTCTCAAGCTTTTCAGGATCTATAGGCTTTGTGAGATAACCGTCAAAGCCTGCTGCCATATATTCTTCTCTTGCTCCAAGAACAGCATTTGCTGTAAGGCAGATGACAGGAGTCTCAAGATTTGGATTGTCCTTCTCCTGCTTCATCTCATGAAGCGTCATTATTCCATCCTTCTCCGGCATCATGTGATCAAGGAAAATGATATCGTATTTTTTATTCCGCATGCGGTCAAGACCTTCGTCTCCGCTTTCTGCAGTATCTGTATTTATATGAGTCTGCTTTATAAGACTCTTAAACACCACAAGGTTCATGGAGTTATCGTCAACCACCAAAACCTTTGCTCTTGGCGCCGTGAATTTTTCCTTATACTCCTTGGCTTTTTTTAGCGCTTCCATGTAGGATGTGTGGAAGTCGCCAAGTACATCACTGCCTACTACCTTCTGCTTTAAGGCAAAATGGAAATTGGAGCCTTCTCCATATTTACTTTCGACCTCCAGTGTACTGCCCATCATTTCAAGAAGATTCTGCGTAATATTCATGCCAAGGCCGGTACCCTCTATATGGCGGTTTCTTGACTCCTCGATTCTGTCAAATTTAGAAAACAGCATGTTCATATCTTCTGCTTTGATGCCGACACCGGTATCCTTTACAGACACCTTCAAAAGCATACTGTCAGGCTCATCTTCAAGCTTTTCAAAACCAAGATGAAAATCTATGCTTCCCTTTTCTGTGTACTTCACCGCATTTGTAAGAATATTGGTTATTATCTGCGTAAGGCGCACAGCATCGCCGTTAAGCTCCTTTGGAGTATCGGGATCAATATCAAGATTGAGGGTAAGCCCCTTTTCCTCCGCACGGGTTCTTATCATATTTACCAGGTCGTTTATGACCGACGAAAGATCATAATCCGCCGGGATTATTTCCAGTTTTCCTGCTTCTATTTTGGAAAAATCAAGAATATCATTGATAATGCCAAGCAGCGTAGAACCGGCTGTCTTAACATTTTCAGAATATGCACGAATCTCTGGATCCTTAGCCTCACGAAGGACCATCTCATTCATTCCGAGAACGGCATTTATAGGTGTACGAATCTCATGGGACATATTGGCAAGGAAGCTGCTCTTAGCACGGTTAGCCGCTTCAGCCTCCTTAATCTGCTCCGTAAGAGATACCGCCATGGACTGAAGAGAGCGCGACAAAACTCCAAGCTCATCCTCACTGTCTATCTCAAGCTTTTTACTATAGTCACCATTTTCATAAAGCTGCGCCACTTCTGTAATCTGTTCAATGGGCTTTGTTATTGTCTTAATCTGCCTATAGCACAGGCTTCCCACAAGAACAAGGGTAATAGAAAGGATCAGCAGGAAAACAAGCATGGTGTTCCTGATCTGCTCACGTAATTGCCCCTCATACCAATCTTTACTGAAATCTACAGCAACTATTCCTACGATTTCACCTGCCGAATCATAGATTGGGCTGTAAGCACTGTAAAAGGTTCCCCAGGCATCGGTATAGGGCTTCTCATCTACGGCACTGATTCCTTTACTAGCTTTTACCAGAGCATCGGTTTTTACAACCGGCCCTCCGAATTCTCCCGGCTCCTCAAGAGAGGGATCAATGGTGAAGGTAAAGCTTCCATCATCTTCCTCACGGATTCCGTAAACAGAGTCCGCCTCAATATTGTCGCGGAAAATTGCAAGAGCGTTATAAACCCTCTGATAACCGGGATTTCCAACGCTGTCCTTCGTAAGCCTTTTGATAGTATCACCATCAACTGACCCCGAAGCACAATTTGCTATATCAAGCATTCTTTGTCTCGTGGCACGGATTATACCATTATTGGCCTGAAACATAGTAACAACACAAAAAGAACCGGTCGACAGAAGTATCGCCAGTAGAACAACCATCCATATTCTTGTTGCAAGGCTTTTGTTGCTATTCACCATAAATGCCACCGGCTGCATCCAATTATTGCCAAATAAAAAGAATACAATGCTTACTCTAAATTATAATACGTAGCAACAGCCTAAAGTCCGCATTTATGAAAATATTAACTTTATTTAATGCCATTTTTATAAGTCAGTTTTTGAGGACCTCCTTCATTGACAGCCCATTAATCTTAGCTGATTTTTTCATACCGGAATTTCCTGCCAGCATATATAGAAAGCGCGGGAATTTGTTAGCCTTTGTGTAAAGATCGCCTATAGAATCGCCGTCATCTATGGCTTTGGCAAGCTTTATAAGATCCCTTTACCGGACACTACTTCAAACCCTTCATAGTCTGTAGCTATTTTCCCCATCAGAATGCTATCGCATAACCAATTTCCGTGTAAATCATTCCATGGCTTCCCCTCTCGGATTTCATAAGGGAGATTCCCTTAACCCGCATAGTCTCAGCCTCGTCAAACTCAGGAAGAGGCGCACCCTTGATGCGATGTGCCTTTCTTACAAGCGTAATGTGAGGAAGGAACTTTTTTCTGTCAAAAGGAATCTCATTTTCTGTTAGTGCTGCCCTTAGCCTTTTAACGTAGGCCTTCAGGTTTTCATTCTCCTCAATATCCGCAAATATCATGTCCTTGAAAGGAGCGTATCCCTTAAGGGCAATGGAAAAGGACTTCATGGGCACACTTTTCACAACCTCAAGTACGCCCTCGGGGTCATCCCACTCTCCGATAAAAGCCAGTGTCATATGGAGGTTTTCAGGAGCCGTGTAATTTCCATCAACTCCGCAGCGCATCAGCTCGTCCTGAATATCTATAAGTGCATCCCTGAAATCTTCTTCAAAGTTAATTGCAATGAATAGTCTCATATTCCGCCCTCCATTTGCTTTTGCTACGACAGTGGCAAGTCAGTTATCACAACGTAAATACTATTTCCACTGTTACAACGAGTTAATTCTCAGTGTTCACTCTTTCGTCCGACACTATATGCTCAACTCCTGTGTGCTCTTTTTGCAAAAACTCCTTCATAAAACATGGAAATGCTCTGTAATTATCAAGCTCTGATATGGGAAGCCAGTGCATGGTTTCCTTTACTCCCTGCGTGTAGCTGTCACTTTTAAGCTCCTTTGTTCCCCTGGGCTTCATCATGAAATAGAATGCGATTTCATGACAATCCATCCCCTTTAGGGCTCCCTGATTCTCATTAAAAAAGTTTTCATGTATCACAGCAAGATGATCAATCTCATATTTTATTCCGGTCTCTTCATAGACTTCCCTGATGACAGCATCCTCTGCCGTCTCACCCATATGTACTGCGCCGCCTATGGAGTAAAAATAATTATCCTTCTCGTTCCCTGCAAATAAAACGCATCCGTCTTCTACAATTATCGCTGCGGCTCGATATCTGAACCACTTATTATCCTTTGTAAATCCGCAATTATATTCCATACTTCTCCTCTTTTCCGATCACTATTGCCTTCGAATTGTGGCCATGACCAATTTCTCTCGTACTTGCCACAGGAAGGTCCTTTGAAATATGCATCTTTAAAAGATCATATACAGACATGGTAAAATCTGCTTTTTCATAATCAGAAAAGGTACCAAGCAAAACTCCTGCCACCTGATCAAAGACGCCCATATCATCAAGCTGCGCAAATAACGTTGCTATCTGTCCCGATCCTCCGTCAAGGGATTCAAGAAACAATATCTTCCCCTTCATATCAGGAAAATATCTTGTTCCCGCAAGCTTTGTAAAGCAGCGGATATTTCCGCCGACAACTACGCCCTTCATGGCTTTCCCCTGTAGGAAGCTATATTCAATATCAAAAAGATCTTCATTTTTTCCTGAACGATAATCCCAAAAGCGCTGTCTTTGCATATCGGCATAAGACCATATCATATTTTTTACCTGATAAAGAACTGACTCATTTCCGGTCATTGTATATATAGCATTGATCACAGTTGTGAGATCACTATATCCCCAAAAGGTTTTCCCGGATTTTGCAATCACATCATACTCAAGATACTTAAGCACTCCATTAGCCAGATCGCCGCCGGAAATATCGTATATATCAGATATTTCATCATTCTCATAAAAACCCATGAGATCAGCAGCCCTTTCCTTATCAGTACCGCTAAAATCATCTACAGTCCTTATGATATGCTGTGCAGGCACCGCTTCTATTCCATTTTCCCTAAAAATATCTACAAGCTCTGTGATCTGTCCTTCCCACTCAGGAAGATGACCGCTAGAACATGCTGATAAACCTACTTTCATACTTTGCTCCTATATTAAGATGATAATTCATAAATCCAAATCTAATTTATAGTAAGGATGACTCATAATCATAATGATCTTGCTAAATGCCCAAGATCTCACTGAAACCGGTCTGACCAAGAATGTCGGATACAAGATCGTTCACACCTATGAGGCTGACTCCTTCTTTGCAACCCTTCTTCATGATCACCAGAACCCGCAGTCCGGCAGAGGAAATGTAATCCAGGGCATGGCAGTCAATCTGCACTTTTCTGATGACATCGGATGCACTACCTCAGCGCCCATGATTCTTCCCAACCTTTCTGCGGATACTTTTACCCCTCTGCAAACCCCAATTGTCGGTCTCATTTATAATAAAATTATAACAGAAAATTCTTCTGGTTAAGAAAAGACCAGATCATCTGACCTGGTCTTTTTGTTCTTGAACTTCAATTAGATTATCAACCGTAAATTTTCTTCATTCCTGCGTTAAAAGCTTTAACTGTTTTACCTGCTCGTTTTGCAGATTCCTTCACATCAAGAACTCCATCATGGATCAGATAATAGCTCAATTCTGCCTTTCTCAATGCCCTGTTCCATCCCTTTTTCTATGCCTTTTTCCTCTATCTCATCAAGAACCGTACACATATTAACACGCTACTGTTCTTTTGAAGACCCGCGCCACTATTTTGAGTAATATGCTTATTTTCTCTGCGCAGACCTTATGGTGAGAATCTCTCTAAAGTCGCTCAAATGGACTTTACGCCTCTATTTTAGGGGAATTTGCGATTTTCTCTGCTCAAAATCCGGTTTTATAGCATTTCAGAAAAATGCCGCGCCTCTATTTTGGCGATAATTGCGTTTTCCTCTGCGCAAAAAGGATTTGTCATACTTTTCAATGTTTGTCCGCACCTCTATTTTGATCAAAATCAACATTTTCTCTGCGCGAAAAGAATTAGAAATAGGAATAGATAGTTTGTATTATTTCCGAAAATAAGGTGATTACATAAGAGATCGGCAGCTTCTGGTTAGCTGAGCAGAAACATTTTTGAAAAAAGAGAATAAGACATTTCAAGTGCGGAAGATGGGGCGCTGCGTGCCAGTGGCACGCGTTTAGCGCCGACCGAGGCGTGTCCCCACACGCCGAGACCTTGAACCCTACTTGCGAAGCAAGTTGGTCCAAGTATACCCTTCCACAAGTGCGGAAGATGGGGTGAGCCGGAGAAAGAAAAAGGTCCAGTGGACCTTTTTCCCGGCGAACTGACCGACGCAGGCGCCCCGCGCCGAGGAGATTGAACCCAGCTTGCGCAGCAAGCTGGGTTCAAGGCCCCCTTCCGCACGAACGAAAAAGACCAGGTCATTCGACCTGGTCTTTTCATTCGTGCGGAAGAAGGGACTTGAACCCTCACGATGTAGCCATCACAAGATCCTTAGTCTTGCTCGTCTGCCAATTCCGACACTTCCGCATCTATCAAGTTTTCGCTGCCGCTGTATCAGCGACAGCTTCTATATAATATCAAATTCACAGAAATAGTCAACCCCTTTTTTCAAAAATCGTTAATTTATTTATTTCTGCACGATATTTGATAAAATCTCGGAAGTTTGACACCCAAAATCCTTGAAACCCAGTAATGGGTTATTTTTTTGCGCAAATTTCAAAATCTTGTATACCGTAATGCCGTATTGTGGTATAATAGAACTAGATATTGGGGAGGGTCTTAAGGTGAGATTAAACAAAGTCAAATCTAAAAATGCTGTTTCTTATTACATCATCAGATCGGTCAGAAGGGACGGTAAGAACTCATCAGAAATAGTCAAAAAGCTTGGCACTGAAAAATCCATCAGAGAAACATACGGCGTGGATGATGTAGATGCATGGGCTAAAGAGCAGCTTCGCATCATGAATGAAGAAGAGGCTGCTTCTGACCACAAAGTGTTGATTCCACTATCCACTGACAGGATTGTAGACACAGATGTACGGCTCTCATTCAATGCCGGTTACCTCTTCTTGCAGCAGATATATTATCAGCTTGGTCTTCCTTCCATCTGCAGGAAGATAAAGAAAGAGAATTCTTTCGAGTATGATCTCGATAACATACTCTCAAGACTTGTTTATGGAAGAATACTCTTCCCATCATCAAAGCTCTCCTGCTTTGAGCAGTCTGAGAAACTCATAGAGGAGCCTCAGTTTGACCTCCACCAGGTTTATCGTGCCCTTACCACGCTTTCTGAAAACTCAGACATGATACAGGCAGAGCTTTACAAACGTTCTAAGAAACTTGTAAAAAGAAATACCGGTGTCCTCTTCTATGACTGCACGAACTACTTCTTTGAAATGGAGCATGAAGGTGGATTGAAGCAGTATGGTCCCAGCAAAGAACACCGCCCCAATCCCATAGTACAGATGGGTCTTTTTATGGATAAGTCAGGGATACCACTTGCATTCTGTATCAATCCCGGCAACCAGAATGAGCAGTTATCTCTAAAGCCTTTGGAGCAGCAGATTATGCGGGACTTTGAACTCTCAAAATTCATCGTATGTACCGATGCAGGACTTTCTTCTGATGCAAACAGAAAGTTCAACAACTATGGTGAAAGAAGCTTCATAACCACCCAGTCGATAAAAAAACTCAAATCAGAACTGAAAGACTGGTGCCTTGATCCCACGGGATGGATGCTTGAAGACAGCAATAAAAAGCACGATATATCAGAGCTTGAAAACACTCCCGAGAACAGAAAAAAGATCTTCTATAAGCAGAAGCTGATCGAAGGATATGATGAAGAACGAGACATAACTTTCGACCAGACAATCATTGTGACCTATTCTCTTAAATACAAGGAGTATCAGCAGACTGTAAGAAACCGCCAGATAGAAAGAGCAAAAAAGCTTATTGAAAAGCCATCTTCAGCTGATAAGCGCTCACAGAATGATGCAAAGAGATTCATAAAGAAGACTCCATTTACAAACGACGGAGAGATCGCAAGCAGGGCAATGTATGAGCTTGACGAAACAGCCATCGCTGAGGAATCAAGGTACGACGGTTTCTATGCCGTATGCACCAACCTTGATGATGATCCTGCTGACATAGCAAAGATAAACCATGACAGATGGGAAATCGAGGAGTCATTCAGGATAATGAAATCCGAGTTTGAAGCAAGACCTGTATACCTACAGCGAGACGACAGGATTGAAGCTCACTTCCTCACATGCTTTATTGCTCTTATGATCTACAGAATACTGGAAAAGAAACTCGGAGATAGATACACCTGTGAAGAGATAATAAAAACTCTCAGAGAAATGGATATGAGAAAAGTTGGAGAACACGGATATATCCCAAGCTATACAAGAACACAGGTGACAGACTCACTACATGAAAATGCAGGGTTCAGAACTGACTATGAACTGATAACACCTAAGTCAATGGCAGGAATAATCAGAAGAACAAAAGGGTTATGACGGGTGGTCCGCCTGTCGGACACCCTTAGTTCATATCCGCTTGTCAAACAGTCCTCATGAGTCATATATCTGTCAAGGCCGTAGCCGCACAGCGGTGTTTCGCAGCCTTGACAGATATATGGCTCATGATAAAAAGGTAATCAAGCGGATATGAACTTAGGCCTGGCATAGATGCCCGGCTGCAACGTAGATTCAGAGGCTTGCCGGAGGCAAGGCTTCCTTTTCTAACAAGTTTACGCAGCATTACGCTTTTCACGAGATAAAAGCAAAGCCGTAACCCCAGGTGTATACTGGGATTGCGGCTTTTTAGGTGTCAAAGATGGGTATATAATATCAAATTCACAGAAATAGTCAACCCCTTTTTTCAAAAATCGTTAATTTATTTATTTCTGCACGATATTTGATAAAATCTCAACTTGCTATTTCCTTTTCATGGAGCTCCTGAATGTCCTCCATTGCTGAAAGCATAGGCTTTACATCCTTACCCTTGATCTTTCTGTCCACATAGTTCTGAGTTATTTTCATAACTGTTCCGCTAAGTGCAATTACACCGATAAGGTTGGGAATCGCCATCATTCCATTAAATGTATCTGACAGATCCCATGCCAGTGACAAATCCATGGTAGCACCAACAAAGATAAATACCACGAACACTACCTGATAGAACTTGATTGCCTTTGTACCAAAGAGATACTCAAAGCCCTTACTTCCATACTGGCTCCAGCCAAGTACTGTTGAGAAAGCAAAGAACAAAATTGCTATAGCGATAAATGCAGAACCTGCTTTTCCAAAAATAGTTGAAAATGCCTCAGCTACAAGAGCTGTAGAAACCTGATCGGAAAGAACAGTTCCTGTCTCAAGATCAACAAGTCCGCTTGAAAGAACTGCAAAAGCAGTAAGTGTACAAACGATGATTGTATCAGCAAATACTTCAAATATTCCCCACATACCCTGAATTACAGGCTCGCGAACATTTGAACTGGAATGAACCATAACTGAAGAACCAAGACCTGCCTCATTTGAGAACACGCCTCTCTTCATGCCCCACTGCAGTGCATATGCGATTCCGCTACCTACGATACCGCCACCTACAGCTTTAAGTCCGAATGCACCTTTAATTATTGAAGTAAATACTGCGCCAACCTGATTTATATTTGCAAAGAAAACAATAAGTGCTCCTACAAGATATATAACAGCCATGAAGGGAACAAGTCTCTCAGTAACAGCAGCGATTCTTTTAAGACCACCAACGATTACAAGACCTGCAATTATCATAAGGAATAATCCGGATGCCACAAAAGGAACCCCAAATGCAGAGTTCATGTTTACAGCAATTGAATTGATCTGGCTCATGTTTCCGATACCAAATGAAGCAAGAACGCAGAATACGCTGAAAAGAACAGCAAGTATAGCACCAATCTGCTTGCAGCCCTTCTTAGCTCCAAGACCATCTTTTAAGTAGTACATGGCACCGCCGCACCACTCATTTCTCTCATTTCTTCTGCGGTAATAGATACCAAGAACGTTCTCTGAAAAGTTGGTCATCATTCCGAAAAATGCAACGATCCACATCCAGAAAATAGCTCCCGGGCCACCAGCCACGATAGCTGCTGCCACACCTGCGATATTACCTGTTCCGATGGTAGCTGCAAGAGCAGTACAAAGACTCTGGAACTGGCTTATCTGAGTATCCTCTTTTCCGGTATGAGCCGTGACATGCTTATCCTTGAAAATACCACCGATGGTGTTTTTAACCCAGTGTTTAAAATGAGTTACCTGAAAAAGCTTGGTAAGCGCAGTCATCAAAATGCCCGTTCCTACAAGGAGTATGAGCATCGGCAATCCCCACACAAAACCATTCACCGCATTGTTGACGTTTTCTACTGTTTGAACCATAGAATCCTCCCCTTCCTGACACAAAAAACAAATTTTTAGAAATTATACATGAAATTACCCTGTGGCACAATAAAAAATATTCAAAAATAGTATTTTTATTCATTTTTTATGCACTGATTTGCATAAATAAAAAAACTGTCCACAATGATAGTATTCATGCACCCTTGCAGACAGTTTTATATTTACATTATTTAGTTTTCAAAATGAATAAATTACCGCTCAGCCTTCATAGGGAGTAACTGCAGGTCTCTTGTGCCAAAATACATGCTGTTTCTGATCATCCCTATTCTGTACAGGCTGATTACATAATACAGCGATTTTGTCACATTGACAAATCCAAATACTTCAACGAGTTCCTCCACCGTAGGCGGGTAGCCTTTTCTTCTTGTGTAGTTCCCAACAAATTCTGCAATGTAAGTATCGCTCGTTTTCATATGACGTCCTCTCCTTTGCAAGTCATGAAACCATCTTACATTCGAAATGTTTAAAAAATGTGAGCCAATTCTAAAAATTTTATAAACTATTATCTCTTCTATTTTTTCTTAAGGTTATCTGTATCTATCAGAATTGTTACCGGGCCGTCATTTACAGACTCAACCTTCATGTCGGCACCGAATTCTCCTGTCTGAACTTCGAAGCCCTTATTCCTGCATTCTGAGACCACCAGTTCATATAATGGCTCTGAGATAGCGGGCTTTGCTGCGTCGGTGAAACCGGGTCTTCTGGAAGAAACATCTGCATAAAGAGTGAACTGACTGACTATAAGAAGCTTTGCTCCCGCATCTGCAGGGCCGATATTCATCTTGCCGTTTTCATCCTCAAAAACACGAAGACCGCAAATACGATCCGCAACCTTTATGGCTTCTGCCTCAGTATCATCACTTCGTACACCCAAAAGAACAAGAAATCCGTTTCCGATTTCAGATACCTTTTTCCCATCTATCGTGACTGATGCTGATAAAACTCTTGTTACTACCGCTCTCATTTTGCTCCTTCCGTAAGTTCTGTTAAAAAGCTCTTAATGGCATCTGTAACTTTTTCAAGGCTGTTGTCGTAGCAATGTGTATCGCCCGGGATAAGAACCAGCTTGCAGTTTTTATAAAGCTTTGCAGCATCGATTGAATACTGTACAGGAACTGCCTCATCCTCGTCGCCATGAACGATAAGTACAGGTCCATCATATTTTTCTATAGCTTCTTCCACATGAAGTGTCTGGGCTGCGCGTATGTAGTTTCCGCTAAGGCTCCTGCCATCCCATGAAAAGAGCTCATCCGGAATATGATCAGGATCAAAAGGCTGTCCAAGAAGGTTACCTTTTCTTGCGCCCTCAAGGATTACCAGGGCCGGTGAAAGAGGAAGAAGTGCCTTGATCTTATCTCTCTCCATTCCTGCAAGGAGCATAGCCGTAAGTCCGCCCTGAGAATGACCTGCTACATAAATATCTGTCACAAAATCCAGAGTCTTTGCATAATCCATAACTGCCATTGCATTTGTAAGCCACTTATACAGTGTATGATTTTTGAATTCGCCGTCACTGTTACCATGTCCATACATTTCAACTCTGAGGGTAGCAAAGCCAACTTCATTCATAGCTTCCTGAGCTGCTATGATATGTCTCTCCTCCATGTGGCCTGTAAAGCCGTGAATTATGATGCAAAGCGGGCATTTCTCAGCGCCGTTTTTAGGCATATCGATTTTCGCATTAAGCCTTATTCCGTCGTCAGTAATATACATTTTCTGTCTCCTCCGTTTTAGTAAATTATTATCATGTGTATTTATAGCTTAAAGTCTTGCACACTCATAGGCTTCAAGTGGCTGCCCCATAAGTTCCATTATCTTCAGTTCATCCTCTGCATCCCTCACTGCGTTGTGGGTCTCGCAATAATTTGAGCCGTGGCCAAGCATCCTTAAAATCTCTTCCACGCCGTAGCCTCTCTTAAGTCTGCCTGTCTTGCAACACTCTGCGGTTGCAGGAATACTTTTATTATACTGCTTGTAAGCAGCAAGTCTCATAATGTCGAACCATTCAAAATCAGAAAGCTCCGGCATGTGACCATAGTCAAATCTGGCATTATAGGCAAAAATGGATCCTGCACCTTTTTCTCTAAGGTAATTGCCGATATCCCTCATCACCTTTTTCCTGTCACCCTTAAGCTGTGTGGCATCCTTGGCGATATAGAGGACACTGTCAAACATTCCTCCAACAAATATCTCAGGCTCTAGTATGTAATATCTTAGATCAATACACCTGAAGGTCTTTGCATCAGCAAGGGCAATTCCTATTGACATTACTTCATCATGCCAGTTGGTTTCTGTGTCGATAACTGCGATTACAGATGATGGTGTTTTCTTTTCTGCCTTTTTTGAAGACTTTGATGATGTATTTTTTATCATCTCCAGAAAATCCAGGGATTTGTTATAACTCATAAAACTCCTTAACAATAATTATTCAGTACATTTCATTTTAACACCTGCCGGGCATATTAGCATTTTTGCGCCAAATGGTATATTATATAACAATATTAAGTATATCCTTTCCGGGATAAAAATGGGGAGAATTTTAACATGATGGAAAAAAGAATTCGCGACAGATTAAAGAGGGTCGAAAAGCTCGAGACAGAACTTTTATCCGACGAAGAGATTCTTGCAGAGAAAAAAGAGATTCAAATGCTAATTGATGCCATTCATCAGGAACTGCTTAGAAGAATCATTATTATGGCAGCGCTCATTGTAGGACTTACGATATGTGTAGTTGGAATTCTGGCAAATCCTACACCGCTTAATCTGATTACGGTTCTGATCAGTATACTACTCCTTATTATCTCAATTCTTCAATACTGTCAGAAGTTCCATATACTTGGTGATTTGTTCAAAGCAGCAGACAAACTGAATGTGGAATAAAATGCATAAAAAGCTCTTGATATAATAAAATATCGTTGACAAAATGAAGCATAATAGATAGAATAACTATTGTTGTTTGCAGGAATGGCGGAATTGGCAGACGCGCACGGTTCAGGTCCGTGTGATAGCAATATCATGAGGGTTCAAGTCCCTTTTCCTGCATCAGTTTTCAACTAAAGCAACTGAACTTAATATGTTAAATGCGGAAGTGTCGGAATTGGCAGACGAGCAAGACTAAGGATCTTGTGATGTTTACATCGTGAGGGTTCAAGTCCCTTCTTCCGCACTGTAATACAAAAGATGGTCAGCATAAAGCTGACCATCTTTTGTATTACAGTGCGGAAGCGAACATTGAACCCTAGGTTCAATCTCCGCTTCGCTCCGGTCGTTGCTAAACGCGTGCCACAGGCACGCAGCAACCCATCTTCCGCTCTTGCAACGATTTAGCTAATATTGATTTTCCGCTGCTTCCCCCTATCCAATGAATTATTCACTTAATTCTGATCTTATCAGTTTTTTGATTGCATCATAGTTTTCTTCTGTTAGAGAGTGAAGAAATGCCATATTTTGCATTTTTTATATTCTACTACTTTCATTACGAAGGTATGACCACCCTGACATTTTGGTCTGTTGTGAAGCACTAATAGAGATATTTCAACAGGTTATGTAGCCCATTTTAGCCTGTTTGAAAGTTCTAATCGCACCATTTCAACAGATCAAATGCATTTTAGGTAACAAACCCCTAGAAAAATCAGGGGTTTTGAATCTGCAGCTTCCTGCGATTCGTCATTAGTCTTATTCATGAAAAGTTAAACTGCATGAAATTACCATTATGTTTAAATCCATATGATTCATACAACTTAACACCCATATCCGAAGCTGTGATATAGATTGTTCCGCAGCCATAGGCTTTTGCTTCATTTACAACTCTATCCAGGAGGTTTGTGGCAATTCCCACTCTCCTGTAATCGGGATCTGTATACATGCTTGATAAAATCCCCAGTTTACCTGATGGGCAGGCAAAGTATGGTGGTTTCTCTGCAAAAGACATTCCGCTTGTCCCAACAATTTTGTCCCCATCGAAGGCAAGCCATGAAACATAAGTGCCGGCAGCCATATTTCTTTTGTAAAAATCAAATAGAGCATCCTCAAGGTCTACGCCTTCCGGAACAGTCCTGCCCTGTGATGTGTATTCCTCCGTCAACTGGTCTATTCTCATTTTGACGATTCTGCTTAATTCGTTCTCAGTTAGTCTTTTATATACTATATCCCGTTCTGGCTTCATTGTGCTAATCTCCTTCTCATATTGAATATCTTTGAATCTGATTCGTTTCTTTACTATGATCAGCGTAAATTCACGTTTATCCGGATAACATCAAAATCTTGCCACCATCTCTTTAAAATGAAAGTGGCTCAATCATTCCTGCCGGTGCATGCTTCTGAACAGTCCTTGTAAGACTAAACAGCATGTATTTAGCATCACGTTCTGACATCTCATCTATAAACTTATGTAGCTTTTCATCATTCTTTTCCATCAAAATACTTGCAAACAATTCTGATCTGTTCATAGCTCTCCTCCACAAACTGCGATTATTATCTTACCTTTCATTCAATAATATCATCTCTGTGGAATTATGTGATATCCCACAAAAATAATGTTTAATCTTTTATTAAAAAAAATATAATAATATGCGTGGGATTTTTAATTAGTAATCATATATATATGTATGAAATAAAAAAGTTAACGGTTCAAAGTGCCGAATAATAAAATTTCAGGAGGATAAAATAATGCCTAAGCGTTATGCTGCAACAAATTTAGTAGAAGACATAGAGGAAGCAGACAGAAAGAAACTATGGGATACTGCCACATCAACCGATAAGGAAATACAGCGCGGCAATGGCTACCAAAACATAATCAAGGCCGGAAACCAATTATCTAAATACAAGGGCGAGATGTGTAGCCAGATGATCTATGACACCTTTGAGGGTGTGCCCGGAATGAGCGATGAGATTTCTGATCAGCTATCAACAAATATGCTGAATTATCTCCTTAAAAATGTGATCGTTGAGAAAGACGGCCAGAAGATGAATTATGCAGCCGCCTATGGAATACCTTTTGGAACTTCACGCGACTACAGTTATTTTGGTGACGGAAATGAGCAAAAATATATCAATTCAGTATTAGCACATATGGCTATCAATATGACAGATGGTGACCTGGCTCAAGGCAAGATCAAGATGTCTGTCATGATTAATAACGAAATGCATGAGATTATTCCGGCCACACCGGAGGTTATTAAGCAGAGAGAGCAAGAGCAGGCAGCCGCTGAAGCTGAGAAAGCTCAGAAGGAAAAAGAAGAAGCCATAAAGAGCGGCAAGATCAAAGAAGATCCCGCTGATAATCCGATGATCGAAGCCCTTGATCCTGATCAGAGATCTGCAGTTGCTGCTCTCAGGGATAGCCTTATGAAGAAAAAGAAGGCTCTCGAAGGTACCTATACAAACAGAAAAAGAGAGGACAACTCACCTGAGTACAATGCCATGAAGGACGCTCTTGACAATGCTGTCAAAGCCACAAACCTCAATAACGGCAATACCCTGAATGAACTTCTCTCAGCTTTATCAGAGGCTGACAGAACTGCCAAGGCCTATGAAAAAAAGGATAACATCACAAGAGGCTGGTCAATCGGTAATGGACACACCAGGCTTTCAAATTCCAGGAGTATACAGAAGGCTATCAGCTCCTTCAAGAAAAATCCTCATATTGGAGTAGTAAATGCCACTAATCTGGATGGTCTTATGAAACTTGAAGGTGTGGCAGATAAACATGAATCCAACAGGCACTCAAGAATCAGGCAGAACTCAACCAGCAAGCAGATTGCTACCGGAGAGAAAATCGAAGGTCCTGAAATAAAAAGCAGTAACATCATGAAATAATGAGCTAAGCAAAGAATTTGAGATTACATAATCATCAAGCTCTTTTTATCGATTCCTGTATCTGCTTTTTGTAAGATACAGGAATATCCTTAAGATCCTTTGGAATCGAGAGGATAATGCGAAGCATGATACTATTATGGAAAATATCTGCAGTGTTTCCGCCTCTTCTACAGCTTACTACTGACGCACCCACTTTCCTGTTTCGCTGCATTTTCCGCAGGAAATGCATCCTCGGATATCTTTTGTTCCCACTTGAATCAGCTCCGTCTCGATGCCTTCCTTCTCAAACACTTTGATCATTTCATCCAGTGCAGTCGCCGTACAACCGTGCTGGTGCGCGCTTCCATTCAGCAATAGTACCTTACTCATTTGGTCCACCTCCAATACTTTGTATATTACTTAATCTGACACTATCAAAAACCATTATTTGAGAAGGAACTTCTGCTGCTGTTAAAGCTTTTTCTTATGTCATCTTCCTTCATAGGATTAACTCTTTCTTTTGCATTGTCTTTTCGTTTGCTGCCGGTATTTTTATTCTGACTGACACCATGCTTATTTAGCATATCATTATAGGATAACGAATTAACAGGACCATCCTTTTTCATGCCTCTATCAATGATGATGGATCGTTCAAGACCAAGTTCTTTGCGCATATCAGCAAGGAGCTTTACAGAATCCTGCATTACGCCGATACGTCTCTTAGACTTCTCATCGGTTTTATTTGTAAATGCTCCATTCTCGGTCAGCTCCTTCCTATCCATCTTTCTGTTGAAATATGACTGAA
Source organism: Butyrivibrio sp. WCD3002 (assembly GCF_000424265.1). Taxonomy (GTDB): domain Bacteria; phylum Bacillota; class Clostridia; order Lachnospirales; family Lachnospiraceae; genus Butyrivibrio. Next base: position 235,992 of record NZ_AUJO01000003.1, read on the forward strand.
TATTCCGCTCCGCTTTTTCAATATCACTTCTCAATTGGTTCTTATCAATAACAAATCCTTCTTTGTGGAGCTCATAATTCTGTTTTAATTCTTTGATAGCAGTTACAGAATCATCATACTGTCCGCTTCCAAACCATACATTTTTCTGTGCTCCATCTGCTCTTCTGATAATGCTATCCAGCTCACTGATTCTTTCAGCCCCATTCTTAGAATCCGTTTTCTCTTCGCCTGCATTAGTAATGCCATTGATATTACCGGTATGCTCAATAATGCCATGCCTACTCAGACTGCTATAATCAATTTTGCTCTTGGTATCATTACTTATTTGACCCGGATTATTGACGGAATACTTTCTGTCAAGCTTTTCATGGAAACCTTGCTGACCGGGGCTTATCTTATTCGCTTCTTTATTCGAAATTAGTATACCCCTCTTTATTTCCGTCTGAAGATATAAATTGTTATCCAGCTCATCTACAAGAGACTCTCCATTATTGCCGGTCACTTCCATTAGTTTATTTATGGCCAGCATAATTTCACTTGAGCCTTTGATTCTTGCTTCAAGCCTACTGCTTTCAGACTCTTGATATTTAGGGTCTGTCTTTGCCTTTTCCGTTAAATATTGCTTAATGATATTTCTCTTCTCGGTAGCATTCAAGCCGGCAAAATCTTTATCTTTGATCTTGTTTCCTAATTCTTCTATTTTCTTCTGCCTATCGGCTTGTTCTTTTTCACGCTTTTCTGCTTCCCTTTTCCGGCGTTCTTCATTCTCTATCTTTTCGCGCTCTTCTCTCTCCTTACGTTCTTTTTCCCTGCGCTCTTCATTCTCCTTTAGTTCTTTTTCCCTAAGTTCTTCCCTCTCCTTGCGCTCTTTTTCCCTGCGCTCTTCTTCCAGGCGCTCTTTTTCCCTGCGCTCATTATCCTCTTTTTCCTTTTTATCACGCTGTGCTGCTTCTAACTTTTCGCGCTCTTCCTTTTCCTTCTTTTCGCGTTCCTCTCTCTCCTTACGCTCCGCTTCCCTCTTTTTTTCTTCTTCGGCTTCTTTTTTCTCCTGCTCTTCTCTCTCCTTGCGTGCTTCCTCTTCCTGCCTTTTTAGTTCTTCCTCTTCTTCTTTTCTTCTCTGTTCTTCTTTAATTCTGCGCTCTTCCCGCTCCTTTTCCTGCTGTTCTTCTCTTTTCCTGTTCTCAGCATCAGCTACTTCCTGCGCAGCTCTCTTATCGCGGGCAGCCTGAATTTTCTTTTGACGATTTTCACGCATCTGGGTGACCTGCCCCTTTTCAATGCCATCATCATATTCTCTGGCATTGATCTTACCCAAATCGATCATATCCTGAGTGCTTACTCTGTCTCTATAAGCCATCTTCATCCATATCGGATCCTGAAGCTCCTTAAGACATTCCTCACCTGATGTAACATACTGGGCAAGCCTGCGATATGAACTCCCAAGCATATGATGATTTATCTGTCTGTGCAAAGAAAAATCATCGCCTTGACCGATTATCTGAATTCCCTGAAAATACAGATAATCTGCAAATAGCTGCATCTTCTCATCAACTTTCATTTTTTCAAAAGCCGCCTGATCTTTCATTTTGCTTTCCAGCGACTCTAACATTTCGGTAGGATTTTTTCCCTGTACACTAGTAAAATTTGCCATATCCTTCTCCTCATAAAAAAACAATGTCAACAGTGAAAAATTCTATTTACCTTTATATATGAATTATGAAACAAAACACCATTCAATATCTATTAAGAAAGTATAAAAACTCCCGAACCCACATTTTTCTGTGAGTCAGGGAGTTTGAACCATCCTATTTATTTTCGCCGTAATACTTAAAGCACATCATCGTCATATCATCAAACTGAGAGGTTACACCGACGAATTCTTCCACATTCTTTTTAACATTTGTAAGTAGCTGTTTGGCGTCTGCATCAGGCTCGATATTAAGAGCATCAAGAAGTCTCTTAGTTCCATAGAGATCATCAGCTACATTTGTCGCTTCCACTACACCATCCGTATAGACGAATATTGAATCACCGGGCATAATCTGAAATTCATGCTCTTCAAACTTTGTCTCAGGAAATACCGCAACTGCCAGAGAGTGCTTGTATTCCTTAAAGCTGTATTGTCCGCCCTCATGCTTTATCGCCGGATGCTCATGACCTGCATTAGATGCAATTCCTTTTCCTGTGGACAGCTCAATGATACACAGCCACACAGTCACAAACATATCCGAATCGTTACCTTCACAGAGCTGATTGTTTACATCATACAGTATTTGGGCGGGAGACATCTTCTCATCCATCATACTTCTGTTTTTAATAAGGGTCTTCGCAATAACCATGAAAAGCGCTGCAGGTACACCTTTTCCGGATACATCCGCCATAACCATTGCTATATGATCATCATCTATAAGAAAAAAATCATAAAAGTCACCGCCCACTTCCTTGGCGGGAGACATTGTAGCATAGATATCAAAAGCATCTCTGTCGGGAAAAGGAGGAAAAATACTAGGCAGCATATCAGCCTGAATTCTTGTTGCCACGTTCAGCTCAGCTCCGATTCGCTCCCTCTCTGCGGTAATGCTCTTAATATCATCGATATAGTTGATGATCTCCTTTTCCATATCATGGACGGATTTTGCCAGATCCTCAATTTCATCACCGGACTTTATTTTATTAAGAGAATCATCTGCCTGTGCGCTGCCTTTAGCAAATTTCCCGACGCTGTCTCTTATCAGCATTATGGGATCAATAAAGTTTTTACGCATGACTATCCAGTTCAAGACGCAGAAAATCACAAGCAAAACAAGCGTAATAACCGTAATGTTAAAAACATATTTCAGAAGAGTGGATATGATCACATCCATATATGTATCAACAAATAAAAGAGCAGCCACCTGTCCGGTACTGTCCTTAACAGGAAGACAGCTCGATGTGAGATATCCGTATTTTTTGGATCTTCTAACAAGATAGCTTGATGGTCTCTCCCCCTCGGTATACGCAGTCCATATCTCTTCAAAGGATGCCGCGATTGGATCCATATCTCCGATAAAGGTATCAGAATCGTAGACATATCTCATGGTCTTATCTTCATAAGGAACAGCTATATAGATAAAAGCAGCACCCGAATATTCTTCTATTCTTCGAAGGTACTCTTCCATCCAATGGTAATAATCATCCGCCTCCCAGGTTCTGGTATACTCGGCAATCTTGTCATGATCGATTTCATTCAGGATAATATTTGCCAGCACATATCCCCTGTCGTTGTACATTTTCTCGATGGCCCTGTCAAAAATCCAGGTACCTGCTGTGCAGGTAAGAGCCCCAAAGAAAAGCGTAAAAACCACGATTCCGGCGATGGCCTTTTTATTAATATTCCATTTGATTTTCATTACGAATGCTACCCCTCAAAAGCTTTATAGATTTATAATATCAGACATTTATAGGTTTTGTTACGATTTTTTATTGACATACTACGACAGTCGTATTATATTTACTATGACAGTCGTAGTAACGATGGTCGTAGTAATACCAAATAGCAACATAAACCGCAAATAATCGCATTTCTACAAAAGGGATAGATCATGCAGGAAATCAGCAGTGATGTTATTCGCGGGTATAACGACACCATAATCTTATTTTTTCTGATAAAAGAACCATCTTATGGTTACGAAATATCCAAGAATATCAAAACTCTCTCCGACAACAAATATCTGATAAAAGAAACCACGCTCTATTCTGCTTTTACCAGGCTTGAGAAAAACGGATATATAACATCCTTCAGTCAGGAAGCTGAAAATGGCAAGCGAAGGACTTACTACAGGATAACGGATTCAGGGAAGAGTTATTACAAAGAAAAATGTGAAGAATGGCAATTGACCAAAGATGTAATCGAACGATTCATATCGGATGCACAATAGGGAAAGGGGTTCATATATATGGAGACAATAAAAAATTATTTAGAGACAATGTTTACAAATTTTCCTGACACCATGGAGATAAGGAAGGCTAAATCTGAGCTTTTATCTATGTCAGAGGATAAGTACAACGAACTCATATCAACGGGGATGCCCAAAAACGAGGTTATAGGAACAATAATAAGTGAACTTGGAACACCCGAAGAGCTGGCAGAGAGCCTCAGCCTTCGTACTACGAAGCAGCCGGAAAAGCCGGTAGGTATAGTGGAAACAAACACTGTATACAGACGTCTTGTATCTTTTGATGAAGCAGCTGACTACGTTGGTGACTGTGCCCTGTCCAAAATGATTCTGGCACTCGGAATACTGTTTTGCATAATATCACCTGCAGGCCCTGTTATTGGTGAGAGCTTCCGTTATATATTTGGAAACAACTCCTTCTCTGAGATGCTTGGAGGACTTGGCGTTGGATTTCTTTTCCTGTCAACCGCAATAGGCGTCGGACTTATCATTCTCTCCGGCCATAAAATGAAGGAATGGAAATTTCTTAAAAGAGAGCTTTGCGCAGTAGATGGAGAAACCGAGAACTTCCTTAAAAACAAGCTTGAACAGTCCCGCCTCAAAAAGACCTTTTCACTGGTTGTGGGAATCGGCCTTTGCATTATAAGTGTAGTACCTGTCAGCGTATTTGGTTCAATGTCCGCTCACTTATTCTTAACTGCAGGCCTTGGCCCCGCTATGATCTTCAACCTTACAGGTCTTGGAGTTTACTTTATTATAACTGCCGGAAGCAAAACCCATGCCTATGAGCACCTGCTTTCACTTAACAACAAAATGGCGGCATAACTGAAAAGTCAGTTTTCCGAAAAAACATCGCATATCATTTGATTTACACGGTTACTGGATGCTACGCCCTGCTCAGTGAACAAATCCTCTGAGTCAGGGGTACATTCGCCGCAAACATCAACCGCAAGTATTCTGCCCTCGAACCTGTTTTTCAGGTCTTCCAGGGCCTTTTTTAATTCATCTATGGTCATCTCGCCCTGATCCCAGTTGGTTGCAAGCTCATCCCGGGAAATCACATCCTTATCTACCGATATATAGACTTTCCTGACGGTCTCTTCATCTGCCCGGGAATCTGCACCGTTACCATCTGATGCCTCGTTATTATTTCCTCTGGCAGCCCAAAAAGACTCCATATCCCGCAAAAAGGTCACTCTGTTCTCATACTCCGGATGTTCATCCTGAACTTCTTTTATGAGTTTTTCATCAGCGCCTATGATATACACATTTCTGAGCGAACTGATATCCTTAAGGGCATTCAAAACCCAGCTTCCGCAGGATAAAATCTCACCATAGGATGTCCACTTCATATCCGGGTGGTGATCAAACATTACGAGGTCAAATTCCGGAAGCTTTTCCATTTCATTCATTACATCCATCAAAACCTTGGACATGTAATGATAATTCCCCGAGTCAAAAAAACGAATATATGGCAGCTTATCAAGCTCCACGAGTCTTTCCTTTATTTTTTCCCATGCAAAATCGTCACAGATACAGTTGGTCCCTGTGACATCATTTAAACGCAAAAGAGAACGAGGGTCTCCTTCTGCATGAAAAGTAAATCCCTCGTTCTCATAAATTCCTGTGAAATCAATTATCAGCATATCATATCTCTAAGGTGTAACAATGCATCCTCTTTGATAATGCATTTACCTGTCTCCTCAACATGTGTCTGTTCTGCAGAATTCATCACAAGATCGTCTGCATACTCAAGTCCGCTTCTTCTAAGATCATATACTGTATTCTCATTGTCAGGCTCAAGCACAAAGGTCAGATAGTAGGAATCATTCTCTTTGTAAAGCTTTGACGCTGTAATGGGCAGACTAAATGCAATTTTGGAAAAGCGTGCAGCAGAATTGATATCGGAAAACTTCGCCATGTAGCGCTCAGTATTAACGATGTGCTTAGCAATAGCCTCGATCTCAGGCTCCTGAACCTCATCCTGATCATAAATCTGCTCGATAAGCTCAGATACCTGGCCTATCATCTCATTAAGAGCCTGTCCCTTCTCCATACCGGTCTTACGCTTGATCGCATCAACTCTCTCCTGGGTCATCTCTCTGAGAATCGCCTCTGCCGAGCCGCGGATCCTGTCTGCGGATTTCTGGATATCTTCATTGGACATCTTAATTGCAAAAATGCGGACACTTCCGTCCATCATCATGTTCTTGCTCATCATTAGAACTTCTGTTTCGGGATTAAATCCCAGCTGTTCACCAACTTCCCTGTTCAGCTGTGCCATGAAAGGTACGGTTTTCTTCTCACCATTCATGATTGCTTCAGGGGTGAGGCCGATTTCACGAAGTTCTGATGCAGCAATACTGCATTCAACTGTAGTATTGTTCATTTTAACGATTACCATATAGCCTCATCTCCTTCCTGCGTATAGCTAAAAATGATATGCTAATGATTATATCCCCTTTTGTTAGCACTGTCTAGTACCGAGTGCTAATTGTCGCAATATTCACTTTTCCTATACTTATTGTACTATATATTTCGGTCTATGTCCCCTATTTTATTACACATTTTCTGTACGATTATTTATAAATATAAAACCCGAAATAAGGTTTTTTTGTTAAAAAAGATCTTATTCCGGGTTTATTATCAATGTTCAATTTTGCAGGTTTTATCAGCGTTTCAGCTGTCTAAGCTCATCGAGCAGAGTGTCTGTGACAGTAATAACGCGACTGTTTGCCTGGAAACCACGCTGGGTGGTGATCATATCCGTAAACTCTGTGGAAAGATCCACATTACTCATCTCAAGGGTTCCGGATGTCATGTATCCGCCGTCATCTGTGACGAACATGAGCTGTGCGGCACCTGAGTTTCCGGTTGCGGAATAGAGGTTTTCACCTTCCTTCGCAAGACCTGTAACGTTGGCAAACTCTGCAACTACTATCTTACCTGCAAATCTGGTCTGTCCATTACTGTAATATCTTGTGATAGTACCATCCTGACCTATTGAAAAGTTCTTCATCATTCCTTCAGGATAGCCCTCGTAGTTACCTTCAATATCACCTCTGTGAGCTTCAAGACTTGAGCTTGTTGCTCCGTTTAACGGTGCATAATTGGTTGTACCTGAAAAGTCCAGTGTGATGGTTCCTGCTGCCGCTGCATCGCCAAGGAAGGTGAGCTCAACCTGTCCGTTGGCTGCACCGTTTGCTGATACAAACTTTCCTGTTGCAGGATCATAGTTAAGGGCAACACTCATATCTTCAGGAATACCGCCTTCTATACGTTTGTGGTTTTCATCATAGATAGCAGTAAGATTAGCCTGATATGTAGTATCATTGTCATCTCCCGCATTGGTAAACTGGAATCTTGCAGTATAGGTCTTGCCGTCAGTTCCATAGAACTCAAGATTCAGTGTACGTCCGTTTTCTGAAGCAAGCAGATTATCTGTTCTGCTTATATTTCCTGTAATTCTTGCATAGGTCGTAGCCTGTCCTGCAAGATTTATGAGATTTCCGTCATCATCAAGAGGAAGCACCTGTATTCTTTCAGTATTTGTGGCGTCTCCGCCTTCCTGTGTGATGCCTCTTACATAATATCCATTGGATCTTGTAACCAGATATCCGTTGGCATCAACGGAAAATGAACCATCTCTTGTGTAGTTCATCTGTCCGCTGGCATTTTCTACCATAAAGAAGGAATCGCCGGTGATACTTACATCCAGTGCATTATCTGTGGTCTGGATTGATCCCTGTTTTCCTACATTTGTCATTATGGCACCGGTTCTTACACCAAGACCTACCTGTCTTGCATTGGTTCCGCCTCTTACAGCTGAAGCGCCGTTTGCTCTTCTGCTTGTCTGATATAACAGATCACCAAAGGTGGTCTGCTGCGATTTATAAGATGTAGTATTTACGTTAGCAACATTGTTACCTATTACGTCCATCTTCTGCTGATGTGTCTTAAGTCCTGCTACTCCTGACCATAATGATCTAACCATATACTCACCGCTTTCCATGAAAAAAGAATATAGTTTTACCTACATCTATATTATCGGTAAGCGTGTTTAGATACTTTAGTATAAAAAAGAACTTCGCCCATAATTTATTTAATGAGCGAAGTTCGTTATTATAATTCAAGTTCCTGTTTTTTCATGCTGACGCGGGACCCGGGTTCGATTGAATATGTGATGAAAGCATTGGAGCCTACCACACTGTCGTGACCAATCACGGTCTCACCGCCAAGTATTGAAGCACCAGCATAAATCGTTACATTATCCTCGATGGTGGGGTGTCTCTTTGCTCCCTTAAGGGACTGACCACCTCTTGTGGAAAGCGCACCTATGGTAACACCCTGATAGATTTTTACATGCTCTCCGATGATCGAGGTTTCACCAACAACTATGCCTGTACCATGATCGATCATGAAATATTTTCCAATGGTTGCACCGGGATGAATGTCGATTCCCGTCTTTGAATGAGCATACTCTGTCATGATCCTAGGAATAAGCGGAACCTCCAGAAGATAAAGCTCATGGGCCATTCTGTTAATGGTACTTGCCAGTAGTCCCGGATATGAAAGTATTATTTCCTCCTTGCTGTAAGCAGCAGGATCGCCATCATAGGATGCCTGCAGATCTGTATCAACAAGCTCTCTTATATGTGGGATTTTCTTGAAAAACTCAAGGGTTATGCATCTTGCGCCGCAGCTAAGTGTGTCGTCTGTTGCATTCTCATAGTCTTTAGCATGTCTGAAGGCAATGGCAATCTGCTTCTGAAGATTGTAGATGACATCTTCAATGATGATACCCATTCTGTTGTTATCGCTATAGCTCCTGTAGACCTTATCCCTATAATATCCCGGGAAAAGAATACGAAGAAGCTTATTAACAATATCGATTACCGCATCTCTGTCAGGCTGATTAAAAACATCAATCTGATCCACATCTCTGCCCTTTTTATAGTCATCCAGAATAAGTCCAACTATGTTCTCTATTTCATTCCTTAAATTCTGGTTTTCCACTATATCCATTTCTTCCTCCTGCCTGCGTATCAACCTAGCGTGTCTTAACCTTTATCACATCTGACTTTTTGCCATATACATAAGTATCGTGAGATATTCTGTATGGCACGACGTAATAGTAATACTTCTTTTTAGAAGATAACTTTTTATCAGTATACGTCAGTTTGTCCTGTTTGCCGATACGTTTTATAAATTTGTACCCTGTTTTTTTCTTTTCGGAGCGATATATTTCGTAGCCCTGCGCGCCCACAGATCTAGTAAAAGAAAGCGTTACCTTCTTCTTTGCAGGCTCTGCAGCCACTATCTGCGATTTTGTCGGAGGATAATCCTTATATTTTACAAGTATGGGCTTAAGTGCCTTTTTATAGCTTGAAAGATCCTCAGATGCTATCTCCATATCTACCTTAAGAGTGGCACTCTGAGTCTTGGTATAATCGGAATCCTCTGTGGTATTGGCAAACTCCTGAACCCAGTAATGAACACCGTTTACCTTGACGTGACCTATGGCACAGACATTGTAATCCTTGTTAAGCATGTTTCTTCTATGTCCCTGCCCTATATACTTGTTGTCATTTTCCTGAAAAGCAGCAAAGGCAGCCTTCGCCGTCTTAAAACCGTAGGCAATGTTTTCACCGGCTGCTGTGTATACGTAACCGGCTTCGTCCAGAGCAGAAAAGCAGTTTCCGCCATTTGGTCTCTCATGTGAAAAATTTACTGCAACCTCGGCAGCTCTTGTCATGGCTATTTTTTCAAGAGCATAGTCATAGGACAGTCTGCTTAGTCCTGATATATACACCTTTGTGGTATTGGTGGCATTCCACGCCCATGCATCAGGACCTCGTCTGAAATCATTTATCATCTTAAGCATTTCTCTGGCGCTTTTTTGCTTATAGGCCACCTTCACCCTGGCAAGAGTGATATTTACCCTGTTAAAGGTTTTAGGTGCGGATTCCTTTGAAAGAATTGTTCCGTTAAAGGCCTGAACCATGTAGGTGTACAGTCCTCCATCCTTCATGGTGTCGTTATCCTTATAGGAAAGTGTCCCTGCCGGAACGGTGGCAAGAAGTGTCCAGGGCTGCGTGGATCTGGTCCTTCTGTAGACATTATAGCCTTCAGCATTTTCAGCTTCGCTCCACCTTATGATCATACCGTCATATTTGTTGTCACAGCCCTTTATTACAGGCTGAGAAACCTTTATTTCATTTTCCTTTGCATGCACCACAAGTGCCGCCTTATTTTCTGAAAAAATCATGCTGCCACAATCAGAACAACAAAAAGTGCCCAGCATGGCTGTCAGAATAACAGCTGATAAAAACCTTTTCTCTCCCCTACTCTTTTTCATATCGGCTCCTCAATTATCTGATAATTGTTCTTATTACTATATCATATTATAAGCACCAAAGCGAAAGAGATAATAAAATAGGATTCTACAAAAAAACCTTGAATCCATTTCTGAATTCAAGGTCTAGTAGTCGGAGTGGCGGGACTCGAACTCGCGGCCTCTACCTCCCTAAGATAGCGCGCTAACCTACTGCGCTACACCCCGGCGACAAATGGTATATTACCACGCCACGAGAACAAAAGCAACCATTAATTTTATTTTTTTTATTTTTTCTCAAAAATATTTCTTTTAATGTTAGAATAAATCTCATGGAAAACGATACAAATACTACTAAACACTTAAATATTGGCATATATGCACACGTTGATGCAGGTAAGACAACCTTGTCCGAAGCGCTGCTTTTTACCTCCGGAGCCATAAGAAAATCCGGCAGGGTAGATCACGGCAATACCTTCCTTGACACCTATTCTCTGGAAAGGAGCCGTGGTATCACAATTTTTTCAAAGCAGGCTGAGCTGACCTTACAGGGCGGAACAAGGGTGACTCTTTTGGATACTCCCGGGCATGCGGATTTTACAGCTGAAACTGAGCGCACAATGAAGGTTCTGGATGTGGCAATTCTTATAATAAGCGCAGCAGACGGCGTCACATCACAGGTATCCCTGCTCTGGAGACTTTTGTCCCACTATCAGGTTCCTGCCTTTATTTTCGTAAATAAAATGGATCAGACAGGGACTGATAGGAGCCGCGTATATGAGGACATAAGAAAAAGATTATCCTCCCATGCACTGGACTTTTCAGGGGATTTAAGCCCTGATGATTTTCAGGAGGAGCTGGCTCTTTGCGATGACGAGCTTCTTGCGGAATACCTTGAGAGCGGTCGCCATGTTACGGATGAAGAAATATCAAAGCTTATCGCAGACAGAAAGCTTTTCCCCTGTGTCTTTGGCTCTGCCCTAAAAATGGAGGGTGTAGCTGAGCTTACAGAGCTGATTGAAAGGTATGCTACGGAGCCTGAATACGGCAAAGAGTTTGGAGCAAGGGTATATAAGATTTCAAGAGACAATCTTGGTGCCAGAATCACCTGGATGAAAATTACGGGGGGTTCTCTTCATCCAAGAGATATGATCTTTGATGAAAAAATAGACCAGATAAGGGTTTATTCAGGAGAAAAATATGAGCTTCTTCAGGAAGCCACCGGCGGCAGAATTGTAGCTGTCACCGGGCTTTCCAAAACCCGTGCAGGTCAGGGCCTTGGAAATCTCCTTGGAGAAACTGCAGAGCTTTTGCAGCCTATTCTTTCCACTACGATTCTGCTGCCTGAGGATGCCGACAAATTCACAGTTTACAACAATCTCCTTACTCTTTCTGAGGAGGAGCCGCTTTTATCCGTCCACAAAAATGAGCAGACAGGCGACATATCTGTTCAGATTATGGGCGAGGTTCAGATGGAGGTGTTAAAGCACCTTTGCAAGGAACGCTTTGATATCGACATAGACTTTGGTCCTGAAACCATCGTCTATAAAGAGACCATAAGAAATGCCGTTGAAGGTGTGGGACATTTTGAGCCTCTCCGCCACTATGCAGAGGTGCATCTTTTGCTGTCCCCTGCCGAGCCCGGCAGCGGCCTCGTTTTTGATACAGACTGCAAAACAGATATCCTTGCAAGAAACTGGCAAAACCTCATTATTTCAAATCTTGAGCAATTAAATATAAGGGGAGTCCTCACCGGCTCAGATATTACCGATATGCGTATAACCGTAATCGGCGGCCGTGCCCATGATAAGCACACTGAAGGCGGCGATTTCAGGGAAGCTACACTCCGTGCCGTACGTCAGGGTCTTATGATGACTGACAGTATTCTTTTGGAGCCTGTATATGACTATGAAATTGAAGTTCCGGGGGACTGTGTCGGAAGAGTTTTAAGTGATATGAGCAGAATGAATGGCACCAGCAATCCTCCCGAAGTAAAGGAGGATGGTACTTCTGTAATAACAGGCACTGTTCCTGCTTCTGAGCTCTCGGGATATTCAGCTTCGCTTATCTCCTTCACCCACGGACAGGGAAGAATTTCACTTAACCTTCGTGGTTACGAGCCCTGCCATAATGCAGAGGAGATCATAGCAGCAGCTGATTACGATCCGGACCGCGACATAGAGCAGCCGACAGGCAGTGTATTTTGCTCACACGGCGCAGGAACGCTTATTCCCTGGGATGAAGTACGAAATCATATGCATGTGGATACAGGCTGGTCAGAGGCCTCATCAGACTCAGATAATGGCATTAACCTGAATGCCCCTGAAACGGACCTTTCACTTTACGGCGATGAGCTTAAGAGCTTCCGCTCATCCGATATTAAATCCGCAGGGCAGGAGCTATCCTACGAGGAAAGGGAGAAAAGCTACAGCGCCACCATAAAGGAGCTTGATCAGATTTTCGAGCGAACCTACGGTAAGGTTAAACCTCGCTATGACGCCAAGGCAGATGAGGAGCGAAAAAGAAAGGCCGCAAATAAAGCTCCCGAGAAAAAGTACAAGGCAAAAAACGAGTATTCTCCCGAGAACTCTTATCTTCTGGTTGATGGCTACAATATTATTTATGCCAATAACGAGCTGAGAAATTTAGCAGAGCATGACATAAAGTCTGCCCGGGATAAGCTGATGGATATTTTGTCCAATTTTCAGGGTTATAGAAGAGAAAATGTGATTCTAGTATTTGATGCCTACAGAGTGCCCGGCGGAACTGAGCATGTGATTAAATACCACAATCTTGATGTTGTTTTCACAAGGGAAGCTGAGACTGCCGACCAATACATAGAGAGAACGGCTCATGAATACAGTAAAAAAAGCCGCGTAACAGTAGCGACTTCAGATGCAATAGAACAGGTAATTATTTATGGCGCAGGTGCCATCCGCATGTCCGCTAACGATTTCTGGCTTGAAGTAGACAGAACCGAAGCGGAAATACGCGATAAGCTTTAACCCATATTATGAGTTGTGCTGTGCAAGGTAATCATTGAGAGCATCTGTGATCTCATCACCATCGATGCCATGTACTGCACAAGCCTCTGCAAGAGACTCCATCTGTGAAGCGGGGCAATGGATACAACCCATTCCACACTCCATAAGGAACTGTGCTGCAAGAGGGTGCTTTGTAATGATCTCTCCAACGAGCATGCTTGAATTAATGATGTCCTGATTTACTGTTTCGCTCATTTTGTCCTCCTATGTCAATAAAAACTATAAATTACATTTTATACACTCGATTTAAGTGTGATAGAATTTTAACCCGAAAAATATATAAATACAAGTCCTATTAATCGAAGACAATGATATGAGTTTCCTATAACGTAAAAGAGACTACTTTTTTGTAGTCTCTTTATTCTATGCTTTCTTCACTTATTGTGGCTGATCCTATTGAATTGTTAAGCGAAGGTCTTTTCATAGCGGTCATGATTACCAAACGAAGGTTACTGCGTTTGCAACATCCTGGGATATGGTGTTGTCCTTAACCAGCTGCTTAAGCCAATTCTCAAGATCATCTGCCTTGTGGTTGGTTTCAACAAAGTGTATGCTCTTTCCATTTACATCTTTTGCAAGAAACAATTCGTACATATACATTAGCTTTTCCTCCGTTATATATCATTATTTGTTTCATGCTATCGGCCGTTTTGCATGTAATTTGTTTGTTCACTTTTATTATCGTGCCGATATTAAATTTACTTTAGAGGAAAATCAAATGTATTTAACTTTCATTTTTCCGCATAAATACTGAAAATTTCATGCGTTTTATCTTATCAGCTGAACCTCGTAGGTAACCTCAAATTTCTCCGAAATCTCCTGTTTTTTCCAGCTATCAAGCACTCTTTCAAGTACCATCTCGCAGTACAGGGCTTCCGCTTCAAGAAGTATGAGTTCTACCTTGTCCTTGCCGTTTAATGTGACAACATCACTGTTTCTGAGAGAAGCACATAAACTGTCAGCAAATTTAGAAACCGCATCTCCGAGCTTTTTAGCACCTTTCTTGGACGTAATAGTGAAGATAATAAAACGGTTCTCCTTTTGATAATTCTGGCCCACTCTTGTAAGAAATCTGTATATTGTCTTAAATTCGCCTGCAGGAACCTTGTAGGCACCCTTGCCCATACTGCTCTCGCCAAGAACCTGCATCTCCTGTTCAATATTTGAAACAGGAACTCCCTTACCGTTCTTATCCTTCTTATCCTCAACATAGAGATTATAGCCGTGCTTACCCTCCTGCTTAGCAGCAGTCAGAGCCTTATCTGCCTTTCTGTAAAGTGTAAGAAAATCCGTGCCCTCTGCAGGAGCCATAACCGCACCAACGGAGACGCCAAAGGAAATATTCAGATCCTCTCCCACGAACTCTCTGGCTGACTTTAAAAGTTCTTCGTTCATGAACCTTACTTTTCCTGCGATGATCTCTTCATCCGTCACATTCTGGCAAAAGGCTATAAACTCATCTCCGCCCATTCTGCCTGCAATGTCATTATTTCTTACGGCCGCTCTTACAATCTCTGCAAAACGGATAAGAATCTTATCGCCCATATTGTGACTGTAGTTATCATTTATGAGCTTGAAATTGTCTATATCTATCATCATGAGGGTGCCCTTTACCTCCTGGCACATATCCCCGATTTCAAGCTGTGATGAAGCCTTATTATACAGTCCGGTCATCGGATCTGTTTCTGTAGGAACTCTGTTACCCTTTACCTTTTTTACTCTGGCAAAGACCTCTTCAACTTTATCCGCGAGAACATCCGCTCTGAAGGGCTTTCTGACAAGATTAACACTCTTAGCATCAAAGCCCTTTATTTCCTTCTCTTCGTCCTCAGAAGCCGTCATGAAAATTGCAGGGATACGTTCCGCATACTGATGCTGCAAAGTGCTTAAAAGCTCAAATCCGGACATTTCCGGCATATGGAGGTTTGTCAGTATCATGTCCGGTCTTTCCGCCTTATAAATCCGGATAGCATCCTTTCCTGATGTTGCACAGAAAGTCTCGTAGTCCAAATCAAGAATATGCTTGCTCATTCCAAGGGTAATCTTCTCATCATCAACAATAAGTATTTTTTTCATATAGAACCTCTTTGTGGGTTGTCCCCTCACCTGAAAAAATACAACAATCTGCTTTGTGCACTATCTTTAAGGCACCCCTTGGCACCTTTTTACAACATTATACGAAATAAAATAAAAAAAAGCTTAAATATCCGAAGATTTTAAGCTTTTTTTATCATTTATTTATTTGCTTGTAGTTGAAGGCGTTATCCTGAAAAAGTGACACAGCTTTCCTGTAAGCTTCTTGTTTCTGAGCTTAACATGAGAGGTGTCGGAAAGGTTGGTATAACCTTCCACAAAGCCCTGATTCCAGTCCGTCATCTTCTCGTAATTATTTATATGAGTACCGCATACTCCGATACACAGGTCGGTATAACCTGTCGGCACAGTAACTGTATAGGTCTTAGCATAGGATACGTAGTAATTGTATGTACTACTGCCTATTTTAGCTTTCTGAGGCTTGTATCTCTTCCACTCATTTTCTTCCTGAACTACAACCTCCTGATAATTCAGTCCCTTTTCGCCGTCTGTTTCGACACTCTTTAGGTTTTCACCTGTCTTGAAATCGACGATGCAGATGTCCACATAATCAATAAATTCGTTACCGACAGTCAGTCCACTACTAATTCTTGTCATAAACTTTTGGGCAACCTTCCTATTTATTTTACTTGGCATCTGGATCTGAATAGTGATCTTATAGTTTCCGCCGCCGGAACCACCACCGCCGCCACTCTTACCGCCTGTGGAGAACTTGGTGATCTTGGCATAGAGCTTTTGATATTTACTTGTACCCGGAAGCTTGGTGTAAAAAGAGGTCCAGTTTCCCTTTTTCAGGTCGACCTTAACACCGTGCCTTCTCAGATCATTGAAGGCTGCTTCTGATGATATTGGCATAGAAGAAAATGAAATCGAAAAGATAAGTGCAATTGCAAGAAGTACTCTGAGTATTCTCTTCATAATTATTTCCCCCGTAAGACAATAGTTTCATTTATTATATCGGCAGATTCAAATAATAAATTAGACTAAAGAATCTCAAACTTCCAATATCCCAAACCTCTAAAACATCAAACCTCCAAAATCTCGGCAAGAATATCCTGTCTTCTGTCTCTTAGAAGCAAAAGCTTATTAAATTTATAATATTCCTCAGAGCCCTCATTCTGAATGAATTTAAGGCTGTAGTGACCGCCATCAAGCCTTGTAAGGAAAAGAACAAGCTCCTGCTCCTGACCATATACACTCTCAAGGAAAACAAAGGCATTCTTAAGATGAGCCGATGTAACACCCGCAGCCTTTCTTCTTGCCTGCTCTCTATTTGAAAACCATTCCTTAATAATCTTCTTGGAGTCATCTCTGTTGACGCTGCCGGCCTTAGTCAGCTCGCCACATAACTCAGTAAGAGCCTTCGATGTCTGTACAAGCACAATCTCGGATTCCTTATCCATGAGATGCTCACCGGCCTTTTTCGCAACTTCATCCTCCAGCTCACGGGTTCTCTCAGAGAGCTTCTCCAAAATAGATTTACTCTCATCCCCTGCGATTTCTTTAATCTCACCCTGAAGCTTTTTCTGAATTCCAAGGTCTCTGTCATAGTCGACAAATTCCTGGGTAAGTCTGTCCATAAGAAGGTTAAGGATACTAAGCTTTTCATCGAAGGGAGCCTTCTTAAGCTTATCCTTCTCAGCAGGAATTGTTCCCTCAAGGATATCCGCTATGTTATATACATCCTCATATTTTCTGTAAAGAGCATAGTACATGGCAAAGTCGCGGGATATCTCAGGCTCCTGCAGATACTGCTTTGTGACATTCTCATCCACATCTATTCCAAGCTTCTCGTATGTTCTTATCAGCTGTGAAAGGTCCTCCCATCCACGGGCTGTAACAAAACGCTTTCCGTCAATATCGCTCTTTATTCTGTAGAAATTGTCCTTATGGATATCAAGATAAGCCCTGATAGAGCCATGAACACCGGTAACATCCGCATATTCGAAAAAGGCTTCAAGATCCTCTTCTATGTCGATTCGCTTTACACGGTCAAGTGTTACTATATCGAAATCCCTTACAGCCTTGTTGTACTGAGGCGGGTTACCAGCAGTTACGATAATGAATCCATCGGGAACCTTGTGGGCACCAAAGGTCTTATACTGAAGGAACTGCAACATGGTAGGAACCAGAGTCTCAGATACGCAGTTTATCTCATCAAGGAAAAGGATGCCCTCCTCAACACCTGTCTGGGCGATCCTGTCATAGACAGATGCAATGATCTCACTCATGGTGTACTCGGTAACAGATACCTCTTTTCCGCCATATTCCTTTTTTGAAACGAAAGGAAGTCCGATAGCACTCTGCCTTGTGTGGTGCGTAATTGTATATGAAACAAGATTCACGGAAAGCTCCTCCGCAACCTGCTCCATAATGGCAGTTTTACCGATACCCGGAGGCCCTATAAGAAGTATTGGTCTCTGCTTCTGAATAGGAATCAGGTAATTCCCCATCTCATCCTTTTCTCTGTATGCTCTTATTGTGTTTATTATCTCTTTTTTGGCGTCTTTGATGTTCATGTACTTTTTCCTTTGTTTTAAATTTCTATACCCATATAGCTGCTGATATATAACATCAGTCCCTGCTAAATATACAGCATAATAGCCCATTCAGGCATCTTATCCGAACCGTTCTGCTTATCCTCAGGAAAAACAAACGCAGTGTCATAATCTGTGGGTTCTTCCGGATAATCTCCAAAACCGTCCGTAAAATACATAAGTCCGCGCAGATTTTTTAACTGCCCCTTTTTCCTAAGGTCCCTTACATACTCAAACACAGGTCTAAAGTCTGTTCCATAGCCACCGGAAACCTCAAAATGTTCTGCATAATGCTCCATCTCCTCCGGCTTGTGGATCACTATATCCTTTTGAATCCTGTTGTCACACTCTATTATATGAACATGTATCTCTCTGAAAAAGTTATCACTGCTTCTGAGTATCCCTGCTGTCTCATTAAGAAAGGTCTGCACCAGCTCATCAGAGCAGGATGCAGATGTATCAATTGCAATGACAAATTCATCCACCTTATGAGTCTCGCTGTATTCATTCTCCTCTATGAGAGGCATATTGCCATATAGCTCCATACCATAATTATACAGCCCGTAATCAAAGCTGTCGGGATCTATTCGTATCTCTTCCCTTACCACCGCTATCTGCTTAAGAAACTCCGTATAATAGACCTTCTCGGCAGTCTCAGCCTTCAGATAGAAGGAAAGGCCTCCGCTCTCGCTGCTCTTATCATCACCGATACTGGCCAGATCACTCTTTATGCGCTTAGCAGTATTCTTCCAGAATTCTTCAAGCTCCTGCTTATTGGCTTTCCTCATTCGAAGCTGCATCTGCATATCGATGTCAGGCTTATCCTTACTGTCACTGTCATCCTCTTTATCTTCGAGTCTGTCCCAAAAACCGTGATCATCTAATTTGAATTCACGACAAAGCCTGTCGAATTCACGCTCCTCCAGTGCCGTCTCGGGATTCTTTTCCAGCTCCTCAAGATATCTGCATATCCTCTCGGCTGTAAGAACCTGTACATCACTTTTTAGTCTGTCGTACCATCTGTCACGAAGATCTGAGCTGACTCTGTATATGCACCTGTAATCCATGGAATCAAGGATATTCTCAACAGCGATATCGCAGGCAAGATTCCACAGTTCCCCGTTTTCAAACTCATAGCTTCTGTACATGTGTCTGAACATACAGTGAAGAAGCATGTGCAGATAGGTTCTGTTAAGCTTCGATGGCTCCTCCACATAGGTTCTTCTGACATAGTCAGGATTATAAAGAACACTCTCCGCATCGGTTCCAACTGTTGTTGTGGACAGCTCAGCCCTTTGCTCAAGCACAGACAGAGCGGGAGCCATAAACTTCATATCAAGCAACAGCTCTGTTTTAACAGCGCTCCATATTTTATTTCCAATTGTTTCAAGTTCTGCTTTTTTCATATATCCAGCTCTAAAAAGTTATCCTGCTTCTCATTGCCGCTCTGATACTCCATCAGCATGCTTACAAGCTCTGTTCTGTCAAACTCTGCTGCCTCTGCGATTATAGCAGAAGTATCACCATCCGGTATAAGCTTCTCATTTATATAATAACTGACCAGATCGGTCACAACTCCGCTAAGCTCTGAATTGGTATCTGTAACACCTTTGCCCTTATTACCCAGTGATCTGACAGCCCTTATCAGATTCTTTTTAGCATTTTTAAACAGCCAGTCCCTGTACTGAGTCTTAGCATCCTCTGCAAGTTCATAGGGATATTGAAGACGTGACACGGCTATCATTTCAGCGATGACACTATCGTCAGCAGATACCTTTGTAAAGAAGCTGTCATACTCTCTGAAGTTGATATTATCTGACTTAACGCACTCGCGATAGGCATAGCCTGTTCCCTCTATGGCAAACTGGATAGTCCTTGCCATTGTGTTCTCCACAAAGTCATAATTGAATCCGGGGAATACAAGAACCGCTTCGCCATCAGAAAGATGCAGTCTGAATCTAAGCCTTCTGTCATTGTCTTCAAGAATTCTTCTGACCACGTAATAATTCTCATGCTCAAGAGTCACATCTATCTCTTCAAGGCTCTCACACTGTCTGGTACTGCCATCCAGATATTCATTAACTGAATCAGTCAGCTGAATTCTTCTTAGCCTGCCACAGTTATGAAAAGCAAACCCCAGGATAGTATGTACGGAAGAAGGTATAATAACCTCCTCCAAATCCTTCCTTGAAGAAAAGGCATGATTTCCAATGATTTTCACAGGGAGGCTGACAGAAGCTTTTCCATCATTGGACTGAACTTCCTCTGCAGAAGCTTCGCCATTTACATCTGACTCCAAAACCTCAATCGAATCCGGTATCACCAGCTGTCTGCAGGGTTCATCCAGCCCCTTTAACACTATGTATTTTGCATGAGAGTCATTTCTCTCACATTCTACTTCATACTTATATTTCATTCTATCGGTCCGCAAACTGAATCTACATATTCAGCTATATCATTAAAATCTATCTGTAACTTACCCTCATACACACCTATAGGTATATTATCATCAAATCCATAAATAGTGATGTCATCATCGTCATTCTCATCAAAGCTATAGACTATGACATTCTTTTTTCTCGGATCTACAAGCCAGAATTCTTTAACTCCGGCGTATTTATACTTCTTGGCCTTGATGAATCTGTCCTTCCGAGATGTTGAAGGCGAAAGTATCTCCACAACAAAATCGGGATTACCGTAAATTCTTTTCTCAGTAACCTTATCCGGATCACAGACTATGAAAACATCCGGCTGAAGTATGGTCTTATCATCCTTATCCAGCTGAACATCTGCCGGTGCCATAAAAGGAATGCACCTACCCTTATTCCCTCTGATAAAATTCCGGATCTGCGCATACAACTCGCCTATTATCAGCTGATGTCTCATGGATGGCGACTCCAAATAGTAAAAATATCCATCTATAAGTTCTACCCGAACATCATCAGGAAGCATTTCGTAATCCTCAAGGCTATATTCACCCTGCCTCTTACCATTAAAATGTTCCAAATCCACCTTCTTACCACCGCCAAATATAAATGCCGGTTCCTCGCAAAGCATTCCGCCTCGTCCTTCATCCGATATGGAAAACTGAGGTGATACGCCATTTGCAGAAGGCGCCAGCACCCTCTGAAGCATAACAAGGGTGTCGTGTCTGGGGGATTTAGTCTCTCCGTTAAATATCTTCTGAATAGTACCAAGCGGAACTCCTGATTTCTCGGATAACTGCTTATATGAATAGCCAAGCTCACGCTTTCTATCTCTCATCTCATCTATGGTCAACTCGGTTACCTCCATATGAACTCACAAAACCACCCGCGAATTATTAGTTAACGGTTATATTTCGGGTAATTTGCATGATAACATAAAAATAACCGAATTACAACCTTTTATTTAAAACGGTTATAATTCGGTTATACATCCATTTTATTGGATTGTATGCTCATATATGGCACATTGTCAGTCGGTTATTATGTCAGCCATAAAGAGCCTATCCGGAGGTTCCGGTAATAGGTGAATTATAGTTACTGTGCACATCTAAAGGTGCAAGAAGCAACGAATTATGAAAGTACCATAGCGTCGTTTACTTCATCATTTCCTGCTTCTTCAAACTTCTGAAGAAGATCAGCAACCTTGAGGTTCTTCTTTTCCTCGCCTGATACATCGTAAATGATCTTTCCTTCGCTCATCATGATAAGTCTGTTGCCGTGAGCGATGGCATCCTTCATATTATGAGTAACCATAAGGGCTGTAAGATTATGCTCCTTAATAATGTTCTCAGAAATCTCAAGTACCTTCTTGGCTGTCTTGGGGTCAAGGGCTGCTGTGTGCTCATCAAGAAGAAGCAGATCAGGCTTTTTAAGAGATGCCATAAGAAGAGTTACAGCCTGTCTCTGTCCACCTGAAAGAAGTCCTACCTTACTTGTAAGTCTGTCCTCAAGACCAAGATCAAGAGATTTTAAAAGCTCTTTATACTGAGCTCTCTCGCTGTTGTTGATACCGCTCTTTAATCCTCTGCTCTGTCCTCGTCTTGCAGCAAGAGCAAGGTTCTCCTCAATCTGCATTGTTGCTGCTGTTCCCATCATAGGATCCTGAAAAACACGACCAATGTACTTCGCTCTCTTATATTCAGGAAGCTTTGTTATATCATGTCCGTTGAGTACGATGGAACCTTCATCGATAGGCCAAACGCCTGCAACAGCATTAAGGATAGTTGATTTTCCCGCACCGTTACCACCGATGACTGTTACAAAATCACCGTCATTAAGAGTAAGGTTTACGCCGTTAAGAGCGGTCCTTTCGTTGATTGTACCTTTATTGAAAATTTTAACTAAGTTCTTAATCTCTAACATATCTTATCCACTCCTTATCTCTGCTTAACCTTGATTCCAAGATATCCCTGAATAGCAGGAATTCCAAGGAATACAGCAACAAGTACTGCACTGAGAAGCTTAAGGTATGTTGAAGGAAGACCAAGCTGAAGTACTACGGCGATTACGATATAGTAGATGATGGCACCCACTACGGAAACGCCCATACGTACTGCAAAGTTGTGTCTTGAACCGAAAATAACCTCGCCGATAATAACAGCTGCCAGACCGATTACGATAGCACCACGACCTGCATTGACATCGGCGTTACCCTGATACTGTGCATAGAGGCCGCCTGCAAAAGCAGTAAGTCCGTTACTTACAATAAGTCCAATTCTGATACATCTTCCTGTGTTAATACCCTGGGCTCTTGCCATGTTCTGGTTACAACCTGTTGCACGAATGGCAGATCCAATCTCACTTCCAAAGAACATATAGAGAAGGAAGATAATGATTCCCACGATGATAACACTCATCAGAATTGAGTAATTGATAAATCTGAGACTTACAATAAGCGCATACTGGTCAACGCTGATTGCCTGGTTCGATTTTCCCATAATAGCCAGGTTCACAGAATAAAGACCCAGCTGTGTAAGGATACCTGACAGGATCGGAGGTATTCTGAGCATTGTGTGCAGAAGACCTGTAACATAGCCTGCCACCATTCCTGCAAGGAATGAACACAGAAGTGATACATATACGTTGTGGCCTGAGAGCATCATCATTACGCATGTTGCTCCGCCTGTGCAGAATGAACCGTCAACTGTCATATCCGCATAATCAAGGACTTTAAAAGTAAGAAAAACACTGATAGCCAGAATTCCCCAAATAAGTCCCTGTGCCACGGAACCCGGCAGTGCATGTAATAGTGAAACCATGTTACTCACCCATCTCTATTGCTACAAGACCCTCAAGAAGGCTCTGATCAAACTCGATTGCTTCAGCTGTCTCAGGGTTGTACTCGTTTGTGATACCCTCTGAAACATACTCGATAGGCATCTCTGCAGGGTTCTTACCGTTTACAAGAATCTCGTAAGCCTGCTTACCTGCTGTTACGCCAAGATCGTAGTAGCTGATTGAAAGTGTAGCAAGACCGCCGTTCTTACACATGTTCTCCTCACCGCAGATGATGGGAAGCTTTGCAGGCCATGCTGCATTCTTTACGATTGACATGTTATCAGCGATTGTGTTGTCTGTAGGAATGTAGAGACAGTCGCTGTTAGCAATAGCATTTGTTACAACTGACTGAATCTCGTTTGAATCAGCAACTGTGTACTCCTTGTAACCAATGCCTGCTGCGTCAAGTGCAGCTGCTGCAAGGTCAACCTGGAACTTTGAGTTTGCTTCTGATGAGCAGTAAAGGATACCAACCTGCTTTGCATCGGGAACGAGCTTCTGAAGAAGTGCGATCTGCTCATCAACGGGAGCAAGGTCAGAAGCACCTGTTACGTTTGTTCCGGGTGCATTGTTATCGTTGATAACACCTGCTGACTTATAGTCTGTGATTGATGTTCCAACTACCGGAATATCACCTGTAGCTGCTGCAACTGCCTGAAGTGCAGGAGTAGCATTAGCCATGATAAGGTCATCCTTGTCATTTACGAACTTTGTTGCGATGGTAGCGCAGTTAGCCTGCTCACCCTGTGCATTCTGATAATCGAATTCTACTGAATATCCATCAGCCTCAAGTGCTGCCTGAAGTCCTTCTTCAAAGCCCTTGGTAGCAGCATCAAGTGCGGGATGCTCAACGAGCTGAATTACACCAACGTGGAATGTTTTGCCTGCTTCAGCCTGTGCTGCATCAGCGCTCTCCTCTGCAGCTTCCTCTGTACTCTCCTCAGCAGCAGCTGTCTCAGTAGCTGCCTCTGTCTTAGTCTCCTCAGTAGCTGTAGTGTTGCCACCAGCTGTGCGGGCACAACCTGCAAGGCTGAAAATCATTGCGCCGCTAAGAACTGCGGCAAGAATCTTCTTTTTCATATCTGTCCTCCTCGAATAATGATACACGCCTCAAAACCAGCAATCATGTGGCTTTGCATAGCATGTTCAAGTAAAATGTTTTTCTTTGACGCTTTAAACCGTCAAAGTGAATATTTATTATAATATCTCAAACCTTTGATTTGGTCAACAAAAAGCAGTGATTTTTATCACTGCTTTTTAAAAATACTATTTCTTATTTTCTCAACCCCTTCTGTAGGTTCTGAAGGTGTAGGTTGTATCAAAATATGCCTGCTCGTCGCTCTCTTCTGCAAGCTCCCACTCAGGATCTTCGTCGAGGTTGGTGAAGAATCGGTCTGCCTCAAAGGTGCGGTCAATCTTGGTAACAATGCAGGTATCACACATGGGAAGAAGCTGCTCGTAAACATTGGCTCCGCCTATGCAATACACGATGTCTGTATCATACTCTGCAATTGCCTCCTTAAGCTCATCCAGATTGTGAACCACTGTGGCATTTTTTACCACGTAGTCAGGATTAGTTGAAAGGATAATGTTTTTCCTGCCTTCAAGGGGCTGCTGTCCCGGGAAAGTTTCAAGGGTCTTTCTTCCATATACAAGGACCTTGCCCATGGTCTCTGCCCTGAAATTCTTCATATCATTGGGAATTCTGATAAGGAGCTGTCCCTTGTTGCCGATTCCCCAGTGCTCATCTGCCGATAAAATAATTTTCATATATTCCTCCGGGTTATTATTCTGTCTTTTATTTTGATGATACTCAGAATTGCTGCGCTGTTCCAGCTCCCGCAATTCTACCAACATCATCATATCGCTATCGGAATATCTTTTATCTGATCTCCTGCTACCTCGTAGTTCTCAAGAGATACGTCATTCCTTGTGAATTCATAAAAATCATGAACATCAGGGTTAAGCCTGAAGGTTGGTGCCGGCTTGGGTGTGCGACTTATAAGCTCTTTTATGAGATCCACGTGTCTGTCATAGATATGTGCATCTGCAATTACATGAACAAGCTCACCCACATTCATATCACATACCTGTGCAAGCATGTGAACAAGAACAGAATACTGAACAACATTCCAGTTATTTGCGGCAAGAACATCCTGTGAGCGCTGGTTAAGAACAGCATTAAGAGTGAGTCTGTCCTCTCCCTTTTTCTGAGTTACATTGAAGGTCATGCTGTAGGCACAGGGATACAGATTCATCTCTGAAAGATCCTGGTGCACATACATGTTAGTCATGATTCGTCTGCTGAAGGGATTGTTCTTAAGGTCATAGATAACTCTGTCAACCTGGTCAAACATGCCTTCCTTATACTGATGCTTTATGCCCATCTGATAGCCGTAAGCTTTTCCGATGGAGCCGGTCTCATCAGCCCACTCATCCCACACATGACTGTGTAGATCGTGAATGTTGTTGGACTTTTGCTGCCATATCCACAGCATCTCATCCGTTGCACTTTTAAGGGCAGTCTTCCTCAGTGTCATTATCGGGAATTCCTCTGCCAGGTTATAGCGATTAACTACGCCAAACTTTTTGATAGTATATGCAGGGGTTCCATCCTCCCAGTGGGGACGAACCTTTTCTCCTTCGGTACTTGTACCGTTTTCAAGGATATCCTTGCACATATTTATGAAAATCTCATCAGCTTTACTCATGTATCTCCTCCGGGTAAAACATTATAATGTAAAAATTTATCGATATAGTTATCCTACAGTATATTTTGCTCCGGAAACAGACTTGTTTTTAAGAAGCTTTTTGTTTTTCTTGTTAAGGGCCTTTGTGGGACTCTTAAACTTAGCCTTATTGTAAATTCTTGTAAACGCGCCTTTTCCGACCTTTTTAAGGTTTGTGGATCTGATTGTAATATTCTTAAGTCCTGTGCAATTATCAAAAGCGTTTGCTCCGATATTTGTCACATTCGGACCAATATCTACTGTTGTAATTTTCTTGTTTCCTGCAAATGCCTTACTTGCGATAGCGGTAACTCTGTAGCTTGTGCCCTTAATTGTTACGTTTGATGCGATAGTTACCTTCTTTGCGGCCTTTTTTTTATCTGCAAAGCCAAGCACTGTAACTGTACCTGTTCCATCGCCTTTAACCTTTGTGATCTTGTACTTAAGGCCTGAAACATCTGACTGAGCGGCCTTTTTAACAACCTCTGTGTGGTAAACCTTATCTGAATAGATGCATTTTGTTACAGAATAAGAATCCTCAAATACAGAACGATATGTCTGCAAACATCCCAGTCGGATTCTTACACTCTTGGCAGGGTAGCCAAGCGCAACCAAGTCACTGTCACTACCAGATATTGAACAAGATTTTAATCCTCCATTACCCAGATATTTAATTCTAGTGGAATTACCTGAAAAGAGTTCTAACTGAAATCCATCAAAAGACTTGAGTGAATCGTATTTATTCGCTTTCTGAACATTGTTCCAACTAAAATCAAGAGTGTTGCCACTGTTTTTCATTTGAAAACCATCTGCAGGTAGGAAAGAAATATATGCTACAGATATTCTTGTTGTAATATCTATTTCGTGAGCTGGATCGCCATCATTCGAATTTACACAAACATAATAATATTCATTTTTGGCCAAACCACTTATCGGCATTAAAATGTCCGATGTTCTTACACCATTTGATGTTCTGTAATTAGCACCTGGACCTCCTGCACTAGCACTATCAACAGCACTGCCATATCGGTCAACTACCGTAACCGTTACCTGTCCATTTGAAGTTGCACTCTTAACTACAGAAGCTAAACTAAGCAGATAGATGCCTTCTTCAGAACCAGTTTTAAATTTATAATAATAATTCTGATTCTCAATAATACCCGTTTCATAATAAAATGCCTCATTTTTCATCTCGCCGGCATTCTGCTGCATTGTGTCACCGTGAATACGATAACCTTCCTCAGCCTTTACACTAAATGGCATAGCTACAATCATAGCTGCACATGCAAAGGCCATAATAATGCCTTTTCTCATACTTTTTTCTCCTCTCATAATGAAATCTGTTCATAATGCTTAGATCAATAATAAAATCCCCATTTCAGATTATCCGAAATAGCGCAAAGAACCTAAACACCATTTAGTTTACCATATCTTGAGCCAAAGTGTTAGTCCTAAAACATTTAACCCCAAAATATAGTAAGCCCCATTGTCTTACGACAATGAGGCCTGTTTTATCTACTATTTGCAGAAGATCATTCCCATTTATCACACAGAGCGATTATCTGATCTGCAAACTTTGCCTTATCCTTATTGGTCATGCCCTCGCTTCTTGCAATAATTGCAGTAAGCCTTGCACCTGCTGCCTTAAGTCTCGTAAATACATCAGATACAAGCTTTGCCTGCTTTTTAACTGCTTCCTTCGGAATGCCTTCCTTAATTATCTGACCTGAAATCAGATCAAACTCTGTTCCGCTATAGGGTGCATAGGAGCTGTATCCGTACTCATCCCTAAGACAATTGGCAAAGGATGTGCACACTCCGTCTTCGCCGTGGACTATGAATACCTTTTTCGGCCTCTCCTTAAAGCCCTGTATCCAATTTATCAGTCCGCCCTTGTCGGCATGTCCGGAAAGTCCTGTCAGCTTACATATCTCAGCCCGTACATCCACAGTTTCTCCAAAAAGCCTTACCTCATCCACACCGTCTATAATGGCGCGTCCTGTTGTTCCAACTGACTGATATCCGACAAAAAGTATGGTGGATTCTTCTCTCCATAAGTTGTGCTTAAGATGATGTCTTATTCGTCCCGCCTCACACATGCCAGATGCGGAAATGATTACCTTCGGCGTATCCTCTTCGTTTATTGCTCTTGATTCCTCTGTGGTAATTGCAAGGTTCAGCCCGGGAAAAGAGATGGGATTGATGTGATTTTTTACAAGCTCCATTGCCTCTTCGTCGTAGCATTCCATTGCATGGTCCGTGAAAACTTCAGTGGCTTCAACGGCCATAGGCGAATCCACATAAACAGGAAAATCTTCCACTGCTGTTACCAGATGCTCCTTTTTTATGGTCCTAAGGAAATAAAGCATCTCCTGAGTTCTGCCAACTGCAAATGAAGGAATTACAACATTTCCTCCTCGCGCAAAGGTCCTGTTAAGAATCTCTGTCAGCTCCTTTATATAGTCAGGGCGCTCCTCACCATGATATCTGTCACCATAGGTGGACTCCATAACCACATAGTCGGCACTGGAAGTAAGCGCAGGATCCTTGATAATAGGCTGATCATAATTACCGATATCTCCGGAAAATACAATCTTCTTATCCACATTTTTTTCCTTAAGCCACACTTCTATGCTGGCTGAGCCAAGAAGGTGGCCGATGTCGGTGAACCTTATCTGTACGCCTTCGCAGATATCGATCTTTATTCCGTAGTCGCAGGCCACGATATGGCGTAGCGTATTGTCCGCATCTTCCATGGTATAAAGGGGTTCTATCTGCTTGATATCCTTATTTCTTTTGCCCTTACGGCTTCTCCATTCAGCCTCCTGCATCTGTATATGAGCACAGTCTCTTAGCATTATGCTGCAAAGATCAGCAGTTGGTCCTGTCATATATATTTTTCCGCGAAAACCCCTGGCGTACAAAAGCGGTAAATTTCCGGAGTGATCTATATGTGCATGGGTCAAAAAAACATAGTCGATCTGCGCTTCACTAACCGGCAAATCGACATGCTCAAAGGATATCCTTCCCTGCTCCATTCCGTAGTCAACCAATATGTGTTTTCCGCAGGCCTCAATGTAATGGCAGCTTCCTGTAACTTCATGATCTGCACCGATGAATCCAAGTTTCATAGGCACCTCCTCTTCTAGCAAACTACTCTGTTTCGTCCGCCCTCTTTTGCTTTATACAGCTTCCTGTCTGCTTCCTGAAGAAGTCTTTCAAGACTCATTCCCTCAGCGTAACTGGCTGAACCGATTGAAACTGTAACGGGTATTGTCTGCCCTCTGAAAACAAAATTATGCTCCTCTATACTGCGGCAAATCCCTCCGATTGACATACAGAATGAGGGATATGGGTACTCCTCGGGATTTATCAAAATGAATTCCTCACCGCCCCATCTGCCAACAATCATCCCCTGATCTATTGCGGGCCTTAGTATCTTAGACAGTTCTTTTAATACAAAATCCCCGGCCAGGTGTCCATAGGTATCATTTACATGCTTGAAAAAGTCCACATCCATTATAGCTACGCTTAAAGGGAGCTTTCTCTCTGCCTGAGCTTTTATCTCATTTTCAAGAATTCTCTGGGTACGCTGCCTGTTGTAAAATCCTGTCATCTGGTCATATTCTGCTCTTTTCAATAGAGCTTCATTCCTGCGCCCCACGCGGCTTGTATACATTCGTGTGTAGACCATAACAGAGAAGAAACCAATAATTGAGTTAATACAGTAAATTACTCTCTGAGCAATTTCGCTTGGATGAAAATGCTTGGGAAATATGTCTTTCCATGTTAAAACAACAAGCGCAATATATGTCAGAACAAGAAGAACCGCATAAATCTGGCTTCCTCTTCGCTCTTTTTCCTGAAGAATAGGTGAAACAAATGGAACAAATATGGCACAGAAAAGCCCGAAAAGCCACTGATAAAAGCCGCACTCTCCGCCCATAAAAACAGTTGCACAAACTGCGTGTACATAAACCTCCCACAGGCAGATCCACGCTGCCACAAGCACATTACCTTTTCTGACAAAGTAATTTGCCACAGCATAAGTCAGCATGCTGAAGATATTTATGATCACCATGGGGTTATTCTTAAAGCCTATATAACATAATTCGAGCACAAAATGTATCCAGAAGAAGTTAATGACTATGCTGTTTACCACCAGCATATCCTGAAAATCACCACTTACTTCATCTTTATACACGCGCCTGATTTTGTTTTTATCAATCTCGGATTTCGTCATGAAATCATCTCCCACTCATACATTAATTTTAATTCCATGTATCAGTGTATGCAAATAAATAAACTATAAAAAGACTTAATAAACAGGCTTAGCTTTTCTGCGAAAATACAATAGCTTTGAGTTCAGGGTTGCCGAAGTGCCTACACTTTTCAGGGGGTGCAGCTTCCTATCCGAGGCATTGCCAGGCTTCCATTAAGATGTTACAGCTTCCTATCCGAGGCCATAAGAATACAGTTGCCACCTCCGGGGCATCTGACAATTCTTGTATGGGCAAAGATTGTTTTAAGACTCTCGTTTGTCATATGCGTCTCCATGGAAATGACATCATGAGCCTCGTTAATAAGATTAAGCGCATAGATGCCATTTGGTCTTAGCATAGAATAGACCTGCCTTAGCGCGTCTCTTGATAAAATTGCCTTCGAAGCAGCGCTTCCGGTATAAGCATCAAATATTACAAGATCGTAGGCTGCGAAATTGCTGTTCTGCCTGATGAATTCCAGACCGTCCTGAATCTTTATGGTCAGCCTTTTGTCAGTTGTATCAAGACCAAAGTATTCCTTTGCAAGATTTACATATCCTGCATCTACCTCCACAACTGTCATTTTTCGCTCAGGATGGTCCTTTAAAAATATCTTTGGAAATACGAAGCCTCCTCCGCCTATCAGTAAGGCGTTGTTCAGCCCTTTGTGGTGCTCTGTTATAAGCTTCAGCGTCCGCATGTATTTAAACAACGGATCCTTATCACCGTGCTCATCCAGATACATCCCGGATTCTCTTACGCCGTCATAGAGCAAAAGCCTTACTGCTCTTCCATCTTCAATTGTGTCCTTAATCTCTATGTGCCTATCCTTTGACCTGAATCTGGTTCTCGGAAACAGGAACAACATGAACTGTTCAAACAGAGTCATTTTAAGCTCCTATGATGTGTTGCCATATGTGATATGTCCACTTCTAATCTCATATTACGATTATTGCACATGAGTCACGGCATATCAAAAGCTTTGCACTTTGATGAAGATTCCGCAGCCCTTTCCCAGCTTTCCAGAGCTTACTCTCGCTTATATTCTGCTTTTTTACGACAATTGTTCTCCTTGTCGCTTCCAAAAAGGCATACAAAACGAAATTACGATGGCTCTGGCATGGACCTGTCTGCTGCTTTTTCAATTTTTCAAATTCCAGCAGGTCGAATTTATACTATTATGATAATTCGCAGACTGTATTACGTTATTCAAACGATTCGATGTTCTTTTTCAATGAAAAATACGATATTTCGTTAAAAAACACCCAAAAATGCCTGCTGTAATTTCGATTTTTTCAAATTCCGGCATGTCAGCCTATCATATCAGCAATCGATTCATCACACGACTTCTGCGTTTCCAAAATGAATTTCAAAAATCCCCCATTTAAGAAAAGTACTTCTGTCATGATCATGATTCATTCCCTATGACAGGTGATAATCGTATAGCTGCTTGCATTGACTGTAATTACACACCCATCGATGTGAACGTACCAGTTTTTGCCCTGTCTTTCTATAACTGCGTTTGTATCAAGGATCTTCTCCTTACACCACGCAACTACATCAATATCTCCAAGTCCAAGGTTTCTTCTGATTCTGTCCACTCCCATTTCAGTGGTATGTATGCTATCTAAATTTTCAATCAGTATATTCTCCATAACCTGTATTCCTTTATCTAAGACAAACATTTCCGAAAATAGACTTAAAATAAGCCGAAATAAAATTGACGAGCAGCCCAACCATAGAGTATATTATAACAGTTAGCAGAAGTGATGGAATTGGCAGACATGCAGGATTTAGGTTCCTGTGCCGCAAGGCGTGTGGGTTCAATCTCCGCTCCGCTTCGGTCGGCGCAAAGCCAACGGTCTACGTTCCACTTCGGTCGTTGCTAAGCGTTCGTCCCCCGGACGAACAGCAACCCCCGGACGTTGTGCGCCCCATCTTCTGCATTTTGGTTATCAATTTAATATGTTTGCTTGCAGAAGTGATGGAATTGGCAGACATGCAGGATTTAGGTTCCTGTGCCGCAAGGCGTGTGGGTTCAAGTCCCATCTTCTGCATTAATTAATATCAGTGTTTGTGTAGTATTATAGATGTATAAATACTATATGAATACTGATTTTTTTATAAGTCTCTTTTTACATTAGTCTAGATGCAGAAAGACAGAATCGAGATTTGTGGAGGATGTTATGTTAAAAGATTATGAAATAGATAAACCAATTCTTGAAACGAACAGATTGATTATTCGTGTGCTTAACGAAAATGATGTGCCTGATTTAAAAGAGTGGCTTGGGAGAGATGAAATCTATACATATTGGGGCAGAAAAGCAAGTAAGAATGAGAAAAATCCTGAGCTTATGTTTATTGATCCCCGCCCTTGGGTAAAAAGAAAACCTTCTCCTGATTTTGATTGGGGAATTGTACTAAAAGAATCCAATAAAGTGGTGGGTATGATTTCGGTATTTAATATCCAAAATTCCAGAATGGGTGATATAGCATACAGAATCAATCCTGAGTACTGGCATATGGGAATTACTACAGAAGCTTTAAAGGAAGTGGTACGGTTCATATTTGAGAACACAGAAATAGACCGTTTGAATGGAAATGCGGATGTAAGAAACATTGCTTCAAATAAGGTTATGGAAAAATGTGGTTTTATAAAAGAAGGGACCGTTCGCCAAGGAAAAATGGTTTCTGTTTATTGTGATTATAATATTTATGGCATGCTCAGAGATGATTACGCGAGCTTGCAAGGTATAACCAAATAAATTAATCCCAGGAATTTCCTGGGATTCTTATTACTCAAAAATATTCACCATAATGATCTCGTCGCGGTAGGTGCCGTCGAGGAGTTTGAAGGCTCTGGGATTGATGCCGTACTCTTTAAAGCCGCTTTTCTCGTAGAGGTGGCGGGCTCTTTCGTTGTCACTGTAAACGCCAAGCTCTAGCTGCTCGAAGCCGTTGAGTTTAGCCTGCTCTATGGCAAGAGACATCATGTAGCTGCCAAGGCCCAGTCCTGTATATTTCTGGCGAATAGACATTCCAAGATAACCTCTGTGCATATATTTAAGGTGAGGACGAACCATGGTCACACCGAGGTCGCCGATGATCTGGTCTCCGAGAAAAGCATTAATCATGAAATCTGTCTTACTGTTTTCCAGTGAAGTAAGAACGCCTTTCATTATCTCCAGATTGAAGGGTCCATCCTCCGGTTCTCTTGCAAGAAAATGTGACTCTGCCGCAGTGGCTTCTCTAAGATCTTTTAGAAGCGGTGCATCTTCTGCACGAACACTTCTTATTAACGCTTCTTCCCCATTTGGAAAAATAAATTTTCTTTCTTCAATCAACATCTCTTATTCTCCCATTCCTTCACCATTCTTGTGTAATGTTCCGTCGCTCTTTCTATATTTTAATATTATCCAATTAATTAAAAAAGACCTATACCCACACGGATAAAGGTCTGTTTTTCACTTATCGGTAGTTAATCTGCCAAGGGCTTTGGCATCCTCAACCTCTTTAAACGGAACTGCTCCCGGCTCGTGTTCAAGATACGGAAGTTCATCCGGATTCCCGCTGTATTTACCTGCGTAGTGAAATTTCATAATTTTTCCCCCTCATCTTTTTCATTTCACACCTAAATGTAATATATCATAAAGAATGCAGCACTGCATTTGCCGAATTCTTTTAAGCTGCCTAATTCCTTAGATATCCCACCACATCAATGAGACTTTCAAGCACTGTTTCAGAAAGCTCCTCCATCTCTTCATTAGAAGGCAAAAGATCAGGCACCATGATGGGTCTTAAGCCGCCAGCGTTAGCAGAGCGTATTCCGTTGTAGGAGTCCTCTATGGCATAGGCATCCTCAGGCTTTACGCCAATCTTCTCACAGGCAAGAAGAAAAATCTCAGGGTCGGGTTTACTCTTTGAAACCATGTCACCTGTCACCAGCTCATCAAAATAGTCCAGTATTCCGGCATCCCTTAGCTGATTCTCCACGGTCTGCCTTTTGGTGGAAGAAGCAAGCGCAATCTTCTTTCCTTCATATTTAAGAAAATCCAGAATCGCATGTACGCCGTTTTTCATAGGAAGACGGCCGCCATCATATTTTTCATGGTACATCTTGGACGCTTCCTTAGCGTAAACGTCGTATGGAAAATCGTCGCCATAGGCTTCAAGCATTATTTCTCTGGTTCTCTTATCCGTAGTACCTGTGCAGGCAAGATATGGCTCTTCCATATTTTCAATACCATATTTTTCTGCCAGTTCAAGCCAGCAATTCATAGTTGCTCTTTCTGAATCGAAAATAACTCCGTCCATATCAAAAACAACCGCTTCAAACTTCTTCACAACTTTCTCCTCCCATCTATCATGTAAAAAGAAAAATGATTTTTGTATCCGAAAATTGGGTATCAAAAATCATTTTCCAAACATAATCTGAGCTGGTCCCGCCAGGTCCTTAGAACCTCGCTAAGCACTTCTTCTCAAATCAAAAATTGTTGCCGTTCCAGCCCCAGTCGTGGGAAGCTGCGTACTTGATATACATGTGATCCGGAGCCACTCCCAAAACTTC
The DNA here is from genome assembly GCF_000424265.1 of Butyrivibrio sp. WCD3002. Classification (GTDB taxonomy): domain Bacteria; phylum Bacillota; class Clostridia; order Lachnospirales; family Lachnospiraceae; genus Butyrivibrio. Next base: position 270,758 of record NZ_AUJO01000003.1, read on the forward strand.
ACCGTAAATCTTGGTGAGCTCTGCTGTCATCTTCTCAAAAGCTGCCGGATTTGGATCGCCATAAATATTCACCGCGATAAAAGCAGTGGGTGCATCTCCCTCACCTCTGAAAAACATGTTCTGATCATCTGCAAGATCGATCATGAGCCAGCTCTCGCTCTTCCCGGGGATAAGTGCTATTGCCTGACCAAGTCTCTCCTTAAGCTCTTTTCTCTGCTCGGGTGTTGTCTTAACGCTTACCTTAGAATCAATAAATGGCATAATCTCGTCCTCCTGTAATCAACTCAAACCTCATCTTTTTATTCAAAAAACAACTACATCTAATGTAAATCAATATTCATGAATAAGTAAATACATAAATCAAATATCGAGAGCCTTTGCAACGGCACCTTCAGGTATAGGACATACATATCCTGAAGCTGTACGTTTCTCAAATTCTTCCCTTGCTTCCTTCAAAAGATCACTGTTCTCATACAGATCGATTGCAGCAGCACACAGAACCTTTCCGGCATGAACAGCTGCTTTGTGACCTATGGAAGATCCTGCAGACGACACATTCTGCCAGCTGTGACCGGGACATCCGTTGGGCCAGGACGCCACATGAATCTGTGCTGTAGGGCAGACCCAGCTAACATCTCCAACATCGGTAGACCCCGGTTCAAAAGCATTCCCCATAAAGTGCGGTAGCAGAAAATCGTTCATAGGACATCCTACATCGGCAGTACTATTCATAGCGGCATCTACGCTGCCATCAATATTTTCGCCAAAACCAGAAACACTAGCTCCATCACCTTCAAGCTTCAGCTTTGCGCATAATGTTTTTCGAAGCCCACTTACACCGGCTGCATACTCTTCGTCAAAATCAGAACCAATTCCCGGCACTTTCCCAAAGCCTTCATAGGTCCTTCCAAGCCTTCCTGCCAAATCCAATTCTTCCGGAGTATGCTCAGGGACTCCCAGCTCCTCAAAGTTTTTATACAGAACCTTCTCAAGACTTCTGTTTGTAACAGTATTTGAAAGGCCGTCAATGAACTCTCTGTCGAAGGTGGTCTCTGTCATCAAGGCAGCGCCTTCAGCAATTTTATCAACTCGCTTTTGAAGCTCCACAGCTTCTCCCACATGATTGGATCTCACCATATAAAGAACCTGGGCTCTTGGCTGAACCACGTTTGGACTCACACCGCCGCCATCTGTAATAGCGTAGTGGACACGGGCTTTTTCGCTCATGTGCTCCCTTAAAAACTGCACTCCAATGTTCATCAGTTCAACCGCATCAAGGGCACTTCTTCCCATCTCCGGAGCTCCGGAAGCATGGGATGCTTTTCCATGAAAAGTGTACATAACCTGAATGCAGGAATTTGACGAACCCGTTACAACCTCGTTGCAATCAGCGGGATGCCAGGTAAGAGCAGCATCAAGCTTTTTCCACTCGCCATCCCTTGCCATAAAGGCCTTGGATGCACAGCCCTCTTCTCCGGGACATCCGTACAAAATCACTGTGCCCTCAGAGCCTGACTCACTGAGATACTTCTTTATTCCGATAGCCGCTGCCATGGCTCCCGCTCCAAGAATGTTGTGTCCGCAGCCATGTCCGGTATTTCCTTTTTCCAATGAACTGTCGCATGAATCACCACCGCAGCCAGTTCCTATAGCTGATATCTCACCTTTAATCGGAACAAACGCCTTTTTCTCGGCAACACCTCGCTCCTGAGAAAGACCTGAAAGAGCATCATACTCAGCAAGTATTCCGATGACCGGCTTTCCTTTTCCAAAGCTTGCCTTAAATGCAGTAGGAATATTGCAGATACCCTTCTCCACATCAAAGCCCTCCTGCGTAAGCTTTTCACAGTACAAATCGCAGGACTTATATTCCATAAGAGAGAGCTCTGCGTACTCCCAGATTTTATCTGCAACCTCACATATCAAAGATGCCTTATTGTCGATTTCTTCAATTGCTGTCTTTTTATTTTCCTTCATCCTATTTCCTGTTCCTTGTAGGATTTTCTAATTCATATTACTGAAAAAGCAGTGTACTTATCCCACTGCTTTCTCTTTTCATAAATCAATTATATATACGATTACAGAACCTTACTCAAAAACTCTTTGAGTCTTGGATGCTGCGGATTGTCGAATACCTCTTCCGGGGTACCCTGCTCAAGAAGCTTACCGTCTGCCATGAAAAGGATGCGGTTTCCAACCTCTCTTGCAAAGCCCATCTCGTGAGTAACAACAACCATAGTCATGCCTTCCTCAGCAAGCTGCTTCATAACATCAAGAACTTCACCTACCATCTCAGGGTCAAGTGCTGATGTGGGCTCATCGAAAAGCATAACCTCCGGCTCCATCATAAGCGCACGAACAATAGCAATACGCTGCTTTTGTCCGCCGGAAAGCTGGATAGGATATGCATCAGCTCTATCCTCAAGGCCAACTCTCTTAAGAAGCTCAAGAGCCTTCTTCTTTGCCTCTTCCTCAGGAACCTTCTTTACCTTAACGGGAGCAAGGATCATATTTTCCATGATGGTCTTATGCGGGAAAAGATTGAAATGCTGGAAAACCATTCCCATCTTCTGTCTGTGAATATCCATGTCGACCTTCACCCACTTGCCATTTTCATCTTTAAATTTTTTCTTGGTGATATCCACGTTGTCAAAAATTATGGCACCGCCTGTAGGCTCCTCCAGCAGATTAAGAGAGCGGAGGAAGGTTGATTTTCCGCTGCCTGAAGGGCCGATTACAACCATTACATCACCCTTATCGATATCTACAGTCACACCATCAAGGGCTTTGATGGCACCGAAATTATAATGTTTTTCAAGATCTGTTATCTGAATAAGCTTATCTCTTGTCGCCACGGCTCATCCTCCTTTCAAAATATGCAATCAGCTTACTTGTAGGGAAGCACAGACAGAAGTAGATTGCCGTTGCCACAAGCAGAGGCTCGATTATGATGAAGGTTGCACCGCGAACAGCATTTACCGCTGACATAATATCCTGAACACCGATTGTGTAGGTGATCGCTGACTCCTTGATAATTACAACGAACTCGTTTGCAATTGCAGGCAGAATATTCTTAATAGCCTGAGGTAAAATGATGTATCTCATATTCTGGAACTGGCTCATACCAAGGGATCTTGCAGCCTCAGTCTGACCACCGTCAATTGACTGAATACCGGATCTCATGATCTCGCAAAGATATGCACCGGAGTTCATTCCAAGAGCAACTACGCCGGGGAAAAATCTCTCAAATTTGATGAATCCCAGGAAAGTAAAGCTGGGAAGCTGAATAAGAGTACCGAATACGCCATAGTATATGATGGCAACCTGAACAATTACAGGCGTTGATCTTAAGATTTCAACGTATGCCGTCGCAAGAAAACTAATGGGATTAAATTTACTAATTGTAACACCAAATCCCTTTTCTCTTTTATGTCCTTCCTTATCAAGGCCAAGAAATGCCAGCGGATAAAATCTTGACATCCTCATGCTTGATAAAATAAGTGCAAGCACAAAACCGATTGCCACTGTAAAAAGTGAAAGCATTACGGTTACTACCATGCCCTGCCAGAAAAGGCTGGAGTATGATGATATTTTCGGGAAATTTTCCCATTTAATAAAACTGTCCATAACGTATTTTTCTCTCCGAAATTTTGTTAATAGTTAATACTTAATATACCATAAAAACAGACCCGGAAATACATACATTTCCGAGTCCGCATTTTATCTGCTTCAGGTTCTTTTGAAATTACTGCTGATCAAGAAGACCCTCAATGATTTCACCGCTTGCCTGCTCGTTAGCTGTAGCAACAAACTCATCCATTTTACCTTCTGAGATAGCCTTGGCGATAGCTTCGTTAACGCCTGCCTTAAGAGCATCATTACCCTTGCTTACGCCGATAGCTGAACCCTCTGCTCCGTCATAGGGAACATCAAGTACTACGCAAAGCTCAGGATAATTCTTAGCATAGCTCTCAGCAACTGCTGTCTCTATATATGCACCGTCAAGCTTTCCTGCGATAAGCTCAGCAACGATGTCTGTAACCTTTGTGAGCTGAATGATATCAGCATCAGGGCTGTTTGCCTGTGCAAGATCTACCTGGATGGCACCTGTCTGAGCACCGATCTCATACTCAGCATTGTTGGTATCCTCAAGGCTTGTGAACTTGTCCTTGTTAGCCTGTGTGCAAACAAATGACTGTCCGCCTTCATAATAGATATCTGAGAAATCCATGATGGACTCACGCTTCGGGTCAGGTGAAAGTCCTGCAACGCCAAGGTCAACTGCCTTAGTCTGAAGCTCCATGAGAACACCGTCGAAATCAACAGGCACAACTTCAAGCTCAAGTCCAAGATAATCAGCAATGTACTGAGCAAGTGCGATATCAAAGCCTGCAAGAGTGGGTGTTCCATCCTCACCTACTGCATAAAACTCATAGGGAGCAAAGTCAGGAGAAGTTGCTACTGTGAGCTTACCGGGAGTAACTGTTGTGATCTCAGCTGCTGCCTCACCTGCTTCTTCTGTCTCTGCAGCATCACCTGCTGCCTCTGTCTCCTGAGCTGTATCAGCTGCTGCCTCTGTAGAAGCCTCTGTGGTAGGTGCGGTATCTGCTTTTGAACCACCACATGCTGTCATGCTGAATGTCATTGCTGCTGCCATAATAACTGCCATAATCTTCTTTTTCATAATATGCCTCCTTCTTGGTTATGTTTATTCAAAACCGTGATGTATATTTATTCAATTAATCTTGCATAATATACATACTAATACATAAATAAAATTAATTCAATACCTAATTTGTTGATATTTTATTTATTTATAATTTATGCCAAAAAGGGCATAAAAAGAGCACTCTGCATATCACTAACCCGCAGAGTGCTCTGTATTTTATAAATTATTTATTTTATGTATGCAGCTTTTTCTATTAAAGATTATTTCTTAATCTTCACTTTCTTTGCTGCGCACCAGTCGCCATAGACCTTTTGGCCATGTGAATCAAATGCATAAGCTCTTATTCTGAAGTAGTAGGTCTTACCCTTCTTAAGCTTCTTTATTGTAGCTGATTTAGCACTTCCGGAATTTACATCCTTGGTCTTTCTGGTCTTGGTAAACTTCTTATTGAGTGCATACTCAATTTCATAACCGTCTACGCCATTAAGCTTATTCCACTTAACTGTGGTTGTTTTTGCCTTGCTGTTCTTTACTGAGCTGAGCTTAACCTTTGCAGGAGCTACAACTGGCCTTGTTACTCTTACAAGGCAGGTTGCTGTCTTTCTACCATCTACTGTCTTAACAGTTATTGTCGCACTACCTTCACTAACTGCTGTTACAAGACCTGTATCACTTACAGTTGCTATTGAAGCAACGTTGCTTGACCACTGAACTTCCTTGTTAGTTGCATTCTTTGGCATAACGCTTGCTGTAAGCTGATATTCATCTCCGACTTCAAGCTCTACAGATGTATAATCAAGTGAAACTCTGGTAACCTTGATTGCCACACCTGTATCTATAGGATCCTGCTCCTGCTGACCGGGATCTTCAACTTCTTTATCCGTCCAGTGCGCATAAATAGTGAAGTCATCGATAAACTCTGAAACTGTATCCTTAGTTATCTTGTCTCCGCCATTTTTCTCAGTAAACCATCCATCGAAATCTTTACCGTTAAGAGTAGGTGTAGGCAGCTGCCCAAACTTATCACCTGAAGTGATGAGTGTTGATCTGTCTGATAAAACTCCGCCATTAGCATCAAAGGTTCCCTTTACGGTAGCTCTTACCTTGTCATAGCATACCTTTGGTATATCGAAATTGGATATTCCGCAGTCTATAACAAGTGTAGATATCCTTCCGTTATCGATATCTAACGTAGCACCTTTAGTCAAAAGTTCAAGAGTACCGATGTAGCATCTTCCGTTTTTCGTGCCCTGGGTAACATCGCCTTTAACCTTCCAAGTCGCAGCATTGAGCTGTGTACCGGATGTTGAATTATATAAAAAATCTCCACTAATACTTACTGTTGTAGTTACATCGTTATTCCAAATAGCACCACTATTGATTACCGAAAAGCTTCCATCAATTTCTGCTATTACATCAGTTCCCACTGGCTCGAAAACACCGTTTTTCTGCAAATAGTCGCCTGTTACACGGAGTTCTGCCCGATTATTTACTTTTACATCCCCTTCTGCAGTAAAGTCTCCTTCAAAGTTTACCTTCTTGCCTTCACTTATTGTCATTTTATTTATTACAGTGTCTGCTCCGGCTGTAATATCAACATTACTGCATATGACCGCGTTCAGATTTGCTGGAACCTTAAGCTTATTACTGTTTTCCATATACAATG
>NZ_AUJO01000004.1 GCF_000424265.1 Butyrivibrio sp. WCD3002
CGTTTCCAACTGTTATCCCCCAGTACGAGGCAGGTTGCCCACGCGTTACTCACCCGTCCGCCACTAAGATTTAACAAGATTCTGCCGAAGCTTCATCAGCGTTAAATCTCCGTTCGACTTGCATGTGTTAGGCACGCCGCCAGCGTTCATCCTGAGCCAGGATCGAACTCTCACGTTTAAATTCTATCTAATCACTTAAAGTGACTGGATCGTTCGTCTGACCAGAACTAAAGCTTGGCTTTGTTCTGTCCGTTTTTACCTTGTTAGGTTTGTTTTGTTCTCTGAAATTTCTTTTTGGAATTTTCAGGGTTGCATTACTATTCCATTGTCAAAGTGCTTTGTCTTGGCTTGTCAGCCGCAACTCTGATAGAATATCATGTTTGGCTTTCTCTGTCAAGAACTTTTTTAAATTATTTTTTCGTTCGCTTTTCTGTGTAGACGCTGAAGCCTTCCGGTCAGTCGTTTCTATCACTCGCAGCGAGCGAATATAAATATAACATCAGTGCCTTAGTGTGTCAATTACTTTTTTCAAATTTTTTTAAAATTTATAAAAATTTCTCAAACCCTCGTATTTACTGCGGTTTTGACGACGCTGTCATATATATTTTAGTTTTTCTTTATATTGTTGTTTTAATTGTATATGAATCTTTTAACTACTATATATAGTAGTTATTATATAGAAGATACTTATATCATTATTAGTTACTCTTCACTTTTGGCATTCTTTTTCTATTACTAATATGTGTTTATCTTTTCGGATCAAATAAATATAAAAAATCCTGACTAATAATAAATAGAAATAATCCCGTCCAGAAAATGCAACTTATAAAAACAATTTCTTATCCGGGAACTCATGAGAATAAAAAAATAGAGAGCATTGATTTCAATGCTCTCTGGAAGTTTCAACGGAGAAAGAGGGATTTGAACCCTCGCACCGCGTGAACGGTCTACACCCTTAGCAGGGGCGCCTCTTCAGCCACTTGAGTATTTCTCCATGTCTGAAAACCTCTACCAAACGGTATTTGGTTTTAATGGTCAGAGCTAAATATCTCTAACGCAAAAGTAATTATACAAAGACATTGATGCCTTGTCAACACATCTTTTAAGAAGTTGTAGCTCTTAAGCATCTTGCATTACTGCAGATTATTGAATCTTTTCAGTATTAAACTCCTTAATTGCAGTCTCGTAAAGATTATTACCTGATGAATCTATAACCACAATAGCCGGAAAATTCTCTACTGTAAGCTTTCTGATCGCCTCAGTTCCGAGGTCATCGTATGCCACTACTTCCGATTGCACTATTGCCTTAGATAAAAGAGCCCCTGCCCCGCCGATAGCAGCCAGGTATATTGCCCCGTTTCTGACAATAGCATCTATTACAGCATCTGATCTTTTACCCTTTCCAATCATGCCCTTAAGGCCCATATCCAACAGTGTCGGGGCATATTTATCCATTCTGCTGGCGGTGGTTGGGCCGGCAGATCCTATAGGACGCCCCTCTCTCGCAGGAGAAGGCCCCATATAATAGATGACATTTCCATCCACATCTATAGGAAGTTTTTCTCCATTGTCTATTGCTTCTTTCATTCTCTTATGGGCAGCATCTCGTGCTGTATATATAGTTCCCGATATAAAAACCATATCTCCGCTTTTAAGCTTCGCTATTGTTTCTTTATCAAAGGGAGCGGTGATCTTATATTCCATCAGCTTATTTATTCCTTCCGGTATAAATATATAGTAAGTTTACAAACTAATACTGCGATGCCTGTTCACATGGCAGCAAATATTCACAGCTACAGGTAGACCTGCAATATGGGTAGCATAGGTGTTTATATTAACGGCAAAAGCTGTTATTCTGCCTCCAAGACCGCCGGGACCGATTCCGGTACTGTTGATCCTTGTAAGTACTTCCTCTTCCATTTTTGCTACGTATTCGATATCTGAATGCTGTCCCACGGGTCTGGTAAGAGCTTCCTTGGCCATAAGTGCACACTTTTCAAAGGTACCGCCAATACCGACACCTACAACCATAGGCGGACATGCATTGGGGCCTGCATCCTTTACTGCCTGCACAATTGCATCCTTAACGCCATCTTCACCATCTGCAGGCTTAAGCATGAATACTCTGCTCATATTCTCACTTCCAAAACCCTTAGGTGCTATTGTTATCTCAACCCTGTCGCCGGGTACAATATCATAATGAATTACAGCCGGTGTGTTGTCCTTAGTATTTTCTCTGATAAGCGGATCACTTACTACGGATTTCCTAAGGAAGCCTTCCGTATATCCCTGCCTTACACCTTCATTTATGGCATCTGTTAAACTTCCACCCTCAAAATGAACATCCTGGCCAACCTTTATAAAGAAGACAGCCATTCCGGTATCCTGACAGATTGGTATAGTATCACTGTCTGCAATCCTAAGGTTATCCTCAAGCTGAGACAGTATTTGCTTTCCCAATGAGGATTCCTCCTCTCCTCTGGCCTTTTGAAGTGCAGCTGTCATATCCGGCGAAAGTCTGTGGTTAGCCTCTATGCAAAGCTCCTTTACAGCTTCTGTTATTTCTGATGTATTAATCGTTCTCAAAATATTCCTCCGCTATTATCAGGCCTTAAGGTTTTCACACAGAGCCTTTAATTCTTCAGCGGACGGCTCGGTGGGTTTCCAAAGTATGTGCTGACCATCATTCTCATATCTGGGAATAAGGTGCAGGTGGAAATGATTTACGGTCTGGCCTGCTGCCGCACCGTTGTTCTGAACAAGATTAAGACCATCTGCAGAAAGCTTTTCTGTCAGAGTCTTTGCAAGCTTCTTTGCAAGCTTCATAGCTTCTGCTGCTGTATCCTCAGGAAGCTCATACAGATTTGCGTAATGCTCCTTGGGCAGAATAAGGCAATGTCCCTTTGTAGCAGGTCCATTATCAAGGATTACATTGAAATTCTCGTCCTCATATATTGAATTTGTAGGAAAAACACCATTTGCAAGCTTACAGAAAATACAATTATCGTCCTTCATAGCCACTCCTCCATCGTGTATTCTTTTTTGAATATTTTAGTTATTAAAAATGTAATAATGATTCCACCAATCAGTCCGCCAATATGGGCTGCATTATCTATATTCTCTTCTCTAAAGCCGCTATATACTGAAAGACAGATAATAGCTATCAGTCTCCCCAGCAAATTCGAACCCGGCCTTAGATTTTTTCTTCCATATATAACAATGATTAAAACTGCACCAATTACGCCAAAAATAGCACCGCTTGCGCCAAGGGAAGGAGTAAGGTCATTTCTTATGACAGCATCCATAAGACTCACCATATCCCCTGCTAATCCCGATATCAGATACACGAAAAGATAGCTGATGTGTCCGAGATCATGCTCAGCATTTGCACCTATAAAGAACAATATCAGCATATTGCTACCGATGTGTTCTAAGGATGCATGCAGAAACATCGATGTAAATAACCTGTAATACTCCTGATTCTGGAAAAACCTGACAGGATCAAAATCGAATCTGTCCTGAAAATCATAACCTGCAAAGAAGCCATAAACAAAGATGATTACATTGCATGCAATAATCGCGATATTTATATAGGAAGATAAGAAAATCTGAGTCTGTCGCTTCCAAAAGCCCTGCATAGGATCCTCTTCTAAGCGATAATCCTCATTTTCCACCTCTTCCACCAGGTTTTCATCATTGTGTTCTTTCAATATTATTTAAAATCAAACAGCTGATCCATATTTCTCAGCAGTTTGAAATCTCCCTTCATCTTAAGGTTGCCCTCCATGAAAGCTCTCTGGAAGGTCATCCTGCCCTGAATTATCTGCTCAAGAACAGAGGTTGTCATGGATGCATGCACATCACTGCCGCTAGCCTCCTCAGCCTTGCACTCAAGATTCTGATTTTCTACTCTAAGCAAAATATCTCTGTCCTTGGTCTGATCCGTAAGTGTAATGTGATAAACAGCATGAAGCCCTGCAACAGGTTTAAAGTGGCTCTTAAGCTTACCCATAAAGTCTTCAATATGTCCTGCAGTCTGCTCTTTATCCATCTTATCTCTGAAAATATTACTCAGCTCTGCTATATCTTTTTTCTGGGTCTGCACGTATTCATCGTTGGAGACATATCTTGAAAGCTGCTCAGTCTCCTGCGGTGTCAGATCTGTTATTTTGGTAATGGCAACGCTGTTCTTAACAGCCTGATTACTAGTGGGCAGGGAATCCATTTTCTGATTCATGCTTCTGTAGATATTCTCGGCCTTTTTCTCTATGAGCTTCTGATAGCTTTCGTTTCTCTCAAAGGTTGAGGTATCAGCCACATAACCACAGATACCATCAAGAGGTATTCCGCCAAGCATCTCCCAGGCACAGGCAAGCTCCATCATGCCCTCACGCTCCCCATGGGTTGTGGACATTACAATAGGTGCCATATATAAGCCCTTGAGCTTATCCTCATCGCCGTAAAGCCAACATGCATCGAGAAACTGGTGCATGTATCCGCCTATTCCGAACCACTCTACAGTAGAAGCTAAAATAATACCATCTGCGCCTTTAAGTGTTCCGGGCAATGCCGTTATTCCGCTTTTATGCTCAAAGAGATTAAATTGTTCGACCTGAACATTGAGCTCCCCAAAAACATCCGACATTCTGGAAAGAACACCAAGAGTCGGATCATCGATAATTCCTCTTCCGCCATAATATATATTGATTTTCATACCATACCCCATGTACATGATTTAGAATAATCTAAATCACATTATACCACAAAGCAGATTTCTGAAATATACGAAGGCTCATTATTATCTGAATGAAAAAGCACATTTACCAAAGGATATCTCATCATCTGCTGTAATGATTCTCTTTTCGTTCGGAAGAAGTCTGATACCGTTAATGAAGGTTCCGTTCTTGGAGTTCAAATCCTGAAGCATCATCTCTCCTCCTATACTGAATACTTTTGCATGCATTCTGGATACTGTAGGATCCTTTATAACCGCATCGGCACAGGAAGAAAGCTTACCGATAACAACAGGAAGATTATCCAGAGGAATATTCTGTATTCCATCGGTTGCACTGTACAGTTTATGCATTTTCCCTGCAAAATTGAAATTCAAAAGGACTGTCTCTTCATTTTCATCATCCTCTTCCGGTGAATAGACTGTATCCTGCATATGAACAACCGCAGGAGCAGATTTCACCTCAGTAATTTCTTCGGGTTTTGCGTCCTCATCATCCTCATATTCTTCATCATCCTTATGCCTTTTGCTTTTCCTAATAATCGTTTTATTACTGCCGGATGCTTTAATGGTCTTAATGAAGCAGATAAGCGACATCATAACGGATACCATAAAGACTACAATATCAAGGAGGTTTTCTTCATAAGTCAGGATATATACTGCTCTGATATACCATAGCGCTCCGGCAACCATCGCAAAAAGTGCAGCCATTAACATACTGGCTCCAAGAGGGAGCTTTATGCCTATGCCCTTTCTTTTTTCATCAGCCTTAGCAGCTTCAACTTCATCATCTGAATCCTCCTCATCAATGTCATCTTCAGAAAATACACTTTGACTTATAAGAGTATCATCAACAGACTTCTTCTTTTTAAGAATTTCACCGATTACCATGGAAAAACACGGGCCATCCGGCTTAATTCTTTCGCAGATATCATAAATAAGCTCCGAAGCCTCCTGATCATTTATATCAATCATTTCAAGGAGGGATACAAAAAAGGATTCTGCATTCGAATTCTCATAGTCCGGGTTGTATAAAAAATAAAAGCTTCCCGTTGTTAAATCCTCAAAAATATAGTCTCCTGCAAGCATCAGATGATTCTCATCCAGGAAAAATCTTGATATTTCCTCGGTCACTTCAACAATAGAATTAAGGAGTTTTTTAAGCTTTTCATAAGGAATCCTGCGATTAGAGTACATGTTTGCTATGCTCTGCTTTGAATCTATCTCATAATATATGGCTGTCTCGCCGTCCATTCTCCTTATGGTAAAGGGAATTATCCCTTTTACCTGGTTATTTTCAAGCATCTTGTACTGATAGCTGTCAGTATCAGCTTCATCTATCTTAAGGATAAGATAATTATGAAGCGCTTCTCTATAATACTTTATGTCCATTTATGAATCCTTTCGTTTCTTACTTTTTACTGGCGACTTTCTTTGCTACGTCCAGAGATCGTTTGTATTTTCTAAGCTTTCCGGCAGGGTCTCTAAGTCTTACGGATGCCCTGGCACTTCCTTTGAATGTGGAAGGCAGGGCCTTAAAGTAGCCGGATATGGCATTTGTCTTTGTAGAAAAACTACCTTCTGTCACTAACCTATCTCCGCTTTTTGATGCGGATATAACAGGCTTATCAGCACCAAAATATCTAGCTCCTGTCTTACTTGCGGCTTTATCTCTTACATAATCTGTTTCCGAAGAGTATCCCTGTCCCTTTGATAAAAGCTCCGCCCGAAACCCCAGAATATATACATCCTGGGATAATAAGCATCTTCCGTAAAACCAAAAGGCCAGATAAATGATAAATGCCATAATAAAGGTTGCTGCCGGAACAATGAAGGAAGCTTCAACAGTCATGTAGGCAGGAAGCTTTTTCTCTTTAAATAAATGCAAAGGAAATTACCCCCATTCCGGCTGTCAGATATGGCAGAAATGCCATCTTACTCTTAAGAGATGCCTTCCCGGATATCAAAAGGAAAATACTGCCTATTGCCGAAAACACAAATGCCATGGTAATACCCGCAAAGGCAAGCTCCGAACCAAAAACAGGACCTGCTGCAATGACCATAAGGCCGTCGCCTATACCAAGACCAGTTTTCAAAACACAGGAAAGGGCCAGCATAATTGCACCGGGCAGAAGAGAAAGCGCCATGGTAAAAATGCCTTCTTTAAGATATATAATGCTGTAAAAACTCCATATTACCGATATAAGCGCACATGCCAAAGGATATATGATATCTATTTTCCTGCTGCGCATATCCTCAAATGCTGATATGAGCATTATGAGTAGTACTGCTACTCTGATTAATGTCTCAACTATTATTCTTTCTTCAATGATTTCCATATACTAATAACCTCGTAAATCTATCTATGTGCATTTATCCGCATTCTTTGCAGGCCCTTCTTCCTCCTACTTCGGAGAGCGGAACGGTTTTTACATTCCTGTTTATGGCGGAGCACTTATTCGTGCTGTGATATCTGTTTCCATAATTTGTAATGTACACAGTACCTCCTGCTTTCTTGCCGCAGTATTCACACGGATAATACTTTGAACCATCACTGCTTCTTTTGTTACCGATATTGCTTTTGGGGCAGGATTGTACCGAAACCTTTAGATGTGAACAGTTAATATTTCTGTGGTAAACACTGCCATTTTCCGTTATGTATACGTATTCCTCTTTTTTACTTTCATCATTGCCATGGCCGCCTGTAGGATCATAGCCCGTAAAGGCATGACCGTAAAATCTGCTTTCAACAGTAAAATCCGTGAAGCCTGCAATTCCTATAAGCGGATGTACCTTATAGGAAGCTACTATATCGATGATGTCACCGTCTGATCTAAATGCAGTCTGTAAAAAAGAAATGCCACCTGCTCCGCCTCTTATACAACTGTTTTTTAAGTAATCTTCTCCCAGATATGCCTTTACCTTTTTGGCTGCAAGCCCGCTTGTCAAAGCACCTTCTGCATAAGATGCACCTTTACTTTTTTCATTACCTGTAAGCATATCCGCATAAGCTGCCTGTTCCATAATCTGACTCCCCGTTTGATGCAGAGCAGCCTCCATATCACACTGTAGCCGCAAAATATCAAAGGCTCCCAGTATATTTATGAAAAAGAAGATAAAAAGAGGCAGAACAAGTGATGCCTCGACCGTTATTGAAGCGGCCGGTGACGGCCTTTTTCCTGTAAAAACCCGGAGAAGCAGGTCCTTTATTATTGATATTTTTCTTGATTTCATGTTAAATTTTCCTTTATTTGAAAAAGGCCATAACCGACCACTCCAACTGATATCATCCCATTTCATAGCTATATATTCTGTCCACTTCAAAGCTTTTCATTCCTCTGGAGGAAGCCTTAAAGTCAGCCTTGAAAGCATCAATACAATTATCTATTTTGAAGCTATCGTTACCTTTGGTGCTTCTTACATTCATCTCAATTACATCCATGAGCCTCATTGTTTTCTTGCCGTCATTTTCCGTAAGTATCAGCATTCTGAGGTAATCCTCATATTTAAGACCGGAGCCTCCACCGTCTTTTAGGTGATCGCCAAATGAGAGCATGGCTTCCAGCGAAAGCCTCCAGCTCTTTGCCGTTTTAACAAGCGGCACCTTTCCGCCTGTAAGCAGAATATGAAGGTCTGAAACACTCTCTGCAAAGGTCCATGACAGGATTATTGCAGTTTTAACAATCTCACAGAGCTCCGGCATGGCTATAACCGCCGATGCTGTAAGTGCAAGTGCTTCTGCTTCCGCAAGCTTAGATTTATCCGTCATGATATATGCAAAATTTGACGCCTCTCTCCAAAGAAGAAGCTTCTCTGCCACCTTCTCAAGGTTTTTGTAATCGCTGTCCTTTCCCGCATAGATGTATTCAAGCTCGTATTTAAGTCGTGAATCATCCTTCTCAGCGCCGTAGCAGGACGTTTTCTCAAAAATGTATTCGTTGAAAAGTGCCTTTTCTGATGCTCCCATCGAAAACTTATCATCCAGTCCCGTTCCTTTTGACAATGATCTATGGGATGCATATAGATCGCTATTAATTGCAGCTGACGAAATTTTTGACATATCGGGGGCTGCAAGAGTCAGAATCCCTAATCTCCTTTTTGATGCAACCGACTGGGCAGGATTATCGATATCAATTTCTTCATCTTCCCCGTCGCCATCGGTATCTGCTGAATATGTTTCGGAAATTTCCGAATTATTCTTGTTTACCTTTTTCTGAAAATCCGTGGAATCATAGCCTGTCTTATTAAGATCATCCACATTTTTGCTGACGTTCTTCACGATTTTTCCGATGGCATCCCCTTCCATGTATGAAAGGATTTGCCTTTTTAATACTGCTCCGCCATTATCTGATGCAACAGAATATCCGGTAATGCCTGATTCAAGAAGCTTTGCTGACATATATGTCTTTCTTCCTGTGATGCCTTTGTCAGTAAGCTCAAAGTTTTTCCTGAAATAATCCGCAAGATGCTCCTCTACATTTTTTATTGAACCGCTTTTACTTCCATAGGAATCATCCAAAAAGAGCAGCCCATATCTGTCAAAAAGCTCTCTGTTATATTCGCCGAGTACTGAATTCATTGATATATCCGAAACAAGCTCTGTTTTCATTTTGACCGCACCTATCCGCGCCCCGGAAAGGAGCGCAAGAATAAGTGATAAAATCACGGTCATTGAAAGTGAGAGATATACTGTAAGGTATCCATTAGCCTGTGACTTTAGCTGCATCTGTGTTAATTGTTTTAAATATCTCATGAACAAGACCATCAAGCTCCTTTTTAAAGATGATAACCAGGCCGATCAGCACCACGATGATAAGAATGACCTCCACTGTGCCCATTCCTCTCTCATCAAGAAGAAATTCCTTTGCCTTAAATGCCAGATAATTTCCTCTGTCTCTTACTGTTTCGATTACTCCTCTTAATCCTTCTTTTACTCTGTTTTTCATTTTTCTCCTCCTAATATGGTTAATAATTTATTTAGTAACACTCTTGTGATTACTATCAGAATGATAAATATGCGGGAACCATGATAACTATCATTACAATAAGCAGCATCATTATCATGGGGACAAGAAGCTTGGTCCCCGCTTCTTCGCCAAGCCTTCTGGCGTAGCTCATGCGCTCCTTTACTGCTTTATCCGCTTCTTCTTTTAGCAAAAATGCGAGCTCACTGTTTCCTTTTTTCAGATTTTGAGACAAAAGTGTCACCAACCTGGTGTACTGCTGGGCTCCGCATCTTACCCCAAATCTCTCATATACAGAAAGCTCTGATACTCCGCTTTGAAGCTCATTTGATGATTTTTTAATCTCTTCATATAAAAAGCTTTTGGCGCCGCCGCTATCCAGCTCTTTCTTATACTCCTCTGAGAAAAGCTCAAGAATGGCTCTCACTGATAAACCGGCCCCCATATAGAGGACAAGCCTTGATATGAACTGCGGATAATCCAGAATCAGCTTCCTTTTTCTCTCTTCCACCGCTTTATCCAGCTCCTTATCCTTAAAGACAAAGATTAGCGCTGATGAGATAATGACCAAAATAAGTATCATGAGACTGTTGTCATCTATAGTCTCTGAAAATATCAGCGACTTTCCCAAAACCTCACTTGGAAGCTCGAAGCTTTCCTTTTCTCTGCTACCTTCCTCTGCCTTTATCAGCTCCTCCTGAATTTTCTTTCGTAAAAAATCCGCTCCTGTGAGTTCCCTTTCATAAACATTTACAAAAAACTCATGCTCCCAGTTCATTTCCAGATAAGATATCTGTGCTGTTAAAACCACCAGGGCTCCTTTATCCGGAATCCCTTCTCCTGCAACCCTTCCATCGTAGGAAATTACATCACAGTCATCCGTTTTCCAGCTTATTTCAAAGGGATATCCCGGCACCTTTGTCACAAGATTAAGGTCCTTTTCTACATGACTTAAATCCTCATTTTCACCAAGAATTATCGTAGGAAGCTCCCCTATCAGCTTTGTAAACAGCTCCTGCGCCTGCTTCCTTGTATAGGCTCTCTCTTTAACAAGCAGTTCAAAATCGCCGTAGCTTTCACCGTCTTGACCTGTTACCGTAAGGGTTTGTGTGGTTTCGCTTTTGTCATATCCATTTCTTATGAGAAAGCCCTTTTCATCAAAAATGTCACTTCTTCTGGCCTGCAGATAACATACGGCCGCAAGAAATGAGCCCATGGTGATAAGCATCAGCGTAAAGCCAATTTTTCTGATGTAGTACTCACCCTGCTCCTTCTCCACATCAGTCTTGGAATTAAGAGCCTTTAAGCCGCTTTCGACCTTCTTCCTTGAAGGTGATCTATAGAAAAACCTGCTTTCTTTAATAAATCTTCTGTACAGAAAGGCAGCTATTTTATTAAAAAGGGTGCTTATTCTGTCCTTTGATAAATCTAAGGAAAGCTTCTCTTCAGCAGATAAGAGATATAAAAGTCCCATATATGCCGGAATCATCAGATATAATGCTATCAATGCAAAACCTCCATATTAAATCTCTATCGTTACTATCTTCTCTATCATCAGATATGCAGCTATGTAGATAAGAAGGCATACAGTCATGACAAACACGCCAAGCACATTTCCATATAAGACATCAAAAAATCCCGGATTTGTCAGTCCTACGTATGCCATTATTCCAAAGGGGACCATTTCCATAATCTGCGCCTCCATACGCTTCGCGGATATAATCACGTCTATCTCATTTTCCACTTCCATTCGTTTACCGATTACATCCACGCACCTCTCTATGGTCTCAGTCATATTTCCGCCACTTCTCTTTGCTACGGCAAACACTCCCGCAAACTCTGAAATGTCTCTGTTTCCTGATTTTCTGCCAAGCTTACGTATCATTTTTTCCACGGAGATATTGTTATTTATACCCTGGTGAATAATCTCCAGCTCTTTGCAGATAGGAGCATGCTTTCCGTAGAGAAGCTTCATATCGTGCTTTGCTTCAAGAAAGGAATTCTCCACTGAATATCCGGCTTTTTGAGCAGTGGACACTGCCATCATGGCATCCTTAAACTGTATGCCAAGATCGTGGTTGTCTTTTAGTTCTTTTTTCTTCTTTTCATGAAAAAACCAGGGTACCGAAAGAGGCAGAATGAAGACGGATACGGCAAATGATCCGTAAAAGAGCTTACCTGCAAGAAGAAGTATCAAAACATTTCTTAAAAGAATTGGTATATCAGATGGCACATATCTATATCGTAAGGCCTGCTGCCAATAGCTTTTCAACGTTTGTAAGATCATTTTCTTTTCTCCACTCACCTATGACTTTGTTATTTTCATCTACTCCGGTCTCCTTAAACCGGTACAACGTACGCATTACTATTTCTCCGGTCTTATCGTCCAGCTTTCCCGTCAGTTCGCATATTTCAAGCACCTTCCTTGTTCTGTCACGAAGTCTTCCAAGCTGCACAATTATGTCGATTCCCGATGCAATCTGTCCTCGTATCGCACTTAGAGGAATGTCCATTCCCATTAGTACCATGGTCTCAAGACGGGAAAGCATGTCAGATGCACTGTTGGCATGACCTGTTGACATTGAGATATGCTCCTCTTACACATCTTGACCCGAATAGGGACAAGGTGTTTTTTTTCACCTTTCAATACAATGCACCTGAAAATAATCAATTAACCATCAGATGCTATCTTAGGTCCATTTGAAAAGGGGTAATGGTGAAAAAACATTTGAAGTAAAGAAAAATAAATATAGTGTTCAAGTAAACACAGAAAATACGTTTTTAAACATTTCATAAGGGAGGATTGTTAAGATGTGCAAAGTTATAGCCGTAGCTAACCAAAAAGGGGGTGTTGGTAAGACTGTTACCAGCGTAAACCTTGGAATAGGACTTGCAAGAGAAGGCAAAAAAGTCATGATCATTGACTCAGATCCACAAGGCAGCCTTACGATCAGTCTTGGGTGTAAGGAACCTGATAGCCTTGATTATACTCTTGCGAACGCCCTTATCAACATCATAAATGATGAGCCTACAGACATAAATAAGGGTCTTATCCATCATGTGGAAGGTATTGATTTAATGCCTGGAAATATAGAACTTTCAAGTTTGGAGATAACACTTACAGGAGTTATAAGCAGGGAAACAATCCTACGGCAATACGTTGAAAAGGCTAGAAATATGTATGACTACATCATCTTGGACTGTGCTCCATCACTAGGGATGATGACCATAAACGCGCTGGCATGTGCAGATTCAGTGATAATACCTTGTCAGGCGGCATATCTCCCCGTCAAAGGACTTCAGCAACTGATAAAGACCATAGGCAGGGTAAAACGTCAGCTCAATCCCAAACTTAATATAGAAGGAATTCTTATTACAATGGTGGATAACCGCACTAATTATGCAAAAGATATCAGCAATCAGATCTATGAAGTATATTCATCTAGCATAAAAGTATTTCCAATAGGGATTCCATTATCAGTAAGGGCTGCGGAGATCAGTGCTACAGGAAACAGCATATACGTATATGATCCCAAAGGCAAAGCAGCATTTGCTTACAAAGAGCTAATCAAGGAGGTTATGAAGAATGACGAAAAGAGTTGGTCAGACAGTAAAGCTGTCTAGTATTGAAGAACTCCTTGGTGTTCCAAATACCGAAGGAACTGTGGATCTCGATGTGCAAACGATTTATCCGTTTGAGAACCATCCTTTCAAGGTCGTTGATGATAAAAAAATGAACGACCTTGTGGAAAGCATAAAAGAAAGAGGCGTACTTACACCAGTCCTTGTCAGACCTGATGATGAAGGAACTTATGAAATGATTTCCGGTCATAGAAGACTTCATGCAGCCAAGAGAGCTGGGCTGCGGAAGATACCTGCAATCATTAAAGAAATGACAAACGATGATGCAACCATTGCCATGGTAGACAGCAATGTTCAACGAGAAGAAGTTTTACCGAGTGAAAAAGCATTCGCATATAAGATGAAACTCAATGCTATCAAACATCAGGGTGTTAAAAGAACTTCACCCCAAGTTGGGGTGAAGTTACAAGCAGCAGATATCGTAGGTGAAACATCTGGAGTCAGTGGTACACAAGTTTCAAGAATAATCAGGCTTACAGAGTTAATTCCAAAGCTTTTAGATATGGTCGATCAAAAGAGACTTGCTGTAAATGTTGGTGTGGAAATTTCTTTTTTAAATAAGAACTATCAGCAATGGCTCTATGAATACATCCATGAAAATGGCATGCTCAAGCTTAAACAGGTTATGGAATTAAGAAAATACCGCGATGATGATTCACTCACTCAGGAACAGATGATAGACATCCTTATCAAAGGCAGGGCAACATCACAGACAAGAAAGAAAATAACCATTACTGAGCATAAGCTCAGCAAGTTTTTCCCAGCAAATTATACACAGCCAGAGATAGAAAGAATCATAGTAGAACTTTTGGAACAATGGAAACAAGAACATGAAAGTGAAGAACAGAATAATGCTTGAATACTATTACGGAGCACAGTCCAGGCAGTATGCCTCGGTGGAGATACCGAAGGAACTCCTGACGGGGAAGGATTTTTCTTCCCTGTCACCATCATCAAAGGTGCTGTACGCAGTACTACTGGACAAGATGCATGATGCCAAGAAAAATAACTGGTTTGATGAGAATAACAGGATTTACATCATTTATCCACTAAGAAAGATTGAAGAAGATATCAATTTTTCAAAGCATACAATTATTGACTGCATGAATGAACTAGAAGAAATGGGGCTAATTTGCAAACTTCAATCAAAAGGAAAACCTAGCAGAATTTATGTAAAAAATTTCAACAAAAGACATACATTTCAACTAATAGGGTAGTGCAAAAACTGCACCACTAAAATAATAGAATGGAAATAAAATGAAGGGAGAAGAAAAGCTTGAACGCAAAAATCGTTTTTGACTATTTTTATGGTCAGGAATCCGAAATGCATACATTTTACAGAATTCCAAAGCTCCTATTTGATAATTCATATTTCATGGATATGACAAATGATGCGAAGATCCTGTATGGACTTATGCTGGACAGAATGTCATTATCACAGAAAAACAAGTGGTTTGACGAGCAGAACAGGGCATTTATCCTGTTTTCACAGACAGAAGCCATGAATCTGATCAAATGCAAAAAGAATAAGGCTATAAGCTTATTCAGGGAATTAGAGAATATTGGACTTGTTGAGAGAAGAAAGCAGGGGCAGGGGAATCCGGATAGATTATATCTAAAGGATTTTGTTGAGAGAGATACAGAAAAGAACCAGAGGTTGGAAAAATCAACTTCAGAACAAGATGAAAAAGTTTCAGAGGTTGGAAAAATCAACCGGTTGGAAAATCAAACTTCTAGTAGTTGGAAAAATCAGCCTCTAGAAGTTGGAAAATCCAACCCTAATTATAATAATATTAATAATACTAACAAAGTAATACTAACAAATCATATCTCTTCGATAGAGCCTGATGCGAATGATGAATATGAAGCATATTCCGAGATTATCAGAGAGAATATATCACTGGACATCATGCTGGAACGCTTTCCTGATGATAAAGAGATTATTGAAGGAATCTATGACCTTATCCTCGAAACGGTGCTTTGTAAAAATGAAACTACCTGGATTGCCAAGAACCAGTATCCTACCAATTTTGTAAAATCCAAGTTTCTCAAGCTTAACAATCTGCATCTCGAGTATGTGATGGAATGCATGAGAAATAACACAACAAAAATCAGAAACATGAAGAATTATCTTCGGTCTACACTGTTTAATGCACCTTCGACCATGGGCAGTTACTTCCAGTCAGAAGTCAGTCATGACAAGGCTTGTGGAATCATTTGAAACCCGAAGATAGATGAAGGACATTATGTTAGCAGTTATTCTTATGCCACCTGGCTTATTACATTGAATTGCAAAGATGCATGTGGCAAGGTTTGCCTTTGCTCAACGCAAAAATAGGAAGATCCGTGCCGGCGTTCATGATACAGAACACGTAACCTAATAATGACCGGACTAAATAGCTCATATTTAGTATAACGGTGTTTGAATGCGGAGCAGTGGGAGGGCCTGGCTTCCCAAGAGATATAACATTAATAGCAAAAACCTGAGATTGCTCCTTAGGCTGAACAATCTCAGGTAATCCCTTAGTTCAACTGTGTAACATCTATATGTCCTTCTCTAATAACTTTAAATAGTAAATCTGATAAGTCTTTGTTCGTTATATCAAGTTTGCTTAACTTATCTCGTACATCTTCGTCAACCTTTGACATCGCGTTTTTAAGCGATTTATTAAATCTACCTGTAGAAAGTATCACATCTATTGAATTTGTCGGATTCTTTATTTGTGCTGTCAAAACAGGATCAAGAATCATCATAGCATCTGCCATAACATTTATTACTGCGGCACCACTTTGAGGTTCAGAATCTTCGCCAAAAATGCTATTTATTTTCTTTAGCAGTTCTTCAACGAGTATCTTATTATTGGAATTAACCGTTTTGCCATTTCCTGCACTCATAGGATGAAGAAGTACGGGGTCTTTCCACTTCCCTTCAATATGAATAGGATCTGAAAGTCTAAAGTCTTTTAAAACCAAATTTTTAACATCTATATCCTCTGCCCCAGCTCCGCGCAATGTTCTAGAGAGAAGCTGGACGAATTTATGAAAAACTTCAAGATCTGGATCACAAATATCAATCACCTGAGAAATATAGTTATAAGAACTATAGTACTTTCTCAAATCGCGCTTAAATGCACGAAGGTTGAGCAGTTCGTCTTGAATCTGTCTTAATCTAAATTCCATAGCATCTTTACTATCGGGATTTTTGACTATTGCTTCTTCACATTGCCGCTCCTCATTATGATAGCTCTGATATAGATTATTCCATTTGTCAGCTGGCTTTATGATAGCTCCATATAGCTTCCGTCTTAAATCATGTTTATCATTCTTATTAACAATATCCCTTTGTGCAGAATAATAGACCTCTTTAAAATTAGCAACATCATTATCATAATAGATATCTGCTGCATCTAGTCGTCTTTTTATTTGGTAAATTATGTTCAAATCCTGAGCTTTTTGCATCTCTGCTCCTAAATCATATAACTTAAAAGCCTTTTCTACTGCATCCGGAGCGTTGACAAAATCGACAATAAACACATCTTCTTTATTTTTATAGATTCTATTTAAACGCGAGTAGGTTTGAACAATTTCAACTGGAGAACCTATTTTTTTATCAACATACATCGCACATAATTTGGGTTGATTAAACCCTGTTTGAAACTTATCCGCAACAATCAATATTTTTCGTTCTCGACTTTCAAAAGCATCTTCTATTGTTTGTTGCCCTAATCTGTTAAAGTCCTCCTCTTTATATTCATAGTCAGCTTTAATCGCTGCAAACGGATTGGTTTTTATTCCGTATTTTTCAAAATCTATCGTATTATCCGCGTCTAAGATAGCTTCTTTACCTAAGACTTTGTTTGAAAAGGCAACAAGTGGATCTCCTGGTGCTTTAAATGACAAAGAATCCATTATAGGTGAATATTCAGGATGTGCCTTAATATAAGCATCCATGGCTCTTTTATATCTAATTACAGCTGCTCGCGATGATGTCACTACCATTGCTTTTGCTTCACCGCCTAACATAGTAACAACATTTTTCATAAAATGATCAACTATAAAAGCCGCCTTTTCCATTACATTTGTTGGGTGCAATGAATTCCACTGTGCTATACTTCGCCTTGCAGTCTTTTCATCAACCGGTTTATCTGTTTTCACTTTTTCTTGAATATTTCTAAGCGTTACATAATGGCTATATCCTTTAAGTACATCCAATATATATCCCTCTTCAATTGCTTGCCTCATTGGATATAAATCAAATGATTCCTTAAGCTCATTTCCATCCTTATCGTATTTTCCGTAAAACCTTCCAAATGTCGTTTTTGTCTTATCTTTAGGTGTAGCGGTAAAAGCAAAATATGAAATATTGGAAGGTAAAACATGATTTGACTGTTGCTCAGCAAAATATTCGTTTATAACATCCTCATCCGTTACCTCTGCTTCATCTGCAGGATTTCCTGCTTCCTTAAGTGCTGTATTTAACGCCGTGAATGCTGTACCCCCTTGAGAAGAATGTGCTTCGTCTATAAGAACCGCAAAACATGACCCCTGTAAACTCTCATTGGCGATAATTTCTTCTATAGCATATGGAAATGTCTGTAACGTCACTATTATTATCTTTCGTCCATCCTCAAAAGCCTTCGTCAACTGTGTTTTTTTGGCTCCGGATTTTCGTGTAACATCATCTCCTCCAATCATTTCTATTGCTCCCATCGTTCTGTTCATTGGAAGTTGTTTGATGGTTGCTTTAATATTTGTATCAAGATTAATCCTATCGGTGACAATAACTATATTTCTAAAAACATCTTCTTTTGTCTCTATATTCTTAAGTTGAGACAACATATAAGCCGTCCAGCTTATCGTTTCTGTTTTTCCACTACCAGCTGAATGTTCTATTAGATAGTGCTGCCCCACTCCATATTTATTTATATCTTCAAGGATTTTCGAAACACATTTCCATTGATGGAATCTTGGAAAAATCTGCTTTTCTTTAGGAATTAACCTACCCTTTTCATTCTTTACTATCTTTCTCTCTACAAATACAAAATCATGGAATATTCTTATCCAACTTGATTTTTCACAAACATCATTCCAAAAATATGATGTGGGATAGTCATCATCCCCCTCCTCGAATGGCTTATTGGGCATAAATAATCCATCTTTATCAAAATAACCTTTATTGAACGGTAAAAATACAGGCATACCTTTTCTTGAATCAAGATTTGTACACATCCAAATCTCGTCTTCAGAAATAGCAAAATGAACAATTGCTCCTCGCCTTGGCATAAGTAAATTATATTGATTACCAGAAGATGGATTATATGGTTTTCTATCATTTATATACTGTACGATAGCATCTTCTACTGTCTGGCATAATTCTGTTTTTAATTCTGCAGTAGCAACAGGTATGCCATTTATAAAAAACACTAGATCAATTTCGTCGCTCCCACCATCATCTTTATATCTGCATTGCCGCATTACCCTGAGGATATTATTCTCATACATTTTCCTCTGTTCTGCTATAGTATTATCAATCGGAACATTTCCACATAAATAAATAGTGCCATATCCTATTTCTTTAAATCCATCACGCAAAACCGCTATTGTTCCATCTTGATCTAAGTGGTCAGTTATTGTTTTTAAAAGATTTTTTTCCCAATTGGGGGATTTCTTTTTATCATCAATAAATTTCTTATTCGAATCATTCGATTTTTCAAGATAAGAAACGACATCATTTAAAAAGATTGCTGATGTTGGATCAAACCCATGACTGTTTTGGCTTACTACCCAATCTCCAGTTGTTTCCAGCTTCTCTGTAATGTATTCCTCTAAGTTTTCTTCAGTGTGTATATTATTTCGCACAGTTTTGATTGTCATTTATTTTTCCTTTCTACAATCAATCTTTCCAGTAACAGCATCATAAATGACAGATTTACGATATTCTTCAAGCTTCTCAATTGCTAATTGCTGTCTACTTACAGCTTCATCTGTCTTCGAAATAAATTCAACTAGGTATGCACTAATTCTTTCTTGTTCTTCTTTCGGTGGATTAGGAACCTTTATTCGTAGCAATTCATGAGGATAGGTTCTCCACCTCATTTTCATAAGACCATGACCGTTCAAATAACAGTCCTCATTAAACTGAGTATATCTGAAATAGCTGTTGTAATATGCCTTTGACACATTAGCCCCTGGTATTGCTCGATAAACATCATAATCAGGACTAGTTACTCCATCGTAATCAGAATAAGCTATAGCTCCCATCCAAGCCAATAGCTTATTAACTATAATATCGTTCTTTTTTACCTTTTTATAATCTATCACTGTTGTAGCTTTGTTTCCGCGTTCTTCAAGTTCATTTCTTGGTTTAACACCTATAGCAGTATATAGCGAAAGTAATAAAGCATCTGGATCTTCATTCCTTTCGTCTACGGTTCGAAACAATGATGTCAATGGAACAAATCCCCAATGTTCAGGGATTTCCTTAATCCATGGGCTAGCAACTGACTTGAGTTCGACATTTTTGTCAATCCCTTTTGTTACAACTTCTCTTATAACTGCTCTCTTATACTCTTCTATTCTCTCTATGATTTGATTATGTCGTCTAATAGCTTCATCAATCTGTGCTGTAACTGAATCTAAGTAGTCTGTTATCGCATACTGTACTTTTTTAGATGGAAGCAAAACATATGTGTTTTTTAAAGTGGTTTGTGAAATTGTGTAAAGCTTAACCTCCGTAAGTTGCTTGACGATTTGTTCCCTCCATGCTTCAGTACGCATAAGATATGCAATATACTTTGTGTTCATATCCTTTTTTAATTTCATAGTAATAGTGTGGTATCCTGAAAAAATAGGATCTTCCGTGCTAATTCTAACTGCATTACCACATCCTGCTATATCTTCAGATGTATCTGCCACGATGATATCATTTTTAGACACTAGTGAATTACTACTAGTATTTATGAAAGATTCATCAACATATCTAATTAGTTCATCATCAATTTCTACTCCGCTGCACGTTTTAGCATGAATCTGTCCATAACTAATAACCGGACAACCAGTCTCTTTTAAATCCGATTTAGTTATTGATAATCCTTTACCAAATGTAAAAATACTTTCTAGAGGAACTTTTTCCCAATCAGATGGAACCTCACCAGCCCATGCGCATTTATATGTATTTGAATCAATCATTTCAAAAATCCCTCCATAAATGATTCAAGTCCGTTTTCGAGTTCGAGAATTTCATCAGCAATTTCTCTTGGCTTACGAGGTGTATCATAATGATAAAAATAATTATTAAAGGATATTTTTGTTCCCACTAGACCTACTTTATCGTCTCCCATTCCCGCCATTTTTTCTCCAGAATCAGTAACACTCATGTCAATCCATGTGTCTGGAGCATATGGCAATACTTCACGTTGCATATATGAATCAATTTCTTCAAGATAAGGAATATCTTCATAGTCTTTTAACTCAGGATCAGGAACCATGTCACCATTTTTGTCTAAACAGATATCGTAGGAACTATCCTTAACTCCATATACTGATATCATGGCGTTAAATAACTGCTTATTTGTTACAAGTTTTTTTTGCTTTTCAAATTTAGATCTTATTGTGGATACAAAATCATCTAATTCCTTATAGACAACAATTTCATCACTCTTTTCATATATATACTCCTGAAGAATCTTCTTATTTGCGTCTGTCAGCCCTTTTACGCCAGTAGATTGCATCAGCATAGCAATTTTCTTCTTATCATCATCCAGCAATATTGCTTGTCTAAGTGGTCTTAGCGTAGTTATTCTACGATACATAAACTCTTCGACTGGCACTATCACACTTTTTCCATGATCATTCCCATCAATATATGTTTTACAAATCCAGTCCATTTGCACATCTGAAATATCAACTCGCTTCCTCCCCAAGTTTTTTCGTCTCACCTCATACATATCTGATGCATCAATAAGCTGAATTTTCCCTTTTCGGCTTGGTACTTTATTATTGTTTAGAATCCATAGATATGTAGAAATTCCCGTACTATAAAGTATGGGTAATCCACCCATTGTCTAAACACTCACTTCCCCTGATAAACACGGGGGTTCAGGACTGCTTTATACAGAAATCCGACTTATACAACCTTAGACAGCTTCATACACTTGATTTTTCGGTAATCCGACTGTATATTTAAGGTATTGGTAATTCAGATTTTGTCTAAATATCAACTCGAAATCAGACATATTTCACGTAGGAGGTACCAGTATGTACAGAATAATTGAAAAACAGAATTCAGCTGGCGCTTGCTATGAGATGCAGACTTACGACGGGCAGAATAGCCTGGTCTATACCAAACTTATACAGGTGAAATCATATGCAACGACCAGCGACGATGGTACAGACATGATAATGCTATATGACAGCCGGATGCAGCCCATTGAAGATGCTATCCGTTTCCTGAACTTCGGCGGTATGACTGGTCAGTCCCAGAACTATGTATTCCTCGCTACAACCGCATTGAAGTTCCTGTATGCATATCTCGACATATACGGCATCCGTTTACAGGACATGACCAAGAAGGAAGCCACTGGCTTCATAGACTTTCTGAAAGGGATTTCCAGAGAAGGACTGCTTTATAATACAGAATTGACAACCAAGAGAAAGAATGAAACCGTATCATCCTATATCAAGGTCGCAAGGAAGTATGTCGAGTATCTTGGCTATGATAAACATATCCTGCTCTCCAAAAGCAAAAGCTTCAAGACCATAATCATGCCTGAGTCAGACGGGGCCAAAACAATCCAGTCATACGATGTTTCTGTCAAGACAGCGAAAAGGACGGATTATGTCCCCGCTTATATCAATATCGAAGAATACAAGGCTCTTCTGAAGGAAACAGAGGACACTGCTACTCCACTTCGAGATCGCATCATATGCCGCCTTCTGTTTGAACATGGGCTTCGTATCGGAGAAGTATTCGGCTTGACTTTGGAAGACATCAAATCCAGGGAGAATAAGGATTTCACCGTTCAGTACAGGCTTGAACTTCGTAATCGCCTCTCGGATACGAAGGAACAAAACGCCAAATCTGCGATGAATGTTACTTCCGCTGACACTTACAAGGACCCTGATTACACCCGTAAAGGCATCGGATACCAGACCATAATCATCGGTGAAGATCTTGCCATGGAGTTGCTGGAATACATCAATATCGCCCATGACAGCAATAATAAGAGGTACATGGAACGCAGGGATACTTTTGCCACAGCAGATTCCGTCCCTTTTGGAAATCCGGATATCAGGCACAATTATTATGTCTTCCTGAATACACTCGGCAGACCGCTTTCCGAAAACATGTGGAACAAGAACCTTCGGGTGATATTCAAAAAAGCAGGGCTTGCTGTCGATGAAGGAGTCCGTAAGAACAACCTTAATCACAGGCTGAGACACGGATACGCCATGTATCTGTCAAATGTCCTGCATCTGCCAGATTTCGATGTGAAAACGCTTATGAGGCATAAGAACCTGTCCACTACAGCCATATACCACAACCCGACGCCAGAGGATACAGAACGGTTGCAAGAACAGCTTATCGAAAAATGGCAAATTAGCTTATTAAAGGATGGTGACGACTGATGGGTGTTAGAAAAGGCGAAAAGAACCCCAACTATCCAAAGAATAGGAAGTCAAGATATTACGCTTCCGATTATAATGAATCGCTCAAGGGAAAGAACAAATTCTCTGTTCCTGAAACGCAGGAGTTTATAGACCTGATGTATCAGTCCTGCGATACATATGGTGACGCACGCTTTCAGTCGCAAAGGGATGGATATAAGCGTACATTGGGACAGTTTGTCCTTGGTCTCGATATCGGTTTTGATATCAGCCAAATAGACGGCTCATATCTTGTGGATTTTTACTTCAATGCACCAGGAAGACGTGAATACACCACCCCTGTTGCTAAAGACCTGATATATCATTATCTCACCCTGAACAAGAAGTATCACTGGCATCCAGAACTCGATATCATCGCTGACAATACCTTCCCGTTCTGGAACGATATCCAAAACATGGGGCATCTTGTCATCCCGATGCTTGACGGTAGCAAAGACCCACACAGATGCCGCTTACTGAAAGCAAAAACAATCATGAAAAGCGGCAATCAGGTTTTAACCCTGGTGGACTTTGATACCGACAATCGTTTCATACAAGACCTTTTGATTGAATATCATCATTCTCAGCATGATGTTATTCCGAGGGTTTATCAGCTGGATTTCTTCAATCGGTTTGCCGAGAGCCTTGATTACCAGCTTCCTTCTAACATTTA
Source organism: Butyrivibrio sp. WCD3002 (assembly GCF_000424265.1). Classification (GTDB taxonomy): domain Bacteria; phylum Bacillota; class Clostridia; order Lachnospirales; family Lachnospiraceae; genus Butyrivibrio. The sequence goes on from NZ_AUJO01000004.1 coordinate 23,657, forward strand.
CGGCTTCAACGCAGATACTCTTCTGAAACAAGAAAAGTTCTTTGCAGCTATCCGCCGTGAACCAGAACTAGAAAACAGGTTCTTTTACCGCTTCATCCTTAGCAAACAGGGCGACAGAAAAACCATATCAATCGCTGACGGTATCACGCTTGGTTATATCATGAGCGAAGGATTCGCAAAATACTTCGTAAACGGCTACAGGTATGTTCCATTGAACCCGAACGAACCCATTCCCGCCATTGATTTATGGGCCATATCTCCGAATGGATTGGAACAGACTACGACAACCGATAAGCCTGAACATTTAAGATATCTGGACTTCACACGCATCAGCAATCCTACTGTGCGTCAAGCAGCAAAACAGTGGTTCTGGTCAGAGGCTAAGGCAGGCTTCGAAAACAGATGTCGTAATGCTCTGTATATCATGGAGTTCTTCGAATACAGAGATACCTTACGGTCTATGTATCTTGACAGGTTTATTCAGATCAGAGCAGGGACCGACCTCGATACTGCAAACACAGTTCTTACCGAAGAAGTCGTCATGTATACCAATGAGTGGAACGAAAAACTAACTTCACAAAGTTATACATCCCGCATGGTTCCGCTAAAGCTGTTCCTTCAGTTCATGAACGATAACGGTATTTATAAAACTGAAGTTGCTGCATTTGAATACCTTGACACAGGCGGCAAAGGAACAAAGTCGAAACAGGAAATCCTGCCTGTTCCGAAAGATGACTTCATGAAGCTGATAGCGAAACTGGAAGAAAAGGCTCAGAACAATACTCTTCACATGCTGTATTACATTGTATTCTGTCTGAACACACTCACCCCGCTCAGAATCAGTTCCATACTCGACCTTGATGACAACTGCCTGGTTGCAAAGAGCAAAGGCATTTATGCTCTTGAGGTAAAGGTGAAAACTTCTGACGGCGATGAAAAAGACATACAAATCTCCAAAGAAGTAAAGCGACTGGTGGAGGTTGCTCTCTCCCTGACAAAGGAGACACGAAACAACGCTCCTGCCGAACAGAAGCATTACCTGTTCCTTGTGAACAATCAGAAGGACTTCTACAGAAGCATTCCGAGCAGAAGTTATGCTAAATACTTGCATGATTGCTGTAATGAGGCTGGCATTCCGAAATACTCTGCTCAGAACCTTAGAAAGACATATTATACGAACCTTGTTGAGAACGCCATCAAAAACAATGTAAGCCTGATGAGTCTTAAAGAATTAACAGGACATGCCAACATAGATACGACTGAGAACTACTATGTAAAAGAAAACATTCGGAACTATCTTGAAGCAACATATGGTGTAGAAATCGGAAACATGCCCGTTGTCGGAACTGTCGCCAAGGACTATCCAGAAGCCAAGCACGAAGATATCGTGAACGATGGTTGCGGATACTGTAGGAATCCTGAATGCAACGTTCTCGGGACAGCGAACTGCCTGATGTGTAAGGGATTCATAACCACACCAAAACACATCGCTCAGTTCGAAGAAGCTATAAACATACTGAGCCAGCAAATCGTTGATAACGAGAATCCTCACGACAAAGAACATCTGTATGCGGTCAAACGGCTTTATGCCGCATATCTGGAACAGTTGTACATAAGAAAGGAGGAGGCTGAGAATGCAGCAACAATTAGTTGATGGCACAAATGTCTTAAAAATTGACTTCTTCGACTCAATCGGCATTCAGCTGATTCCAGAAGTCGAATCATTCCGTTCAGGATTGATGCCGAAAAATCAGATACTGGAAACATTCAAGCGGATTGATAAGCTTCCGTTTTCAAACCTTGATATCAGATTTTCTGATGATACATGGGACTTCTCTGCCACAACAGACTTGCCTGTATCCAAAACAAAGCTGGTGTTTTATTTCGACTCTTCCAGTGCCTATTGTGAGCCTTTGAAGATGTATGTTCTTGACGGCATCCTGAAAAAGAACGTTAAAATCAGAGTTCTTCAGAACAAAGTCATCAGCGTTATGCGTTTCCTTAAGCAGTTCGAAGCTGAAGGCTATAAGGTGTATTCCAGAGTGCCGAAAACAGCATTTAAACGCCTTTTCGACGACATGGAAGATACTTGTTCTTACAACACGGTTTGCGCATACAAAGGGCATTTATTGAGGTTCTCGGACTTCTATGAAAGAAACTTTGAAGAGCTTGCTGATAAGAGCATCCGCAAATTCTTGCAGGATAGAAATACAGCAAAGCTGAACGACATCAAACACGCAAACAAAACGCCTGAAGTGCCGATTGATTACTTCCCAGTATTCCTCGATGCTGTTAAAGCAATCATGCGAGACGAAAAGGAAGGCCCAGAAGACAGAATAACGGCTGCTACGATTGTTCTGTACAGCCAGATAGGTTTCAGAACCGCAGAACTCTTTACGGTGAAGACAGCCTCTATTCACAATGTATATTCTCCCAATAAAGACAAGCCTTTATACTACATGGATTTCATTAGCTTTAAACATGGTAAGGGAGAAAGCGGAGGCACTATCGCCCACACATATATCAATTCACTGTCAAGAGAGGCTTATAACCTCCTGGAAGAATTATGTCGTGAATACCGAAACAACCTTGGTGTTGATACACTGTTGGTTACGAAGTTTCAGAAAAACGCCACTACTACTGCCCAGCAGTACAGCACACGATACCGTAAGTTCGTAATGCGCCATTGGAAGGAGCTTCAATGCCTGAACATCGGGGACGATTATGAAGACCTGTCATTTTTTGAAGTTGGGACATTCTTCCAGCCTGACAAGGATGGATATTACACTTACGACAAGAATGCTGACTGGGCAAAAGACCTGCAGATGGACGACAGGATTTATTATCCCACCATCAGGCAATTCAGGGTCAGTGTGTGTACTTCCCTGTACCGTCAGCAGGTTCCTCTCCATTACATCAGGAAGCACATGAACCATCTTTCTGAGGATATGGCAGCCTATTACATCAGGCCACAGAAGAACCTCGAAAAGGAATACTCTGAAACCATCTACCGTGCTGTATTCAAAGACGGTTCAAAGATGCTTGGAACGAACGGTGATGCCTTTATTCAGAAGATTAACGAATTCATCGAGCAGAACCACATGAACATTCAGGATGACATGGAAGGTGTTATTCGGGTCGTTGCAAAGAAGTTTCCACTTCGAAGCAAAGTCGGCGGCATGTGCATCCGTTGTGGAGAAGTGATTCCGTGTGCATCGAATAACTCAACAGACGTTATCTACTGTGCCTTCGGCATGTGCCCGAATCATTGTCACATGTTTTTCATGGCGGATATCTCGTATGAAGAATACCTTCAGAACAGGGATACCGCTCAGTATAACAAGGATAACGGCTATAAAAAGGCTTATCAGAAAGAAGTCAACAAGCTGAAATACATCATCGAACACTCTCTGATGCCAGAACTGACCATGCTTAAAGATGAACTGGAACGGCACGGCGAAGAGGACATTCTGGAAAAGTATCCTCAGCTGACATATATCGTAAACCACTTAGATTCCATTAAACAGGAGGTTCAGACATGGATGTAAATGAAAGAGTCATGGAGAACCTGAAGACATTCGGCTTAGATACAGAGATCAAGCCTGTTACTATGAAACATTTGTCGAAGGTTGATGAAGTGCTTGCATCTATGGTGCAGGCACAGACCGATGCCATTCAGGAGATCAGAAACAACAAGATATCCATTAACCGGGTTGCGAAAGAAAGCGGTATTGCACGTCAGACTTTCTACAACAACCCAATTATTACAGCATATATCGAGGCTTATATTGCGGCTAACACGACAGCAAGTCCTTATGAAACCATTGAAACACTCAGGGAAGAAATCCGCAGGAAGGACGAACAGATTGCGGGACTGGTCCAGAGGGATGCTACTGTTTCCAAATGCAAGGCCGAAAACCTTAAACTTACTGACGAAATCGCTTCTCTCCGTGAGACCATTAAATCGCAGGAAGAGTTGATACGACAATTAAAGGCGGATACACTCAGATAGAACTATTTAGTTACCATTGAACGAGAAGGGCCCCACGGCAATGAACCGTGGGGCTGATTTTACTTCGCTGTATAAGACTTATTATCGTCTTCCGAGGCGTTTTCTTTGTTTGCCATATACTTTGTCAGGTAATCATCCAGAATGCGTTCTATGGCCATTGTAGCTGTCTGTCCGACGTCTTCACAGTACGCATCCAGCTTATCTTTGACATCCCGGCGGATGAAGTAGTTGATATTAACTCCGTCTTTCTTCTGTCTCGGCATAGCATCACCTGCTTTCTACAAAATCATGTATCGAACCATTGTAATCAATAAGAACACGCTTCACTATCACCTGCTGTTCTTCAGGAACCATGCTTTGGATTTGTTTCTGCAGCTGTCCTGTAGTAAGTGAATATCGAGAGTTGTTTACTAATACTCTTTCGTCGAACCTTTCTGCAATCGGTGTGTTATAGTGAATAAGCTGATCCTCAGCTATACGCAAAGTCTTTGTGACTGACATGCCATCTGTTGCTCCGGCAAGAAATGCCTGTATCAGTTCTTTGAAGGTCGTTGTATTCCTCATGCCATCACCTCACACAAACATCTGCTGAAGCAAACCTTTTTTGATTTGCATGACAGCATCATACATATCTTTTGACTCAAGAGACCACATATCAACATTTGTCAATTGCTCAGCCAGCTTATTCTGTTCTTCCATAGAAGGATATGGAACATCAATCTCCCAAAAGCCGTCCATATTGATAGACTTTCCGTCACGAATACCTTCCGTCAACTCACTTAGTTTACCTTTTATGAAGGCATCAGAGCGGAAGTAGTACTTGTAAAAAAGCGGGTTAATAGGTTTTTTAGCTCTGAGTATAGTGTATGCAGGACTAACAATCCCTTTTAATGTTGCCATTTCAAGTCCACCTTCAAATGACCTCAGGTGCATAATGAAATCATTTGGATGAACAAGCTTATAAGAGCCTGCAGCGGATTTATCATAACTGATTTTTCTTCCCGAACTCTCTCTCGGAACGGTTCCAATACCTTGAATGATAGTTAACACGGTTTCTTCGGGGTGGTTCTTTTCAGAGATACTCTCAAACAATTCAGACATCAGCAAAGTGTCACAGGTGTTAGTGTCTATTATGGACTTATCATCCCAATTATTGATAGCAGTTCTTGTATAGGTATTACCCTTTTCATGTAATTCTCCCACCAAAGTGAACAGCATATTGACATCTACTGGTGGCTCCTTCTCGGAGGCATCAACATATCTTGGTATATTACAGTTAAAATCGTTCTTTTCACGTATTTCATCTATTGATACTACATGCGCATATTTAGGAACATCTTCTCTTGCAACATAGGCATTGACTATACGGTCGATATCATCATCAGAGATATAATTCGTAGTTTTTTCAGTTGAATAATACTTACTTGCATCGATAAACAAAACATTTCCCGCATTGCCGTTTCTCTTTTTCTTTAGCACCATTACAATAACCGGCAGTTTTGCACCATGAAACATTTTAGGTGGCAACGCAATAATGGCATCAACCACATTCAGATTTTCTATCAGGTGCTTTCTTATCTCATATTCTGCATCATTTTTCTTGCCGTTTCTTCCACGCTTTCCTCTTGATAACGCTCCATTTGGAAGCAGAACAGCAATCCTGCCGTCTTCCGACATATGATATACCATGCTCTCCACAAACATCAGATCAGCCTTACCCTGTGGAGCAAGCACTCCACAAGATGAATAACGAGGGTCGTCCAATAGTTTCGGATTCTGGTCGAACTTGGCAGAGTATGGCGGATTCTCAACCTGAATATCGAACATTAGCGGTTCGTTATTCTCATAATAGTTGTCCGTTTTGATGGAGTCCGAATTAAAACAACTAAACTTCTTATAGGGAACACCATGCATCAGTAGGTTCATACGAAGCAGATTGTAGTTGCTGCCATTTTTTTCGGTTGCATAGAAGTGTCCAACTTTCTTTGTGGACAGATGGTTTTGTACCTCTAAAAGTAGAGATCCAGAACCGGCACAACTGTCAGCGGCATTCTTTACCTCATCCAGGCCAACGGTTGCAAGGCGGGCAAGAAGCTTGGATGCACAAGTTGGCGTAAAGAATTCTCCACCTTTCTTGCCTGCATCAGAAGCGAACAGAGAAATCAAAATCATGTAAGCTGTTCCCAGAACATCCATCTCAGCATCATCGACATTGAAGGAAATATCATCGACCTTCTGCATGACCTTAGCAATCAGAGCTGTCCTTTCGGATACTTCTTTGCCGAGATCCTTATCCTGAAGGTTCATATCGTCAAATAGTTTATCAAAAGCAGCTTCCGATTCTTGCCCAATAGTGGATGCCACCAGAGCAGAAATCGCCTTATCAAAGTGTTCAATGGAGAATTCAGACCCCTTTATTTCATCTATAAGAGAAGCCCATAGATACTTTGGCTCAATGATATAGCCAAGGTGTTCAATAGACCATTCCATGACAGTGGGCGCCAATTCATCATTTTTCAAAGCCTCACGATATGAAATACCATCATCCTTTAACAGGTCATCCATGTAACCCTCTGTTTTCTCCGAAAGATATCTGTAAAAGATAACACCAAGGATATAGTTCTTGAACTTACTGGCATCCATGTTGCCACGAAGTTCATTAGCGATAGCCCAAAGCTGGGTTGCCAGTTCTTGGGACTGTTTCTGTACGGCATCAGCCATAGTAGTATTCTCCTTTCATTATTCACCTTCAGCGGTGAATTTATTGTAGTTTTCCTCAAGGAATCCATTCAGCCGCTTGATATATTCAGTTATCCGCAACAAACCTTTCACACCTTGTTGCTGAAGTTCCACTCTCAGAAATTCTTTTGTAACTGATTTCGTGTCGATGAAGTATTCATGGACCATTCTTGAAACAAAACTTGTGTCCAGTTTGTTTTCACAGGAAAAGGATTCAATATCAGCCTGCATTACTTCACGTTCATATTCGTTGTAAGCCTCGATGATATCAGCATCAGGATCCAACTCAAAGAACCGTTCTGTCACGAATGCCTTCATAATATCCCGCTTATAACGCATCTTTTCATTATCGGAACGTTCGATTTCTCGGAGTATAAGGTCGACGGACTTGGTCATCTCATCATTGTCATTACGGTTGATATCCTTAAGAAGGTTCAGGATGTAAACTACATTGATTTTATCAGTTCTAACCAATTCGATATTGAAGTCCACATCAACCAGTACAGACTCTTTGTTGCCACCTTTATGCTTATCATAGTAGTACAGATACCAAGATTTAAAGTCGGCATATTCGTCTTCATCCAACGTCGGAGCAAGGTCAGCCCAATCGAACTTCGAGAAGGTCTTAAGTGTGCTCAGAATACCTGCCAACGTTCTGAATGCAATGACAAATGCCCTGATATCATCCTCAGACTGTAGGTTTCCTGCGTCGTCAGGTGTTGCCACGATGGATCTCAGTTCGTCTACCTGCTTATAGTATTCAGTGACATAATAATCATACGACTGAAGAAGATATGCGTTCGGATCTCCGTCACCGGAATACAGTTTCAACGCATCATCCTGCGCCTTCTTGATATTGCGGTAAGTAACTATCTGCCCAAACTGTTTCGTAACCTTGTCAACACGATTTGTCCGGCTGTATGCCTGAACCAGAGAATGCCATACCAAGTTTTTATCAAGGAACAAGGTATTAGTCGGTTTGCTATCAAATCCTGTCAGAAACATATTCACTACCAGAAGCAGGTCTACCTGAGGCAGGTCTTTCTGCTTCATGCGCTTAGAAATATCCTTGCGGTAGGCATCAAACTTGCTGAGGTCATAGTCCGTACCGAACATATCATTGTAGTCCTTCATGCAGGCTTCCAGATGCTCACCAGCGTGCTTGTCTGGGCTTTCTTCCATATCCTGATTGGCCTGATAAGTGAAGATGGCAGCAATCTTATATCCCTTAGAGTTGTGAGCCTTCATATAGTCATAATACTTCACCAGTGTCTCAATCTTATCAATGGCAAAGATAGCAGTATAAACACTGTTGTTTTCCAACCTGGTATGCTGGTTCAAATGTTCCAGGATATCATCCGAAATTGCTGCTATGCGCTCATCAGAGTGATACAATTCATCAATGTCAATCTTGTGGCGTTTGCAATATTCCACATCGTCCAGCGCCTTTGGGTCAATCTTGGCATCCTTAATGCCCGTGACAGAAATGCTCCTCATATATTCCACAGAAAAGCGAAGCACATTGCCATCGGCGATAGCTTCTTTGATCATATACTTATGGATGCACGGATCCAACTTACCAGAATGGAAAATATCAGCTGTTGTCTGTCCCTGCGGACCTTTATTCTCCTTAAAGATAGGAGTCCCGGTAAAGCCAATGTAATTGGAATTCTGGAAGTGTTTCCGGATCTGAGCGTGCATCTTGCCAAACTGCGAACGATGACACTCATCAATAATGAATACGCATTTCTGCTGTTTGAACGTCTCCATAATGGTATCGTACTTCTCAGAACGAAGAGCTGTAGCCATCTTCTGAATAGTCGTGATAATCAGAGTCTTAGAAGAGTCCTGAAGATCCTTTACCAGATTATAGGTACTGTCCGTTTGGTCAACACAACCTGCTTCAAAGCTGTTGTATTCATCAACTGTCTGATCGTCAAGGTCGCTTCGATCGATGAGGAAGAATACCTTGTCAATCCTGCGATCATCACGAAGTAGAGACGCCAATTTGTAGCTCGTCAGTGTCTTTCCTGAGCCAGTGGTATGGAAGACATATCCGTTCATATTAGCCATGATAATACGGTCAAAAGCTCGTCTTACGGCATAGACTTGATACGGTCTCATAATAAGTAGAACAGGCTCAGTATCCTTGATAACAAAATATCTGCTAAGCATCTCCGTTAGGTGGAGCTTTGTCAGGAACGTGTTTGTAAAATCCATCAGCTTATTTACGCGGACGTTATTCTCATCTGTCCAGAAGAATGTCAGAGACTTCAGAATATCCTGCTTATGACCGAACGGATCATTCTCATTGATATTTGCACAGTACTTGGTCATCGTGGAGTTGGATATTACAAACAGCTGGATAAACCTAAACAAACCTCTAAAGGAGAATCTTCTGTAGCGGTTAATCTGGTTCACAGCCTCATTTATTTCAATACCGGGGCGCTTTAGTTCCGTCTGCACAAGAGGCAAGCCATTAATCAGAATGGTGACATCGTAACGATTTTTATACAGAACATCACCCTTGTGGGCTGGATCCATCGTAACCTGATGTGTGACTTGATAACTGTTTCTCGTCTCATCATTGGTGAAAAACACAACATATACAGTCTTTCCATTATCAAGTTCCAGCACCCACTGTTCTCGCAATATCTTTGCAGATTCGTAAATGGTATGGTTTTCAAGGCGTATCATTACACGGTCAAACTCTGCATCTGAAAGTTCCGCCACGCCCTTTGCTGCTATCAGTTCCTTGGCATTAAGCTTACAGAACTGCTTCCTGAAGTTGGAGCATACATCGTCATAGTTCTTTAGGTCTATATATTCATAGCCCATGTCGTCAAGCCTGCCGATGTACAGTTCTTCAACTTCATATTCTGACTTTGCTTTAGGCATATAATCAATCTCCTTTGTAAAATAAACCATTGATATAATTATATTGTTAGTTCCAATACAATTCTACAAAACTATTGAATTATATTGATAATACAACCTAAAAAAAATAGGGATTTTCCCCTGTGTCATACAACTACCTGTCTAAATAATTATGCTGCTAATATATAATGCTCATTATTCAGTATTTTTACAATAAACAAATTACTGATATGGAAAAACAATGCTTCAGGTAACTTCACGATACAGTCAACTACATCTATCTTAAAAAGCCATCTTCTAATATTAGATTCTCCTTGTCCTGGGTCTCCATTAAACAATGGAGAGCCTGCTAATACTACAGCTGCTTTTCCACCACCTTGCTCAGTAGAAGCCATTTTACTCACTACATGCTGTAAAAATAACATTGCACCGTCATTAATTCTTGGAGTTCCTGCTCCGAATCTGCCATCATATCCCTTCTGCGCCTCTTCCTCAACTTTTTCTTTTTGCTTTTCCCATTTTTTTCCATATGGTGGATTAGAAAGAATATAATTAAATTTCATACTTGAAAACTGATCATCTATAAGTGTATCTCCCCACATTATGTTTTCTGATAAATCCTGAGTATTATTAAAATCATCTCCATCATTACTACTAATATTTCTAATAAGAAGATTTGACTTACCGATTGCCCAGGATTCCGCCTCACATTCCTGTCCATAAGGAATAATCATGGCTGGTGCAACCATATTTTTATCAGAATGCCATTCGTCAAGAAGATCAAGCGCATCACATATAAAACCTGCTGTTCCAAGTGTAGGATCATAAAGAGTTCTTATGGCTCCATTATCACTATTTAAAAGCTCGTCATCATTAGCAAAAATCATCTTAACCGCAAGTCTTACCACATCCTTAGGTGTCATGAAATCCTCTGCATCCTCTGCTATTTCTTCACCATATCGCTCTATTAGATGCTCATAAATATCTGACATCTCTCTATCAGAAACATTATCTGGTGAGAGATTAAATTTAGAGAATCTCTGGCAAACTTCATAGAGCATTCCTGCCTCTTCGAGGGTAGTACATGTATCTGCCATCTTAAATTTTTCCATTATTTCTCGAGCATTTTTACTAAAGCATCCAATATAAGCTTTTAAAGTTAACCATGTATTGTTAACAGGAATTGTTTTCAAACTATATTTTGAATAATTATAAAAGGGTTTTTTTGATACACTCGTGAAATCATATTCTTCTTCATTCTCATTTTTTTCTTGCTTTTTATACTCTTCAACAACAGCATCTTTAGTATCTTCAAGTGCGCATTCCAATCTTCGAAGTAATGTAAATGGTAATATTACTTTGTCAAAATCCTTTCTATTTATAGTATCTCTCGTATATTCCGCTATATCCCAAATGCTCTTTTCATAGTTAAAATTATCTTTAGCCATCTTTTCTCCTTTGTAATTCTTAATCTATATTTATTCTTGAATAATTGACTTATTCTTTGCTCTTACCAAAGTTGCTTTACTAATTCCCGTCATAGCTGTTACTTGAGAATAACTATGATCAATAAGTAGCTCTAATGCATGTTCTATCTGTGCAGCAGTATATTTCCTAGGTCTTCCTTCATGGAAATCCGGATGTTTCCTAGCAATAGCCCTACCCTCTTGAGTTCTTTCCACAATCATATCTCGTTCAAACTCTGCAAAAGCAAACATAATTGTACATATTAGCTTTCCTGTAGGAGTATCATCCATTTTCCCCATGTTAAGTACATTTACAGATATGCCCCTGTTTATTAGCATTTGAATGAATTTAGAACCTTCAGCCGCACTTCTAGCTACACGATCCAACTTTGTAACAACTAAGGTATCACCAGGAATAAGTTTGCATATAAGCTTTTCAAACTCTGGACGATTTGTTGTTGAGCCTGTAAATGTATCTTTATATATTACAGAAGCTCCTGCTTGCCTTAATGATAATTCCTGCGCTTCTAAGCTATTCCCATCTTTCGCCTGAGCCTTAGTACTAACTCTTGCATATCCATATATCAATTTTTCTCCTCCTTACAAAAACAGACCCAAAATATGACATCATTAATGATACCATATTTTGAGTCCGATAAATTGCCCATACTATGCGCTTTTTATATCAGTTTCATAACTTTTAAGTTATGAGACATCTATACATTTTTGTTAACATATCCGCAGATATTAATTTCTAAATTTTATAGTTGAAGGCAATCCTGCTTCCTGCAGCATTTTTGAATATACCCTCTTTTTGTTTTTAAAAATACAGTATTGTTACTCTTTTTTATTCCCACAAAAATCCCGCTTTATACTCTATTTCAGCTAAAGCACCTATTCCTATAGATCGTAGCTGTGCTACCCCATTTAGTCCTAGCCCCTTTAGTGCTTGCAGAGTGGTTATATTTTGCCTGACAAGAGCATAATAAACTCTATTAGATAGTTCCAGATCTTCAAGAGTCTCAATGGTATAAGTTGTACCCTTATCCCAAAACAAAGCACCAAATTGACGCTTAGAACCTATAATCTTAAGTATACGTTTTATAGTGTAATGTATGTTTTGCTTTGAAACCACGTAGTATTCTGCAATATCTTTAAACGTCTTTCCCTCAACATAGCGACGCTGAATCAATTCCTTTTGTTCTTCAGTAAGATCATCTAACATTTTCAAAAGAATAGAGTTTGTCTCTTGAGATATCGAAGTAGGTAATTCTTCCTTGCCCTGCTCTTTGCAGATATCTCTTAAGAGATTTAGCGGGTATTCATATTTTGGAGAAGAGTTTGCTTTTTTAGTCATGACAACATTATATCATCTAATGCCACGCTTTACATGGGATAACGCCATATGATATGGTGCACCGGGCAGGGTTATCATTATGCCCTGCCCGACCACTGCCCTGATCACATGGCGCAGGGTCACATGTCAAGCGTGGCTTTTTCTTTTATAAGCTGTTCTTCTTTATAAAAGCAACATTTAGCCTTGTAAAATGAGGGCTTTCCATTCTGCGTATTTTTTGCTTTCCATATACTGCAGGTTATTCCCTTCTCACCATCTTTTATCTTATATATCACGCCTTTCTCAGCACCGATCTTATCCCATTCACTCTTACAATGAAGAGGTATATATCCTTGATCTATAAATTCCGCTATCTCAAGTTCAGAAAATACCCCATGCTCCAGAGCAGCATTAGCAATAAGTTGCAGATTATTCATCAAAAGTTCTCCCTTCAAAAATAAATCTCTCTGATAACAACATCGTTACCAGAGGGATTGTTGTATTAAGCAGCTGTTCTCAGACCTTCCTCGATACTATATACATATGCATGATCGGCCAATCTGTCCTCTAATGACACCTGCGTAGAATTTACTTCATTTATCATCATCTTAAGCCCCTTGCTGTCAAAGCCCAGATTCATCGGAAGTATGATTACTTCGTGTACAGAAGATGGGATGACATAAAACTCTCCGCCAAGTTTTTCATATATATTATTCATCATTTCCGTATCCAACAGAGCTGAGGCTCCATGCAATTTGGATTTATTACTTAATACATACATTCCACTGTCTTCAGGCATTATGTCTTCAAAATCTCCACCTATCATCCTGCTGAGTACTTCAAACATTGACTGGAAAGTACTCTGCTCTATCACTGGAAGATTTTTAAGGGCTGTCTTATGTAATTCCTCTGTTGTTACTCCCCAGCTTCTCATGATACTATTTGTTACCGCAACTCCGGCTGTACCGTCCTCGCTTCTGTCCAGTATCACATAATATTGAACAGCAAGATCCTCTATTACCATATGCGGTCTGTCCTTAAGCAATTCCTTATTCATTTCAAGCGATACCAGTCTCGGTACAATCCTGTCCATACAATACGCAAACTCATTCAGACTCTCAACATCTAAATTATCAGGAGCTTCATTCTCAGTTCTCATATTTGCAATCTTCTGTAAGATAGTTCCCATATCCTCACCATCTCTATATTCTTCATAAAATTTCTCAAGATAGATTGTAGGAGCTATATTACTGTCCACCTCCTTGATTGTAAGCCCTGTAAGTCTTAAAGAATTATTCTTTGTCACAACCTTAATATCTACATCAGCATTAGAAAACCTCTCAGGTAAAAATTCTCTGATTCTACCTGCTATCTCATTTACAAATTCCTCAAACATCATGCTATTCATTATCATTATCTCCTTTTCTATTAACTACTCTCTTAACTACTAAAATGTTATTTAATTCAAGTGCCCCATCTGGGCCTCTGACACATATCATGGACATACCTCCTTGTGCAGTATTGGCAGTTGCTATGCCATACGACACCGCGCCATCAGAGGTTCTTGCAAGGGTTCGCTTGCGAACATCGCCTGCCCTTGCATGGTTCTCTGATGGCGCGTAGTCTGGCAATAGCAGCTGCCTGCACAAGTGATATGTCCATGTGTCAGATGCCCAAAGGGCACTTGAATAACTTTCTCTGCTAACATTCCATAATTAAAAATCCCTTATGCATAATGTCTGTAGCAAATGACTCCGGGATTGGATTTACATATACTATGTTGTAAATCTTTCCCTTGCAGATAACCCTAGCCCTCCTAAATATATGCATGAAAAAAGCACCTACCCTCAGGTAGATGCCTAAATAAAAAATACATTACTAATGATACGTTATGATTACCTTTGCATCTGGACTAAAATATTTGTCTGAACTAAATGAAGCTTCTCCATTAATTGTTATACTTTCTATCGTATCTTCCTTTTTCAGCCACCCTGCATCGTCTAAGTCGATCTCTGTAATATTTGTAAACCCAGCACTTTTTAGTTGTTCTTCGACAACATGATATTTTTTTCCTTCCATATCACTAGATGCTTGCCCCACTTTAATTAGTCCCGCATCTATGTTATTCCTTTCAGCCACGTCGTCTGACATAGCCCACCAACGTAAATCAACAAATATTAAAACCAAAAGTATAGACAATATAATTAATGCAAATATTGCTGCTTTATTCTGTCTCGCGTTCTCTCTATCTTTTCTTATTTCCTTCTCAACTGCAGCATCGTCAGTATATCTTTTATGGATATTTATATTATGTGTATAAACGCGTTCCCCATCATCAACCGAGAATTGGCTCCCACAAAAAGGACAAAAAAGAGTTTTCCTCCCCTGAATATCCATGTTTATTCCTGCTCCGCATGAAGGACAACTTAACTTATCAATTTTATATGCCATAAACGATTCCTCCAATCATGTGAAAACTTACGGCTTTTATGAATATTATAATTCCAGGATTAAAAAGAATCAAAATCGTCCTGCGTGGCCAGAACATCATATTCGCAGTTATCATTACCACTCTCAACGTACCCTGTATGCGTTCTGCCATATCATTTAACATAGGAATAGATTCTAAAGCGGTCTTACCATATATACCTCTAATACCTAGATTTGTATAGTTACCATTGCAATCCAATCCGTAAAACCTATTATCTCCTTCTGCAGCATCATAATAATATCGAGAATAACTATATGTAATGTTTAGCCACGCCTCAGCAGTTGGTGCAATCGCAAACATACCGGTTTTCTCGTCATATACGGCGTGACATGTTCCGCCTGCCATTATATGCATTATCGGTAACTCTATAGTTTTTCCTGTTGCCTTTCTAAAACATTAGTCGCATATTCATTCAGACTTTTATTGAACATAATCGCTAATTCATCATATCTTTTTCTATCGTTTTCCCCAATTTCGTTATAGTAGCTGTCTAATTGATTTCTAAGTTCGAAGAAAACCATTCTGTCTTTTATTAGCCTGTACTGATCGTAATCAAGCTTTTCTTTAGAGTACAAGACGTAATATATCGCATATGCAAATGGAGCAGTGAAAAGCAACATTACAAATACTCCGGTACCAGAACCAATAGTCAAAGAAAACAAAAGAAAAAATATATTGAATATAGTTATTGCACCGCCAACTACCAATACAAATTTCCTTACAGGATTGTCCATTGCTCTTTTTATACGTTCACTCATTGATTTTATACTCCTTCACTTGCTAGGTATAACTGTTATAAATCGAGCATATTCTATAACACAGAAATTTTAATTCGCAACTATACAGTTGTTATTGAAATAAATTTTCACACAAGTTGGGAAATAGCATTTTCTCTTTGTTCCCTATGTAATATTGAAATATAATGATTGTTGTATGAAAAAAGCTGGGAGGTATAACATAGATGTTTGATAGATGCTGTAGTACTGGTGCTCCAAAGATAAAATATAATATTATTCATAAACCCAAACCAATTATTTTATCAGAGTCTATGGATGAAAACATAAAAAATTTGCTTTGGTATGTTCCTAATATTAGCTCGTTTCAGTCCTTTAAAAATGAGTTGATTGAAGACAAACTTTACAATGATTTTTCATTTTCCTTTATATTGCATGAAATGGGTATAGATGAAGATCAGGACGTTAAGCTGTTGGATTCGAAAACAGCAATAGACGATGATGATTGGAATTACTATTTGAATGAAATATGCTGTGACTGCCAAAAGGTGATTATTTCTGCAATTGCTAGCCAATCCAAGACGAATAATCTATTGCGTTGTATAAGAAATTGCATAGCTCATGGTAGATTTGCTGTAATTGATGACAATTATTTTATTGGTTTTAACACTTCATCTGATGCACCTAATAGTGCCAAGAAGGCAATTGTTAAGATTAAGCCTGAATTATTGCTAAATGCTCTTAAAAAGCTAATGTCCCCATACGGAAGAGAAATTCTAATAAAGCATGCTCTTAATAGGGTGGGATATGTTGTGTCAGAATCAGCAGCTTTTGATATGTTAGCTGAGAAAGACGGAAGAAAATTTGCGATCGAACTGAAGCAATTCAAGGGTAAGCGATATCTACATTTAAGTGATGTTGAAGATATTCTGAATAGGATGAGAAAGATGCCAGCTGATGTTGAACGAGTGCTATTCATTGATACATCCCAGGTAATAAAAGAAGTCAATGTCGAAGTTGCTAAAATTGATAATTTCCGTATTATTGATAGCTCACAGATAAAAAAATTATTGAATAATCCTCCGGAAGATATTTTGTTGAAGAAATAAAAAACTTCAACTTTTGTGCGCTATGAAATATAGCGATGAAACATTCAAAAAAATAACATTTAAACTTGAACCAATTATATGAAACAGCTAAAGCATGAGGGAATAAGCATGTACGAGGAAACAACAATATAACTTATGGCATGTTGCAAATTAAATTATAATATGATAATATTCCTTCCGGTGGGGACCAAGGGGTCCCCATTTTTTTTGCAAATATTTAGAGGGTTGTTATGGAGTACAGAGTTAAGTGTAACGTATGTGGAGAAGTTTTTTGTTATACAGATCAAGATATTGCTAAGAATAAAAGCGCTTCAACAATGGAAGCTTTATCAGCAATAGGTTCGATTGCTGGGGCTCTTTCTGGCAACTGGGTTGCTGCTAGAGCAAATCAGGCAGAAGTTCATAATCAGGAAAGAAAGATTATAGATTTTGAACATTGTCCACATTGTCGATCTACTAATTTACATTTTATGACTGATGAGGAATGGAATGATTATCGCCAGAGCCAAAGCATAGCATCTGGAGCAGGATTTTCAATAAACTCTAATGCAACAGTTGAGACTTTGAAAAAAAGAGTGGAGCTGTTCCTCGAACAGAAAGAATGGACTAAAGCTGATTTATATTGCGAGCAGGCTTTGGATATGGAACCAGAAAATGGGGAATTATACTTTTTGAAATTGCTTGCTGATAAAAAAGTGGCCAATTTCATAGAATTAAAAGCATATAAGGACATATGTGATCATAAGTATTTTTCTTTAGCAAAAAAATATGGCAACGCAGATGTTCAAGAAAAGATTGTGAAACTAGAATATGAGCTAAAAAAGATTGAATATGAAAATCTTATTAGTTCTATAGATGAGAATCGTTCTAGTCTAGAACTGGCAAAAACAGCATTAGCTCTTAAGTCTATGATTCCGTTTGAAGATGCTGAGAAATACTATCATGAATGTGATGAATTATGTACTCGTAAGAAAGAAGAAGAACGTCAGGCAACTCTTCAGAGTTATTATACAGATTTGAACAATGCTCGGACTATTGAGGAAGTTGAAGCAGCAAACGAAAAGATATTAGAGATATCCACAGATTCAGAGAAAACATACTCACAGAAAGCATATCTCAATAAAAAAGAAGAAATAGAAAAGGCAATTGGCAAATCTGAAAAACAAAGAAAGGGCGTACTTGTTGCTTTAGGGATAATTAGTGCCATATTAGTGCTGGCATTTACAGTTATTATTCCGCTGGTTCAGTTTAATGTAGGATTTGCAGAAGCTAAATCACTGTATTCTTCAGGGGATTATAAAGGCGCAGATAACGCGTTGGACAAGCTTAGTATTACAGGTATAAACCAATATCGTAAGGCGGAAGTTTCCTACATGCGCGGCTTATGCAATGAGGCAACTGGTATTTCCGGCTATTCACATGCTATCAATTATTTCTTGGAAGCAGGTAATTATTCAGATGCGCAAGAAAAAGCCAAAGCACTATCGTATGCATATGGGATTAACTATTGGGATAAAGGTGATTTCTATGGATCACAAACATGGTTCGAAAAAGCTGATGGATACAAAGATTCAGGTGAATATCTAAGTAAAACGGAAGATCTTGTCTTGATGGACAAGGCAACAAACAAATTCTCTTTCAATGAATATAATGAAGGCTATGAATTGTTGAACCAGGTTTCTGTTTTAAAGGATGAAGCAGAAAAAATCCGTGCCTTCTACAAAACATATGAAAAATATACTGGTGATTGGGTTGTTGTTAGCCATGAGTATAAAGATGAGCTTTGGACTAGTGGAAAATGGTATAAAGACGATATTGATTTGAATGATACACGTCATGAAGGTACAGAAAATATTACATTCAAAGTAAATGTCAATATTGGAGTAGGAGAGCCAGAAGAATGTTTTACCCTCTATTGGGGAGATTGTGATAATGAGAAAGATCGTGAGATTAATGGGAGTATAGAAAATAATGTATTCACAATGATTCCGAAGGATTCCCAAAATCCCAAAAAGCTAACATTTAATCTTGAGACTGGAGAATTGCTATTTGAGGATCCGACCGGGTTTGCTGAATGTGATAAATATAAATACAAGAAAAAATAAAATATTGTTCACACTTTGAGTAGTCACTAAGTCAAACTGAATAAAAAGAATAGTATATAGTCATAGTGTTCAGGAATAATGAGGAAGGGAACGGTAATGAGATACATAGATATTGAACGACTCAGAAGTGATATAGAATCTGAGTGTATAGGAGCATTTTTAGGTGGCGGCTTTGGCGCTGCATTAGTAGAAGCTGGAGATGTTAAAACCGCATCTGTAGAAGATTTATTAGAAATGGCTGAGAAGTTTGGAATAGATATTTCAAAATATATTCAGTAGTCATTATTTTGGGGAAGGACATGTTATGAGCGAAAAGGTAGTTATCCAATATAGCACTAATAACAAAAGGGCTTATATTGTGCTGATTTGTCTAGTTATCATTGGCTTTTTATTTATAATTGCGTCAATGGTAAAAGCACATGAAAAAGAATGCTTCGCAGTGGAAAAAGAATTTAAGGCTGATATTGAGTCAGAACTGTCAGAAATGTGTACTGATCCATTTAAAAGTATTATTGATTATCATGTGAATAATTTGACTTATTCCATTAATAGAATAATAAAAAAATCAGATGGATCATATGTTATTGATTTAGCGTTATATGCTTTTTATGATTATTCAAAATATGGAGATCAGTTTTCAGACAGTCTAATAAGCTATGACCTTGAAGATTTGGTAGACCGATATAAATTGGAAAAAGACGGATTTAAGGTATCTTTAGTCGGTGACGTTTATATTAATGGAAATAAAAATATAAACGGCTCTGACTCACTTATTTCAAATAGAAAGGTTAGTGATTCATTTAAAACTAAAATATTGACTGCCTTCGTGTTTTTCATATTACTGGAGGCACTTTTAGGATTTTTGTTATATAAAGAAATCCAGAAAAATGAGGATAACCCCGATGCGCTAAATAGAGCAAAAATGGATCGGGTTGTGCTTATTCTATCTGTTGGTATTTGTATATGTTGTGTAATTGGTTATTTTGTGTACGCATTTAATAAGTCCAAGCTTGGTGATAATAGATTGGCTGATGGGGACTATGAAGGAGCCATAGATTATTATACAGATTCTTTAGGATATCCAAATGCGCTTAACAAGCTTTCATTTTCTAAAGCTTTGTTTATGGGAGAATATGAGGATGCTTATCTATTATCAAAGCAGATAAATAATGGGAACACTTATGTTGAACCAGTATTATACCAGAAAGCTTTAGAGTATATAGAAGGTAACGATTATAAAAAAGCAGCAAAGTTAATAGAGCTTATTCCTGATTATGAAGGCGTTTCTGGAATATACGACGATGTAAAGAACTATGAGTTGTATTATGATGCTTTGGAGTATGAAACCGAGTCTTTATCTGGGGCCTTGGAATTATATAAGCAACTTCCGTCCGACTTTGAAGATGTATCTGCAAGGATAAAAGAATATGAAAAATATATGCCGTTTGTGGGAATAAATTATGGAAGTGGAAGCTTTATAAGTGAGTACTATTATCTTGATGATTTCTATTGTGTTGATGGCAAGATTTTTGCTGATTCAGGAAATTGGGAGGATATAGAAATTAAGCCCTCGAATAAATCTGGATATGAGCTAATGGGAACGTGGGATGAATATAACAGAACCATATATTTGTCTCTAACGGAAGCAAATGTGGTTGATGGTGGCATTAATAATATTTTAAAGGCCAATGGTAGAACTGTTGCAAAAGGTCAGAAATCCGGAGCTGCTGCATCTGGGACTAATTCTAGTTCAGGCAGGTGCTCAAACTGCGGAGGTACTGGGTACGTAAAGTACTATTATGGTGGCAGTAATCTGGAAGCATACTTATCTGGTCATGATGCTTTCGAAATAGGAGTATGTGGTATGTGTAATGGTTCAGGAAAAAGTAAATAAAATACATGTTAGTTATTTTGTAATATTATGAAATTAAAGGAGCATATGAATTATGAAACAAACTTTTATTAAGACATTACTTGTAATAAACATTATAGGGGTACTTGTGTTAACCGGGTGTGGCGCGAAAAAGAGCAAGGAAGAACAATTGGCGGATCAGATAGCAGAGTTACAGGAAATGGCCAGTAACATTCAGATAAGTAGTCCTTTTGATGATGCACCAGAGGGAATGCAAATAGTTCATGAGTTGTGTTCCTATTTAGAAACACTACAAAAGCCTGCCAATAATATAGAGCATTATTGTACGTATGGTTGGGATGCGGATTTAGAAATAGAAGCGGATATGTTTAATAAGGCATATGCAGAAAAAGACACATATGTAGAACTGGCTAATAAACTAACAGACGAATACAGCGCTGATAAAAAGGCGTTTGACGAAGCCATGAAGTGTTATGCAGAGTTCTCTGAGCAGCTAAAGGATTTAGATTCGATAGAAAAGGCTCATGAATCAGGCCAATCGGTATTACCGGAAAAAACAATCTATTATTATAATTCAGTTTGTGAATTCAATAATAGTTATCTAAAACAATTACAAGGAAACTAAAACGCTTAGCGATGACAGTAGTTATGCGAAGTTTACTGGCAAATACGAAAAAGGCGATCCGGGGTTGGATCGCCTTTTCCTCTGCCTATTTCAAAATAAAAGCCCTCGAACTGGGATAGTAAAAATAGAGCTGTTGTCATTTCTCTATCAGTTGCTGGAAGTTTTTTTAGACTCTTCCTGCTGGTTAATATTCATCCCCCAAAGAGATATAAGCTCTGGAAGAATTTCATAAATAGAAAATGTTGAGAACTGATCAAGCCATTCGTCAGGTGAACTAAACTTCTTATCAGGATCACCCTGCTTAGCAAATACATAGGCCAGGTTCTCAAACAGCTCCAATGAAAACATATCCAGGTCTTCTTCGCCGCTTTTATCGATATCCTTCTCAAGCTTTGAAAGGTCCTTAAATATATCCCTTCCAAACAGATTGCGATAGATTCTTGGCGTAGCTGCACTGGCCATAAATATTACATCTCTCCAACTTTAAAATTCAGTTTTCTCTACTGCGGGAAAAGGCATGGAAAAACGGGCACGGCGCAAGCCGGGGTGCATGGGGGTTTTTCCATAAAAAAAGCCGAAGCATCTGCTCCGGCTGATTTCTGAAAAAGAACCAAGGGATTAACCCTCGGTCTTTGACAGGAAGTTTGCGCTGATATTTGTAATCTTGTTATTGAGCGCGTTAACCATATCGACAAGGCAGTTACAGTCCTCTGTCACCACGGCCTTCATCAATTTATAAAGATAAATTCTGTGTCCTTTCTGCGTAAGATCCCACTTGAAGGTAACCTCGGCATCAGATGGGAATTCCTTTGCCCAGTCATTAAGAAGCAGGTTATCAAGGTCAGTAGCCTCCAGGATTACTGTATTCTCCTTGCTGTCATATGTTGCTGAATTGATTGTAACGTACATAGTGTTTCTCCTTTCATGAGACGAGTTGATTGTTTTCTGCAGCCTCGCTGCGTGGCACATACAGTACGAAGTGAGGCGTGGATTCAAGGATGCCGTGGCACTTGCAAGGATTTTTTTAGCATGGCGTTAAGAAAAAATCCGCCGTCCTTGAAATCCATAACAGCGGAACGAAGTACAGTGCCAAAACGCAAGAGGTGCATAAAACACAACGAGCATGAAAGATCAGAAACACTTTACGTTAAAATCAGTCATGCAACATACAGCAAGGGACATACAGTAACCCGCTACTGACATCCTGCTTCGACCGGGCAAAGGAATCTCCATAGCAGAGGTTAACAGTGGGATCAAAATGACACGGAATTTATTAAATTGATGCCGTGGTGGGACTGTTGGCAAGATATGGTTACCGCGCTCAACAAGATTACATACAAGCAGACTTCATAAAGACCGTGGGTTAAGCACTTATCAATATGGAAATCTTAACGGAGCAGATGCTTCGGCTTGTCCCCCTTGAGGGGGCATGGGGGTGATCGTTTCATTCCCTGTCATGCCGCATCATTAAGGCTGTCTTGGTGACAGCCAGCGGCATGTGGTCTGGGAGCTCGGGCAGACCTGCGAAGCTGCTGGGAATGGTACAATTATAAGATGGCAGCGCGGAGAAAAAGCATTAGTGATAGTCCGCATGTATATTATAAAAATCTATTAAAAATATGAGCCGGTTCACCGCCATAAAAAATGCATTTTTAATGAGCCTCAATTGTGTAAATCATATATTAACTGCATCCTGCATTTATAAATATTTGTTTGATATTTCCTATTGCTGTAGAATGCACCATTTCCTATAATATACATATTATTTTTGTTTATGGTGAGACGGTAAGAACTGCCTCGGGAAAATCCTGTTAGCACAGGTATCCCGGGGCTTTTTTTGTCCTTTTTTATATCTCATGTAAACATGCATGGAAGGAGGTGAACAATATGCTGTTATTAGAGAGTTATGGGCTTTATAGTATGCCACTGCATCACAGAGTCCGTAATAAATTCATCATCTGCTATCGGAAAATAAAAAAGAGAATCGACCGCATCTTTAGATTGGGCACTAAGAAGTACATCAATCCACACATCTATGATGAATCGTATCTTTGGTGCTGGCGGTTACTTATTGAGTCATACAATCTGGACAGAGAAATGACACAAATTGGTGCTAAAAAGATAGCAATGATTCTTACATTGGACAGGCAGTATGATCTCTTTAGTGAGAAAAAACTCAACCGTCTGGTAAAAAAATTTGGCACCAAATATGGTGTCCCAAAAGAAGAAAACTAAAAAATGCCAGGCCAGAATGCTGCAACATTTTGGCCCGGCATCAGTATGATATTCAGCTGTAAAGAGCTTAACCATCCATTAGCAGGTTTATTATAGCTCTTTGCTGACATTCATTGCAAAAATCATGAAGCGAGGAGGTTTATATATGAGCAAAAAAAATATGAGCATAAGTGCTCAGATAGAATCATTGGAAGAGGAGTTATCAAGACTCCGTTCTTTAGAAAACATGTCCCTTAAAATGCTTGATCAGCTGCTCAAATCCAATTATGGATTGGGAAATAATGAGCTAAAAAATATGCTGGAATTTGGAACAAAAAATGATGTTTTTGAAGGAAAAATCAGCAAGTATTTTAATCTCAAAAATGCTACAGAAAAGGACACGTTCATCAGTATTATGTGCAATGAAGCAAGCAGAAAATACTATAAAGAAATGCTTCAGAAAATCCCTAAAAATACTCATAACGTAGATCAATGAAAGCAGGGTAAACGCATCTTTGAAGATGCGTTGAAGGGGCGCAGCCCATTACATTTACAAGGGCTAAATGCCTGCAGTAAATGTGGCAAGGGTGTAATTAAAACACGACCATCGGGAGAGTGTTTTAATTACGTAGGGAGTGCAACTCCCTGCAGTTGCGGAATAGCGGAATGTATCAACAAATGCAGGCATATTTTTAGTACGTTCTACGTACTAAAAATATTGCCAAATGAGTTGTTACATGAAGCTATGTAGCAACTGGCGGAAGGGGGTTAGTGCTTCGCTTGGGGGAACCTGCAAAGGGTCCCCCGGTAAGAACAAATAACCCGTAGGGCGTGAAGGGTTCGGAGAACACGTAGCGGGGGAACTTGTTCCCCTTATTTGTAAGGGCAAAGTAGAAATCAGCATCTGCGGATATGCTGTCAAAAGCGTCTTTGCATGAGCACTGAAAAATGCAAAGACGCTTTTGACAATCTTTTTCATCACGATATTGGGAGCATTTATCCGAGCTAGGTAGCAAGGATAAATCGACCTTTATCAGTGATGAAAAAACCGCAGATACTGATTGGAATTTTGTCCTTAATAACATTACAGGAAGGAGACATTTTTTGGAATTCTTAAAATATAAAACAGATAGCGAAATTGTTGCACACATCAAGCATGATATTCGCGCTCTTGAATCATACGGCAATGAGGACATTGATTCCTCGTTATCCCATAAGAATTACAACCTTGTTGATAGAGGGAAAACTGTCGAAGAAATAAATCAATACAGAAAAGATTTCGAAGCAAGCTGCTTCAAATATAACCGCAAAGGTCTAGTTCGTTCCATGGAGCTAATTTTTCATAAACCTGTAGATACTCCACCCGAACAAGAGGCGATATTTTTTAGGGCTTGCATGGACTGGTATGTTTCAGAGTATTTAGGCGGATGTTCAGACGCAGTATACGGAGCCACATGCCACGTTGATGAAAGAAAGTATGTAAATGAAGTTGATACCATAACTGGAGAAACAAAAAAACTCTTAGTGAGCAAAAACCATCTACATCTTTCAGTAATCCCAATCATCCCGGCTGGTTCAAAACATCCTGAATATAAGTATCGTCTCTGTGCAGACCAACTTACAAAAAGAGCCGTCCTTAAATCCATGGGACCTTCACTTCAGGCGTTCCTCAAAAAAAGAGGAATAGACGGTACTGTTTATAACCCCAATTCTGAATCCGGAAAGATAATAAAGCTTTCTGTTAAACAGCTGAAAGAGATAACGAATAAAACCGGTATTGTCATAAAGAAATCTCTTACTGTGGATCAACTTGCTGATATACTTCGCGAAAATCAGCAAGTAAAAATACATGATAAGAAGCTGGTGCAGTCATTAAAAAAAGCTTATCACAAAATCGAGATTCAGTCTCAAGAACTATCTAGAATTGGAATCTTAGAGGAACAGCTAAGCCAAGCAAAATCTGTTATCAGTGCTCTCAATAGTAATATTGCCATTTCTAACGAGAGGAATCATACTCTGACAGCAGAAAACAATCGTCTGACATCAGAGTTGCAAGAAAAGAATACAGCCATTCTTGATCTTGAAAAAGCTCTACGCATTAAGGAACAAAGTGTTGATCACACTAATAATGGATGGGGAAGTTCAGGCTCATGGGGAAATGATAATTCTTGGAGCCAAAAACAGGAGGAAGAATATACATGGTAACAGAAAAGAGATTTTCCATTTTTACAGATATTATTCTGTATTATCACATTTTATTTTTTGTGTTATATGGTGCTGTTTTGTTTCAAATCAGATACGTTCCATATATTCTGCTAACAAAACAGATGGGAACCGCCGACATGATGGTCACATTCATTCCCATTATAAGCACGATTCGAAAGGCAATCCGGTACCTGACGCAGCTCCTGATTCTTTTCTCATGGCTGATTCCATTTTTTCTAACTCTGAAAGCTAAATACTATATGCAATCTACTGGAAGAACATTTATGGAATATATTCAAGATATGCGTAGTAGTAAACCATATTTTCACCTTATTTCTTACTTTAAAAAAAATCTAGAAGGAAGAATAAAAAAAACAGATCTGCCTCAGATTCCATGGCGAAAGTCTTCAGGTTTTGTATATGGAAAAATAGATGATAAGTATCTACTTACATTTGATCCCTTCAAAGATAGAAATGGCATCGTATCAGCTATATGGGGCGCCCCCTCTACAGGAAAATCCGCCGGGGTAATAATTCCATCGAGTCGTACCTGGGGCATGAAACATGGCAAGCAACTGGGCAGCACATGCTTACTTGATCTTAAAGGAGAAATTTATGACGCCAACAAAGGCTTTCGCAAAATAAAAAGATTTTCTACCATACATCCAGAAGAATCTTATAAATTTGATCCTCTTATTAATGCAAGGTCAATGGATGATGATGAACGCGCAGAGTTCCTAAATGGCCTTTCTAGTATTCTTATCCCGTATGGTTCTTCTGGAAGTGAAAATGAATATTTCGTGAATACAGCCAGAACATGCTTTATTGCGATTTTTCTCTATTGTCTTCATAAGGATCCTGACATCAGCTTTCCTGACATATGCAAAAAAATAGCATTAGGCAGTTATAAAAAGTGGGGAGCCATTATTGAATCTGACAATTATGAGCCTTCTCTTATCTACATTAACAGTCTGAAAGATGAGAATGAAAAAAATGCCGGTTCTGGTTACAGCAAGCTCGTAGAGCCTTTACGTATTTATACAACTCGTACTCTTTCGTATCTACTTGGAAACGATGGTGAAATGATTACTCCTTCTGATCTCGAACACTGTACAGATATCTACATTCAGATAGATCCGAAAAAACTTCGAGAAGAACATGGACCGGTTGCCTCCATGTTGTTCGAATGCCTAATACGAGCAACCATGAATCGCAAAGAGCATGCCAATCCACCAATAGCCTTCATTCTTGACGAATTTGGGCAATTACCTGTCATTCCTATACTCCTGCAGGCTGCAGCTCTTCTACGTTCCTACAATGTATCCATTCTCCTAAGTTGTCAGTCTTTAGCTATGATAGATCAGCATTATGGAACCAATGATCGAAAAGCTCTGATGGATTGTATCAAAATACATGGATTCCTGTCTGTAAGTGATGTTGAAACCCGCCGATGGGTAACAGAAAAAATCGGCAAAAAGCGTGTTCTTAACTTCAGTAGAACTAGTAGCACAAATAGTAATGATACCAGTAATCATGGCATCACTGCTTGTGAAGGCGAGGAAGATGTTATTGCTCCCAGAGATTTAGAACAGCTCCCTTATAAGGATCAGATACTTATTGACTATGCCGGAAAATATGTTCTTGCAGAAAAGACATATTACTTCAAATAAGTTACATGATTAAAATATAAATCCGGTTTACGAAAGCAACGGCATATTGTAGGCTTTTTGAGGCAGGGATCTCTAAAAGATTTCCCTGCCTCTTGTGCATAATATCATGCGTCAAACCTATTTCCGCTTTCGTCATACATAATTCCTTTCTGATCTACTGTAAGCAGGTAGGAATGATACAATAAAAAAGAAATCTAAAATTACAGTGTTTGAAACACGCTTAACCACTAGCTTATAAGTATAGTCAAAAAAAATATGATCTCCCCCTTGTTAAGGCTCTGCGCCTTGCAATACACTACTTAATGATTTGACTATAGTAGATCTCTTAGATGGATTCCATCTAGATGTTACAC
This sequence comes from Butyrivibrio sp. WCD3002, assembly GCF_000424265.1. Lineage (GTDB taxonomy): Bacteria > Bacillota > Clostridia > Lachnospirales > Lachnospiraceae > Butyrivibrio. The sequence goes on from NZ_AUJO01000004.1 coordinate 51,466, forward strand.
GAAAATTATGTTCTCAGTCTATTAAGATATGAAAAGCGCTAAATAAATGGACTAGAGTACATTCTCTACATAAATACCAGTTTAGCTGGTAAGAGGTACAAACATGGAGACTAACAATATAACCATGTCGTTAGAGATCCTGCTTTTGAATGATCTGCTCCAAACGGGTGTAATAGATGATTCAATTTATGACAGGGTTTCTTATAAAATCCAAAAAGACATGAAAGAACAAAACGTTAACAATATAGCTGATCATATGCTTCATGGAGGTTCTTATGACGTCTAAGCGTGCAGCGATCTATCATTTCACCGATGGACTTCGACTTAAAAGTATATGTGATAATGAGATCGCCCGTATTAAAGAATATGCAGCTTCTAAAGGATACGATGATGTCGATGTATTCTGTGACGTTCGTACATCAAGAGAAGAACACGAAGTATTGGACGAACTGATTCAAAAGCGAAATCAGTATTCTGCTGTCTTTGCACGAGATTACTTTCACTACAACAAATACATTTTGAAAGTGAAAGAAATGCTACGCATGTTTGATGAAGATGATATTCATGTTTACACAAAAGATGATCTTCCTTTATCGTTCTCAAGTAATGCACCTTTTTCAGAGAATCTGAATGTCATATCATATTGTTGTCATTGGACGAAGCATTCTGATCCCAATGATCTTAAGCTAAAGAATGATATCCTACGACACTTTGTGAAAAATGAGACCAACTGGAATCTACTGACTCAGATTTCTGAAGAAGAGCGAAAAGGGCACGCTGGAATTCAGCCAGGACTATCCCATCTGTTGGAAATGAAGGACAGCTATCATATCATCTTGGTTGATAGCATCTCTTCTATCCATTGGCGGACACACAATTTCTGTGAGAAAAGAGGGCTTCTGGAAAAAGATATATTCTCACTGAGAGAAGGGTTTATTAAATTTGAAAGGAACCAAGTATGAGTTACGCAAGTGAAATACATAGGAAAATAAATAATTGTGAAGATCCTCTGAATGCCGTGATCTACGCAAGAGTCTCGACCGAAAATGATTCTCAGAAAGAATCCTGTGGTCATCAGGTTGCTCTGGCTGAAGCATTTTTATCCAAACACCCTAATATCAGGCTTTTAGAGACATATGTTGATGATGGCATCACTGCAGTCCTTGCCAACAATCGGCCTCAATATAAGCTCATGAGACAGCGCATTGCAAAAGGGGATGTCGACATAATCATCACAAAAGCATTATCAAGACTTAACAGGAATCAGTCAAATGCTCTTTCTTTGCGTGATCTTCTCATAGAACATGAAACTACTGTTTTTACATTGGAAGATAACCACCTCAATGACTTTGAAGACATGAACTGTGATATGATGCACAGTGTCCAATCAGTAATGAATGAACATTATTCACGCAGTCTCAGCGCAAGTCTTCACCGATATAATGATGTTCGATATAACAGTAAAGAACTAGCTGCAAGGAATATCACATTTGGTTACGGTTGGAATAAGGATGCAAAAGACGTCTTTATAAAGGAGGAAGAAGCCGAGATTATTAAGTGGCTTTTCAAGCATTACGTCTATCAGAATGAGACACCTGCATCTTTACGTAGAGCACTTAAAGCTAAGGGGATTTCTGTATGTGAGCGTACTGTTATAAATTACATCACCGATGAGAGATACATCGGTAAGTTCTACATTAACAAATGGGGCAGCAAATTCCGTCCTGGGAGAGGCGCCAAAAAATTCAAAAATGATAAGATCGACTGGGTTCTCGTCGAACGTCCTGATCTTCAGATAATAGACGAGCAACTGTTTGAATTAGCCCAACGTATCCGGCAGGCCAGGATATCAATTAATAATATTCCAACTTCTAAGGAAGCGACCCAAGCCAGATTTCGCGGAAAATATAAGTTCAGTAACAAGATATTCTGTCCTGAATGTGGTAAGGCATACCATTTTGACTATGCCGACGTACACAAGACGATACCAATCTACCGCATAAGAAGTCACTCAAATTGTACAAACAAGAATAATAGGATAGATGAAGAAGTTATTGAAGATATAACCCGACAGGCACTTAAGCATACTTACAAAAATAAGGAATCAATAATCTCTATTTTTGAAAGCGAAATAGCTAAAGTAGTAAAAGAATCTCAGAATAATGTTTCAGAGGTTCAAAATCTGAAGAAAAAGAAAAGTACTTACGAAAAGAAATTTAATAACTTGATGGATTTTCTATCAGAAGGTGGACTTTCTGTGCAGGCAAAAGCTTCCATCAAGGATAAGCTGAATGCCATCACTTGCGAAATAGACGACCTTGACAGAATGATTGAAGCCAGTGAGAATAGTGTCTTAGATGAATCATATGTCGAAGAAAAACTGATTGCCATCAGAGAAGCTCTCAACGAATTATGTGAGTTTACAGTTATAGACCGGAGCCGTATTCTAAATTACGTAGATAGAATCGAGATTCCTTCCGATGGTACAGTTGAAATTTGTTTTAAAACGGGGCATTTAATAATGTTCGACAGTGCAAAAACATGTTATAATCCTATTGAATCTAATTCTAATTCTAATTCAGTCAAGATGTGTACAAAACATGGCCGGTATTCATAGCCTGCAGCATATCTACACATTCCTCGCCGCGGACTTCACCTACAACTATTCGGGTTGGTCTCATACGAAGCGATGACTTTATCAGGTCCCTAATTGTGATTTCTTTACAGCCATCTACATTGGCGTTTCTTGTTTCAAGGCGCACCAGATTAGGGACATGTAAAATCTGTAATTCTGCATTGTCCTCAATTGTGATAACTCTGTCATCACTGGGTATACTGTCTGATAAAGCATTTAGGAATGTGGTCTTACCGGATCCGGTACCACCTGAGATAAAAATATTATAACCTGCTGCCACAAGAGTACTCAGAAAGCCGGCAAGTTCTGCGGGGATTGAGCCTATCTCTATAAGCCTGTCCATCGTTATCGGATTGTCCGGGAACCTTCTTATAGTCAATATCGGTCCGTTTAATGCGATGGGGCTGAGAACTATGTTCACTCGTGATCCGTTCTCCAGCCTGGCATCCGCCAAGGGGCTTGCCTCGTTGACAACCCTGTTGCATTTACTGACAATCTGCTGGATCACGTCCTCAAGCTTTTCTTTTGACTCAAACCGCAGGTCATATCTGAATAATCTTCCGTCCTTCTCCACAAAGATGTTGTCTGTTCCGTTCACCATTATTTCCGTGACAGAAGGATCATCCACCAGGATCTGGAGAACATCCAGCTTTCTTATGGAATAAAAAAGTTCCTTTCGAAGCCTTAGCTTTTCCTCCATAGATATTCCTTTTGATCTGCAGGCCTTGAGGATATTCCTGTCTATTCGATCAAGCATTTCCTCATCATCCACATCTCTGGAAAAATCCATCTCCGAGAGAATACTTTCCTGTATGCTCTTTTTTAATTCTTCATGTTCCATCAGTCTGCACTCCTATGCGGCTTTCTCTGATATGCCTGTAAAGATTACCCTTACTCTCTGAAGCATCCTCATAGATTATTCTGCCCTCGTTCATCCCTTCAAGCTCAGATAATTCCTTATTGAAATTCTTTATCCGCTCCTTTGCTGCAGCATCCTTTGCGCTTAGAATGACAATCTTGTCACATATTTTCAGCACATCAGTAAGTCCTGAAAAGCTCTCTGCAAAGTCAAGGATTATATAATCAAATCCTCCTGCCTTCTGAAGAAGGCTAATAAGCTTATGGTATTCATTTGCGCATAAATCTCTGACTGAAGAATGATCAGAAGGCAGATAACACAGCTTCTTATATTTTTTTCTTATTCTCTCAAGATATATTGAAAATCTCTCTTCATCGCATTCCGCGTAATACATAAGATCGCATATATTCTCGCAGGGCTCCTCTGTTCTGATTTCTGAAATACTACTTAGAGAATCATTACAGATATAGAGTACATTTCCGTGCTCTGAGAGACTAACAGCCAGATCAAATGCTGCTCTTGACTGATCTATTCCTCTGACGGGTGTATAAAATGCTATAAGCTTTATCTGAGTAGTTGCTGTTAACGACAATCTACCCGGCAATAACTCCGGCATCTCAAGGCACATGGAAAGTATGCTGTCTGCTACCCTCTCACTGCTTTGATACTTCCCGGTATGTCGAATGTTTAAATTACTTTCATCTCCGAATGCTGCCTCGCTTTCTGATAGCACACCCTGCCTCTCATCAAGAATCAGAATATTTTTAAAACCTTCAATAACATTGTTATTAAATAGTTTTTCAGAAATAACAAGAAGCGCATTTTTCTTATGGGCAAATTCCTTAAGCTTGGTATTCTCGGTAAAGCTTACTATTTCAAAAGGTATACTCAGTGCTTCTCTGAGGAAGCTATCCATTTTCTTGCAATACCTGCTATCAGGATCGCAGATAACCAGTGTGTTTTTCATCGTAGTCTCCTATTAAAAGCTTAGTAAAAGGCTCGTTTTTGTGATAAGCAGGACACTTATAAGCACCGGCAGCGCAAAATGGATTGTCTGGTTGATGCTTCTATACTTTATAGCCTTCAGTATTCCCAAAAATGCCGCAATTACAAAAGAGCATATTATTACCGCTATTATCTCTTCGTAGCCAAGAAACATGGCCGTAACAGCTAAAAGCTTTAAATCACCGCCTCCAAGGCCTCCGATTATATAGACCGGCAGAAGGCATATAAGCGTGATAATCGCTCTTAAAAGCTTCATGTAAAAAGGATCCTGGGATTGCCCAAAGAATGACAAAAGGGTTCCTACCACTGCTCCAAAAAGAAGCCAATAGTTTAAAATCTTGTGTCTGTAAATGTCAGTAAATGCTGATCCTGACAACAAACAGTACAAAACAGGTATTTCCATTGTTTATCCTTTCATTATTTGAAAAATTATACGAATCGGTATAAGGAAATTAAGAATTGTCACCAGGCTTAAGTGAAAATACGGCTTCGCGAATGCTTTTGGGGAAATGCTTTTAGGGGGGATTAGATTAGGTATAGTAGAAGGTGCTTGGCGAGTGCCAGCCGATCATTTTCACTTTGCTGATGTTTGACAACGAAAGCGATAATATCAGCTGGCCGGCCTGATGTCAAAATGGTAATTTTCTAACATAAAACAAATATTAAGTTTTTATGAAGATGATTTTTTTCAATAAAAAAGCCGGACATGATCTGAGATTCAAACCTATGTCCGGCTGTTTTTATTATTTTTTATCGTACAAATATCTTTTCTTAAGGTTTTTTGAAATTTACAGCTGAAAAAAGATTACGCCATAAATCCTCTTGATGTGACATTGCCCAAAACACTCTCACTAAGGGTTCCTCTGCCATAAGTAAGTCCTGCATATACCTTAGGGACATTTGTCATTACTGCACTTTCAGCATCTTTTTTTTCAAGCTCTATGTATGCCGCCCTTAAACTCTCGAAGGTCTTCACCACATGCGAAAGCCTTTCTTCATTCATTTTCACGGTGCATGAAATCAATGTTCTCTTTTCAAAAAGATATAGCTCAAGCAGTGTTCTTCCAAGCTCATAGCTTATGTTCAGAGAATGAATGAGTTCATCTATACAGCTCATTGCACGATACATGGATTCTGTATACATATTCTCGTCATCTTCTTCGTAAGCCTTTTTTGCATCATCGATATAATCAAGCACCATCTCATATAAAATGGTTATCATCTGAGTTTTGTTGGCCATCGTAATGCGTCTGGTGTAGGTCTGTATTTTTTCACGTGTCATAAGAGTCCCTCCTGACTGGTGCGAAATTCACTGTAACTATTACTGCAGGAGCTGAAGCACCTGTGAAGGTCTCTCATTAGCCTGTGCAAGCATGGTTGTTCCTGCCTGGGAAAGAACCTGCTGTGTTGAGTATACTGTCATCTCTTCTGCCATATCTACATCCATAAGTCTTGAATAAGCGGCAGTCATATTTTCGTTGGTAACGTTGATATTGCTGACTGTATGCTCCAGTCTGTTCTGATAAGCACCAAGTCTGCTTCGTATATCAGATACCTTCTGAATGGCATTTTTTATATCTTCTATGGCCTGATCTGCACCGGTATGAGGCGCCATCTTATAGCGCTTGTCTGCATAAGCCTTGATTTCATCAAGTTTTTCATTATAAGAGGCAAGCGGAGCTGCTCTAAGTACATCATAATACGCAATGGTGTCGGCAATCTGAGTGTTTCTGTTCTGATTTGCTGCATCTATCTGTGCTGCAATAGTGGGATCCATGGGAGTAGTGCTGGCTCCCGGATCTGCCATGTATGTTGCAATAAGCTCATCGGCCGCCTTATTTATCTCTCGAACCTTTTTCTCCTCGGCGGTGTCATAGATATAGGTCTGCTCACGATACTCCTTTTTTGCTTCAATTATTGCTCTGGCATCCTCTATGTTAAAGAAGTAATAATCCTCATTTTCACCGGCTTCCTTATTTTCATTAATCCTTTCCAAATCAAGATCATAGTAGGTCATGTCTATAATCTCGTTTTTCTCAGTAAATGAAAGGATATTGTTGGATACATTATTTACATAATCAACAAAATCAAGGAGATCATCCTTATATGTGCGGCTGACATCAGTATATTCCAAGCCAAGATTGGAAAGAGTAATCTTTGGAACTCTGATATCAAGTGTCTGACCTTCATTTGCTCCAATCTGCATAGTCATGGCACCTTTTCCTGTCAGCTCAAAATCGATTTTTTCGCCAACAAGCTTTCTGTTTACCTTAACCTCTATCTCTCTGCCGTCTCTTGTAGCTACCTTAAGCAGATCTCCATCAACTGTGACGGTTGCATCAGCCATATATGTGATGGTCTCACTTCCGCCCTGAGAAGTGATAACCCTGGATACATCAACATTTAACGAATCCACATAATGCGGATACTTAACATTGTCAATTTCCTCTACTTCAAAAAGTCTTACTTTGCCTGTTGCTTCGTCATATTCAGCATTTATTCCCTCAAAGTAGTAGTTTCCACCATCCACAAAATCGCTGTAGCTGTTAACTGTAATTGCAGGATCAGTTCTGTTATTTACGGTTGCATAGCCCTTAAGATCAAAGGAACCATCCAGAAGGCTTTGTCCGTTAAATTGGGTAGCCTCAGATATTCTGGTTATCTCCGCCTTAAGCTGACTTATTTCATCCTGAATAATATCCAGATCGCTCTCACTGTTTGTTCCGTTTGCAGCCTGAATAGACAGCTCATTCATTCTCTGGAGGATATCGTGTACCTCCGACAATGTGCCGTCTGCTGTCTGTATTACTGATATTCCGTCCCCCGAATTGCCACCTGCAACCGTAAGGCCCTTTATCTGTGCATTCATTCTTCTGGAAATTGCAAGACCTGAAGGATTATCCTTTGCATTTGCAATCTTAAGACCACTGGATAGCCTTTCGATTGAAGCTGCCAGCTTGTTATCGTTCGAAACAAGTGCATTGTTTGCGATCATTGCGGAAATGTTGTAGTTAACTTGCATGTGATGGACCTCCTACTGCATGCGTCACGCCTTAAAGTGCATGAACAAATATCGCTGCCATCCTTAGCAACTGTCTGTTATCGGAAAATCCTTTTTCCGCGCCTCGTACCACGCTACCTGCTTCGCTTCTGTGATACATAATACTTATGTTACTTTCTTTTATATCTAATTCACTATCCGGTAAATCAGCCTCTTTAACGAACCTGCTCCTTAGCTCTGTCATATACTCTATGACATCTTCAGATTGAGTAAGAGAAGATGCAAATGCACCCTTAAGCTCACCATTCTCGATGGTTACTGCCATCGATATTCTTCCATAAAAGCCGCTTTCCACGCTGGCTTCCATCTTAGAGCCCTCATTATCACTGTCCTTTAAGGTTACGTGCATGGATACTGTTCTTCCATCCACCTCGACAGGTATCTCAAAGCTTCCCCGATCTGCCATCTTTACTGCCACGGTTATCTGCTTTTGCATAAGCTGAATAGCCTTAACATCGATAAAAGATGCAGTACCTGACTCCTGTGTCAGCATATCATCAAGACTTTCCGAAAGCTCTTCAAGCTGCTCTTCATAGAACTGCTTAAATTCAATACCGCCTGCCAGCTCGTCTAAAATTTCTGCTTCCTTTTCCTTAAATGAAAGATCGGAAATTCTTTCTGCCTGATTAAATAGTCCGTTCCTTCCTCTCCTTCCGGCTCTCAGGTTAATAAGTGCTTCAAGATTTGATACGTTCACTTCAATTTCATTTCTTATAAGCTCTTCTGCAACATCTGTGTCATCAGCCATATCTACGATGGCTCTGATTCTGCGGGATTCCTCTGAATAATAAGCTTTTTCTGTTTCTATGGCTGCCGAATCTTCCTGCGTCATAGCAAGCTCATCTGCCAGCTTATCCAGGAGGGTATCCTCCTTGGGTTTAGCTTTATTCAGCTTCTCGGGATCAAGATTCTGATAAACAATATCAGCCTTTTCACTGTAATATAAAAATGCTGTTTCTATTTGGCTGTCTATGGCCTTTGTAATCCTTTCACCTGCATCTATGCCGGAAAAGTTTTCATCAAGCTTATAATCAAGACCTCTTTTTTCTGCCTTCAGTGTCCTTGTAGCACTGAGAAGATTTTCAAGAGTCATAGGAGCTCCGGTTTCAAGAACCGTTCCTATTGCTGCATTGTCAGTCTTTTTCAATGTATGGAAAAGTCTGTAAATACCAATGTAGCTTTCTTTCTCCTCAGGAGATATTTCGGCATTTTTCTCCAGTTTATAAAGGAACTTCGCATATTTTTCCTCTCTGCCCGATCTGTCCTTATCTCCGTCTGAGAGATTATTGGAAAGCTCATCCAAAGTCATATTTAAAGGATTCTTTCCTTCTCTAATCATATTCAGTACTGCCTGAGGTTTAAGCTTATCTATGGCATTTATAAGCTTTTCATCGACAGTTCGAACCTTCTCGATGTTTTCAGGAGATATCTCCATGCGGTTATATCCAAGTATTCTTACAACTCTCCTGTTTTCATCATTTAAGTCTTCCTTAAGATCAGTTAAAATATCATCGACATTCCTGAAGGCTTTCTTTATATTATCTCCAAGGTCTGCTCTAACCTGTGTTCCAACTGCTTCATAGGTTGCACCGGCCTTTTCGTATCTAAGCTTTAGCCTATAGCCGGACTCAATAATTGCGTCAAGGCTGTCATTTTTCTCAGGATCTATTCTGCCTACAAGAGCCAGAGGATACGTTCTGAATTCGTTTAGTTTATTTTCTGTGGTATCAAAAAGTCTCAGTTTCTCTGCACATTCTTTTCCCGTAATATCAGGAGTGCTGCCAAAAATACTTTTTCCTATTTCTTCTATTTCATTATTAAGGCTTGTTATGAGCTCCTCCATGGGTGCAGTATCTATTGAAAAGCCCTTATCTATCAGGCGAAGATTCGCTGTAACAGACATGGAAAGTCTTACTTCCTCAAGCTGCTTTCTTGCAGTAAGGAAATTAACATCCTGATTTTTTACAGGCTCACTTATTTGACTTTGCTGACCCTTTTCTTCATGGACATCAAACAGGGTCTTGAGATTTATCTTTTCGCCTCTTTTTACTGCTTCCTCTATATCGACATCTGTAATAAGCCTTGTCTTTTTATTTATAGCGACTGCCTTTTCAAGATGGTTTTCTTCTCCTGTAACAGTGCCTGCTGCCGCTGTATTCTTGTTGGCTATGGATTTTACAGCACTGTCTACTATAGCTTCCACGCTCATCGGAAGCTTTATGTTCGACAGCTCATCTGCCTTTTTTAGATTGTCCGTTGTAAGCGGTATGGACTGTTCAACCATCCACTTTGCAAGCTTTTCGTTTTCCGGTGTTGTCTCAAGTCCGGCTTCTTCAATTATTCTTGCTGCCTGATCTCTTAATGAGTCCCATTCGATCTTATCTGCTTTCTGGGCATAATATCCCCCCGCTTCAAGTGCTATAAGGCCGCGGCTTTTTGCATTTTGTCCATTTGTGGCATGCTCTGCCATGTAGATATTATCCATGGTCGCAGTAAGGTTGTTTGTAACCATGAATTTAACAGCGCCTTCGGAAAGAGAGTCTATTTCAGACATCTGCCTTACGGTCTCGGTCACTTCCTTAACATTTTCTTTTGTAACAGGGATATCATTTTTATGAAAAGTTGATACTATCTGGTTTGCAAGTCCTTCACTTCCGGTGATTTTTTTGAGCTCGCCGGCAGAAAGGTCATCAGTATATCCGATAATCTCTTCTCCTGACTGTGCGAGAACCGCCTTTATCTTATCAAGTATTGTTACTGTCTCATCTGAAGAGGTCTGTGAAAAATCAAAGCCCTCCTCCGCAGCCTTGGCGTAGTCTTCGGGAGATAAGGTATTTGCCATTACTGACATGTAATTATGGCGAATGGACATTTCTGTATTTTGCGCCTGTGCCATTATGTCATTTTGTGTCTTTGTGCCTTCTCCGTATGCATCATTACTAAACAGACTGCTGCCTAAGTCAACAACTGCTGCGCTCTGAGATTTAGTTACCTTCTGATTATTAAACTGAAAGCCTGCTTCCATGCTGACTGCTTTTTTATCAAAATCGGATTCCGTTCCTGACAATGCATTTATACTTATGTTCATATATCCTCCGAATGCAGGTCCATAAAAAGTAAAAAAGGTGACAGACATAATCCATCACCTTTTATTTCGGAATAATTATTTAATTTCTAAAGAACCGTTATTTCTTCTTTTTTGTAGCAGTCTTTGCTGCCGGCTTTTTTGCCGGTGCTTTTTTAGCAGGAGCCTTCTTTACAGGCTTTTCTTCCTTTCTATCCTCTACCTTTACTTCCTTTTTGGGTTCAGGCTTGGCATCAGGATTCTGGAAAACAAAAAGCTCTGCGCCATAGGGCGGAAGTGTCAAAGTAATACTGTAATCCTTGTAGTCACAAAGACCGGGCTCTGCCTTGATCTTATCCGGAACGCCACTACCGCAGCCTGCATATTTCTTATCAGCGCTGTCCAAAATGTGTTTATAAACGCCCTCGAATGGAACACCAACCTTGTAATTCTGAATCTCCATAGGAGTAAAGTTAATTACGAAAAGAACATTATCCCTTCCATTGCTGGCTCTTCTGTAAAAACTGAAAACACTGTGGTCCGAATCATCTGCATTGATCCACTCAAATCCACCCCAGTCATTATCAACCTCGTACAGTGCAGGATATTTCCTGTAAATCTCAAGAAGGTCTCTTACAAAATCCTTCATTCCGCGATTTAAATCCTCTGCAAGGAGGAACCAGTCAAGCTCTCTTTTTTCGCTCCACTCACGCTCCTGGCCAAAATCCTGTCCCATGAAAAGAAGCTTTTTACCGCTGTGTCCAAACATATATGCATATCCGGCGCGAAGGTTAGCATACTTATCTACCTTATATCCGGGCATCTTCTCAAGCATTGAGCACTTAAGGTGTACAACCTCATCATGTGAAAGAGGAAGGATATAGTTCTCTGCATTGTTATAGCTCATTGCAAAGGTCATCATATGATGGGCACCTTTTCTGAAATACGGATCAAGCTTCATATATTCACAGAAATCATGCATCCATCCCATATTCCACTTAAATGTAAAGTTGAGACCATCCTCTTCAACAGGTGCTGTAATCTTAGGCCATGCTGTTGATTCCTCTGCGATCATCATTACCTGAGGATAGGTTCCTCTTATTACGCTGTTAAGGTGCTTGAAGAATTCGATAGCTTCGTAGTTTTTATTTCCGCCGTCTTTATTGGGAACCCACTGACCATCTCTCTTACCATAGTCAAGATAGAGCATGGAGGCTACGGCATCTACTCTGAGTCCGTCAATGTGGAACTCCTTTATCCAGAAAAGAGCATTTGCAATAAGGAAATTCTTAACCTCATGCTTTCCAAGATTGAAAATCTTGGTACCCCAGTCAGGATGCTCTCCCTTTCTCGGATCCGGATCTTCATAAATACAGGTTCCGTCGAAGCAGCTAAGACCGAATTCATCAGGACAGAAATGTGCGGGAACCCAGTCAAGAATGACACCGATGTTGTTTTTATGAAGAAGGTTAACAAGATACATAAAATCCGTAGGCTCGCCGTAGCGCGCTGTAGGTGCATAGTAGCCTGTTACCTGATATCCCCATGATCCGTCAAAAGGATGCTCGGCGATTCCGATAAGCTCTATATGTGTATATTTCATCTCCTTGAGATATTCGACGATTCTGTCTGCGAACTGCCTGTAATTATAGAATCCGTCTTCTGTTCCGTCAGGATGCTTCATCCATGAACCGATATGGCACTCATAAATTGCAACAGGCTCTTTATTAATGTCCTTGCCCTTTATGGAGTCAAACCATTTTTCGTCGCTCCACTTAAATTTGGACAGATCTGTTGTTCTTGAAGCATTACCCGGGCGAAGCTCGGCATAGTTAGCATATGGATCAGCTTTGTACAGCTTCCTTCCATCCTGAGTGTAAATCAGATATTTATATAACTCACCTGTTCCAACTCCAGGAATAAATAACTGGTAGATACCCATATTTCCCATGCGCTGCATAGGATACATGTCCTCATCCCATCCATTGAAAGAGCCGATAACATGGACAGCTGCTGCATTTGGAGCCCAAACAGCAAAGAACATTCCTTTGACTCCGTTCTCTTCAGAAACATGTGCACCAAGCTTTTTATAAATATCGTAATGTGTTCCCTGACCGAAGAGATATTCATCCGCTTCGGAGATAAAAACTGTCTGACCCATATATAATTTCCCCTTGATAAGTTTATTTGTTTTACATTATAGCACAAAAAAAGGACAGACCACATTAATGGCTGTCCTTTTTGAATTAATGAAGGAAATCTTTTTCTCTAAGAATGATCATGTCATCCTCATCGAAACGCTTTCTGAAGATAACATCCACAACGTGACCAACAGAAGCTTTATCTGCGTAGTAGATAGCATCATCTACCATTTCCTTAACCTCAGAAACAGTAACCTCATGATCTACGGTCTGACGTTCACTGATTTTCTGATGCAGTGCAAGGATTCCCAGGTTATCTATTACATGCTCCTTTTCAAGTGCATACTGCTTAGCATAAGAAACAAGAGAATCGTCATCAAGGGCTTCAATATCAACACGTACATTAAAGCACTTCTTAAGATCCGGATATTTATCAAGAAGTCTGTCTATATCATCCTTCGTATCCTCTATGATAACAATATAGCCTTTATTCTCTATCTGGAGCTGCTTGAGAATTGTAGCTACCGTATCCTCCTTAAGATCTGCTGCCCTTCTGATGATAAGAGCACCATTTACAATCTTTTCAAAGATGGTACTTACGGATTTCTTATTCAGCGTTATAGCGCTGATCATTGCAACCTTACCTGAGAAGTTTGAATCTGTAGCCTGTACTGCTTTGATAAGTCCCTTTGCAAGGCTTACCGTTCCTGCACCCTCTTCACCTGTTACAATGGCATTGTTGGTATATGCTGCCATACTGAGATTATCGATGGCTTCAATAATCTGCTTTCTGGACTTGCGATGCTGAATATAGGGTCCAAAGAGCTCTTTTTCTTCGGGAGTCATGACTCTGACTCTTGTTTCGAGGGCTTTGTCCTCCTTTTCGTCAGTATCATCTTCCCCTGCCTTCACCTTAACTCTTTCTTTAGGTGCAGGTTCTTCCTCTTTTGAGGGTTCTTCATCGATCTCAGCAGTTTTCTCTTCTTCTACTTCTTCTGAAGCTTCTGTGTCTTCAGTCTCTTTTGCTTCAGCTAAAGTGTCATCCTCCTGATCCTGCCGACTTTCGGATTCTGCTTCCTCAAGCTCACTTACTGCTTTCTCTACTTCAGCGCTTTCTATCTCAGTGGTTTCCCCAAGATCCACCTCGGCTGCATCCACATCTGCTTCCGCTGTATAAACAAGCTCATGAAGTCCGTTGTCCTGTACAGTATCCTCGTAGCTTTCCTCTTCCGGATATTCACCCTCGTCAATATCCTCATCATCAGGATAATCTTCCATGAGTTCTTCTTCGTTATAGAATTCTTCCTCCTCCGGAAGTTCCTCAGGCTCTGTTTCTTCAGGCACATCCTCCTGCTCGGAGATAGTATTGGCAAATTCCAGATCTTCGCCTGTTATCTGTACCATGGACTGGGTGTTCTGCAAATCCTCCATGGGAACAATATCCTGGCTGCTTTCGGGTTCCTCGGGCTCGGGCATAAGGACCTCTTTTATCTGAGGCTCTTCTGCTTCTTCCATCTCTTCTTCCAAGAGAGGTTTTGCTGCCGTCTCATCAAAATCCTTAAAGAGCTCACCGGTTTCGGATGCCACCAGCTTTTTAACATTGTCGAGCTGCTGCTTTTGCTGATCCTTCTTGTAGCTTTCCCAGTCGCTCATAAAGTCACCGATACTGATCTGACCGGTAATCTGCTGTTCAACCTGCTTCTGCTCATCGATAGCCATACTGATCTGACCATCATATTCCTGAGAGAGCATCTTATCAAAATGGTTATTTACCTGATAGCGTACATTAGGCTTTATTACTGCACCGGGAACTTCATCCTGAAGTGGTTCATCAGTGAAAACCGCTCCCTTATAAAGTGCATGCTCATTTAGTGTAGCTGCCGCAATGTTAGCTACTATCTCTTTATCTTTAAGCTCGTCTGCAAGAGACGTCTTTATAATTGGTGTACTCTCTGTCTGCGCTGTCGGCTCAGAATAAGGCTGTTTATCCTCGTAGAATACCTCTGACATGGATGGAGCAGACTGGATGTCAATGGTGTCTGTAGTATCATACATCTCACCTGCATCATCGGCTTCCGGCTCATCATGTACTACCTTAGGCCCGTTGGCATCAGCAAAAAGCGCAGCTTCAGGGCTGTCTATCAATACCTCTTTAAGATTCTCTGCGATCTCCTTTTGAAGATCCACGGTATTATAATCACCTACATTAACGGTAGGAACCTCATATTCGGGTCTTGCCTCTACAGTATCCTGTATCTGCTGAACCTCTTCGGCGCCCCATAACTGAGTTTCCTGATTATAAACACTATCAGATGTATCGCTTGGCTGCTGCTCAACATATTCAACTGTATTACCAATTATCTGAGTTGGACTGTCATTTATGTCATTCTCCTGAGAATACTCCTGTACATTCTGGTAATTCTCAGAAACGGCCTCGTTTACTTCATCTGTTTTCATCTCAGCCGTATCCGCTTTAGCAAGGTCACCTGCTTCAAAATCTTCCGGAACCTGCGGAAGCTCCTTGGTAGGTGTCTTAGAACCTTCCTGAACATCGCGGCCAATTGCAGGCGAAGGCATCTCAGGAGCACTAATCGTGCCACCGGTTGCAGCTTTATACTGTGCATAAACTGCCTTCTGTTCAGGCGAAAGGGGCTCATGAAGTGCCTTAAGCTCGAGAGCCTTTATTACATATCTGCCCTCTCTCATATAAAGGAAAAGCTCATCACATTCTTCTATACATTCAGTTGTAAGACCGACTCTGTGGTAAAGATATGCCAGTTCGTAGGCCCACTTCTCGTTGTAATCGTGCTTTTTATATTCCTCAAGAACAGCTATACGTTCCTCTAGGCTGACTTCCTGCGCTTCATAAAGCTTGTACTGCAATATGTACCTGGCAGTATTTCTGGGCGCAAGTCTTACAAATTCTTTATAATATTCAACAGCCTGGACAAATTCGCCCATGGCAATAGCGAGTTCACACAGGGAGTAAACTATCTCTCTTCGTGTAGGACTCCTGTCATATGCAAGAAGCAGAATATCTCTACTCTCCTCCAGCCTTCTGTTTACTTTGTACAGATCACTTATAGCACAAAGCATACCGACACTCTTAACCCTCTTCCAGTCAATTGTGTCGGCTATCTTAACGGCATCAGCATAACGCTGTGCTTTTATTAGCGATTTAATCTCCTCAGCTCTGATTTTGTATTCTGTTTTATCCAAAATATTGCCCTCTAAAACTTTTTCATACTATATCTAGTGTAAATTTTAGCATAGCATACTATTGATGTCAAAAAAGTATAACGAAAAAACCGCGAAAATACGCGGGTTTTAATGATTTTATATTCTATAAAGTCGTTTTGCGTTTGATGTTGTTATATCCATAACTTCATCTGGTGTTAATCCCTTAATTTCTGCAATCTTTTCCACCACATAAGGCAGGTAAAGTGAAGAATTGCGCTTTCCTCTGTAGGGCTCCGGGGCAAGGTATGGAGAATCCGTTTCTATTACAATCTGTTCAATAGGAGCATATTCCACAACTTCCCTTAGCTTCTTGCCGTTTTTAAAGGTAATAACGCCGCCGACACCGATGAAAAAGCCCATGTTAAGATATTCTCTGGCCATCTCCACAGAGTATGAAAAGCAGTGGATGTCTCCACCGATTTCCTCTGCCTTCATGGCCTTCATGATATCCAGGGTATCCTTTGCAGCATCTCTTGAGTGAATAATCACAGGAAGCTTAACGTCCCTTGCCATCTGAAGCTGAGCCTCAAACCATTTCTTCTGAACATCCTTTGGAGGTTCGTCGTAGTGATAGTCGAGTCCAATCTCGCCAACGGCAACGGCCTTCTCGTAGGAGCACTGATTCTTTAGCCATGAAAGCTCTTCCTCATCCATCTCAGCGCAGTCACTTGGATGAACACCGATTGTGGTATATATAAACGGATATTTTTTGCAGAGCTCAAGGGACTGTTCTACAGTCTTTTTACTGGCTGTTGCATTTACTATTAAGCCAATTCCGTTCTCGTTCATGGATGATAAAAGTTCATCCCTGTCTGTATCAAATGCCTCATCATCATAATGGGCGTGGGTTTCAAAAATCATTATTTATCTCCGGTCTTATTTACTAGTGGATATAAGAGGTTTGAAAGCTCTGCGAATTCTGCAAGGCTGAGCTTTTCGCCTCTTACTGAGGGATTAAGTCCCATCTTGGAGAGGGCATCTGTGACCTGCTCTCTGTTAATACCAATATTTCCGTTCGCTACGCCATTGGAGAGGGTCTTTCTTCTCTGGGCGAAGGCTGAGCGGATAACTGAAAACATAAATTTGGAATCAGCTACTTCAACAGGGGGCTCTTTGTGACACTTTAAGTGGATTACCGCAGAATCCACTCCGGGCTGCGGAATGAATGAGCTTGGCGGTACTACCTGCACAAGTGAAGGCTCAGTATAATACTGAACCGCCAGAGAAAGTGCACCGTAATCCTTTGATCCCGGCCTTTCTGCCATTCTGTCTGCAACTTCCTTCTGAACCATTACAGTTATGCTGTCTATCGGAAGTTCACTCTCTAAAAGTCTCATGAGAATTGGAGTAGTGATATAGTATGGAAGATTTGCTACTACCTTTATGGGCTTTCCTCCATTTTCTTCCTGAACAATGCTCTCTATGTCGACCTTCAAAATGTCCTGATTGATAACCTTAACGTTATCGTATTCAGAAAGGGTATCTTCAAGAATCGGAATAAGCATTCTGTCGATTTCCACAGCTATTACTTTTCCAGCGCTCTCAGCTATATACTGAGTCATGGTTCCGATTCCCGGGCCGATTTCAAGGACAGTATCTTCCTTTGTGACGCCTGCTGCCTCAACGGTTCTGCTGAGGGCACTGTCATCAATTAGGAAATTCTGTCCGAATTTCTTCTGTATACTCAGATTATATTTTTCTATAACCGCCCTTGTTCCGGACACACATCCAAGTGTTGGCATAATACATCTCCATCGAATAACACATTTTAATGAATCAATTTCATTATACACTATATATTTATTTCCGTTTAAAAGTCAAAACCGAGAGCCTGGCTCCCGGTTTCAAAATTTGTGCAATAAACTTTTTTCAGTCATCATTATGCTCTGATAGAACTATATTGCCCTCTTCAAGGGTTTTAGGCACATCGATGATTCTCTGATTGGATGAGCCTCTGAACTTAAGTGATATATTCTTAAGATCAAGCTTAAACTCACCGTCCACAAGAACATCTATCATTGAAAGAATGGTATCTGTGTCATCGCAGTGGCAGCGGGCATTGTTTTTATCTGTAAGTTCTTCCCATACATAACCTGAATAAACCCAGATAGTTTTGTCTGGAAGTTCTTTTTTGATGCGCTCGATGAAAGGGCGAAGAGCCTTCTGATTAACAACCTCCATGGGTTCGCCTCCAAGGATTGTAAGACCTGTTACATAGACGGGACGAAGGGATTCAATGATCTCATCCTCTACTTCCTTGGTGAAGGGCTTTCCAAAATTGAAGTCCCAGGTCTCCTCGTTGAAGCAACCCTTACAATGGTGGGTACATCCTGAAACAAAAAGTGATGTTCTTACACCAACTCCGTTTGCAATATCAGTGGTTTTAATTTCGCCGTAATTCATAAATTTCCTCTTATTTATACTACTTATTTTAAGGTTTAGAAAGGAGCTACCATTTGATAGCTCCTTCTCCCCATTTTTAATATACCTTTTTCTCCTCCCTGATCCACCGAAATACTTCGGCCGCTCCGAATCAAAAGGGATTCTATGGCAACATGCATCAAAGATGCAGTACGCGCTCTTTAATCTCCTGTGTACGTCCCTGGTTCCAATACTGGGTTCCGATATATCCACAGGTACGTCTTGCTACGTTCATCTTGGTCTGATCTTTGTTTCCACAATTCGGGCATACCCAGATAAGCTTGCCGTCTGTGTCATTTTCAATCTGAATCTCGCCGTTGTAACCGCAGCACTGACAATAATCACTCTTGGTGTTCAGCTCAGCGTACATGATGTTCTCATAAATGTACTGCATAACTGCAAGAACAGCCTCGATGTTGTTGTTCATGTTGGGAACCTCAACATAGCTGATAGCTCCACCCGGTGAAAGTGCCTGGAACTCAGATTCAAACTTGAGCTTGGTGAAGGCATCAATCTTCTCTGTTACATGAACATGATAGCTGTTTGTGATGTAGTTCTTATCAGTAACGCCTTCGATCATACCAAAGCGCTTCTGAAGTGCTCTTGCGAACTTATAGGTTGTTGACTCAAGCGGAGTTCCGTAAAGGCTGAAGGAGATGTTGGTCTCTTCTCTCCACTTAGCACACTTATCGTTCATGAACTGCATAACACGAAGTGCAAAGTCTTTTCCTGAAGGATCTGTATGTGTAACGCCCTTCATGTACTTGGTACACTCGCAAAGTCCTGCATAGCCAAGTGAGATTGTGGAATAGTTATCAAACAATAATTTGTCGATCTTCTCACCCTTCTTAAGTCTTGCAAGTGCTCCGAACTGCCATAAAATAGGTGCTACATCTGAAGGTGTTCCAAGGAGACGGTTGTGTCTGCACATAAGAGCCTTCTTGCAGAGCTCTGTGCGCTCTTCCATCAGTTCCCAGAACTTTTTCTCATCTTTTCCTGAAGAGCATGCTACGTCAACAAGGTTGATAGTAACAACACCCTGGTTGAAACGTCCGTAGTACTTGTGCTCTTTATTCTCTCCAAGTCCCTTGTTGTCAGGAGTAAGGAAACTTCTGCAACCCATGCAGGGATAAACGTCGCCGTTCTTATATTCCTTCATCTTCTTTGCAGAGATGTAATCAGGAACCATTCTCTTTGCTGTACATTTTGCTGCAAGCTGTGTCAGATACCAGTAAGGTGTACCCTCATGGATATTGTCCTCGTCAAGAACGTAGATCAGCTTCGGGAAAGCAGGTGTGATATAAACACCCTTCTCATTTTTAACGCCTATGATACGCTGCTTGAGCATCTCCTCAATAACAAGCGCAAGGTCATCACGAAGCTGCCCCTCCGGTACTTCGTCGAGGTACATGAAAACAGTAATGAAAGGAGCCTGACCATTTGTAGTCATAAGAGTAATGACCTGATACTGGATAACCTGAACTCCTCGCTCGATCTCCTTGCGTACACGCATCTCGGCTATCTCATTTATCTGATCATCAGTTGCCTGCATTCCGGCATCCTCGAATTCCTTACGCACTTCTCTGCGGAACTTCTGTCTGCTTACATCTACAAAAGGCACAAGATGTGACAAAGTAATACTCTGTCCACCATACTGTGAACTTGCTATCTGTGCGATTGCCTGTGTTGCAATATTACAAGCTGTTGAAAAGCTCTTGGGACGCTCGATCATGGTCTCAGAAATAACTGTGCCGTTCTGGAGCATATCATCGAGGTTAACAAGACAGCAATTGTGCATGTGCTGAGCAAAGTAATCTGAATCATGGAAATGAATGATTCCCTCCTGGTGAGCCTTAACAACGTCCTCAGGAAGAAGGAATCTACGTGTGATATCACGGCTTACTTCACCTGCCATGTAGTCTCTCTGCACACTGTTTACTGTGGGATTCTTATTGGAGTTCTCCTGTTTTACTTCTTCGTTATTGCATTCGATAAGAGACATAATCTGCTCATCGGTGGTGTTTGATTTACGCACCAGGGCATGACGATAACGGTAGGTAATGTACTTACGTGCAACCTCAAACTTGCCGGATTCCATAAGGCCGTCCTCGACCATATCCTGGATCTCCTCCACGTTTGCTGCTCTTGTGAGAAGGCCGCACTTCTCCTCTACCTTTGCCTCTATGTTTTTGATCTGATCCGCAGACAAGCTTTTATCCGGTGTTACTTCCTTATTAGCCTTCTCTATTGCCGCAAGGATTTTCTCGCCATCAAAAGTGACTTCTTTTCCGCTTCTCTTGATAATTTTCACTGGTGAACCCCCTATGACTTCTACAACAATCAGGCACCCCCTATGTACCCGATCCCGTACTAGATTTAGATGATTATAGCCACATGAAAACTATATCTTGTGGCTACAATTAAACTATAATACATTATGTTGTATAAATCAAGTGACAATTTATCGATATTAAAAATTTCGCATAAGTTCAAGGCGGTTCAGCATTCTGAGGTACTTTGACAATCTATTGTTATCCGTAATTTCGTATCCTGACTCATAGTATGTGGTATTATGAGTAACTACAATATCTTGTGGTGTATTAAAAATAATCTTGCTATTTGCATCATTTTTAATATCGATGCCCATAACATCACCCAGGTGTCTGACGGTTCCATAGTTGCCATCCACCAGTTCTATACTGTCTCCAAGGATTTCTCTGTACAATGGCTTGAAATAATTAAAGTGGGTACACCCAAGAACCAGTGCACTGTATTTTGAGATATCATAAGGAGAAAACTGCTTCGTAATGTACTCTTTTACTTCGTCTGAATCAAATTCTTCCCTCTCTGCAAAGGTAACAAGCATGGGCATTTCCAGAAGATCAACTCTGTGAAGGTTGTCAACTCTGCTAAGAAGACTTGCGAGCTTCTCCTCCCTTAAAGTAACAGGAGTAGCCATAACCAGAATCCTGCTCTCTTCACTGGTGTTCTCAACTGCTGGCTTAACTGCCGGCTCCATACCAAGGATAGGAAGGTCATATTTTTTTCTGACATATGAAGCAGCAACGCTGGTAGCGGTATTACATGCTATTACGATAGCGTCAACTCCCTTTCCTATAAGAAAGCGGACTATTTCATCAACATATCCCTTTATCTCTTCCTCGGACTTAAGTCCGTAGGGTACATGCTCCGTGTCCGCATAAAATATGTATTCCTGATCTGAAAGAAGATGGTAGGCTTCGTGTAAAACAGACAGCCCTCCCATACCGGAATCAAAAATTCCTATTCGCATATCTATCCTCGTTGTTGTATAGTAGTTAAAGAAAATATTTATTTTACTATATCACTTATTAGGCGTAACCATGAAAGAATCTTATACTAACGAATTACAAAAATTATATGACGATGAGCGCGTAAGTCCCTTTATTCAGGAAATATGTGAGTACTATGCATCCTCAAGGGATTATGAGGACGGTTCATATATTGAGGAGATCGAGCCCCGAGAGATTGTGGAGCCTGTATACATCCTCTTTTTCCTGCAAAGGCGTGAGACATTGCTTGATGAGCTCTCTTATGTAAAAAAGAAGTATCCTGCACTCTTTGAAGCAGTATCCGATCTGCATGAAGAAATCCTTATACACATGGACATTCGCTCTCTTGAATCAAAAAGCTCACAGCGTCTGGTCGCCGCAATGGATGGAAAAATAGCATCCGCGCAGATCTTTGACAAAATCGAAGAGCTTGCAGACAGATATGATGAACTGTCAGAAGCTCTTGATCCATTTTATTCATGGCTGCATTCCTTCTCGTAAGGAGCAGCTTTTTCTTTACCTGAATTTCGTACAATACTTCTTTTTAATGAATAACTCTATGTGAAATTTACTCTTCTACCCTCAGGTATTTCATTACGCAGTACAAAACCTTTTCATCGTATTCCACCTGGGCCCATACGCCGTCATCACTTACAGCTATTCTGTCGAGAACTGTTCCCTCAGGAACCTGTGCCTCTATAAAATCATCTGAAATAGTACTTGGCGTATTTCTCAGGTTAAGCTCTGTGGTAGTCACAACCTTGTCGTTGGTGTAGGTGTATCCTGCAACCTGACCAACCTGTACGGTCCCACGCACTTCATCAGGATCAGGCTTTAAGTAAACATCATAGACCTTAGCCTTAAATATCATTCCCATAAGGATAAGAATAAAAATTCCGGTAAGGGCCGAAGCAATCCTTACAACAACATAAGGATTGATGCCACCGCCCATATCTTCATCCTCATCGAACCAGTCATCTTCATCACGGCCTCTTCTTCCCTTGTCCCGGGATGATTCCTTTACTGCTTTACGAGAAGCCTTCTTTTCCATTTTCTGTTGAGACTTCTTTTCTGCTTTACGGGAAGGCTTCCTTGCCGGTTCTCCGGCAGGACGGCGAGCAGGCCTTTCTTCATATTCATAGTCCTGGATATCTTCCTGTTCTTCCCTTACAGAGTGCCGAGGCTGCTCCTTCTGCTGTTTTGGAGGCTCATCATCAAAGTAGAACTCAGAAGAATCCTCATCTAAGCTCTCTCTTTCCCTGTCCATGGCTTCATGCTGAGTTCTGTAGTACTCCTCACGCTCACTCGCGGACAAAAAATCCAGGGGATCCTGAATCTCAATATCTATCTCTTCAGTATCCTGCTTCTCAAGATTTACTTTTTTCCTATAATCGTTAAAATTTCTGATATTATCTGCCAAAAGCTCTCCTCCGAATTCTTCAGGCCAATATCTCCCCCTGAAATAAGTAAACATCACCTTTTTTCCTAAAATCTAAAGGTTTTTTACTTAAATCAAAAGATATTTTATCACAAAACCAAAACATCTTCATCTTTTGGGCAAAGTTAAAGCCTCTCCGCTATGGGAGAGGCCTCATTCAACCATTATTTTATGAAACGATCTTATCGATCATGTTCTGGAGCTTAGCCTTACTCTGAGCACCAACTGCAGATTCAACAAGCTCACCATCTTTTATAAAGGCAAACATGGGAATTGACATTACACCGTATTTCTGAGCAATCTCTGGCTGCTCATCAACGTTGATCTTGCCAACCTTAAGCTCCCCATCGTACTCCTTGGCAAACTCATCGATCATGGGTGCCATCATCTTACAAGGACCGCACCAATCAGCCATGAAGTCAATAAGAACCGGAATCTTGCTGTTGAGAACTTCTTCTTCAAAGTTCTGTGTAGTAAAAGTATACTCCGCCATTGTCCACCTCTTTCCGCGATATCCTCTTATCGCTGTGTTAGATTTTAAAGTACTTACCTTTTAATAATATATTTGAAGATCGGATTGCCTTTCGCAGAAAACCGTTCCTCATATTCAGTCATTATATTGCCTTCATTCATAACTTCATCATTATGGAGATCGAAGGTAACCGCCTCAGCATGCCAACCTGCGGTATTGAGCTCCATAAGTGAAAAATCAAACAGATCCTTGTTGTCTGTCTTGAATTCCAGCTGTCCGTCCTCTTTTAAAATCTGATCATATCTGCTTAAGAAGGTACTGGAAGTAAGTCTTCTCTGAGCATGTCTCTCTTTTGGCCAGGGATCTGAAAAATTAAGATAGATTCTGTCTACCTCACCCTTCTCAAATACTTCTGTGAGAATCTCGGCTTCCATGCGGATAAATCTTACATTCTTAAGCTCAAGCTCTGTCTGTTTCTGTATTGCTCTTAGAAGTACGCTTGAATACTTCTCTATTCCAACGTAATTTATATCAGGATTGGCTGCTGCCAGATCCATTATAAATCTGCCCTTACCTGTTCCAACTTCTATACGGACAGGATTGTCATTGCCAAATACCTCTTTCCATTTTCCCTTGTGCTCCTCCGGGTTATCTATGGCAAAGGGTGACTCTGCGATCCTCTCTCTGGAACCGGCTATATTTCTTAAACGCATTAAAACATTTACCTTTCATTTTCCTTCTCTTTTAGTGTATCATAAATGGACAGAAACTTTATACTGTTTGACTGAAAAATAAGAAATTTTTCATATTTTTATCTGTATTTGGAGCAAAATAAATTGAAATTTAGCAAATTTAAAACAATAGCAATAATGCTTCTTACAGCACTCATATTTGTTAACTCAGGCTTCTATGTCATGGCAGAGACTCTTGAGGAGGAGGCTAATGAAAGAAAGCTTCTTCCAATTGAAAGTAACTCTATTTCCGGATGGCCGGAGGGTCCGGAAATCGGGGCAGAGGCTGCCATTTTGATGGAGGTAAATACAGGCACAATTTTGTATTCCAAGAACATACATGAGGAGCTCTATCCTGCAAGTACCACTAAGATAATGACCTGTCTTCTTGCAGTTGAAAACGGAAACCTGTCAGATACAATAAAATTCACTTATGATGCCATTCATTCAGTTCCGGCTGATGGCTCCAATATAGGTATGGATGCCGGAGAATATCTTTCTCTTGAGGAATGTCTTTATGGAATAATGGTCGGCAGTGCCAATGAGGTAGCTAACGCCGTAGCAGAAAATCTTTGCGGTTCCATATCTGCATTCGTGGATCTTATGAATGAAAAAGCTAAGTCCATCGGTTGTACCAATACTCATTTTGTAAATACCAACGGACTTCAGGACTCTGATCATTACACAAGTGCCTACGACCTTGCTCTTATCGGATGTGAGTTTTTCTCTAACGAGCTTCTTTGCAGAGTTGGAAATACACCAAGATATCACTTTGAGCCAAGTGCAGGTCAGCCCGATGATTTCTATCTCAACAATAAGCACAAGCTTATAAATGGTGAGATTCCCTATGTGGGAATAATCGGAGGAAAGACAGGCTACACGGATCTTGCAAGAGAGACTCTTGTAACCTGCGCTGAAAGAGGCAACATTAAGCTTGTATGCGTAATCCTTAAGGAGGAATCTCCTGCCCAGTTTACTGACACAGTTCAGCTTTTTGATTACGGTTTTAATAACTTCAAGGCAGTAAATGTAAAAAGTGAGGAGACCGGATATATTCCGAAGGATAACGCCTTCTTCTCACAGGGTGAGGATATTTTCAATGTAAAAGGCGCTTCTTTGGAATTTACCAAAAATGATTATGTATGTCTTCCTCAAAACGCCGAGTTATCTGATGCAACCTCAGAGATTTCCTATACAAACGATGAAAGCTCTCCTGAATCCATAGCCACTATCAGTTATTTTTACAGCGGTGTGCCCATCGGTAACGGACACATAGTTGTAAATACCAGTACTGCTGCAGATTCTAATGAGCATACACCTGAGCAGACAATTTACATTAATATAAAAACAGTCCTTTCCGGCCTTTTGTTAGCCGGAGGACTGCTGCTTTTATCAATATATATCAGTGCTCTCATATCAACCTACAGCTTCGGTGGAAGCCGTGAGGACAGAAAGCGTCTTTCAAGAAGAAAGAAGGAAGCCAAAAAAAGGAGCGGCCCGAGATTTTAATATTTCTTTTTCTCGGATTTTGCCTTAACCTCACGCATTTCCTTCTCTGTTATAAATTTCAGGGTTTTAACGGCATAGTACTTATCACGTTCAGTTTTCTTAACGCGGACCTTGGCCTTCATATAGCCGTGCTCCTTACAGACAGATACGCTGTAAAAGTGCTTGCCGTTAATGGAAAACCATTTTATCTTACGTCTTAAGGGATGGTTGCAAAGATAGCACTTTGTACCCATTACCTCGGGATCTGCCAGGAGTTCTTCCTTGGTCTTAAATTCCCTTGATATGTATTTTGCATAGTGATCAAAAATAATATGTACTTCCTGATCCTTGGTCTTTGGTGTCACATAATTATCAAAGGAATAATTGTAGAGAACCTTTTTATCAAGCTCAACAAAAATCCTTGCGGTATAATCCGCATCTGAGAGAGCCCTGTGAAAGGCACTGTCCTTCTCCATTCCAAGGCTGTCCGTGGCATGCTCAAGGGATCGTCTCATCTTACCGTCTTCATACATGATACTGTAAAGCTTTTGCACATCGTAGAAGGGAAGCGGTCTGTCGGATAAAAGCTTCATATCAAAAAAGTCCATATTGCGCTGAAGCTCTGTAAGATCAAGAGGTCCCCAGGTACAAAATATGGGATTCTCACCGCACCATTCAAGAAAATCCTTTATGACGGTTACAAAATCATCCCCGCTCTTAAGATCATCCATCGTGATGTGAATGAGATTCTCCGTTATCTTATGCATTTTTTTGTAAATCTGGGGACAGATGAGTCTGTTAAACTCACCTGTACGATTCATGTTTTCATCAAGACGGATTGCGCCTATCTCGATAATTTCGAAGGGCAGCGATTTTCCGTCCTTTTCCTTAACTGATTTCCCCTGATTCCATTCAAGATCAAAAACAATATAGTTTCCCATAAATTATTACTGTCTTTCTTTAATAATTAAGCGTCTGTGACCAGTGTTCCTGTCCGTAAATATCTGTGAATCTGAAGGATACGAGAATCTCTCCGTCTCCCACGCTTCTGTTTGAAATATGCATATCTTCCATGTCGCCATCAACTATAACGGAATCTCCAAGGAAATATGTATCCGTGTAGGTCTTATCGTATGCGTAGCAGTCGCAGATATATTCAAGCTTGTCGCCCTCTGACAATTCTGTCAGATTCTTTGCCACTGTATCTGTCTCGCCATTGACATAGTCGTAGGTTACGCCTGCCACATATCCGTCTTCATTCTCTGAATCAAAGAT
Source organism: Butyrivibrio sp. WCD3002 (assembly GCF_000424265.1). Classification (GTDB taxonomy): domain Bacteria; phylum Bacillota; class Clostridia; order Lachnospirales; family Lachnospiraceae; genus Butyrivibrio. The sequence goes on from NZ_AUJO01000004.1 coordinate 78,607, forward strand.
AAGGATAAGGTCTGCTCTTTGATCATTGAGAATTACGGGAACTCTTCCCATTATAGCGTAGTTATCGGAATCGCCCTGGGTATCAACGTGATAATAGGATACTATCTGATCGTCAATATAAAGCCAAGTTCTGTCAGAGGGTGCTACAGGGTTTCCATCATCATCAATATCATAGGAATTATCTAAACCAAGGTCCACATATCTGGTTCCGTCATCATAGAAAACATTGACCTCAAGATCCTGTACAAGATCCCACTGCTCGGCAGTCATCTGAATAGTATCGTCGCCATCATCATTTTTGACAAACATAAGAGCATTTTCATCAAACTGATTGGCTGATACATAGTCCGCCATATCCTGAATATCAAGACCTTTTCCAAAGAACTGTGTATTGGATGCATCAAGTCCTGAGATTCCACTATAGCTTCCCGAGAGCATTGTTGTAAACAGCTCAATAAGGGCATCACTGCTCGTTGTAGAGGATGAACTCTGGTAATCTCCAAAAAGACTTCCGGCCGGAGTCTGTGTTCCGCCTGCTGCCATCTGACCTGCTACCTGCAAGGAAGCAACCTTCTGAATACATTCAGAATAACTCTCATCCATTCCGATCGCTTCGCTGGTGCTGACCATACTGTCTACCTTAGAGGATTTCCTGTAAGGGAAGTACATGGAAAGGCCATAGGCGTTGGTCATGCCCTGGCTTGTGCGATTATACTTAACACAGCCTCTGATGGCATTTGCCAGTTCCTGTCCTTCCTCTGTTTCCATATTGTAACAAAGATGAACAAGGTCAACCTGGTCAATCTTGGTAGAAGCTGCAAATTCTCTTGTCTGAGCTCTGGCATTTGATACCTTCTTATACTGTTTATCAGAAATCAACTCAGAAGTAGAATTTGCAAAGCTCTTAAGCTCATCAGGTATTGTTTTCTCAAGCTCTGCAAGATCAATAATTGAAAGTGTTGTCTTCTGACCTCTGCAGGTGTTCTCGCAGGTTTTGGTAAATCCATCAATTATGTTTTTACCAATTTCAAGAGTAGCCATTGAGGGATTAGCTGAATATGCATTAAGCCAATCGGTGTAATACCAGCCAACACCGGGCTCTGTTTCTTCCGAAGCAATGAGATAATCACCGTATGAAGCAGTCATAAGTGCTGTCTCAACAGTAGCCATAAGGCAGGCATCAAAACCGATAAAGTCAAAGGTTACTCCGCTACCCTTAAGAGCCCTGTTAATACCGGAAAGTCCCATTGAGCCGTACTGGGCATTTTTCTCATCATAACCGTAACCGCTTACGGAGCCGCCGCCATGATCCCATAAAATAAGATCGTATCTGTTGGCAGGATACTGAGCCGCTGTCCATTTAATAAAGGATGCCAGATTATCAGGATCCGTCATTGGCTTTTTACCTACATCATCCTTAAGGACTCTGAGGACGCCCTTTTCAACCTTGTATATCTGGTTAACGGAACTGGATACTACATTGTTCTGCCACTTCTTACAGCCACCTGTATATACAATGATGTTTATCTGATCAGAGATATTTGCAGCCATCATTTCCTGAAGGTCCTTGGTGGCCATGGCGCTTCTGCTCTCAAGATCGGTTCCGCACATGTATACCATAATGGTGGTCACATCACTGCCATCATCCTTTATAACTGTGCGCTTAGCTCCAGCACCTTCAATAACTTCTTTATTTAGAACTCCTGTATTAGGTTCCTCTGCCCATTCACTTGATGTAGAATCATAATATCCAGTGCCGCCTCCAAGGAGGGATCCAAGAAGAGATCCAATCTGAGAAGATCCTGAGGTCGTACCGGACTGAGTCGTATTCGAATAGGAGTTATCTGTTGTCGCTACACTTGTACTATTATTGGTAGTTGAGTTTTCTATAGTCGCTGTCTGAGTATATGATTCTGTATCACTTTCTGAAGAGTCGCTAAAAAGTGATGAAAGACCGCCGCCTCCGCTAAGCAGAAGGATCACAAGTACAACTACTATTGAAAGAGGGCTTATTCCTCCGCTCCTTTTTGGACCTCCACCGTTTGATCCGCCGCCTGAGCCTTTACCTTTATATCCATCAGATGATCCCACCGGTCCTGTTCCAAGACCATCGCCTCTTACGTGGACGCCGTTTCCACCTTCTTCTATATTTTTCTTTCGCCTTACAGGTTCTGCCATGATGCCCTCCACTTTATATAGACTTTTTTCCATTCTATCATATTGTACTACTTATCGCGCTTTTTTGCTTTTAATCTAGTTAACTTCTGCCTTTCTTTCCTTTATTAAAATTCCATTAAAAAAGCTTTAATATCGGCATTTTGAAATACTTGTGATTTATAATTAAATATAGAATTTTACAGAGGGCGATGTATATGGCTACTGAAAACACTTATCAGGTTAAAAAATACTCATATAAAGAAATAAACGCCTCTATGGATTCCATGCGTGTAATGTTTGACATAGTAAGGCTTGTTGATGCTGAGGAATGCAGAGAGGTTAATATATCAGCTGATGGTGAATTGTGCTTTGGCAGGGAGTGCTATGCCGTTTGGAATGCTGATCACAGATGTGCCAACTGTACAAGCTTTCAGGCTTGCCATACTCAGTCCAAAAAGAGCCGCGTCGAGTATTTTAATGGTAAAACCTTCCAGATTCAGTCTGTTCCCATCGTTCTGACTTTGAAGGACGAATCTCCCTACTGCTGCAATTTAGAGCTTATTTCTTTCACTGATGATGCAGCTTCAGATGCTATGCTCCAGGTCGAAAAGGACAAGTGGGAAACAAGCGGCTATCTGTCTACTCATGATACTCTTACAGGTATACTTAACTGGGACGGATTCTGCAAAGGAGCCCGTAATTTAATCAGTAATAATTCTGAAAAGAAACTTTTTGTAATTTCTGCCGATGTTGATAACTTCAGGCTTGTTAATACTCTGTTTGGAAACAGTAAAGGAAATGAAGTTCTGGTAGGCATTGCAAAAATATTGGAAGAAATGTGCGGAAGTAGCGGCGTTGCAGGAAGATGCGGCGGCGTAAACTTTGCACTGTGCATAGATGAAAAGGATGACCTCGAAAAGTGGCTTCGCCAGATTTCCTCAAAGGTCGCGGAGCTTATTCACTCTCCGTCGTTTACACTGACTATGCACTTTGGAATATTTGATGTTAAAAACCAGAATCTGCCTATATCCATAATGTATGATCGTTCATACATGGCTTTGGAATCCATAAGAACAGATGAAAGTGTTTTCTATACATACTTTACTGATGAGCTTTTAGAGCAGGCAGTTCATGAACAGAAGATAATAAATGAGTTTAAATCAAACCTCAAAAGCGGACAGTTCATTATTTACTTACAGCCTCAGGTTACCAAGGACGGTGTGATCGAAGGCGCTGAATGTCTTGTAAGATGGTGTCTGCCCTCAGGTGATGTTCTTCCTCCTCTTGAATTTATAGAGATTTTAGAGCAGGTTGGTCTTATAGGTTCTCTGGATGAATATGTGTGGGAGCTGGCAGCTAAGCAGCTGTCTAAATGGAAGGGTACAGAGTTTGATAAGCTCTATCTTTCGGTGAATGTCTCGCCAAAGGACTTTTACTACCTTGATATTGCCAAGATTTTCCCTGCCCTGTGTAAAAAATACGACATATCTCCTTCAAAGCTTCATATAGAAATAACAGAAACCGCCATCGCTGATGAGATGTCCGGCAACATGGCTATTCTTGAAAGCCTGCAGGCAAACGGATTCACCGTAGAAATTGATGACTTTGGTAAGGGCTCCTCATCACTTGGTCTTTTAAAGGATTTAAAGGCCGATGTCCTGAAAATCGATATGCGCTTTATTCAAAGAAGCAGTGATGATGACAGGAGTAATGTAATTCTCGAATCCGTGATCGATATGGCAAAAAAGCTTCATATGGAGGTTATCTCTGAAGGAATAGAAACAAAGGCTCAGTTAAATAACCTGTCGGAACTTGGCTGCGACGTATTCCAGGGCTTCTATTTTTCAAAGCCAATTCCTGTGGCTGCCTTTGAACAGTATGCTAAAAAAATATTATAAAAATACGAAAATCAAAAATGCCCATCACCCGTTACAGGATGATGAGCATTTATTTTTTTACTTATAAAGTTCTTCCATTTCTTTAAGTGCTTCGCCAAATACTTCAAGTGCATCATCGATGGGCTTTGAAGTAGTAAGATCAACTCCTGCAATCTTAAGAAGACTTACCGGATCGTCTGTGCATCCGCTCTTTAAGAAATTCTTATACTGCTCTACTGCACTTTCTCCCTCTTTGAGGATGCGGCTTGCAATTGCAACAGATGCTGCAAAGCTTGTAGCGTACTGATAAACATAGAAGTTGTAATAGAAGTGAGGTATTCTGCACCACTCCCATGCAATCTGAGGATCAGAAACCATATCTTCTCCAAAGTACTGCTTATTCAGCTCATAGTATACATTTGAAAGTGACTCTGCTGTCAGCGGCTCACCCTTTTCAGCCATGTCATTGGTCTTTCTCTCAAACTCCTCAAACATGGTCTGACGGTACATTGTTCCCTTGAAGCTCTCAAGGAAATGATTTATGATGTATGCCTTCTCCTCCTTGGACTTTGCATTGTCCTTAAGATAGTGATAGAGAAGAACCTCATTTGTTGTGGATGCAACCTCTGCAACGAATATCTTGTAATCTGCGTTAAAGATGCTCTGCGCATGGTCTGAATACCAGGTGTGCATTGAGTGTCCCATCTCATGTACGAGTGTAAATACATCTTCTAAAGTGTTGTTGTAATTAAGAAGCATATAGGGATGTACTCCGTATGCGCCGCTACTGTAAGCACCACTTCTCTTTCCCTCATTCTCAACCACATCGATCCAGCGATCTTCATAGGCTTTTTTCACGATTGAAAGATACTCTTCACCAAGAGGTGCAAGAGCCTTCAGGGAAATATCCTTAGCTGTCTCGTAGTCAACCTCCATGTTGAAGTCCTTGATCATGGAAACATAAACGTCATACATGTGAAGCTCATCTACGCCAAGAAGCTTTTTCCTGAGGGAAACGTAGCGGTGCATCTTATCAAATCCCTTATGGATTGACTCGATAAGCATATCGCAAACCTTAGGATCGACGTTATTGCCATCAACGGCTGCTTCAAAATTGGAATTATATTTTCTTGCCTTTGAGTTGAAAATTCTGGCCTTTACTTCGCCGTCATAGAGAGCTGCCCAGGTATTCTTGAACTCCTCATATCTTCCATAGAATGCTTCGAAGGCTTTTTTTCTAAGCTCTCTGTCCTTGGACATCTGAACTGGAACAAATCTTCCGTTTGAAAGAACAACTTCTTTTCCTTCCGAATCCTCTACGCTGGGGAACTTAAGGTCTGCATCTGAAAGCATGTTAAAGCCTGTATAGGGAGTGTTTGCCATCTCGCCTGTTGATGCAAGGAGCTGCTCCATCTCTTTACTTAAGATGTGATCCTTAAGTCTTCTCATCTCTTTGATTATGATCTCATACTGCTTAAGAGAGGGCTCTTCCTTGTAGAAGGAATCAAGCTTCTCATCTGAAAGTCCAAGGATTTCAGGCTCAACAAATGATGTTTTCTCACTTATTGCAACGAGAGCTGATGAGGATTTTTGGTTCATTCCGTTATATTTGGAATTAGCTGTATCCTCATCATGTCTCATGTGTGCATAGCCATGGAATCTGCTCTCTAAAAGTTCAATCTGCTCATAGAGATTTAATGCTTCATATAAAGACTTTGCGCTCTCAGTAAGCTTTCCGCTGTATTTTGCAAGTTCTCCTGAAAGTTCAATAGCTTTATCAACTTCCTTTTGCCAGTCTTCTTCGTTTTCGTAAATATCCTCAAGTCGCCATGTAAGCTCAGCTGCAACTTCGGATCTCTTTGGTAATCTGTCCTGCATTTTTCTTCCTCCATTTAAAGATTTATTTGTAAATTTTATTTTCCCCCGATTTAGAACTGGAAGTATACGAATGGGTTCTCACCTGTATAGGCAAGAGTCAGTATAAGTCCAAGTTCAATAAAGAACAATGTCATTCCCTTAACTGTACCAAGGTCAAGTATAGGATAAAATCCGCTTAGTGTGCGATTTTCCTTTTTTGCTTTTCTATCTGCATAAATCGATGCTATAAGAAGTACTGCCATTCCCACAAAGGACCAGGCAAATGGCTGATTTATACCCTTCTGTAAAGTAACGATTCTCTTTAATATGAGAAACGCATCTGAAAATTTCTCGGATCTGAAAAATACAAAAGTTAATGAATTGAACATAAAAACATCAAATATGTTAAGTGCTCTTATAACCTGATTCTCAGATTTTCTTGGAACAAACTTATCCACGCAAAGCATGATTCCGTGGAGCCCGCCCCAAAAAACATATTTCCATGCAGCGCCATGCCACAATCCACCTATAAGCATTGTAAGGAACAGATTAAGGCACTGTCTGTATAGTCCTTTTCTGTTTCCTCCAAGAGGAATGTAGACATATTCCTTAAGCCATGTTGAAAGACTGATGTGCCATCTTCTCCAGAGCTCTGATATGGTTCTTGACATATAAGGTATGTTAAAGTTTCTGCTAAAGTCATATCCAAGGCATTTAGCGCACCCTATAGCCATGTCTGAATATCCGGAGAAATCAAAATAAATCTGAACCGAGTATGACATGGTAGCAAAAACCAGCGTAAAAGCACTAAAAGCAGCAGGCTTTGAATAAACATCATCAACAAATACGGACATGTGATCCGCAAGAACTATTTTCTTAAAAAGTCCAAATGCAAAAACCTGAAGTCCCCACTGAAGATTCTGCCAGTTAACAGATCTCTTTTCATAGAGCTGTGGCAAAAACTCCGATGCACGGACAATAGGCCCTGCTACCAGCTGAGGGAAGAAGCTGACATATAAGGCAAGCTTGATGAAATCCTTTTCAACAGGTATTTTCGCTCTTTTTACATCTATTACATAGCTAAGAGCCTGGAAGGTATAAAATGAAATTCCCACAGGAAGTATTATTTTAAGTGTACCAAGGTCACGGCCTATCATTGCTTCGAAGGTATCCATAAAAAATCCAAGATACTTGAAAATTCCAAGAACCGATATTGGTACCACTATTCCTGCCACGAACGCCGGCTTACTGGCTGTGTGCTGTGCCGAAATATATGACACAACTATCACAAATAGAAGAAGGAAACAAAAGCGGTAATCCCAGTAGCCATAGAAAAAGAAGCTGGCCAAAAGAAGAAATACTTCTTTTACCCTCTGTTTAAAATGGCGCTCTATAAAAGCCGTTCCGGCAAGCACTACAGAGAAGAATATTAAAAAATCAACTGATGAAAATGTCATTTGTTCTCCTCTAAATACTTATAAAGTTCTTCTGCAATCATTCTTTGTCCCTTTTTATTAAGGTGCCCCAAGCCCACCGAGGTATTAGTAAAGCCGTAGGCAAGGGTATCATTTTCATAGTATTCAAAAGCAAAACGCTCTGACATATCTATGTAGCCAATTCCGACTTCGCTGCATAATCTCGCATACTGAAGGCTTTCATTGTCTGTATTATCGTAGGTAAGTACTCCCTCATGATCAAGTCTCATTGTGGGATGAAAAAGTATTATTATTTGAACACCACTTTCATCTGCCTTCGCTTTTATTTTAGAAAGCACTTGTCTTAGAAGTTCTTCATTACAAAGATTATCTTCTTTCTTCTCTTCTACTAATGCCTCAGTAGTGGCACCTGCCTTTTCAAAAGATATTATCTTATCCTTTATTTCGCTTGGTCCAATTATCTCCTTAAAGCTCTCAAGCTGATAATACATCTGCCTGAGAAAAGGATTTTTCTGAAGCATACCGATTATGCCATCTGCGTGAGAACCTATGGTTTCTACAGTGCCATCAAGCATCTGATTAAGCTCTTCATCTGTAAAGTGAAGATAACCTGTCTCAATTACCACATCTTTTGAAGGCTTATATTTGTTCATGGCTGCATCAAAATTATTAACGCAGGTCGCAAAATAGTGCCCTGAAACACCTATGTCATAGATTCTAAGATCCGGTAAACTTTCTGATAAAAGTGCCGCAGAGGAATATCCGGAAGGAACATTGGATGCCTCCATCTGAGACGAACCCATAATGAGGATATCTATGTTTTCTCCCTCTACATAATCTGTAGTATCGTAGTAGCCTTCATTATTGGTCAATCCATAGGAATAGCCTTCTGTCCACTGTGAATGGAAGGTTTTTGGTTCCCATCTGTAATCAGTTGCACCATCAGGATCATCATAATGAACAGGAGTATTCGAATAGAAAAAACAAAAAGCAGATAATACGCAGAATGCCAGTATCATGGATAACAGTGTTTTGCCTGCCTTATTAAAAAACTTTGAAATCATAAAAAACCCCATAAATCTATATTGGCTGTCAAATATTTGTGTATACAAAACGAGGAAGCCTTTTGGCTTCCTCTCTCTAGACGTTCCCGATGTGGTGCTGCACATCCGGGGGATGTGCGCTTAGCACTGACCGAAGTGGAACGGAGATCGAACACACGACCTTCCGCTTATCTACCAAACGTTCCCGATGTGATTCGAACACACGACCTTCCGCTTAGGAGGCGGACGCTCTATCCAGCTGAGCTACGAGAACTCACTATGCGCTATTTATACGCGCCTAGTTATTTTATCACAGCAGTTTTTATTGTTCAACTAGCTTTGCCTTTTCTTTTATGGTAAAAGACCAGAATTACAATTGCTGTTACAACAGATATTATCTGAGCAAGTCTCCAGGTAAACGGCTCACTGAAGTATACTTTTATACTTCCGCTAAAGCCTGCAGGAATCTCAACAGCTACTTTTTTTGAGTCTGACTCTGTCACATTAAGTGATTTACCATCACTCTTTGCCTTATATTTTTTATAGCTCCAAAGCGGAAACTCTGCTGTAATATCCTGTCCGCTCTCGTTATTTATATCAGCAAATATAGTTGTGGCTTTCCTCTTAGTAATACCTCCGGAGATACCTTCTACTTCAGGAAGTATAAGCTCTGCCTCTCTGTAAGCTAGAGCGGCGTCAGCCCCTATGATTCCAAACTCATCAAGACCGTTAAAATAACATTTTCCTGAATCTATTGCAGAAACTGTATGTCCAGTTCTTAAGAGCTCATCGTAAAAAGTAAGGTCTTGCCCTATTGTCAGGATAGTCAGACAAAATGCTATGATGGCAGCTATCTCCATTCCAAGTGCTTTTCCTTCTTTTACAAAATTATCCTCTAATGCACCAAGTGATAACACAGTAAGAAGTACCACAAGTACGCTTATTACTCCGAGGAAATGCCATGGGAACTGAAGTATCTCCAGGGCTGAGTATAATTTTTCCGGAAGAAATCTGTAAACATCATAGTATGGGAACCACTTTGTGCACATGAAAATAAGTACTACTGTGCATAAAAGGAGCTTTGTTACCGTATTCTTAAGCTTACCAAAATATCCTTTTCCAAGAACTGCAGCGCAGATGAAAAGTGCTATCAGTGATGAGAAGCCAAGTGCTGCCCATCCTCCCGTATACTGCATGCTATCGGGTTTTGTCATAAAAAGATATTCCGGATTTGTGGCATTTCCCCAAAGGATATATCCATGCTCACCCATAAGCATTGGCACATTCATCAGATAGTCAACTACAGGAAGCATGAAATGTAATCCGAGAAGAATTGTAAGGCCAAGAGTTTTAAGGAGCTTTATGAATATCTTTTTGGAAAATGTCATCCTGAAAAATACAAGGCAGATAACCGGGATAACCATTACAAGTATAAATGTGGAATGGACATGGGTCTCGATAGTCATATCGATTCCAACAGCCATCTCAATTATGCCTATATATCCACCCAGCTTCACGCTGTCTGTATATATATCCCACATTCCAAGAAGGATAAGAGGCAAAAATGCGAAGGCCGCAAACTCTCCCACAAGGGCACCTGAGTAAATACTGTGAAGGTGGAATCCCATAAGTGAGTAAAGGGCTGCCCCGGCAACGCCGAGATATTTTTTATTTGTGATATTTCCAAAGGCTTTGTATGAAATAAGTACTGCTATGACATTCATCATCAGAATGTAGAACTTATATGCAAAAGCCAGTGAAAAGCCTAGAACTATCAGTACTGCCGAAGGGTAAAGGAACATGGAACCATATCCTACTCCATCAGCATAGCCATAGCCGTTGCACCATAATGGGTGTATTTTTACAGGAAAAATACCACTTTTAATTCCATCTGCTATAGCACAGAATCTTGTGAGATGATAATTTAAATCATCTCCAAAATACACACCCTTATGAACAAGAGGATAACTTGATAAAGCAATGATTCCAGCAAGAAGGGCTGCAACAGCGGCATTTTCCTTAAGCCATTTATCAGTTTTTTCTTTATAAAGCACAAATGCTGCTATCAAAAGATCAATTACTAAGAATAAAAAAAGCCATATTGAAAATTCGTGAAGTATTGTTCTACCTCTAAGATATTCAATGTGAATATCTCCTACCATGATGTAATCTTCATCTGCCAATACAGGGAAATTAACTCTGAAATTTCCGGATCTGTTGATATACGCAAGATGTCTGCCTGTCTTATTTTCTGTATTGTAAATACCAATTACATCCGACACCACATTGTCTGCACCTTTATTTCCGGAAAAATCATCCACCGATTCAATCTCGGAATAGATATCCTTTTTGGAATCCTCGTAAACATTATTAGTATCATAGGTGTAGCTGATATCATATATACCTTTTTCAAGATATATATTTTCAGTGGTTATCATCTGACCATTATGATACGAATGATCACAATAAGCGCCCTTCTCATATCCGTTATCTTTTCCCATATATAACAGAAGGTCATCCTGAAGGATGTCCGTTGCCATTTGTCTGTTAAATGACATGGTGTGTACTCCTAAAAGGATGACTTCTAATAAAATAATCAATGCAAAAAATATGCGTTTTTTATTCATGATACTTTTTGTTTTCCCCTAATTTTTTCCATACACAATCATATTAGTGGCTGATCAATCCTCTGCATAATTGACATAACCCTGCATCCAGATATTTCCTTTAAATCTTCTTCCGGGCTTTGGTTCTCCGAGAAGATCCTTTCTGTTAATGCAAACATCAAATATGAATTCATTGCAGTTTATTGTCATTACTACAAGAGTCTGGCCTGTGAGTCTGTTAGTCTCCTCGTGGCAATCCATTATTTCTCCCATAACAGAATACTGGTCACTTTCAACTCCGTAGGGCATGAAGTAATTATCTACAAGAGTATAGATATCAGTAGTCTTTATCTGCTTGGAAAGTGCACTGTAGGTATCCATATCCTCTATTGACAAGGATTCCATTGCTGACTCATCGCCTTTTCTGGCTTTGTGCATCAGCTTTTCTCTCTCGCGTGTTCTTTTTCTGACAAAACTCTTATCACTGTCTGTCTTTGCTATAGGCATTACGACAGTACCATTAGTTGAAAGAGCAGACATTGTAAGAGTGGTGCCGCGTATCGGAAATTTGTTTTCATTCTGCACTTTGATATATGGAATCATGTTTTGCAGATAAAAAATGATGGTAACTCCGACACGAAGATCATCACAGACACCGGCATAGGATTCTCTTGAAGCGTGACGTGTAACTGTAATGTCTTCTTCAGTTGTTATGCCGGTACCTCTGATATAGGGATAATAGTAATCGTACATGAATTTGTCCTGCTCGTTGAACTCGCCGCAGACACAAATTCCTATACCATCAGCGAAATCCTTGCAGAATTCTCCGAGCAACTTATCGCCATCCTTGGTAACATAGGATCTTGAATCTGCTTTCTGCACTGTCATCGCTATCAAATTCTGAATGTCTTCTCTGCTTTTTATATTTTCAAAGCCTATTGCCCGTAAATAATTATGCACGGATTTCACCTCCTTTCGTTCTTTCTATAAATATTTCTATAATCTTATTTTACAGGGATGAGCTTCTCTTTTCCACCCATGTAAGGTCTAAGTGCAACAGGTACATTTACTGATCCGTCTTCATTGAGATTATTCTCAAGGAATGCAATAAGCATACGAGGCGGAGCAACTACTGTATTGTTAAGTGTGTGAGCAAGATAATTTCCATCCTTGCCCTTGATTCTGATCTTAAGTCTTCTTGCCTGAGCATCACCGAGATTTGAGCAGCTGCCTACTTCGAAGTACTTCTTCTGTCTGGGTGACCATGCCTCAACGTCGCAGGACTTGCACTTAAGATCTGCAAGATCACCTGAGCAGCACTCAAGTGTACGAACAGGAATATCCATTGAACGGAAAAGATCAACAGTGTTCTGCCAGAGCTTGTCATACCAAACCTTTGATTCTTCAGGCTTACAAACAACGATCATTTCCTGCTTTTCAAACTGGTGAATTCTGTAAACACCTCTCTCTTCGATACCATGTGCACCTTTTTCCTTACGGAAGCAGGGTGAATAGCTTGTAAGAGTCTGAGGAATGTCAGCTTCTTCAATAATCTGTTCCTTGAACTTACCGATCATTGAGTGCTCACTTGTACCGATAAGGTAAAGGTCCTCACCTTCAATCTTATACATCATGGCTTCCATCTCAGGGAAACTCATAACACCTTCTACAACATTTCCGTGAATCATGAAAGGAGGAACACAGTAAGTAAAGCCTCTGTCGATCATGAAGTCTCTTGCGTAAGAGATAACTGCAGAATGAAGTCTTGCGATATCGCCCATAAGGTAATAGAAACCATTACCTGCAACTCTTCTTGCTGCTTCAAAATCAATACCGTTGAATCTTTCCATTATATCTGTGTGATAAGGAATTTCAAAATCCGGAACTACAGGCTCGCCGAACTTTTCAATTTCAACGTTCTCAGAATCATCTTTTCCGATCGGAACGCTTTCATCTATGATCTGAGGAATTACCATCATGATCTTAAGAACCTTCTCGTCAACAACCTTCTGGTTTTCCTCAAGCTCTGCAAGTCTCTTTGCATTAGCTGCTACCTCAGCTTTTTTAGCCTCAGCCTCTTCCTTCTTACCCTTAGCCATTAATGCTCCGATCTCTTTTGAAATCTTATTTCTGCTTGCGCGGAGATCATCTGCTTCCTGCTGATTTGCTCTTCTCTCGTTATCAAGTTCGATAACCTCATCAACAAGTGGAAGCTTTTCATCCTGGAACTTCTTCTTAATGTTTTCTTTTACTACTTCAGGATTTTCTCTTAAAAATTTGATATCTATCATTTTTGCATCTCCTTATTTATGCTTATTTTTTCTGACTTAAAACATAGATTTATCTATAGTTAATGGCTTCATCCAACGCAATCTGTTCTTCTTCACCAAGCTCAAGATCACATTTACCATTTTTGATTTCCTTTGAATATGTATAATTTCCATCAGTGCTATGAACTGAATTCAGTAGGAAACCGTTGTTGTCTTCATCAAGAAGTGCAAGTGCATAACTAAGTTTTCCACCCATCTGATTGAAGGCATCATATTTAATAATACCGATTTTCTGGAAACAGTATGCTAATCTGTTATACAGATTGTTAATGTCTTTTTGATTCTTTTGTGTCGCTTTTTTGATAATCTCATTATCCTCAAAAAGAGCAACAATTTCATCTTCTAGGGAAGCAGCCTGCTTTCCCTTCATAAATTTAGATATCTGTTCCTTGATACTCTTTATTTTTTTACCCTGCATTATTATGATAACAAACAGGATTATTATCAAGAGGATATTTATTATTAGTACATATGTAATATCCAAATTTATTCCCATTGAATCTAAAAGATTACTATTCATTTATTTCCCCTACCCCATTTTTATTTATAAAGCTTTTCTGTAATTTTCTCCAAATCATCTGTGCTATAGAACTCTATCTCAATCTTACCGGTTCCATCTCCCTTGGAAACAATCTCTACCTTTGTTCCAATTGCCTGCTTACATCTCTCCTCAAGCTCTCTGTAAGCTGATTCAACACTTTCGTTTTTGTCTACAGATTTCTTCTTCTTTTTATCCGGCTTACCGATATTTTTTACAAGCTTCTCTGTTTCTCTAACGTTAAGCTTTTTATCAAAAACTTCCTCAGCAATCTGAAGCTGTTCTTCCGGATTCTCTATAGAAATAAGTGCTCTCGCATGTCCCATGCTGAGCTTCTCATCTATAAGCATCTGTCTTACTTCATCGCAAAGCTTTAAAAGTCTAAGAGAATTGGTAATAGTTACTCGGCTCTTTGATACCTTCTCAGCAACAACATCCTGAGTATATCCAAACTCATCGATGAATCTCTTATATGCCAAAGCTTCTTCTATAGGATTGAGATCATCTCTCTGGAGGTTATCAATAAGAGCATACTCTGCAATTTCTTCCTCAGTAAGATTTTTAATAATTACAGGAACTTCTTTAAGACCTGCCTTCTTGGCAGCTCTCCATCTTCTCTCTCCTCCGATGATCTCATAATGATCACCTCTGTCCTGAACAATAAGAGGATTTATAATTCCGTGCTGCTTAATTGAATCAGAAAGCTCGATGAGTTTATCCTCATCAAAGGTTTTTCTGGGCTGATCTCTGTTAGGTTCAACCTTTGTAATATTGACTGTTGTTACCTGTCCCTCTTCAGGAGTCTCGGAGGTATTTGATTTAGTTGATGACTTAGGTGCGGGTGCAATAAGAGCATCAAGTCCTTTTCCAAGTCCTCTCTTTGCATTTTTTGGTGGCATATTTCATCTCCTCTATATTTAGTATAATGTTTCACGTGAAACACTAATAGTTGTAATTAATTAAAATTTTCTTCCGATTACTTCATCTGCTAAGAGTCTGTATGCTACAGCTCCTGCTGACTTAGTATCATAAAGATTTATCGGTATTCCATAGCTGGGTGCTTCTGCAAGTCTGATATTTCTAGGAATGATTGTTTTATATACATTCTCATTGATGTGATCTTTAACATTCTCTACAACCTGTAAAGAAAGATTTGTTCTGGAATCATACATTGTAAAGATGACTCCTTCCATCTCAAGTTCATTGTTGAGTCTGTCCTTTACAAGATTAACAGTGCGTACCAACTGGCTAAGTCCTTCCAATGCGTAGTACTCACATTGAATCGGAACAAGTACAGTATTTGCTGTAGTCATTGCATTTATAGTAAGCATACTAAGTGAAGGAGGACAATCGATTATAATAAAATCATAGTTATCTCTGATTTTCTCGATCGCATTCTTTAAGATATATTCCTTCTCTTCCATGTCAATGAGTTCGATCTCAACAGCAGCAAGATCAACATTGGCAGGAATAATATCAAGTCCATCTACTACATTTTTAATAAGAACGTCTTCCACATCAGCCTGTCCTATCAGTAATTCATAGATTGTATTTTCTAATTCATTCTTATCAAGTCCAAAACCACTGGTGGTATTTCCCTGAGGATCGGTATCGATCACAAGAACTTTTTTTCCTTTTTCTGCCAGGGTAGCAGATAGATTAATTGAAGTAGTTGTCTTACCAACTCCGCCCTTTTGGTTAGCGATTGCAATTGCTCTTCCCATATTTGCTATATCTCCCTCTTATTATTAAACTCAATTTTGTATTATATCATAATTATAAAATTATTTTATTGGCAAATTGTTTAAATTATATGCTCAATTTTCTAGTAATTAATGTTTCACAAATAAAAACAACTATATATTGGGTGACAATGTTTCACGTGAAACAATTACTTGTAAGAAAATATTTTCAAATTGTAATGTTTCACGTGAAACTTTTATAAAGGTTTTTTTTGTGGTGTACCTGCTTTTCGAGGATACTTATGTGGAGTATTCTGTCTCTTCTTAATAATACATATAGTTCTATTCACATCAGTACCGGGAAGATTAAATTCTTCGATTGAATCTGTTTTACCACCAAGAATAAATATAGCATTATTGGCTTCATCAATTTCTTCTTTTGCTTTATCTCCCTTATATGAAATAAATGATCCGTCAACTTTGATATAAGGAAGACAGTATTCACATAGTGTTGAAAATCTGGCTACTGCTCTTGAAACACAAATATCAAATTTTTCTCTAAGTTCACCTGTTTTGTAATCAGAAAAATCTTCTGCTCTTCCATGAACGGTTTTAATAGATCCAACACTATTAAGGTCAAGTTCATTAATTACTTCATCAAGAAAATTCAATCTCTTTTGGAGAGAGTCTAATAGAGTTACATGCAATTCAGGAAAAACAATTTTAAGAACAATGCCCGGAAATCCGGCTCCTGTTCCAACATCTATAAGTGATAAATCTTTTTTAGTAAAATCAAAATATTTTGCTGATGAAATACTATCAGTAAAATGTAATTTACATACTTCATCAAATTCAGTTATGCCGGTAAGATTCATTCTGGTATTCCAATCAACCAACATTTCAAAATATTTATCAAACTGATTTAATTGGTTTTCAGAAAGACTAATACCAAAGGATTTAAAGTCTTCAATCATAGTTTCAAAACTATGCATTTATATTTCTCCTTTAAAATACAATATATAGTGTTTCACGTGAAACATTATATACAATTAGTAGTTATTCAGATTTAGTTCCTCTATTATAATTTTCAAGATAAACTAATAAGACTGAAATATCAGCAGGATTTACTCCACTTATTCTGGATGCCTGTCCAACATTTACAGGTCTAAACTTTTTAAGATTTTGTCTGGCTTCTAATCTTAGACTAATTACATCATCATAATCTATATCAACCGGAATTATCTTTTTCTCAGTCTTCTTAAATTTGTCGACCTGTCTCTGCTGTCTTTCTATATATCCCTCATACTTGATATTGATTTCAACCTGTTCGATTACATCGTTCGGAAGTTGAGGTCTTTCAGGATCAATATCACTTATGTTTTGATAATTTAGCTCGGGTCTGCATATTAACTCAGCAAGTGAAACTGCTGTTTTTAATCTGGGTGATTCGTGCTTATCCATAAATTCCTGAATTTTAGCATTAGCACCAACCTTAATACTCTTTAATCTTTCAGTCTCTTCCTGTATCTGTTTTTCTTTTAAGATAAGTGCATTATATTTTTCTTCAGAAATGAGTCCTACTTCATAGCCTTTTTTTCGAAGACGAATATCTGCATTATCCTGTCTAAGCAAAAGTCTATACTCAGCTCTTGATGTCATCATTCTGTATGGTTCGAGATTATCCTTTGTTACAAGGTCATCGACCAAAACACCAATATAACCCTCTGATCTGTCTATAGAAATATAAGGTTTACCAAGTATCTGCATGCAGGCATTTATACTTGCATATAATCCTTGAGCAGCAGCTTCTTCATAACCACTGCTACCATTAAACTGACCTGCACTGAAAAGTCCTCTTACTTTTTTAATTTCAAGTGTAGGATGAAGTTCACCAGAGCATAGGCAATCATATTCAATTGCATAAGCATTTTTTACAATCACACAATTTTCAAGTCCGGGTACAGTTCTGTACATCTGAAGCTGAACATCCTCAGGCATGGATGAACTCATTCCGTCAACATACATTTCATTTGTATGTGTTCCCTCAGGTTCAATGAAAACCTGATGTCTGATTTTATCAGGAAATTTAATAACCTTATCCTCAATAGAGGGGCAATATCTCGGTCCTATACCTTCAATTACACCTGCATATATGGGTGACCTATCTATGTTATTTCGTATTATTTCGTGTGTTTTTTCATTTGTATAAGTAAGATAGCAATTATGCTGCTCCTTCTGAACAGATTCAGGATCAGTATCAAATGAAAAAGGTATTACAGGAGTATCACCGGTCTGAACTTCCATCTTGGAATAGTCGATAGTATTTCCATCCATTCTTGCGGGAGTTCCTGTTTTAAATCGTCTCAGATTTATTCCGGCTTTTATCAGAGAATCAGATAAAAGGTTAGAAGGCTGTAATCCATTAGGACCGGTATACTGAATTGATTCTCCGCAAAGACATCTGCTTTTAAGATAGGTACCGGTACAAAGAATTACTGATTTTCCTAAATATTCCAGACCAGTAACTGTCTTAACACCTTTTATAATTTTTTCATATCCTTCTTTTTTAAGCTCTGCATCTTCAATATCTTCAAAAAGAATTTCTGAAATCTCAGATTGCTTTATTATAAGATTCTCCTGGTTTTCTAAAATTCTTCTCATGGAATTTGAATATTCAAGCTTATCTGCCTGGGCACGAAGAGAATGGATGGCAGGTCCCTTAGATTTATTAAGCATCTTGGACTGAAGAAAGGTCTTATCTATATTTTTACCCATTTCTCCGCCAAGAGCATCAATCTCTCTTACAAGATGACCCTTTGATGATCCTCCAATATGTGGATTACAGGGCATGAAGGCAATATTGTCCGCACTTAATGTGAACATTATAGTCTTAAGTCCAAGCCTTGCAGCCGCCAGGGAAGCTTCGCATCCGGCATGACCTCCACCTATTACAATTACATCTACAATATCAGCTACCATAAAAACTCCTATTTACCCATACAGAATTTTGAGAAAATCTCATCAATAAGATCTTCATCAACTTCCTGTCCAATTATTTCACCAAGAAAAGCATAAGCATTCATAAGATCAATTGAATAAAAATCTTCAGACATTCCATCTTCAATACTTACGCTTACCTTTTCAAGACTGGTCTTAGCATTTATTAAAGATTCCTTTTGTCTAAGATTAGTAATATATACCTCTTCTCTTGGCATGATATTTCCGCTTAAAAACATAACAGATATTATTTTCTCCAGTTCTTCAATACCTGTCCTGTCAATCATTGAAGTTTTAATAACTTCAATCTCGTCTCCATACATTTTGTGTATGGATTCTTCAGTGATACTAATACTATCACTGATGTCATTTTTATTAAGTAAAACAATCACATGATTGTTATGGATTATATTTTTTATTCTTTCATCATCTGACAACTCATCATCTGTGGAATCAATGATATATAAAATAAGATCAGCTGTTGAAGCAGACTTAACTGCCTTTTCAACTCCTATTTGTTCAATCTTATCTTCGGTGTCTCTTATTCCGGCAGTATCAATTACATGAAGCACAATATCGCCAAGCTTAATATTTTCCTCAATAATATCTCTGGTTGTTCCTTCAATATCTGTAACTATTGCTCTCTCTTCACCGGCCAGCATATTTAAAAGAGATGATTTACCTGCATTTGGTTTTCCAATGATTACAGTTTTGATTCCATCTTTTCGAATGATTCCTTCATCGGAATTCTTTATAAGCTTATTAATTTTAGCAAGCCACTTATTATTCTTCTCAGAAAGATTTTCATCAAATCCGGTAAGATCATAATTCTCAGGATCATCTATTGCCGATTCTATAAATGCCATCTCATATAGAATTTCTTTTCTAAGTTCATCAATCTGTTTAAAAAGTTCACCTCCAAGCTGAAGCTCAGAATTTTTCATGGAAAACTCATTCTGAGAATGAATAAGATCCATAACAGCTTCTGCTCTTGTAAGATCAATTCTTCCATTAAGAAAGGCTCTTTTAGTAAATTCACCGGGCTCAGCAAGTCTGCATCCATTTTTTATAAGAAGCTTTAAAATGGTTTCCATAATCAGTCGACCACCATGAGAATTTATCTCTACTACATCTTCCTTAGTGTAGCTTCTTGGTGCTTTCATTACAGATATCATAACTTCATCAATTTTATTTTCATTTTCATCACATACAAATCCGTAATGAATAGTATGAGAATCAAAATTCTTTAAAGAATGATTTCCTTTAGCATCGATATAGAATTTGTCTGCCTGTTCAATAGCTGATGGCCCGCTTATTCTGATGATACCAATACCGGCATCTATCATTGCGGTAGCTATAGCACAGATTGTGTCTTCTTTAAAATACATATTATTCCTCTGAAAAAATGAAAACAAAATTTCTTTGGCAACCTTTTTATCATATATGAAATATCAAGGAATTTCATATATGATAAAAAAGCTGCCGCATTAAATGCGACAGCCCCATAATTATTTCTTCAGTGTAACTACAACTCTTCTGAAAGGTTCTTCGCCTTCACTATGAGTAGTAACATACTTATCACCCTGTAGAGCTGAATGTATAATTCTTCTCTCATAAGGATTCATAGGTTCAAGTGAAACTGATTGCCTGTTTTTACGAACCTTATAAGCAATATTTTTTGCAAGATTCTCAAGTGTGGCTTTTCTGCGAGTTCTGTAATTCTCTGTATCAACCTTAACGTGAATATAATCTTCACTGTCTCTGTTAACAACAAGAGAAATCAGATACTGGATAGAGTCAAGAGTCTGTCCTCTCTTACCGATAAGAACACCCATCTCATCTCCTGATAAATCAACCTCGAGAACTTTATCTGTTTCGTTGTATTTGGCATCAACGTTTACTTCCATCTTCATAGCACCAAATACATTTGATGTAAATTCTTTAGCCTTGCTGATAAATTCATTATCATATACATAAGAAGCAGGCTTTTCTTCAGGTATTTCTTCCTTTACTTCTGAAACCTTTTCAGGTTTGATGTTTTTCTTCTTTTCAGAATTAAAGGCCTTTTCTGATTTCTTTTCTTTTACAACTTTTTCTTCTACTACTGTGCTCTCTTCAACAGGTTTTTCTTCTGATTTAACCTTAGCCTTGATTATTGCAGGCTTTACATTAAAACCAAATAATCCGATTGAAGGCTGCTGTATTACTTCATAGTCAAGTTTATCGCTTGTAACGGATAACTGAATGCAAGCATCTGTGATACAATCATCAACTGTTTTAGCTGATATCTCAATGTATTCCATTACTGTTCCCCCTTATTATTTTTCTGATCGAATTCCTTAACCATATTAGCTCTTGCAAGAAGACTGTTCTTATTAGCTTTTCCGGAAGCGTAGATATCATTTGCCTTCTTAATCTTCTCATCCTTTTCAGCCTGAGAAATCTTAGATGAAGATGCTGCAGACATATTTCTTGTGTTCATGTTTGCATATCTGTTCATCTGAGGAGTTGCCTTCATTGCTTCAAGCTTTTTGTTATATTTATCGATGTTCTTCTCAATCTGAGCATCGATGTCCATCTTATCAATGTGCTTGTTGATAACAATCTGCTGAATTGTTCTTACTACGGCATTTGCAATCCAGTAGATACCCATACCTGCCGGGAATGTAAATGTGAAGAATAATGACATAACAGGCATCATCATGTTCATGGTCTTCATTGAGTTAGCCATCTGAGCTGCCTGGTCATTAGGGTCATTCGATGTATTTGCTGCCTGAGGCATAAGCTGGATGCTTACCCACTGAGTAAAAGCAGAAAGTGCAGGAATGATAATAGCACCTATAAGTAAAAGGAAGTGCTTTTCTGAAAAAGCAGTCTTTACCATAAAAATAGGTGAATCAGCAATGTTAAGTCCAAGGAAATTGTTGAATCTGTTAAGAAGATCATGGGTCTGATTTACATAACTTGAAAGATCACCAAAATTATCTAACAGATTATTCCAGTCTGTTGTAGATGCCTTATTAAGTACATCGATGAAAGTATTTTCGATGTATTCAACATTTCCTGATGTGAAAGAATCGTTTGTAAACTGTCTTGAAAACTGAGAAGCGCTTGATAATGTCTGTAAGAAATCACTTGCTCCTGCAGTCTCGCGAAGCTTTGAAACTAAAGGATAAAAAGCATCCTTAACCTGTGCAACATAAGCAGGCATTGAATAAATAACACGATAGAGTGCTATAAGAATAGGAAACTGAATAAGCATCTGAACGCAGCTTCCTGTCTGCGATACACCATACTTAGCATAAAGAGCTTTTATCTCTTCCTGCTGGGCAAGCATGGAATCATTATCCTTTTTGCCTTTGTACTTTTCCTGAATAACCTTAAGTTCAGGACTAAGTCTGCTCTGAAGCTTTGAAAATTTCTGCTGCTTATAAGTTAAAGGTAACAACAGAATATTTACTATAACAGTAAATAAAATAATAGCAAGACCGATATTAGGAATACCAATTTTATTAAGAGCCATGAAAATCCAGTTCATGATATGGCCAAGAAACCATGCAACTGGTCCTACGATCTTCCCCTGATATTGTGTTAATGCAATTAAATTCAAAATTCATCCTCCGTAATTACGGTACAGGATCATAACCCCCGCTTGAAAAAGGATTACATCTTAGTATTCTCCATAAAGCTAAAATGCTTCCTTTTAAAGCTCCGTATTTTTCTATTGCTTCCAATCCGTATTCTGAACACGTCGGTATATACGGACATTTTGTTCTCTTTAAAGGAGAAATATACTTCCTATAAAGTTTAATCAGAAATATCAGTATTTTCTTCATAATTCACCTCATCATTTTTCCTTAGATGAGACTTTCCTGCCAGATATAAGAATGACTTCTCGATTTCAAAGAAACCTGCATCCTTAGCACGGCTTCTGGCAACGACTACTATATCTAAACCACTATTAAATATATTTTCATGTAGCCTGTACGATTCACGAACAAGTCTTGCAAACCTGTGCCTTACAACACTGTTCCCAACTTTTTTACTTGCTGAAATACCAAGTCTGTTTATTTTAAGACCATTTTCTCTGACATAAACAACAATATTTTTATCCACATAGCTCTTACCGGTCTTATAAACAACATGAAAATCAGCTGTCTTTTTTAGCGATTCTGTTTTGATCATTCGTTAATTCCAAATTGAAACTTTATATAACATATAAAGAAATACGCGAACATGCATAGTAGCACATTCGCGCAAAAGACCACAATATGTGGCCCTATTATGCAGATATTCTCTTTCTACCCTTAAGTCTTCTGGCAGCAAGTACCTTTCTGCCTCCCTTAGTTGCCATTCTTGCTCTAAAGCCGTGAACACGAGCTCTCTGAAGCTTATGCGGCTGATAAGTTCTCTTCATAGTCGAAATACACCTCCTTCTTTAATTTGTATGCTAAATTGCATGCAATAAAAATTACTGTCTAATCAGAAAAAATCGATGTTATTATAGTAAAAATAAGAATTTTAGTCAAGCACAAAAAGAAATGTGGATAACTCGCAATTTTTTTCACAAAAATTTCTTCCAAGATATAGTATCAAAAAAAGTTATCCACACCAAAATGTTGATTTTGTGGATAACTTGTTATTATCTGTAAATTTAATATTTTTATCCACAAAATGTGGATAGAATGTGGAAAACATGTTTGAATAATGTTTATAATCAATTAAAAAATCCAGTATTTATGCGGGATTCATTCAGTGAATTAATATTTTCCACTTTTCCACTTTTTCCTCTCATATATTAAATTATAATTTTTTTTCAATATTTTTAAAAAAGTTATCCACAAAATGTACTTGTTTGATATTTATACCCCTATACGCTAAAATATTTCATAAATTCGCATTGGGAGAAATATATGGAAAAGGATACTGAAATTACACAAAAACTACATGAAAACTGGGAAGTTTTAAAGGATGAAGTCAGGGGAGATCTGGATATGACCACAATATCCTTTGACACCTGGGTAAAGCCTCTTTCTTTTTACAGTTATGAGAACGGAATTGCTACTATAATAATACCTTTTGATGACAGCAACGCTCTTAACTATATAGAAAAGAAATATCTAAAATTCTTCATAGTAAGAATATCTGAATTTCTTGATAAGAATGTGGAAGTAAAATTCGTACTAGAAAAAGATATTATTAATAATGAAGAAACTCATCCAAAAAAATCTGAAGAGCATGAAAACAGTCTTAATAACTATGAGTTTTCAAACCTTAATCCAAAATACAGATTTGATACATATGTCGTAGGCGGCAATAACAGATTTGCTCATAATGCATCTCTTGCTGTAGCCGAGTCACCAGGAGAAGCCTACAATCCTCTTTTCTTATACGGAGGACCGGGACTTGGTAAGACTCACCTTATGCATGCTATCGGACATTTCATTATTGAGAACAATCCCGGATCAAAGGTTCTTTATGTTACTTCTGAGCAGTTCACCAATGAAGTTATCGAATCCATCAGAAGTGGTAAAGCTGAAGCCATGAGCAGACTAAGAGACAAATATCGTACTGTGGATGTTCTTATGGTCGATGATGTTCAGTTTATTATAGGAAAAGAAAGTACTCAGGAAGAGTTTTTCCACACCTTTAATGTTCTTCATCAGTCAGGAAAGCAGATCATTCTTTCATCAGATAAACCTCCGAAGGAAATGGAGACTCTTGAAGAAAGATTCCGTTCAAGATTCGAGATGGGTCTTATCTCAGATATTCAGGCTCCTGACTATGAGACAAGAATGGCAATTTTGAAAAAGAACGCCGAAAACAATGCCCAGACAATAGATGATGAAGTTTTTGAATATATAGCTACCAATATTAAGTCTAATATCAGAGAGCTGGAGGGTGCTTATAATAAGATCATCGCTTTCTCAAGACTTAAAGGAATGGCTACTATTACAATAGATGATGCCAAGGAAGCTCTGAAGGATATTATTTATCCCGATGTTTCCAAGGTAATAACAATTCCTCTTATTATAAGTACAGTTTGTGAGCAGTACGGAATAAAGCAGGATGACATCACTTCCAAAAAGAGAAATAAGGAAATTGTACTTCCAAGACAGATAATCATGTATCTTTGCAGGGAATATACAGATGCTCCTCTCGAAGAAATCGGAAGAGCTCTTGGTAAGAAGGATCACACAACCGTAATGAGCGGTATAAATAAAATTAAGGATCTTCTTATCGGAGACAATGAAGTTTCAAGAACTATAGATATTATTAATAAGAAGCTTAACCCCGGAACATAATGTGGATAAATTTGTTTATAAACAGTTTATAAAATGTTTATAAATTAGTTTTGGGAGTGGAAAACTTTTTTATGGGTTTAAATCGCAAAATTTGCCTTGTGGTTAATCTGAAAGTTTATAACATTAAATTTTTATTTATCAACTATTAAAAATTTGTAAAAAAGGCAGATAAATTGTATAATGAATAAGGATTTCCACAAATCAACAGCTATTATTATCTATATTATTAAATAATAATTAATTTATATATATTATGGTTTTTCGAAGGGAGCTTTGAGCAATGAAATTTGTTTGTTCTAAATCGAATCTTGTTTCCGGATTACAGATAGTATCCAAGGCTGTACCAAACAAGACTACAATGTCTATACTTGAATGTATTCTTATTGATGCAACTGAAGGAGTTATTAAATTCATTGCTAACGATATGGAACTGGGAATACAGACCGAGGTAGACGGTAATATTTTAGAGAGAGGTTTTATAGCTATTGATGCAAAGATTTTCTTTGATATCATTCGTAAGCTTCCTGATAATGATGTAACTGTAGAAGCTGATGCTTCAAGAAAAGTAACTATCAGCTGTGAAAAGGCTAAATTCAGTATTATTGGAAGAAATGCAGATGACTTCACTTATCTTCCCAGCATTGAGAAGATTGATGGAATAAGTGTTTCACAGTACACCCTTAAAAATGTAATTCAGCAGACAATCTTTTCCATTGCGGAAAATGATACAAATAAGATGATGAGCGGTGAGCTCTTTGAAATTAACCAGGATACACTTAAGCTTGTATCTCTTGATGGCCACCGCATCTCTATCAGAAAAGTAAAGCTTCAGAACTCTTATGCACCTAAGAAGGTTGTAGTTCCCGGAAAAACATTATCTGATATCAGTAAGATTATTACCGACAGCACAGAGAATAATGTTGATATTTACTTTACAGATAAGCATATTCTTTTTGAGTTTGATAAGACAATAGTAGTTTCAAGACTTCTTGAAGGAGAATACTTCAACATCGATCAGATGCTTTCAAGTGACTATGAGACTAAGATGACAATTTCAAGAAGAGAGATGATAGACTGTATCGACAGAGCTACTCTTCTTGTAAAGGAAGGCGACAAAAAGCCAGTTATCATTTCCATCGGTGATGAGAAGATGGAACTTAAGATCAACTCTACCATCGGAAGTATGGATGAGGAAATAGATATTGAAAAGCAGGGAAAGGATATCATAATAGGATTTAATCCCAAGTTCCTGCTTGATGCACTTCGTGCTATTGAAGATGAAAGCATAGATATTTATATGGTTAATCCCAAGGCTCCCTGCTTTATAAGAGATAAGGATTCAACCTATATTTACCTTGTTCTTCCTATCAACTTTACAACAGTCAGCTAAAGAGAGAATAAATGATTAAGATTAGTTTAAGAGAAGGCGAAGAATTTATAAAACTTGGTCAGGCCTTGAAAAAAGCCGGCCTTGAGGAGTCCGGTGTCGATGCCAAGATGGATATACAGGATGGTCTTGTAAAAGTAAATGGCGAAGTGGACACAAGACGCGGACGCAAGCTCTATGAGGGTGATGTAGTAGAATTCAGAGATGAACAGGTACAGATAACGAAATGATAATAAAGTCATTAGAACTTGCAGATTTTAGAAATTATGAAAATCTGAAAATAGAATTTAGCAGCGGTACCAATATTTTGTACGGCGATAATGCTCAGGGCAAAACAAATATCCTTGAAGCAATCTATATGGCTGCTACTACTAAATCTCATAAGAGCAGTAAAGATAAAGAGATTATTTCTTTTGGAAAAGATGAAGGTCACATAAGGACCATCATTGAAAGAGATGGTGCAGAGTATCGGGTAGATATGCATCTTCGAAAAAGCAGATCCAAAGGAATAGCCATAGACGGACAAAAAATAAAAAAAGCTTCCGACCTGGTCGGAAGATGTAATGTAGTTTTTTTCTCACCAGAAGATTTGAGTATCATAAAGGATGGTCCGGTTGAAAGACGCAGATTCATGGACATGGAGCTCTGTCAACTGGATCAAATTTATTTAGAAAATCTATCTAAATATACCAAACTGATTGCAGAAAGAAATAAGGTTCTCAAAGATATTTTTGAACATCCGGAAACAAAGGTTTTACTTGATGTACAGGATGCTCAGATTATTGAATACGGATCGGTAATAATAAAATCCAGAGAAAAATTTATTAAAGAACTCTGTGAAATAATAGGTCCCATTCACCAAAAGTTAACAGGTGGAAGGGAAAATCTGAATATTTACTATGAACCCAATGTAACTGTTGCTGATTTTGAAAAAAAGCTGAGAGAATCAAGGCAAAAGGATATTTATCTTAAGCAAACAACAGTAGGTCCTCATAAGGATGACTTTTCTTTCAATGTCAGAAGTGAGAATCTTACTAACAAAGATGAAATAGATATCAGAAAATACGGTTCACAGGGACAACAGAGAACTGCTTCTCTCTCACTTAAGCTCTCTGAGATAGAAATTGTAAAAAAATCCAAGAAGGAAAACCCTGTTCTTCTTCTTGATGATGTTTTATCAGAGCTTGACAGTAACAGACAGAATTATTTGTTAAATACAATCGGTGATATACAGACGATCATAACCTGCACGGGTCTTGATGAGTTTGTAAATAACAGATTTGAAATCGATAAAGTATTCAGAGTAGTAAACGGAACAATTCCGGAAGACTAAAGGGGATAAAATGAGTAACGAACAAAACAACTATGGTGCTGATCAGATACAGATTTTGGAAGGACTCGAAGCTGTTCGTAAAAGGCCCGGTATGTATATCGGAACAACAGCCAGCAGAGGACTTCACCATCTCGTTTATGAGATTGTGGATAACTCAGTAGATGAAGCACTTGCAGGATTTTGTGATCACATAGAAGTAAATATAAATGCAGACAATACCATTACCGTTATGGATAACGGACGTGGTATTCCTGTAGATGTTAACCATAAATCAGGACTTACCGGTGTTGAAGTTGTATTTACAATCCTTCATGCCGGCGGAAAGTTCGGCGGTGGCGGTTATAAGGTATCCGGTGGTCTTCACGGAGTTGGAGCTTCTGTTGTTAATGCTCTTTCTGAATGGCTTGAGGTTCAGGTTGTCAGAGGCGGCAAAATCTATCAGCAGCGCTACGAAAGAGGTAAGGTACTCTACCCTCTTAAGGAGGTTGGAACTACCGATAAAGTAACTTCCGGTACAAAGGTTTCCTTTAAACCCGATGCACAGATTTTCAAAGAGACTACAATTTTTGAATATGACATTCTTAAGAAGCGTCTTAGAGAAATGGCGTTCCTTACAAAGGGACTTAAGATAACTCTCAGAGATTACAGAGTTGCCGAGGGAGAGGAAATTGTTGAACAGCATTTCCACTACGAAGGTGGAATTAAGGAGTTCGTTCAGTATCTCAACAAGAGTAAGAACACTCTTTATGATCAGATAATGTACTTTGAAGGAAACAAGAACAACGTTCAGGTTGAAGTATCACTTCAGCACAACGACTCCTTCAATGAAAGCACATATACCTTTGTTAATAACATAAATACTCCTGAAGGCGGTACTCACCTTGAGGGATTTAAGGCTGCTCTTACAAAGACCTTTAATGACTATGCAAGAGAAAACAAAATGCTTAAGGACAACGAGGAAAACCTCACCGGTGATGATATAAGAGAAGGTCTTACATCTATCATCAGTGTAAAGATTGAGGATCCTCAGTTTGAAGGACAGACTAAGCAAAAGCTTGGTAACAGTGAAGCAAGAGGTGCTGTAAACAGTATAGTTTCAGAACAGCTTACATATTTCCTTGAGCAGAATCCTCAGGTTGCAAAGGTTATACTTGAAAAAGCAATCCTTGCCCAGCACGCAAGAGATGCTGCAAGAAAGGCAAGAGATCTTACACGTAGAAAATCTGCTCTTGATGGAATGGGACTTCCCGGAAAGCTTGCAGACTGCTCCGACAAGGATCCTAAGAACTGTGAGATTTTCATAGTTGAGGGAGATTCCGCGGGTGGTTCTGCTAAGACAGCAAGATCCCGTGCAACACAGGCTATTCTTCCACTTAGAGGAAAAATCCTTAACGTTGAGAAGGCAAGAAGAGACAGAATTTACGACAATGCCGAAATCAGAGCAATGATCACTGCATTCGGTACAGGTATTCACGAAGACTTTGATATTGAAAAGCTTCGCTATGACAAGATTATTATCATGACCGATGCCGACGTAGATGGTGCTCATATCGCTACTCTCATGCTGACCTTCCTTTACAGATTCATGCCTGAGCTTATTAAAACAGGTCATGTATATCTTGCTCAGCCTCCGCTTTATAAGCTTGAGAAGAACAAGAAGGTTTGGTATGCCTACAGTGATGAAGAATTAAATAAGATTCTTAGTGACGTAGGTCGTGATCAGAACAACAAGATTCAGAGATATAAGGGACTTGGAGAAATGGATCCCGAGCAGCTTTGGGAGACAACAATGGATCCTGAGAGACGAATTCTTCTCCGCGTAAATGTTGATGAAGAAGCTGAGTCCGATGTGGATGTAACCTTTACTACTCTTATGGGTGACAAGGTTGAACCAAGACGAGAGTTCATAGAGAAAAACGCAAAGTTTGTTAAGAATCTTGATATATAATATTGGCCTTTCATTTTATATTTTATGAAAAGGCGTCAGCGAAGCTGACGGATAAGGATAAAAAATGGCGGATAACAATAATAACAACAATAATCAGAATGGCGAGGAGTTAGCTGATGATGCATTTGATCAGGTAACTACTGACAGAATTAAGGAAGTTGACCTTCAGAAAACAATGGAGTCTGACTATATAGACTATGCCATGAGTGTAATTGCATCCCGTGCTCTTCCTGATGTCAGAGACGGACTTAAGCCTGTTCAGAGAAGAATTCTCTATTCCATGATAGAGTTGAACAACGGACCTGATAAGCCACATCGTAAGTGTGCCCGTATCGTAGGTGATACAATGGGTAAATTCCACCCCCACGGTGACAGCTCAATTTACGGATCATTGGTAAATATGGCTCAGCCCTGGTCAATGAGATATTGTCTTGTTGACGGACATGGTAACTTTGGATCTGTGGATGGTGACGGCGCAGCTGCCATGCGATACACAGAGGCAAGACTTACCAAAATCTCAATGGAAATGACTGCAGATATCAACAAGGATACCGTTGATTTTGCTCCTAACTTTGATGAGACTGAAAAAGAGCCGGTTGTTCTTCCTGCAAGATTTCCTAATCTTCTTGTAAATGGAACAACAGGAATCGCTGTCGGAATGGCTACAAACATTCCTCCTCACAACTTAAGAGAGGTTATTGCTGCTGTTGTTAAGATGATTGACAACAAGGTAAATGAGGACAGAGAGACAGAAATAGAGGAACTTCTTCCCATCGTAAAAGCTCCTGATTTTCCTACAGGTGGTATCATCCTTGGCACAAGAGGTGCAGAGGAAGCCTACAGAACAGGTAGAGGTAAGGTTGTAGTCCGCGCTGTAACGGATATTGAGACAATGCCCAACGGTAAGAGCAGAATCATTGTCACAGAGCTTCCTTACATGGTAAACAAGGCAAATCTTATTACCAAGATTGCTGAATATGTAAAGCTTAAAAAGCTTGATGGTATCACAGCTCTTAGAGACGAATCAGACCGCGAAGGTATGAGAATCGTTATTGAGCTTAGACATGATGTAAATGCAAATGTAATGCTGAACCGCCTGTATAAGCATACTCAGCTTCAGGATTCATTTGGAATAATAATGCTCTCTCTTGTAAATAACGAGCCCAGAGTTCTTGGACTTGTAGATATGCTTCACCACTACATCGTTCATCAGGAGGATGTAGTTACAAGAAGAACACAATACGACCTTAATAAGGCTGAAGAGAGAAATCACATTGTTGAAGGCTTGCTGATAGCTCTCGACAATATTGATGAAGTAATAAAGATAATCCGCGGAAGTGCAACTGTTCAGATAGCAAAAGAACAGTTGATGGAAAGATTTGGATTATCTGATGTACAGGCTCAGGCTATCGTAGACATGCGTCTTCGTACTCTCACAGGTTTGGAGAGAGATAAGCTCGAGCAGGAGCATGCTGAATTATTAAAGAAGATCGAAGAATTAAAGCTGATTCTTTCCGACAAGAAGGTTCTTCTTGGTGTAATAAGAAATGAAATCTCCGAGATAGCTGATAAGTACGGTGATGATCGTAAGACTCAGATCGGACATGATGATTCAGAGATTGATATCGAGGATATGATTCCTAATGTAAACACAGTCATCGCTATGACAAATGTTGGATACATTAAGAGAATGTCTATCGATAATTTCAGAGCTCAGAACAGAGGCGGTAAAGGAATAAAGGGAATATCCACAATCGAGAATGATTATGTGGAAGACCTTCTTATGACCACAACCCATAACTACATAATGTTCTTTACAAATAAGGGAAGGGCTTACAGATTAAAGGCATATCAGATTCCCGAGGCATCAAGAACATCAAGGGGAACAGCAGTTGTAAATCTTCTGCAGCTCTCTCCCGAAGAAAAGATCACTGCTACTATTCCAATTAAGGAATATACTGATGAAAAGAATCTTTTCATGGTAACCAGAAAGGGAACTGTTAAGAAAACTCCTATAATGGAATTTGCCAACGTCAGAAAGAATGGTCTTACTGCAATAAACCTTGATGATGATGATGAGCTCATCGAGGTAAAGACCACAAAGGCTGATTCAGAGATATTCCTTGTAACAAAGAACGGAATGTGTATCCGATTCAAGGAAACTGATGTAAGACCTACCGGCAGATCATCAATGGGTGTTCGCGGTATTATGCTGGGCGATCAGGACGAAGTAATCGGAATGCAGCTCAATACCCAGGGAGATTCACTCCTTATAGTTTCTGAAAAAGGTTATGGCAAGAGAACCGAGCTTCAGGAATTCCACATTCAGAACCGTGGCGGTAAGGGTGTAAAATGTTATAAGATAACAGAGAAGACCGGAAATGTAATCGGTGTAAAGGCTGTTAACGGTGAGCATGAAATAATGATGATAACTGACAGCGGTATCATTATTCAGCTCAGAATGGAAGAAATAACCGTTCACGGAAGAGTAACATCGGGCGTTAAAATGATAAACCTTGATAAGGGTGTATCAGTAGTAGCTATTGCAAAAGTCAGAGAAAAGATTTCAAACGGTGATGAAGAATTTGAGGACATAGAGGACGCTATGGAAGAAATTCCTGAGGAGACGGTATCCGAAAATGATTCAGATGATTTTGATGAAACTGATGACTCTGACGACACAGAAGTTACGGGTGAAGACGAATAATGAGAATAGGCTTACTTATTTCCGAGTTTAATGACAAAAAAGAATGTGATATTTGTCTTGGTGCTGACAGAGCGGCAAAGGACCTTGGTGCTGAGCTGATCATCTTCCCGGGAAAGTATATTATCACTGATAAGACTTTCGATAAGGAAGACCCATATCTTTATCAGCACCAGGCTGTCTATGACTACAGCATAGACGCAGACTTTGATGGATTTATCGTTGATATCGATAAGATTGGGCATAAGTCTGCCATCTTGAAGAAGGAAGCTTTTCTTAAGCAGTTTGGAAAAAAGCCCCTTATGACTATCACCGAAACCGAAGGTTTTGATTCTGTTGTTGCAAAAAAAGATACAAGTGATGTTGAACTTGGATATCTGGCAATAGAGCAGATCATAGGAAAAGTAACCGGAAATCATGTAAAAGCTGTAAGAAGTGAAATAGAAGATTTCACAGAAGAAAATTACAGAGAGACGATAAAAAAGATCTCTTCCGTATCCGATATTATTATCAATAATAAGTGTAATGATGATTTTGATATCGGTGCGCTGAAATTCATAAATGCCGGAGTCAATAATTACGAAGTATATATACTTGAAGAACCTGTTGAGTATTCACTTAAAAAGGGCTGGAAGGTTCCGAAGCTCTGTAAGAAGTTATTTTCTATACATGATGGTAAACCTGATACTACAATAAATTCCAAGGATATGAAAATATCCGAGGTTTTCAATGAAACAGGTATCAGCGGAACCAAGGTTATAAGAAATTTCTTTTACGAAAGAGATCAGCTTGGATTCTTTATTATTGATTTTACAGATGATTTTAGAGTTGGATATTATGATGATATCCTTACAAATTGTTTAGTTGCCGGAAGCAGAAACGGATATCTTGAGAATCGTCTGAAAAATGCTGAAAGAGAGCTTGCCGAATGTCAGGAAGAAATCGCAAGAGACGGATCTGTACTTGATCATATCGGAGATATAGATTATCTTACAAGTCTTCCCAACAGACGAGGATTCTTTGCTAAGGCCTATGATCTTCTTAAAGAGCATTTCAGAGAAGGAACCTATGCGGTTGTAGCATACATCGACATGGATTCGCTTAAAAATATCAATGCCATTCACGGACATGACGAAGGTGATCATGCAGTTATCAGAGTATCCCAGATACTTCAGGAAGTATTTGGTGAAAAGAGCGTCTGCGGAAGAATTCGCGGCGATGAGTTTGCAGTACTGCAGGTTACTGAAGAAGAGGATAAAGCAGAGATACTCAGAATTGAGATGGCAAGACAGAACAATAAGCTTCTCATGGATAATACCAAATACCTCAATCACCTCATTTATTCCATCTGTGAATTTGACTATGAGGAAAGCCTTTCTCTTAGAGAAATGCTTAAGGAAACAGACGATAATCTCAAGAATATGAGAAGAATGGAAACTTTTAATAAATAATTATCAAAATGGCTATGTGAAACCGTAGCCATTTTTGTATATATTAAGACTAAGCTCACAAATGCCGATATATAGAGTAGAGATATAATGCGAAAAATAAAAAACATTGTAAAAAAGCGCATTATCAAGTATCATTTGATTAACAAATGAGGTAAATACAATGGGAACAGATACAAGCGGACTTAGTCCTGAACAGCAGGCATTATTTGCCAGCATAATGGGTAACTCGTCTCAGCAGGGTGCGGGTAGTTTTACTATGCCCGGAGCATCTTCTGCTACACCTGCTCCTACTGCTTCAGCAAACAGTAACAGACAGCTCAGTCAGGCAGAGATTGATGCACTTATAGCTTCGATGGGAAATAACTGATAAAAGCTGATATGTATAGAGGATCAAATGAGCGAGACAAATAATTCTGAAAATATAGAGTCACATTACAAGCACCAGATGAGGAGACTCATGTCCACTATAAAGTGGCTGGTACTTGGAATATTGATTGGTGTTTTGGTAGGGGCAGTGGGAGCTGCCTTTTTCCATGGGATAAAATTTGCTACTGAGTTTAGAAAAGCTCACAGCTTCGTGATTTTTCTGTTGCCGGTAGCAGGTCTTTTGATTGTACTGCTTTATAGACTCTCAAAGGATTTTGAGGATACCGGTACAAACCTTGTTATTACGACAATATCTGCCGGAGATCATCTTCCAATCAGGAAAATTCCACTTATTTTTGTAGCAACAATATTGACCCACCTTTGCGGAGGAAGTGCAGGACGAGAAAGTGCTGCTCTTCAGCTTGGCGGAAGTATGGGCCATAATTTTGGAAAGCTGATTCATCTTGACGATGACGACTGCAAGATAATTACTATGTGCGGAATGAGTGCAGCCTTTGCCGCGCTCTTTGGAACACCTATGGCAGCTGCATTTCTTGCCATGGAGATTGAGAGTATCGGTGTTATGTACTATGCTGCTCTCATACCCTGCGTTCTTTCTGCTCTGGTATCAAGCAGCGTTGCTATGTATTTCGGAACAGTTCCGGATGTATTTACAGTTAACATCGTTCCGGAGTTTACAGCATTTAGCGCTGTCAGATATGCGGTACTTGCAGTTTTATGTGCAACCATAAGTATTCTCTTTTGCATAGTGATGAAAAAAAGCGGCGAGCTTTACAAAAAGTTCTTCAAAAATCCCTATGTAAGGATATTTGTAGGTGGCTGTCTTGTAGTAATACTTACGCTTATTGTAGGAAACAACTACTACAACGGCACCGGTATGGATGTAATAGAGCTTGCAATAGAGGGAAAAGCTCCTTACGCTGCTTTCGCACTTAAAATGCTATTTACTGCCGTGACTATGGGAGCCGGCTATAAAGGTGGTGAAATAGTTCCTGCCCTCTATATAGGTGCAACCTTTGGTTGTCTCTATTCACAGATTTTTGGATTTAACTCGGCACTTTGTGCTGCTATAGGAATGGGAGCACTTTTCTGCGGAATAACCAACTGCCCTATCTCATCTCTTCTTTTGTGCTTTGAGATGTTTGGATATAACGGAATGCCATATTATCTTCTGGCGATTGCGCTTAGCTACACCTTTTCAGGATACTATGGTGTTTACAGTTCCCAGAAAATCATGTATTCCAAGTTTCACAATAAATACATTAACCAGAAAACCAGATAAATACGGAGTGATAATTTATGTCTAAAAAACTTGTATCATGGAACGTAAACGGACTTAGAGCATGTGTTTCAAAGGGTGAATTTCAGAAATTCATGGATGAAGAACAGCCTGATGTAATAGGTCTTCAGGAAACCAAGCTTCAGGAGGGACAGATAGAAGTTGAGCTTCCGGGCTATCATCAATATTGGAATTATGCAGAAAAAAAGGGGTATTCGGGTACTGCGCTTTTTACAAAGGAAGAGCCTATTAATGTAACCTACGGTCTCGGAATTGATGAGCACGACCATGAAGGCAGAGTTATCACAGCGGAATATCCGGACTACTATTTCATCACAGTCTATGTTCCAAATGCAAAGGAAGACCTTTCCAGACTTGAGTACAGATGCAGATGGGAGGATGACTTCCTTGCCTATGTTAAAAAGCTCGAGGAAAATAAGCCTGTTATTTTCTGTGGTGACCTGAACGTTGCCCATAAGGAAATTGATCTTAAGAATCCAAAGACAAACAGAGGACATGCGGGATTTACCGATGAAGAAAGAGAAAAATTCAATAATGTAGTTTCTTCTGACCTTGTTGATACATTCAGATTTTTTTATCCTGAGCTTGATGGAGCTTACTCATGGTGGAGCTATCGCTTTCAGGCAAGAGCAAAAAATGCAGGCTGGCGTATAGACTACTTTGTAACATCAAAGGCACTTACGGACAGACTTGAGGATGCAGTGATCTATAAGGATCAGATGGGTTCGGACCATTGTCCCGTGGGACTTATTATAAAATAAAGGCATTTAGATTTAGACCATGTCATTTAATTCATTTTCATTTATTCTAGTATTCCTGCCGATGGTACTGATCCTCAGGCACGGATTAAATAAACTAAAAATATGGAAGCTTGCAGACCTTTCACTTATTGCAGCTTCCTTAATTTTGTATGGGCTTTTTTCAGTTGATTTTGTATTGATACTTCTGCTTAGCGCTTTCATTACCTACTTCCTTGGAAATCTAATAATAAAAGCGGACGGAAGCCTCAAAAAGGGGATAACAATAGCGGCGGTAATCCTTAATTTACTGCCCCTTGCATATTTTAAATACACAAACTTCTTTCTTGAAAATGTATATGCGCTTGTAGGAAAACAGTACACAAGCCTTTCCCTTGTACTTCCGATTGGAATAAGCTTTTACACCTTTTCTCAGATTGCGTACATAATAGATACCTACCGCGAGAACACGCCGGGACATCCTGCCTTTAATGAAAAGGAAAGGCTTGGACGGGTATCTGTTACAGAATATCTTTTGTATATCACATATTTTCCTAAGATAATCCAGGGACCAATAGCTCTTCCATACGAGATGATAAGTCAGTTCAGGGATGATAAAAAAAGAACCTTGGATGCAGAAAAATTCAGAAGGGGCTTGATTCTTTTTGTAATCGGTCTCTCAAAGAAGATGCTTCTTGGGGATAATCTTGCAAAAATCGCAGACTACGGCTTTAAGTACACCTATTACATGGATACAATAACAGGAATCCTTGTACTTATCTCCTACGCCTTCCAGCTTTACTTTGATTTTTCCGGTTACAGCGATATGGCAGAGGGAATAAGTCTCATGATAGGCTTTGAGCTTCCCCAGAACTTTAATTCACCCTATAAAGCAAGGAGTGTCAGAAATCTCTGGCAGAGATGGCACATGACGCTTACAAGGTTCTTTGTAAGATACGTATATATACCTCTTGGTGGCTCAAGAAAAGGAAAAATGCGTACAGCGCTTAATGTACTTATAATCTTTTTACTGAGCGGACTTTGGCATGGCGCCGGTTGGACCTATCTATGCTGGGGCCTTGTTATGGGAATTGTTGTGGTCTTCGATGATCTTGGAATTATGGCTACAAAGGAAGACCTTAAAAAACACTATCTCCTAAGGGAAAAGCCTATGCTTGTGATTCCCGAAAAGCTTGGACAGATACTTACCTTCTGCGTATTTTTAATATCCCTTGTATTTTTCAGATCCCAGGATATGACCTATGCTATGCAGATGTTTAAGCAGTTCTTCATCTTCACCTGGCCGGGATTTATGTATAAGACTTCAGCAATGCTTGATATTTCCGAGAACTATCTGCTGCTTACTGCTGCAGGCCTGTACGCAAAGGAATTTAAAAACTATATTTACCTGGCAAGCTGGATCATCCTTGTCGCAATATCATTTTTTGTAAATTCAAGGAAAAACTCGAGAGAAATAGCTTACGGCGAAATACCGAATAAAGGCTTTACCGCACTTTTGATAATCCTTTTTGCATGGTCATTTATATCACTTTCACAGGTAAGCACATTTATTTATTTTCAGTTCTAGGCATCAGAAACAGGCGTAATTACCAAAGAATTTGATGCCTATAAGAAGAAAATGTTTGGAGAATATTTTTGAAAGATACTAAAAGCAATTCTAAATTCATAAAGCGGTTTGCCATTGGAGCCGTATCATTGCTGGTACTCATAGCTCTTGTGGTTGTGGTATTCGATCCATTTTTCCATTACCATAAGCCCTGGCTTGGACTTAAGGCAGTACTTAATGACAAGGAATATCAGTGTATAGGCACTCTTCGCCATTTTGATTACGATGCTCTGATAGTGGGATCCTCAGTTGTTGAAAATAATGACAACAGCTGGTTTGATGAAGCCTATAACTGCAAATCAATCAAGGCAGTAAGGTCATACGGTGCCACGGCAGATCTTTGCTATCTCATAGATGAAGCCTACAAATCGGATAATGAGATAACAAAGATATTTTATAACATAGATCCTTCTTCGCTTATCGCAGATACGGAGCCTACCTATGAATCCACAGGCTGTCCCATGTACCTGTATGACAACAATCCATTTAATGATATTCAGTATCTTTTCAATAAGGGAGTTATCCTTGAAAAAATCCCTTACATGATAGTGAATTCATATATTGCGGATTACAATGAAAATCTTTCCTATAACTGGGCTAAGTGGAAAAGCTTTGATTCGGGAAGTATTCTTGGATTGTATTTCAGGCAAAAGGAAATAAAGCCTATGCTGGATGAGAAGGTGTATGAGGAGCAGCTTAGAGGTAACATAAAACTTCTTACAAACGAGCTTAAGAAGCATTCAGATACGCAGTTTTATTTCTACTTTCCCTCCTACTCGATGCTTTGGTGGGATGGTATTTACAGAACAGGAGAAAGAGATGCCTTCATCTATGCGGAAAAGGAAATGATAAATGCTCTTCTTCAGTATGAAAATGCAGAGGTGTACTTTTTCCAGAAGGATGAAGAGGTAATCACAGATCTCGAAAACTATCTCGATACCATTCATTTTTCGCCTGAGATAAATAAGAGAATGCTTGATAAAATGGCTGGAGGTCAGGACAGACTAACTAAAGAAAACTACGAGGAAAAGCTTGATGAAATGAAGGCTTTCTCAGATAAAATAGTTGATGAGCTGGTAGTTCCATACGAGGAACAGGAAAGATTCAACTACGAAGAATAAAAGTAGTCACAACAATGCCCCTTTGGAAACAATCCAAAGGGGCTTTTTTACTAATTGCTATTAAAAAACTTACTTCAGTAATTTATCAGTAATTTACCATATCATGGAATAGATCATAGGAATCCTGCAGATGCTGACGGATATTCTTAAAGTCCTTATTGGCAACAGCCGTATAAAGAGTGTCCACAAGGAAAAGCTGAGCAAATCTTGAGCTTGTAACACCGCTCTTTTTATCTATTTCAGGGGATGTGGTGAACATTACATGATCGCAGCCCTGTGCAAGAGGACTGTTTCCAAGCTTTGTTATTGCGATAGTCGTCGCACCCTTGTTTTTGGCAATCTTTAGAATCTGCATTATCTCCTCTGTTTTCCCGGAATCACAGAGAAAAATCGCTACATCACCGCTTTTAAGCTGCGCTGCGTTCATAAGGCTGTTATGGTGATCCTCATTAAAGGTGACATTGTAGGATAATCTCTGGAATTTGGTATAGAGATCATAGGCTGCAAGTCCGCTGCTACCTACTCCAAAG
Organism: Butyrivibrio sp. WCD3002; assembly: GCF_000424265.1. Lineage (GTDB taxonomy): Bacteria > Bacillota > Clostridia > Lachnospirales > Lachnospiraceae > Butyrivibrio. Next base: position 117,960 of record NZ_AUJO01000004.1, read on the forward strand.
ATTCTGATCATGTCTGCGGAAACAATGGAATCTACAGCGCCTTCAAAGGACTTAGTATCAAAGAGTCTGTAGGTTGTCTGAATTGCCTGGGTGCTTGTGGCACATATATTATCGGCAATTGCCTGCATGGAGGTATACTGATCGATATCCTTAAACTCGATCTTTGGTCCTTCCTTTTCGGCATTATTTGCATTTGTAAAAAGCTCATGCTTTAAGCCTTTAAGTCCGGTATACCCAAGAGATTTTGAAAAACGACTCCAGGTAGCCTGCGTGGTTCCAGAATCATCTGCAAGCTCTGCCACTGTCTTATTAAAAATGCTGGCATCATTTTTCAAGCAGTAGTCAGCTGCCTTTCTTTCTTCTCTGGTAAGATTTGTATAAACACTTTTAATTCTTTCTTCAAGGATACTCATATTTATCTCCTTAATCCCCTATGGTTACAGTATATCGCAAAAACACAAAGAATATTATTAAATTACAATAAGAAACAACGCATATTTATTAAAATTCTATAAACGATATTATGTATATGATTTATTTGATATACTAATTATTAGGCAATTATAGGTTTTTTACTTGTAACATTTAACTTTACGGATTAATTGTCCGCAGTCAGAAAGGAGATTATAGTTATGAAATGGGTTTGCTCGGTTTGTGGTTACGTTCATGAGGGAGATACTCCTCCGGCAGAATGCCCCGTATGTCATGCACCTGCAGAGAAGTTCACAAAGCAGGAAGGCGATATGGTATGGGCTGCAGAACATGTTGTTGGTGTAGCTAAGGGAGCACCGGACGATATTATTCAGGATCTTAGAGCTATGTTTAACGGCGAGTGCTCAGAGGTTGGTATGTACCTTGCAATGAGCCGTCAGGCTATAAGAGAAGGATATCCTGAAGTTGGCGAATTCTATGCAAAGGCTGCTTGGGAAGAGGCAGAGCATGCTGCTAAGTTTGCAGAACTCCTTGGAGAAGTTCTTACAGATTCAACAAAGAAGAATCTTCAGATGAGAGTTGATGCTGAGCACGGTGCTACAGAAGGAAGAGTAGATCTTGCAAAGCGTGCAAAGGCTCTTGACCTTGATGCTATCCATGACACAGTTCATGAAATTGCTCGTGACGAGGCAAGACACGGCAAGGGATTCAAGGGACTCCTTGACAGATATTTCAGCTAAAAGACAGTTTCACAAAACTAAGAAAACAGAGAACCAATGGAGCAATCTGTTGGTTCTCTTTAAATAAAAATCTCTGATAAGCATATTTCGGATCAATATGGAAAGTAAAGCATTAAAGATATTTACCGATAAATATATATCCAATCGCCGGTTGTGCTGGGAAATGGACCAGCAGGTGATGTCAGACCTTTCATTTGCTAAATGGAAGGATACACTTATTGCGCGCTCAGAGATAATGAGAAAAATCTATCTGGAAAACGAAAAGTTCCTTGCTGATCTAAAAAAGGAACTTGAATCTGAAATTTCTCCTGAATTTTACGAACAACTTTTTAATACTGTTAAACTTCTTTATGACGGTGGTTACGATGATCTTTTCATAATGCGCACAATTGTGAATAGGATATTGCCTTATTTTGAGGAGAAAAAGGATTATCCCAAAATCCTATTCCTGAGAAAGGTAATAGCCTACGAACATTATGAGTTTTACGGAAGACTATCCCATGAAGAGGGTATGGATAAAGCCCTTGAGCTATATGAAAAGACTATAGAGTTAAAGGAATACTACGCAGAGCTTACCGACAGAGCAGACAGAAGAGCTATATTTGTATGCTACAGTAATCTTGTGGCCATACTGGCAAATGAAAAAGAAGATACATCCGAAAAGATTTTTAAATATATTGATGAAGGACTTAGATTCTGGCAAACCGATGTAGTTCAAAGAATTGACGGAAATGATACCGAATTCAATGAGCGCATGGATAGGCTGGAGACAGAGATTCTCTATGCAATAGATGCATCCAAGATGAAGGATGAAGAGCTAAGGGATGAGTATATAGGTCTTGTTCACAGACTAAAAAAGAAAATTGATAATGACGGACTCCCCGATACTGACGGAGGGCTCTTCAGAGCAGAAATTAAATGCAGACTACTTGAAAATGAAAGTGAGGAGGCACTTATAGAAGAGCTTATAGCTCATATAGACGGCCTTGGAGAGCTTGATTATGATGACGGAGATGTGGCGCTTGAAAAGCTTCTTGATTATCATAACAGCGGCTGCGAGATTTTTGACATCATAGAAAAATCCGAAAACAGACAGAAGCTTGAAGATAAATTTATTCCGAGATTTGTAAGTAAGATTACGGACATTCATGCCCATATTCCGTTTGGATTCTGGACAGGCGTTGTGGATGATGCCTGCGCGGAGTGGTTTTCCAATGCTGCTCCCTATGACAAGAATCCGGCAAGAAAAGCAGAGATGCTCCTTAAGCTTGTTATAAGCAGACAACCGATAACCTATATCCACAGTCTCATGGTGGGAGAAATAGCAGCACGTATCACCATTTCACTGATTAAGAGCAATCCTTCATTTTTCATAGGAATTCTTGATATGAAAGATGAAAATCAGGTAAAGAGCAGCCAGGAAGAGCTTTGTGATTATGCTACAAAGGCAGCACTTCTTCATGATTGCGGGAAATGTGAGATAGTTGAGGTTGTAAACAGACAGCACAGACATCTTTACAAGGAAGAATATAGTGTTATTCAATTGCATCCCGACAAGGGCTATGAGATGCTGCAGCACGATCCGGCATTTGATAAATATTTTGATATTATCAGAGGGCATCATAAAAGCTATGATGGAAAAAGCGGATATCCGGCGAATTTTAATAATGTCAAATCCAAGCTAAAGCCCATGATAGATCTGATAACAATAGCAGACTGCATCGATGCCGCAACAGATATTCTCGGAAGAAATTATGTTAAGAGCAAGGATTTTAACACTATCTATAATGAGCTGATTGCAGGTAGCGGAACTATGTATAATCCTGAAATAGTAGAGCTGATAGGCAGTGATAAATCGCTCTATCAGGATCTTTTGTATCTGACAGGTGAGGGCAGATTTGAGGTCTACTACAGAGCCTACAGAGAAATCATTCTAAGATAGCAGGTATTTTGAAGAGCTTCAGAATGCCTGTTATCTTTTTGTTATACGTCTGTATTCGCCGGGGGTCATGCCGCATTCTCTTTTAAAATACCTGTTGAAGTGATAAATATTTGTAAAGCCGCTCTGCTCTGCCACCTCTGCTATATGCAGCTCCTGGTTTGTAAGAAGGTGTTTTGCTTTGTCAATTCTGGCCGCCAGGAGATCATCCTTGGGAGAGGTATAGAAAAAGGTCCTGTAGTAATGATAGAACTGACTTCGTCCAAGGTTGGTCAGAGCGCACATTTTATCAATAGTCCATTCATCGCTGCAATTATTAAGCATCTCTACTCGAAAGGCCGTGAGCATGGAATAATTAACCGCTTGTTCATTAACGCCTGTGGGGAGGGAAAGGCTTCTCTCAGCAGTGATGATCAATTCTCTTATCAAAAGATCAATCATTCTCTCTCTTCTGATTTGCTTTGACAGATATTCGAATTGAAGCTTTCTTAAAATCTCTATTATCTGCTCATCATCCGCCGGTCTGAAAATAGTGTTCAGAGGAATCTGTACACCCTGAATCTCTGAGGGTTCGCAGGTAAAATGAGCAAAGGAGTTTATGAATCTCTTTTGTGCCTGGTAGTACTGCAGACTTCCGGGAGAATATAAAATACAGTCGCCGGGACGGCCCGTGACTCTTAAGAGCTTAATACCATCTCTGTAAACGGGCTTTGTATCTATTTCTCTGTCATCATCCTGATCATAGACGGACATATCCACACTTTCATAGGGAAAATAGAAATCCATTTTAGAAGCAAGATGGAGAAAAAGATAATCTCCTCTCCCTTCCGGTCTGTAAATGGTATCCCTGTCAGGATTATGAAAATTGTAGCCGCAGTAGTCTGTTCTAAACATGATAAATCCCCTTTTATAGAATCATCTCATAATAATCAATATGGAATATACCGGACAAAAAGTCAATAATTTCGGAATAAAAGCTATTTAAATGACAGATATCATCTGTGATAATAACAATATCTTAAAACAAAACATCAATTCTTAGTTTTATTTTGGAGGTTACAAAATGGCAAAGAAATTACAGAAAGCACAGATCTGTATCGACAGAGATTTTGAAATCAGCCAGATCGATAACAGAATCTACGGCTCATTCCTTGAGCACCTTGGAAGAGCAGTTTATGAAGGAATTTATCAGCCCGGCAATAAGAATGCAGATAAGAACGGATATCGTAAGGATGTTCTTGAGCTTATAAAGGAAATTCAGGTTCCCATCGTAAGATATCCCGGCGGAAACTTTGTATCAGGCTTTAACTGGGAGGACAGCGTAGGCCCTAAGAAGGATCGTCCCCGCAGAATCGAGCTTGCATGGAACGTTATCGAGACTAACCAGTTTGGTCTTAACGAGTTCATGGATTGGTGTAACAAGGCAAATACAAAGCCCATGATGGCAGTAAACCTTGGAACAAGAGATATTGACGCTGCTAAGAACATCGTAGAATACTGCAACATCAAGAGCGGTACCTACTACAGTGATCTTCGTATCAAGCACGGCGTAAAGGATCCTCATGACATCAAGCTCTGGTGCCTTGGTAACGAGATGGATGGTCCCTGGCAGCTCGGTCACATGACAGCTGCTGAGTACGGTATGAAGGCAGGAAGAGCAGGCCACATCATGAAGCTTGTTGATCCTTCCATCGAGACAGTTGTTTGCGGATCATCTTCACTTTACATGGATACCTTTGGTGAGTGGGAGAGACAGGTACTTGAGTGCAGCTATGATTCAGCTGATTACCTTTCACTTCACTCCTACTATGGCAACGCCGAGGATGATACACCTAACTTCCTTGCAAGCAGCGTAGCTATGGATAAGTTCATTTCACAGGTTATCTCAATCTGCGATTATGTTAAGGCAGTTAAGCGCTCAAATAAGACAATCAACCTTTCCTTCGACGAGTGGAACGTTTGGTATCACTCCAACGAGCAGGACAAGAAGCTTGAGAAGTGGGTTGAGCACCCGCATCAGCTTGAGGATGTATACAACTTCGAGGATGCTCTCCTTGTTGGTTCTATGCTCATCACACTTCTTCGTCACGCTGACAGAGTTAAGATTGCATGTCTTGCACAGCTTGTAAATGTTATTGCTCCTATCATGACAAGCGACACAGGCGCATGGAGACAGACCATCTTCTATCCTTACATGCATGCAAGTGTATACGGAAGAGGCACTGTTCTCAACACAGTTGTTAAATCTCCTTCCTATGAGAGTAAGCATGGCGATGCTCCCTACATCGACAGCGTTGTTACAGCAGATGATGAGAACGAGACAGTTACCATCTTTGCTGTTAACAAGAACCTTAAGGAAGACTTCGAGCTTACCTGTGACCTTAGACAGTATGCCGGTTATAAGGTTGTTGAGCACATCGTTCTTACAAATGATGACCTCAAGGCAGTTAACACAGAGAAGAAGCCTAACACTGTTGCTCCTGTAAACTCAAATGCAAGCAAGGTTGAGAAGGGTGTTCTTTCATCAGTTCTTCCTGCAAAGAGCTGGAATGTAATCAGACTTGCAAAATAAAAATCTCTAAATAACTCTCTTTTTTAAAATTCCTCGTATGGTAAAATGAACCATATGAGGAATTTTTTTATTAAAAAATCAAAATACATATTTTTTCTGATATCTGCGATGGCATTTCTAATGTTGGCTTCAAGGTCATCCTTTTTGTATGTGTTCAATAACTGGGATGATGCCAACAGCTATCTGTCTGTAGGAAAAGCGCTTTTTAACGGTAAAATGCCATACCGCGACGTCTTTGATCAAAAGGGTATGTACCTATACTTTTTCTATGGTCTTGCATATCTTGTATCCCACACTACCTTTGCAGGAGTTTATATTCTTGAAGCAATCCTTGCCTTTTTTGATATCCTTGGATTTTATAAGATATTAAGACTCTACACGGGAGAAAAGACATCTCTTATATTTGCTCCGCTAACCTTCGCGGTTACGGTTGTTTCAAAAAGCTTTTGGTGGGGCGGCGCAGCTGAGGAGATATGCCTTCCCTTCTACGTGTGGGGATTATATCTGATAGTCAGATATTTCAGGGAAGACTATCAGGAAAAGACCATGTCCATGAAGCAGATATTCTTTGGAGGAATCCTTGCAGGAATAATTGCCAATATAAAGTTCACAGGACTTGGCTTTTTCTTTGCATGGATGATGATGGTGTGGTTTTCCTTTATCTTTAGAAAAGAATTTGCAGATAGCATCAAGGCCTGCTTTGTTTTCCTCTTTGGAATGTTTGTAACCTTTATTCCCTGGATAATCTACTTTGGTATTCAGGGCGGACTTTATGAGTGGTACTGGGGATATGTTTATATCAACGTATTCCTCTATCCAAAGACAGAAGGCGGCAGCATATTCAGCCTTATCTATTCACTGGCAAAGATACTGTATTTCCTGATTCTGGATAATTATCATTACTTCATATTGGTGATTGTCGGAATTGTTTATTCTGTGCTCTCAAAGACAGAAGGGTTCCTTGGAAGACTGGTAGTACCGGTGCTTTTTGGCTTTTTATTCCTTGGAATATTCATTGGCGGAAGAACTCTTCCCTACTACTCTCTTCCCCTGTCTGTTTTTGCGGTGTTTGGCTTTGCACTTTTGGGAGCCGCACTTGAGCTTTTATTTGTAAAAAAGACGGACTCCGATATAGGAAAAAAAGGATATGGTATTCTCATGTTCCTCGGATGCTGCGCAGCGGTATTATTATCAATGCTTTTCATCTACAATACCTCCATGAACATATCCTATATGAAGGATACGGACGAAAGCTTTTTCCTGTTTAGATTCAGGGACGAGGTTCTTGAAAAAGAAAACCCCACCCTTTTAAATGTGGGCTGTCTCGACGCAGGACTTTATACTCTTACTGGTGTTGTTCCAAGCTGCAGATGGTTTCAGACCCAGACTCTTGATGTACCGGAGCCTGAAAATAACCCTTACCATGAGCAGGACAGGTATGTAAGGGAAGGCCTTGTTGATTTTGTTATAGCAAGGGATTCATATCCTGAGTGTATCTATGATAATTATGAGCTGATAGACAGTGAGGATTACAGCTTTAGCGGCATAGACTTTAAGTATTATCTTTTTAGGAAGAAATAATGCATAGATATACTATAGGTGATAGAATGAGAATAGTGCATAACCATGCATTTGATAAACTGATGATTATTATTTATTCAAAAAGGAGATAAAAATGGATTTAATACCCAGTTTTTCTGTAGATCACAATCTGATCGTACCCGGAATATATGAAAGCAGAGTTGATGAAGTAGGCGGAGAAAAGGTAACTACCTACGATATCAGAGTTACAACACCCAACAAGGAGCCTGCTGTTGACGTAGCTGCCATGCATACACTTGAGCATATTATTGCTACATATCTTAGAAATGATCCTGACTGGAAGGATGAAGTCATCTACTGGGGTCCCATGGGCTGCCTTACAGGCTTCTATCTCATTCTTAAGGGAAACCGTGCAACTAAGGATATTCACGGTCTTCTTCTGAATGCTTTCAGATCTGTTAAGGATTCTGAGACTGTTCCCGGATCGAATCCTGAGAACTGTGGCAACTGCCTCATGCATAATCTTCCCATGGCAAAGTGGTATGCAGCTAAGTTTGCAGACTATCTTGAAGCAAATGCAGATAATGAGAAAATCTTTGTATATCCCAGGACAGAGAGACTCGTTACTGACGACGGAAGACAGTTCTTTGATTCATAATATAAAAGTAAATTGTGCTTATTATGAGCTGACAGGTACAGAATAAATCTGAAAAGTGAGGGATAAAAATGAGTTACAAAATTGGAATCATCGGGGCTATGGAGATTGAGGTTGAGAGTTTAAAGAGCCAGATGAATGTTACCTATAAACTTGAAAAGGCTTCAATGAGCTTTTTTGAAGGCACTATAGGAGATACGGAAGTCGTTGTAGTAAAAAGCGGAATCTGCAAAGTAAATGCTGCTCTTTGTGTTCAGATTCTGGTTGATGAGTTCCATGTAACACATGTGATAAATACAGGCGCTGCCGGATCTCTTGATGCCAGAATTGATATAGGCGATTTTGTGGTATCAACTGATGCTGTTTATCATGACGTTAATGCCACAGTATTTGGATATAAAAAGGGTGAGATTCCCCAGACCGGAAGGCTGGAATTCCCTGCAGATAAGTGGATGATTGATGAAATCAAGATTGCAGCCGCAAGAGCAGGTATCGATGGCAAACTCTGGGAAGGCAGAGTCTGCTCCGGAGATCAGTTCATTTCCGACAGCGATGTAAAGGATGAGATAAAAAAGGAGTTTGGCGGACTCTGCACAGAGATGGAAGGAGCAGGGATTGCTCATGCATGCTTCCTGAATAAGGTTCCTTTTGTGATCCTTCGTGCGATCTCAGATAAAGCTGATGGTAGTGATATCATGGACTATCCCGAATTTGAGAAAAAGGCAGCAGCTGACTGCGCAGCACTTACAAAATGTTTTATTGAGGGGCTTAAGTGATACGATTTTTCATAAAATATTGCTATGAAAAATAATGAATGATAAAATTTTCTTACAATAGGCAAATAATAGGAGGATTATGTAACAATGATCAATTGGAGTAATCTTGATACACTTGAGTCATATAAAGAGCTTAAGGATGTTAAGAAGATAGACCTTGTGGCAGCAATGTCAGGAGAGAATGGAGCAGAGAGAGTTAAAAAGTACTCTGTGAAGATGGCTGATTCTCTTTCATACAATTTTGCCGCAAAAGAGGTTGATGATGATATCCTCGCAGCTCTTGATAAGCTTGCAAAGGAAGCTCAGCTTGCAGAGAAGTTCGAGGCTCTCTACAACGGCGAAGTAATAAACACAGGTGAGAAGAGAATGGTTCTTCATCACTTAACAAGAGGTCAGCTTGGCGAGAACGTTATGGCTGACGGCGTAAATAAGCGCGAGTTCTATGAAAAGGAACAGAAGAGAATCGCAGATTTTGCTGAGAAGGTTCATTCAGGCGAGATCGCAAACGAGAAGGGCGAGAAGTTTACTACTGTTGTACAGATCGGTATCGGCGGATCAGACCTTGGTCCCAGAGCTATGTACCTTGCTCTTGAAAACTGGGCACACAAAACAGGCAACTTCAAGATGGAAGCAAAGTTCATCAGTAACGTAGATCCTGATGATGCTTCAGCAGTACTTAATTCTATCGATGTTGCTCATTCAATATTCATCCTGGTTTCAAAATCAGGAACAACTCTTGAGACACTGACAAACCAGTCATTTGTAATGGATGCTCTTAAGAAGGCAGGTCTTGATGCATCAAAGCACATGATTGCTGTTACTTCAGAGACATCTCCTCTTGCAAAGAGTGATGATTTCATCGAAGCATTTTACATGGATGATTTCATCGGCGGACGCTACTCTTCTACTTCAGGTGTTGGCGGCGCTGTTCTTTCTCTTGCATTTGGTCCTTCCGTATTCGCTCAGTTCCTTCAGGGTGCTGCCGAGGAAGACAAGCTTTCTGCAGAAAAAGATATGATGAAGAATCCGGCTATGCTGGATGCAATGATTGGATTCTATGAGAGAAACGTACTTGGATATCCTGCAACAGCAGTACTTCCTTACTCACAGGGACTTAGCCGCTTCCCGGCTCATCTCCAGCAGCTTGATATGGAGTCAAACGGAAAGAGCGTAAACCGCTTCGGCGAGCCCATCGATTATGTAACAGGTCCCGTAATCTTCGGTGAACCCGGTACAAACGGACAGCACTCATTCTATCAGCTTCTGCATCAGGGAACAGATATCATTCCCATGCAGTTCATCGGATTTAAGAACAGCCAGCTGAAGAATGATGTAGATATTGAGAACAGCACAAGCCAGCAGAAGCTCTGCGCTAATGTTGCAGCACAGATCGTTGCTTTCGCCTGCGGTAAAAAGGATGAGAATCTCAACAAGAACTTCAAGGGCGGACGTCCTTCAAGTATCATCGTTGGTGAAGAGCTCAATCCTGTAACACTTGGTGCTCTCCTTGCACACTTTGAGAACAAGGTAATGTTCCAGGGCTTTGTATGGAATGTTAACAGCTTCGATCAGGAAGGTGTTCAGCTTGGTAAGGTTCTTGCAAAGAGAGTTCTTGCTCACGATACTGAAGGTGCGCTTACAGCTTACAGCGAACTTTTAAACATCTAATTTAAAGCAGCTCATCCCCTATATGGGAAGGAGAGCTTATGAATGAGGTAACAACTATTTACGAAAACTATACAGCAGTAGGCGATATTCTGGTTATGGCCACAGTTATAGTATTCGTTATATTACTGAAATCAGCCTATGTGAACAGAGGCAGGGAGATCCGTCTTTTTAAAGGAGTCCTGGTGCTTCTGTTTGCTGCGGCAGCAACTGACATTTTCTTTTATATCGTTGTTTCTAATCCTGCGGTTTATCCGCATATCCTTATATATATTCTAAGAGCACTTAAGCATCTTCTGCTCTTTTCCAGTTTGTTTGTATATGTGCTGTATATGAAAGACCCTCTTCATATAAACGAAAGTCTGGATATCAGATATATTGTTCTGTCCGTCTGTGTCCTTATATTTATGGCAGTTTATGACATTTTAGGAAGTGTCCTGAAGTTTGGGTTTTATATAGAAGATGACAATATTATTCATGATGGAGTAAATATTTTTCCATATGTATATATCTTCTTTGTGTCTTTGCTCCTATGGATGCTGTTTCGATACAGGGACAAGATTTACAAGCCTGTACTATGGGGAATTGTATCATCATGCTTTGTGTCATTTCTGGTGATGTTCATTCAGGGAATGCATAATCAGAGCTCTTTTACTATTGCAACATTTTTGTTTCCCACATACGCGGTACTCTATTACCTGCATGCAAATCCACTTGATATAGAGATGGGTTCAGCGCATGAAGTTGAATTTGAAAATCATATTGCAGAAATATTTGCCTGTAAAAAAGAGATACTTTTAGTCAGTCTGTATATGAGAGAATATGACTTTCCCGGTAATAAACTGCCTAAGGAATTAAGGGATAAGGTAAGAGACTACAACACCAAATATTTTAAGAGTGGGAAGATTTTCCAGATCTCCGGAGGAAGACTGATCTTTGTCTGTGATTATAAGGAAATTAGCGATTATAATGAGGTTGGAAAATGGATCATCAAACATCTCGAAGAACAGTACACAATCTACAAACAGGACTATAAGACAGTAATAACCAAGTCTGACGAGAGTCTTAGTGAGAGAAATGACTATATAAGTTTTATTCAGTATCTTGAGCGCAGGATGCCGGAAAATAGCGCAAAGCTGGTTACTGAAAAGGATATTTTGGCATATTATGATCACAGATATATAGTAGATGAGCTTGCAGATATTAATGAGAAAAAGGATATCCATGACAGCAGAGTCATAGTTTTCTGCCAGCCTGTTTACAATGTTACAACAGGTAAATTTGATACCGCAGAAGCTCTTATGCGACTTAAGCTTGAAAAAACCGGAATGGTATTCCCTGACAAATTCATACCTATAGCGGAGGCGCATAATTACATACATATGCTGAGTATGATAATTCTGGCAAAAACCTGTGAGCAGATAAAAAAGCTCATGGAGGATGGATACTATGTAAGGCGCATATCTGTGAATTTCTCAATGATGGATATAAGAGAAGAACATTTTGCATTTACAGTTAAGCAGATTATTGAGGATTCAGGAATTGAATATGACAAGATAGCTATAGAGATAACTGAAAGTCAGAACGAAAGAGATTTCATGATGGTACGAGACAGAATTTTTGAGATGCGTAAAAGCGGCATCATCTTCTATCTCGATGATTTTGGAACAGGCTATTCTAATTTTGAGAGAATCATGGAACTGCCCTTCGATATAGTCAAGTTCGACAGGTCATTAGTTATTGCAAGCGGATCAGATGTAAAGGCAGAGACAATGGTCTCCTACCTTGCTCATATGTTTACTGACATGAACTACTCGGTTCTTTATGAAGGTATCGAAAATGAAGAAGACGAAATGAGGTGCACCCGCATGTTTGCAAGATACCTACAGGGCTATAAATATTCAAAGCCCATACCTATTGAGAATCTGACAGAGTTCTTTGAGAAGGTTCACGACTATTAAGAATAAAATCTTTAAAAGAGAATGCACATCCCGCGAAGGATGTGCATTCTTTATTCTTTATTGGCAGCTTTTTCAATTATCTCAAGAATTGTTTTTGTTGCGCCCTGCTGATTGGATGCGCTCATGTTCTGAATGTATTTTTCCCTGTTTTCATAGACATCAAAGATGCTCTCAACAAGTATATCTTCATCAAGCTCCTCGTTATCGATTACAAGAGAAAAGCCCTGCTGCTCAAAGGATCTGGCATTAATGATCTGGTCTCCTCTGCTGCTCTTTGCAGAAAGAGGAATAAGGATATTGGGTTTTCTTAAAGCAGCCAGCTCGCAGATGGCATTTGCACCTGCTCTTGATACCACAACGTCAGCCATAGCGAAGATATCCTTCATCTCATTTTTTACATATTCAAACTGCTTATAGCCATCTACGCTGAGCTTAAGATTGTCCATCTTATCCTTGCCGCAAAGATGTACCACATTGAAATGAGGGAGGAGTCTTGGAAGCGCAAATCTTATGGTCTCATTAATGCTCTGTGCACCAAGGCTTCCGCCGGTTACCATGATGACTGGCTTGTCATCTGTAAAGCCGCAGAATTTCTTGCCAGCTTCCTTTGATCCTGTGAGAAGCTCTTTCCTTATGGGAGTGCCTGTAAGCACTGCCTTATCTGCGGGAAGGAGCTCTAATGTCTCAGGGAAATTGCAGCAAATGGTTTTCGCTGATGAGAAGCTGAGTTTATTGGCAAGTCCCGGTGTCATATCCGATTCGTGGAGTATGCAGGGAATCTTAAGGGAAGCAGCTGCTCTGATGACAGGAACGGAAACAAAGCCGCCCTTTGAGAAAACCACATCGGGCTGCAGCCTCTTAAGGAGTGCCCTTGCCTCAACAAAGCCCTTCATTACACGGAAAGGATCCGAGAAGTTCTTGGGATCAAAATATCTTCTAAGCTTTCCTGTAGATATTGAGTAATAAGGGATTCCAAAGTCCTCTATAAGTTTTTTCTCAATTCCGGTATGGGATCCAACATAGCAGATCTCATACCCAAGCTCCTTAAGCTCCGGAATAAGAGCTATATTAGGAGTAACATGACCGGCAGTACCGCCGCCTGTTAAAACAATTTTCTTGGACAAAATTATCAACCTCCGATAGCTGCAAGCGCTTCCTCTAATGCATAAGAGAGCTGATCAGGGCAGGATGTGCTTTTAAATCCACATTTGATTCCGCGAAGCTTTGCAATAGCATCGTGTGCATCCATTCCCTCAACTAGTCTTGCAACACCCTGAGTGTTGCCGCTGCATCCATTTACGAAGGATACGGATTTAACAATTGAGCCATCGAGCTCAACATTTATAGCTGTGGCACAGGTGCCGTGTGTCTTGTAAGTCATTATGTATTACCTCTGTTTAAAATGATGTTTTTTCCATTAAGCTTTCGACCTTTTTCCAATACTTATCGGGATCGATTCTTGCACCCTGAACATGGTCTGAGCCCAGTATCAGGCAGTACTGCTTGGGAGCAGCACATTTCTCATACAGATGAGCGCACATCTGAGGATCAATAACGGTATCCTCGTCGCCGTGTATGAAAAGAGTGGGTGTCTTGGAACGCGCTACTGCATCAAGCACGTTAATCTTATTGATATCGTATCCGCAGCGCAGCTTAACAAGAAATCTTATTATGAAAAGTGCAATACCGGTAGGCATCCAGCCTCCGATATTTTTCTTATATACATCTGCAAATTCCTGTGTAAGAGTACTGTAGCTACTGTCTGCAACTGCCATTATAACCTGGTTTGGAAGATGCTCTCCTGTGGTCATAAGAGTTGTGGCAGCGCCCATACTGGAACCGTGGAGAAGGATGTGTGCATCGGGATCCTTTTTGATGATCCAATAGATCCATTCGATTATATCGAGCCTGTCGAAGTAACCGTAGCCGATATAATTTCCATCACTTTTGCCAAAGCCTCTAAGATCCGGAAGAAGGACATTAATACCCATATCATGATAATGCTTTCCGAAAAAGCTCATAAATTCACCGGTACTTCTTACACCGTGAATACAGATAGCATATTTATGTGATTCCTCTTCTGCTTTGATATAAGTAGCATGAAGATTCAGATCATCAATGGAACGGGCGTAAACATCTTCTTTATCCTCTATCCTTTGAAACCATTCTCTGGACACACTGTCCATGGGATCTTTATCGATTTCTTCAGGAGTTTTCTGACTTGGAACTACTGACAGGTCATATAAACGTGATGCAGCTATGACACTGCCACCTAATACTGCAGATGCCAGGCCGAATAATACGAAATTTCGCTTTTTACTCATGACTGCCTCCTATCTGTCTTAATGTATAGAAAATTTTAGCAAATACTAATTAATTATGCAATCAAAGGCTTATTATCGTGGCACAAATTAACGAAATATGGTATTGTAATTAATAATATAAAATATGCTTGCCGATTTTTCTAAAATTATGAGGGGCGCACAATGATAGAAAGAATACTGGCAGAGAAGTTCAGGAAGCTCTATACTGAGAATTCCCTGAAATTAAAAAACTACGAGGATCAGCTTTTTACGCTTGAGGATCCCTTTGATTGGATACAGCTTCTCTCTGAGAGGTCTTACGTTATGCGTGAGGTCTATGCAGAGAATGAGGAGCTGATGGCTGAGCTATGGGATAAATGCTCTGAGGAGATTACACCTGACGAAGCTGAGCTTTTATATGATCTGGCCATCGGTTTTTTCCTTGATGGTCATCATGACTTTGTCGTCTTAACAGAATTCTGTGAGCGAATTCTTCCTGTGTTCATCGATATGGATGAGCCGGAATTCCTTGTCGCCATTTATCATGTTTTAGGAAGTGAATATGCGAAGTTTTATCGTTCTGTCGGTGATAAAACAGGTATGGAGACTTCTCTTGATTATTTCCGCAAATCAATAGCCCAGGCTAACAGATATTCTCAGATATCTTCTCCGGAAGTAAGAGAGTTTATTTTTAATGATTACATGTTGCTTATAACCTATCTCACCGGTTTCCACACCGAGAAATCAGAGAGTATAAGGTTATATGATGATGTATGGGCTCTTTGGAACAACGAGAATGTCCAGAGTATGGATGCAGATAACGAGACGATAAAAGGTTATTTATCTATTATTGATGATGCATTTATGGCAAAGAGCAAAAACATAGATATTTTATCTGAAGAAGACAAAGACAGATATCTGCAGCTTCTTTTCCAGACCTTCAAAAGAGCCGAGGAAAGAGACGGTAACGTGGAAGGGTCGCCTGACTACAGAACATGCCTTACATATAAATGGCTAAACGGTGATATAGACTCTGTTGAAGCGCTGAACGGTCTTATTAAGAGTATTAATGAGATTATTGAAAGGCCAGATTTTGAGAAGGATGATCCAATAAACTTTGAGCTTGTTCTCAGGCATTTTAAGTATGCCTGTACAGTTATAATGATCCTTGAAAAGATGAATCTTTCTCATGCAGAGCTTGAAGAGTGGACAGATAAGTTCCTTCCAAAATCAATGTCCATACTTGCAAACATTCCCTACAGATTCTTCACCGGTGATATGCAGCCTGTATGTGAGCAGTGGTATCACGCCGCTGCAGCTATAATCTCCAGTGAACTTGAAAAAATCCAGTTCATCATGCAGATGATAGTAAGAAGACAGCCTTTTACCTATATCCATTCCAAAATGGTAGCCAAAATAGCTACACTTATCGGCCGGGAAATGCTTGAAAAGATTCCTGAAGAGTTCGTTGGAGTAAGAGGTCTGGAGACTGAGCAGGACGTTCAGAAAAACAAGGCTTATCTCATCTCCTTTATAACTATAAGCGGACTTGTGCATGATATAGGTAAATGCTACATACCTGATACCATAAATCGTCAGAACAGAAGTCTTAACACCAAGGAATATGCAACCATCAGAAAGCACTCAGAGGTCGGATATAGAGAAGCCCAGGGCAATACAGCACTGAAACCCTATGCTGATGTAATCCTTGGTCATCATAAGTATTATGACGGTCTCCATGGTTATCCTCTTGGATATGACAATACCGAGTCACCCATAAAGATCATAATAGACATTATCTCTATTGCTGACTCAGTAGAAGCAGGTACGGACACCCTCACAAGAAGCTACACGCAGGGTAAGGACTTTATGAGACTTCTTAAGGAGCTTCAGAATGAGGCCGGAACCAGATATAACCCGAAGATAGTTAAGATAATAGAAAGCGCTCCCAAACTTATTGAAGAGCTCGAGAATCTTACAGGTCAGGGCAGATACGATATGTACTACAAGGCTATGCAGGAAATCCGTGGCAACACTGCAGAGGAGATTCCTATAATATAAATATGATATACTTAAGGAGCATACATGCGTTTTAGAACCAGGCTGATTATTACTTCGGCAACCATCGTTATTTTACCCTTTATCCTGGTCGTAGCATCGTATATTTTCATACAGAAGACTTTCGCCAGTGCGCCGCGAATAGCAACTTACACAATAGTTGCATTCCTGCTTATATTATTGGCGACCAGTATGATACTTACGACTTGGTTAAAAAAGGGATTTTTCGAACCGGTAAAAGAACTGAATGTAGCCATGCAGCATATTAAAGATGGAAATTTTGATTATATGCTGCCGACAGACATAGGTGACAAAGGCGAGATAGGTGAGCTTTACAGGAATTATGAAGATATGAGACTAAGGCTCAAGGAATCCGCCGATGAGAAGGTTATAAGAGAGGGACAGAACAAGGAGCTTATCAGTAACATCTCCCATGATCTGAAAACTCCCATAACTGCCATTAAGGGATACTCCCAGGGACTTTTAGAGGGAGTTGCCGATACCCCTGAGAGGCAGATGAAGTACATTCGCACCATATATAATAAAGCGAATGACATGAATAACCTTATCAATGAGCTTACACTTTATTCAAGCATCGATAACAACAGAATTCCATACAATTTTGCCAGAATTATAGTAGGTGACTATTTTGGAGATTGTATAGAAGAGATAGGAATGGAGCTTGACAGTAAGGATATAAAGCTCAATTACGCTAACCTGACCACGCCGGATACCCAGATAGTTGCAGATCCGGAGCAGCTTAAACGAGTGGTAAATAACATCGTAAGTAACAGTGTTAAATATCTTGGCCGTGAAGACGGAACAGGATGCATTGATATCAGAATATTGGATGAAGTAGATTCCGTCAGGGTTGAGATAGAGGATAACGGTAAGGGAATAGGAGCCGATGAGATACCCAATATCTTTGACAGATTCTACAGAACAGATGCCTCACGAAATTCAAAGCAGGGAGGCAGCGGAATAGGTCTATCAATTGTTAAAAAGATTATAGAGGACCATGGGGGATATATATGGGCCACCAGTCATGAAGGCGAGGGAACCTGCATGCACTTCGTACTTAGAAAGTATCAGGAGCATCACGAAAAAGCCGAGACTGAGACCGTGGTTGAGCATGATGGATTTGAAACTATGTAAACTGCATCAAAAAAATACTAACCAGGAGGACGCGGTATGAGCAGAATATTGATTGTCGAAGACGAAGAAGCCATTGCTGATCTTGAAAAGGATTATTTGGAGTTATCTGATTTTGAAGTAAAGATCGAAAATTCAGGTGATGTAGGTCTGCAGACAGCACTTAGCGAGGAGTTTGATCTTGTGATCCTTGATCTCATGCTTCCCGGCATGGACGGATTCGAGGTTTGCAAGCGCATCAGAGAAAAGAAGGATGTTCCTGTACTTATGGTATCAGCTAAAAAGGATGATATCGATAAGATAAGGGGACTTGGCCTTGGAGCAGATGATTATATCACCAAGCCCTTCAGCCCTTCAGAGCTGGTTGCAAGAGTAAAGGCCCACATGGCACGCTACTCAAGACTTGTAGGAAGCGGACATGAATCCAATGACGTTGTGGAGATCAGAGGACTTCGCATCGACAAGACCGCAAGAAGAGTTTATGTGGACGGAGCTGAGAAGAGCTTCACCACCAAGGAATTTGATCTGCTTACATTCCTTGCAGAGAATCCCAACCACGTATTTACCAAGGAAGAGCTTTTCCGTAAGATTTGGAATATGGATTCCATCGGTGATATTGCAACAGTAACTGTGCATATCAAGAAAATCCGTGAGAAAATTGAATTTGACACCAGCAATCCTCAGTATATTGAAACCATCTGGGGCGTTGGTTATCGCTTTAAGGTATGAGCCCTATAGAAATATTATACGAAGATGATGACATTCTTGTGTGCGTAAAGCCTGCGGGGGTAGCTGTTCAGAGCAGAAACGTTACTATTCCTGACATGGAGACTGCCCTTAGATCACAGATAATAAGAAGTGGAAAGTTTAAGAACAAATCCACAACTCTTCATGTGATACACAGACTGGATCAGCCTGTTGAAGGAATCCTTGTATTTGGAAGGATCAGGAAAGCAGCAGCTTCTTTAAGCAGCCAGGTTCAGGATGGCGGAGCTATGGATAAGCATTATCTTGCGGTTGTTTGCGGAGAATTTCCTGAAGCTGCGCAGGAAGGTGAACTGTGTGACTATATGTACAGGGATCCTGCAAGTAAGAGCGCAGTTATAGTGGATTCGTCCGATGTGGACGCAGGGAAGATCCCCGATGATGCCAAGAAGAGCACACTGACTTACAGGGTAATCTCTCAAAAACGAGTCGAAGGTATATCCCTTGTAGACATCCATCTCCACACAGGAAGATTTCATCAGATAAGAGCTCAGTTTTCACATGCAGGACACCCGCTCCTTGGCGACAGAAGATACTGTACGGCAGAAAGCGACGAGCTGTCCGCAAGACTTCGCGTAAAAAACGTAGCCCTATGTGCATACAGCCTATCCTTTGACCATCCTACAACTCATAAGAGGATGGAGTTTAAGATAGAGCCAAGGGGCGAGATTTTTGGTGAATTAAAAAGTGAATAAAAAAATAAAGGCAGGCCAAAAAGTGGTCTGCCTTTTATAGTTATAGTAAGTAGATTTTTGATCACACCTCAACCGGTGCGTTAGCCTGATCGGGAATTTCAACTTCCTTAATAGAAGGATCAATGTCGTGGAAGAAGGATCTTGTCTGAGTAAGACCATGCTTTGCATCCTCAAATTCCCAAATGAACTGCGGCGGGATGTTTTCACGGCCATACATCTGGATTCTTCCTGCGTAGGCGTGAATGATGCTTACATATTTTTTATCAAGCTCGTAATTTCTTAAAATCTCTCTGCGAAGACGAGGACGATTAGCCACAAATTTCCTGATATCTATCTTAAGGTCAAGAGGAAGCTCCTGCTCTCTGTCGTGAACTGCCTGCAGATATTTCTCATAGGTTTCATCATCAACCTTCTTGAAATGCTCTTCATATTCAAAGCAGGCTGCTCCGTCAGGCAGATCAAGTCTTACTCTTCCGCCATCATAAACCTCTTCAATCTTTGCCACAACCTGTGGTACCAGCGGCTTTCCGTTGTAGTCCAAAATGATGATCTTATCACCCGGCTTGTATTTACTCATAATAATCTCCTCAAAAATCAGTACCACCCTCACTTTGCATAAAAAACTATAGTCCTATAAGCCGCTGATTTCAAGGCTTTTCCTTCTTTTTTAAGACCTTTTCATTTTTTTTTAGAAATAATAAATCTTTTAGGTTGTTTTTAGGTTGACTTTGTATTATTGCATCAGAACAAAGGAAATGACTTACAGAAAACGAGGGCAAAAATGAGCGGATTTAAAGATACTTTTCAGAGATATGAAACGAAATATCTGTTGGAGGATTTTCAGTACAGAGCATTAAGAGAGCGACTTGAGGGCATGGCTCAAGTCGATGATTACGGGAAAACCTCCATCTTAAATATATATTATGACACACCTGATTTTTCACTTATAAAAAGATCATTGGAAAAGCCTGTATACAAGGAAAAGCTAAGGCTCAGAACCTACGGGATTCCGGAAGATGACACAAGAGCTTTTATAGAGATCAAAAAAAAATATAAAGGCATCGTATATAAGAGAAGAATCGGAATGAAATACCGGGATGCGATCTCCTACTTAAATGAAGGAGAGGCTGCAAAAGAACAGTCCCAGATATCAAACGAAATTGATTATTTTAAGAATTACTACAAGGGACTGGGGCCTGCAATGGCAATATCCTACGACAGAATAGCCATGGCGGGAATAGAAGACAAGGAACTTCGAATTACCTTTGATGAAAATATCAGATGGCGTGTTGATCATCTTGATCTGAAAAGAGGAAACGTCGGAAATGATATTTTAAAGCCTGGGCAGAGACTTATGGAACTTAAGATAGCAGGCGCGATGAGCGTAGAGATGGCTCATATCCTGGACGAGATAGGAATAAGGCAGACTTCCTTTTCAAAATATGGAAGAGGATATGTGGATTACATGTATCCTGAAGGAGTAAAGCCTGCAGTTAATTATGAAAACAACAGTAACGGTAAGATTATTCTTACAGCTTGATTTAGAGAAAAAGGAGATTTGAAATGTCTACATTATTATTTGAAAGTATCATGGAAGCAGGAACAATCACAGGAGCTTCATTTTTCGCAGCAACACTTTGCTCTTTGGCAATAGGTATTTACATTGCCTTTATGGCAAACATCAAGGGAAGCACATCCAAGAGCATGACCATCACTCTGGCACTTTTACCGGCAATAGTACAGCTTGTTATCATGCTGGTTAACGGAAATATCGGAGCAGGTATTGCAGTTGCAGGAGCCTTCAGTCTTGTAAGATTCAGATCACAGCCCGGTTCAGGACAGGATATCACCAATATCTTCCTTGCCATGGCAGTGGGCCTTTCAACAGGAATGGGATACATCGGACTTGCACTGGTATTTACTATTATCATTACTATAGCTAACCTTATTCTCAGAGTTGCTGATTTTGGCGGAATGGGAGCAGAGGTAAGAACAGTTAAGATTACAGTTCCCGAGAGCCTTGATTTTGAGGGCATCTTTGATGATATTTTTGCAAGATATACAACAAATGCAACACTTAACGAAGTAAAGACCACAGGAATGGGCAGCCTTTATAAGCTTTCTTACGACGTAACTATGAGAAGAGGCGCATCAACAAAGGCTATGATAGATGAAATGAGACTTAGAAACGGCAATCTTGAGATTTCCTTCTCAAGACCTATAGCAGTAGCAGAAGGAATTTGATAAATGAAAGGCAGGCGGGGCACATATTTTAAACTATAGTGCCCCGGCCTGATTTAGGTATAGATATGAAAAAGAAGACTTTACTTGCAATATTTGCAACCGGAATGGTACTGGGTGTTGGCGCCGCTGCCTGCGGAGCTACATCATCTGCAAAACAGACAGAAAGTGTAGATGCGGCGCAGGAATCAGAAGATGATACCTATTCAGACAGCGATGAGTCCGCAGATGCAGAGAATTCAGAGAACAGCACAACAGCAGATTCTGCGGCCAATGCAGTAAATGCTGGGGCAGACACTACTTCAATCGGAGCAGTGACATCAGTATCAGATCTGGATTTTTCAGACATGTTTACGGACAGAGATTCCGATTACAGCTATGATGAGAGCGAAGCTGTAAAAATCACTTTAAGCGGTAACAGCGCAGAATGCTCTGACAGCGGTGTAAGCATTGATGGAACAACCATCACAATAACTGCTGAAGGCACATATATAGTAAGCGGAACCTCGGATGACGGACAGATAATCGTAAATGCAGGAGATAATGACAAGGTTCAGATCGTGCTTGATGGTGTATCAATTACTAATGACGATGGTGCCTGCATTTATGTAAGTAATGCGGACAAGGTATTTTTGACTCTCGCGGACGGCAGCGTAAATAATCTCTCTGATACAGGCGCTGAGTATGTTCAGGAGGATGATTCCGTAAACATTGACGGCGTTATTTTCAGCAGAGATGATATAACAGTTAACGGAACCGGAGCTCTTAATATAAATGCATCCTATGCAAACGGCATTGTAGGTAAGGATGATGTGAAATTTACAGGCGGAACCATCAATATCACTGCAACAGGCAATGCTATTGAGGGCAAGGATTCTGTAAGAATTAAGGATGGAACCTTCAATCTTGTAAGCGGTTCAGAGAAGGACGGCATACATTCAAGTAACGAAGAGGAGTCCGGAAAAGGATACATCTATATAGAAGGCGGTGATATAGAGATCGTTGCAAAGGATGATGGTATCCATGCTGAAACAGTGCTTTACATAGCAGGCGGCAATATCAATGTAACAGAGAGCTACGAGGGCTTAGAGGGTGACACCATTGATATAACTGGCGGAAATATTTCGGTAGTTGCAAGCGATGACGGCCTTAATGCATCAACAAGTACCTCCCAGGACGAATTCGGATTTGGAAATATGGGCGGTGGTATGAACTATGATGAAAATGCCTATATCCACATCTATGGCGGCGAGCTTTATGTAAATGCAGCAGGAGACGGCATTGATTCAAACGGTGATCTCTATGTTGACGGCGGATATGTAGTTGTGGACGGACCTGAAAATGACGGAAACGGTCCTCTTGATAAGGGCGGAACTGCATATATCTCAGGTGGCACGGTTATAGCAGTAGGATCAAGCGGAATGGCTGAAACCTTCAGCTCTGATTCTGAGCAGTACTCGGTATTGTATGGATTTGAAACTACTTTGTCTGCTGGAGATGTTATCACTATTACTGACAGCACAGGCACAGAGCTTCTTAGCTATACACTTAATAAAACCGCGGCATCTGTAGTATTTAGCAGTCCTGAGCTTGCAGAGGGAGAGTACACGATAACAGCAGGTGATACCACAGATACCATAACGGTAAGCGACAAGGCAACAACTGCAGGTCAGACCGGAGGTATGATGGGCGGTCCCGGAGGCGGCCCGGGTAACGGAGGAGAACGACCTCAGATGCAGGACGGTGAACGCCCTGAGATGCCTGATGGAGAAATGCCCCAAATGCAGGACGGCGAAAGGCCTGAGATGCCGGATGGAGAAATGCCCCAGATGCAGGACGGTGAAAGACCTGAAATGCCTGATACGCAGAACAGCTCTGAGTCTGATTCCACAGAAGGCTAAATTTAAGTTTAACAGTCCTTGTTTTTATTTACAAAAAGGTCGAAATAGTGATAGAAATTAATTATGAAAAAGTTTCTCATCACCGTTTTGACGGCAACTATCTTACTTAATATTCTGGCGGTATTTGGACCGGGCTTTGCGGATGCCTACTCTGCCTATGTTTTTCCGATCTGGGTTGGTACTCTGGGGCGGCTTACTTCCCTTGCGCCGATTTCCGTGGGCGAAATAATGATTTTAGTCGGAGTTTTCTGGATTTTTATTTTTGCTTTAGGTTTGTGTGCAATACTTATAAACAGAAATAAGACTTTCCGCAGTGTCTATTTTGGCTACTGCAAGGCTACAGCAGGACTACTTATAATCATTTTCCTGATTATGACGCTGAACTGTTTTATCAATTACAGGACAACACCAATAGCAGAGGACTCCTTTGAAGCGAGAGAGTTTTCAGTGTCTGAGCTGGCTGAGCTCCGGGACTTTATTGTAAATAAATGTAACGAGCTGGCACAGGAAATGGACCGTGACGAAGAAGGAAATGTGATCTACTTATCTGAGAATGGAGCTTCTCTTACTGAGAGTGACATGAAGGTTGTGGCTGCAGATTCCATGAGAGGGATATCCGGAAGATTCCCTAAGCTTTCGGGATTTTATGTAACGCCAAAGCCTCTGTATTTTTCAGGCTTTGTGTCTCAGCAGTACATGCAGGGATATTATTTTCCTTTTTCAATGGAAGCTAATTACAACACGATCATGTACATCACCAATAAGCCCTTTACCATGTGCCATGAGCTTTCCCATACAAGGAGCTATATCATGGAGGATGAAGCAAATTTCCTTGCCTATCTTGCATGCACAGAGTCAGAGGATAAGCTTTTTAAATACAGCGGCTATATGGGCGTACTTAACTACGTGAACAATGCCTTTTATGAAAATGTGTCCAAGGAGGAATATAAGAGCCACGTAAAGCTCTCGGAGCTGGTAAGGCATGACAACATTTTTCTTGCTAAGGAGGACTGGGAAAAGGTGGAAGACGAATCGGTCCTTAAGACAGAAACAGTTAAAAAGGCAGCAGATACCTTTGTGGATACAACACTTAAGGCAAATGGAATAGATGATGGGAAGGCAAGCTACAACCGTGTTGTCGAGCTGATGCTGCTTGATTATTACGAATAGATATATTTTGGAGGCTTAGATGAAATTACTTTTAGCTGAAGATGAAATGGAACTTTCAAATGCGCTGGTTGCCATATTAAAGCATTCAAGCTATACGGTTGATGCTGTATATGACGGACAGGATGCCCTTGATTATATACTTAGCAGTGAATATGATGGAATAATTCTGGATATCATGATGCCCGGAATGATGGGTACGGAGGTACTTAAGAAAATAAGGGAAAAAGGGATATCTACCCCCGTTCTTTTCCTTACTGCAAAATCAGAGATTGAGGACAGGATAACAGGACTTGATCTGGGAGCGGATGATTATCTTACAAAGCCCTTCGATATGGGGGAGCTCCTTGCAAGAATAAGAGCCATGACCAGAAGAAAGTCTGACTATGCTCCAAATAATCTGACCTGTGGAAATCTTGAGCTTAACAGATCAACCTACGAGCTAAAGACAGAAGGACACGAGACCATAAGGCTTGTGGGAAGAGAGTTTCAGATGCTTGAGATGCTGATGGAGAACCCCGGCAGAGTTATATCGGTTGATGCATTCATGGACAGGATATGGTCTGATGGCGAAGCAGATGTAAATGTGGTATGGGTCTATATTTCAAACCTCAGGAAAAAGCTCACACAGCTTGAAGCTACCTGCGAGATCAAGGCTTCAAGAGGTGTTGGATATTCAATGGTAGTGAAGGGTTAAGTATATGGTAAAAAAACTCCGTCGAAAATTTGTATTAACGGCTATGCTGTCTTTGTTTTTAATTTTGGTAGCAATAATAGGCGTTATTAATTTTTTGAACTACAGAGAGGTTCAGTCCGGCGCGGATGATGCCCTTAATATACTTGCGGAAAATGAAGGCTTTTTCCCTGAGATGAAAATGGAATTTGGGAAAAAGGGTGATGGAGGCCCGCCCATGAAACCGGAAGATATGGAGGGGGTCTTTTTTGGAGGAAAAGCTGCCTATAACAGAACCATAGAAATGCCTTATCAGACAAGATATTTCTGGGTAAAGCTTGATGGAGACGGATCCGTTATAAGGACGGATGTAGGGCATATCGCTGCGGTATCCGAGTCAGAAGCAGAAGAGATAGCAAAGGAAGTATATAGCAGCGGCAATAAGGCACGGGGTTACTACGATTGGCACTACAGATATATCATCAAGGAGAACACCGACGGCTCGGTGCTTCTTATTTTCCTTGACTGCAGCAATGGTTTTTACGGTGCAAACAGACTTCTTCTGATGACTCTTGGAATAGCGTGTGTCAGTCTTGTAGGCATGTTTATTCTTGTTTACCTGTTTTCCGGAAAAGCAGTTGCTCCTGTTGTCGAATCCCTTGAAAAGCAAAAGAGGTTTATCACCGATGCAGGTCATGAGCTAAAGACACCTCTTGCAGTTGTGTCTGCAAATGTTGATGTCATAGAGCTTGAAGCAGGAAAAAGTGAGTGGACTGAGAGTATAAGAGGCCAGATAAAAAGAATGAACGGCCTTGTAAAAAACATGCTTACACTATCAAGGATGGAAGAAGAGAATATCCACGTAGTTTTTTCAGATGTGGATATGAGCTATGTAATAAAGGATACAGCCCAGTCATTTCAGCCTGTTGCTGAATCAAAAAATCTTAAGTACAACACGGATATTACGGAGAATATCCATATTACGGGGGATAAGAATGCTATAAATCAGCTTTCATCCCTGCTTTTGGACAATGCCATGAAATATGCGTCAGAAAAAGGCGTTGTGAATTTATGCCTTGAGCTGGACAGTAAGGGTAAAAAGGCCATACTTGAGGTCTCAAATACCTGCGACAGCATTCCTGATGGGAATCTGGACAGATTATTTGACAGATTCTACAGGGCCGATTCCTCCAGAAGCAGAAATACAGGAGGTTATGGAATAGGCCTTTCAGTTGCAAGAGCTATCGCCAATTCCCATGGCGGCTCCATCGAGGCAAAAAGGGACGGAGATCACATGATAAGGTTTATTGCAACAGTTCCGGTGGCAAAGCAGCAGACAAACTGATAGAATGGTTTATGAATTCCTGAATTTCCAAGGAGATTCAGGAATTTTATATTATTTGTTTTTATGAAAAGGAAGAATATGAAAAAACTATTAGTTACTGTTATTACTGTTTTATCTATAACGATGCTGTCAGCCTGCGGAATGTCCAAGGATAATCAGGCCCTTGCCGAGGCTAAAAGGGAAGAGCTTAGAAGCGCAAGAAAGGCTGCTGAGGAGCTTTATTCCCAGCTCACTGTGGAAACCTTCAGTGATGCGCTCTATAACTTTGAGCAAAAGGAAGAGGAAATCGAGGCTTTAGAATTTAAAAAGGTCAAAAATAAGAATACTGAAGGTGTTCTTATGGCTATGGACAGTCTTATCTCCGATTATCAGTACCTTTGTGGTGAGATGGAAAAGGAGCTTAAGATCGAACAGGACTTAAGCGAGGATATTGCAAAGTATCATGATGTTCTTTGCTATATTGAGAATAAATCCGGGTCAGAATTAAACAGTATGGTAGTTAAGGATTCGGCAGGCGGTGATTCGGGGAATCTTCTTTTTGACGGAATGACTCTTCCATCCGGAAGAATAATCGCCGGTATCACTATCACCTTATATGAAGGAAACTCATATACTCTTGTAACCACAGATACCCTTGGTAATGAGAATACATATGAGCTTTCTTTTGAAAAAGAAATGGCTGACATGGAAGAAAACGGTATTTCCATAATAATAAATGCCCCGGAGAACGGGGCACTTGTAAGTGATTATATTTACAGTGAATGATTTAGATACTAAAACGCAGAAGATCGAGGATCAGACCTGTGAAGGTTCCGATAAGATAAAGGATACCTGTTATCTGCAGGTTTCTGACCTTTCCTTCATTTACTCTGTAGAGGATAAGCAGTCCTACACCTGCGCCAACCAGAAGACCTGACATCATGGTTCCGAAGGTGATCATGCTGTTAAGATACAGAGTAGTGATTATGATAGAAGCAGCGCAGTTGGGAATAAGTCCTATTATTCCTGCAAGTACGTGACTTACCACGGCATTTCTGTTAAGGAAGGCTGAGATGGTATCTTCACCAATAAGCTCTATCAGTGTATTAAGCACGAAGGTGAAAATCAGCACATAAATAAAGATGTGCAGTGTATGTATAAATGCGGATTTAAAGATATTTCCATGTCCCTCGTGGGAGTGCTCGTGAGGAGTATGGGTCTCCTTAGCAATCTTTGCCTTGCTGATTTTCTGATTGTCAGCTGAAGCGTCATCACTTCTACCTCTGTGGGCTGAGATTTTAGGACTGTCCTCCTCGCAGTGACAATGCTCTCTTTTACATAGCTCTTCAATTCTGACAGGGTCGTTCTCGGCTCTTTTTTTGTATCTCCTGTAGCTCCTTAAGATAAAGTCCACAAGGAATCCGTAGAAAATACCAAGAGCTGCCTTAACGGCAATAATTTTTACCATTCTGTCAGCAGCTATTTCATTCGATGATATGAAAAGCGGCAGCATCTCATCTGAGGTTGACAGATAGATGGCTATCAGGGTTCCGAGGGTAATTACGCGGCCTGCATAAAGGTTAGATGCGGCAGCAGAGAACCCGCACTGGGGAAATGCTCCTATGATTCCACCAAAGAGTGGTCCGAATTTTCCGGCCTTCTGAACTATCTGCTGGGTTTTATCCCCTGTCCTGTGCTCTAAGTACTCCATAATGAGGTAGGTTATAAACAAAAAGGGCAGCAGCTTAAAGCCATCTATTAGCGTATCCAGAATTACATCTGATAAGAATTCCATTTTTTCTCCATTCGTTTTTCAAATTTTGCGAAACATTATCATATACATTTAAGCACACTTAATGATATATGTGCAAATTTGTGTTATAATCAGTTGGATTATGCGCAGATAATGATATTTGTATAGTTATTAAGGAGTACATATAATATGTCAGAACAGTCTTTATTACAGGTTAAAAATCTTTCTGCATCAGTAGAAGATCTGCCTATTTTACACGACATAAATCTTGAGATTAAGCCCGGAGAAACCCATGTTTTAATGGGACCTAACGGTGCGGGTAAATCTACACTTGGTTACACACTTATGGGTA
Organism: Butyrivibrio sp. WCD3002; assembly: GCF_000424265.1. GTDB lineage: Bacteria > Bacillota > Clostridia > Lachnospirales > Lachnospiraceae > Butyrivibrio. Next base: position 146,626 of record NZ_AUJO01000004.1, read on the forward strand.
ACCCTCACTATAAAATTACTGAGGGCTCGATCATTTTTGACGGCCAGGACCTTACAAATGAGGCCGCTGATAAGAGAGCCAAGGCAGGAATGTTTTTATCATTTCAGAATCCTCTTGAGGTTCCCGGTATTTCACTGGGAAGCTTCATAAGGAATGCTTATCATGAGCAGACAGGTAAGCCCGTTAAGCTTCTTCAGTACAAGAAGCAGCTTGCAGAGGCTATGGACCTTCTTACCATGGATTCAGAGTACGCTGACCGTGATCTGAACGTAGGATTTTCAGGCGGTGAGAAGAAAAAGGCTGAAATTCTTCAGCTGCTTATGCTCAAGCCCAAGCTTGCGATCCTCGACGAGACAGATTCAGGTCTTGACGTAGATGCTGTAAGAACAGTATCCAAGGGAATTCAGGAGTATCAGAAGCAGAAGGACGGAGCGCTTCTTATCATCACTCACTCCACCAAGATCTTAGAGTCTCTTCATGTTGATTATACTCACGTACTTGTTAAGGGACGCATCATCACTACAGGAGATGCCAGACTTGTTGAAGAGATCAATGAGAACGGTTTCGAGAAGTATGTAAGATGTGAAGGCTGCAGTGGCTGCGACACTATTTGATAATTAGTTAAGGATAAAAAGATGGCAGAAAATAATAAGACGGTCGTTGATATTGACCGCAGTGTCTATGATATAAAGGATGTGGAGAACGAGCAGGACTTCTACCGCATGGAGGACGGTTTTACCGAGGATATCGTTAGGAAGATCTCAGAGGAAAAGCACGATCCCGAGTGGATGAGGCAGTTCAGACTTGATTCTCTAAAGATATATAACGAGCTTGAGATGCCTGATTGGGGCCCTGATACAGACGGCCTTGATATGAATCTCATTTCCTCCTATGTTCGCTCAAAATCAGATATGAAGGGCAAGTGGGAGGATGTTCCCGAGGATATCAAGAACACCTTTGAAAGACTGGGTATCCCGGAAGCAGAGCGTGAATCTCTTGCAGGTGTAGGTGCTCAGTACGACTCAGAGCTTGTTTACCACAATGTTAAGGATGAAGTTGCAAACCAGGGCGTTATTTATACAGATATGGAAAGTGCCCTTACAGGCGAGTATGCGGATATGGTTCATGAGTATTTCATGAAGCTGGTTCCGCCCACAGACCACAAGTATGCAGCTCTTCACGGAGCAGTATGGTCAGGCGGCTCATTTGTATATGTACCCAAGGGAGTAAAGGTTGATATCCCTCTGCAGTCATATTTTAGACTTAATGCTGCAGGTGCAGGTCAGTTTGAGCATACACTTATCATCGTTGATGAAGGCGCTGACCTTCATTTCATCGAGGGATGCTCAGCTCCCAAGTACAATGTTGCGAACCTTCATGCAGGCTGCGTTGAGCTTTTTGTAAAAAAGAATGCGAGACTTCGCTATTCAACCATAGAGAACTGGTCCAAGAACATGTATAACCTCAATACCAAGCGTGCGCTTGTAGAAGAGGGTGCAAGAATGGAATGGGTTTCCGGTTCCTTTGGTTCACATACATCATATCTGTATCCAATGACCATCCTTAAGGGTGACCACTCTACAATGGAGTACACAGGTATCACCTTTGCGGGAAAAGGTCAGAACCTTGATACAGGTGCCAAGGTAGTTCATCAGGGTAAATACACTTCTTCAGTGATTTCGACAAAGTCTATTTCAAAATCAGGCGGAATCGGAACCTACAGAAGTTCAGTTATCATTAATAAAGAAGCTAAGCATGCCAAGACTTCAGTTTCCTGCGATTCACTTATGCTGGATTCCATTTCACGTGCGGATACAATCCCCGGAATGGATATCAGAACCGATGATGCTGATGTAGGACACGAGGCAAAGATCGGACGTATCAGTGATGAAGCAGTATTTTATCTGATGTCCAGAGGTCTTTCCGAGGAGGATGCAAGAGCCATGATCGTCAGCGGCTTTGCTAATCCTGTTTCCAAGGAGCTTCCTCTTGAGTATGCAGTTGAGATGAATAACCTAATTAAGCTTGAGATGTCAGGAGGCTGATAGTAGCTTCTTACACACAGTTGGTTACAAAAGGACAAAAACATGGATTTAAAGATGAAAGTAAATCACTTGCCTGCACTGACTTACAGATTTCTTAGGTCAAACAGCAGCGAGATTGATGTAAATGATTTGTATATTGAGAATACAAAGACTCCTGAGCCTGATATGATTCCAGCGGCAGTAACTGTTAAAAGTGATGCCATAAAGAGCGATGTTCAGGATGTTTTTGCAGAGGTTAATGACAAGATCAAGGCTAAGCAGACTGAGCTTCCAGGGCCTAACGGCGATACAGCACCTTTCAATGCGGGACAGATCGTTCGCACAGGTATGGGCGTAGAAGTCGATAACCTTATGGATGAAATGAACGTACCTGTTATGATCATCACAGCAGATGAGGGTTATAAGGTTGAAGAGCCTGTTCACATTAAGTATTCTCTTAAGGATGGTGAATGCGTACTTGGAAGTCAGGTTATCTGTGCAAAGAAGGGTTCAGAAATAACAGTTATCATGGAGTATGAATCCGAAGCAGATGCAAAGGGCTTTCTTGGAATAAGCACCAGATTTCTTGCAGAAGAAGGAGCAAAGATAAACCTTGTTAAGGTACAGATGCTTAGCGAAGGCTTTATTCATTTTGATGATATAGGCGGCGTATGTGATGACAAGGCAGATATTGAGACCATCACAATGCAGCTTGGCGCAGGTAAGACCTGGGGTGGTACAAGAGTAACACTTCTTGGAAGAAAGAGTATTTTCAATAACCACACAGGTTACCTTTGCAGACATACACAGGAATATGACATGAACTATGTTGCAGATCAGTACGGACAAAAGACTGAGTCCAACATGGTTTTTAGAGGAGTACTTCTTGATAATGCGGTTAAGACGTTCAGAGGAACTCTTGATTTTAAGACAGGAAGTGCCGGATCTGTGGGTGATGAGCAGGAGGATACACTGCTTCTTAGCCCTGATGTTGTAAACAGGACTATGCCGGTAATCCTTTGCGGAGAGGAAGATGTGGATGGTCGCCATGGTGCATCTATCGGTCAGCTTGGAGATGACACTCTTTTCTATATGGAGAGCAGAGGAATCGATGAGGATGCTGCCAAAAAGCTTATGGTCCGTGCCCGCATGGAATCTATAGCCCGCATGATACCGGATGAAGCGCTGATTGTTCGCATCCAGCAATACATCAGAACGATACTGTAATTTATTTACTATAATTTTGCCTTCATGATTTAGGACGAGGGGTGTCTAAAGAGCGGAAGAAGGCTGGAAAGAGTGACTACATGACACCTGAGGATTTCAGAAAAGATTTCCCCATACTTGGAAAAGGGGACTACATTTATTTTGATAATGCTGCCACATCTCAGAGACCCACTGCGGTTGTGGATGCTATAAAGGATTTTTATGAAAATTCCAATGCAAATCCCTTAAGAGGTCTCTACGACTGGAGCGTTGACGCCACAGAGAGATATGAGCATGCAAGACAGGTGGTTGCTGACTTTATTGGAGCAGCATCTGCTGAGGAGATCATATTTACCAGAAATACCACAGAATCCATGAATCTTGTGGCTTACAGTTATGGCCTTTCTAATGTAAATGAAGGCGATGAAGTGGTTATCACTGTGATGGAGCATCATAGCAATATTCTTCCCTGGCAGATGGTGTGCCGTGAGAAAAAGGCAAAGCTCATCTATCTGGAGCCTGATGAAGAAGGCGTGATCACAGAGGCTGAATATAAGAGCAAGATTACTGATAAGGCAAAAATCGTGTCTATCGGGCATGTTTCAAATGTATTTGGAATAACCAATCCCGTTAAGGAGATTGCGGCTTACGCTCATGAAAAGGGCGCTACAGTTGTTATGGACGGTGCTCAGGCAGCTCCCCATATTCCTGTTAATGTGCAGGAGCTTGATGCTGATTTTTATGCATTATCAGGACACAAGCTCATGGCTCCCATGGGAATCGGCGTACTTTATGGTAAAAAGGCTATTCTTGAGAATATGAAGCCATTCCTTACAGGCGGCGAGATGATCGAGTATGTTACAAGAGAGGATGCCACTTATGCAGAGCTTCCTCATAAGTTCGAGGCAGGAACCGTCAATGCGGCAGGAGCTGTCGGATTAGAAGCAGCTATTAAATATCTTCAGAAGGTTGGCTTTGATTTTATAAGCAAGCAGGAAGAAAAACTCACTGTCCGCATGATGGAAGGCATGAAAAAGCTTTCTTACATTAAGATTTATGGATCATCAGATCCTAAAAAGCACAGCGGAATAGTTACCTTCACAATGGATGGGGTTCATCCTCATGATATTTCCTCAGTTTTAAATGATGATCATGTATGCGTAAGGGCAGGACATCACTGTGCGCAGCCTCTTATGCAGTTTATAGGTGCAGGATCAACGGCAAGAGCCAGTGTATATTTCTATAATACAGAGGAAGAGGTAGACAGATTCTTAGAGCACCTTTCCAAGGTCCGCGCTGTTATGGGATATGAGGACTGATAATTATTTTAAGAAAGACAATTAAAATAATGCCTTCTCCCTTGGGAGAAGGTGGCACGAAGTGCCGGATGAGGGTTTTAGAAAGGCAATATAATGGATTTAAAGGGTTTATACAGAGAAATAGTTAACGAGCACAATTTAAGACCTGTACACAAGGGAGAGATGGAGAATCCCGATCTTGTGCTAAGGGGCGTAAACCCCAGCTGCGGAGATGATATTACATTGCAGCTGAAGGTAGTAGACGGCGTTATTGATGATGCAATGTTCAGCGGATCTGGCTGCGCTATTTCACAGGCTTCTGTGGATATGATGGCAGATCAGATCATTGGCAGATCCAAAGAGGATGCAATTAAGCTCGCAGGAACCTTTATGGGAATGATCAAGGGTGAGATCAAAGAAGAAGAGCAGCTTGAAGAACTTGATGAGGCAGCAGCACTTCAGGATATTTCACACATGCCTGCCAGAGTAAAGTGCGCGGTACTTGGATGGAAGACTATGCAGGAGATGCTTGAGCATCCTGAAAAAGCCGGAAGTGTAAGCACAGAAGGCGAATGAAACCCGGAGCTGTGGTCATTAAAACCTGGGGAACAGATATCGGGAAATGTCAGATAATTATTTATATTATCAGATGTTGCGTAAACTATTGCCGCAACTCGCTAAATTATGTGATTAACAGGGAATTAATGAGGAGATTAAGTCCTTTTTTTATTTTTGCTGTTAATATAAAATTATTTTCGTGAGGGGAGAACTCGAAAAGGAGAAGAAGGGGAAATGAAAAGAGTTTTAGGAATAGTAATGGCAGCTGTACTTACAGTGTCATCACTAGGAGGGTTCGGAGGCCTTAAGGTTAAGGCAGCCGAGACAAATGTTTCGAGAGAAACAGCACTTGAAATCGGCAATGATGATTTTAAAACAGGTTCACTTACAAAGGAAGAGTCAAAGGTTGGCCGCTGGTATAAGTTCACAAACTATTCTAATCAGTGTTCTTATGCTGAAGTAACAATGTCACAGACAGATGGAGACGTTTGACCTAATTTTGAGTTCTTCTACAAGAATGGCAAGAGTACCGGTCATTCAGGTTTCTTTACAGGTGACGGTGAGACAGTAGTTATCGGCATGGAAGCTCATGAAACAATTTATCTTCACATCCACAGCGATGGTTGGAGAAGTGGTTTTTCAACTTACGTAAAGATCACTCTTGAAGAGCCAAATGATTTCAAAACAGTAAAGAAGACAGTTAAGTCAGGAAAGAACATTTACGGAACAATCGAGCATGATACTGATGTAGACGTTTTCAAGATTAAGCCTAAGAAGACAGGCACAATGATAATTAAGATCACAAACAATGATCTTGGAAATGACTTATCTCACCTTAATTACACCGTATACAACAAATCTAAGAGAGCTAAGGCTAACGGCAGAGTTGACTATGGTAAGACAACAAAGGTAAAGCTTAAGGTTAAGAAGAACCAGCCTATCTATGTAAAGCTTGATGGTTATTTCTTCTGTGCTCGCAGAGAAAACGGAACCTATGTAATAGGTACAAAGATTAAATAATTAGAATGTTTTATGGCTCCCGGAATCATAATGATTTCGGGAGTTTTTATTTTTTGAGTGCATTTTTAATTTTATGCGTGTAATTTTTTATTCTGCTGCATATATATTTAAGTAACAAGAAAAATTATATGTACGCTTAAAAAAATATTTCTTATGAGCGTGGCAAGGAGGGGAATAATGCCAAAGCAGGAAGTAGTTGAGATCGAAAATAGAGATTATGAAATCAGACACTTAAACGGTGCGTATAATAAACTGTTTGGATTTCCAAAAGCGAATTATAACCTGGGTCAGCTTTCTGATCTGCTCGAAACACGTCTTGAAAATCAGAATCAGAAAAACGCTTTGAGAGCGTATATGAATGCAATAGCAAACGATGAAACAGGAACTGAGACACTGAACGCAGTAACAGTATTTAGTAAATTTTTAAAAGACGAGCTTGATACAAGAGGCCTTATGAGTGAACTTTCCAGACTAAGCAAAAGTAGTGTGGAGCAGATGACCTTTAACAGCCATGATAATCTTGATATTGTAATTGAGTATGCTGAAGAAGAGCTGAAAAAGCTTAATAAGGGTGAAAAAAAAGAACCTGTAAAGAAAATCAGTTTTAATGATATAAAGACTATGAAGCATGAAGAAGTGCTTGATGAGCCACAGCATGAGATTAATATTGATAAGCTTAATTTGGATGAAGACCAAAGGGATAAGTTTATTGAATCAAAGTATGATGTTGAAACTATCAGAGTAATGATCGAAGGAAAACTCAAGAGTGACAATCAGAAGAAAGTTGTTAGAGCAGTACTGAACGGATGCTCGAAAAAAGGTTTTGATTGTGATGGTTTTCTCAAGAAATTCATTAAACACAGTAATGCTCTCATTAATGGCGATAAGTTAGCATCCACTTATATGGAGGATTTAGACAAAGAGCTTAAGTATGCAACTCATTTTAGTAAACACAGACCATTCCTGAGTGAAGCAGGAGAGCTTGCATCAAAAGAGGCTAACAAAAAGACACTTGGCAATGCGTCAAAAGTGAATGGATTTTTAGACAGTATGGATTCACAGAAGGATGAATTCCCGGCTGTAAGCAGAGAATCCTGTGAGTTTTTCCATACAATTACTGCAGATGCCAAAAATGCAAAGAGTGGCATTAGGAATTCAAAGCAATATAAGAGTTTTTATACGGAACTGAAAAAAGCATCGGAACTTATGGATAAGCTGTATTTGCTTTCAAATAATGGTGGAGAATCTATACGATTAACAGGAATTAAAAATAAAGATCTCAAAACGGATCTGCTTCCGTTTGCTAAGGATGGTAAGGTCATCAAACGCGAGGATATTATGACCGCCTACCAGCAGACTATGGAGAATGTTAAAAAATACGCCAAAGACTATGAGAATTATAAATTTAAGACTAAAACAGAAGATAAGAAAAGAGAACCCGGAAAGAAGCTGGTTAATTCAGACGACAAGAAAAAGCTTAAGCTGACAGCAGTCTTTACCGGTGAGAATGGCTATGACACATACATAAAGAAAAATAGTAAGAGTAAAGCATTATAACGCCACGCAAGATTCGAATGGAAAGAGAGCCATGCCGACAAACTCGAAACCGCTGCGCTTCTGTCTTCGCTCCGCTTCGGGCGGCGCTAAACAGACGTCCCCCGGACGTCTAGCGCCCTCGTTGTCGCGGCATTCGCCGTATAAAATAAAAGATATAGATTCCCCTATGTGAGCAAGATTCGCACGAGGGGATGAGCCACGCAGATTCGAAATTTACTACGTAAATTTCTCATTGTCGCGGCATTCGCCGCATATAAAAAATAGAAGGAAAAGTCTCTTATGTGAGTAAACTCCCAAGAGTCTTTTCCTTCTATTTTTCCTGCGTGGCTCATTGCTGACGCGCAAAAAAAGTACCGCCCCATGGGATATACCCACAAAACAGTACTCGGCGTGCGCCTCCAGGGGCTCGAACCCTGGACACCCTGATTAAGAGTCAGGTGCTCTACCAACTGAGCTAGAAGCGCATCTTTATTGGTGTTCGTGTCGCTGTCTCAACGACAAGTGATATATTACTACGGATTTTTTAATAATGCAAGCATTTTTTTAAAAAATTTTCAATTTTTTATTTTTTTCTTAGAAATGGCTTAAAATGGCGCTTTTGATTTAATCATTAGCACTGTTTTTTTATATTATGACACAAAATTAAAAAAATAGTTCTCAAATTTTAAAGAGATGAGGAAGGAAAGCTTCTATATTTTTTTATAGAGAATGGTAACAATCTTTCAAATAGAGGAGGTGTGATATAAGTGGAACCTATTAGAGAAGTAGCCACGCACGAATATCCGGATGGGGGATATATTACGACAATGGAGATCGAGGAGCATGAGATCTTTGTGTATCAGGGAAAAGATACCATGCACAGCGATGTTATCAATTACGGATTTTCTGCTCCGACACTGCTTGTTCTTGGGGACAGTGCATTTAGCAGAGATGAGGCGGCAGAATATGCCAAAGAAAACGGACTTTCCGATATTGCAGGAGAAAACGGCGGTAGCGTTATATTCCTTAATCCGCAAAAGGGTAAGGGCTGGGATACAGAGCCTTACGGCTTATATGAGAAGGTGATGGGGAAATTAAAGCTTACCCAGTGGGGCTTTGATCATGGCATTGTCTATGATGACAAGATACCAAAGAACTTCTTTGAAGAGCAGATGAGGAAGGAGCATCCCCTTGAGGATGAGACACCTGAGTACTTTATCCTGGGAAGCTCTGTTGCGGTTTATGTTTTTGCAAAGGGAAAGGGTGCTGATTATATAGGAAGATTCTATTTAAAGCATGTTGAGGGAAGCACTTATCTTGGAGACCTTGGAGAAGGAGATCTCACGATAACGGCAGCATTACTTGAAAAAATGAATGAAGCTCCGATTATCACAAGCAAGGAAATACATCTGGTATCAGTGGGAAACGAGGAGATAATAAATTCTGTTTTCTTAAGTAGCGGGGCTGTTGTAAACGTTTATAAGGAGCTTGATATAAGGGAGCAGTATGACGGCTGCATGGGCGATTATAAGCGTTGGAAGAACAGAGTAATGAAGGCTGACAACTGGCGAAAGGAGGGCATCGTAATGGAGCCGGAGACGCTGGTTGTCACCACCTGCGAAGACAATCATGCAAAGGGAATCAAAAGACCTGAGCATACGGTTGGAATCGTGAATTTCTATGGAAAGGACATGGATGTTCATGATGAGAAAAATAAAAAGCCTCTTATGCTTTGCTTCCACGGCGGCGGAGACAGCGCTGTTGCGACAGCTATGATAGGCGGATGGCCACAGATAGCCAAGGAGAACGGTTTTATTGTGAGTGCTGTTGAGATGCATCTGGAAGTTCCCGCAACTGAGGTTATGGAAGTACTTGAGCATCTTAAGAAGGAATTTGCCATAGATGAGACAAAGATATATGCTACAGGCTTTTCCATGGGCGGAATAAAGAGCTGGGATCTGTATCAGGAATACCCCAAAGCCTTTGCGGGACTTGCTCCCATGAATGCAACTGTTGATGTGGGAGAAAATTCGCAGTTTGAGAAGATTGGCAAAGTAAACAGAGAGGTTATGGTGCCTGTTTTCTATAACGCAGGCGAAGAATCACCTCTTGCCGAACTTCCAAGACAGGAAGAGAAATGCTTTAACAGAATCAAATATCTGTTTGAAGTAAATAAGGTTAAGAAAACCTATGATGTTATGTTTGAAGATAAAGAGAGCTGGAAGGATCAGTGCTACGGTGTCGGCGGAGATATCACAAGGCAGTTTGACGATAAGGATTATCCCGAGTGCATAACAACTGTCAGATATTATGAAAGTGAGGATGGCGAAATTTATACAGCCCTTAGCTCAGTAAGTCATCATAAGCATGACATCAGACCAAATACCTGCAGGATCGCATGGGATTTCCTTAAGAAATTCAGAAGAACTGCTGATGGCAAAATTGTAATAGAGAAATAATCACATAAAACAATGTATGAAAAAAGAAGGGAGAAGACATGTCACTATTTCACATTAATTACTTTTCACAATCACTTGCAAAGCTTACTGAGATTTACATTGTAGCTCCTGATGATGTTAACGAGCTTATGACGAAGGATAATCCGGCATACGATCGTCCGGCAAAGCTTCTTATTTTGCTTCACGGATATTCGGGAAATGCTGCAGACTGGGTTACAGGAAGTCCTATCAGAGAGATGGCAGGAAAATACAATCTGGTTGTTGCAATGCCGTCAGGCGATAACAGCTTTTATCTGAATGCGAAGCACACAGGCGGAAAATATCAGACCTACATAGGAGAAGAGCTGGTTTCTTATGTAAGAAAGCTCTTTAATCTTTCGGATAAGAGGGAGGATACCTTCATAGGAGGCTTCTCCATGGGCGGATTCGGTGCATTACATACAGGTCTTGAGTATCCTGAGACCTTCTCAAGGGTTATAGCACTGTCAAGTGCAAATATTGTTGAAGGACTTGCAATGATGCCGGATGATAATCCCATTGCCAATAAGGACTATTACAGACTGTGGTTTGGCGATCTTGAAGAGGCAGCAAAAACTCATGCAAATCCCAGGGTGCAGCTTGAAGCCATTAAGGCAGAAGGTAAGATAGCTCCCGCCGTATGGATGGCATGCGGTACAGAGGATTTTGGCTATGAAGGAAACAAGGCTCTTAGAGATCTGCTAAAAGAAAACGACATTGATGTTACTTATCATGAAGGTCCCGGTGAGCATAACTGGACATTCTGGAATTCATGCCTTGAGCCATCCCTTAAGTGGCTCTTTGGAATTGAATAATTTAATAGATGTGTCAATTTTTAAAATCCATGAGTCATTATTAGAAGTGGCGCAGGGGATATATCTATATACTTAAATCTAACAGGGGAGAACCCCCAAAACACGTATACCATTTGGTATCTGATGAAGGGTCAGATTTTCTTATGGAAAAAGGAGGATAACTGTGAAAAAGAAATTGCTTTCAATGATTCTGGCGATGAGTATGACGGTCCTGACAGCCTGTGGTGGTTCAGGCTCAGCTGATCAGGTGAGTGAGGATACCGGATCTTCAACAACTGAGACTGCGCAGTCCACCGAAACAACAGATACTGCTGATGCAGGGGAGGCAGAGCAGCAGAGCTGGGACAGCATCTCAAATGTAACTTTGTATTATCCTGTTTACTTCAATATGCCTAGTGAAGGTGGTATTGCTAGTGTTCAGGAGGAGCTTAATAAGTATCTTGAGCCCAAGATCGGCGTAGATATTGAGCTTCATCCCGTAGATATGTTCCAGTATACGGATCAGATCAATCTTGTTTTATCAAGTGGAGACCAGGTAGACATTTTCATGCCTCTTGCAGGTCTTAGCACCTATGTTACAAAGGGACAGGTTCTTCCCATGGATGACTATGTAGATTCCATGAAGGAAGCTATCGATCTTATGGGCGAGGACTTCATGAAGTCTTCATACGTAAACGGATCACTTTATTCACTTCCTGTTTATAAGGCAAATACATTCCAGTGGTACTTCATGTGCAGAAAGGATCTTGCAGATGAAGCAGGAGTTGATCTTGACAGCATAAACAGCGTGGCAGATCTTGAGGACCTTCTTACAAAGGTTCATGAGAACCATCCTGATATTTATCCGCTTTGCCCTACAAATCCCAACACATTCATGCTGATCAACGCAGCTGATGGCCCTGAAGCAGATGTAGATATCGACTATCTTGGCGACAACCCGGAATCCTGCACAGGTGCTGTTATCGGCAACACTGGAAAGGTTGAAAATTTCTATGCATCCGATGCCTTCAAGAAAATGGTAGAGAGAGCATACGATTGGAACCAGAAGGGTCTCCTTATGCCTGAGGCATCTGTATCACCTGACATCGCATCAGACCTTATCGCAGCAGGCAGAGGCTTTGGTAGTGTAATCGGTTATGGTTATCCTATGAGTGAGGCTATGGCTAACAGCGGAACCTATGGCGATTATGAGATGACATGGGCAACTTGCGGAACAGACCTTATGCAGAGTTCAGCATTCAGCAACCAGTTCAGTCTTGGATATACATCAGCTGATCCTGCAGCAGCATGCAGACTTATGAACCTTCTTTGGACAGATGAATATGTAATTAACACAATCATCTATGGTCTTGAGGGTGAGGATTATGTAATTCCTGATGGCTTCGATCCTGCAAATGCAATGCCCGATTATCCGGAAGGCGTAACAGCTGAGACAGCTCCTTACCAGGCAAGAGTATCCTGCGGATGCTTTGGTAACAACTTCCTTATGTATGGTTTCATGGGAGATGTTAAGGACTTTGGTATGGACCTTATCAACAACAGCAAGAAGTCCGATTACTTAGGATTCCTCTTTGACGGATCTAATGTTAAGACAGAGATCACTGCAGTAAACAACGTAATAAGCCAGTACTACACAGGCCTTGAGTGCGGTGAGATGAATCCTGACGAGACACTGCCTAAGTTTATCTCTGAACTTGAAGCAGCCGGAATCGACACAATCATTGCTGAAAAGCAGTCACAGCTTGACAGCTGGTTAGCACAGCAGTAATAAGCACTTAAAAATTCTCCGCCTGTAAGCTTTTCCGTTAAGGAGACAGGCGGAGATTTTATTAGGAGATATCACCACTATGAAGAAAAAACACAACCTGAAAAGAGATATTCCTTTCTTTATAATGCTTTTACCTGCCATGATCTATCTTTTGATCAACAGCTATTTTCCTATGTTTGGTATATTTATTGCCTTTAAAAATATTAATTACCAAAAGGGAATATTCGGAAGTGACTGGGCAGGCTTTAAGAATTTCGAATTCCTTTTTAAAACAAAGGATGCCGGAATAATGCTAAGAAATACACTTGGATATAATGTACTGTTTATAGTGCTCGGCATTGTTCTTTCCGTAACCCTTGCAATTATGCTTAACGAGGTAGGAAGAACGTTTTTGGCTAAGATCGCACAGCCTTTGATTATTTTCCCGAATATTATTTCCATGGTAATCGTGGCATATATTGTATTTGCATTCTTAAATGCACAGACAGGTTTTATTGATAAGACCATATTAAAAAATATGCCAATCTCCTGGTACAGTGAACCAAAATACTGGCCGGTGATACTGACAATCGTAAATATCTGGAGGGCTACAGGCTACGGTTCAATCATTTATATGTCCAGCATAGCGGGAATTGATGCTGAATTGTATGAGGCAGCACGAGTTGATGGTGCTACAAGACTGCAGCAGATTTTCCATATCATGATACCGCTCCTTAAGCCTACAGTTGTAATAATGGTACTTATGGCTATTTCTAAAATCTTTAATTCGGATTTCGGATTGTTCTATCAGGTACCTATGAACTCAGGTGCGCTTTATAACACTACGCAGACAATTGATACATACGTATACCGGGCACTTATGGAGCTTAGCGATATAGGAATGTCATCGGCTGCAAGTGTATTCCAGTCTGTTGTTGGATTTGTACTGGTTCTTACGGCTAACAAGGTTGTAGCCAAAGTCGATGCAGATAACAGATTATTCTGATTACGGGAAGGAAAAACAGATGAAGAATAAAAAACGTGGAAATGAAAAAGTATTTTTCATAGTTGCAGGAGTTATAGTTGCACTTTTTGCACTGTTCTGCTTTATGCCTATCCTGTTGGTAATTTCTGCATCACTTACAGATGAGCAGGCTCTTATAGCTGACGGATACAGATTTCTTCCTTCAAAGTTCAGCTTCGATGCCTATACCTATCTGTGGAGACAGCACCTTATGATAGGCAGAGCCTATGGAATATCACTCTTTGTATCATTTTTCGGAACAGCTCTTGGCGTAGCAATTACAATACTTGCTTCATATCCTCTTTCAAGAACATCCTTTAGGTGGAGAAATCTTTTTACCTTCATAATTTTCTTCACGATGCTCTTTAACGGTGGTGTAGTAAGTTCATACATGGTATGGACCAGGATATTCCATATTAAAAATACAATCTGGGCTCTGGTTTTCCCAAATTATCTTGTGGGAGCCTTCAATATCATTCTGGTAAAGAATTATTATCAGAACAACATCCCTGCTGCGCTTGTGGAAGCAGCTAAGCTTGACGGTGCCACAGAGTTTCAGATTTTCAGAAAGGTCATGGTTCCGCTTTCAAAGCCTGTAATTGTGACAATTACAATGTTCAGCGGCCTTGCATATTGGAATGACTGGACGAATGGATTATACTACATAAATAAAAAAGAGCTGTTCAGCGTACAGCTTATGCTTAATGAAATTCAGCAGAACGTCATGCTTCTCAGAACAGCAAACGAGAGAATGGGTATTGCAGTAAACCAGGCTGACATTCCGAGTAATGGTGTCAGAATGGCCATAGCGATAATTGCACTTCTTCCTATCATGATCATTTTTCCGATCATCCAGAAGGAGCTTATAAAGGGTGTAGTTATTGGAGCGGTAAAGGGATAAAGCTTCAGGGGTTTTTATGAAGATATTAATTTCAGATGATGAATATTATATAGTCCAGCTTGTGAATTCCAAGCTGGACTGGTCTCTTTTAGGGGTCGATAAGGTACTGATGAGCTACAACGGCGCTGATGCGATCGATATTTTCGATGCGGAAAAGCCGGAGCTCGTTTTGTGCGATATTGATATGCCAAGATATAACGGCATGGATGTGCTTGACCATGTGATGGAGAAGGCACCGGATACAAAGTTTATTTTTCTGACCTGTTTTCAGAAATTTGACTATGTAAAAAAGGCTATTAATAAAGGCGCTTTTGACTATATTCTAAAGCCCTTCAGTGAGCCGGAAATATATGCATGCCTGATGAAGGCAGTCAATGAGATCAGAGACAAAGAAAAGATTGAAGAGAGTAAGAAGCAGCTTCAGGAGCTGTTTTTAAGAAATCTTGTGATAAGAAATATCGGACCTTCAAGAAGTGAAATAGAAAATGCGCTTGAAAGATCAATCAATATAGGATACTCGCCGGATAAGAGATATCGTATGGTGCTTAGCTATATATCTCAGAAGGGTAGCGTTCCCAAGGATCAAAGTGTATATCAGTTTGTTTTTTACAATATGCAGTCGGAGATTTTTTCCGGGAATGCGGAGAAGATAGATGGAATGGATCTTTTATCGGACGGATATTACGGAGTTTTGAGGGTTTGCGACGAGGATACGGAGCTGGTGGATATCATGGCAGAGGCTCAGACTCTTTCCGGTATTGTGGAGGAGCATCTTGATACGGAGTTTTCCTGTTGCATAAGTGAGCCTGTGTATATGTGGGAAATGGCAGATACTCTTGATGAGCTTAAGAGCCATATAACAAGGCAGTTCCTTAATTCCATAAAGGTAGGACTTCTTCGGGACAGCGTCGATGACAACAAAAATCAGACCTGCATAATCGACAGAGAAAAAATAGAAAAATATCTTGATGAGCGAAATGCTGATCTTGTGGTGGAATATATCAGAGAGCTCTTAGATGAGCTTCAGCAAAGGACCATGTTGACGGGAAGCATAATCAGGGAGATGCATGCGGATTTCATGCAGATTGTGCTTGAGTATTGCAGTAAAAAGCATATAACTGCCCATGAGGTTCTTAGAAGCGAGGAGCTTTTGGCCTTCCAGAAAAAGATGGACCAGATGCCCTTTTACCTTATCAGATATGTTCAGCTTCTTTGTACCAATATCATAGAGATCATGGAAAATCAGGACAATGAATCGGTGATAGTTGCAAGGATTTCCCAATATGTTGAGGAGCATTTCAGAGAGCAGATAGGAAGGGATGAGATTGCCGAACAGCTCCATTACTCCAAAAATTATTTATCTAGAATTTTCAGTTCACGGCTTGGTATATCCGTGAGAGAATATATTAACGGATATAGAATTGAGGAGGCAAAGAGGATACTTCTTACAACGGATGTACCTGTGGGCGATATTGCGCTGGATGTGGGATTTGACAGCATGACTTATTTCTCCACTATTTTCAAAAAGGTAACAGGTGAAACTCCCTCGCAGTATCGAAGCAAAAAGAGATGAAGAAAAGAAGCGTATTTTATCCAATAATAATTATAATAAACAGCATGTTCATAATGCTGGCTGCTACGTATGCATTTACAATAGGCGGCTTTTTCCGTGAGGAGAAGGCTGCCTTTGTGCTTAGTAGAAAGCAGATGGTTTCCAATTATGTTAACAGGGCAGAGACAACCTTTTCATCCATTGAGGGTCATATGCTGGAGATTCAGACCATGCTCACAAGAGTTGAGAGCGTGAACTGGCTAAGGAGCAGTGACAGCTCTGAGCGAAAGGTTGAGGAGAGAAAGTACTACGAGCTTTTTTCACAGAAGGCCCACAGCGTCGAAGGAATGGACATTATCTTTTTGATAGATACTGAGGGTAAAACCTCTGTATGGGCCTACGGCGATGACCTTGCTTCCTCAGCCAAAATGGAATTTAGAGGATATCTTGAGGAAAAGAGTGACGAGATCAGCAACTATTTTTCCTACAACTGGCAGCCCTATAAGCTGGGAGAAGACCAGTATTATCTAAAGCTCTATAAGGTAAGCGGCTTCATGGTTGGTGCCCTATGCTTAGAGAGCCGCTTTGCCGATGAGATTCTTGGACAGGAGGAAAATGTTCATAGCCGTTATCTTAAAAACTCAGATGGTGAGATTGTTTTTTCCTTTGGCCCGGGGGATGCAAATGAAAAATCCGGTGAAAAGCATCTTTTAAAGGGAGCCTTTCTGATAGAGCAGCCTATGCCTGTGGCAGATTTATCACTATGCGTAAGCTTCAAGGATAACGTTCTTGAATATTTAAGGAGCGTTGTTGTAATCATAGCCATCTTCACCGGCGCAGTGTATCTGATAGTAGATTACATGTTTATCAGATATCTTAAGAAAAAGCTGCTAAATCCCATAACTGAGCTGTCAAAGGGTGCAGAGCAGATCATTGGCGGAAATTATAACTATGTGACAAAGGAAAACGGCGAAGGTGAGGTGCTTGTCCTTCAAAAGGCCTTCAATAATGCCATGCAGTCTGTTGTTCAGTTAAGGATAGATACCTACGAGTATGAGCTTAAGCAGAAGGAACAGGAGCTTCTTCGTTTGAGGCAGCAGCTTAGGCCTCATTTTTATCTGAATGCCCTTGCAGTGGTAAAGGGAATGGCCTTCCAGAGAAAAATGGAAGAAATTCAGGCATACATCGATGCCCTCACAATACACATCAGGTATCTTCTGAATAATGAGAGAACACAGATATCTCTTCAGCAGGAATTTGACCATATTGAAAACTACGTGAATATGCAGCGAATCTGTTTTCCGGGGAAAATTACGGCCTTCCTTGATCTGGATGAGAGTATTCGGGATATGATGATTCCTTATCTTTTGCTTCACACCATAGCTGAGAATGCTTTTAAGCACGGAAGAGGTAAAAACAATAATCTCATGTTTACCTTAAGTGCCAGAAAGGTGGAGGATGAGGACTTTAGCGGAGTTCTTATTGAATACGAGGATGCCGGAACAGGCTTTAATGAGGAATTCCTTAAGGACTTTGCGAAAAATGAGCCAAAGGAGGGTGAGCACTTAGGACTTAACAACCTTAAGCAGACACTTTCCATATACTATGGACAGAAGGTTGCTGAGCCTATAAGGATTATGAACGTTACCCCCAGCGGAGCCAGAATCGAGATAAGGATTCCTGCAGGCGGGGCAGATCCGGATGCCGCTAACATTGACAAATAAGCCTTTTAAGCTATACTATGAGAAAGATTATGGTTTTTTTAGTAGCATGGGATAACTATGCATATAAGATATAAAGATTAGGAGAATGAAAAAATGGCACAGGATGGAAAGAAGCTTGTATCCGAGATCACATCAATGGATGAGGATTTCACACAGTGGTACACAGACGTTGTCACAAAGGCAGGGCTTATCAGCTACTCTAACATTAAGGGATTTATGGTTATTAAGCCCGCGGGTTATGCTATATGGGAGCTTATTCAGAAGCACCTTGATGAGCGTTTTAAGAAGACAGGTGTTACAAACGCATATCTGCCAATGCTGATACCCGAGTCTCTTCTTCAGAAGGAGAAGGACCACGTTGAAGGCTTCGCACCTGAAGTTGCATGGGTTACACATGGCGGTACAGAACCTCTTACAGAGAGATATTGTGTTCGCCCCACTTCAGAGACCTTATTCTGCGATTACTATAAGGGAGAGATTCATTCCTATAAGGATCTTCCTCAGGTACTTAACCAGTGGTGCAGCGTTGTTCGCTGGGAGAAGGAGACAAGACCCTTCCTCAGATCAAGAGAATTCCTTTGGCAGGAAGGACACACAGCGCATGCTACCTTTGAAGAAGCAGAAGAGCGCACACAGCAGATGCTTAATGTATACGCTGACTTCCTCGCAGAGGATATGGCTATTCCTGTTATCAAGGGCCAGAAGACTGAGAAGGAGAAGTTTGCAGGTGCAGAGGCTACCTATACAGTAGAAGCTCTTATGCATGACGGCAGAGCTCTTCAGTCTGCAACAAGCCATAACTTTGGTGATGGCTTTGCTAAAGCATTCGAGATTCAGTATGCAGGAAAAGATAATAAGCTCCATCATGTATTCCAGACATCATGGGGTGCAACCACAAGACTTATCGGAGCTATGATCATGGTTCACGGTGACAATTCAGGTCTTGTGCTTCCTCCCAGAATTGCTCCTACTCAGGTTATGATCATTCCTATCCAGCAGAAGAAGGAAGGCGTCCTTGAGACAGCGGGCAAGATGCTTGAGGCACTTAAGGATTACAGAGCTAAGCTTGATGATTCCGACAGAAGTCCCGGATACAAGTTCTCCGATCAGGAGATGCGCGGTATTCCGCTTCGTATCGAGATCGGTCCTAAGGACATCGAGGCCGGCAAGTGCGTAATCGTAAGAAGAGATACAAGAGAAAAGATCGAGTGTGCTATTGATGAAGTAGCAGCTAAGGTTGGTGAGCTTCTTGTTCAGATTCAGAACGATATGTATGAGAGAGCTAAGAACCACCTCGATACACATACCTTTGCAGCAACCAATAAGGAAGAGTTTGAGGAAGCCTTCAAGGAGACAAAGGGCTTCGTTAAGGCTATGTGGTGCGGCGACAGAGCCTGTGAGGATAAGATCAAGGAAGACTATTCCGTAACCAGCAGATGTATTCCTTTTGAGCAGGAGAATCTGTCAGGCACATGTGTATGCTGCGGAAAACCTGCAACAAAGATGGTTTATTGGGGCAGAGCATATTAAAATAGATTTAGGAAAAGATTTAAGAGAGATTTGAACAAGGAAAACATTAAAATCAACATACCGCCGGCGGCAAGAGAGATATTGGACAGGCTCCACAGCGCAGGTTTCGAGGCCTACGTTGTGGGAGGCTGTGTTAGAGACAGCATTCTGGGAAGGGTACCCGGTGACTTCGACATAACCACCAGTGCAAAGCCTCAGGAAGTAAAGAGTCTTTTTGACAGGACCATTGATACGGGAATAGAGCATGGTACTGTCACTGTAATGATTGGTAAGGAAGGCTTTGAAGTTACCACCTACAGGATTGACGGCGAGTATGAGGATAGCAGACATCCCAAGGAGGTCATTTTCACTGCAAGTCTCATAGAGGACCTAAAAAGGCGCGACTTCACCATAAATGCCATGGCATACAGTGATGAAGACGGTCTTATCGATGAATTTGACGGACTGTCAGATATTGATAATAAAATAATCCGCTGCGTTGGAGAGCCCAAAGAACGTTTTACAGAGGATGCTCTTAGGATGATGCGAGCAGTAAGGTTCGCTGCGCAGCTTGGATACAACATCGAGGATAAAACAAGAGAAGCAATTAAGGAGCTTTCACCTACTCTTTCTAAGATAAGTGCAGAGAGAATTCAGGTGGAGCTTGTAAAGCTTATTACTTCCGATAATCCGGGAAGAGTAAGGGATCTTTATGAAACCGGAATTACCGCGGTGATCCTGCCTGAATTTGACAGGTGCATGGATACTCCTCAGGACAATATTCATCATGCATACACCGTAGGGGAGCACATTATCAGAACCGTGGAAGCCATTCGTGCTGATAAGGGCCTTAGACTTACGATGCTTTTGCATGATATTGAAAAGCCCTCCTGCAGAACTACTGATGATGAAGGTGTTGATCACTTTTATGGTCATGCAGAGAAGGGAGCTGCTACGGCAGTAGCAATTTTAAGACGTCTTAAATTCGACAAGGATACCATGAATCTGGTGGAAAAGCTGATCAGATATCATGATTACAGATATCCTGCCGAAAAAAAGAATGTAAGGAAAATGGCCAGCAGGGTTGGTAGGGATATCTTTCCACTTCTCTTGGAGGTCAGAGATGCGGATACAGCTGCTCAGAGCGACTATTTAAGAGATGCGAAAAACGAGTGGACAGAAGAAGTCAGAAGATTGTTTTCTGAGATACTACAGGATGGCGAGTGCCTTTCTATAGCCGATCTTGCAGTAAATGGCAGGGATCTTATGGATGCAGGCATTAAGCCCGGGAAAGAGATGGGGCTTATTTTAAAGGCGATGCTTGCAGATGTTCTTGAGAACCCTTCTCATAACATAAAAGAGTATCTTATGGAAAAGGATAATTTTGATAAGATTATCGAAGCAGCGGGGGAAAACAGATGAAAAGGATTGTGCGTTTGTTATTATCACTAATAATAGCGGCATCGATTTTTTCTGTGCAGTCTTACGCGGTATTTGCGCAGTCGCAGACAGGGGATAGCGAGGTAAGGATTTCCTTACTCGGAAAATATGACTCGGCAGATACGGCTTCTATAAAACAGATAAATACTGTTTCAAAGACAATTCAATTTAGAAATCATGATATAGGGAAGAATTATACCCTTAAATATGACAACACCTCGCAGATAACCAACATCCATGGCGAGCCGATTTCGGCTGCGCTTTTGGAGGTGGGTCAGGTAGTAGACATCACATTTCTTAAGGGCTCAAAGCATCTTAATTCTCTTACAGTGTCAAAAAAGGCATGGCTTGAGGAGAATGTCACTGACTTTAGTCTTGTAAGCAATGATGAGACGGCAAAGATCAACGGCACTGTTTTTCATATCACAAGAAAGACACTGATCATTTCGGACGGACAGGCTGTAAACCCTGAGGATATCCTTGCTACAGATACTCTTAGAGTAAGCGGCATAGATAAAGAGCTCTACAGTATCGTTGTAACAAGAGGACATGGATATGTCAGTCTTTCTTCCGACAGAGTAAACGACAGGACTCTTGTTGGTGCCTGGATTGAACTGGATAAGGAGGTTATCAGAAAGATTACTCCCAACATGCTGATAAGTGCTCCTGAGGGCAGCTATAACGTCAGTATTGCAGGAAACGGCACCAAGTTTTCATCAGAGATAGTCGTAAACAGAAACGAAGAGACGATTATTGATACCAGCGTTGTGGAAATAAAGCGTATTCAGGAAGGCAAGGTAACCTTTGTGGTTACTCCCAAGCAGGCAAGAGTCTTTGTAGACGGAGATGAGGTTGTAACAGAGGTTCCTCACAGTTTTACCTACGGTAAGCATAAGGTCCATATAATGGCGGATGAATACAAATCTCAGGACCACTATCTGAATGTAGGAGAACCGGACGCAACTATTTTCATAGACTTGGAAAAGGCTGAAGAGGAAAAGGATGACAGTAAGAGTACATCTGAAGAAAGCAGCACCGCAGAAGACAGTTCTGAAGAACCGGATGAGGGTGAGAGCGATTACTCCGCATCGGATTACAGCAATTATGAGAGCACCTCTTCCGGTAATAGCAGTGCATCAAGTAGGTCTTCTTCAAAGAACAGCTCTTCAAGGAAGTCTTCTGCAAAAACATCAAGCTCTTCTTCATCCTCCGCATCTGCATCTGTGGACTCAGAGGCTGCATCAACCACGATTTCAGTAGAGGATTCATCATCCTCTTCAAAGAGCTCGGATTCGTCAGCAGCTTCCACCACAAGCGATGATTCATCCACAAGCAAATCGGATGATTCGGGAAATAGTGATACGTCGGAAGAACAAAAGGATGAAAATTTAATAAGCGGATATAAGGTGACCTTTGACGTACCTGTTGGTGCGGAGGCATACCTTGATGATAATTATCTTGGAATCATGCCTGTGACCTTTGCAAAGACGGCCGGACAGCATATGGTTACTCTAAAAAAGGATGGCTATGAGACTAAGAGTTACACCATCAGCATAGATAAGGAAAAATCAAACGTAACCTATTCCTTCCCGGAACTTGTGCCGGAAAAGAAGGATGACGGTGGGGATACGCCGGAGGATAATCCAGGGGAAGGTGATACAGGTGAGGGCGACGATTCAGGCGCAGGCAAAACTGATGTCACACCGGGAGAAGGCGGATCAAATCCTGAGGAGGGCGGATCCGAAAAGACTCCGGAAGAAGAAAAAACTGATGAAACGCCTAAGGGTGAGGATACAACAGGAACAGAGAATCCGGAAGAAGGCGGAGCAGAGAAGGACGATAAAACGGATACTACCGATAAAACTGAGGAGGGCGGATTATCACCTGAGCCTGCCACAACAACTAAAACAGAAGAAGGAAATGACGGATAATGAGACTGGATAAATATTTAAAGGTTACAAGACTCATAAAGCGCAGAACGGTTGCCAATGAGGCCTGCGATGCGGGAAGAGTTATGATAAATGACAGAGTTGCCAAAGCATCCTCAGATGTAAAGGCAGGAGACATCATAAGCATCAGCTTTGGAAATAAGGATGTGAAAGTTGAGGTTCTTGATGTCAGAGAGACAATTCATAAGGAGGATGTAACGACGCTTTATAAGTATATCTAAAAAAGCGTCAAAATGACTTCGTTTAATTGCAAAGAGTGCTTCTATGCGATAAAATAAGGTCAGGAGTGAATTTACATGGCAACAAGAGCAAGATATAAAGGAAACAGCATACATAACAGGCTTGGCCTGGGGCTTGCCGGAATAGCGGTTATACTTTTGACTGTAGTTGTGCTTATCAGAAGTATTACTCTATACCAGAAGCTTAGTCAGTATGAGTCCAAAATTGCCAGCCTTCAGACTCAGATAGAGAGCGAAGAGGAAAGAAGCGAAGAAATCGCTGAGTTTGAAAAATATACTACCACGAGAAAGTATATTGAAGAGGTTGCAAAGGAAAAGTTAGGACTTGTATATCCCGGAGAGATCATTTTCAAGGATGAGAATGCCGGCAAATAATAAAAATAATTGGGCTTCGGAAGTTATTCCGAAGCCTTTTGAACTTACATAGAAAATAATGGACAAACATTTATCAAAAGTAAAAAAATTCATAGCTGATGAGGAACTTATAAAAGGCGACGAGATCGTTCTTGCAGGTGTATCCGGCGGGGCTGATTCCGTATGCCTTTTTAATATGCTCTGTGAGCTGTCAGCTGATCTTGGCTTTAAGCTTGCGGTAATCCACATAAATCACATGATAAGACAGGAAGCAGGCGAGGATGCGGCTTTTGTTGAAAAGCTCTGCGAGGATAATAGGATTTCTTTTTTCAAAAAGGATATTGATATTCCGGGGCTTTCAAAGACCACTGATGCATCGGAGGAAGAGCTTGCAAGAAATGAGAGATACAAGGCCTTTGAAGAGGTGGCCACCATGCTCTCTGAAAGGTATGGGAAAAAGGTCATCATAGCAACTGCCCATAATGCCAACGATCAGGCTGAAACCATGCTTCATAATCTTTTCAGAGGAAGCGGTATTAAGGGACTTTCAGGAATTAAGGTGCTGAGCTTTAGAGGTGACTTTGAGCTGATAAGGCCTCTTCTTGTTCTTGAAAGAGACGAGATAGAGGAATATCTGACAGAAAAAGGCTTAAAGTGGTGCACCGATAAGACCAATGAGACGGATGACTACACGAGAAACAGAATTCGTCACAATATCCTGCCTGTTGCAAAGGAGCAGATTAATAATGGTGCCATAAGGCATGCGGCTAAGGCAGCAGAGTATATTTCAGAGGTGGATGATTATATCGACGAGCAGGCTGATGCGGTATTTTTTGATATAGCAGCCATGAGTCAGGGCGGAATAATCATAAACTGCGAAAGCTGTGCAATGCAGCATAAGGTTGTACGAAGCAGAATACTTATGAAGGCAATAAAATTCATTGTTCCGCACATAAAGGATATTCAGTCCGTTCATTTATCGGAGCTTGATAATATGCTGCAAAGAACTGAGGGAAGTGAGAGCTTAAGCCTCCCCTATGGTATAAATGCAACAAGAGAGTATGGCGATCTTATCCTGACTCTTGGTGACATTTCTCCAAATGAGCAAGAAGATGCTGATGCTGAAGGCTTTTTCATAGATAAAGACCATCTGGAAGCCGGTGGGGACCATGTTTTTAATATTCCCGGTCTTGGGAAAGTAAATTTTAAGCTTTTTTTATATAAAAGTGACATGAAAATCCCTACGCTGGAATATACGAAATGGTTTGATTATGATAAAATAAGTAATAGTATGCAATTCCGACGTAGAGAGACAGGAGATGTTATCGAAATCGGTGATGGCACAAAAACACTGAAGAAATTTATGATAGACGAGAAAATACCTGCTAAAAGCAGAGAAGAGCTGTTTGTTCTCTTTGACGATAAGGATGTTATCTGGATTCCCGGATACAGAATAAGCAGTAAATTCAAAGTGGATAGCGATACAGCACGAATTTTGGAAGTGAAATTGATATCTGATTGATTTAGGAGGATTTTATGGCAGAATCAGTAAGAGTACTTCTTTCAGAGGAGGAAGTCGACAAAAGAATTCAGGAGATCGGAGACCAGATCAGTAAGGATTACGCAGGCAAAACAGTACACCTTGTATGCGTTCTTAAGGGCGGTACATTTTTCATGTGCGAGCTTGCAAAGAGAATCACTGTTCCGGTAACAATGGACTTCATGTCTGCATCAAGCTATGGCTCATCCACAAAATCAAGCGGCGTAGTTAAGATCGTTAAGGACCTTGATGAACCACTTAAGGATAAGGACGTTCTTATTGTTGAGGATATCGTAGATTCAGGCAGAACTCTGAGCTATCTTATCAAGATGCTTGGCGACAGAGGCCCTGCAAGCATCAAGCTTTGCACACTTCTTGATAAACCTGAGAGACGTGTAATGGATGTTAAAGTAGATTACACAGGTTTTGAGATTCCGGATGAATTCGTAGTTGGTTACGGTCTTGATTATGACCAGAGATACCGCAATCTGCCATACATCGGAGTCGTTGAATTCGACTAATAAATCCAAAAGGGAGTAACGACGTTGAAAAACAGAGGCTTTAACTTTTACTTTGGGCTGATAATTGTTTTGCTATTGGCACTTGCTTTTTTGGAGTATGGAAAGGGCAGGATTCAGTCATCAGACACAGCCTACACAAGAGGACAGTTGGTAAATGACCTTGAAAACAGTAAGGTCTACAGTGCTGTCATCATACCAAATGAAGAGACGCCTACAGGCGTGATCGAGATCATACTTACGGATCATTCAGAGAAGATTCTCTATGCGACTGATGTTGCAACTATTGAAGAAATTCTTGTAAGTCACGGAATCGATCCTGTAGTCAGGGATGTGCCGGGGGAGAATATCCTCATCAGCAGCATTATTCCCATACTGGTAGGCTTGTTTGTTATCACCTTCATAATTGTTATGATGAATAATTCCCAGGGGCAGTCTTCCGGAAACAACCGGATGATGAACTTTGGAAAAAGCAGAGCCAGACTTTCCACAGGCGAAGACAATAAGATAAAGCTTACTGATGTAGCAGGTCTTGTTGAGGAAAAGGAGCAGCTTGCAGAAATCATTGAATTTTTGAAGGATGCTGCCAAATTCACGAGAGTTGGTGCAAGAATTCCAAAGGGCGTACTCCTTGAAGGTGCTCCCGGAACAGGTAAGACTCTTCTTGCAAGAGCAGTAGCAGGTGAAGCGGGAGTTCCTTTCTTTAGTATTTCAGGTTCCGATTTCGTCGAGATGTTTGTCGGTGTCGGTGCTTCCAGAGTAAGAGACCTTTTTGCGGATGCTAAGAAAAATTCACCCTGCATAATTTTCATCGATGAGATAGATGCGGTAGCACGCCGCAGAGGAACAGGTATGGGTGGCGGCCACGATGAGCGTGAGCAGACACTTAACCAGCTCCTTGTAGAGATGGACGGTTTTGGAGTAAACGAGGGCATCATAGTAATGGCGGCAACAAACCGCGTGGATATTCTTGATCCCGCAATTCTTCGTCCCGGACGTTTTGACAGAAAGATCACTGTTGCAAGACCTGATGTAAGAGGAAGAGAAGAAATCCTCAAGGTTCATGCAAGAAATAAGCCTCTTGGCGATGATGTTGATCTTAAGAGCATTGCTCAGACCACAGCAGGCTTTACAGGTGCGGATCTTGAGAACCTCCTGAACGAATCTGCAATCAATGCAGCCATGGATAATCGAAGCTATATCAAGCAGCCCGATATTCAGAAGGCATTCGTACAGGTTGGAATCGGAACAGAGAAGCACAGCCATATTATTTCAGATAAAGAGAAGAAGATTACAGCGTACCATGAAGCAGGACATGCAATTCTTTTCCATGTTCTTCCGGATGTGGGACCTGTATATACAGTATCAGTAATTCCTACCGGAATGGGTGCTGCAGGATATACAATGCCGCTTCCTGAAAAGGATGAGATGTTCCTTACAAAGGGCAAAATGCTCCAGGAGATCATGGTTTCCCTTGGCGGACGAATCGCTGAAGAGATCATATTCGGTGACATCACAACCGGCGCATCAAGCGACATCCAGAAGGCTACAAGCGAAGCCAGAAAGATGGTCACCGTGTACGGAATGTCAAAAGAAATCGGTATTATCAATTACAATGAGCAGGAAGAGGACGTATTCATCGGATATGATATCCAGCATAACAAACGTAACTCTGAGCTCATGGCCGGCGAGATAGACAAACAGGTCAAGATTATTATTGATCTTTGCTATGCTAAGGCAAAGGATATCATCAGTTCCTACGAAGATGTTCTTCATAGCAGTGCGAAGCTACTTATGGAAAAAGAAAAAATAGGACGTGAAGAGTTCGAAGCATTATTCGAATCACACGCGGCTGTCTCTTTTAGTGAGGATGTGGCAGCACTTGCTGACCAGATATAAGGTTTGTGCAAAATAGACAAAAATGGATTGAGGTATTTAGTAATTTTGTGAAATTGGAGCATTTACCCCTTTGAGGGATGGTGCTATTATAATCACGTAACCCCCAATACATTTAAAGTTTTTTGCTATACCCATAAGAAAGAAATACCTTCTCTAAAACGGACAGCATCCCTAGCTGTCCGTTTTTACGTTATACAGATTTATAGATAGGGGAAAGCAGATGATTAGACAAGGCAGATTGTTTCATGACATGACGCTTGATTATTTACGACCGATGGAGCCCAAATCCGGCAGCAAGGTTTATCTGTATTTTCGTTGTGGCACAAAAGAAGCAGATAAGATCTTTATTATCTGGGAAAGTACGGAAGAGACCAGAGAGATCGTAATGAGAAAATATGAGACTGAGGATCAGTTTGATTACTATCAGACATCTGTAAGGATTCCGAAGTCCGGGGGCATAATCTATTATTATTTCCGAATAGAATCAGGTGATGAGAGAGTTTATTATGACAGAACAGGTGCTACCTACAGTGTACCAACTGCAAACAGATTCAGACTGATACCTGATTTTTCAACTCCTGAATGGGCCAAGGGTGCGGTGATGTACCAGATTTTCGTGGACAGATTCAGGAATGGTGATCCCTCAAATGATGTTCTTACAAATGAATATTATTACGTTAATGGAAAAAGCGTACATGAAGATAACTGGCGAAAGGATCCTGACCCCTATGGGGCAGATATAAGGACCTTCCACGGTGGTGATCTTCAGGGTGTTATAGATAAGCTTGGTTATCTTAAGGGACTTGGAGTAGAGGTTATCTATTTAAATCCCATATTCGTTTCGCCTTCAAACCATAAATATGACACGCAGGATTATGATCATATTGATCCCCATTATGGAAGGATTGTTTTTGATGTGGGCGAGCTTTTAACTGACAGTAATGATAACCGAAATGCCACACGCTACATCAATCGTGTAACCAATTTGAGGAATTTGGAGGCATCGGATGCGCTCTTTGCAAAGCTTGTTGAGGAAGCTCATAAGCTGGGAATTAGGGTTATTCTGGACGGCGTATTTAATCATTGCGGTTCGTTTAATAAGTGGATGGATAAGGAGGGAATCTATGAGGACCGGGATGGTTACGAGAAAGGTGCCTTTGTTTCAAAGGAAAGTCCATACAAGGAGTATTTCAAATTCAGTAGTGACAGATGGCCTAATAATGAAGACTATGAAGGCTGGTGGGGCTTTAACACGCTGCCAAAGCTAAATTATGAGGGCAGCAAAAAGCTGGAAGAATATATTTTAGGAATAGCGAAGAAATGGGTTTCCGCACCCTACTATGCAGACGGTTGGAGACTTGATGTGGCAGCGGACGTTGGCCACTCGGAGGAGTATAACCACCGCTTTTGGAAGAAATTCAGAGAAGCAGTTAAGGAAGCTAATCCAAACGCACTTATCCTTGCTGAGCACTATGGCAATGCAATGCCCTGGCTCATGGGCGGAGAATGGGATACTGTGATGAACTACGACGGATTCATGGATCCTGTCTCAAATTTCTTTACGGGAATGGAAAAGCACAGCGATGAGTTCCATGAGGAGCTGATCGGAAATGTGGGAGCCTTTTGGCAAAGTATGCAGAAGGCCGGAATAGAGGCTTTTTCAGAGAACTCATATTTCACAGCAATGAATGAGCTTTCCAACCATGACCACTCAAGGTTTTTAACAAGAACAAACGGCGTTGTGGGCAGAAGCTCAAATAGGGGCTGCAGGGCTGCCGATGAGGGAATAAGCAAGGCAGTTATGAGGCAGGCCGTGATACTTCAGATGACCTGGCCGGGAGCTCCGACAATATATTATGGAGATGAGGCAGGAGTCTGCGGCTTTACAGATCCTGATAACAGACGAACCTATCCCTGGGGCTTAGAGGATGTTGAGCTCATAGATTTTCATAAAAAGATGATAAATATCCGAAGGAGCAGCACAGAGCTAAAAACAGGCTCCCTTGTAAAGCTTGATGCCGGGGACAACGTTCTTGCCTTTGGCAGATTTAACCGTACCTGCGCTACTATGGTAGTAATTAACAGGAGCGAATACGAGACGGTGTGCGAGATAGATGTGGAGCCTCTTGGCATCCCAAGCGAGGCAAAGCTCCTAAAGGTTATGGAGAGTACTTCCCGGGGATTTAGAAGCGATCCGCTTAATTATAATGTTAAGAACGGCAAGCTTGTGAGGGTATATGGCCCTCTTTCAGCAGTAGTACTGCAATATAACAGAATAACTGCGGTTAACGAGGAGGCCTTCTGGTCTACCAACTTCTTCCGCATGTAAGGGTTGTGTGTATGAAGAAAAAAATTGGGCTGTTAATAAAAACAGCGATATTTCTGTGTCTTCTTGGTATATGCCTCTTTGGATGCAGCCTGATCGTCCAGAGAAAATCAAGCTATATCAAAAACGAGATGTATATGCAGGAGGCAAAGAAGAATAATATTGATGTTTTCATTCTGGGTTCTTCCCATGTGATAAACGGAATAAATCCCATACAGCTGTATGAGGATACAGGTATTACCGCATATAATCTTGGCGGATACGGAAGCGTGCTTTTATCAAGCTATTGGCAGTATCGCCTGGCTCTTGCCTATAATACGCCAAAGCTTGTGATCGTGGATGCCTATATGCTGGAGAATGACATCAGGTATATAGATGATCCAAATGCCAACGTAAACAGCGAAGAACTCCATCTTAATATAGACAGATTTCCTCTTAGCAGGACTAAGCTTGCTGCCATGGACGACATGTTTGAGCATCAGGAAAAGAAATATCCCTTCCTGTTTGATTTCATGGTTTACCACGACAGATGGAAGGAACTGGATTCAGATGACTTTAAGAGAGTTACGGGAAATGCTGAGATAAATCATCTTATGGGCGCTGATCTTAACTATGAGGTGCTCTCATCAGGACTTGCATATACTGATTTTGGAGCAGGCACTTTGGAAAATGAAACAGTTGGCACCACCTATCTTCGAAGAATAATAGAAGACTGTCAGAGCAGAGGCATAGATGTGGTTGTAGTGACGGTTCCTTTTCTTGCAATGTATGAGAATCAGGCAGCAGCCCATACCGCAGCAAATATAGCAGCTGAGTACGGAGTAGCGTCCATAAATATGCTTGAGATGCCGGGAATAGTGGATTATGACGTGGACTTCATGGATGCCGGTCACATGAATATCATGGGCGCCACCAAGGTTACGGATTTTTTTGGAAAATGGTTAAGTGAAAACAAGAACCTTCCGGACCACAGAAATGAAGCAGGCTATGAGAACTGGCAGAAGTTTTCTGAGGAATTTAAGGCGGGCATCCTTGCTAACAGTGAGGAAAATGAGGACCTGTATTCACAGCTGGTTTATCTTAATCTGACTGCTCGGGACAAAACCTTTGCTATAAGTATTAAGGGAGGCTCCAAGATATATGCGGATACAGCCCTTCTTAAGCTATTAAAGGGAATTGGCGCAACGGAGCAGCTTGATATAGCTACTGAAGGAAAACAGCCATACTTCATGATCTATGATCACGGGAATGTCAGTGAGGTTTGCGGTATCGCCGGTGCATCCGATTTTGATACTTCAAATGGACACATGCAGTACGAACCTGCAAGCGATCTCTACAGAGTACTTTTAATAGGTGATGATACGGAGAATAACGTTCTTTACTCAGATGCTCATCCCTATGTGGACCTTCAGCTTCTTTTCTTTGATGAAGGAGGCATATCATCACACCAGTATTACACTCTTGATTACCTAGATTATGAATATGCGCAGGAATAATACTTTACAATCCGGAGGATTACAATGCAGTTCGTTTCACTAAAGTTTTTATGTTTTCTGTTTGCTGTTATAGCAGTAAACTTCATACTTCCAAAGAAGATAAGATATATCTGGCTTCTGGCTGCAAGCTGGGCCTTCTATTTTATCGCAAGCGATAAGTTCCTTATTCTTCTTGTACTGGTTACGCTTATTACCTATTTGTCAGGAAGGTTCATAGAGAAGAACAAAGGGGAAAAGAAAGCAAAGACCATGCTTATCTGTACCATCGTTTTGCTGGTGGGACTTCTTGGATATTTTAAGTACACAGGATTTTTGCTTGATACGGTAAAAAGTATTCAGGGGCTTTTAAAGCTTCCTGAGTCGGAATTTGTAGTAAATATCATACTTCCTGTTGGAATATCATTTTATCTTTTCCAGGCTATCGGATATCTTGCAGATGTTTATATGGGAAGGATTGAAGCTGAGAAAAATTATCTTATGCTTGCTCTTTTCATATCATTCTTCCCTCAGATCACATCGGGACCTATCGAGAGAGCAGGAAATATGCTTCCCCAGTATAAGGAGCCTGCAGTCTTTTCATATGATGCCATGAGAGACGGACTTCTCCTCATGATGTGGGGATATTTCCAGAAAATGATCCTTGCTGACAGATTATCTGTCCTTGTAAATACGGTTTATGCTTCGCCAAAATCCTTTGGCGGCACCACGGTTTTTCTTGCAACTGTGTTCTATACATTTGAGATTTACTGCGACTTTGCGGGATATTCCAATATAGCGGTGGGATCTGCAAGGATTATGGGAATTAAGCTTATCAACAACTTTGAGTATCCCTATCTTACAGGCAGTATTGCAGAGTTTTGGAGAAAATGGCACATATCCCTTTCCACATGGCTTAAGGACTATATCTATATTCCTCTTGGCGGAAACAGAAAGGGCTTTGCCAGAAAGCTTATTAACATCATGATCGTATTTGCGGTCAGCGGACTATGGCACGGCGCTGCATGGACCTTCGTTGTATGGGGACTTCTTCATGGTCTTTATCAGGTAATCGGAATTCTTCTTAAGCCAGCAAGAGATAAGGTGGTGGAAGTGCTCCACGTAGACAGAGAGGGATTTTCTCACAGACTCTTTAAGATAATTGTCACCTTCCTTCTTGTAAATCTTGGATGGGTGTTCTTTAGAGCCGACAGCTTTGCAAAGGCAATGCTTGTGATTAAGAAATCCTTTAGCCCTACGCCCTGGGTCCTGGTGGATGGCACACTGTTTAACCTTGGACTTTCAGAGCCGGATGTCAGGCTTTTGTTTATGGGACTTATCCTGCTGATCGCGGTTGATATCTGCAATGCTAAGAATATAGTGGTTCGCGATGTTATCACAAAGCAGAGCCTGCCCTTAAGATGGATCATTTATATCTGCGCTGTGGTATTCATTGTTACCTGCGGAATTTGGGGTCCCGGATATGATGCAGCGTCATTTATTTATTCAAGCTTTTAAAAATGACCTGTAATTATATAGTCAAATTCATGAAATGTGGCTGAAATATCAAAAAAGATTGTAATATTTTTATTAATTGAGATATAATATTTCTAGTTATTTTGTTAACAAATTATACGAAAGGTGGTACAAATTATGCCATTAGTTACAACGACTGATATGTTTAAAAAAGCATACGATGGTGGATATGCTGTTGGTGCATTTAATATCAACAACATGGAGTTCATTCAGGCTATCACAGAGGCTTGTGACGAGCTTAAGAGCCCCGTTATCCTTCAGTGCTCAGCAGGAGCTATCAAGTATGCAAAGTTCCCTTACCTTGTAAACATGGTTAAGGCTGCTGCAGAGTCTACATCTATTCCGATCGCTCTTCACCTTGATCATGGTGCAAGCTTCGAAATCTGTAAGGAGTGTATCGACAACGGATTCACATCTGTTATGATCGATGCTTCTTCTCTTCCTTACGAAGAGAACATTGAGCTCTCTAAGAAGGTTGCTGAATATGCACACGAGAAGGGCTGCACAGTAGAGGCTGAGCTTGGTACTCTTTCAGGTGTTGAGGATGATGTAAACGTTGCTGATGATGCAGCACAGTACACAAATCCTGATCAGGTTGAGGATTTCATGAAGCGTACAGGCGTTGATTCACTGGCTATCGCTATCGGAACAAGCCACGGTGCTTTCAAGTTTAAGCCCGGCCAGGATCCTAAGCTTCGTCTTGATATCCTTGAGGAAGTTGTTAAGAGACTTCCCGGATTCCCGATCGTTCTTCACGGTTCTTCAGCAGTTCCTCAGAAGTACGTTGGAATCATCAATGCTAACGGCGGCGCTATGAAGGATGCTATCGGTATTCCGGATGAGCAGCTTCGTGCAGCAGCTAAGAGTGCAGTCTGCAAGATCAACATCGACTCCGATCTTCGTCTTGGTATGACAGCAGGTATCCGTCAGCACTTCGCTGAGCATCCTGAGCACTTCGATCCTCGTCAGTATCTTGGCGATGGCCGTGCTTATGTTAAGGAAATCGTTCACGACAAGATCATCAACGTTCTTGGTTCTGACGGTAAGGCTTGATAAGTACATAGAAACGATATTGAGGCTGCCACGGATTTTTCCGTGGCAGTTTTTACGTTTACGAGTTTACGATTTCTTTATTTTATTTTTTACGTTATCTCGTGTAAAATTATTATATATGCGTAGAAGGAAGGTTTTATTTTTATGAATAATCAGCTTACAAGAAAAGATATTGAGGACATGGAGGCTGAAATAGAGCACAGAAAAGTCGTTGTCAGAAAGGAGCTTCTTGAGGACGTTAAGGAAGCAAGAGCCCAGGGAGACTTAAGCGAGAATTTCGAATACTATGCAGCTAAAAAGGCCAAGAATCAGAATGAATCAAGGATAAGATTCCTTGAGAGAATGATAAAGACGGCAGAGATCATAGATGATGAGAGTGCCGAGGATGAGATAGGTCTTAATAAGACAGTGACAGTCAGAATTGAAGAGGATGGAACTGAAGAAGTCTACAAGATCGTTACAACTGTTCGCGGAGATGCGTTAAACGGACTTATCAGTGTCGAGTCACCTCTTGGAAAACAGCTTATGGGACATAAGGTTGGAGATAAGATAAACATCGAGGTCAACAAGGATTACAGCTACGATCTGACCATTCTTAAGATTGAAAATACAGAACTTACCGAGGATGATAAGATCAGAGATTTCTAATCGGTAATTCAAATAACGGTTCGGAGGAATGAACTATGGATGAAGATTTACATGTATTTCAACCGGTAGAACTAGATGATATTTTAGAAGGCCCGTTTAAATTCAATGATGATAACTGGGCTCTTTTGACTGCGCAAAAGGACGATACGGTTAACACAATGACCATATCCTGGGGTGGTGTCACCTATATTTGGGGCAGGACCTGTGCTGTTTTGTATGTCAGAGAGAGCAGCTTTACAAGGGAGCTGATTGACAGCAGTAAAAGGCTTTCCTTGTCATTTTTGGATCGGGGCGAATTTGCAGGAGCTAGAGATTATCTGGGCTCTGCATCCGGCCGCCATGAGGATAAGATCGCGGGTTCAGGCTTACATGTAAATTATTTCGAGGACATTCCTTTTATTGATGAGGCGGGAAGTGTCATAATCTGCAGAGTTTTATACAGGCAGAAGATGGTGGAGGACTGCTTCATGAATGGTCGTGTTCTTGCGGACCATTATAGAAATGAGGATTATCACTATACATATATTGCAGAAATTAAGCGAGTTATGATCAGATGAGTATTGTCAACAAAGCATCCTTTGAAGATATTGGGAAATTTATTTTTTTAAATGAAGAGCCGCAGCAGGCGGATTTGATACTTATACCGGGAGCTCCCATTGAGGAGCTTGCCTATCACGGCGCAGAGCTGTATAACAAGGGCTTTGCACCTCTGATTCTTTCAACGGGAAAATATTATTTTAAATATAAAGACCTCTATGAGGAGTTTCAGGTTTTCACGGGAAGCGGTGAAAATGCCCTGGGACAGGAGACAGAGGCTGAGTTTATACAAAAGCTTATGATGGAAAACGGCGTTCCAAAGGACAGTATAATTTTGGAAAAGGAATCCATGAACACCTTTGAAAATGCAGTGAACGCAAGAAAATGTATCGAAGAGGATTTAAAGGATAAGAATATTAAGCATATTATTCTGTGCTGTCAGGCTTTTCATGCAAGAAGAGCCCTTATGACTTTTCAGTCGGAGTTAAGAGACATTAAGATAACGGTCTGTCCGGTGGTGACAAGAGATATAAGCATAGATACCTGGATGGATACTGAGAAGGGATACAATCTGGTACTTGGGGAGCTGAGCAAATGCGGAGAGTATTTTAAAGGCAGCAGAATGTATGGGTTAAAATGATCTAGTATGGCGCTATTTATATGAGGGATATTTATATGCGCGTTAAACCAAAAAGGCGATGGATTGTCGCCACCCTTTTTGTTATTCTGTTTATCCTATTGGCATTTGTGGTAGATGGAATACAGAGAAGATTCATCTATAATGACAGAATGGTTCAGCTGACCACCTATTATGATCAGCTGGATTCAGTTATTACGCACAGATTTGCCAGACATCAGAAAATTCTAAGCAGCTGGATGTACCATTTAAAAAATAAGAATGAGACAGGTATAGACAGCTTTCATGATTATATTTCCTCAGAAAAATTAATATGGGAAGTCGAAGAGGTCTACCTTTTTGATGAAGCGGGAAATTACATAAACGATGAGGGAGAAAGCGGAAATGCAAAGCTTGATGAGGATGTGATAGAAAAGCTTACGCATCGCGGAATCATTCAGGTTGTAAAGTATACATCCGAAAAAGGAAAGAGGCAGGATCTTTATATTCTGGCAGTGGAGCCCGGAGAATATAACGGGTTTAATTACTGTGCCATCGGCATGGGTTATGATCCTGAGCAGATGAAGGAGAGACTTACAATAACAGCAGGCGATCTGGCTGATTCAGAGAATTATCTGACGGACTGGCAGGGCAATCTTATCATGGCATCCGTGCCTTCACACATGGAGCATACGAATATTCTGGATTATGTTACAGAGAATGCGGTAATAATCGGAAGCTCCGCACAGGCGCTGAGACAGAACATCTATGATAGAAAAAACGGCGTACTTCAGGTGAAAATAGCAGGTGAAGATTACTATCTTACATATCTTCCCTGCGAAGCTGTAGATTCCATGCTGATTTGCCTTACTCCAGTAAGCAAAGCGGATTCTACAATAAATCGCATGAGAATACTTAACAATATCTTCCTGCTTTTGGCCTTTGCATTCGTCATTGTGCTGGTTGTGGGAATTCTCAGATATACAAAAATGCAGGATGTTTTAGCCCTTGCAAAGTCTACAAACGATACCAAGAATAAGTTTTTGGCCAATATGTCCCATGATTTTAGAACGCCCATGCATGCCATGGCAGGTTATCTGGAGCTTATGAAGGAGAATGCGGATAATCCGGAAAAGGTCATAGAGTATGGTCAAAAGGCAGAGCTGGCCCATAAGAATATGCTGAATATGATAAACAGCGTTCTTGATCTTAGCAAAATGGAAGAGGGCGGCGATGAAATACAAAATAAAGAGTTTTCATTGGAAGCAGTGCTTGAAAACGTAAAGAATGACACTATGCCTCTTATAAACAGTAAATCCCAGATCTTCAGGATAGACAGGAGTAATACAAAGGAGGAACTGTTTATAGGTGATGTGGAAAAGCTTGAGCTTATACTAAAGAATCTTGTTAGGAATTCCAGTACATATACTGAGGATGAGGGAGAAATCAGCCTTGAAGTATAT
The DNA here is from genome assembly GCF_000424265.1 of Butyrivibrio sp. WCD3002. Classification (GTDB taxonomy): domain Bacteria; phylum Bacillota; class Clostridia; order Lachnospirales; family Lachnospiraceae; genus Butyrivibrio. The sequence continues at coordinate 183,607 of NZ_AUJO01000004.1, forward strand.
GAGGATAAGAGTATTGGAAATAATGAGATTGAGCTGCGTTTTGAGGTGTCCGACAACGGCATCGGTATGAGCAAAGAGTTCATCGAGCATATCTTTGAACCCTTTACAAGAGAGCACAGACAAAATGATAACAGGGAGCTTGGTGCAGGACTGGGTCTTGCGGTGGTTAAGAACCTTGTGGACATAATGGGCGGAACCATAGAAGCAGAGAGTATCATAAATGAGGGCACAGTATTTACTCTTAAGCTTACATTTGAAATACCCGAAAAATCTGAAATTGAAAATATGAAGCAGATATCCAAAATAGTAGAGGAGGGTGAAATAACCTATACTGCAGAGGATTTTGGAAATGTTTTTGAAGGCATGAGATTTCTTGCTGCAGAGGATAATGAGCTGAATGCGGAGATCATAATGGAGCTTATAAAGCTGAAGGGAGCTGAGTGCGACGTAGCCTGCGATGGAGAAAAGGCACTTGAAGCCTTCAAGAATTCAAAACCCGGATACTATGACATGATCCTTATGGATATTCAGATGCCTAACATGGATGGTTACGAAGCAGCCAGTGCCATCAGGAATCTTGTGATAGAAGGCCGTGAGGATGCGGCAACTATCCCGATTCTTGCCATGAGTGCCAATGCTTTCAGAGAGGATATTGAAAAGACCAGCGCATCCGGTATGGATGCACATATTCCGAAGCCTATAGACATTAAGCTATTTGAGAACACCGTCAAGGCACTTAAATTGAGAGGGCATACTATTGAGTGATAATGGAAATAATATAGGCAGGGAACCGGAATTTTCCATGAACTGGTTTTTTGATTATGTCACACAAAAAAATAAAAGTATCGCGGCCATATTTGATGCTGATACCTTTGAGGTGGACCTGATCTCTGATAATACCGAAGAGATAATAGGTATTCCCAAGGAGGAGCTTCTTAAGGATATTAATCTGCTTTTTGTTAATACAAAAGATGCTAAAACAGATTTTACCCCCACAAAGGAGGACCTTTTAAAGCTTGGCATTGGCGAAACCATGACCCTTGATGTTATTGATGCTGTAAACAGTATTACCGGAGAGCATATTTATTTTGAGGCTTCGCTGGAGCGTCAGATCATTGACGGAAGAGACAGATTTCTGCTGGTATGGGTTGATAAGACAGAGGAAGTTATAAGAAACAGGCAGATGGAGGACATGATCGATGTGGCAAATGCTGCAAATGAGGCAAAAACCAACTTCCTTGCCAACATGTCCCATGATTTCCGAACACCCATGAATGCCATAACCAATTTTAATCTGCTTATTGCAAAGAATTCGGATAATCCGCAAAGAGTAAGGGATTACACCCATAAAATTGGCCTGGCCTGTCAGAATCTGCTTAGGCTCCTGAATGATGTCCTTGATATGAGTAAAATCGAGAGTGGTGCCACAAAGATAAATCAGCAAGAGTTTGCCCTGGGACTTTTGCTTGAAGAGGTTAATTCGGTTATAGCCTTTCAGGCCAAGGCAAAGCAGCAGGATTATCAAGTCCACGCCGGTGGCATGAGACAGGACCTTTTCATGGGCGATAAGCAAAAGATCAATGAAGTTCTTGTTAATATTTTGGGTAATGCCGTTAAATATACCCATGTCGGTGGAAGGATAGATTTCACAATAAGTGAAGAAAAGGTTTCTACCGGTGATTATTACGACGTGAAATTCGAGGTAAAAGATAACGGCATAGGAATGAGCAAGGAATTCCAGAAGAATATCTTTGATGCTTTTACCAGAGAAGAGAAAAAAGAGGTAAGCGGTATTCAGGGCACAGGCCTTGGAATGGCAATAACAAAGAGTCTTGTGCAGATGATGGGCGGAACGATCTCCGTTGAATCCAATGAGGGAGAAGGTTCAACATTTATAATTACCCTGAGGCTTCCCGGCGTTAACCAGGATCAGGGGGATTTCTGGGAAAACCATGGAATCAGAAGGATACTGGTTATCGATGACGATATTCAGGAATGCGAGAAGATAAATACTGCCCTTCAGGATACCACTGTAGAGGTATTTTTCTCTACAAGCGGATATAAAGCGATGCACCTTATAGAGGTCAGCTACGAGGATGAAAGCGCTTTTGATGTAATAATTCTTGGAATGCAGATAAGGAGTATCAGTTGCTTTGAGCTGGCAGGCAGGATCAGGGAAAAGGATCTAAGACCACAGCCTGTTCTTTTGCTGCTTACGGAGGATTGGGAGGACGTGGCGCAGGAGGCGAGAGATGCCGGAATTTATGACTTCATAACAAAGCCCTTCTTTATGTCAACCTTCCAGCAGCTTATTGAGGACATTACCAGCAGACCAAGCACTTCGGGAGATAAGAAAAAAAGTAATCCACTGGAAGGTATTCAGATACTGGCCGCAGAGGACAATGAAATTAATGCAGATATACTTGTTGAGTTAATGAGCATGGAAGGTGCATCAATAGCGAGAGTTCCGGATGGAAAGAAGGCTATAGAGGTATTTGAGAAATCAGAAACAGGGTATTATGATGTTATCCTGATGGATGTACAGATGCCTGTCATGAATGGCTATGAGGCTGCCGGAAAAATAAGGGAACTTAACCGTGAGGATGCTGCTAAAATTCCGATTATAGCGATGACTGCGAATACTTATGCCGATGATGTGCAGAAATCACTGGATGCAGGCATGGATGCCCATGTTTCAAAGCCGATAGATATTGAGGTTTTGAAGACTACAATATTGGAACTTCTAGAAAAGATGCGGTCGACATAAGGATTTTTACATGTTAATATAATGTAGTTATTATCATATGATTATAAAATGGAGCAGATAGTTAAGATGAAGAAAGCGTTAGTAATTGGAGCCGGACCGGCAGGTCTTACAGCGGCCTATGAGTTACTTTCAAAATCAAATGAGATAGAGGTAGTTGTCTTCGAGGAGACAGATAAGTTCGGTGGTATCTCACGTACCGTTGAATATAAAGGGAACCGAATGGATATGGGCGGACACCGCTTTTTCTCCAAGGTTCCCGAAGTAAATGAATGGTGGGACAACATGCTTCCCAAGCAGGGTAAGGCGTCCTATGACGATATCGTTCTTAAGAGGAGTTCAACACTTACTCCCGGCGGTCCCGATCCTGAGACAGAAGACAGGGTAATGCTCAGAAGAAATCGTATTTCCAGAATTTTCTTCAACAGCAAGTTTTTCGATTATCCCATTACACTTAAGGTAGAGACCTTCACCAACATGGGTCTTGGTACTACCATAGTTGCAGGTTTTTCATATATCAAGGCTATGATCTTTAAGCGTAAAGAGAATTCCCTTGAGGACTTCTATGTAAACCGTTTTGGTAAAAAGCTTTATTCCATGTTCTTTGAGCACTACACAGAGAACCTTTGGGGAAGACATCCTTCTCAGATCGATCCCAGCTGGGGAGCTCAGCGAGTTAAGGGTGTTTCCATAATGGCGGTTCTTGCCAATGCCTTTAAGAAAAAGAGCGGCAAAAAGGGCGGCAAGGTAGAGACTTCACTTATTGAGGAGTTCAGCTATCCTAAGCTCGGTCCCGGACAGCTCTGGGATGTAACCGCATCAGAGATCGTTAAAAAGGGCGGCACAATCATTACAGGTGCCAAGGTTGTTAAGATCAACAAGGACGGCGATCATATCACAGGAGTTACCTATGAAAAGGATGGTCAGCTGGTAACTGTTGAGGGCGATTATGTAATAAGCTCAATGCCTATTAAGGATCTTGTAGCAGGCATGAATGATGTACCTGCAGATCCTGCAAGAATCGCAGCAGGACTTCCTTACAGAGATTACATGACTTTGGGTGTTCTCATTCCTCACCTTAATCTTGAGAACAAGACCAATGTAAAGACTATCGGAAATATCGTTCCCGACAACTGGGTTTATGTACATGACAGAAACGTAACCATGGGACGTTTCCAGATTTACAACAACTGGTCACCCTACCTTGTTAATGACATCGACCACACAGTCTGGATGGGACTTGAGTACTTCTGCAACGAGGGCGACTCAATGTGGAGTATGACTGATGATGAGTTTGCCAAGATGGCCATCAAGGAGATGGTTAAGATCAATCTCATCGGTGATGTGGATGAGGTTATCGATTATCACGTAGAGCGTGTTAAGAAGGCATATCCTGCATACTTCGATACCTATGATGAGATGGATAAGCTGGTTGATTACCTCAACACCATCGACAATCTGTACTGCGTAGGTAGAAACGGACAGCACAGATATAACAATATCGACCACTCAATGTGCACATCCTTTGAGACAGTTAAAAATATTCTCGGAGGAGTACGTGACAGAAGCAATATCTGGAGCGTAAATACCGAGAAGGAATATCATGAGTCTTCTAAGACCGAGAATCCTGAGGATGAAGAAATCGAGATAGACTAAACACAAATAAGGCGCCAAATTATTTTGGCGCCTTTTGTACAACAGTGCGGAAGATAGAGCACGTATATAAAAGAAAAATAAAAAACAAAATAGGAGGGTAAGATAGTGATTAATTACAAGAAAATTACTGAAGATACTTACTGGATCGGCGGAAGCGACAGGAGACTTTCAAGATTTGAGAACATTTTTCCTCTTGAGGATGGTGTTTCCTATAACAGCTATGTCATTTTGGATGAGAAAACTGCGCTTTTTGATACCGCGGATATTTCCATTTCAGATCAGTTCCTGGAGAATTTAAAGGGAATTCTTGCTGACAGGAAGCTGGATTATCTTGTCATAAATCACATGGAACCGGATCACTGCTCTCAGATAGCAACGGTTGTTTACATGTATCCTGATGTAACATTGGTAGGTAATGCCAAGACCTTTACTTTCCTTTCACAGTTTTTCCCTGAACTTGGTTCAATTAATAAGATAACAGTGGCTGAGGGCGATAGCTTAGAGCTTGGAAAGCATACCTTGAGCTTTGTAATGGCGCCTATGGTTCACTGGCCGGAGGCTATGTTTACATACGATGCTTCAACAGGCGTTTTGTTCTCCGCAGATGCCTTTGGAACCTTTGGAGCAATCGATGCCGGTATTTTTGCAGACGAATACGACTTCGAGAAGAGATTTCTTGATGAAGCCAGAAGATATTATGCAAATATCGTAGGAAAATACGGTATGCAGGTGCAGGCTGTTCTCAAAAAGGCAGCAGGTATCGACATTAAGTTTATATGCCCGCTTCACGGACCTATTTGGAGAGAGAATATTGCTTGGTTTATTGATAAATATCAGAAGTGGAGTACCTATACTCCTGAGGATGACGAGATCGTTGTTATCTACGGAAGTCTTTACGGACATACAGAGAGCGCTGCTCAGAGGGCAGCTTCAATGCTCCGTGAGAAGAGCGGTAAACAGGTAAGAATCTATGATGTATCACAGACACATGCGTCAGTTCTTATCTCCGAAGTATGGCGTTGCGGCAAGATTGTGCTGTTCTGTCCTACATACAATAATGGAATTTACACACCTATGGAGAATTTCCTTTCTGATTGCGCAGCACTTACCGTACAGAACAGAACCTTTGCGCTTGTTCAAAACGGAACATGGGCACCTGCATCAGGAAAGCTCATGAGAGAAAAGCTGGAGGCTCTTAAAAACATAACAATCGTAGAGCCTGTTCTCACAATAAAGAGCGCATTGTCCGAAGCGGACGAGCCTGAACTTAAGGCCTTTGTAGATGCCGTTGCAGAGGCTTAAGAATATAAAAACTAAATAACGGGAGAGTATTATGAAAGAGTTTTTGAAGAGAAAGAACATTGTCATTTCGGGGAAAAGATATGGTATTGATGCATTGTCAGCCATGGCACAGGGCCTTTTTGCATCACTGCTTATCGGTACGATTCTAAACACCATTGGAACACAGGCAGGAATCGCATGGCTTTCTGAGGTAGGAAAATATGCATCATCCATGAGCGGTGCAGCAATGGCTGTGGCTATCGGATTTGCACTTCAGGCTCCGCCTCTTGTTCTTTTTTCACTTGTAACTGTTGGTTATGCAGCAAATGCGCTGGGTAGTACAACTCTTTCAGGGGGCGCCGGAGCAGGCGGACCGCTGGCGGTTCTTTTAATCGCTATTCTTGCAGCAGAATGCGGTAAAGCTGTTGCAGGAGAGACTAAGGTAGATATTCTTGTAACACCTATTGTGACCATACTTGTGGGCGTTGGACTGGCATATCTTATCGCCCCTGCTATCGGGACCGTTGCTTCATCAGTTGGAAGCGTAGTTATGTGGGCAACCGAGCAGCAGCCGTTCCTTATGGGAATAATCGTTTCAGTGGTTGTAGGTATAGCACTTACACTTCCTATTTCATCCGCTGCTATATGTGCTGCTCTTGGTCTTACAGGTCTTGCAGGCGGAGCAGCCGTTGCAGGATGCTGTGCACAGATGGTGGGCTTTGCCTTCATGTCCTTTAAGGAGAATAAGTGGGGCGGCCTCATTTCACAGGGTATCGGAACATCTATGCTTCAGATGGGTAATATAGTGAAAAATCCTAAGATCTGGATTGCTCCTATTCTTACAAGCGCTATCACAGGACCTATCGCAACCTGCGTTTTCCATCTTCAGATGAATGACCCTGCAAGTGCGGTGGCATCAGGTATGGGTACCTGCGGACTTGTCGGACAGATTGGTGTTTATGCCGGATGGGTAAATGATGTAGCTATAGGAGCTAAAGCCGCTATTACAGCCTTTGACTGGATCGGACTTGCGCTTATCTGCTTCATTCTTCCTGCAGTGCTCACATGTGTATTTGGAGCAGCTTTCAGAAAGATTGGCTGGATCAAGGAAGGCGATCTTAAACTTTCATAATTAAACAAAAAGGGAGGATTCTTATGCGTAATGTAACTCTTGGAAAGACCGGAATTGTTGTCCCCCAGAACGGGTTTGGCGCGCTTCCAATTCAGAGAGATGATATGGAGACCAGTATCGAGATTCTTCGCAAGGCCTATGAAGGCGGAATGCGATATTTTGATACTGCAAGAGCCTATAGTGACAGCGAAGTGAAGCTTGGAAATGCCTTTGAGGGAATGAGAGATAAAATCTACATTGCCACCAAGACAGCAGCCAAGACACCTGAGCAGTTCTGGAAGGACTTAGAGACCTCTCTTACAAATTTAAAAACAGATTATATCGATGTATATCAGTTCCACATGGTAACCCAGTGTTACAGACCGGGCGACGGAACAGGTATGTACGAATGCATGGTAGAAGCTAAAGAGCAGGGTAAGATAAAGCACATCGGTGTGACATCACACAGAATAGCAGTAGCTATGGAGTGTGTAGAATCGGGCCTGTATGAAACCATGCAGTTCCCCTTCAGCTATCTTGCAGATGAAAAGGATATCGCACTTGTTAAAAAGTGTCAGGAGCTGGAGGTTGGCTTTATTGCCATGAAGGGCCTTGCAGGCGGCCTTATCACCAACTCAGAAGCCGCAATGGGATTCATGCTTGATTATCCAAACGTAGTTCCCATTTGGGGTATTCAGAGAATGAACGAGCTCGATGAGTGGCTTGCATTCTTTGATAAAGAGCCTGTTATGACTGACGAAATCAGGGCCTTTATTGAAAATGAGCGAGGGGAATTATCCGGAGATTTCTGCAGAGGCTGCGGATATTGTCTTCCCTGCGCAGCAGGTATCGAGATCAACAACTGCGCAAGAATGTCTCTTATGATTAGAAGAGCACCTAGTGCCGGCTGGCTCTCTCCGGAGTGGCAGGCCAAGATGGAAAAAATCGATGACTGCATTAACTGCGGTGCATGTATGAGCAGATGTCCCTACGGACTAAAGACGCCTGAGCTTTTAAAGAAAAACCTTGCTGATTACAGAAGGGTTATTGCAGGAGAGATAACGGTTTAAGAACACAAAAAAGAGAAAGGAGACAGGGTATGAAGGAGTTTGCCGGTTTTTCACATGGAATTAACCTTGGCGGATGGCTGTCACAGTGCAATCACACCAAGGAAAGATACGATAATTTTATTGTGGAAAGTGACATTGAGAAGATTAAGAGCTGGGGCCTTGACCATATCAGAGTACCCGTTGACTATGACCTTGTGGAGGAAAAAGACGGAACCTACAAGGAAGATGGTTTTGCTTACATTCAGAAGGCCATAGACTGGACAGGCAAGTACGGTCTTAATATGGTACTTGATCTCCATAAGACCTTTGGCTACAGCTTTGATGGCGGAGAGCAGGAGTCTGGATTCTTTGAAAACGAGGCTTACCAGGAGCGCTTTTATAGGCTCTGGGAGCAGTTTGCAAAGCGCTTTGGCAAATATGAGGACAGACTTGCCTTCGAGCTTTTGAACGAAGTAACCAGGAAGGAATACAAGGATATCTGGAACAGTGTTTCCACAGAGTGCATTAAGAGAGTACGCGTTTTTGCACCTACTATTAAAATCCTGGTGGGTGGATATTACAACAACAGTATTGTTGCTCTTAAGGATATCTGTGATCCCTATGATGAGAATGTGGTTTATAACTTCCACTGCTATGAGCCTCTTATTTTCACACATCAGGGTGCTGCATGGATTGATACCATGGATACCTCCTTCCGTATGCCCTTTGATTCTACATACAAACAGTACGAGGATAACGCCTTTGCCCAGCTTGGAAACAGGCCTGAGGAATTAAAGGTTGCGGATCCTGATAAGAAGCTTGGCATAGAGTACTTTGAGCAGTATATGGAAGAGGCGGTAAGAGTTGCAAATGAGAGAAATGTTGCGCTTTACTGTGGAGAGTACGGTGTTATAAATCTTGCAACTCCGGAGGATACGCTTAAATGGTATCAGTCAATAGGAAGCTGCTTTAACAAGTACAAAATCGGCAGAGCTGCATGGAGCTACAAAGAGATGGATTTCGGACTTGTGGATGCCCATATGGACAGCGTCAGAGAAGAGATTCTTAAGCTGATGTAATAATATTGAATAAAGGTTTCTTAGAATAGCCGGTTTCTGCCGGCTATTTTTGTGTGAAATTTACTGTAAATATGATGCATAAATCAGTGAAATCGTATATTTGTGTATTTTTATGGATGTATCATAAAGAAGTAGTAAAAAACTTTTAGCTATAATTTGATCTTATTACATAAGGAGGTTATTTCAATGAGTATTTGGAAAGCTACCAAGGTAGCAGAGATGTCAGCCAGAGAAAAGGCTCACATGGAGAAGGTTCGTAAGTTTGCTGCTGAAGGTATGGTTCTTTTAGAAAACGACGGAACTCTTCCGCTGGCTGCTGATACTAAGAAGATCGCACTTTTTGGTAACGGTGCAAGACACATGATCAAGGGTGGTAAAGGATCAGGTGACGTTAACAGCAGAAGCGTAGTTGGAGTTGAGCAGGGAATTCTTGAAGCAGGCTGTGAAGTTGTTTCAGGCAGCTGGCTTGATGAATACGACAAGATCTGCACAGATGCAAAGGCTGCTTATGATGCAAGAGTTAAAGACTTAATCGAGAACTCAGGCAATCCCATGGCAGGCTTCATGGAAATTTTCAACAATCCTTATCATGATCCCGACGTTCAGGAAATCGCTGATGCTGACATGGCAGATGCAGACGCAGCTGTATATGTAATCGCAAGAGATTCAGGTGAAGGTCGTGACAGAAAGCCTGTAGCAGGTGATTATGAGCTTACAGACAATGAGAAAAAGAACATCGAGAAGCTGGCAGCACATTATGATAAATTCGTAGTTGCTCTTAATGTGGGCGGTGTTGTAGATACAAAGGCACTTAGAAGCACAAAGGGCGTTGGCGCAGTTCTTCTTATGAGCCAGGCAGGTAACGTTATCGGTACTGTTTTTGCTGATGCACTTCTTGGAAAATCCATTCCTACAGGTCATCTTGCAATGACATGGGCTGAGAACTATTCAGACTATCCGGCTTACGACACCTTCAGCTCCCAGAACGGCAATGTAGATGATGAGTACTACAACGAGGGCATCTTCGTTGGATACAGATATTTTGACAGCTTTGGCAAAAAGCCTGCATATCCTTTCGGATACGGTCTTTCATACACAAGCTTTGATATTAATGTAAAGGACGTAAGCCTTGCAGGCGAAGAGCTCACAGCTAAGGTAGAAGTTAAGAATACCGGTGATAAGTTTGCAGGAAAGCAGCTTGTTCAGCTCTATGTATCAGCTCCTGACGGAAACGTCGAGAAGCCTGTTAAGGAACTTAAGGGCTTTGCAAAGACAAAGGAACTTAAGCCCGGTGAAAGCGATGAGCTTACAATCAAGGTTAAGGTTTCTGATTTTGCTTCCTATGATGAAGCAAAGGCATCTTATGTACTTGAGCCCGGTAAGTATTTCATCAGAATAGGTGAGAACGCATGCAGCACACATATTGCTGCAGCTGTAGAAGTAGCAGGTGAGATCGTTACACAGAAGCTCGCTAACAAGATGAAGGTTGATACAGAGCTTAAGGAGATCTCAGCTAAGGGTGCTACTCCTCTTACATATGATGGAGAAGAGTCCGAGAAGGCAGCAGCTAAGGTTCTTACACTGGATGCAGCTGCAATTAAGACTGTTGTAGCAGAGTATGAGGGTGCTCCTACAGAATATAACTGTGATAAGGCAGAGAAGATCACTCTTGAGGACGTTAAGTCAGGAAAGGCTACCATGGAGGATCTCCTTGGACAGCTTACAAGAGAAGAGATGGCAGACCTCTGCGTAGGAACAGCAAGGGGAGGCTTTGGCGGAACCAGCGTAATCGGTACTGCATCAGCAGTAGTTCCCGGCGCAGCAGGTGACACAAGCTCCAAGATGGCAGCAGACAGAGGCGTACACAACCTTGTTCTTGCTGACGGACCTGCAGGTCTTCGTCTTACACCTTACTTCGCTGTTGATGAAGAGAATCAGTATATTCCTGAGATGAGTGCTGTAGCATTTGATTTTGCAGGCACATTCGAGCAGCCCACAACAGATATTAAGGGTGAAGTTACAAAGTATTATCAGTACTGCACAGCTATTCCGATTGCAACCATGCTTGCTCAGACCTGGAACATGGATGTTATCGAAGAAGCCGGTGATATTGTTGGTATAGAGATGGAAGAGCTTGGTGTTAACCTCTGGCTTGCACCCGGCATGAACATCCAGAAGAATCCTCTTTGCGGAAGAAACTTCGAGTACTATTCAGAGGATCCGCTTCTTGCAGGTATGTGCGCAGCAGCTGATACAAAGGGTGTTCAGAAGCATAAGGGATGCGGAACAACCATCAAGCACTTTGCATGTAACAACCAGGAAGATAACAGAATGCACACCAATGCTCATGTAAGTGAGAGAGCACTTCGTGAGATTTATCTTAAGGGCTTTGAGGTAGCTGTTAAGGAGTCACAGCCTCTGTCAATCATGACAAGCTATAACCTCATTAATGGCATCCACGCAGCAAATAACTACGATCTGCTTACAGCAATATGCAGAAACGAATGGGGATTCGAAGGCGTAGTTATGACTGACTGGGGAACAACAGGCGGCATCGAGATGGAGCAGAAGACATTTAAGTATGGATGCTCAAACGCTGCTGACTGCGTAAGAAGCGGCAACGATCTTACAATGCCCGGTTCTGATGCTGATGTTCAGAACATCCTTGATAATGGTGTTACAAGAGCTGAGCTGCAGGCTTGCACACGTCGTATTCTCGATTGCGTGCTTAAGTGCAGATACTAATTAGGGTATTAGGCTTTGGGGAAAGCTTAATAGAAGGTTTTTAGAGAAGGTTTAAAAAGAAAGTTTTAGAGAAGGTTTTGAAAGAGCTGTCGCACGGGGGTGCGGCAGCTTTTTCGTATTATAGGATGAAAAAGCACTTCTTAATGATTCACAGATAATAGATATTTTAACGAAATTACATAGAAGTTTTAGAAAGTGGGCGGATTCTCTATGTATAATATTAGTGTAGCCTTGTGGTGCTATGCGAAAAAACAGATGCGCAAATATACAGGAGGATATGGTTATTATGAAAAGGAAACTAGTAAGCCTATTAACTGTTGCCGCTCTTATGATAGCTATGCTTACAGGATGTTCGTCAAAAAATGAAGTTGGAGCAGCAGAGCTTGCTGACAAGAAGGTCGGAGTTTGTATCTACCAGTTCAGTGACAACTTCATGACACTTTTTAGAAATGAGCTGTTAAGTTACCTTGTGTCCAGGGGATTCTCTGAGGACAACATCACAATTGTTGATGGTGCCAATAATCAGGATACTCAGACTGCACAGATTCAGGAACTTATTGATAATAATGTGGATGTTCTCATTGTGAATCTGGTTAACTCCTCTTCTGCGGGAACCATTACAGACCTTGTGGCAGGAGCAGGAATCCCTCTGGTTTATATTAATCGCGAGCCGGGACCTGCTGAAGAGCAGAGATGGGCAGATAAAAACATGAACGTCTGCTATGTAGGCTGCGATGCACGCCAGTCAGGAACATACCAGGGCGAGATCATTTCAGACCTTGGAAAAAACAAAGTCGACATCAATAAGGATGGCAAGATTCAGTACATAATGATCGAGGGTGATCCTGAGAACATCGATGCTCAGTATCGTACAAAATATTCAATCAAGGCTCTTCAGGATGCGGGAATTAATGTACAGTGTCTTGATGACCAGATTGGAAACTGGGAGAAGGATGCAGCAAAGCAGCTAGTGGCTGATTCTCTTAAGGCACATCCGCAGACTGAAGTTGTTTTCTGTAATAATGATGCCATGGCTCTTGGCGCACTTGAGTCAATACAGGCAGCAGGCAGAACTGTTGGAACCGACATCTATCTTGTAGGCTGCGATGCCCTTGCAGAGGCAGTTGAGGACGTTATAGCAGGAACAATGACAGGTACTGTTTTCAATGATCACATCACACAATCCCACAGTGCCGCAGATGCTGCAATTAATTATGCTGTAGGAAACGCTAACGACCATTATATCGGATGTAACTACGTTAAGATTACTAAAGATAATGCCAAGAAGATTCTTGAGTCAGTTAAGTAAGACAGTCAGTAAACAGAATAAAAAATAAACTAATATGGGACTGATTTCGTATCTCGCAAATATTATGCGGGATGTGGAGTTGTCCCATTAATTTTTGCAAAATTAATTTAAGAAAATATTTAAAAAACGTATTTAATTAGGTAAAATATCATTAAGTTAATGTGTAAAAGTATTATGGCAAAATGGGGTGCTAAGGGGATTCACATTAATTTTTAAGGGGTTTAACTGTTTCCAGGTTTTGATGAACAAAAAGTGGAGGAAGGTATGAAGAAAAGTGCAAAAAGGCGGAAAACGCTAATTACTCTGATTACTACAGTCGTAGTGATTCTCACAACAATTGTACCATCAGGATTTTCGATCCGCGCTAAGGCGGCCAATTCGAAAAGAGAAAAGGCGGCAGCTATTGCCTATGGTGAGATCGGTAATACTGACAGAACCAAATATGGAGCAAAGCCTGACTATGATTGGTGTGCTTATTTTGCTTCCTGGTGTGCGCATCAGGCAGGACTTGATGATTCACAATGGCTTTTTTCCGGAAGTACTAATATTTTGGTTGCATTCTTTGAGTCAAAGGGTAGATGGCATAATAAAACAACCAACACATGGTATTTCGAAAATGCCGGGTGGGTATCCATCGGAACCGGTATCGTTGATGATTATATGCCGCAAAAGGGTGACTTTGTGGCAATAGAGAATGATACGAAAGATCCGGAACCCGGTCATACAGGAATTGTATATGACGTTGATGTAGCTGCCGGAAAGCTTTATACGATTGAGGGAAATACAGGTCAGCAATATCCAAGAAGAGTTCTACAGAGAGAGTACTGGCTTAGCTCGTTGCGTAGAGTTGATGCTGGTTCATATATTGTGGGCTTTGGTGAACCAGATTATGGTCCGGATGATGATTTAGGTCCTAAAGGTTATAATATTGGCACTTCCATGACAGAGGTCTATGATTCTGACATTTTCACTCTTACATGTATCCCGGATAAGTCTGATATCACGAGCTATACACTCGTAGTAAATGGTAGAGGAGTGGATGTAACTGATCTCATGAAAGCCGGAAACGGTTCATCGGATTTTACGTTAAGGGGAAATGATGACGGAATATATGAAATTGGATTTTGTGTATCCAATAATTATGGCAGCTTTACGGGTACAAAGGAAAATGGCGGAGTTTTATCTATAACAAAAAAGAGCATTTCATGGGGAACTCCTGCAAATCTCGGAGAGCAATTTACAGGATGGATAGTAAATAATTACGGCGGAAGAGTTGCTGTACAAAGTACAGATGTAGTTTGTAAAAAGGCAAGTGGCGCTAAAAATGAATATTGGACATTTTACAGACAAAGTGATGGGTCCTACTTAATAAAGTCGTTAAATAATGGCAAGTATTTAGTAGATAAGGCTGATAAAAACGGAGCCGGAGCGACAATTGCCACCAGTTCAACAGTAGATGATTACGCTAAATGGTTTATTTATGATAAAGGCAATAATAATTATGTCTTTAGAAATGGCATGTTCAATGCCGGTGTACTTGATCTGCATAATGGAGGTACAGCAGACGGGGATCCATACCATTTGATGACTTATAGCGATCATTTTGCTCAGAAGTTTGATATTTTAAAGAGAGTACCTTTAAATTCAGTATCACTTAATAAAACATCATTAAGCTTAAAAGAAGGAGAGTCATCAAAGGTCACAAGGAACCTTAATCCGTCTAGCTCAAATGATATTTACGAAAGCTTTAATTGGAAATCATCTAATGAGAAGGTGGCTACGGTAAGCGGCTCACTGGAAGAAGCCACTATCAAGGCAGCAGGCGCGGGCACAGCGACAATCACTTATACAGTAACCACTAAGCTGGGGCAGACTTTTTCTGATACAATGGCCGTCACTGTACAAAAGAAAACAGTGGATGTGACAGACATATCATTAAACGAAAAGAGTCTTGAGCTCAAGACAGGTGACAAGAAGAAGCTCTTTGCTACAATATATCCTTCTAATGCAACAGAAAAGGGCATAATATGGTCTTCTAACAATTCGTCTGTTGCAGTAGTTGATAATGATGGTAATGTTGAAGCTAAGGGTGTAGGAACAGCCATCATTACTGCTACAAGCAAGGCTAATTCTAATATAAAGGCGACCTGCAGCGTAGAAGTATCCTATCCCACTATAGATAAGCCTGTGATTGCGATAGTCGAAAATTCCGTAGGAAGCATAAAAGTAGGGCAGGAAGTATATTATGACAGTTTTGTTCTTAATATAAATTTTTCAGATAGTTCTGTTGTATGGTCAAGTAGTGACGAAAGCATATTTACAGTTGATCAGACCGGAAAAGTGACCGGAAAAAAGGCAGGTGAAGCAGTACTTAAATTAGCCTTTGTTGCTGAGCCGTCAATCTATGACACTGTCACTGTTAAGGTAGTAGGAAATGATGATGGCGGCGGAAGTAGTTCCGGCGGCAGCGATGAACCCGGAACCGGAGGCGGAAACGATGAAGGCGATAAGCCTGGCACCGGAGGCGGAAGCGATGAGGGCGATAAGCCGGGAACCGGAGGCGGAAGTGGTTCCGAGAATCAGCAGAATCCTGATGTAAACAGTAACAACGATAAGGGAAACAATAGCAGCAACAAGCAGCCAAGTGTCGATTCATCAAATACCGCATATTTGGAAAAGGGCACAGAAATCATCTATCAAAACGCCAAGTATGTTGTTTCGGATACCGGGAAGGTTACTTTTGTAGAACTTATCAGCAAGAAGAAAACCTCTGCCACAGTTCCCGATGCTATAACCGTTGATGGAATCCAATACGAAGTAACAGCTATTGCTGATAATGCATTTAAGAATAATACTAAGCTTAAAAAGATAAAAATCGGTTCTAATATAACTGTTATTGGTAAGAATGCCTTTAGCGGATGTAAAAATCTAAAGAGTGTTACAATTCCTGCAAAGGTGGAAATTATCGGAGCAAAAGCCTTTTATAAGTGCAAGTCGTTAAGCAGCGTAAAGATCAAATCTAAGATTATAAGCAGCATAGGTAAAAATGCATTTAGTAAAATAGGTAAAAATGCAAAGATATCAGTGCCTAAGGATAAGAGAAAGGACTACAAAAATCCTCTTAAGAAGGCAGGATATGTGCTTAAGTAATGACTGATTAAGATTTGGCCGGGGATATGTGTCCCCGGCCAATTTTTCTGCCTGTAAGGTAAAGAACAATTATAATTATTCTCTCCATTTGAAACATGAAGGTGTGCTGATAATATAAAAAATGTAAAAGCGCTTTGAACAGACAACATGAATTACATTAAAAGAGAGGGTATGAAAAATGAACAGAGATATTTTTATAAGAAACCTGACTAAGGAAAAAATAGAGATGAGTCCCAAGGGCAGAAGCGCAAATGAGCTTTCACCTGAGGAATTTGAAAAATGCTATGAGAGCTTTTTTGATATGATCTTTGAGATTGCAGACACAGATGTATCAGAAATTGAGGGCTACGGCGAATTTGATGAGAATAATAAGGCGCCCTTTGAAAGTCTTGAAGCTTTCATAAAAGATGATATGCTGGGCGATCCCACAGAAGGCTACTGGAAGAACTGGAAGGAGATGTTTGGAACCACATTCCTTAAGGAAGACTACTACAATGAGATAGCTTCCAAGACACTTCACTATGCACCTTTCTGTGAAGATAAGAGATTCCTTGCAAACAACAACACATTCTTCTGCAACATGATCGTAGGTGAAGATGGAAAGACCTACTGTACTGACTGGGGAAGAGCAGGTATCATGGATTATATGATGGATTTTGCAATCCTTGATCTTAACAAGCCATATCTGCTTGTTCCGGAAAAGCTCTTTGAATATGCAAAAAAGAGAAATATTGAAATCCCTGATTTTAAGGAGCGCTTCCTGTGCATGGCTTATTACAAGGGAATTGTTACTCTTAGATGGCATGCATCAATTGACGATTTAGAGTCCTGCGAGTCCATCGTAAAGTCCATAAATGCACTTGAAGAGCGTATGAACAGGCTTTGATCAAAAAATATTGGGCGGGAGGAAATTACTTAAAATGAAATACGAAAATGCCGGGGACATTCTTCCTGCTAAGCTTTTGGAGGAGGTACAAAAATACGCGGCGGGGAAGCTCATATACATCCCAAAGAAAGAGAAAACCAAGGGATGGGGCGAAGCATCAGGCTACAGAGACAAACTGAATAAGCGAAATGCAGCTATCTGCAGCCGCTATTCCTCCGGTTGTTCAATCATGGAGATAGCAGAGGAGTTCTTCCTGTCTCCCGAAACCATAAAGAAACTGGTTTATGGAAAGAAGGTGAATTTGCCAATGTTTTCCAAAACAATTACGTCTGCTAAGCAGTACGCAAATGCAGGTATGGGCGAAGAATGGGTACGTATCTACCTAAACTCCCTGGGACAGGAAATGCCCGACAATTCGGACTTTTTCATGACAGAACTCATAAAAATTCCGCTTAGGCTAATTGAAAACGAAGAGGGTGAAGAGTCTGATGATCAAGGGAATGCTACCTTTGATGTACCTTTGATAGTTCTTTTTGATAACAAGAAATTTGTTACTCCTTATCAGCCCGGGTACTTACAGAACTTAAAGAATGAAAAGCACAACGCCCAATATGCTTTTGTCTTTGCTAGTACTGACGAATATGGGTATTTCTGGAATAACTTTGGTAAGAATTTCCAGAGATAGAAAAAAGATTTATAAACGTCATAAAACTTGTTTGTCATCTAATACAAACAAGTTTTATGGCTTTTTTATTTAGCGGTTTTTATCTCATTCCAATATTTCTCGGCGGGGTCCATCTTTTTAAGTATCTTCTCTGGTAATGGATTTATTGGATTGGGCTCCTGAGAGAAAAGAGAGTCTATACTCTGAACAGCTCCGGGACCAAGCTCATCATAGATCATCGGCTTATAATCTTCGAAAGCATGCCAAAAACGTATTTTTCCTGCCAGTCCATTAACAGGAGCTTTGTCGAATTTACGGGCCAGCTTGTAAGCATCATCTATACATATTCTCATGCTTGAATAATCACCAAGGCAGGATAAAACCATTCCTTTTAGTATCAGAAGAACCGCCTGCATCTTGGTGAGATAGCTTACATTGTTGTCGGTTGTGGCATCGTATATTTTTAAGCACCAGTCAATAATGTCACGGGCTTCTTGAAGGTTACTCTTTTTGTCTGTCTTAATAAGCGCTATAGCCATAGTGCTTGAATATTGCAGGCTTTTTATTAGTATAGAGACAAGGACTCTTGTGAATCTGTCCATGGATTCATCATATCTGTCCATATCCATCAGAATCTTAGCGATATTAAAGTCTGCTATTCCCATGTAATTGATCTTTTTAAATTCTGCAAGGGCTTCTTCAGGGTTATTCTGACTCTTTAGTTCAGCGATGCAAAGTCTTATTGAAAACTCATCCACATCAGGATCGGTGTTTTGAGATATCAGGCGAAGGGCTGATTCGTAAAGCGAGATTGTTTTCTCCAAGTACTTTTTATAGCCGCAGGCAGCAGTTATTACGTTATAGGTCTTTGCAGCTTCTAAGACTATCTTAAAGTTTGCGGGATATCTGATCAGTGCCTTGCCGGTTTCTGATATAGCTTCGTCGTATCGCGCTTCTTTTAGAAGAGTATTTATCTTTTGTTTTATGTCATCTACGCTCTTTGAAGAAATGCTGTATCCAAGGAGTACATCTACAGAAATATTGAAAAAGTCTGCCAGCTCAATAAGAGTCATTATGTCAGGGATTGTACTTCCGCTTTCCCATTTCGACACGGCGCCTATTGTAATTCCAAAGGCTTCTGCCAGCTCCTCCTGGGTAAGGCCCATTTCCTTTCGATATTTTTTGATGTTTTCACTAAGACTAAGCTGCATCAGCTATTTCCTCTCTTTTCTCTAATTCAGGTTTTGTTATAAGTGTTATTGCTAAAACTACTGCGGCAAAAAGTGATGCGAAAAGCATTATTCTGCCAGTTGCTATGCGGGATACCAAAATGCTGACAAGGAGTGATCCTATAGGCATCGCTGCTGTGGAAAAGGCGTTAAATACGGCAGATGCTCTTGCCATATATTCGCTGTCCACGGATTTCATGAACTGAATACCAATGATTCCTCCTATAAGTGTTGCTGCAAGCATCATTGCAAAAAAGCAGGCACTTACAACTATGTAGCAAAGAACTGCTTTAACGCTTACTATGCCGCCCATGGCGATTCCTGTAAGCCCAAGGCCAAGGATTCCGGTTCCGGCGCAGATTATTTGTAAGGGACTTAGCTTCTTTGAAAGTACAGGTAAAAGCGCTGCTCCTGCGATGCCTCCAAGGGAAGCAAATACGCCGCCAAAGCTAAGGAGCTCTCCGCCCATTTTAAATATTTCCTCTGCCATTGGTGCCTGGAGAGCATTGATGGGTACAAGCATGAAATTTAGTGCTACGCACAGCAGGCAGAAGTTTCGAACGACAGGTGTTTTTGCGATATATCTTATTCCGTCAGTAAAAAGTGTTGTGAAGCTCTCGGAAGGCTGGGCAGTAGCGGTTTCTTGAAGTATCTCTGTGGTGCTGTCTATGACTTCCTCTTTGGTATCTGTGCTTTCGTCATTTTTCATCATAAGTATAAGGACTGCCGCGATTATAAAAGTAGAAATATCAATGAGCATTGCAGGAACTGCGCCCCATGCAGCGATGATCACTCCTGCAATTCCTGTTCCGACTAACGATGCTGCGCTTGTAAGCATTTTTGAAAGGCTAAGGCCGCATGTCAGATGCTCTTTCTTTACGACCTGAGCGGTAAATGCAGAGGCAGCCGGCAGATTGAAGGATTCTATTGTGGTAATGATGAGAGTCAGAACCGCCATCACAGGTGCATTTACAAGTCCAAGTGTATAGAGGATAGCAAATGACGCTATGGTTATGGTCCTTAGAATGTATGTGATGATTATGACGGTCTTCTTATTTTTCTTCTCAACAATAGCTCCTGCAAAGGGCTGAACTATCACGTTTGGAAGCATGTTAAGTGCAAACACTATTGCAGACCACATGGCGCTACGGGTTATCTGATATACCAGCCATGTAAAAGCAAGGGCATCCACTGAATCGCCAAACCTGTCAATTATCCCCGAGAGCATAAGCTTTCTGTAATTGCTGTCATTTATAATGTCTTTGTATGTAACGCTGTTTTGTTCCATATGAAGCCTCCTGTCATTATCTCTATCTGGCTTCATTGTATATGGGGATGATATTAATTATAATACACCGGTAGTAGTGATGGTATAACAAAAACTTTCTTAGCAGGAAAATAGCAGATATGCCAGAAAAGGTCGGTTCCTGGGTGTTCAGGGGCTGGCTTTTTTAGCTGATTTTATAATAGTAGTGTTGTGCTTCAAAAAGGTCTTGATTCGGGCACGGCGTATGAGATCATTTCAATAGATATTGCTGACATAGATATTGGAAGAAACATCGGTGCAAATCTTCAGAGCCTTCAGGCTGAGGCCAATACCAAGATCGCTCAGGCAAAAGCTGAGGAGAGAAGAGCTATGGCGGTAGCGTTGGAACAGGAGATGAGAGCAGAAGTTGTTAAGGCTGAATCAGAAGTTCCAAAGGCAATGGCTGAAGCACTTAAGTCCGGAAACATGGGTGTATTGGATTACTACAATCTGAAAAATATCCAGGCTGATACCAAGATGAAAAATGATATCGGCAGTGGCATTAAGCAGTATGTAGACAGCAAAACAGATCAGGAGTAACGAAAAAACTTAGGGGCCTTTAATATGCTAAAAGTAATGGTAGTTGAAGATGAAGAACAGATCAGAATAATCCTTGGGAAGATGATAGAGAAAAACGAAGGATGCAAGGTGGTTTCTTCCTGCGAGAATTTCGCAGCTGCTATAAATGATTTCATCAAATTCCGTCCGCAGGTCGTTTTCATGGATATAGATCTGGGCGGTGACAGCGGACTGGAATGTGCCAAGGCTATCACTGAGGTTGATCCGAAGGTTAAGATAGTTTTTGCAACAGCTCACAGCGAGTATATGGCAGATGCCTTTGAAATCTATGCTTTTGACTATCTTGTAAAGCCCTTTGATATGGAGCGTATTAGGAAAACGCTGGACAGAATTAAGGATATGTCTTCGGAAAAGGAGATAGACGCAAAGAGCGAGGTTTCACATGAGAAGCTGATAATCAGAGGCAAGGAAGAGATAAATATCGTCAATGTTGCAGATATCATAATGGTCGAACGAACTGACGGCATTACGAGAATAGTCACCAAGGATGAGGTATTTCTTACATCTCAGTCTTTGTCGTCACTTGAAGAAAAGCTCGATCCGGAACAATTTATTAGGTGTCATAAGTCCTACATCATTAAAACTGATGCCATAAGAAAACTTGAGGTATACGGAAGGTGGACATATATAGTTAAGCTCAAGGATACGGAAGAGACAGCACTTATGACTTCTGAGAAGTATGAAGAGATAAAGAAGAGGTTTTCATAAGAGTCGAGTCCTGTAATGCAGGTACACAAATGCGAAGGCTAAAGGTTTTCTGAGAATTATCCGATATATGACTAAAGTATAAGTATCGGTACTTAACTACGCATATATTGATTCAAAGGAGGGAACATATATGGGTATTTCATCAGACAATCATGTGATCTTCAATATACATTCCGGCATACGACTTTCAGGTGTAAATCATACAGATTCTACAAATGGAAAAGCTGCGGCAGTAAAGCACGGCTCAAAGTCTGTAAAATCGAATAATCAGGATAGCGGCAATGAACTGCTTATGGGAGGCCTTTTGCGTAATAAGGCTGCTACAGTTGATCTGTCAACAGAGGGCAGAAATCTTTCAAGAAAGCTTAAAGAAGAGAAACTGGATGAACTGAAAGAGAAAACATATGAGGCAAGGAATGACCTTGATCGCGTAGATGCCCTTAATTCGAAGCTAAGAAATGGCGATGAACTGACAGATGAAGACAGAGAATTTATTAATGAGGAGCTGAAAAAGATTTCTTCTCAGAACTATACAGAGAAGAGATTCTATGTGTTTGGCAAGCAGGATTTTGAGGATGCAAAAGTCATGGCTGCCTTAAAAGAGCACATGATTCAAAGAATACAGATATATTCCGATATGCAAAAAGAGCTGGAAGCCCATAAGGACTCTGATGATATAAATAAGACAGCTCAGATGGTTGCTGAAGCAGAGCAGGAGCAGAATCAAAAGAAGAGAATAGTTGATATTTTGAAAGAGACTCTTGTAGATGATGAGGAAGAAGAGGAAGCTCTGGAGCATGAAAAAGAGGTGGCTTCTTCCAATGAAAATTCCGAAGCTGAGGGCAGCGGAATAATAGAATTTGAAAATGAGGAACAGGCAGTAAAATCATCCGAGGATATTCTTAAGTTCAGAGCAATTGATCTCATCGATAAAAATAAGGAGCAGATTGACAATATGTTCTCACAGTCACAGGGTGAGACAGAAGAAATCAGAGAGCTGAACAACAAGATGGACGCTGAGCTTATCCGCTCCTATGATCTTTTGACTAACGATGAGCTATCAGAAGAAGAGAAGCTGGAGGAGTTCAACAAGTCTTATAAATATATGGACAATCTCTTTTTTGAGAAAAGAATTGATACCGTAAAATCCAAGCTGGATTTCGATACCTGGCTCATAAGCAAAATTGAATTTAACAGCCACAACAATCTTCACGAAGTCCTTAAGGATGACGATGTTATAAATCCCATGGGCGGAATAGATATGGTCAGAGAGTTTTTGACCAGTGCGGATGCGTTTTGAGGGGTTTGTGAATCTTAGAGAATAAGAATTATTTACCGGCAGTCTGAGGGCTGCCGGTTTATTTTGTGCCAAAAAGAAACCTGAAGTTTCGAAAGAAGAAACCCACTGCTTATGGCATTGGTGGGATATGTACTGTACAATGATAGTGCATCTATAAAGTCCAGATAGTGCCAACTGATCAATCATCAACTTCTTTTTGCGGGTGTGCTTTGGCTTTCTTACGGGGATAAAATGGCTTGAATAAGCTGTTGTGATATTCGGAGATAAGATATGAAACTTGTTGAACTTAATGCATCGGATGTTGAGCGTATCTATACTGAACGCCTCATCTTTGATTTTCCAAGAGACGAACAAAAGCCTCTGGATGTAATTTTGAAGGCTATGGATAAGGGGATATATGAATGCCTTGGACTCTGGGATGAGGAAGAGGTAATCGGCTATGCTTTTCTTGTAAAAAAGGATAGGGATTATCTCATAGATTATCTTGCTATATCGCCCAAAAAGAGAAATCAAGGTGTTGGCGGTACAGCGCTTCAATTACTATCAGAATATTTTGAAGATGCTGACACTGTGATTTTAGAAATAGAAGATCCGGACAAGGCAGAAGATGCAGAAGAAAAGGAGCTTCAGTTAAGGCGGCGAGCTTTTTATCTAAGAAATAATTGCAGGGATACAGGGGTTAGAGCATTTTGTTTTCAGGTGCCCTTTCAGATATTGGTTCTTGGACAAAATAAGTCGGAGGACTTAGAAGAGCTGAAGGAGCTGTATCAATCATTATACAGAATGGTATTACCTAAAGAAATTTTTGATGAAAATATGGGGGATTTTTATTAAAAATATAGAACGCAAAAAAGTGCAATATTAAACTAAAATTCGATTGAGCGAGAAGAGAGAAATCATGAATGTTGTTGTAAAGCCGTTGGAATCAGATGATGAGAAAAAAGGCAAAGCCTATGTCCATTGGAAGTCATGGCACGAAGCCTATGAAAAGCTTGTGAGCGCGGCATATCTTGATAAGCTTACGCTTGAAAAGTGTGAGGAGTGGGCTTTTCAGTGGCCGGAAAATACTTATGTTGCCTTGGATGATGGGAAGGTTGTCGGATTTGTGTGCTGCTTTGGGCATGGAGATGATGAGCCTGATGTGGGCGAAGTCAATGCAATCTATGTCCTTTCAGAATATTATGGAACGGGCGTGGCGCAGCAGCTGATGGACACAGCTTTGGAGAAACTAAAAGATTATTCAAGGAAAGAATTGTGGGTATTAAAGGACAATCCTCGGTCGATAGCTTTTTATAAAAAATACGGATTTCATGAAGATGGCACAGAGAAATACTTAAAGAGCTTCGAAGATACTGAGATCCGGATGATCAAAGAATAAAACTACAGGAGAATTACTAGAGAATGTTACTTACAAAAAATATTGAGACACCAAGACTTATAATACAGTCCTGGAGAAAAACTGACACTGATTTTACGCTGGCACTTTGGGGAGATGCAGAGAATGGAAAGTATATGTCTGATCCTTCCTCAGAGAATCAGGATGAAGGCTACCGCCAGGCCGTAGCTGAGATGGAGGATAGTCCTGATGGATATTATCTGATAGCTATTTTGAAAGAGGATGGCAGCCGTGTCGGTACCTGCTGTGCTTTTCCCGAAAATGAGAATTATGACATCGGTTACTGCATATCTAAAGACCACTGGAAAGAAGGGCTTGGAACCGAAATGATAGGTGCGCTGATAGAATGGATCAGGGCAGCAGGTGGCAAGTCTGTTACCGGTGAAGTGGCAGATTTAAATCTTGCCTCTGTCGCACTTCTTCGTAAACTTGGTTTTTCAGAAGATAAGAAAACACGATACAAAAAGTATGGAGAAGAGACATACTTTGATGCTCATTACTATAAGCTGGATTTAGAGTGAGCTTGCGGTTAAGAAATATCCGTGCATAAACTCACTTAATAAGTGAAACGAGTGGTATAGCGTGCTCCAATATGTAATATATAGTCAGGTAAAGGAGGCTATGAAAATGAATAAGTTTATTGCATATTGCGGTTTAGATTGTGAAGCCTGTGAGGCTCGTATTGCTACTGTTAACAATGATGATGATCTGCGAGCAAAAGCCGCAAAGGAGTGGACAGAACTGAATCAGGTTGAGATTACTCCTGAGATGATTAATTGCGTGGGCTGTCGCATTGATGGTGTGAAGACTCCGTTCTGTGATTCGCTTTGCCAGATCAGACAATGCGGTATGAAGAATGGATTCGAAACCTGTGGGGATTGTCAGAACGTGAAGAGCTGCGATAAAGTTGCAGCAATCATCGGAAATAACGAAGAAGCTCGTAGCAATTTGAATGCTTAGCGACTATAATTAATTAAATATTTGAAGGGAGGCATGACTATGAAAGTACTGATCATTAACGGAAGTCCCAGAGTGGGTGGCAACACATCTATTGCAATTAACGAGATGGTGAAGGTATTTGATTCTGAGGGCGTTGAAACAGAAGTTGTACAGGTCGGCAACAAAGATATCAGAGGCTGCATAGCATGTTCTTCATGTAAGACGAGCGGAAAATGTGTCTTTGATGACATTGTTAATGAGCTTGCACCTAAGTTTGAGGCAGCAGACGGACTTGTGGTGGCATCTCCTGTATATTATGCCGCTGCAAATGGCACACTTGTATCCTGTCTCGACAGATTGTTTTACAGTACCGGCTTTGACAGGACCATGAAGGTTGGTGCAAGCATAGCTGTTGCCCGCAGGGGTGGATGCTCTGCTACATTTGACCAGCTGAATAAGTATTTTATGAACTGCGGAATGGCTGTTGCAACAAGCCAGTACTGGAATAGTGTCCATGGAAGAGATAAAGGTGAGGCGGAACAGGATCTTGAAGGCCTCCAGACCATGCGTACTCTTGCTAGGAATATGACTTTCCTTATGAAGAGCATTGCTCTTGGAAAAGAGAAGTATGGACTTCCTGAGACGGAAGAACGTCAGTGGACGCATTTTATTGGATAAGAGAGAGAATGGCGTATAGCATGAGCTAATAGAAATGTAAGTCAAATCAAAATTGAAATAAAAGAAAATATATAGGCATCTTATTTCAAAAACTCTGTGGAATTTGAAATAAGGTGCCTAAAATTTTACCTCCGCTTCTCCTGTGACACGCAGTAAGAACTTGTTTGGTTACTATTCACAGTGATTATAATCCGAACTAAGAATGCCGTAGATATAATAGTCGCACCAGGTCATTTTATTGCTTTATATTGGAGGTATAGGGAGGCAAGTTGCACTACCATGGTCACAAATTTTTCTATTGCTTCAGGATTAATTTTATCAAGTTTGCGATCCCCTTTTAATGCCAAATTCATTCCCTTTTCTGTGAGTTTGATTTTTCGTGGCTTAAGAATATTACCCTTTTTTGTTTTATATGAGATAATATAACCTTGGTCATATAAATATTTATATACTAACTCAAGGGCATAATCAGGTAACTCTTCATTTTCAGCTTTGTTGTTTTTGATTATCAATAAGTCTTGAAGAATAGTAACTGTCTGCTTTTGTGTCAGAGGTTTTATACTTTTACTCGGAATCATCCATTTTCCATCGACTTTTGTACATCCCTTTATTTTTCCTTCTCGGCAGTACTTAGCAACCGTGGATTTATTAACATCAAATAAATCTGCCGCAATAGCAGTATTCATATATTCAGTTGTGTCTTTTTTATTCATCAACAAATCTCCTTTATTTTGTATTCTTATCAAGAAAAAATTTGCATCTTCTATGGTAAATTTGCCTTTTCCTTTTTCAATTTATTGCTCAAAATCTTCTGTTGGCTTGATACTATTAACTTTTATCATTTTTAGTGCATAATCCCAATGCTTGTCCGCTGAACATATTTATTTAGATCCATTTATAGGTCTAATTATAGCAAATAAATGAAATGGAGATGGTTTTTGCAATGCTGTTCATCAAGAAAGATGTTTAAGCTGCAGAGATTATTGAAAGCAAGACAGGGGGTACTATTTCGTGGACTTTGTATGAGGATGGAACTTTAGATATAAGTGGAACTGGCGACTTACAGGGGGATTTGGGATATAAGAATTATAAATCATCAACAGAAATAAAAAGAGTACACCCATAGGTGTAGTAATGCCTTGGAACGCAAGTTGTACTTTTGTATTATCCATATTTTATATATCAACAGCCCGATGGTAGCGTTATCACTGACTCGTTTTACAAATTCATTCACAGCATTTATATAAAAGTTCAGCTTTCCGGGGAACTCAGGATCAAAGGGCTTTACTTTAAGTTCTAGCACAACATAGCATCGTAGATTTATGTGATAGAACAGAAGATCAAATTTACTTGTTTTCCTGCTATAATGATTTCTTTTTGCCTTTCTATAAAAGCCCAATTATTTATACAGGTATCATCATTAATAGATGCTAATAGAGGCGCTGTACAAAATATTACTTCGTATAATTACAGTTATATGTAACAGCATGAAAATAAATGTGTAATTCTGAAAAAGCCTGTATCTTGGGTAAGGATGTATTGTAAATTACTAAAGAAAACAGAATTTATTATTATACAAGATAATACTTTCATAAATGTGTGGAATTAAAAATAAACGATATAACGATTTATTGAAATAAAAATTAATTTATGATACCATTTACTGCATTGGGGATTAGGGGAAATCCCCATTTTTTTATGTGAAAATTTATTATGTATGGAAATTTTCTAAGTAGGAGTATTGTTATGAGAAGACAGAGAACTGACGTAGTATGCATAATATTCGCAATGATTATTTTATTAATAATTGATCTATATTCAACTAAAGCATATGCAAAAGAAAATGAGATTATTGAAGACACCGTTGACATAGCTACTATAGATAAGAATTATGTATATGATATAGATGATGATAACAGGTGGATTATCTTTAATAGTTATATTGGTAATGATACGGAAATTAATGTACCGGCATATGTGTTAATAGATGGAATAACATATAATGTAGTACTTAATGGAGGTATATGGAAAAATAATGCGAGTATTACAAGTATTTGTTTCGAGGCTGGAATACAGGCTATATCATGTAAATCTATGTTTAGCGGGTGTAGTGAATTGAGCATGCTTGATATAAGTGGACTTGATACAAGCAGAGTAACAGATATGTTTGCTATGTTTGAGAATTGTCAAAAGATTACATCTTTGGACTTAAGTAGTTTTGATACAAGTAATGTAAATGACATGGGCTGCATGTTTCGTAGTTGTACCAATTTACATAGTGTAAATTTGAGCAATTTTAATACAAGCAATGTCACTAATATGCGATGCATGTTTAAAGATTGTAATGAACTAACATCTATTGACTTAAGTATGTTTGACACAAAAAAAGTTGTTAATATGGGACATATGTTTTGTGGTTGTAGTGAATTGATAACCCTTGACTTGAGTATGTTTAATACAGCAAGAGTTAATGAAATGGACTATATGTTTCAGAACTGTAGTAACCTAAAAATATTGGATTTGAGTAATTTTAAGTTTCCGAATAGTCATCAATATTCAAGATGGTTTATGTTTGATAAAGCATTCACAAAAGATGCTCTGTTGGTAGTACCATATTCATTTATCTACTATGCAGCTACTAATTATACCTTAACTAATGTGTCAGACATTGAAATCCACATGCTAAATGCACGATTTGAAAGGCTATATAATTCGGACTTTTATGACGAAATTAATAGGTGTAATATTTCTGTTTTTTATGAGATTTCAAATGATTTTTCTTTTAGAATAGATGATTCGCAAATAATTCTCACGAAATTTCATGGAAATAATTCTAGTACAAGCATTGTAGCAATACCAGCTTATTGTCTTTATGAAGGAAAGAAATATCATGTTGCACTGGAGGGCTCAGTTTTTGAGAATAATAAAAGAATTACACAAGTTAGAATAGATGATGACGTTGACATTTTGAATTCAAATAGCATGTTTAGAGGCTGTACAAGTCTGACTGAGATTAAATATGGCGGAGAAATAGTTCAAATAGATGCGTATATGTTTTATGAATGTTCAAATCTTCAAAGTATAGGGGCATTACTTAATAAAGTCACGAGTATTGGCGATTACGCATTTTACGATTGTTTTCAGTCGGTTTACTATCAGAAAACACTCACACTACCATCATCATTAACGTCAATAGGTTATGCCGCCTTTTACAATTGTTATGGAATTGGGACGATAAAATATGCAGGAATACAATTATCAAATATTGGATTAAATGCATTTTTTTCGGACAAGACAGTAACCACTATGGTCGAGTCGGCAGACAGTACATTAAAAAAATATGATTGGAAAGGCTCCAATCGTGAAATAAAGAGAATTGTACCTAAATGGATTGAATCTTATGAATATGAGATTGACGATCAAAATCATATTGTGACTTTGGAAAAGTATGTTGGTACAGAAAAAGAGATAATAGTTGAAAGCCCTATAAATGTCGATGGTGAAACATATAATATTTGTTTAGAAAATACCTCTTTTTATAATAATGAAGTATTGGAAAAGATAACAATTTCTAACGATGTAATTATTTATTGTACAGATGAATTTTTTAGTGGCTGTGTGAACTTACAAAATGCAATGCTTCCAGAGAATACAGCTATCGGTAAAAATATGTATTATAATTGTGGTTCTTTGGAAGAAATATCTATAGGGGATGGAATAACCGTAATAAGCGAAGGTGCTTTTTTCGGATGCAATAGTCTTAGAAAAATTACTTTTTCTAGTGGTGTATATGAAATTGAAAAAGATGGATTCAGAGGTTGTATAAATCTAAAATCTATTGAATTGCCACATGGTCTAAAATATATTGGTGAACAGGCTTTTTGTGATTGCTGTAACTTGGAGAAAATAATATATGATGGAACAGAATTGGTAGAAATAGGAGCTAGAGCATTTTACACATCTAAGTGCATACCAACATCTATACTTTCAAAGAATAAGAAACTTATAGATTATGATTGGTACAGTTCTAACCGTATACCAAATGTATTTGTAAGCGAATGGATTGAAGACTATGAGTATTCTGTAGATGAATCTAATGAGATTATTACATTAAATAAATATATCGGTTCTGATACGGAAGTTTATATATCAGGCATTGCGTATATTGATTACAAAGAATTCAAAGTTCATATCAATAATAAGATTTTTAGTGATAATGTTACGCTGAAAACAGTTGAGATAGATAATAGTGTGATAGCAAACAGCACAGATAGTCTTTTTAAAGGATGCATAAAACTTAAAAAAGCATCTGTTCCAGAAAGCTTTAATGTGGGAAATGAAATGTACTATGGTTGCGAGGAACTACGAGAAATATCAATAGGTACGAGAAATACGATCATTGGTATGAGAGCATTTTTCGGATGTAATCAAATAATGGAAATAGCACTTCCTGACAAAATAACTGAGATTGGACAAGAAGCATTCAGTGGATGTGAGAGCTTATCGTTTGAGAGTATGCCTCAGAATCTAAAAAAGATAGGGGCAAAAGCATTCTTTGATTGTAAGGGTCTTGGGGAAATAAA
>NZ_AUJO01000005.1 GCF_000424265.1 Butyrivibrio sp. WCD3002
GGTAGTGTCTAATCGACACTCCTTTTTTCTTTATAAATCCTCTATTTTTCGGGAGTTCAAAATAAAAAGAGCATTGACCTCCCTTTTGGTATAATGTTAACGACCAAGAAAACATCCCGCAAAGGAAACAATGCTCGTGAACATTATACTTTATTTACTTGAAATCATCCATCAGCTCTATCAACAAAACTGCTGGTTGATCAACTTTATCTGTAGATATATTCCGCTTAAACAGTGGGCTTATGAGGATTCTCATTCTCCCAAATATCAAAAATTTAAGATTGATAAGCTCCCTTTGATTCTGAATGTAGAGCCCTGGGATTACAGGGATTTCATGGCTTACCTTCAGTGGCGTTACCCGGATGACAAGCCCATCAAACCTATACGGCGTCGTTCTGAATGTGACATTCCCGATGATTGCAAATGTCCAAGGTGCAACGCTCCCAAAATATACCTTTACAAGAATAATGGCTCTAAAGGCCAGCTCCAGTGTAAGGTATGCCAGACGCTTTTCTCACCCGAGGATAACCGTCATACTTCACTTAAGCTCAGATGTCCGTACTGCACTCACACTCTTGTTCCAAAGAAAGATCGTAAGCATTTCATCGTTCACAAATGTGTTAATCCCAAATGTCCTTACTACCTGAGCAATCTCAAGAAGGTTGATAAAGAAGATCTTGACGAAGACTATGGCAAGAACAAATATAAGCTTCATTACATCTACCGTGAGTTCACGATAGATTTCTTCAAGATGGATATAACCACACTTCCTAAGAATGCTTCATCCCTTAAGTTCACAAAGAACAATGCATATATCATGTCCCTATGTCTAACCATGCATGTTAATCTTGGCTTATCACTACGTAAGACTTCCCATGCTCTCAAGGATCTGTACGATATTTCTGTTTCACATCAGCAGGTGGCAAACTATTGCAAGACTGCAGCTTTGTGTATAAAGCCGTTTGTTGATACTTACCCTTACGAAAAGGGATCTGTATTCACTGCCGACGAAACTTATATCAAGGTCCTTGGTATAAAAGGCTTCATCTGGTTCATCATGGATGCCGCCAGCAGGGCTATAGTCGGATATCAGGTATCAGACAACCGTGGTGTCGGTCCATGCATCATGGCTATGCGCATGGCCTTTCAGCATCTTAAGGAACTACCTAAGAACTTCAGATTCATAGCTGATGCTTACAGCGCCTACCCTCTGGCTGCTCAGCAGTTTCTTATCAATGCTGGAGAAAAGTTCAAGTTCGATATCACACAGGTTTTAGGTCTTACGAACGATGATGCAGTATCTGCAGAGTTCCGCCCGTACAAACAGATGATTGAACGACTCAACCGCACTTACAAAGAATCCTACCGGCCTACCAATGGCTTTAATAACTACGATGGTGCCAACTACGATCTCGCATTATGGGTTGCGTACTACAACTTTCTTCGGCCGCATAAACACAATGGTTTCAAGCCACCTGTCTTAGATGATATGGTCATGAATGCTGGCAACATGCCTGGTAAATGGCAGATGCTGATAATACTTGGTCAACAGACCATTCTCAACATCCAACAGGGTGCAACCGCATAAAACGGAGCGGAACCGTTGTCAAGGAAAACGTGGAATACCGAAGCGGCAGCGCCGCGAGGATATGCCGCGAAAGTTCCTTGACATAAGGTTCACGGATAATCCTGATACATTGGTCAGCAAGTGTGCTTGCTGGCCTGCTTCCGGCGAGGACGGGTGCGGGCAGAGCCCGCTTAACGGGTCAAGGGACTGGTCCCTTGCAGGTTCTTAGGGCGGAGCCCTAAGCCCTCGGAGAGCTTGTCGGTATCAATATCTACATTTTCAAGGTTCTTTTGAGCCTTTTTTCTTTGGCTCATTTTTCCATAGCAGACTTTACACTATCCAGAACTCAAGTCTCTGGCTGTTTCTGGTGCCGGGCTCAATACCTGCAAGGAATGAAAAAGCAGGATCAAGCAT
Organism: Butyrivibrio sp. WCD3002; assembly: GCF_000424265.1. Lineage (GTDB taxonomy): Bacteria > Bacillota > Clostridia > Lachnospirales > Lachnospiraceae > Butyrivibrio. The sequence continues at coordinate 1,982 of NZ_AUJO01000005.1, forward strand.
TTCTTCCCAGGTATCAAAGTCGTGATTACCAACAGTTTCCCAGTTTTCGAAAGGAATATTTGCATCGTTAAGCGCCTTGCGGAAGGCCTTAACCTGACCGTCTACAGCAATATCTCTGTCTCCGCAGCCGATGAAAAGCTCGGGAAGCTTTGATTTATCCGCTTCCTGATAGCCCTTAATGATGTTCCAGGGGCTGTTGTCGTATTCTTCTTTGGTTCCGAACATATTGGCAAACTCGCCGGTTCCAAAGCCGCCCTCATTGGGATGTCCCATGAGCATATAAGGGTCAGCTGCGGGAGAAAACGCCGCAACCTTAGAGAAAACATCACTGTATCTAAGGCCGTTTAAAAGCGCACCGTAGCCGCCCATGGAAATACCTGCGATATAAGTGTCCTCTCTTTTATCTGAAAGCCTGAACATATCTCTGGTTCTTGCAATCAGCTCTTCACCCACAAACTTGCTGTAATTGGCATTTCTCTCGGGATGATCCACATAAAATGCGTTCTGTCCGTTGGGAATGACTATTGCAAGACCTTTGAGCTCAGCCTGTTTTCTTATGCTGAGCATGGTGTAAAGGCTTGTGTAATCAGCGCTGTATCCGGGAAGGAAATAAACCGTCTTATAGGGCGGCTCAGCATCTGAGCCAAAGGGGCCTCTCTCCGGCATGAAAACAGCCATTGATACGTTCTGAAAAAGTGTCTGTGATATAAAATGAACTTCTGAAAATGACATTATTTATCTACCTCACCAAGTACCCACTCAACGCCGTTAAATACATACTTATTCCAGAAATTCCAGTCATGGATTCCGGGGCCCTCTTCATACTTGAGGTTAGCGCCGTTTTCTTCGAAAAATCTTCTCATGATCTGATTGTTTTCATAGAGGAAATCCTCTGTTCCGACTGCCATGTAGATTGCAGGAATATCCTTTCCGCTCTCCTTAAGGCGTGTGTAAAGAACCTCGGGATTGTTGTCGGACTGCTCTACTGTTGCCAGATCGCCGAAAACTTCGTGGTAGTATTCATAGTTTGCAACTTCGTTGGATTCACCGGGCTTAATGTGAGCGATCTCATGGATGATAAGCGCTGATGAAAGAGCAACGATTCCGCCAAAAGTCTCAGGGAATGCAAGTCCTGTGTGAAGCGCACCAAAGCCACCCATTGAAAGTCCGCCGATAAGGGTATCCTCTCTCCTATCTGAAAGGCCGAAGAGCTTTCTTGTGAACTCAACAACTTCTTTTCCTGCAAAAGTGCAGTACTGGCATCCTGTAGCCTTGCGATCCAGATAAAAATTGTTACCGGTTGTGATCATGATAACCGCAAGATTGTATCTGAATGCGATGTCCTCAGCTACTCCGTTATACTCCCAATCGCTCTCATTTCCTGAATATCCATGCAATAGATACAAAGTCTTCATAGGTCTCTTGTAGTGAGGATTATCACCAAGCATCATCACCGGAACATCCGCCGGAATCACATACTTGATATTAACCTGTCCCCCCTGTGCTGCCGAAAAAAATCTTAAACTTCCTGTTGCCATACTTACCTTCTCCTTCTCTTTTTATTTTTTGCTTCCCAACCGGATGAAAAAGCCTTCTCTTCTGCGGTGTGGAAAGTTTTATTTAAAAATCAGCTGCGCGAAATCACGCAGGCACATTCTCCATACATTCCAGTCGTGTGTTCCCTCGTAGATCTGCCTCGTGCAATTTATGCCATGCTCCCTGCAGAACTCATCATCTGATAAAAAGTGCTCCATGAAGGGATCCGCTTCACCTATTGCCCTAAAAAATGTATTGAAGCTATTGTTGAACTTCTCTGTATCCTCCATTGCCTTAAGATGCTGATCCTTGCTGAGCTCATGGCAACTCATATCAAGCTCGCTGCTGCTTATCCAGTCTCTTAAAAAGCCGCTGAAAATTCCTGCTTCCGAGAACATCTCAGGATGATTGCACACGATCATCGAGGTCTGAATGGAACCCATGGAAAGTCCCGCCATGCCGCGGTTTTCCCTACTTCCGCCAACATGGTATTTGCCCTCTATAAATGGTATCACATCTTCGATGAGCATGGGTTCAAAAAGAAGATGATCTACGATGTGAGCAGTATTAACTGCCTCTTCGCCGGAAGCCTTTGTACCTTCCTCTGATACCTTTTTCTGCACCATTCCGTTGTTCATGACAATTACAAAAGGTACAGCTTTTTTCTCTGCAATAAGGTTATCCATGATAAGATTTGCTTTTCCGGAAATGGTCCAGCCAAGCTCGTTCTCACCGTGACCGTGCTGCAGATAGAGTACAGGATAGATTTTATCCGGGTTCTCGTCATATTCTGCAGGGGTGTAGACCATGCAGCTCTCCCATTCACCTGTCACCTTCGAGAAAAAATATTCCTTCCGAACGCTGCCGTGGGGAACATCCTTTAATGCATAGAAATCCTCACCTTCCACAGGCAGCTCAATGCAGTTATAAATCCTGCTGTAGCCGTAGGTTACTGGCAATACTGCTTCCAATGTCTCTCTTCCATCCACAATAATCTGAACATAGTTGATGGCTGACTTAAATGGCAGCCTTATCTCCCAAATATCATCACCTGTGTTTGTAAAATCAAAAATCGCCTCTGCATAAGCCATCTGGACCTTGGCAGCCCCTGCCTCTTTTAATCTGATATAGTACTTACCATCGCGCTTAACAAGCGGCGCCGGCCTTCCGTCATAAGGCAGTACATCATTAAAGCATAAACCTGCATTCATCTCATTTCACCTCTGCATGTAATAGTTTTATCAGGCTTCACCGGGCTGAAAATCTCTCGCCCGTTCTTTTTCCGGCTTAGAGTTCAATCTTTGAGCTGATACTTCCACATATCAACATTTGGAACGTACTTTACAGGCACTTTTCCCTCGGTGATATCTGTAAGCCAGTCTACAGCGTATCTAGCACCAAGCTGCTCCCAGTTGTAATGACCGATATTGAAGCAGGCCATGTTTTTACCAAAAGAAACCGCGTCTCTTATGTAGGAAAGCAGGTTCCACTCGATGATCTCGCCGGGAATGATAGCATCGATATGCTCTTTTTCAATTGCTCTGATAATCTCAGTAGAATAGTCTGTGTAGTAACCATCCTTTTCGCTGGCAGGAATAAATGCATCAGGGAAAATATGTCCGACAATTGCTATTCTCTTGATCTTATCATCAGGTCTTCCGATGTATCTTGTGCCGTTCATCTCGTTTTTCTCGATGAATTCTCTGTTGATCTCCTCGACAGTTCTAGCCTCCGGGAACTCGATAAGATAGCCGAAGGGAACCTTATCGTGGGTTCCGACAAGATAGTCCTCCCAGCCCATGTATTTCAGCACACCTGTAAAAATGCTGTCAGGTCTGTGTGCATGCATATGATCATGATCTCTGTAGATAACAATGCCATTATCCTCAAGAAGCTTCTTCTTTTGCTCATATACTTCGCATTCGAAATCTGCCTTCCACTCTGAAAAATCGGGAGTCAGATAGTATGTAGGCTCATGAACATACAGGAAGTTATAGCCAAGCTCTATAGTTTTTCTGATTACTTCGATATTGGGAACTAATGCCGAAACCACACCGGTACACTCCACATCAGGATTTCCGCACTTAATCCCATCACATCCATCATAATCCGGTCCCAAATCCGGATGATACTTATTCACTGCATCAATTATCTCTGAAATTTTCATGTCTACCTCCGCTCTCGCTAATTTTTTCACAAGGAAGTTCCGCTCTCGCTTCGCTCGCCGGAACACGTTCACACTAGGCTCGAAAAAACCTCACCAAGTGTTCTCAGCCCTTCACAGCACCTACGACAACGCCCTTAACAAAGTATTTCTGCACAAAAGGGTAAATCACAACAATAGGTAGTATGCCAATCACTGCCATTGACATTCTTACGGCGTTGCTTGGAAGCTGGACTGCGCCTGTGCCCACAGCTACACTGGCTGCTCCGCTTTTCAAGTATTGTATGTTATTCATAATCCTGATAAGCAGGTTCTGAATACCATAGTACTGCGGTTTCTGTATGTAGTACAGAGCATTTACCCAGTCATTCCAATAAGTAAGTGCTGTAAAGAGTGAAATTGTTGCAACCGTCGGAACAGCCAGCGGGAAAATAATCTTGAAAAAGATAGTAAGCTCGCTTGCACCGTCGATCTGCGCTGATTCAATAAGTGCATCCGGAATACTGTTTGCATAGTAATTTCTAACGAGGAAAATATTGAAGGCCCCGCAGAGGTAATTAGGCAAAATCAGTGCCCAGATAGTGTTTTTGATGTTAAAAAGCTGAGTCCACATCATGTAAGAAGGAACCACACCGCCGTTAAACAGCATTGTAAAAAATACGAAGAACGCCAGAACATTCTTAAATCTGAAGTTCTTTCTGCTCATGGGGTAAGCGATCATTGTTGTGATAAGCACGCTTATAAGTGTTCCCACGAGAGTTACAAGCACTGAGATGCCATAAGCTCTGAAAATTGTGGCACCCTGCTGGAACATGTATACATAAGCATCCGTGGACCATTTTTCAGGGAAAAATGAGTATCCGTTCCTTAAAAGTGTGGTCTCGTCCGTAAAGCTTGCTATCACTATAAGGATTATTGGAAGCAGCGCCAAAACTGAAAGGAATCCCAAAACCACTGTTGATACTGCGCTGAATCTTTTTGTATCTGAAGAAACATGTAACGCGTTTCTTATTTTTTTCTCATTCATAACCATTGTATTAGCCATTTCACCTCTCCTTAGAATAATGCGTTGTCTGAGTCAACCTTGCGCACAAAGGCGTTGGCACTTACAACGATGATAAATCCGAGGACTGACTGGAAAAGACCTGCGGCTGCAGACATTCCGACGTCATTAAGTTCCATAAGACCGCGATATACGTAGGTATCGATGGTCTGAGTTGTAGCATACAAAGCACCTGAGTTCATAGGTACCTGGTAGAAAAGTCCAAAGTCAGAGAAGAAAATTCTTCCGACTGCCATAAGGCTCATGATGATAACTGTAGGCTTCAGCATGGGAAGTGTAATTCTGAAAATCTGCTGTACCTTTGATGCACCGTCAAGGCTTGCTGCCTCATAGATAGACTTGTCAATTCCTGCGATGGCTGCCAGATAGATGATTGACTGATAGCCCGCATTTTTCCAAAGCTGAACAAATGTCAGAATGAAGGGCCAGTACTTTTTCTCCATGTACCAGGCAATATCGTCCTTGCCGAGAGCCTTGAGGATTGAGTTGTTGATAAATCCGCTGTCTGAGTTAAGGAACGCATAAACCATGTATGCGATGATAACCCAGCTCATCAGGTTCGGAAGAAGCAGTGATGACTGGAAAAACTTGGTTCTTATGGAATCCCCTAGAGCATTTAAAAAGATCGCTATCGTTATGGCGAAAATCGTGCCAAGAACTATAAATGCCAGGTTGTAGAGGATTGTATTTCTCGTCATTACAATCGCATCACTTGTCTGGAAAAGAAATTTGAAGTTCTGAAAACCGCTCCAGGGGCTCTTCCAGATTCCCTTCTTGTAACTGAAATTCTTGAATGCAAGGAAAACTCCGAACATGGGAATATAGTTGTTGATCAGCAGATATAGGATACCCGGCGCTGCGATCAGAAGAAGCGGCCCGGATTTAGCATACTTAGTCTTAACCTTTACTTTTTTCACATCATTGTTAGACATTTTAAATCTCCTTTACTAATACGGATCAGGCGCCGCAAGGCTTTGTTTATGCTGCAGCATCTGTAACTGTAATCAGTATAGAAAAAACGGGGGCGGTTTTCTTTTAAAAACAAGCACTGAATTTTAAATTTTGAGCGAAGGAAGGTGTGCCATCGGGGACGGTTCTCTTTGGCACGATGATATCGTGCCAAAGAGAACCGTCCCCAGTGGCATACAGTGGCATATAATGAAAAAGTGTTAACGGCATAAGCCATTAACACTTTTTCGGAAGATTATGTATGAAAATAAAAATATTTAGTTGGCAAATTACTGTGCTGCAAGCCAAGCGTCAAGCTGCTCCTGCTTTGCCTTAAGGATGTCGTCATAGCCGGCATCTGAAAGAGCCTTACGGAACTCAGGAAGAGCTGTCTCAGGATCAACTGAACCGCAAGCAATACCGGGAAGATACTGCTGGATTACGTTGCTTACTGCTGTGTACTGAGTCTGAACTGATGAAGCATCAAAGGTGAAGCCCATAGCAGGTGATGCAGGTGCATTGTGGTTCTGGTCATCCTCCCACTTAAGAGATTCCTCTGAGCCTGATCCTTCAAGAGGCCACTGGATGAAGAAGTTACCAAGTACACCGCATGAAAGCTGTGCTGTATAAGGAACTGTAGCTGCATCCTGTCCCTCGGGATAAGATACTGTGCCGTCATCGTTCTTTACATAATCCTCACCCTCGATACCATAAAGCATTGTGTTGATTACATCTGCATCTGTGTATGTAAGGTTAAGGAACTTAAGTGCTGCATCAGGATTCTCTGATGTTGAAGCGATAACCTGTGCTACTGCGTTCATAGAAGAAGTATCAAGATAAGCCTCTCCAAGAGCGATTGCACCTACTTCATAGCCTGAAGGAGCTGAAAGTGAAGCTGCTGTATCTTCAAGAGGATAGCTGTAGGATGCTGAGTAAGCGAAGTAGCTTCCTGAAGACATAAGCTCTGCAGCTGCTGAAGTTGTTGTAGCTGCATCCTTCATGATGTAGTCGTTCTGATACCAGTCTCTTACAAGGCCTGCATATTTTTCAAAATCAGCAAGGTCATAGTAGCTTGTTACTGTCATGTCATCGCCCTGAAGACATCCGCCGGGTGAAGCAAAAGAATCGCCAAGCCAGTCGATGTTGGGAATCCATCTTGTAAGACCGCTGTCGCCCTGTGATACAGGTGCAAGAGGTGTCATCTCAGGATGAGCTTCCTTAACCTTTGCGAAAACCTCTGTAAGATCCTCTGCAGATTTTACAGACTCCATATCAAGACCGAGCTCCTCAGCGATATCTTTTCTATAGATGAGCATGGGCTGAAGTGCGAAGGGCTTAAGTGTGGGAATGGCGTAAAGTCTGCCATCCTGCATTGTGGTCTTGAGCCACTCCTCTTCGAAAAGTGCCTTTGTCTCAGCAGCATCTGTGTCGATCATGTCTGTAATGTCATAGCACATATCACTGGAGATTGAGTTTCCAAGGTCACCTAATGTATGGAAAATATCGATCTCGCCGTTCTGCACTGCAAGGCTAACCTGCTGTGTGTAATCAGCGATTGAAAGAGGCATGAGATGAACCTCTACGCCGATCTTTTCTCTGGAAATCTTATTGATTGCTTCCTCTACTGCAGATGTGTCATCCGGAACTGTGTTGAATGTTACAAATGCATATGTGATCTCTGTATAATCACCGTCTGCTGAAGCCTCAGTGCCCTCAGAGCTATCCTCTGATGTTGTAGCAGCGTCTGTTGAACCGCAGGCTGCAAGTGAAAATACCATAACTCCTGCAAGTAACGCGCTTAAAAGTTTCTTGGCCATAAATACCTCCCTAATTCCTTTGGTGTTTATAACACCTTTGTATGTTATAAACAACATTATAGGAACCGGGAGGTATGCTTTCTTTTAAAAACAAGTTATGAATTTTCAATTTTAAGGTTTTGTTTTTATTCTCCTGAACCGGTGGTCATTGCATGAAACTCACCGGGGGTATAGCCCGTTGTTTTCTTAAATACGGTAGAAAAATACGAGAAATTGTCGAAACCGACGTTTGCGGCGACATCACTTATGCGGACAGAAGGATTGGATAAAAGCTCCTTTGCCTTCTGAACACGGTAATCACTGATGTACTGCTTAAGGCTGACTCCTTCCTCTTTTTTAAACATCTTCGCCATATACTCAGGAGTCAGAAAAACTACAGCCGCAACCTCAGTTCTTGATATTTCTTCCATATAATGCTCATGGATGAAATTCTTAGCCCGCTGAACGATGGAATCCGACTGCTCAACCTCTGACACATAGTCGATGGTCTTGGAAATAAAGAAAACCTGCCATCTCACCATATTCATAAGGGACTCAGTCGATGCTCTCTCTAAGTTTTCCGCAGTCTCATTGGCCAAAAGCTGCGTAGCCTGAATTTCCTTACTGTGAAGATAAACGTAAACCGTCTGAAGAAGGTCCTGCCTTATCTCGTTAAGTGCCGCCGCATCAAGGAGTTTTTTCGCAGCAAGGCTCTCCATACTGAATTTAAGAAGGTTCAAAAGCTCCTTCTTCTTTTTTTCATTAAGAAGAAGTCTGATCTCGTCCTGATCCAGCATATGTCCCTTTTCAGAGGACATGACTATCTCATCATTTTCCCTGAAAACCTTGCCCTTGGATGCTACGTTGTTCTTATCAAGCTCTTCCAAATGCACTCTGGCACTGCTAAGCTTCTCTATTTCGTAAGGATTACTGATGTAAATGGTAACCGTGTTTTTCAGCTTTTCTCCGGCGGTCTCTATGATTTTTTCACAGAATTCTCCTATATCAAGTTCCATGGCTCTGGCCTGCGCATTTTTTGAAAGCTCACCATCAACTACTGCATCATGAAGATTTTCATCCTCTTCATCATCATTGTCTTCTTCAAGTATTATTGCGGTGTAGAGCATATTTTTTACATGATAGCTGATGCACCTGCCCGGAGGAATCTGGCCGTTTCCAAGCTCTATTACAACCTTTTGCAATTCCTCCTCATACCGACCTGTGGCATTTTTTCCCCAATTTTCCTCTATGAGGCTGACATTACCACTGGCGATAAGGATGATCTTGTAGTTTAAATCCGCGGTCACCTCAAGCCTTCTGTGCTCTGCCTCTTTGCCGATTGCATCTCTGTCCGCAAGGATCCTTTGCAGCAAAAGATCAGTCCAGAAGCTGGCTTCCACGTAGGTGAGATTTCCTGAATACCACTCCTCGTACTGTGAAGCCTTCTGGCTGTTCTCCTTTTCGTGGATTTTATGGATGGCAGTGATCAGCTCAGCCTCCATCCTGTCAGCGTTGAAGGGCTTTACCACATAGCCTGATGCATTGTACTCGATTGCCTGTCTTGCGTAGTCAAATTTCTCATGGCTTGTTAGGAAAATGAATTCTGCATCATATTTTTCCTCTCTGGCCCACTTTATCAGGTCCAGACCGCTTCCCATGGGCATCTCAATATCGCAGATAGCAAGACTCACGGGATTATTTGCAAAAATATCCTTAGCCGTAGCGATATTGTAGGCTGTATGAACTTTATCAATGCCGAATTTTTCCCAGTTTACGGCGTTTTTTATAACGTCCACTGTGGGCATATCGTCGTCAATAACTATAATCTGCATGTTTTTCTCCATTTTGGTACTAGGGGGACGGGGTTAGTGGCCATTTTCTTGGGTGTGCCATTGGGTGCCATTGGGGACTGCCATTGGGGACTGCCATTGGGGACGGTTCTCTTTGGCACGGGTTCAAAAACCGTGCCAAAAAGAACCGTCCCCGGTGGCACAGCCCCTACAACTCATTCCTTCCACACACTACTCTGTCTCTTAACTCGTCTTGGAATCCAGATGCTGGTCCTGCTTCCCTGGGGCTCTTTGTTGGAAAATTCGATAAGATCATCTCTTCTGTACATTAGCTCCAGCGTTTTCTTCAGGTTCCAGAGGCCTACGCCGTGGCCGTTTTCCTGGACTCTCACTTCGCCGCTCTCAACCTGCTTAAGGAATGCCTCGGGATAACCATCACCGTCATCCTCGATGGTTATGTGGCACATGGGCTCATCGCCTCTGTCCTCAGTTTTTGCAGAAATGAGAATGGATGTCAATTTATCCACTGACACAGCGTGTTTGTAGATATTTTCTAGGATTGTGTGAACTATAAGCTGCGGGATTGGGTAGTCCGACAGGTCCTCTTCTATGTCAATAAATTCAAAGACACAGCCGGGATACAGCATATCCTGCATGGCTATGTAGTTCCTTGCATGAGCAATTTCCTCAGACAAAGGAACCGTATGCATTCCGGACTTGAAAAGATATCTCACATTTTCAGAAAGCTTCTCAATATAATCCCTGATATCCTCGTTTCTGTTCTGATAGGACATGCTGTGAATGGTTGTCAGGGCGTTTAGGAAAAAGTGAGGCTTTATCTGAAGCTGCACGTATTTTAAAGTGGCCTCATCGAACTGAATTCGTTCCTCGTAGGATTTAAGCTTAAGATTCACAATGGTATCCAGCATCTGATTGAAGCTGTTATTTATTCGCCTAAACTCCACTGTTTCTGCTTCTCTCGGAAGTCTCTTGCCTGAGTCTCCGCCTTCTATCTGCTTCATGGCATCAAGAATCTCCATGAGAGGCTTGTATACTACTCTTCTTGCGTATCTCATAACCGCATAGAGAGTCACTATGGCAAATGCCACAAGTAAGATCAAGGTGATCTGAAGCGTCTGGAACCCGCCATATACCTCGGCTCTGGTGATTCCGGCAAATAGATTAAAACCCCATCTTTCTGTCGTTGTTCCCATCAGATAGATTTTTCTGTCCGGTGTCCATTTAGCGGCACCTATATAGGAATCGTCAAAAACAATGTTATTTTCTTCGTTATTTACTGCGATATCATCATCGCCAAAGCTCTCTATCAGATTGCCGTCAACGTCCACCAATGAAAGCGTCACCTTTTCATTTAAAAGGTCCTTAAAAAGTGTATCGACCTCAATAAATGCCCCAAGCATGCGCTTTTTGTTTTTATACATTCTGAAAAGATAGTTTTTGCCGTCTATCTGCTCGTTGAACCACACAGAGGGCATATTCCCGGGATTTTCATCCTTGATGTTCTTTATTCTCTCCTCTATAGCCTGGGTATCATTATAAGAAAGCATGGCGGATACCGATGATATATATGAACCGCCAATCAGGTCATAGAAAAAGAGATTCTGGGCGCCGGTCCCTGCCTGAGTTGCCTTTTTCAGAACCTGCAGCATATTTTGCGCCGCCACCGCACGCTCAGTCTCTGTGCCATGCTCGAAAACATCGATATTATCGTTACTCTGCAAAATTGTATACAGCGCCTGCTCGTTGGAGCGCATGATCTCATCAAGCTCATATCCGCTCATGGCAACTGACTGCGTAAGTATGGAGGCAGCGCCGTTTTCAAGGGTCGCAGAGGTGTTAAACCATACCGCAGACAAAATAATTACCATTAAGATCATGTAACCTACAGAAAAAGAGGCCACAACAAATATGAAGGAATCCTTCTTTTTCTGTATTTTCTGTAAAATCATAAATAAAAATCCTTTTACTTCCGTTTAAAACCGTAACCCTATTTGGGTTATTTCAAGCTACGATATCGTCATCAATCCACGGTTTCAGACTCTTCTTCAAAATCATCACGGTTTAGCAAATCATAGGTTACGCCGTATTTTTTAGCAATATCCGCAGCGAATGAGAGTCCCACCGGCGGCGCAAGGCTGACTTTGTATGAACGTACACCCTGCTCTGAATGCACAATAAGCGAAGCAGCCTTGAATCGGTCGCTTTCTTTATTTAGCTCCTCAACGTCGTATGCCAGCTTGTGCATATGAGTGTTGTATATGGTTCTGCAGCCCTTTCCAAGCAGAGCTCTGGTGCAGTCTCTTGCAATATAATAGCCCTCTTCGAAGGAGGTGGTTGAAAAGGTCTCATTCAGCAGAATCAGACTGTTTTCCGATGCCTCTGTATATATCGAACGGAATCTCTTACACTCTTCGCCAAGTCTTCCGAGGTCCAGAGTTTTATCCTCATCCGCAGGAAAATGCGTGTAGATGGCATCCACGGGACGATATCTGAAATTAGTTCCTGTCACATAGATTCCACCCTGTGCCATGAAGAAAAGCTGTCCTACAGCCTGAGTTATTGTGGTTTTACCGCCTCTGTTTGCACCGGTAAGCAGATAAATGCAGTGCTCATCGGAAAAATCCAGGTCGTTTCTAACTATATCATCAGTGCTTTCTATGTCGGAATCCAAAAGCTTCATATTGTAGACACCGATGGTATTCATGGTGACATCAGAATTTTCATCCATTATTACCTCGGGCTTACAGAAGAAAAAGCCTTTATCCATGAGCTTTTCAATATATTCTGCCCACCTGATGTAATAGATAAATTCAGGCATAAGGTCCGTTATGTCTGTGATTGTGAGCATGGTATATTTTCCGAGAACATCTCTTAAGTGCCTTGCTGTACCGCTGAGCATCCTCTCGGTGATCTCGTCCATGTATTTTGTGATGCCTCTTGTAGTCTCATCTGCCTCAGAGACATACTTAAGGCTCATAAAGGCCATGGGGCTAAAAGCCGGTATCACAAAGGACCCATCCATGGCGTTAGGGTTTTTAGCGGTGAATTCGTCGAATTTGTAATCGCCCTTCCACTCATTGCCATCCTGAATATTATCTTTTCCTGAGACCCTGTCTATGAAATGGCTTACTAAGTGGGACTTCGTGAAATGCTTGTTATTTATGGAAACCACACCGATTCCGCAGGCCTCGAAGCGCTCGTTTAAATTGATTCCAACGGTAACGCTCTTAAGGTTCTGTGTGTTTGCACGGAGGGCCTTAATATCCTTTTTAAGACCATCGTAGCCGTTATCCAGGTAGAGCGCATGGACATAATCACGAAGCTTTAAAAGCCCCTCGGATTTGATATCTGCGTTCTTAAGGCACGCATACATTGAATCGATGCACTGTATGTAGTCGTTTAGCTCCTCGAGCCTGTGGACCAGGTCCCATACCCCGGGCTCATGGTCATGATCATGCTTGTGGCTTCCGTACTCGCGAAGGAAGTTTATTCTGTCAAAGAGGGTCACGATCTTATCGCGCATCCCCTTGTTTTTCATAATGTCATCAAATATTTCACCTCTGTATCTGGCATTTTCAGGTGAATCCGTCATCATTTTCATGACGTTATATATGTATGTCTGCTCATTTTTCTGAATCGTGAGCTTCGTAACAATATTGTCCATGCCGATGTCATGGAGCGTCGTTTCGCTTAATGTTTTAAAATTGAGTTTCTGATTTGGAAACAAAAGACTAAGTTTTTCTGCCATTATTAATTCCCCGTAATGTTTTTTTAGTTTGTAATCGGCAAATGTTTTTTGACGCTTACTGAATATCCTCCAAAAGAACGCCTTCTCCGGCTATATATGTAATACTTACTCTATCGCCAAGGTCAGCATTCATGCACTTTTCCGGAATGATGGCAAAGGGCACGATCATGGGCGATTTTCCTTTTTCCAGGTCATTAACCGAGGTGGTTTCGCCGGATAATTCCAGCGTGGTCTGAATGGCTGCCACACACTCAAGCCCCCAGATTTTTACAATGAGCTGCTTGATATCGGCCATGACATCGAGCTTGTAAGAGAATTTCCCATCCTTTAGCTGTATCAGCTCATCCTCAGGAATGGCTATGATAAAATTAAATTCATCATCCTCTGTCACGTTAAGGATGAACATCCTGACCTCAGAAAAACCGCGGTAATCAAAGCACGCCTGCCTGTAATCATGAGAATAATGCTCATCATCACCTATGGCAAAATCCTCCATGAGCTTCTTTTCATTCCAGGAAATGATCTCCTCAAGGGACTCATCCATGAATTCCATGTAACCCCCTGCAAATTTTAGGCCCTCCTCCTGCAAAAGCCCGATGAAATCTGCATAAATCCCTTCATAGATATCTTTTTTCCTGATGCTTACATCTATTGAAAAATAAGCCGGCATTCCTCGCCACCTCCCCAAAATTCCGTAGATAGGACTATTATATCAAGAAAAATGCCATTGGGGACGATTCTCTTTGGCACGCAAATTCTTTGCGTGCCAAAGAGAACCGTCCCCAGTGGCATTGCAAATAGAATCATATCAGTTGTTTTGCTCCTTTATCTTACCACCAAGGAAAACTATCACTACGATAAATACCCCCTGAACAAGGGCGTCAAATACAAGGTCTGATATATTTAGATTGGTTGAAACTGTCTGTATCCCGAAACCATTTATGATATATAAGGTTACATTGTTCAGAATATGATAAGCACAGGATGCCTCAAGGCCCCCGCTGATATATACCATAACTCCCATGAGAATTCCGGATATGAGTACAGATAGTTTTCCGGTGATATTATATGGATGGATTACGGCAAAGGGGGCCGCCTGAAGAACGATCGAAACGATCGTAATTCTTGTCCACCCGCCAAATGTCTGCATCAGAAGCCCTCGAAAAATATGTTCCTCCGCGCTGCATTGACAGAATCCCAGCACCACGCAAATGATAAAGCCGGCTACGGTAAAATGAATCTCCCCTGTAGCTTCACCTTTGATGAAAGAAGAGATTATCAGAGGCAGAGCGACAACGATCAATCCCATCACAAAATATATCAGGAAATGCCGCATTCTCCATTTACCGGTGACGGACTGATATGAGCCAAACGGTCTGTAACCCACGACTAAAGTGGCAAAAAAGAGTGCAGGTAATGAAACAGCAATACTTCCAATGTTCATGATGGCACCGACAGGTGAATACATATCTACGGTGTCATACCCACCGCTATTTCCGGAAAGTATTTCTCCCAGACTTATTCCTGACAACTGTCCCGCCAGTAAAGCCATCAATAACACAATTCCTAACAGCACTGCATAAAATACTATGGTAAGCAGAATGACCTGAAGCGGTTTGAACCATCTATATCCTTCATATTCTCTGCCAAATAGCACAAAATTTGGGCCTTCGTCTCTCTTCATACACACGCATTTCCTTTATCTGTTAAATGCATAACTAATGTATACTACCTGAAAAATACCAGCCACAGGATTTCCGGCTGAAAAGATATTGGTTATATGTATCCCGGCAAACAATAATGTTGATAACCAGAATATCTGTTTAATCTGCTTCTCAGACTTGATCGTTCTCATGTAGTTGGCTATACCGAGACCTCTGAAAGCTACTTCCTCTGTAAATCCGGGCGAAAGAGCAGATAAAAAAGCAACAAGCACATTGCCAAATCCAAATGTATGAAGATCAATAGCGGCACCTACATAATCAGCAATAAGAAAAGGAAGCATAACCAGGTATAACGTTTGAAAGCGGTTTGTCTATCAGGCTTGCACCAATAGATGAAAAAACATAACAAAGATTATAAGAACAAAATATCCGATAATTGAACGATCTAAAATGGTATGTTTTCTAGTCATTGGTCGATTCCTCCTGTAAAAAACATCACGCATAATTGAATTTATACTATATTTTCATTGTATTAGATATCGACTGATTAAGTCTACTTTGCAAAATGAATTTAGACTTATTTCAGAAAATCTTTATATTGAATAAAAAAGAAAGCCCCAAATAAACTTAGGGCTTTCCCGTCAGACTTTCTCATCTTGTCATTGTAATATCGTCAGCGATATGATCCTGATCATCTATCCAGATGATTGAGCTGTCATCTACGATCTGAATACTTCCGGTTCCGTCGGTGTAAGCAGTTATATCTGAATCGATCTCACCATTCTCCTGAAGTGTGTAGTCATGTTTCTCGCAGTCGCTGTAGGTAATCGTTTTTGTGGCTTCATCATAATCGCCGTGCATTACCCACTCGCTGTGCTCTGATGCGCTGCTTCCCCACCAAACCTCGATGAGATATCCATCACTGCCTTTACCGGTTATGCTAAGATTGCCGCGACCTGCGTAATACTGTCCTTCAAATGGCATTCTCTTTTCATGAATATCATCATCCTCAAATGTAGATGAAAGCGGCTCTTCCTCAGGCTCGATCACCTCTGTTGCAGCTGTTTCTTCTGAGGTTGCATCTTCAGCTACATCAGCGTTTTCTGCAGATGTCTCCTCTTCAATGATCTCTTTTTGCTCACGTTCAATTGCAGCCTTCGGCTCTGCGGTGCTCTCTGCTGCTCCGCATGCTGCAAGCTGCAAAGCAAGTGAAGCGAAAACAATAGTAGCTACTATTTTATTTCTCATAAACTAACTCCCCTCCTCATAACAGTTTACTTTGAAACTATATCAAGGCGAGTCCAACAGATGTCCAACATAAAACGCTACTATTTTTTGTTTATTTAAATACTATAATTCGTAACCCTTGGATTTGAGTACTGTGCATTTGTCTGTAAAAATCTCATTACAGATACGAAGCTCCAGTTCCTGTCTGTGCTGCAGGTGCTTTATTAACTCTTCTTCTCCGCTGACGCCATGCTTTTTTGCATAAGGACAATCATTAAAATATCCCATCATCAGCGGGAACCAAAGCTCATTTCCCTTGTCGTCCGACCTTTCTTTTCTGATAACATCGATATTTGCCTTTACATCGTCTGTTTTCAGATAGTAGATGTGGTAATCTTTTCCATCAAGGGCTTCTCTTACTTCCTTATAAAAGTCCACAATCTCATCATCTGTCATCACACGGAAAAGGATCATATCCTCAACTGTGTTCTGTAAAAGTGAACACTCAAAAATGGATTTGTCTCCATTCCAGCTGCGATATCTGCCAAGTACTATCTCCTTGAACTCAGCTAAATCCCTTCGTCCGTTGTAAATCTCATATTGCTCAAGATCCCTGTGAAAACCGGGTACATCGGTGAGTATCTGGGTGTAGCAAACTACCATTTTCCCGTTTTCTTCAAAGCTCTTGGGCTCGATCATCGCTGTGATTTCGCTGTATTTTTCAAGTATTTCCTTGTACTGCTCCTTACTTATATAGGCGCACCAGGCAAGCTCAACCGGGGAATAATCTCCCTCACGTACTGCCTTAAAATCTGGATGCTTTTCAGAAAGCTTCCCGACTAAAGTGCTTTTTCCACTTCCCTGTAATCCTTCAACAAAATAGTTCATTTTCCCTCCTGTCCTAATACCCATGAAAAGCCCTTTGCGCACCTTAAATCCGGGTCTCTGAAATGGTTGCCCTCATTCCATTCAAGAGTGCAGTTTATTTTCTTTTCATTAAGGAAAGCCTGTGCAGCGCGGATTTTATCTCCAACAGTAGCCATCACAGGATTTCTTGCCTTCTCCTCCTTGTTTCCAAGGCTCAAGTAGACATTTTTACACTTAATCTCATGTTCCTTCATATAATTATCAAAGCCGGGAAACCACATGGAAGGCGAAACAGCCGCTACGCCAAGAAAAAGGTCTGTCTGATATACAGCCCAAAGCGCAAAAAGTCCCGCCAAAGAATAGCCACCTATGTAGTAGCTCTTTGATTTATCCTTGCAATAATCCAGAATCTCTGCCAGCGTATCCCCTGCGCCTTCGCCGAAATCCTCATTTCCAAAAACAGCCGGCGCTTTCCAGGGAGAAAGGTCGTTGTTCCAACTGTTTACACCAAATGCAACCACCCTGAAATCTTCGCCGGTTTTTTCTTTAATCATTGCAATTTCGTTTTCTATCACCTCAAGGTCGTGCCCATCCACAGGCTGCACAAGTACCTTCGAAGCTGACTTGTCCCCAAATTCATAGACTTTTTCCAAGTAATCGCTCCTCCCGTAAACTATAATTGTTATCTATAAAACGTCAACTCCATTATAGACCTATCTTATCTTTACCTCCAGTTTTCTCTTTAAAATAAGAATCCACACACCGGAGACCGCTACAGCGGCAGGGAAAAATAGGGGTTGCTTCTCCGTTATCTGCAAGCCGGTCCAAAATGACGGCATAAAAGCCAGCAAATAGCCGTAAGGCCTTGGCATAACGTAGGGCACTACAGCTCCAAGCATCAGCAGTGATGAGAGTTTCGTCAGTGCCATACCCTCAAGTTTATTGGAGGACAGCGCAACCACCAGCATGGAAATGATGATCGCCTGCAGTGTTCCCCCAAGAGCCAGGGAAAACACTTCAAAGGCTGACAGGCTTGATATGCAAAAAATCGGCAATACCACCATGGTTACCACAAATGATGCAACCGCCGGTATCGCAATGCGGGAGATAAAATATCCGCTTCGTCCAAGCTCTGTCACGAAAAGATACCTGTCAATGTGATCATCGTGCTCCTCCAGCATAACCATAGCCGCAATAAAGCAAAGCATTACAGGTGTTATTGCAGCATAAAAGATGTCGAAAAGGCTGTAATATGGCTTCAGCACAGATGCTACGCCGATAGCGCTCATCAGCAGCTTTTCTATGTAAGGAATTCCCAACCGCATAATAATACCAATCAGAAAGGGCAAAATTCCTGCCGCAAGCAGCATCATATCCTTTCGCACAAACCTTAACATATGAAAAAAACTTATTCTTACAGCTCTCATATTTTCACCCCACCCTGTTCCTGCCACATTTTCTCTACGCATCGGCAGGCCGTATAAGTCAAAAATCCGATCAATATCAGCGTTAAAAGCAGTCCCGGTAAAGAAATTCCACTACCTGACACCATTTCCATGCAGGCGTTGGCAGGATAGATACTGCCGTAAGCTCCGGTTAAACCAAACAGCTGCAGGATAGCAGGAACAAAACCAAATATCTCCACGGGAATCGTAAGCAGGAGAAACTGGTTAAGGCTGGAGGTCTTTGTCGCAACTATCACACCAAACAGCGTAAAAACCGCTCCTGCCAGAAAGGTTCCTATAAGCGCCAGCGCAATGGATTTAGTCCCCGAAGCTACCGATAAAACCGCAGCTACCACCAGTGCAATGGCGTTTAGGGACAACACCTTTGAGCAAACATATTCAAAGGCTTTAGTGGGCGTTATTGCAATAAATGACGTCACCCGCTGGCTTTTTTCCAAAAGCACGATAGCTCCCATAAAAAACAGTCCCATAGCTGCAGGATCCGAAAAGATCAGCATCGCTGCAACCGCGCTTTTTACCGATGCCGGTAACGCAAAAAGTACAGCCATATAGAAAATCGTCAGAAAACCATATAGCAGATAGAATCCGTATCTTGCCTGAAACCTCATATCCCAGGCAAGAAGATTTTTAAATCTCATACAAGAGTCCTCCCGGTAATCTCAATGAAAATGTCGTTTAGCGTAGGCTCGCTGCTGTGTATGGACTGCAAGCGGTTTTCAGCTATCAGTCGCTTTAATCTTTCATCCTTTGAAACCGCATCTAATTCACAGGTCGCTGTCTGCTCGCTGACATCAGTCCAGGAATAGGTTATTTTCGCTGCTCCCTTGGACATTATCAGGTTATGAGGTGTATCAAGAGCGTAAATCTGCCCTCCTACGATAAAAGCCACTCTATCGCAGAGCTCTGTGGCATCCTGCATGTTGTGAGTTGTGAGCAGTATGGTTTTACCTTTCTTTTTTTCCTCAAGGATTACGTCCTTCATCAGTCTGCTGTTTGTAGGATCGAGGCCGCTTGTGGGTTCATCAAGGAAAAGCAGCTCAGGATCATGAATAAGAGCCTTAATGAAATTCAGTCGGCTTTTCATACCCTTTGAATAGTCTGAAACCCGCTTTTCTGCGTCATTTTCAAGCCCTACCGATACAAGAAGGTCGTCTATACTCCGCGCCTTTCTTTTATAAAGCGATGAGAAAAACTCCAGGTTTTCTCTGGCAGAGAGCTTTTCGTACATGGTTGAATACTCGAAATCAACGCCAATAGACTGATAAAAGTCAGAGTCATGCTTCTTACACTCTGCGCCGCCCACGGTGGCAGAACCTTCATAACCCGGAAGCATTCCGAGGAGGATTTTCTGCAGAGTACTTTTTCCTGCTCCTGAAGGACCTAGAAATCCGAAGATTTCACCCTTTTTCACTTCGAAATTCATATTCTGGATAAATGGTTTTCCGGTGTAACTAAAAGTAAGATTTTTTACCTGTATCATGGTCATCTCCTTGTATTTATTTGACTAAATTTAGATTTTTAGTCAAATAATGTTTTATATAAAGTCCGGCATAATGCCGGACTCATTATCACATTATCTGCTCAACTACTCCGTAAATCAACATCCGCAGGGCCTCGTCATAATGCGCTTCTCCAATGTCCGCTTTGTGGAGCGTTGCAAAGTATATCGCATGAAAAGCTGCGCTTATTGCCTTGACGTCCAGCTTCTTTTTCACCGGGAACATAGCAAGCATCTTCTCTATGGTGTCGGTATCCTCCTGAAGATGCGCCTCAACCACTTCTCTTGGTAACTTTCGCACAAGAAGCTCCACCTCGTCGGTGTTAAGAAGCCTTAATATTGGCATCTCCTCTGTCTTTTTGAAAAAGTCAAAGATCATATCCGTAAAAGTATCCGCTGACATATCCTTTATGGAGATCGTCGAAAGAGCCTGCGCCAGGCCATTGTTTATGGCATCGTGCTGTTCCTGAATTACTTCAAACAGCAGAATCTCTTTCGATTTATAAAACAGATAAAAGGTTCCCTTAGGAATGTTCACCCTTTTTACAAGCTCATCCACCGTGGTGTGCCTAACACCGTACTGGGCAAGGCACTTTGCGGCTTCTTCCTTCAGGCGGCTTACGATATATTCCCTTTCATCATCCGAATAACACTTAGGCAATCCTTTTCACATCCTTTTTGACTAAATCTGTTTATATGGTCAATATAAACCCGATAAAGAATTTTGTCAATCCGAATGTGCCATTGGGGGATGCCACGGATGCCAGGATGCCACTGGGTTCTCGATGCCACTGGGGACGATGCCACTGGGGACGATGCCACTGGGGACGATGCCACTGGGGACGATGCCACTGGGGACGGTTCTCTTTGGCACGTTTCTATTGAACCGTGCCAAAGAGAACCGTCCCCAGTGGCATCCTGGAACCTGAACCGTGCCAAAAAGAACCGTCCCCGGTGGCACCCGGTGGCACCCAGTGGCACACGAAAAAAGGCTGAAATCTCGTGGATTTCAGCCTTCTAAAAAATTTACATATTCACTTTTGCTGCTCTTTATTGATTTCGTCCTTTATGAACTCTCTTACCTTAGGATTTTGCATGACCTTGATGGCCTCAATGGCACATTGGTATATCATAGCCATTTGCCTTGATGAGGGCTCGTTCAGGTCGCATTTTTTCTTAATGTTAGTGAAATACTTAATGGCCTGATCGGCAACACTAGCAGAAATAACCATTCCGTTGCAATAAAGTGTTCCGGTATCAGGATCAAAGCGGGACTCCTCATATTTTGTAGCGCCGAATTTACCGGCACCCATGGATGCAGCTAATTGGTTTATAAGATCTGTTCTATCAGTCATAATGATCTCCTTTTTAGGAAAAACGTTCCGACTCAAGGAAATTTTAACAGATAAATATAAAGTACCTATAAACCATATCTGAATTATTAAATAAAAATATTATAAATGCACGTTTTAATTAAATAACTGTAAGTAGCTTCTTATCAATGCATACTGACGCTGCAAATACTTTTTCTGCAGAATCCTCAAAAAGAACTCTGATCTTACCCTCAAGGATAGCCTTAACGGTGCCTTTTCCGTACTTTTTATGTGATACGGCGCAGCCTTCGGGAATAACATTCTTGATCTCGTCATCGGTAAGCTCCGGAAGCGCAGGCTTCTGAATGGGAACAACCTTCTGAACAAGCGGCCTTGAAACGTTCATTGTCTTAACCTTTTTAGGCTCCTTGCTTTCAAGATAGTTCTCACAGAGACTATCAAGAACAAACTCAAGATTCTCATTGGTAAAGAAATAGATTACGTGAGACAGCTTC
This sequence comes from Butyrivibrio sp. WCD3002, assembly GCF_000424265.1. Lineage (GTDB taxonomy): Bacteria > Bacillota > Clostridia > Lachnospirales > Lachnospiraceae > Butyrivibrio. The sequence continues at coordinate 23,598 of NZ_AUJO01000005.1, forward strand.
TTCTCCTCGGGATTCTGGAGCAGGCCCTTATTGCCGTTTCTGATAAACAGGATTGCCTTGCTTGAAACCTCCTCGTATTGAGATACAAGCATCTCGATCATTTCTTTTTTGCTTTCCTTAAGTACAATACCAAGATTAGCGGCATCTGCTTTTCTCATAAGAAGGTTATAATCCTTCTCTGTTGCATAGAGAACAAAACGGCTCTGCATTACAGTCTTAACATGAAGTGATGAACCATTTTTCGCAAACTGCCAGATGAACTTATCTTTAGCTCCCTCCCTCTCATACTGATCAAGCTTTTTCTCTTTGATCAGATCACAAACTTCTTCGTAGATATACAGTGTATTGTTCATGGTTTTTCCTCGCTAAAAATATAAGTCAGAAAACCAATTATACACTTTTGGTATTTTTATTCCATTACCAATTTTTTCCAAAAAAATTTGCAATATTAAGTCTCGAATCAGCAATACGTCAATTTACAGAGCATATTCAATCAAAAGGCGAAGCACATTCTCGGCACCGTCTCTGTGACTTCTCTCGTAGCCGTGGGAAGCGTAAACGCCTGCTCCGATAAGTCCGTGCTTTAAGTCGTTGCCGGCTTCAAGAGTAGCCTCAACATCGCTTCCGTAGTGGGGATAGATATCGACAGCATAATCTGCACCGCTCTTTTTTGCTGCTTCCACAAGGCCCTTAACGATCTCGTAGTTGTAGGGGCCGCCGCTGTCCTTAGCACAGATGGAAACCTGCTTCTCTGTACAGGTAAGGCCATCGCCAACGCATCCCATATCCACGGAAATAGCCTCTGTGCAGCCCTCAGGTACACTTGCGCATCCGCCGTGTCCAACTTCCTCAAACACAGTGATATGTGCATAAAGAGCTCTCTTCGGAGTAATCTTCTTCTCACTGATATACTTTGCAAGTCCCAGTAAAATTCCAACGCTGAGCTTATCATCAAGGAATCTGGACTTGATGTATCCGGTCTTGGTAACTCTCACATTTGGCTCAAAGCAGACAAAATCGCCCACGGAAATGCCAAGCTTCTCGGCATCTTCCTTGCTCTTAACATCCTCATCGAGAACGACCTCGCAGCTATCCCATTCTCTCTTGGTATCGTTGTATTCACCATTTACATGGATGGACGCATTATTGAGCTGGAAGGTTCCCTCATAAATTCCGTCGAATTTGGTCACAACGCGAACATTTTCAGTTTCTGCATTGTTGGGGTTCATTCCGCCAAGGTTGGTGAGCTGAAGTCTACCGTTATCCTTGATTGTTGCAACCATTCCACCAAGAGTATCAGCGTGAGCCTCCAGTAAAAGGCCGTTTTTCTTATCCTTACCTGTAAGATCCACGATAACGCCGCCCTTATTGGTCTTAGTAGCCTTAAAACCGAGCTTTTCAAACTCTACCTTCACCCAATTTGCGGCTTCCTCTGTGTAACCTGTGGGTGAATCAATATTAAGAAGCTTTGTAGTTTCTTCTACTATAAAATCTGTGTATTTGTTTAATTGTACTTTTTTCATTTACGCATCTCCTGTCTTAAAATTAGTCTACTTCAATCAGTATATACCTTTATTGCGGAAAATGCGCCAAAAATCACACACCTGTCACTGTTCCGTCTGCAAGGTGTATGATAAGTCTGCCTGTTCCATAGGCGTCCTGGTGCTGGCCTTTCTGCAATACTTCCTCAATAACACCTGCGCAGGAGGTACAGATTTGCCTTGATTTCTTATTCTTATCAAGCTCCTCCAGCTCTAAATCGAAGGAATCCTTCACATTGGTATAGTGGAATTGCTGCAAGCCTACAGAATAAACCTTATTCTCATCAATGGGAGCTCCCTGGAAATTGAACTTGAGGAACGAATGACTCTTCTGGTCATACTCCACTTCAAACCCCTCGGAGAGCTGATAAAACTCCGTGTGAGCCCCTTCGAGAGCCTCGTCTCTCAGAACTCTTAAAAGTCCATGCTTAATCTGTGCTCCTGTCCAATATGTCGCAAAGACACTATCGTCATAAGGGAAGTTCTCATCCAAATCCTTCTTAGTCACCACAGGCCCCAATTTCTCTGTACGAATGGAACCAGACCCCAGGAAAAACATGTCGAGACCTAAAGTTTCGCATAGTGCATCCGCGTAAAGGTCTCCCAGCTCTGTTTCTTTGATTCTTGACGGATGTGTCAACTGGCGTACAAATTTTGTGATGATCCTGCCATATTTTTCATCTGTACTGTGTTTATAGTTATTTATGATCTCCTCGATGCCGGGATCCTTGGGGCAGGTAGACTCGTTTATGGGAATCGCTTTCCAGCTGTAGCTGTTTATACAATTGTTATCCGTATCAATCAGGATATCAAATCGACCAATCTGGTCAGTACCGGTACCCGCTTGTACAATCGGGATTCCATTTACTACCGCAGGCTCCTCTATAAAGGTATGTGAGTGACCTCCGATGATCACATCAACGCCCCAGGCAGGGTCAAGCATCTCAGCAAGCTTCTGATCCTCCTCAAAGCCAATATGGGTAAGAAGTACCGTAAAATCTATATCCATGGCATTATAGGTATCACAGATTCGCCCTATCTCCTCCGCAGCTTCGTTCAGAGTTACAAAGGTTCCGATGAGCTTATCCGCCTTAACCTGCATAAGTGCTACTTCTGTAATGATACCGATGAAAAGAATCTTCATTCCGCCAATCTCAATAACTTTGCATGGCTCGAAGAGTCTCGCGTTATTGGTTTTTATATGAAGGTTCGCGTTTATTATCGGAAATTCGGCACATTTTTCCAGAAAAAGAAGGTGTGCTACGCCGTAATCCACCTCATGATTTCCCACAGTCACGATATCCGGGGCCAGCATGTTCATTATCTGTATTGTCGATATTCCGTGAAATTCAGAATCTATTACCGATCCCCTAAACATATCCCCGGCAATGGCATATAAAACATTTTCTTCTTCATGGCGCACTTTGCTGACATAGCCTGATAAAAGGGACACGCCTCCCACCAGGTCCTTATCAACCTCTTCAGCCAAAAAATCACCGTGCATATCATTGGAATGTAAAAGTGTCAGTTTTTTTAGATGTTTATCCGGTTTCTTCTCCTTTTGCTTCATATTTTATCCCCCATTAAGCCTTTTTCGGCTTCGGCGTCTTCTCTGTTTTGCTATACATGAAGATATCGTAAGGTTTGCCCTTTTTATAGGTGGAATCCTTCATATATTTAGTTGCCGCGCGGTTTTGATGTACGTTGCTCATTCCGGATTTAAGAATGGAAACATAGATAAAACCTATGATTGCCGACACAACAAGGTCGATTATCCCAGCCTTGAAGGTCATGCCGTTTTCACCAAAGAACATGATTCCAAGCATGATTATAATGAAGGAAATCACTGTTCCAATGATCAGTTTTTGCCAGTACAGACCCTTATCCACAGGAAGTGAGCCCACCATTCTGCCACTCTGGCCGTTGATTCCAAAGGTGTAGGAATTGCCTTCATACTTGGTGGTCATCATCCACACGGGAAGCATGGCGTATTCCGCCTTAGCATTGGACAAATTGATGCTCTCAGCCTTGGATTCCACTGTATCGTAGCCGATTACCTGCTCCCGCATCTTGTCCCTGAAGGTATTCATGACGCGCTCATTGGCTCTTGGCTGGGCATCTTTCTCCTCTTTATCATATCTGTCTGCCAGATATCCGCTAAAATATGCCGCATCATACTTAACGGCCTTGGCCATGTCATAGGGCTCTAAGGACTCCATGACAGTGGCATCCATTTTACTGGAGGCATCCACAGGAATCTTCTCGAATTCCATCTCTCCGCTTCTTTTTACACGGTAGAAATCCTTCTTTTCATATGTATAATTACTGTCTTGTCTGGTAGTTGTCTTGACGCCTTCAAAAGTCACAGAGCCATCAGCCTTGCAACTGTAAAGCCAGAACGGGACATACAGGCCCGTAATAGAATCTATTCTGTTATTCGCTGTGAATGACTTGGGAAGAAGCTTTTTCCCTTTGACGAATTCCTTAAGCTGCGCCTTTGCCTTCTCTTTATCCACAGCAAAGGGAACCACATAATCCGGCTGATACATTCCTGCAAAGGAATCGGGAATTATCGCCTGATTTCCGCAATAGGGGCATTCTGTGGCAGCGGTATGCTCATCGGCCACCATCTCCGCACTGCAGGAAGGACATCTGTAGCCCGCAACCTTGCCGCTTTCATCAGTAATAAGAAGCTGCTCTGTGGTAGTCCAGGTCATGCTTGAAGAAGCTGCATCCTCAGCCTCTGCCTCCTGTGCTGCCTTTGCCTGCTCCATGGTAAAGCTGGCCTCACAGAACTCACAGGTCATCTGCTCTGTTTTACCGCTAAAAGTGAGCTTAGCCCCACAACAAGGACACTTAAAGTTCAGTATATCTGCCATAATCCCCCTCCTGATATACAATGGTAGACGTCTTCAAAACGATAAATTTTCCGTGTAGCAATACCATTTTAGCAATATTTGAAATAAAAAAACACAAACAAAAGGCGTTTTGAGAATTAATTTTTCACAAATTTTTCGACCTTTTTTCGTTTGTGTTTTACGAATTTTGACTGATTATTGTTGTTCTAAAACATCTGTAGATTCAAAAGAAATTGTGGGTATTCTGTTACTTCTGCGGACGGGTACCTGCCAGTATGGGACGTGCAACGTGTACGTTGAAAAACTCGATAAGAGGTCCCATGAAAAATGCGGTAATGATGGTTCCGATTCCGGCAATTGTAGGGATACTCATGACTTTTCCACCGGATATAAGAAACAAAACCACTCCCAGGATGACGCACACAAGATCTGTGATAATCCTGACATACTGGAACTTGCCCTTTTTCCAGGTGTTGCAGATAATAAGCGCAATAGCGTCATAGGTAGATACACCAAGATCTGCTGTCATATAGAACGCAGAGCCAAAGCAGATGATGACTACGCCCACTACAAGGCAGCAAACCCGCACTATGATAGATGGATTAACTATCACTGTCTGCAAAAACTCATAGGTAAACTGAGTGATATATCCAAGCAAAAACAGGTTTATAAAAGTAGCGATACCGATGTAATGCCTGTCAAAAATCAAGGCAAATGTCAGCAAAACAGCGTTGGTTATCACATAAAGTGTTCCAAAGCTGATAGGCACCACCAGATCAAGTCCCGCCATAAAGGACTGGAAGGGATCAACGCCAAGAGCCGCTATTTTAAATATTCCAACGCTTATAGCACAAATAATTACGCCAAAAAGCGTCATACAGGTTCTTTTTACCAATTTCTTATCTTTCATTTTCGTTCCTCTCGTATAGTCCTTGATCCAAAAGCTTTCGATACTCATCAAAACTGATGGTGAAACCGCCCATACTCTTAAGATGCTCTGTCTCAAACTGGCAGTCGATCATCACATAATTATTCTGGAAAAGCACCTTTGACAGGATAATCAGCGCAATCTTAGAGCCATTTGGAAGGTCGGAAAACATACTCTCTCCAAAAAAGCATTTGCCAAGGCTCACTCCGTAGAGACCGCCTGCAAGCTGGTCGTCAACGTAGGCTTCAACGCTAAGAGCAAGGCCTTTTTCTGCCATCTGACCGTAGGCCTTTTCCATATCATCCGTTATCCATGTACCCACGTTATCTTCTCTCTTTAGCCTGCATCTGTGCATGGTATCGGCAAAATCCCGGTTTATAACGATATGGGTTTCATGCTTTTTGAAAAACTTCCGCATGGAGTGTGAAACATGAACCTCCCCGGGCTTTATGATGAATCGCTCCTTCGGGGCCCACCATAAAATAGGCTCGCCCTCGTTATACCAGGGAAAAATGCCGTTACTGTAGGCAAGAACCAGCCTTTCCACCGACAGATCACCGCCAATAGCTAAAAGTCCGTCATCATCCGCAAGCACAGGATTAGGAAAATATATTTCTTTATCATCTAACTTATAAACTGCCATATATATCCCACCGCCTTAACCGCAAAGCCTGATAAAACGGTCAAAACTCAAATCACTTGCCCTTTCCGCCGGCTGTGGTGACAAACTCACCATCCTTAACCGTAAGGGAGATTTTTCCGCCGTTTTTGAGCTTTCCAAAAAGAATCTCATCCACAAACAGCGGCTTAATATCATTTCTGATCACGCGGTCGACCTCTCTTGCGCCAAACTCCTGACTGATACCGCGCTTTTTAATAAGATTTCTGGCCTTTTTATCTGCACTAAAGCTTATCTTCTTTGCTGTGAGCTGATCCTTAAGCTCAGAGAGCTTCTTCTCCACAACCAGCTCTGCCATCTGCTCATCCATGCTGTTGAAGGATACGATTTTACTGAGTCTGTTCCTAAACTCAGGCTGAAACACTCTCTTAACCTCTTCCATAAGAACACTGTCATCGTGGCCCTCACTGACAAAGCCGATTCCGCTCTTGCCAAGACGGTTAGCTCCTGCATTTGATGTCATGATCACTACCACATTCCTGAAATCCGCTTTTCTGCCCTGATTGTCTGTGAGTGTGGCATAATCCATAACCTGTAAGAGCACATTGAAAATATCCGGGTGTGCTTTCTCTATCTCGTCAAGAAGCAGTACCGATGAGGGATGTTTCCTGATAGCTTCAGTAAGTATTCCGCCTTCCTCATAGCCCACGTAACCTGCAGGTGAACCAATGAGCTTGGCAACGGCGTGCTTTTCACCGTATTCACTCATATCAAATCTCACCAGCTTTACTCCAAGCTCTTCTGCAAGGCGCCTTGCAATCTCTGTCTTACCAACGCCGGTAGGTCCCACGAAAAGAAGACTTGCAAGAGGTTTATTCTCTTCTGAAAGCCCGGCTTTTGAAAATTTAACTGCATTTACAACCTGGCTGATAGCCTCGTCCTGACCGAAAATTTTGCCCTTCAGTCTGTCCTCTAAGGTTGAAAGCCCTGTAATATCATCCGTTTCCACAGTCTCGATAGGCACGCGACATATTTTTGTCAGTATTTCGTTTATAACTTCTTTGTCAACCGTATTGACCTTCTTGCCTGTAGGATGAAGCTTTCTGAAAGAGCCTGCTTCATCGATGATATCTATTGCCTTATCGGGAAGATATCTCTCGTTAATATACTTAGCACTCATTTTCACCGCGTAGGAAAGCACCTCATCATCATATTTAACGCCATGATATTCCTCGTATTTTTCCTTGAGTCCCTGCAATATCTCAATGCTCTCGTCCTCTGTGGGTTCCTTGATTTCCACATTCTGAAAACGTCGCACTAAGCTCTTATTTTTCTCAAAATACTTCTTGTACTCTTCATAGGTGGTTGCGCCGATAAATCTGATATGCCCATCTGCAAGATAGGGCTTTAACATGTTGGAAGCATCAAAAGAGCCCTCTCCGACGGCTCCGGCGCCTGAGAGATTGTGTATCTCATCTATGTAAATAATTGGCTTTTCTTCTTTGCCAATTTCAGAGAGTACCTTTTTAAAGCGCTTTTCAAAATCGCCCCTGTACTGGGTTCCGGCCAGCATTCCGCCAAGATCCAGCGCATATACCTTGGCACCCTTAATGGCATCCGGTACCTCGTCCTTTCTAAGAAGCTCCACCAGACCGTAGGTTATGGCTGTCTTACCGACTCCGGGCTCGCCGATATGAAGGGGATTGTTCTTATCCTTCCTGCAAAGTATCTGTATGGTGCGCTCAAGCTCCTCTTTTCTGCCGATAAGGGGGTTTACGTCCTCCAAAGTCTCATTGAGACATGGTGCAAATAGCTTGAGATTTCCGGTATCTTCCTGCTTCTCCGGATTCCCTGTAGTGGCACTTCCGCCCTCTATATTATTCTCATCCTCAATATAGGACAGCTCCTGCAAAAGATCTGCCTCTGTGAGCCCATCCTGTTCCATATAATAGACAGCGTAGCTGTTATCAAGATTCCAGATCGCATGTATCAGATGTCTTATATGTATCTGGCTGCACCCACTTGAAAAGGCGCTTTGTCCGGCAAAATTCACCATCTGCTGTGTGGCAATTGATAATTCCGGCTCACGGCCACTTGTTTTATCAATATATTTCTTAACGTATGACATCAGATTCTTACTAAGTGCAACAATATCTCCGCCGCATGACTCGTAAGCCTCTGAAAAAGAGGGGGCATCCAATATCATCAGCAGCACCATCTCCGGTGTAACATATTCATAATTATTCTCGCTGGCCAATGCTATGGCTTTCTGGATAGCCTCCATAGCCTCTTTTGACAGATTCATATCATGCCTCCTCCACACTCATGCGGAAAGGATATCCTTCCTGTTTTGCCCGCAGCAGTGCCGCATTCACCTTGGTGGATGCGATATCATAGGGGTATTTCCCTACAACTGCCTGCCCCTTTTTATGTACATTCAGCATAATGGACTGCGCTGTCACCTCATCCTTATGAAAAATATCAACCAGCACATCCACAACAAACTCCATGGTGGTGAAATCGTCATTGTACATGATGACGTTAAACTGCCTGGGTTCTTTTATCATGCTCTTTGTCCGCTCTTTTGCCTGTCCCTGGGTAGCCATATCAATTATTCCTCCATAAAAAGCCGGACTTATGAAAATCCGGCTTTAATACTAATATAATTATACATATACCTTCACATCTGACAAATCATGAATCATAATCTCACGAAACCCGCAGCAAGTGCGGATTTCTGTAATTTCATTTAAGAAGTCATCTTATTCTGATATCCGTCAGTGCTACCTGATCTCCGGTAAGAGCCACATAAACCTCAGCCGGTGGATCATTTATCGTAGTGATGTTCTCTAATGCTATGCCAAGTGTTTCAGATTTTATTGAGACGCGATTTCCTTTTTTGCTGACCTGAACTTCACATTCTATACCTGCCTTACATGCTTTTCTGAAATCATCCCAATTCGTAAAATCACTTGTTTTTTCAACTACAAACTTATTGGTGGCATATTCGTTAGGTACATCACTTTCGCCGTTTAGCTTAACCATAGCATATTCACAGTAGTCTTTGCCGCCAACTTCCTTATCCTCAGATGAATAAAGCACTATATAAGGACAATGCCAGATAAGTGTAGAGGATGGCAGACTGAGAGAATGGAACATAATGGTCAGATAATCTCTTACAGGAATGCCCTTTGTATATGCAGAGCGCGTCCTGTCTACCTGAATGTTGGGGATATCCGACTCAATTCTGTCTGTAAAATATACGTCATCTGCTATTCTGGGGATCTCTCCCTCATGAACCACTTCAGCCGTATCTTCTATAGTAATGTTCTTTATATAACAGTTCTCACCTGTAAGCCCTATATATGCTGACTTCGATTTATCAGGCAATGCTGCTACTACCTCAACAATCTTGCTTCTACTTTCAAGAATGACCTTAATATGATCCTGATATCTGTAGGAAGTTATATTGTATTTCTCTTCTTTGATCTCGGAATCCTTATAAGGCTCAGCATCAGCCTTGGACTTATCACTTACATTGACCTCCATGTTTCTTACGGTTGTGGAAACATAGTGACCATCAAACCACACTTCACCGTATTCAACATAATGATATGCGGCTATACCCTTCTCAGTCTTGTGAACCGTCTCATCAAAAGAATCAAACAGGATTATGGCAGGTCCGCTGAAATCTTTTTCGTTTGTGGCAACTGTAGACAGACAATCGAAATTTACCTTTTTTACATGATCTTCGATTGATATGCCTCTTGTAATGGAACCTCTGTAGTTATCACATCTGATCTCTTTTTCTACAGGTATTCTCTCACCCTGACCATACTCATTGGCGTCAGCATCAAGGATTCTGACCATAATATCCGTGTAGTAGGGATCAAACTGAATACCGCCTCCTCTGATAAACTCTTCTCTTATAATGGGCTTTGGCAGCTGATCTCTGTATCTTTTCTTGGATCTCATGGCTGCATAGGCATCGGCAATCGCTATTATTCTCGACATCTCTGGAATTTCATCGCCCTTTAGTCCCTCTGGATAGCCGGATCCGTCATATTTTTCATTACAATATCTGGCTGCAATACTAAGATACGGATACTCCGTAATATTTGAAAGTATCTCTCCGCTGACGACAGGCTTATTCTTAACGATTTCATATTCTTCCTCCGTCAGATCATCATCCTTACCTATAACACTGTCAGGAAGGCCGATCATACCTACGTCGTGAAGCAATGCAGCATAATATATCTCATCGCACTCTTCCTCAGTTTTTCCTGCAGCCTCTGCAATTTTCCTTGAAATACTTGCCACACGGGTGGAATGTCCACGGGAATAATCATCCTTTTTTTCTACTGCAGTAATGAATGCAGTAGCCGTCTGATCAAAGAGGCGCCTCATACTCTTTTTATCATTCTGCAGATTCTCCATCTCCATCCTGTGAACCCGCAAAACCTCATCGTTAACGTCCAAATATGAAAAGATGTAAAGAGATATGGAAACCAGCACCATCGACATATTAACAATGGAAATTCCATACGTAAAAATCTGCAGAATTCCTACAGCTATCGGTACAAAAATATACAAAAACAGAGCTGCGTTGATAAATTTACTGAACTTTCTTCTATGCTGAAAAGCAACTGTATACTGCACAATCGGCCCCACTACGGGGATAAGGTAACAGATAAGGAATCCCGGGCCTCTGTGGTATTTGTTGGTTTCATCAAAATAATAGTAGAGCCCTGTAAACTGGGATAATACAACCAAAAGCATACCAAGAATAGATGCAACGCCGGTAAAAATAAGCCTTCTGGGCGTATTTGTGACTTTTCCTTCATTACTGAGAAGATCTATAAGATATAGATTAAACGTGAAGACTATACCTGAAGTCAGGAAAAATACCATGAAGTTGGATATTCTTACCATATAAAATGCGATTCTGCTTGGATTTCCGGAATACAAATATGCCTGTCTGTCAAAAAAGAGTAAAAATGTAGCTACCAGTTCCATGCCTATAAGAATCCATTTCCTTCTCCGGGGCAAAAATCTGGTAATGCCAAGCAGAAGTGCCATCATCATACACATGGCACATAATGCAAGCATAATATCCATTTGATTTGCTCTTATAAAATCAAACATCTACCGGCTTCTCCTTCGGTTAACAGTTACAACTCTTCTATAATTATCTGTGCAGAATGAAAAACTCCTGCAGCTTCTCTATAAGCTCTGCTCTATCGATGTTTTTAAGGAAGTACCCTTCAGGTTTCAGGGCAACAACCTTCATAACACTTTCCTTATCGCCTTTACCTGTAAGGAACATAACCGGAATATTTCTTGTCTCCGGGTCACTTCGAAGCATCTCAAGAACCTGTGGTCCGGTAGTAACCGGCATTTCATGATCCAGCAAAATAAGATCAACTTTATTCTTGGCAAGCCACTTGATGGCTCTGAGTCCTGAATTAGCCATGGATACCTTGTAGATTCCCTTAAGCCATTCCCTAACAAGTGTCAGATACTGAGGATCATCATCCACTATAAGAATGCTCTTTTTAAAATCACCGGAAGCCATCTTTGAAAAATATTCCGACACCGTTCTTGCAAACTTCTCATTATCCACAGGTCTGCAGAAGGTCTCATAGATCAGTTCTTCCGGCAGGTGCTTCCGAATCTGCTCTATATCGATCTGTTCGCCGATAAGTATCATCTGAAGATTTCTCTCATCCATAATATCCGTCAGATAATGAAGGACATCCTCGTGAGGCATCGTGTTATCATCCAGATAAAGTGTAATGAGCGACACATCCTGTATCTTGGCGTTAATGTCATCCACACTCAGATGAACAAACTCCGTATCGCAGTCTGCGCCCTGCGCTTTTTGAATAAGCACACGTACTATAAATGATTCCTTTTCTCCGATAACTATCATCTTGTTTGCAGCCATCGTCTTTTCCCTCTCTAATTCTAGGTATAATATCAAGTTTTATAAGGAAAGTAATTCTTCCATAGCATCCCAGTCAAAGGTCCTGAGGAGCTTTTCCAGTTCGCTTATCTTCTTTTCATCCTCAGGTGACAGCTTATAATTCTTAAGCTGCCCTATTATCATCTCAACAGCATCATAATCCATCTGCGGAACCACATCTGCAAGGGCATCATAAGCATCCTTGAGCTCATCCTCAGGTATAGGCTCCTTGCTGTCATCCTGTTCATCTTCGACGGTAAGTTTTGAGAGCTTTTCCTTAAAGGACAAATAGTCAGCCATGAATTTATCGGTATGGGCATCAATAAACTCCACATCCTCATGATTTCCTGCATCCTCAAGACTTGCCGCCATCTTGGCCAGCTCTACCGCACCAATGATTCTTGCAGAACTCTTAAGTGCATGAACCTTGATCGTATAAAGCCTTATATTGCCACCGTTGTAAGCATCCTGAATAACCTTGGAATTGGCATCAATGGTCTCAAGGAAAAGCTGCAATGAAATGATAAAGCTTGAAATACCACCTGAGTTTTTAATACCTTCATCGACGGAAATCTCATGGACATCATTGATCCAAAGCATATTCTCCGGAAGCTCCTTAAGATCTTCCACAGCATCTGCAGCTTCTGCCTTCTGCATTATCTCCTCGGGAAGATGTCGCATGATGGTCTCTTCCAAAGCCCTACTGTCCACAGGTTTTGCCAGATAACCGTTAAAGCCTTTGTCCGTATAATACTTCTCTCCGAGAGCTGCATTGGCGGTAAGCGCATAAACAGGCAGATCCTTATATCTCTCCCTAATCCTTGCAAGGGTCTCAACGCCGTCCATTCCCGGCATCATATGATCAAGGAATACCACGTTAAACTTGTTTTCAGCAATCTTATCAAGACATTCCTCTCCGCTGGAAGCCGTAGTTACAAATACCTTTGTCGCCTTAAGAAGCCTTTGGATGACGTTCAGGTTCATGGGATTATCGTCCACCACAAGAATATCCGCATCCGGCGCAACGAACTTAGGCACATAAGGTCCATCCACCGCATGTTCTTCATGCTCTACGAAGTTTCCGAGAGGTGTTTCATCTACTATCTTCTGGTCTACAGTCAGCGTAAATTCAGATCCCTCACCGTATACACTTTCGCAGGTGAGAGTTCCGTGCATAAGCTCAGCAAAACGTCTTGATATATCAAGTCCCAGACCTGTTCCCTGTATTCCACTGTTTTTCTCTTCATCAAGTCTCTCATAAGCAGTAAAAATCCTGGGCATATCCTCTTCCTTGATACCCATACCGGTATCTTTTACGGAAAAGGCCACCTTACAAGTATCATCTTCTCTTCTGAGCATTGTTACATTAAGTACAAAGCCGCCATAATCCGTGTACTTTACTGCATTAGTCAAAAGATTAATGACTATCTGCTTTATCTTTTCCGAATCGCCATAAAGTTTCTTGGGCAGCATCTCGTCCACCACGACATCAAAGGTCAGCTCTTTCTGGGTACTTCTTACTCTGACCATGGATACAATTGACCTCAGCATATCCTGAACATCATATTCTATCTCTACAGCGTGCATTTTGCCGGATTCTATCTTAGACATATCAAGAAGGTTATTGATCAGTCCAAGCAGAGATTCTGAAGCATTACGTATATCATAGGCATAATTTATCATGGACAGGAAGTAACTCTTTGGTACATCTGTCGGATCCTCTCTCATGATCATCTCGTCCATACCCATTATAGTGTTTATGGGTGTTCTGATCTCATGAGAAATATTGGCAAGGAACCTTGTTTTGGCGGTATTGGCTCTCTGCGCCTCATCTCTGGCCTGCTTAATCTCATCATACTGCCTTGTGATGATGGTAGACTTCATTATTCTATATACTACAAAGCCTGCAGTAATTGCCACGAGCAACGCCATAAACAATCTGAACACCAAAAGTTCTCTCAGTCTTGGCTTTTTCACTATTTCAAAAACTTCATCAATAATGACGTCCTCATCATTACTTCCAAGTACCTGAATATGAAGATGATAATCACCATAGGACAAACCGGTATATTCAAGAGGCGTAAGCTCACTTCTTTTCAATGTGATTCCTGACTCCTCACGGCCTTCAAAAAACAGTTTTACAGTGGGATTCAAGGTTGTATAATCCATTACAGCCGTATGGATTCTGATACGTTCATCGGATGGCGGTATTACATATCTGCCATTTTCATCCGGAAGAATCCTTGTATCACCGTTATAAACGGAGTTCACTGCAATCTTTATATCAGTACTTTCTTCATAATAATTGTCAATGTTAACCCTGATAACACCATATCTGCCGGGGATATAAAGATTACCGTCACTATCAAGAGCGGCGTTTGAGTTTGCCGTTATTGCATAGGGTAGACCATTTGCTATAGTATAGAGTCTGTAATTTTTGACATCATCATCAAGAAGTTCCTTAGTATCCACCTTATAGATTCCACAAGATGCCATTACCCAGGCAGAATCATTATTGTCAAAATAAAGGTCATAGTTGTTGTTATAAGGGAAAGAGGTTACGGTATGCGTAACTCCTTCTTTCAAATACTGGATCGAGTTGGAGGTAACAAGCCAGATCACACCATTGACGTCGTCCTTGATCATCTTCATTATTACGTCACTGGTCAGTCCATCCTCGCGTCCAATTTTTGTAATGGTATCACCATCTATTACATATATTCCATCACCATCAGTAGCCGCAAAAATCTTGCCGCCATTTTCCACAATAATTGCTAAAATAATAGTATTTTTAAGACCTTCCTCCTGACCATAGGTCTTAACTACCTTACCGTTCTTAAGGACTGCTACTCCGCCATTGGTGCCTACAACCAGGCTTCCATCCGCCGCTTCGTAAATACACCTTATCTGATCATGGGGCATACCATCTTTGGTTGTATATGATGTTATTCTGCCGTCTACGTCAAAGCATACTAACCCCTTATCATTGCTGTAGCCTGCTACCCACAGATTCTTTTTACTGTCCTCCATGATGGATCTGATGCGGGTTCCTGTCATATAGTCAGTCAGCGCATCGTAAAGAGGAGTGAAGTCATTATTTAGTACATAAAGACCATTATCAGTTCCTATATATAACCTTCCCAAATGTCTGCAGGTAGCGTTTACAACATTCTTCTCGATACCCGCTACCTCAGCAAGATCAAGGAAATTATTAGCAACAATTTTCATGGCGCCCTGAGATGATGAAGCAACCCAGATATTGCCCTGATAATCCGATGTAGTCATTTCTATGGAGCTGTTTATAGGCAGATCGGTAAGTGCGTGAAATTTTGCCTTTGTATCAAGATATCCTATGCGGCTTGTTGATGAAACCCATACTCTGTCGCAATCGTAGCTAAGCCAATGGACGTTATCAATAGGCGCAATCACTATCTTTACCATCGTAGGTCCTTTATCACCAAAGGCTCCATAGTATAAGTACTTACTCTCAGTACCGAAGTAGATATATCCGGGACTGTGGGGGTCAGCCAATATGGTGGTTATGGGCTCCATTCCCAGCTCATCACTTGTAAAAACGTCTGTTATTTTACAATTCTCTATCGCAAAAACCTTACCATTCTTGGTCTGTCCGTATATCCTTCCGTTGGAATCCGAATCAAGCTTTAGAACGCGCTCTTCATTAATCCTGCTATCATCGATGGTATGAAGCTGTCCCTCCGGGTCCACATAAGCAACACCCGCAATAGTTCCAAGGAAAACATTACCCTCGTTGTCTTCAGCAAAAATCCTGATTGAAGATGACGGCATACCGTCTGCGTAAGTATAGTGAGTCCTTGTCTCACCATCAATCACAACAACACCGTTATCATTGGTTCCTACCCATATTCTGCCCTTACTGTCCTCAAAAAGGCCACGACCACTGGTCAGACCGTCAGAGGTATCAAGCCTCTCAAACTCAGTGCCGTCATATCTCATGATTCCGCTGTAGCCGCCAATCCAAATATATCCGTTGCTATCTCCCATAATATAGTTGGCATCTGAGGTGATAAGTCCGTTGGAGGCATCATAAATCTCGGCCGTATAACCCTCCTGGGTTATCTGACCGGTAATCGCATAACCGCCACCCGCCTTTTCTTCGCCATCTTCTGCAGCTGCAACGCTCTGTGACTGACATAACAGTGATAAAACAGACAGGATTGCAATTGTACTTATGAAGTTTTTATATCGAAAATACTTCAATGACATGCAACCTCCAAATTACATACGATCGTATTTCTTCAGAATAACTTTTACTTCAGAAAGCGATTCTATAAATACTTCCACGCATTTTGCATCAAACTGTGTTCCCGCACCTTCCTGTATGATCTCAATAGCTTTATCTAACGGATATGCAGGCTTATATACTCTTGGCGAAGCAAGAGCATCAAAAACATCGGCAACAGCCATGATTCTGGCTGAAAGTGGGATAACCTCCCCGTGAAGCCCCTCGGGATACCCATTGCCGTCCCATCTCTCATGGTGATATGCAGCCATATTTCTGGCTTCCTTCAGGTAACTTCCGCCCTTAACGGTGCTGATCGCCTTTTCTATTATCTCTTTACCGGCTGTAGTATGAGTTTTCATGATCTCATACTCTTCTTCAGTAAGTTTGCCGGGCTTATTCAGGATCTTATCGGAGATATTGATTTTTCCTACATCATGCAAAGGCGCTGATCTGACTACATCAGAAATAAATTTAGGTGTGATCTTCTCTGCGTAATAGCCCTTTCTTTTCAGGCCTTCGACGATGATCTTTACATAGGCTGCGGTCTTCTGGACATGGGCGCCGGTATCGGAGTCACGACTCTCGACCATATCTGCCATTGTTATGATAAGTCCGTCCTGCATCTGCATAGTAGATTCCGACAGATGTCTTATGCTTCTCATCTGCTCAGCCTGATTCAACGTCAGGTCGCAAATGGTCTTATACAGTTTCTCTATCTCATCCCCTGTATGAATGTTAAGAGACCTGATTCTTCGCACATTATTATCAAGGCTCACCTGATCGTCGCCTGCTTCAGCAAACTCCTCCACGCAGGATGTCATTGCACTGAGAGGATATGTGGTGTAAATACTGGTGGTCCAAAGCTCAAAGGCAACAATAAGAATAAATAGTCCAGCCATTATCAGCAGAATCTTCATGATAAAGTCGATCATATAATCCGCCATGTACTCAAGAGAAACATCGCAGATAATATAGCAGACCAGCTTCCCTGCACTATTCTTAAGGGGATAGCCTATAGTAAGAAGCCAGCCTTCATCACTTTTTGATTCTATGGGGGCTATCTCTTCACCTGCAAGAATAGCGTCTTTATATGGTAAAAACTCATCCTTGAAGGGCAGCTTTGTTCCTATGTCATAGCCATACTCTGTTTCCGTATCCAGATCAAAAATTACATAGCATCCATCCTCCTCTACTTTTATCAGATACAGATAATCAACGCCCAGTGAATTATTACGTATCTTGTAGAGCATTTCCTTTGTTTCCAGATAGCCGGGGGCATTTTCACCCTCCATCATATATGTATCAATCATGTCGGGATCGACTATCTCTGCAGCAAACCTGCAGGCGTCGCTGGCGGCCTCTATTCTGTCATTTTTAGCACTGTTAAAATACAGGGTGAGCCCAATCCAGGCCATAGCAATTACCAGTACAAATGAAGTCAGAAGCAGCTTACTGCTCTCCCTCCATCGTACTGACCCCTTTGAATCAGCCTTCCACCTATATATCCTGTTTTCTTCCTCTTCAGTCATTACGCGCTGCTTTACAATACTGTTTGCGATTCTGGTAGAAATATCATCCGGAAGAATACGAATAACCAAAACTGCCAACCCAAGGGAAATACCTTTATCAAAGACATTAACCAAAACATCAAGCATCATAGCTGCAGGCAAATATGGAAATCCCGTTGCTGCAGCAAACTCAATAGCTGCGTTGTCAACCACAGAGTCCTGCGTATCCACCCCGATAAATCTGCGGATAATGACACTAAGTATGCCCGATATCATCGCTAACATCAGGATATAACCAAATACATCTTTAACTTTTCTAAAGGAGTGTTTTCTTGAGAAAACTGAGGTATGAATAGCTATAAGAGCATTTATAACAGAAAAATACATGTTTGTCGGACTAAACAACATAGAAACAGTGTTAGTCACAACCGCTGTTAAAATGCCAAAGAAAGGACCTGCTATCAGAGTGACATAAATGGTCCCCGTCGTATCAAGATAAAGCGGCAGTTTAAGGCTGCTCATAATAAAGCCCAGTAATACATTGGCCGCTATTCCGGACAGCACAAGTGCATCGCGCAATATTCTGTTTTTATCTATTTTATGCGAAATGCTTATCTTCACTCTTTTCCCCTCATCTAAAGATACTTGCCCATAGTACAAGCACTATATAGTAAATAATAGCATTTTGGCGGCCTTTTTCCTATTAAATAAATATGAAAAAAAAATATAATATCATACAAAAAAGCTGAAAATAACGATAACAATCATCTCTCCTGCATAGCATTGCACAGAAGCACTATTTCGCATGCTATCCAATTATTGTATAATCAGCTTACTGATTATTTAATACTACGTGGATTAAGGAGGAAATTTAATGGAACCGATACAGAGTATTGACGCTGAAGATGATCAGTTTGCATATCGCTATGACACACAGCTTCTTATCGACAGACGCGACAAGGACTTAGACGAGGATGAAATTGCAGATTATATCACCGCGCATTTTGAAGGAAACTCTCTTATCGCCGCAGGCGATGAGGAGCTGGTAAAAATTCACTTCCACACAAATGAGCCCTGGAAAATACTTGAATATTGCAATACCGTTGGAGAAATCTACGATATCGTAGTTGAGGACATGATCAGACAGTCAGCGGGTATGCAGGGATAATACCGCTATTATTGACAAAATGAAGAACGCTGCAAGGCACATCATTGCACCGGTAATACCCATGGCTCCTGCCAGAATACCTGTAAGTGCTGTGAACACAACGCCACCTATACCCGTTGATACAGTTATCATCGCGGTTGCGGTGGCCTTTCTTTTTCCTGAGAACTGCAGAAGTGTGGTCAGGACGCTGGGATAAATCGCTCCGCAGGCAAATCCAAGGGGTATGCAAAGAGCCAATACCACAGCTGCACTGTTCATCTGAGCTATGATCACTGTAATCACGGGAATGGCTATTACTGAAGTAATGAGTATTTTCTTAGCATGAGCTGAGAAATATCCCACCAGCACGCGGGACGGAATCATAACCGCCCAGAACAGCGACAGTGCATATTTTCCAAGGGATGACTTCAAAACATCAGTAAAAAGTGTATCTACGAAGAAGGCGAAGCCGTTCTCAAATCCCACATAGATGCACATAACTACGCAAAGTAGCAGCACTCCAAGGATAATAAACTCCCCGTCTCCCACCTTTTCATCATCAGCAAGGCTATTTACTTCTCCGGTGCTGTCGCGATTGGCAACAATACCCACCAGAGTGATAACCGTGCCAAGGGACAGTGTCAGGAAGAACATCCTCCAGCTGATTCCTCTTTTCAGATAAAAATCCACAAAAAGAGGTGAAACCAGGGCTCCAAGGGCATACATGGAGGTCATAATTCCTATCTTCTTTTTACCTGTTAAGGGATAGCTTTCCGCAAGAGCTGCGATAGCTATGAACTGAAGCGCACTTGTGGTCATTCCTAGGAAAAAGATTCCCACAACGAACAGCATCTGAATGGAACTTATGAAAATAACGCAGGCAAAAGCAGCCTGTATCACCTGCAGGATAAGAATACATTTAAGTTTATCTGATTTATCTGCCCAATTTCCCAGAATAAGCGGCGCAAGCATGGTTGCAAGAAGCTCAACCGCCGCAAAAAGGCCCATATTTGTTATGGACAGATCATAGGTTTGGCCAATACTGTACAGGCTTGCCTGATATCCACCGGCTTCAAATCCATTGATGAACACTACAAGAAAAAGGAACAGCCATAATAAATCTTTTTTTCCGTCTCTGGTCTGATTCATAAGCACCCCCTCCATGCTCAGGATCTGATGATTATCTGGATTCCTTTTCATCAAGCTCGTCCATGGCCTGATAGTAGATATTCTCGTCCTTTACACCCTCATCTGTTCTGAGTTTCATGGACATTGAGACCTTAATGGTAACGCTCTTACCGTTAACCTCATTTATACTCTCAATGCTTTTCTTAAGCTTTGCAGCCAGTTTTTCAAGTTTTTCCCTGGAATCAATGTATGTAAGCACACTGAAATAAGCTTCCTTAATTCTCGAAGCAGCTGCGCTCTGACCGATACATTCTATTATCTTTTCACCCATTTCACGAACTACTCTGCCGGCCTGCTTTTCACCATAATCCGCAGTAATCCTCTTATGGTTCACGTTATGGATGATAATTACGCCGTAATTTCTGCCGGCGTCGTTATACTGCATCGCATAGTCCGACATAACATCCATATATGACCTGAAGTTCATAAGTCTTGTCATATTATCCAGCTTTGACGGGTTAACCAGCTTCTGAACTCTGTAAAGCTCCTGGTCGATATCCGCGAAGTTACCCACAAGACCTATAATTTCGCCCTTTTCATAAAGAGGCATCTTATTACAGATGATGTTGTGAACAACACCGTTAACTATGCACTGTCCACGGGCGTTAAAGACAAATTTGCCCTTTCCGATTACATCAAGCTCGTCGCCCTGATAGGGTCCGTCATTGACATGCCAGTGCATCTCTTCGTCTGTTTTTCCGATAATATCGTCAAGCGAGCTAATCTCATAGAACTCCAAAAATGACTGGCTGACACCTCTAAATCTGCGCTCTTTATCCTTCCAGAAATACTTGGTGGCTGAATTATTAACCACATTCTCCCAGATTCTTGCGTATTCCTTGACTCTCTCAGTGAGCTCAAGACTTTCGTGTCCCACCTGCCCATAGACCAGATTATCAAGGGCTTCGCCCATCTCCCTGGATAAAGTATTGATCGTGAACAGATATTCATTTCCATCAGTTCCGGGCACCATAAGAAGTATGATCGTTCTCCACTTATAACTGCCATCCTTTTGACGGAGTCTGAAGTTTCTTACTATATAGCCCTTCTTACTCTCTTGTCCCCTCTGCTTGATGGTATCTATATCAATAAAAGCCATAAAATCCGCACGTTCGTCAGGATATACGCATTCCTGAACAAATAGTGAAACCATCTCATTTAAATTCTGATAGATATTAGCGCTGCCTGTCATATATCTGTAAGCTCCAATAAGGGGTGATGTCTTATTTGTGCTAATATTAACCAAAAGAACAACTTCAAAAAGGTTATTAAGCTCTCTTAGCCTGTAATCCAGCCTGTCTCTCTCCTTGATATTCTGGTCCAAGGATATATTCGATATGGTAGTTTTGAACAGATAATGGTCATCATTTTCTGCCAAAACCTTGCCCTTAAGATAGTAATAATTTCCCTTATCTGTATAATAAAAACTTTCATAATTCCTGCTTTTTATGGCTTTTTCTAGGAACTGCTCATACTTGTCCAGAAGCGGTGAAGCAGGATCATAGATAGTGCTGTCGATATATTCAAGATCATCAACTGCAACTCTTATCTGCTGTCTGTAGGCGTCATTCATAAACAGAGTCTTGAAGTGCTTTCCATCATACTCCGCTACCTGAAGTGCTGTCTCAGTATCCCTTGTATTGAAGCTTGCAGTCTCATAATAATTTCGCCACTTTCGCTCTTCTATGGTAATGCCCTTCTTTTCAATACCTTCGAGCATTTCATCAAGGGGTTTTGGCAAACCAAAATAAGCCCCCTGAAGCTTACCGCAACCGATAGCCTTTAGGAACTCCACCTGCTCCTGGGTTTCAACACCTTCAGAAAGTGTCTTTATCCCAAGCTTTTTAGCCATAGCCAGTGACGAGCGAACTATGATCTTGGACCTTTCGCTCATTTTAGCCAGGAAAGCCATATCAAGTTTTAGTACATCAAAATGGTAATCCTTTAACAGATTTAAAGAAGAATATCCGCTCCCAAAGTCATCAATCCAGACCTCATAGCCCCTGTTTCTGAAACTTTCAATAACGCTTGTCATCAATGCTTCGTCCTGGGCAATCATGCTCTCTGTGACTTCTATATGCAGATAATCTCTGGGAATATCATATTTCTCAACTGCTCGCTCGACAACCTCAAGCATATCGCAGACCATGAAATCAAGTCTGGAGAAATTCACGGATACCGGGAACGCTGTTTTTCCGCTGGCAATAAGGTCATGGATGTCCCTGCACACACTTTCAACCATAAAGCAATCAAGCTTATGGATCTTATGGGTTTTCTCCAAAACATTGATAAACTCGTCAGGGGATAAAAAGCCCACATCTGGTGCAACCCATCTTGCCAGTGATTCTGCTCCGGCAAGCTGTCCCGTAAGTGACCTCACAACAGGCTGATAATAAACCTTAATATTCCCTGCTGCGATTGCTTCTTCAATATGATCGACTATGTAATGACCTAGCGCTCTTTTTCCGTTATGGTTAGCCATACGATATCCTCGCAGAAAACGTTAGTTTCATATAGTCATTCTATCATCGAAATATTAAATATTTATAAATGCAATATTATGCTCGTATTATATTTTCAGAATATAAGTGCGAATTTTAATTTATTTATTCAAGCTCACTCTACTTTCTGAAGGGTGAAATCATCCCATGCGCCCCAGCAGCCTGCTGATGCCTTTACTCTGGCTCCGAAGATAACCTCCGTGCCGTCCTCTTTCACTTCGATTTTATCTATCACAGGATGCTTGTACTCGCGCCATGCGGTGACCTTGGTGCTCTCTTCAATGGTCTCGTCACCGTTAATGCAGTACAAAACGAACTCATCGCCGGATTTGCTGTCACCGCCGTGAATATAGCCATCAAAAGCATAGGTTCCCTTATCCAAAGTAAGGGTCTGCTCTACCTTAAATTCAAAGTCCGACTCATACCAGAACTTCATGCACCACTCGCCGGTTCTGCAGTCACTGTGCTTCATGATGCTCACATCCTTAGAGTTGCATTCTGTGGTGACCTCCCAGGCTTCCTTACCGTCCTCAAATCCGGGATTTTCAAGAAGATTGTCCGCCTTTATCGCTAATTGAATTGTCACTGCCATCTCTGAATCGCCATCTGTAACTACTCCGTCGATCTCGTACTCACCGATACCTGCTTCTTTTGCGGCATCTAGCGCTGTTTCATCCCAGGCTACTTCCAGCTCCTTCTCAGAGCCGTCGTTATATCTGACGTTTACTTTTTCCGGAAGCTCTATGTCTTCACCGGGCTTTGCTGTCACGGCTTCAGTGGTTACGCCTGTCATGGCAAGTACGCCCTCTGCGCCCTCTCGCATGTCGGCATACATCCTGGCTGAAGCCAGGGGATGTCCATGAAAATCAAACCATGCCTCGTTCTCAACAACAGCGCCGCCACCGCCATAGCTTCTTACGTCCTTGTCGTATTCACTGGCATAGCCCGTTGCCCAGCCTGAGCCTTTTTCCTCCCAAATGCTCTTATTCTGAGCAAGTATCTGGGTTGAGCCTTCCTTTCCAAGCTCAAAAACCTGTACAGGAAGCCATGCAGGTTCCCAGTAAAATACGCCGATTCCGCCATCTATGGACGATACTGTATCTACCACTGCTCGAACAGAATCTGCCTGTCCCTGAGGAGAAATGTCGAAATTAAACGCATCCACCTCAAGGTCCGCTTCATTCTGAGTATTTCCGCAGCCATCGCCGTCCTCTAAGGTATATACGTAGGAGGTCTCTGCTACCATTACCTTTTTATTGTAGGTCTTCGCTATAGATTCAAGCTCATTTTGGAGATTTTCAAGAGTTCCGTGCCAGTATGGATAGTAGGAGGATGCAAAGACATCATAATCCACCTCGTACTGATCCAGCTTCTCTACGTACTGCGAAAAATGCTTTTCAGGATTAGCAAAGTGAACTGCCACCAGAATGTCCTCAGAAACGCTTCTTACAGCCTCACTTCCTGCCCTAAAGAGCTTGCACATGCTGTAGAAATCAGTCTCTCCGCAAAGTCCGTTGTTGGTCTCATTACCAATCTGAACCATGCCCACATCAACGCCATTATCTATAAGATACTGAAGGCTCTCCTTAGTAAATTCCTTAAGTGCCTCCGCTTTATCGTCTGTTTTCATATCAGCCCAGGCCTTAGGCGCTGTCTGCTTCCCGGGATCTGCCCAGAAGTCTGAGTAATGGAAATCTATAAGAATTCTCATGCCTGCTTTGGTGGCAAGCTGTCCAATTTTCTTAGCATTTTCAAGGTCACAGTTTCCGCCGCCGTAGACGTGACCATCTTCGTCCTTCGGATCATTCCACACGCGAAGTCTCACATAATTGACACCGCACTCATTAAGGAAATCAAAAAAGCCCTGATCATCCAGCTCATTACCGTCATAATCGTAGTATTTAACGCCGCTGTCCCTGAGGGCTGTAAATGAACTTATATCTATGCCGGTAATAAAATCATCTGTCATGTTTTCAACCTTTTTTACGAAAATTCCGGGATCGGCAGACTCACTATTTTGCGTGGGTTCTACGGTTTTTCCATCACCACATCCAGCTGTCATTACTATGGATGCCGCAAGAATCAAACTCAGTACTGCTTTTTTCATAATTCTACAATCTCCTCGATTTATGGTTTTCCTTAGCTATTCTACAGCTAATACAACCTAAAAGCACCTGTTTATATTTAATTATTTATGATTCTTGTCAAAATGTTTTGCAAAAAATAATTGCAGCTGTCAGGCATCCTGCAAAAGCTCAAGGTATATCATTCAAATTCCAGAATATACTTGGTAACGTCATCATATGAAGGCATTACGGCCAACGCGCCGCGTCTTGTAGTTATAAGGGACGCTGCGGCGTTTGAAAACTCAAGTATTTTGCTTAGATTATCCATATTAAGGTTATCAAGCTCATAATGGTGCACAAAATGAAGCGCACTGGCGCAAAATGTATCCCCGGCACCGGTTGTTTCTATTGTTGCAGGATTAAGAAACCCTCCATGAGATACAACCGTATCTCCATAATATGCTCTGCTTCCTTCCGAACCTAAGGTGGCGAAAATGAGCTTAATTCCAAACTCATCTTTTATGGCAGCTATGCCTTCATCAATATCTGTTTTGCCTGTCACAAGTTCAATCTCATTGTCGGAAATCTTTAAAATATCACAGACGCTCATACCATATCTGATGGCTTCCAAAGCATCCTCAACCTTGTTCCATAAAGGTGCTCTGTAATTGGGATCAAAAGAAACAGTACATCCGCTTTCTTTTGCAATTTCAATGGCCTTCTCAGTTGCCGCTCTGCCACAGGTGCTGGTCATTGAAAGTGTACCAAAGTGAAAAATATCAGATTTCTTAATGTATGACGCTCTTTCCAAAACCTCATCAGCTGTGATCATCATATCGGCTCCGGGATTTCTGAAAAAAGCAAAATCGCGGTCTCCGTTTGGAAGCTTTTGTACGAATGCAAGTGTTGTTCCTACATTTTTATCCTTCAGTACTGCGCTCATATCAATTCCCTGTTCAGCTGCCTTTGAAACCAGCATTTCTCCCAGGAAATCTTCTCCAACCTTTCCGATAAAAGCTGTTTTATTTCCCAGCTTCTGTAACATGGACAGCACATTACAGGGTGCTCCGCCGGGATTTGCTTCAAAGATTGAATTTCCCTGTTCACTTTTCCCATTATCAGTAAAATCAACCAGCAATTCACCAAGTGCAACCACATCATATCGACTATACATTTCTCATTTCTCCTTATAAAACTGGCAGGATTACTTCTTAATCCTGCCATATCGTCAAAACCATTATTCCTCAGCTAAAGTATTCAGGCACACATCTACCACTGCTTCACCATCTACATTGAAGCTGATACCATCAGCGTGATAGTCCGTAAGAATACTCATTGACATAACCTGTTCCCCATCATTTACAAACACTTCAAGGCTATATCTATCCATTATTATGCGAAGCTTCACTGCTCCGTCATTCTTACCGACCTGACATCTTCTCTGATGAACGATAGCTCTTCTGCTACCTGAATATTTGCGGTCAATTTTTAAAACAGATTCAACCGGATCAAAGAAAACAGAAGAATGGAACCTGCCATTATCTGCAAGCCTTATCTCAATCTTTCTGTACAGATTCTCTGTTCTCTTTATATCCAGAGTCATATCTATTGTTCTTCCACTTATGCCGGAAAGAGTGCAGTCACCTGATATACGTACATTCTTTCTCTCAATAGTAGATGAATATAGCTTTTCAATCTCTTTAAGCGGCTTTTGGATCAGCTTTCCATTAACAATGGAGATTTCTCTTGGCATACTCATCTGTCCAAACCACGGGAAATCATCACGTTTAAATCCGGTGGTATCCCAGTTCTGCATCCAGCCGATCATCACACGTCTGCCATCTTCCAAAAGAAGAGTCTGTGGTGCATAAAAATCTATGCCATAGTCAACAGCCTGAGAATACTCGTCTTTAAACATGCCACTTTCATCCATATAACCTATCTGGCAAAGTGTTCCGTTACCATTATGAAATTCCAATTCTTCAGGAAGCATATCCTGAGGACTTGTAAGCAATACCTGTTTTCCATCTAATTCAAAGAAGTCCGGGCATTCCCACATACGTCCGAAACGATGGTTGTTCTTTGCAAGAAGCCTTTCGTATTTCCAGTCAAATCCATCCTTACTGCTAAAAAGAAGCAGCTGACCATCTGCATCCATAGTCTTACTTGCAATTACAGCCTTAAAGCCATCCTTATCTCTCCATATCTTTGGATCACGGAAATCATTTCTGCTGGCGCCTTCCGGAAGAGATGATTCATCAAGTACAGGATTATTCTCATACTTTACGTAATCTTTTCCATCACCAACCGCTATACACTGAGTCTGAACATCATGAAAAATACCATCTTCGTCTTCTTCCCTTATAACTCCTGTATACATAAGAAGCTGCTTGCCATCTGAAAGTTCAATAGCACTACCTGAAAAACACCCAAAATCATCATATTTTTCATCCGGTGCTATGGCTGCGGGAAGATTCTCCCAGTGCAGAAGGTCTGTACTTACTGCATGTCCCCAATGCATCGGTCCCCAAACTGTATCATAGGGATAGTACTGGTAGAACATATGGAACTTACCACCATAATATGAAAAGCCGTTTGGATCATTCATCCAGCCCACTCTGGGTACCAGATGAAAAATCGGCTTTAGCTCCTTTTTTATAAGCTTCTCCCTTTTTTCCTCATATTCTCTGGCTTTGCTTAACTTATCACTCATAATTACTCCGATCTAATATAATATGAAGCAACCATACTAAATCATGACTTCGTCATGATGGCTCCTCTTCAAAAAACAAACATATCTATATCCGAAAACTCAGCATCTCCTTCAATATAAATCTGCCATTCGTTATCTACAGCAGAATAAATCCGGTTACTGAGAGCTTTTTCATCATTAATATAAAGCACAACTATTTCATTCTCCACGACCAGCTTTATATCATACGTCTTTCCGGCTTCCAGCCTGCACTTCTGAGAATTCTCAAATGCATCATAGATAATCTCCTGCTGATCAGGATCAATAATTACTTTATAATCTCCAAAGGAAAAACCTGCTTTTCCGCTTGTATTATTGAAGGTTACCTTGCCCTTAAGCAGCATTTTTCGCGGAAGTATTCCCAGGTTTTCCGTAGAAGTAACCTTCATGCCCTGTTCTTTTTTGTCTGCTCCGTTTTCAAAATAGTCCGTGAACTGGTCAGGCATCGTTACTCCCAGTGTGTTGTCATCTTTTTTCACCAGTTTGTACGGCATGACTGAACCTGCCCAGGTATATTCCAAAATATCACTGCCACGCTTTTTATGATCAAGAAATCCCACTAGATAACGGGTTCCGTCATAAAGGACAGTTTTTGCAGCGTAAAAACCGTTGCCATCAAATGTATCAATTTCAGGCTTTATCCATTCTCCTTCGAGGTCCTGTGTCATTCTGTAGTATGTGACATTATTCCAGGAAAAAACAAGATAATACCAGCCATCTATCTCAAACAGATCCGGGCACTCCATAAAATAAAGCTCATCACTGTAATAAAATTCACCTTCAAATTTCCAGTCTGATAAATTCTTTGATGTATATTTCAGAATACAGCTTCCTGAATCATCATTTCTTTTTCCGCCAACCAGCATCCAATATTCGTCATATTCATCCATCCGGATAACTTGCGGATCCCTGAAATCATTTGTGCTATATCCTTCAGGAGCATGAATCGTATCTTTTGGTAGCTTTTTGTAGGATTTATTATTTTTACTTACTGCGTGCATCAGGCACTCTCTGTCCTGATTATTATCAAAAGTTTCCGTGTAGTCATTGTGTCCTGTATAAAACGCATGGTATTTACCATTTTCTGCCTTAATAAAGCTTCCGGTTCCTACCGCTATATCAGGATCCTCAATGTTTTCTCCAAACGGAATGATCTCTCCGACGTCTGTATAGCTACAGAAGTCTTTTGTGTCAAACCTGTAGATTGGATGATATCCTGTACCGTTATGATCCGTATCATACAGGTAATTGAGATGTATTCCATCTTCGTCAGCCTGTGCCATCACATCTCCAACCCAGGTCTCTTCGATATTGGGAAAAAGGCTGTCTATCTTCTCTCCGCTTTCCATTTGTTCCCTAGCGTTTCCACATCCCTGACAAAGAAAAAGTGATATGGTCAGAGCTGTTCCAATTACTTTTTTATAATTCATACTCTTTTAAAATGCCCCAGCCAGATCATCTGACCGGGGCGAAAACTATTTGTTTAGTTACATTTAAAAGCTCTTAATTAGCATAGAATGCATCAAGATATTTCTGATAGATTGAAAGGTACTCATCAAGACCATAAGCGTTAACCTTATCGAGGTACTCATTCCAACCTTCATCAGTCACACCATTCATAATGAAATCAGACTTGCTTGAATTTACATATGAAATAAGGTCTGTCTGGATTCCTGTAAGTTTTTCTGTGTCATCTGCTGACATGAATACGTTAGGATATACATACTCACCATGCATATCGTCTGTGTAGTATTCCTTGATCCAGTCAAGACGATACTGTGCATCATCAGGGCATGTTACATAAACGCCATAATACTCATCAAGGATTGCAAGAGGGCCACCAACAGCCTCTGCTTCTCTAACTTCTACAGGTGAAGCATCTCCAAGAGGTGCATGCTTAAGCATCTTGTCACCGTTCTCATTAGTTGAAAGCTCAAAGATATCGAACTCGTCATCTTCGCCATAGGTTCCCCAGTTGTTCTGAGGTGACTGGAAAGGATCATACATAAGATCAAGCCATGCACATACAAATGCAGGATTGTCACACTTAGCTGTAACTACGCATCTTCCGCGGTCAAAACCTGAAGTGAATGAACCGTTCATAGGTGTTACGTTTCTTGTATCTGCCTCAAGTGCAGCAAGGGGTACATAGTCCTCGATATTATCGATATTTGCTACATCCCATGTAAAGCAAACGCCGTATCTGTGGGATTTTCCCTTAGCAACATATGTAGACCAGTCCTGAGTAAAGCATTCAGGATCCATAAGTCCTTCATCATATAACTTGTGAAGCCATTCTACACCTGACTTGAAGCCATCCTGTGTAGCAGTGAAGATAACCTTCTTGTCATCAGTTACAGCAATGTGCTGTCCTATATCATTGTCACCATAGCCTTCGCCAAATCCATTGATAAGAAGGCTGGGATCGTTGTCATTGATGATGCATGACATAGGAATAATGTCACCGTCAATTCCGAATTCTGCCTGAAGCTCAGAAGCATGATCCTTGAATGCAAGGAGTACCTGTTCGAACTCATCAACTGTTGTAGGTGTCTCAAGTCCAAGGAAATCAAGCCACTTCTGGTTGATGTAAGTAAAGTTGTTACCTACAGTCTGGATAGCAGTCTTGTTAGAACCAAGCTGCTCGATCCAGGGAAGTGCCCAGATATGTCCCTCTGAATCTTCACACATTGTGCGGTATTCAGGATACTTGTCAAATACAGCCTTTAAGTTAGGCATGTTTGAATCGATATATTCCTCAACAGGAATGATTACACCCTGATCTGCGTATCTGATAAGATCGCTGTTTGAGAAGCTTGCGTTAAATACGAAATCAGTAAGTGCATCCTTGTTAGCCATGTTAAGACTTATCTTGTCTCCCCACTGATCATTTGAGATTGCAGTCCAATCTACATGTACATTTGTCTCTTCCTCAAGTCTCTTGAAGATTGTCTTGTTGTTCTGATTCTCTTCTGTTCCTGAAGGATAGCTGATCATACCGGTAATTGTAACCTTTTCATCAAGTGGGAAGCTGAGGTCTTCAGCTGTCACTTTAGCCGCATCACTTTTTCCGGCTCCATCGCTACTGCCACATCCTGCCATCATTCCGGCAACCATTGTTGCTGTCATAACTGTGGCAAAAATTCTTTTCATTTCCTTTTTCATTTTTCCCTCTCCTTTTTTTATTTGAACCCTTTTGGGTTATTAACAAGGAAGTTCTGCTCTTAGCCTTTTACAGAACCAACCATAATTCCTGAGTCAAAGTACTTCTGGAAGAACGGGTACATGACTAACAACGGAAGGCTCGAAATTATGATAGTTGCATATTTCAAAAGCTCAGCAAGCTGCGCTCTTTGTGCTGTACTCTGCATATCTGCGATCATTCCCGGATCAGGCTCATTCTGGATCAGGATTGATCTGAGCACCAGCTGAAGTGGCTGCTTTGATGAAGAATTGAGATAGATCATCGCATCAAAGTAGCTGTTCCACATACCTACAAACTGCCAAAGAACTAATACTGCAATAAGTGGTGTACATACCGGAAGAAGAATTCTGAAGAAGAATACCAGCTCATTAGCACCATCAACATCTGCAGCTTCTCTGAGCTCGTTCGGAATTCCTTTGTAGTAAGTTCTTGCAATTATCATGTTCCACACACTGAAGGCTCCCGGAAGGATTACTGCCCACATAGTGTCCAGAAGACCGATGTTATTTATAAGAAGATATGTAGGAATAAGTCCGCCACCAAAAAACATGGTTATTATGAAAATTGTGTTAAACAGTTTTTTTCCTTTAAAATCATCCCTGGACATGGGATATGCACAAAGTAGTGTTATGAAAACAGAAATTGCGCTGAACAACACTGAGTAGATAATTGCATTTTTAAAACCTACCCATATCTGCGAATTCGTCATAACTCTCTCATAAGCAGTGAGCGTCCACTTTTCAAAATCCAGCACGATTCCCTTATTCTGAAGAGTGATGGGATCCATGAAAGACGCCACAACGATATATACCATCGGCAAGATTATCGCAAGGACAAATGCTGCAAGCAGGGCATAACCGAATATCAGAAAGCATTTATCTCCAAATCCATATTTTGCAAACCTGCTTTTTTTCTTAACTATCGCTTTTTCCATCTGAACGCCTCCTTATAATCCCTGTCCGTCGTTCATCTTCTCAACTATCTTATTTACAAGGACCAGCAAAATTACATTGATTACTGTATTAAATAGTCCAACAGCCGTTGAGTAGCTGTAGTCTCCGTTAATAAGACCCTTTTTGTACACATAGGTTGCTATGATCTCAGAAGACGCGAGGTTCATATCTGACTGAAGTGCATAAGCTTTCTCAAATCCAATGCTCATGATGTTTCCTGCCTGCAGGATAAACTGGATAACTACCATATCTTTGATTGCAGGCCACTCTACAGCCTTGATCTGCTGGAAAATGTTGGCACCATCTATCTGTGCAGCTTCCTTAAGCTCCTGGCTTGCATTGGATAATGCCGCAGTATACATAATTGAAGCCCATCCTGCTCCCTGCCATATTCCGCTGATAATGTAGATCGGTCTGAACGCTGCAGGAATTGTCAGGAAGTTGATGTTTGTTCCCATCATCATATTCAGTGGTCCGGTAACTGATAAAAGAATTCTTACCATACCGCAAAGTACTATGACTGAAATGAAATTAGGCATGTACAAAACAAGCTGTATATTCTGTTTTAATTTGCTGCTTCCCACTCTGTTTAACAAAAAGGCCAGAATGATCGGTACCGGGAATCCCCATAACAGTCCGAAAATACTTAACTTTAATGTATTAGCAAGATATTGGAGAAAGTCAGGTGATGATAAAAACTGTTTGAAGTATTTAAGACCGACCCATTCGCTTCCCAGCAATCCTTTGAACGGATTGTATTTCTGGAATGCAATCAGTATTCCTCCCATAGGTACATATCTAAAAAGTATTGTCAAAAACAACGCAGGTCCTAAAAAGAGTACATAAAGCTGCCAGTGTTGCCTGATATATACAAGCGTATTATGCAGCTCTCCTTTTTTTGTCTTTGTATTCATAATATTCTCCCAAAACATTTTACATTTGCACATCCGTGTTTTACATGTGTAAAATATAACACCAGCAGGCACGAATGTCAACACTAAATTTTTACATTTGTAACACTTTACTTTTACATTTGACACTCTGGTTTTTACATTTTATAATGAAGAAAACAATTCAAGGAAATGGAGATCAGAATAACAGATGGCATCCAGAGTAACATTACAAGACATAGCAGATGCTTTGGGCGTATCAAGAAATACCGTCTCAAAAGCCATTAATAATACAGGCGTTTTAGCTGATTCAACCAGAGACAAAGTATTACAAAAAGCTTTGGAAATGGGATATAAACAATTTTCCTACGCAAGCTCGGTATCAGAGATAAAGGCTCCTTCTTTTTCTCAGCCGGCTAAAGCATCAGGAGAAATAGCCCTGTTTACAGGAAATCTTTTGAACAATTCTCACTTTGCATCAACCATGCTGGACAAGTTCCAATATGAGATTTCTCTTCTTGGATACAGCCTTAGCATGCACAGAGTGGACTCCAAAAACATCGAGGATCTAACACTTCCTATTTCTTTTATAAAAGAAAAGACTGTAGCAATAATGTGTATCGAGATGTTTAATCACCCCTACTGTGAAATGCTATGTGACCTGGGTCTGCCGGTTCTTATGGTGGACGCACCCGTGGCAAGCTATTGGAAACCGTTAAATGCAGATCTTATTCTCATGGATAACTTTTCCAATATCTACACAGTAATTAATGATATGAAAAAAAGGGGAATCAGTAGCATTGGATACATTGGACAAGTTACTCATTGCCGTTCTTTTTACGAAAGATTTATGGCCTTTAGAGAAGCTATGTATATCAATGGGCTTACTATTGACGAGAAATTCTGTTTAACAGAAGTACATTCTCATGGAGACGAATACAAGGACTACATCTCTATTGCGCTTTCAAGGCTCAATGAGCTGCCACAGCTTTTTATCTGTGCCAATGACTTTGTTGCAATAGATGTACTATATGGTTTGAAAAAAATGGGGCTTGATTGTCCGGGAGATATAAAGCTTTTTGGTTTTGATGATTCACCAGAATCAAAGATAATGACTCCTTCTCTTTCAACGAGCCATATTCACAGCCAGGTAATCGGATATTCCGCTGCTAACCTGATAATTACCAGAATAGAGCAGCCTGACTTAAACTTCAGAACTGTCTATACTGAGACGGATCTGATCTATCGAGACTCTACTTCATAGAATAGAATGCTGCTTACATCGCACAACAACATTATACACCATGCACAAGAATTACCGCCATGTGATATCACACGGCGGTTGTTTCTTTACTTCTCCGGATCAAAAGACACCGTTATTCTTGTGCCTATTTCCTGGCGTGACAGAACTTCAACAGTTCCCTTATGTGCATCTACGATCCATTTTGCAATGGAAAGACCAAGTCCGGACCCGCCGGTTGCGGAATTTCTTGCCTTGTCGGATCTGTAGAAGCGCTCGAAGATGTGGCTCAGCTCCTCGCCTGCCATACCGATACCTTCATCCTGAACTGTATAAACTATTTTTTCTCCCAGATTTTTAACGGTAAGCTTTATAGTGCTGCCCTTATCGGAGTATTTTGCGGCATTTTGGACAAATATCCTTATTGACTGCTTTATCATGGCCTGATCGCCTAAAATAAAACAGTTGTCACCATCCTCGATAACATACTTGTGCTCGGGATCGATCATCGAGGACTCTTCCCACACTTCGCGCATTATTTCTGTCAGATCAAGTCTCACCATAGACAGCTTCTGACGGCCGTTGTCACCCCTTGCAAGGAAAAGAAGCTGGTCAATGAGCTCCTTCATGTTCTCGGATTCATGCTTGATAGCCTTGATTGACTCATCAAGTACTGCCGGATCATCCTTTCCCCAACGATCCAGCATATTGGCATAGCCCTGAATAACAGCAATAGGTGTTCTAAGCTCGTGGGAAGCATCGTCGACAAACCTTGCCTGCTGCATTCTGGCCTGCTGCATTCTGTACAAAAGGCTGTTGAGAGCAGCTTCTATGCTGGCAAGATCTTCATCTCCCGTAGATATCCTTGCTCCGTTACTATCGGCAGGAACCTTCAAAATAGCTTCTTCAAGCTCTTCAAATTTTGTTGTATCTAAAGGCACCTCGCTTATGGCCTCGGCCTTCAGAGCCAGCTCATTTAAAGGGCGGAGTCTCCTTCTGATCCTTGAAGTATGGGTAAAGGATGCAAGAAGATTGAGGAGCTGGTAAGCGATTACTGCGGCAAGGATTATCCCGATAAACAATATGTAATCACGCATCGTGAAGTTATACTCTGAGCTGTCCGTATAATAGTTCAGGACAACATTGCTTATCTTATCACCGCTTATTAAAAATCTCCTGATAACTTCATCCTCCGGCACCGACAGATAGCTGTTGTAGCAGAAAAGCCCGAAGGAAACGGTAAGGATAAGTATATCTAAAGTAAAAAAAGCCCTCAGTTTATTAAACCAGAAAGCTGTATTTATACCTCTTGCAATTGATGTGGCGCGGTTTTTTGCATTATTCATAGCTGGCCTTCTTTTATTACATATCCGACACCTCTGACAGTCTGGATAAGCTTGATGCCATATTTGTCATCTATTTTAGTGCGCAGATGTCTTACATAAACATCTACAACATTAGTTTCACCATCGAAATCATAGCCCCAGATTTCGCTTATTAAGCGCTCTCTATCCAGGACTATGTTACAGTTTTCCATAAGAATTCTAAGGAGCTCAAACTCGTAGTTTGTAAGCTCTACCGGATTGCCGGCTGCCACAACTTCATGTCTGTCCAGATCCATCGTCACGTCGTTTATCGTAAGCTGTCTGGAGACAGGAGCTGAACCACCTTTTCTTTTCAGAGCTACTCTTATACGTGCGAGCAGCTCCTCAATAGCAAAGGGTTTGGTGATATAGTCATCCGCTCCGGCATCAAGGCCCGACACCTTATCCATGACCGCATCCCTTGCAGTCACAAGGATTATAGGTGTCTCCTTTTTTGCTCTTATTCTTCTAAGAACCTCGAAGCCATTGATGCCCGGCAGCATGACGTCTAAAAGAATCAGATCATAGTCGTTTGAAAGGGCCATATCAAGACCGCCTCTTCCATCCTCTGCCTTATCCACGGTATTTCCCTCGTGAATAAGTTCAAGTTCCACAAAACGTGCAAGCTGTGTTTCGTCTTCTACGATCAATATTTTACTCATTAGTTTTGTTCATCATCCTTTTTGAATTCGTTTTTGATGCTCTCAGCGGTCTGAGCAGCTTTATCGCAAACATTGTTCATATCTGCGACCACCTTGTCAGCACCTGTAAAGTTGTAAGATACTCCAAAGAAAAGTCCGATAATGATAAGCGGAACTGTTACCCAGAAGAATCCAAGTACCATAAGTGCCAGTACAAGAACAGGAACACTTGCGATCTTCTTGCCATCCCTGTTTATGTTAAAGTAAATCTCAAGACTCTTTCTGAATATCAGTCTGAAGAACTCCGCGATATTTCTGAAGCCTTCTTTAACATTATTCTTGTTGCAATCCTTTTCGTACTGTCTCTGAGCCAGCTCAAACTTCTTAACATTTTCCATATCCTGGCTTGCTCCGGTTGTGTAGCTGCCTTCCTTAGGCTCTACAACCTTGCCCTGCTTCTCCAATTCGATGATTGCATCCAGCATATCGTAATTGGTCTGTTCAAGAACCTTCTTGGCCTCCTCGTAGGATACGCCTGTCTTCTCTCTGAGCTTTTCAACCTTTTCAAAATTTTCCATAACTATTACCTTCCTTTCAGATATTTATGAATTGCTTGTTCATTTGATACCTGAAATATACACGCCCAAGATTAATATAAGATTTTTGAAAGATTAAAATCAGATTAAAATTAGATTTATATTTAGCTTTTTATGTCAATCCTCTCCTACAAGGTGCACTGTCTGGAGTTCGTGCCCTACAGCAGGCAAAAACTTCTCGAAAATATCAGAAGTCTTTATCTTCATACTTGATGTGCATACACATGGATGGCAGCCAAGATACTCAGATTCCCTTACATCCTCATCAACAAGGAGCTGTACTTCATGGTTTTCATCATTCATGAGTCCCATTACGCTTACTGCTCCGGGTTCGATATCCAGGTATTTAAGCATATCCTCGGCCTCGGCAAAAGAAAGTCTTGCCGAATTGATCTGACTTGAAAGCTCTTTTGTCTTGAACTTCTTATCTCCCGGCATGAGCAGCAGATAAAACCTGGTCTTTTGCCTGTTGCAGAGAAAGAGGTTCTTGCACATCAGCGTTCCAAGGGCCTTGTCCACTTCCTCGCAGGCTTCCATGGTGGTTGCGGGCTCGTGGTCCACTCTTTTAAACTCTATTCCAAGCTTATCCAAAAGGTCGTAGACTCTGACTTCCCTTGGTAAGCGCCCTTCAGCATTTTTCGGTCTTCCATCAAATAATTCCATCTGTCCTTACTCCTTAATGCTTTCTTTTATCTTTTTACTAATGGCATGAAGAACAAAGCTGATGCACACTGCAACAATCGATATTGCAAGACATGTATAAAAAACAGGCCTAAACAGCGGCGCATATTCTTCAGGCGCAAAAATTCCCTGACTGTGAAGCTGTGCGGAATAATATATCCAATAGACTGTAGATACCAAAGCAACGATCCATAAGCATACTCTGGCTGCGAAAAGAACTCGTATCTGCGTTTTAGATTTTTCCTGCATGTTTTCCCTCTTCCTCCCCATGCTCTGCCTTTCACAGATCCGGAATCCGGCAGAACACCAAAACTTTCATATAGAGATAATTATACAGTTAAAAAAAGCAGTACACTACTCATTTTTGTTATAATAAGAACAGTAATTTTTCATTTGGAAAATGAACCAAAATTTTATCCAGGTTATGAGGTGAGTAAATGAGAACAGTATTAAAAAACGAGATTTTAGAAGTATCAATAGAATCAAAAGGCGCTGAGATTAAGAGCGTTATTAAGGACGGCAAAGAGTGCATGTGGCACGGCGATCCGAAGTTCTGGGGCAGAACATCTCCTGTTCTTTTCCCCTTTGTAGGCTCAGTTGCTGAGGGTAAATACAGAGCTAAGGGTCAGGAATTTCCCATGGGTCAGCACGGTTTTGCAAGGGATATGGAGCATGAGCTTGTGGAGAGCTCTTCTGATTTTGTACATTACAGGCTGGTTTCAAATGAAGAGACAAGGGCAAAATACCCCTTTGATTTCTGCCTTGAGATAACCTATAAGCTTGTTGGCAACGAGATCACCATTGGCTGGAAAGTCACAAATACAGGAAATGAGACTCTGCACTACGCTATCGGAGCCCATCCTGCATTTAATTGTGAGCTCGATGAAAATGGTACTCTTAAGGGCAATTCTGTGGTATTTGATACAGATAAGAACGTCCTCACAGTAAGGAAATTTCACGATCCTCTTGCAGCCAAGGACACCTACGAGCTTCCGCTTCCTGCAGATAAGTCAATCGCTGTGGATGAGCACACCTTCGATAACGGCGCAATCATTCTTGAAAGCAGCCAGGCTACAGGCGTAGGAATTAAGGATGCTTCCGGAAAACTGTTCATAAAGCTTGTATTTGATGCTCCTCTCCTTGGAGTATGGTCACCCTCCGGCAAAAATGCTCCTTTCATATGCTTAGAACCCTGGTATGGCAGAGCTGATGCCGAGGGCTTCACCGGAGACATCAGCGAGCGTGAATTCGAGCAACACCTTGAACCCGGCGAAGCATTTACTACTGAATATAAGGCGATCTATTATTGATTCTTTTTACAATCAAGCCTATGAGACGGTTTATGCTTTTACATCCACCTCGCCGCCTATTATCTTGGCAATCCTGCGTTGGGGGGCAACCATATCAACCACAACATTAATGGTATGAACGTTTGGTTGGTTGAGGGGCTGTCGCACTAATGGGCAGCCTTTTTGCGACCTGACATGTTGGATGAGAAAGATTCGGCTAAATAAAGAAAAGCTCCAGCCTTCATGCTAAAACTGAGTTTGCGTCAAAATCTACGTAATATCGATAATTGACACGCATAATAGTTTTTCTATTGAAAAATGCGTGTAAGTAGATGATAATTAATGGTATATGTCGCTATCTACCTATATCTAAAGAATGACGAACAATCTTAGATAGTATATAATTACAATAAAGCTTAATTTTTAGGGGTATCGTTCATCTGTATGATCCGTATTCACAGAATGATATCGAGGAGGAAAACGTGACTCAAATAAGAAAAGAAATCAAATTTTTTAAGTGTATTTTATCAGTTATCATGCTTGCACTGATAATTGCTTTCCTGACACCACTTACAGCATCCGCTTCTGTGAGACTAAATAAGACGGAAGTAAGCGTTAAGCAGGGAAAAACTACCAAATTAAAAATTAAAGGGAGCAAAAAACCTGTAAAATGGAGTTCTTCCAATAAAAAGATTGCTACTGTAGATAAGAACGGTGTTGTCAAAGGAAAGACAGGTGGCAAGGCAATCATTAAAGCCAAGGTCGGAAAGAAAACCTATAAATGCAATGTCACTGTACTATGCAAAAAGCATTCCTATGTAACAGAGATTACACCTCCTGCAAAAAAGAATGAATTTGGGCGCAGATCAATTGTCTGTAAGAGATGCGGCTATGAGAAAGACTTTAATTATTTATTCTATGTACCTACTGAAGAAGAGGCTTATGCAGACTTGATGGCACAAAAGTCTGTATATCCTCAGGGTCAGAAACAACCCGGTAACGGAGATATTGTATCCGGGTATCTGGAGGATCTTGGACGTTTTACATGCTCGCGACTGGGATTACTATTGCAGGAAGCTGTCTTCGGAACCGTAGGAACATGCAAACATTTGCATAACCTTTATGATGTCAGGGTCGGTGATATCATATACGATACTTATTCCGATGGCGATACCAAATATAGATATGCATATACAGTTATTTCAAAAGACGGTAATTATATCAATTGCGTAACTGCCCGCTATGGCTTCTTTGACTGGGGATGCAGGCTAAAGATAACCTCCCCTACTACATTTATAGAACCAATGGAACAAAGCGAGGAGAACTGCCCGCAGAATTATTTACTGGAAATATACTCGCTTTGGTATCAGAACGAAGATGATCAGGTAACCCCTTAACATAACGGGACTGTCGCACTAAGAATTAGTGCGAGGCCCCTCTTTAGTGCTAAAAGTCTTGATTAACACAAAGACCAGGCTTCGAAAAGCCTGGTCTTTGCTGTAAAATATATTTATGCTACTAAATAAAATCTTACAAGGAAATTATAGCCTTTCTTCCTTAAATCATCAAATAAAACTTCCGCTCGACATAGACCTATCAGTAGCAGATGACGATCCGGTACGCCTGGTAAGCGCATTCGTGGAGGAGATGGACCTTTCTGATCTTTATGCAACATATGAAAGAATCAGAAAAGGCCAGGCAACGCCCCGTCATATGATGAAGATAGCAGTCTATGCAGCAATGAACAGAATCTTCTCATCTCGAGACATAGAAACCTCATGCAAGCGTGATATCAATTTCATGTACCTTCTTGAAGGCTTGCCCGCACCGGACCATTCAACCATTGCAAGGTTTATTTCCCTGCATCTGTCACAGTGTTCAAAACAGATGATGGCTCAGGTTGGAACAATCCTTCTTGATCTTGGTGAAATCTCTGGGGAGAACATCTTCATCGATGGCACAAAGATTGAATCCGTGGCGAATAAATATACTTTTGTCTGGAAAAAAGCAGTTTCAAAAAACATGGCAAAACTGGCTGAGAAGATATGCCTCTTCTGCGCAGAGTGCGAGGAACTTTATGGCCTGAAGATTGTCTATGATGACCAGATATCACTTCATACATTAAAAAGACTCAAAAAGAAACTTTACAAGATTAAGAATGATGAAGGAATAGAGTTTGTCTATGGCTCCGGAAAGAGAAAAACTGTTCTTCAAAGGTCTGTCGAAACACTTGAAGAATACATAAAGAAACTCAAGGATTACACATATAAGCTGTACAAGTGTGGAAATCGTAACAGTTATTCAAAAACAGATCCGGATGCAACCTTTATGCGCATGAAAGAAGATGCCATGCTGAACGGACAGCTTAAACCTGCTTATAATCTCCAGCATGGTGTCGATGCCGAGTATGTTACCTGGCTTGATATATATCCAAATCCCACAGATACTCTGACACTCATTCCGTTTCTCAATGACATGGAAAAACATCTGCCGTTTAAGTACAAGAACATCGTGGCTGATGCCGGTTACGAAAGTGAAGAGAATTATGTTTTTGTCGAGGAAAATGACCGGACAGCATACATAAAACCTCAGAATTATGAACTTTCAAAAACAAGGAAATTTAAAAATGACATCAGCAGACGTGAAAACATGGATTATGACAGTGAGGATGATGCTTATGTTTGCAGGAATGGCAAAGAATTAAAGGCAATCTTTACCCGCAACGAAAAAACAGCAAGTGGCTATTCAAGAAGTGTCACTACGTATGAATGTGATAGCTGCAAGGAATGCCCGTACAAGAAAGATTGCATTAAAGGAAACAACTGCAAGACACCATTTGAAGACAGGAACAAAAGGCTTTACGTTTCGAGAAAGCTTGAAGAAAAGCGCAGTGAATGCCTTAAGAGGACAACCAGCGAATTCGGCACGCAGCTCAGAATGAACCGAAGCATTCAGGCGGAGGGTTCATTTGCAAATGTAAAAGAAGACATGAACTTCAGAAGATATTTGTATAAGGGGACGAAGAATGTTCTTGCACAAAGCGTGTTGCTTGCAATCGGATTCGATATCAATAAACTGCATCACAAGATCATGGCCGGCCGAACAGGAACTCATCTTTTTGAGCTAAAGAAAACGGCATAATTTTTGATCCTTAAAAATCAAACTCCTGTATCTGATCCGAAGATATCTTCGGACTATTAAGTTACTCTAAAAATATGAGATATGAGCAGAAAGCAGATATAAGTACCGATTTTTAGGCCTAAAAAGGGCCATCTCCCAGATGATTTAATCATCTAATGCGACAGCCCCATTTGTTTAGGCCTCCGAATTCATCAAAGGTACTATATGTATAATTATAAGGAAAATGAGAGTACTGCTAATAAGGATGCAGATAAGAAGCAGGAAAACGTAAATAATACTCCTGCAGCAAGTAATACAAATACTCAGAATGTTCTTCCTGTCGGACAGGAAGCTAAGACCGGATCAGGTGCTACAGTTCAGGTATCTGATAACAGCTATCATTATCTTTCCTATACTATTTCTACAAAGGATGCAGGAATATATCTTTTTCTTTAGTTTATCCGGTAATTCTCCGATTGCGCGTA
Source organism: Butyrivibrio sp. WCD3002 (assembly GCF_000424265.1). Classification (GTDB taxonomy): domain Bacteria; phylum Bacillota; class Clostridia; order Lachnospirales; family Lachnospiraceae; genus Butyrivibrio. The sequence continues at coordinate 65,399 of NZ_AUJO01000005.1, forward strand.
TCTTTTTCTTTTCAAGATCAATTGCATAGCCGCCTGCGAAGATCATGTTCTTTTCCCTAAGATAAACGAATCCGCTCAAGATATTTTCAAAATCAAAAGATCCAGTAACAGGTATACAAACTGTGCTTTTAAGAGAATAGTCATGACCATACTACTTGTAGCACCTAGATCATACATCTTTTTATCCATAAAAAGAGGAATCTCGCTAAGCGCACTGAGCATAGCAATAACTTCACTTGCATCGGACTCTTTTTCCAGGATTTTCTTAAAGGCCTTCGCTGCCTTTTTCATCAAGTTCAAGTGCTGAAATAAGCTGAGGCAGTCCGCTCTTTTTACAAAAGCCATTGTCTAGCAGGTATTCGCCTTTCTTGGCCTTACGTTATATCTCCCCTACAATTCCAGCCGTGTTTTCCACATTCCTTGTCCTATGTCTTCTTGCCGCTACACATAAGTAGATTGAGACCGGAATATCCAAAACGATAAAATAACTTAGAATGCCCATGATCACAGCTCCAACTATAGATATTCTTTTCTCTCTAAGGAGACATATTATGGTGCCTATCTGAATTGTACCTGTCATCAGCATTATTGAAAAAAGATATGCGTATACGATAGCACTCGCCATCCACCCATATATCGGTATGATGAGTCCAATCGCCATTAACACGCACATTTCTACACAGGCATAGATTGGAACAAGCTTCATTACTATTGAATAAATAGTAGTTTCGCTGCCTGTATGTTTTCCTATGATACACAATATAAGATGCCAAATGACTACTATGACAGATAGTATGAGCGATAAAAGAATCACCGATGTGAACCAATCCGGGTAAGAGGATACCTCATATGATATCCTGCTCTGACAGTAGTACCATACATAGCTGTATACGATGACCGGTAAAAACTTTAAAAATCTTAATATTCTCATCATTTCCATATGTCTTTGCCCCTTTGGAAAGCCTCCAGTTTCATGAGTTTGTGCTCATATAGTCTTTTTAGCTGAGGTATTCTTATTTGCCGTTCAAACATATCTTTTTCATATATATCAAAATTCATGCAGGCTTTCTCCAAATCAACAGCCTGCCTGTCCTGAACATATGACAGTAATTTGCTTTCCATTGCTATAAAGGAGTGCGTTTTTATTGAAGACAACTTTACATGCTCAAGCTCAGTATATGGAATATTGTAAAACATGGAATTTCCGGAATCGTAAATCGGGGCAAATCCCATGAATTCCAAGGTGTCCGGGTTACGAACGACTGAAATATTGTTCATGTGCCTGTCCGTATTGGATATAAGATAATCTGTCATAATCTCATAGTCCATAAACCGGGTGAACTCTTCATCACTGATTCCAATACTTATACATACCTTTTTGAGTGGATAGTATAGGGATTCATTCTGCTTGATTTTTATTGTTTGCAGTAGCTCCCAGGCGCTTATGCACTCCAGATTTTCGCTGCAAAAATCATAAGACATGCATCCGATACCTTCTATCCCTCCCTCCACATCAACGGTAGAAAGAATATATTCTGTATAATTGCTAAAGCCTTGCTTGCGATGAAGGTCAGTTGCAAAAATCTCATTTAAACTCTGCTGATAAGAACTACCATAGTTTCCTTTGACCATATATCTGCGTCCGGCATCATCAATGCACCATTTCTTTTGCAATTCTCCTTGAGACGCTGCACATTTGAACCGTGTTTTCCTGCGAAGATCTATAACATGATCCTTGTTTATCGTTAGTTCTCCAAAGGTATCCACAAAGTCATTTGTGAACAGGTTTACCTCTTCCCACGACAGATCTTCACCACGTGGCTTTATCCAGTAACAATCTGACAGGCTGAGCGCAAGATTATCCACTAATGCACTATTAGTAGATTCATATCCCAGCTTTTGAAGCGCAGATTTAGCACCATTTCTGGTCTTGGGAATAGCACGGTCTTTCCACCATTCATGGAATCGCATGTCATTCAGCCTGCCGCCCAATGGAAAATGATCTATTTGTGCTTCATTTTTCTTATAATTCCCAAGTTTGCCATCCTCAGAAATCTCCATCAGACATACCGGTATGTTTTTGTGCATAAGATAGTATTCGTTACCAATTTTTTTCACTTATTAACTCCATATAATATCTTCGTTCTTGTCATATTCGCAATCCTGCTCGAATCTCCCACGTACATCATAAAAAGAATCAAACATGTCTTTAACATACAAGCGGAGATTCTCTCTCTTGACCCCTTCGAGAGAAACTCCTATTTGTATCGTGTTACCAAGAGAATCGCTAATACTGTTAGCACTCTTATCATAGAAATATCTATCGCCACTTGCTGTCTGAATGATTTCTGAATACTTTTCCGGCATTGGTAAGAGCATTGATATCATATTCATGATATATGGAGCAGGTCTGGATTCACCCTGTTCCCATTTTCTCAGTGTACTCACAGGAATGCCAAACTTAGCAGCAAAAGCCTTTTGTGTAAGACCGGTATTTTCTCTTAATTCTTTTATTGTTACAGCCATATTATTGCCTCATCAGTTCGTTTAAACTTGTATCCACATTGGATAGTATTATTATATTAGTAACCATATTGGATATCTATATAAAAATAGTACCCAATTAGGGTACTATTGTCAAGCCGCATATTCCTTTTCAAGGGTAAGATAGCTGTAGTAATGATAGATGAATGGCCTGTTCTCTTCATCCCATTCAATTCTGCTGTCCCTGTTAAGCAAAAGAGCAGGCGCTCCCAAATCAGCCACAGCAGGCTCGATTTCAGATGTTTCCGTTTCATCAGAACTTTCTTTTTCAGCAGATGATTTATATAATCCCAAACCATTTTTCGTGACATCGGGTCAAGGCCTGTGGTGGGCTCATCCAAAAACAGGATTCCCGGCTTATGTATCAGTGCTCTTGCAATATCTATTCGCCTTCTCTGTCCTCCTGAAAGCTTCTCGTACTTTTGATTCCAGATTTCTTCCAAGTTAAACTCCTCCCAGAAGTCCCTTAGCCTATTCATTATTTCATCCTTACTGTATCCGTAATATGCGCCTCTTGTGAGCAGATTCTGTTTTACTGTAAGCTTGCTGTCCAAAACGGAATTCTGAAAAACGATTCCAATCTCTTTTCTTATTTCATCATCATTTTTTCCGAGCTCATGCCCCATCACGAAGGCTTCTCCCGATGTTTTGGGAAGGATTGTGCTAAGCATGTTTATTGTCGTTGATTTACCTGCACCGTTTTCACCCAGAAAAGCAAATAACTCACCCTGATTTACAGAAAATGAAATATTGTTTACGGCAGTAAGATCACCGTAACTTTTCTGCAGATTTCTTACTTCAATTGCTTTGTTCATACTGTACCTCTTTCCTCTGATTTATTATCCTAATCAGGTATCCTTTTTCTTCCAAAAAGTGTTTGTTGCTACTGTAGTTCTTTCTTACGAAATTGATATTATCGCATTTGAGACATAAAAAAAGCGTAACTGCGGTGAGTTACACTTTTCATAGGGTGAAATGCAATTTTTTGCCTCAATTTTCCATGGTTATTTCCATTCTCTACTTTAGGGGATTCATATCACAAAACTTGTGTCAGGTCTTTGTAATATCATGTAATTGGGCTAAAAGCTCAGGTTGAGCTCTCAACCTTAAATATACTCGACAATTGTGTTATACAGCCTTCTGGATTCAATCGGCTTTACAAGGTGAGCATTCATCCCGGCCCTGATGCTCTGTTCGTAATCTTCGTGGAAAGCATTAACTGTCATAGCTATGATTGGAATACTCCTGGATGAAGGAATTGTTGTATTCTCTCTTATCTGTCTTGCTACGGATAATCCGTCTATATCAGGCATTACAATATCAAGCAGTATAATATCAAATTTACCATGTTCCGTCCTGTATGTATGTAGCGCCTCCCTGCCATCACGTACCGTAACTACTTCCGCGCCTTTCTGTCTAAGAAGCCTGTCTACAATCTCAAGATTGATCTCATCATCATCTGCAACAAGAATTCTTTTATGTGAAAAGTCGAAGTTGCGATTAATCAAAGCAGCATACTCTCCAGCCGATACCATAGAGAAACGGATCGTTAACTGTATACTTGCTCCCTCTTCAGGATCAGAGGTGGCTTTAATAGTGTCCGCTCCCAATTCATGCGCATAATATCTAATGATAGTAATAGTTGGATCCATAGTTTCCAAAAAGGAATACGTATCATATTCAACAGCTTCAAACTCATCCCTTAAAGCCTGCAGCTTACTGCTTGTAATTGTTGTATCTTCCCCATAGGCTTTAAAACTTATATCAATATAATTGTTGACGTTGCCTACATTTTCTACTTCCAGATTAACAACACCCTTATTGGACATCATCTCTGTAACCACTCTTATCATCTTACGGAGAATACGAAAAAGAATTAAATAATCTGTACTGATGTAACAGTTCTTAAGCTTCTTTTTCTCTATGACAAGCTCTATTCCCACCGGACTTAAAAAATTAGCAACATCCTTTTTCAATGAATCCAGTAATGCATCCATATCAACAAATTCCGGATGCAATCTTACATGGTTCAACGTAATTTGACGCATTGCCATAACATCATCAATAGATGCATTCATCAAATGGCTTGCACGGTTTATCTGATCCAGGTAATGTTTTGTGGCTACTTCATCATAACCACTCTCTTTTGCCAAATTTGAAAACTCAATGATAGAATACAGTGGTCCTCTGACACTTCTGCTCATCTGCTCAATTAAGGAATTGCTAGTTTTTAACTTATGTTCTGTATCAATAAGTTTGTCAATTAGCTTCTTATCATCAATATCGTCCATCGTTTTTCTCTTTTCTATGGAAAAATTTCTGAAAACTTGAGATAATAATATCATATATTCTAATAAAAATGAGTGAATTAAATATAAAATTATTATGCTGAGCATAGAAAGGCACTATATGTATAACACTCAGGAGATTTCTGTCAATATTCAACCGCACTGTGTAGTAGGAATTGGAGCTTCAGCCGGTGGACTTGAAGCTCTTCAGCAATTTCTGACTTTTCTTCCATCCAATACCGGCATGGCTTTTGTTATAATCCAGCATCTGGCTCCCAATCACAAAAGTATGCTTGTTGACATACTTGGAAAATATAATTCAATGCCTATAAAGGAAATAGAGGACGGAATGCAGGTCGAAAGAAACCACATATATATGATTCCGCCCAAATACAACGTAGTAATCCATAACAATGTCTTGAGTCTCAAGGAGCAAAACCCCCAGGAGATAAGCCACCCTATCGACATCTTCTTCCGCTCTCTTGCCAATGCCTATGAAAACCGTTCCGTTGCTGTCATTCTTTCAGGAACAGGTTCTGACGGAACAAATGGTATCAGGGCCATCAAAGAACAAAATGGTATGATTATTGTTCAAAGCCCTGAGTCTGCCAAGTTCGATGGCATGCCAAGAAATGCAATAAGTACAGGTTTTGTGGACCTTATGTTAAAACCGGATTCCATTGCCAGAGAACTTGCGCATATTGCCAAATCTGTGGTAGACGCGGAAACACAGCTAGGCGTCACCGATGATGACCTTCTCTCCAAGGTTTTTTCAATATTAAAAAATGTCACCAATATAAACTACGCTTACTATAAGCAGACAACCATCCTTCGAAGAATAGAAAGAAGACTTGTAGTAACACATAATCGTAACCTTCGGGAATACGTCAACTACATGACTACAAACCCGGAGGAAGCAAAAATCCTTGCGAAGGAGGTTCTGATTGGTGTCACATCATTTTTTCGTGACCCTGACTACTTCGAAGTATTAAAAGAGAATGTCATCAAAAAGTTGATCACAAGCTCTCATTCCGACGATGAACTGCGCGTCTGGGTTGCCGGCTGCTCAACAGGTGAAGAAGCCTACTCTATTGCTATTCTGTTTGCCGAAGCCATGGAAGAGCTTTCAACACACAGAAGCGTAAAGATATTTGCAACAGACCTTGATCCTGACTCAATAAGCACTGCTGTCCGCGGAATTTACGGAAACAACATAATTGAGGATGTGTCTGTCGCAAGACTCTCCAAATTTTTTACACGAAAAGGGAACAAATATGTAATTCATCATGACATAAGAAAGATGATCATCTTTGCCCAACACAACGTATTCCAGGATCCTCCTTTCGGAAAACTGGATTTAATCTGCTGCAGAAACGTACTTATATATTTCCAGGCTGTTCTGCAACGGAATCTTTTTGCTATTTTTCACATGGCTCTTTCCGACAGGGGATATCTGTTCCTTGGTCGTTCAGAATCAGTTATAGACTATGCGGATGTATTCCGTGTTGTGTGCGCTGATGAAAAGATTTTCATACACTATGCAGAGGGGAATGCACCCGTTCACGAGCAATTTGCCTATTCAATGAGCAATATCGAAACCCCTATTGAGCCCATCAATGTTTCTGGAATTGACGATGAAGATACCACCAGTTACAAGGCGCACGAGCTCGACACCTCTGTTCTTGAAGCGCTTATGCCCGCGACTGTTCTTGTTAATGAAAAGAACGAGCTTGTAAGAAGTTATGGTGACTGTTCAAGGCTCATCTCACTTCCTACAGGCCAAGTTACTTTGGATATTTTCCAGCTCATCAGGGCTGATATTAAAATTGCGCTCTCAACTGCACTTAAAGAAGCCAGAATTACTGGCGAACGCAAAGCATACTCAGATATTCCTGTTGAAATTGATGGTAAAGCAGAATTTGTTTCAATTGTTGCATATCCTATCTCGGATAATCATGGTGATAAAACAGATTTTACTGCAGTTTCATTTATACGCAGACGCGAACTTGCAAATATCGATATGCAGAAATATAAGGTTGATTTTGCGGCATCCCAGCGTATATCAGATCTCGAACAGGAACTAAAGGCAACTAAAAACTCGCTGCGCCAGACCGTAACAGAGCTGGAATCAACTAACGCCGAGCTCCAGGCCGCCAACGAGGAGCTTCTTACCGCTAACGAAGAACTTCAGTCAAGTAACGAAGAGCTTCAGTCAGTTAATGAAGAATTATATACTGTAAATTCCGAATATCAAACCAAGGTTACAGAGCTAGCCGTTGCAAACAACGATATCTCGAACTTTTTGTCCTCCACCCTTGTTGGAATACTTATGGTGGACAAGGATCTGAACATAAGAAAATATACGGAATACATCTCATCCGAATTCAGTATTGCAGATCAGGATGTAGGTAGATCACTTCGCTACATTGGCTTTAACTTTACCACAATAGATCTTCTTGAACTATGTCGTGTAGTTCTTAATACCATGGAACCAGTAGAACAACGATGTGCATCCGTTGCAGGAAAAACCTATCTTATCCGCATTGCACCTTACCACGAAATCAATGGAACTGAAGAATCCGGTATCTCACCCAACGATAAAAAACGGGCACTCAAAGGACTGGTTCTTACTTTTGTTGATACTACCAAGCAAATCGATGATCAGGAGCAGATTGATGAAATGGGTAAAGCCCTTCGCGCTGCGGTAAAATCAAGTCGCGAAAAAGAGACCTTCCTTTCACAGATGTCTCACGATATGAGAACTCCTCTCACTGCTATCTTTGGACTTACACAGCTTTCACTTCAGGAGGATTCCATAACACCTGCACTTAAGGATAATCTTGATAAGATTATGACTTCAAGCCAATATCTTTTGACACTTATCGAGGAAATTCTGGAGACAAGCAAGATTAACGCAGGAAAAATAGTTTCCATAAGTTCGGCTGTCCGCGAGGAAAATCTTATAACTTCAATTTCAACTATGACAGCCGAGCAAGCTCGTGAAGCAGGCCTTAATTTTGAATATAAGATAAACGGTTCAAAGGATCGTTATGTCCTTATGGACACCAAGCATGTGGAGAGATCCATCCTGAACCTTCTTTCAAATAGTATTAAATTTACTCCAAAAGGCGGCAGGATAATCTTTACAACAAATGTAACCTATACTGATACATCTTCTGTTCATACATACACTATCAGAGACACAGGTATCGGAATAAGTGATGATTTCCAACAGCGTATGTTTATGCCCTTCGAACAGTATCGTGGTACAGATGATCCATACCAGGAAGGGACAGGACTCGGTCTTTACATATGCAAAAATCTCGTAGAACTCATGGGTGGAACCATCTCCTGCACTAGTCACGTAGGCGTGGGAACCGAGTTTACCATAGTTCTTACATATCCTCTCGCAACAGATGAGCAGATATCACTGCATACGCATCAATCTGAAGAATACGAGGATCAGATTCTCTATGGAAAAACCATTCTTCTTGCTGAAGATAACACAATAAATGCGGAAGTCATTATTAAACTGTTAAAAACAAAGGGAATTCATACAGAAGTAGCCAGAGATGGACAGGAAGCCATTGATATGTTCAAAGGACGTGATCCTTACCATTATCAGGCCCTTTTAATGGATCTTATGATGCCTGTCAAGACGGGGCTTGATGCGGCAAAAGAGATTCGAAGCCTTTCTACGCCTGATGCAGCTGTTATTCCAATCTTTGCGCTTACTGCAGATATGGCTAACGATGTAGAAAGCCGCTGCCATAATGCAGGTATCGATCTGATACTGGAAAAGCCAATTGACCAAAACAGACTGTTTGCAAGCCTTGCCAAGGCTATCCAGAAGCAGCTCGATAAGGCCTGACACTTTACGCATTTTTCTCGGAGATATTGTATGGACAATAAGCAAATTGAAGCACTTAACTTATGGGGAGCAGATTCAGAATCAGCAATAAAAAGGATGCTTGGCGACGAAGTCTTCTACCTCAGTCTTGTTGATGCTTTTGTATCAAATAATGATTGGAATGATATGTGTAAATTAATTGAGAAAAAACAATACAGGGATGCCTTTGTCATATCTCACAGAATGAAAGGCTCCTGTGTCGATCTCTCGTTGACGCCGCTTTTCAAAGCTATGTGCGAACTTACAGATGATCTGCGCTACGAAGAAATACGTCCAACGCTGGAAAGCGACCTTGAGGCAGCACAAAAGCTCAGAGACTCTTTAGTCAAAGCCTTACATTTAGAATGATTTATTTTCTGTTAGTTATAAAAAGCCTGTCACCTTTACAGAACTTGTGATATGTATAAGTGACAGGCATTTTTTCCGATTTTAACGTACAAATATATGAACCACTATGAAAACAGCCAGATATGCGATGTTCACAAGAGTGAAGGTCAGCAGATATTTGCCTGTTTTTTCTTTGTAATCATTGGTATATGCCTTAAAAGAAATCAGGCTGGCCATTGATGCGATAAGAGTTCCAAGACCTCCTACATTTACACCTGCAAGAAGCTCTTTGTAGTCTCCTGCAAAATCCGTAAGAAGCAATGTCGCAGGCACATTACTGATAAACTGGCTTGTTATAACAGATGTTATGAATTCTTTTCCCTGAACAAGATTCTGCAGAATATCGCGGATCTGAGGGATTTTTCCTATGTTTCCTGTAAAAATGAAGAATCCTATAAAGGTAAGAAGCAGGATGTAGTCTGCTCTCAGCAGAATTTTTCCATCAAGGATTGCCACGGTAATCAGGATGATACCCGCCATGATCTGCCATGGAATTATTCTAAGTACCGTAAGAAGTGCAACTACAAACAGGATGGAGTATATGACCACCTGCCCGGTGCTTCCGAAGCTTTTTACTATGTGGTAAGTGTCTGTCCTGTCACCAAGACCTTCCTTTTTTCCTGGAATGAACAGCACGGATATCATAAGAAGAACCAGCGCCAGTATCGAATACGGCAGCATACATCCGATGAACTGCGCCATGCTCATGCCTGTAACTCCGTACAGATAGAGATTCTGAGGGTTTCCGATGGGTGTAAGCATACTTCCAAGGTTGGCTGCCACGGTCTGCAACACTACCACAGGGATCATCATATCTTCTCTTTTGCAGTTGTGAAGTGTCATAAGTGCGAAGGGCACCAAGGTGATCAGCGCCACATCATTTGTGATAAGCATGCTTCCGAAGAAACACATGAGGATGAGGATTACCGCTACCTGCCATCCTTTTGAAACCTTTTTGAGAAGAATTTCTCCTATTTTTTCAAAAATGGAGTTCTCCCTGAAACCCTGGACCACGATCATCAGTCCCCATAGTATGCCCAGCGACCTGAAATCTATATAACCGAGATAATCTTTTCCCGGGTGCACGAAAAAAGCTGAAATCACGGCGAGAAGCCATGCTGCCGCAAGGACAGGATCAGATTTTAACTTGCTTATTATTTTTTTCATTACTACTATCCCCTTTGATATAATCATTGGAATTCCAGGCCCAGATAAGCTCTATGGCCATGAAAATCCAAATAGATGGCTCACACCATATTACAGCATTATACCCGAAACTGGGAATAAGTAGTATCACAAACATAACTTTTCCGCAAAGTTCTATTACGCTGCTCAAATGAAACCATTTACACGCCTCTTTGTCTGGCAACGCTAATTACACTCGAATTGACTGCTTCCTGTTTTACATAATCTGCCAAATCTGTTATTTCTGTCTTATCTGTTACTAATATTAAAATCTGTAATGTAACACATATTCGTTGTCCCCATTATAATATCTAATCTTTTCAGAGGTTTGACAAAATCTTAAATTTCTATAAATTCTCATAAATGCAAAGTGATGATTTTGGGTCGGGTTTTATAAACATTTAATTCATTTGCGCTACTTGCTCGCTGTCTTCTTTACGGGGATAAATAGAGCTTTCCTGCCTTATCCCCGTAATCTGAGCCGCATTTCCTGCCTTTCCTACGGGGATGAATAGAGCTTTCATACTCTATCCCCGTAATCTGAGCCGCATTTCCTGCCTTTCCTACGGGGATGAATAGAGCTTTCCTACCTCATCCCCGTAATCCGAACCGCATTTCCTGCCTCTCCTACGGGGATGAATAGTGTTTTCCCACTCCATCCCCGTAGGAAGAGTTCTTACTCTTATTTATGCCCTAGCTGCACTCCGCCAAAAAAATCCCGAGGAACTGAATCCTCGGGATAAATACCGATATATTCATACTTTGGACTCCATAAACTCATCAATAGCCTTAAGGACAGGCACGGCATACTCTTCACCACCAAAAAGCCACTGTTCATGCTGCATATCAAACTCCATTACGTCAGGAGCACGGAAGTATTTCTTATAGCGCTTTAGGTATTTCTCTCCCATCCCTCCTAAAAAATGGCAGGTGCAAATGTTACTTATACATATCATCAACTGTGATAAGAACAAGATTTGTCTTATCTATATCATTAAACCAGTCTGTAAATCCGCTAAGTGAAAACAGCAAATATTTTGTAATATTGTATTTACCGGAAATGAGTCTTGCTCTTCCGACCAGGGTTTCATATATCCCCTTATCGATCTTTTCATTCTTAAACTTGCATTCACCGATAACAGCAGTCTTATCTATTGTGGAAATGCCAACAACGTCTATGTCCGTTGCCTGCTGATACCACTTATCTTCCGCATCCTGAAGCTGTTCTACGCCCCACCAGGTTCCGGTCTCAGTTAAGAATGATCCAAATGCTCCCTGGATTCCCTGCTCCAATGTGTAATATCTGCACATTTCTTCAAAAACGCTTCCCATGAATTCATGGAGTTTTGGCTTTACAGCCTTTTCATAGTAGAGTTCTCCCTGCCCCATCTCTATTACGCTTATGGCCTTGGGGATAAACTCATACCAGAACTTAAACATATGATCCTTTAGTACATACTGAGTCTTTTTCTTGTTCTTTTCCTCTGTGATGCATTTTTTCTTCTCTACAAGACCTACATCTATCAGCTTTTCAAGGGAATAGAGAACTGTCGGATCCTTTTCCTTTACTTTGGATGCAATGATATTAAGGGCATTTTCTCCTGATGCTACCTGTTCTATAACGTTATTTACAAGAGTTACATCAGCAAATTCCTGGGTAAGAAGATTCTTTGTTTCTTCAAAAAGATATCCGTTTGTATTAAAGAATAGACGCTTGATATTATCATCAAGGCTCTTTTTAGGATCAAAGAGTGACAGATACTTTGCAACTCCTCCTGTTACGCCGTAGCATATAGCCTTGTCTTCCGGTGAGTAATCCGGAACAAATAGCGCTGAATCTCTGTAATTAAATGCTTCAAGCTTAATCTGTTCATCTCGCCTTCCAAAAACAGGACTCTTTTCACTAAGGACCTTTTTCTCCATAAAGCTAAGCGCCGATCCGCAAAGTATCAGCATCAGATTCTTATCAAGCCATTTTGTATCAATGTACTTCTGAAGGATTGATAAAAGTGCGTCATCCTTCTCAGCCCAGTATGGAAGCTCATCTATTACAAGTATGATCTTTTCATCAGATTCGCTAAGCTTTTTTGTCAGAATATCAAGTACGCTCTCAATTGATGGAAAGGTTGCATCACTATATTCAGGATTAAGAACGTCCAGGACTTGTTTTGAAAAAAGCTCTAAGTTCCTTTCTGAACCCACCTTTGTTGCTGTGTAGAATATGGCCTTCTTATCTTTTATGAACTCTGTAATAAGGTACGATTTTCCTACTCTTCGTCTTCCATATATAATGGTCATTCCGAAGCCCGCTTTGGAATATACTTCATTTAGCGATTTTAATTCTCTTTCTCGTCCAATGAACATATGGCTCTCCTTAATTCAAATCATTTTTATTCAAATTATTTTTAATAAAATCTCTTTGAATTAATATAACATGCCGACACTTATATTTCAATCAGGCTTTTATATTTTTTGCATAAGGATCTTACCACCACTATAAGGAAGACATTAAGAAATAATATATATCAATGAAAAAAATCCAGAACCGACTTCCTGAAACGAAAGTGGTTCTGGATTTAGGAGTTTATCTATGAGAAGATGCCTTATCTTTTCATGCTATCTGAATATGCTTCTTTTCAGGAAGCTTAGGCTGTTCCTTTTTAGGAATCATCAGCGTGAGAACTCCGTGTTTGAAGGATGCCTTTACATCATCTTCTGTGACCTGCTCTCCAACATAGAAGCTACGCTGCATGGATCCTGAGTACCGCTCCTGCCTTATTAGTCTGCCCTTCTTATCACTCTTATCATTGTTCATGTCCTTCGAAGCGCTGATGGTAAGATATCCATCATTTAATTCAAGGCTTATATCCTCTTTGGCAAAACCAGGAAGGTCAATGCTTACTTCATACTGATTGTCCTCTTCCTTAACATCAGTCTTCATCAGCCTGTCGGCATGTCTTCCATAGAGCTTACGCTCCATGTTATTCAGTTCTCTGAAATCAGGGAAATTAAACAGATTGTCAAATAGATTTTCTTCATAAATACTTGGTGCTAACATAGTTTTTTCCTCCTTTGCATCAAAAACATTTATTTTTGAGCATTGGGACGGAGGGAGGGAGCCACCTCAGCAAAGCTGTTTCTCATGTGGCGACCGATATGCCGCCGACCATTGTGAGGGGGCGATTCCACTCTTTGGATCATTGGAATTCATAAGTCCTAACGGTCTTCTCTGTTCCTTTGTTCTATATATGGTATAACACCAAATTAGCACTCTGTCAAGCAGAGTGCTAATTTTTTTTTTAGTTATTTAACCCTTTCAAAAACAAATATTATACTCCGTCTTATTCTTCTATGCAGTTGTGCTTTTTTCGATATTTCGAGGGCGACATATTATATATTTTCTCGAATAACCGTATAAAAGACTCCGGATTTTCATACCCTATGATACTGCTTATATCTGCTATGGTAGTATTTGTATTTACTAAAAGTGACTCAGCGTGTTGGAGCCTTATATTTCTCACAAAAGAAGAAAAACTCTCTCCTGTCTCTTCCTTCCACCGCACTAATCTCCCTTCCGGACAGAGCTGAGGAAGAATATGGCTCAGGAGCCTATCACTTCGAATATGCTACGGATGCATCCTTCGAAAAAAAGAAGTATTCAGAGGATTCCACTCTAAATGAGCTTCTTTCAAATCCCGAAGCCGGTGAATTATTTGAAAAAGAAATGCCTTACCTCGCAGGCAGCGGTTTTGTAAAAACATTTGCCGGAAATCTGTCTGTCATTACATCTGCGGATCCTCCTTACATCGGAGTTTTAACTTCCGAAAGAACTTGCTATAACATTATCCCGACAAATTGAATTTATTATTCTGTCCATGGAAGCTTTATGTTCGGAAGCTCCAGCTTATTAACATCCTGAAGGTCGTATACAATTCCGTTGTCTTCCACCTCCTTCAGAAATGCATTTACAAAGACTGGGCTCGAAAAAGTCTGTAGAAAGTCGAGGGTGAATCGTCCGTTTACAGCAGATATTTCAACTGTCAGACCATTTGCCGCAGAAGAAGTCCACACCCGGAAATCACGAATGTACTGCTCGGCTTCCTTGTAGTTTGCCTTACCCACATAGCTGACCGTCGCCGTAATAACTCTGCTCGCCAACGAATTGATATATCCCGCTGCCCCCTGTCGTTCCGGATCACTTTCTTTGGATAGGATCATACGCGTAATTCCTGCCTGCGAAGCCACTCCCATCAGCACATTCTCCTCCTGGCTCTGGACAAAAACCATCCCGCGGTATGCGGTACTCTGCCTCTCCAAGGACCAATCGCGCATTTTGTCCTTGTACTCCAGCATTATTCCACCAACCAGGCTCTGATGCGCCAGTGGCGTGTGAAGGGCGTTTCTCTGGTTCACACAAAGGGCGATGCGAACAGGATCTTTGGAATCAGGATACAGCTTTGCAATGGCTCGGCTTAGGAGCAGAGAAACCATTGTACCGGGACTGCCGTCATTGTCCAGATTGAATCTCATAAATTCGGATTCCGAGATGGAGATACTGTATACGGTGTGCCGGTGATCATACTCAAGGCCCGCAGAAGCGATGAGATTCAGAGCGTTGGGCATTTCATTGCGAGGAGGAATCGGAAGATCGGTCCTGTTTACCACAGGGTCTATCCACTCTTCTTCTGAGATCACATCTCCAACCAGACGAATGCCCTCGTCATTCAACTTGACCTGATACCGCTCAGAACAGTAATAATACAGCAATGTCCGAAGCACTTCATACGCGCCTGTTCCGTCCGTCATGCCATGAAATACATCCAAAATGATCCAGTTATCCAGAAAACAAAACGCGATCATATGGAAATTGGAATCCTCTGAATTCAGATCCACCCCGTGAAGAGAGTTTGTAATAACCACCGGTCGATGGTTTTCCGCAAAAAAGTATTGCTCACCCTTTTTCAGCAATTCAACGCAGAAATAAGGATATCTTTCCATAGTGGAATCCACAGCATGACGAAGAACATCTGAATAGATCAGGTCACGCATACGAATCCTAATCCTGATCTCATTGGGGCTTTCTTTGCTTGTCGTATATAAAGGCCGTAATTCTGTAAACAGCTTCTGTTCCATTTCCTCCTCCACAAATTCAGATTTTAACGTCAGTTATTTCTCGGTCGCTTCTTCGCATTATTTGAGCTTCCTGACCTTGCCGCAGGTTATGCCGTTCTCATTGAATGCATCAACTCTTACATATACATCCTGTCCGGAAATGAGTGCGCCAATGATGCGCTCAGCCTTGTCAGCGCCTTTCGCAGGGTAAAACATGCAGCTGTGATAGAGCTTATCAGCAGCATGACCCCAGCAGATATTGTAGCCATCTGCACCCTGAGCCTGCATGGATACACGCATATCAAGGTCATCGAGTCTCGACGCTTCAAAGCTCACTTCCTGGGGCTTTTTTCCATTGCCCTTACCGAATACACGAAGGCCTGATATGGCAGCATTTTGATCAAAAGGTGTCTCAAGAATAGTCAGTCTGATATAGCGAAGCTTTTGACCTTCACCATCATTCAAAACTATAAAGTCATGAGGAAGGTTTGTATCCGCATCGGACTTATCCATCAAAACAGCATAGGTCTCACCATCAGCAGAACCTTCCAGTATCCATCTGGTATGATGTGTCCTGCCGTCTATCTGTCTTGCGCCCATACCCTGTCCTGTTATCTCTTTTTCCGGCTGTGCATCAACGCGGTCATCAGCAAAATTGATCTGAATACCACGCACATCCTTCACATCGCCAAGGTCCATCATAAGCCATTCACCGGCGTCCTTCCCGGCAGCTCTCCACCAGGTTCTGTCATCCTCCTCAGCAGCTCTTGAAGGAGCATTGTCCGGTGCGGTTGATATGCTGTCCCATACTGCTACTTTCGTATCTCCTTCGCCGGCGCCGCTTCCCTCGCCTACGCAGTAGGAAGAGGCTGTCATCTTCGCGCCGCGGCTAAGCAGGTACCATTCCGGCTCCTGCCAGGGATCAAGCTTTCCTCCATCCACGTACTGAGGCCAGTCACTGTAACCTGTATTACAGAAAAGCTCTCCGTCCTTGTCAAAGCCTGCACGCCAGATGCCACATCTTCTCTCCATGTTATCATTGAGGCTTATGCGACTTGTTGAGGTGTGCCAGAAATTACCGTTTGCATCCTCCATTGTCGAACCGTGGCCTGCCCCCGGCATGAAGCCGCCCGGCTGATAGGAATAAGGATTATTTTCAGCAAGCTCAAAGGGTCCCAGGGGTGAATCCGACACATATACACCGTCACAGTAAACATTGTACTCAGCGCCCGTTGCTGCATATTGGAGATAGTATTTTCCGTCATGCTTGTTCATGTAGGCACCTTCGATAAAAGGATTATTACTGAGCATGTTCTTGAAAAATGCCTTGTCCGTATCTGAAGCATTGGCCAGCATCTCTTGACCCATGTTTTTAATAAAGCCCTCAAAAAGTCTGTCCAGCTCTTCACCTTCAATCAGAGACTTACTGTGGTCCTCTCCCACTCTCTCATAGCCATTCTCCCTGGGTCTTCCGTGGACAAGCTCCACTCTGTCCGAAAGAGGCTTCATCGTCTCGGGATCCAGCTCTACGCCCCATATGGGAGTCATATTTGAGCAGCCCCAGTATAGATAAACCTTCCCATCATCATCCCAGAAAAGATCGGGATCCCAGAAATCAAAAGTACCCGTGATTTCTTCATAGGGTCCGTTCTCTATGTCCTTGGTGCGGTAGAAATTGCATATCTCGCCCCTTTTGGATGCGCTGAAGTAAACATAATCACCAATCACCCTCACATCAGGTGCATAGTCATTAAGCGGCAGATTATCAGGAAGTCTCACACTCTTCCAATTCGCAAGATCCTCAGACACCCACACAGAGAGATTCATGGATGCGAAAATATAATATTTTCCTTTCCAATATAAAAATGTGGGGTCAGCTGCCTCTCTTGAGATGTGAAGCTCTCCACCTCTAAAACTGTCTTTGATAAACTGATAGTGATAATCGATGTTTATCGGGTTACAAAAATACTTTTTCATTGCTATACTCCTTCCGAAATCTACTCAAATACCCTGTAATAAGGTTCGCTCTTTATGCACCTCTTCCATTCATCATCCCCAAATTGACCTTGCTTCATGAACGTGGTCCAGGCATCCATCATCTCATCAGATAGCTCATAGTCATGCTTATCCATCGGTCTCCAGCATCTGCCAAGTGTTCCGAACATATACCACAGCTCCGCTGAGTGGAAGGCTCCATGATCATCCCCCGGAAGCTATTGAATAAAAAAGGAACCTCTGCATCGTGAAGCTCCTTAAAACTCATTTCAATTCAGTTGTGTTGCCATCTGTGACAAATCCCATACATGCGCACACGTTTCCCATGTGGGCTTTACGGCACTCTTGTCCGTTATGTTGGCGTTTATGCTGCCGCCTGCATCCATCGTGACATCACTGCCTTACCTTTTTCGAAGCTACCTTGTCTTTATACATCGCCTCATCTGCCCGCTTAAATACGTCATTCATCGTCTTATCGGTTGTAGCATCAAATATTGAAACACCGATAGCTGCGGAATAGCGATCCCACGGCTCTCTCTTCGAATCATCTGCAGATTTGGCAAAAGCGTCTTTAAGAGCCTTTATAAGCTTTTCCCTGTCGTCATAATCACGGTTTTCCAAAAGAATGACAAACTCGTCTCCTCCGATTCTGAAAACAGGTGAATGGTCAAAAATAATACAAATCTGGTGGCAGGAGCCGAAGATATAGTCATTTCCATGCTCGTGACCGTAGGTATCATTGATCTGCTTAAGGCAGTTAAGATCCACCATAACTATGCCAAACCGGGCTGTTCCCTTAGCTATATCGCTGTCTATGCGCTCTTCAATCTTGTCATACCACGCCTTGTTTTTAACGTGAGTAAGTGCATCCTGATAGGCCACTATATCCATGTGGCTTACCTTGGTCCTCATTACCTGAACCTGACCCTCGGCATCGAGAATATTCTTCGCATAGAGCTGCATGTCATTTGACATCTGATTAACTGCGTTAGCCAGAGATTCAACCTCGTTATGGGAGTGAATATGCGGATCATCATAGCTAAGAAGCTCCGGATTCTTCTGCTCATGACTCCTCATGGCAAAGGAAACCACGCTCTTTTCAAGCTGACCGATAGGCTCTGTAACATTGTGATTCATCCACACGATAAATATGATCATGAAAAGAATACCTAGCGTAACAATCAGAATAATATTAATAATTGTGTAGGTCTGAATTGCTCTCTCCACGTCCTCAACACCAATATCAACACAAAGAAGAGCATAATGCTCGCCCTTACTGTTTATAAGCGGCATTGTGGCTGTATATTCATATCCCCAGGTGGAAAAGTTCTTAAAATATGAGATTGTATCCCTCTGTAACGCATCATTGTATGTGATGATATCCTTTTCCTCATATACATCATCTAATATGAGACCCAAATAATACCCGTCGGGATCTGTTGCCCTGCCTTCAGCCGTATCGGCAGAGAAAATATTCATAACAGTGATAGGATCCCTATCCATCATAGGGCGCACAATATAAAGAAAATCGATTTCAAAGTCTTCCATTATGGAATCCATGAAAGTCATCATCTCTTTAAATTTTTCAGACTCTACACTGGTTTCCACACATGCAGACAGATCCTCAACATCAATATTACTGTACACATAATTGAGGATATCCGTCATACGCCTGTCATAAGACTCATAAATGGAAGTATTAAAGGTGCGATATGTCATAACGCTGAGGACAAGGCATAGTAAGGTTATGAATCCGAGAATAAAGAGAAATATGCTTCTTTTCAAAGGTTTTTTTCTAAAACCCATAGAATACCTCTAAGATAAGAAAACATAGAATCTACATCATGTACCACTATAAGTTTATCATAACCGACTATTCTTTCGTTAATAAACAAATTCTTAAACGTTCATTATATGATTATGTAATGGACGCAAAAGCCCCTATATGTTATTATATTAATGTTAAATATTTTACATTTATGTAAAGGAGTTATCATGCTTCACATTAAATCCCTGTCAGAAGGCCTGGAGCTTTTTAAGGCTCTTGGATCTGATGTACGAATTGAGATTATTAAGATATTACTTGAAGATAACGGCATGAATATGAACGAGCTTGCCAGCCGCCTCAATATCACTAACGGCGCGCTTACAAGCCATATCCGCAAGCTTGAAGAATGCGGCATGATTACTGTCAGCAACGAGACAAACGGCCACGGTAATCAGAAAATCTGCTCTGTGCACGTTGATAAGATTCTTATAGATATTCAGGATGAGACTAAGGATGAAAACATCTATACTGCAGACATAAAGGTTGGCCAGTTTTCCGACTATCAGGTCTATCCTACCTGCGGTCTCGCCTCCTCAACAAGACTCATTGGAGAGGTAGATGACACCCGTTATTTTTCACATCCCGATCGCTACGATGCAGATATACTCTGGTTTACCAAGGGTTACGTGGAATACGTGGTTCCCAACTTCATTCCCTTCAACCAGAAAATTGACGAGATATGCATCTCCGCTGAGCTCTCAAGCGAGGCCCCCGGAGTTAACAATGTATGGCCCTCAGACATTCACTTTTATCTAAACAATGAATTTCTCGGCACATGGGTTTCACCCGGCGATTTCGGCGATGTAAAGGGCATTTTCACCCCTGACTGGTGGTTCCCCAACTGGAATCAGTACGGTCTTCTGAAAATGCTTGTAATCAACCACCGCGGAACCTTCATCGATGGCCTTCAGATCTCTGATACCACAATCGACCAGTTCCAGCTTACCAGCAAGAGCAGCATCAAATTCAAAATCGCTGTTCCCGAGGATGCAGCTCACGTGGGCGGTCTTACTATCTTTGGCAAGACCTTCGGAAATTACAGCCAGGACATAAATGTTAAGATAGCATACAGCCCTATAGAGCAGGGATGATGAGGTTAAAAAGGATCCGGGCTTCCGGCTCACAGATCCGAAGTCACCTGATCTTTACCATTATTCTTTGACATATACATAAGTTCATCAACGCGAGTGATTGTCTGTATGACATCCTCGCCTTTATGATGTGCTGTTATTCCAACACTGATAGTGATAGCTCCTTTCGTGGATTGATTATTCTTCACATGGGATGCTATGTTTTCCGCCACTTCTTTCACTTCCGAAGGTTTATACCCTTTCACAAATAGCATGAATTCCTCTCCGCCCCAGCGCCCTGCTGATACATCCCGGAGCGCTCCTAAGTAGTCGGATAATGTTTCTGCTATCATTATCAGTACTTTGTCGCCTTCACCGTGGCCAAGCCGATCATTTATCTGCTTGAAATCATCGATATCAAACATTATCAGATACCACTCATCATCTGCTTCTGCACCTTCATAGATTATGCGTTCAATGGCTCCTCGGTTATATAATCCTGTCAATGCATCATGAGATGCCTTATACAACATCTCATTTAGCTGTTCATTTTTCTCCATGAGTTCATCTGTTATAGTATTTATGAAAATGGCAAGCCGGGCCATTATTGACAAATCACTTACCTGTTCCATTTTTTCAATATCCAGACTCAAAGTATCCTTCGCTGGTCCTTCACGCATTGCTACTGTCACTATTGACAGATTGTTTAAAAAAGTTGTCCCCCTATAACGCATAATCTCACCCAGGGCACTAAAACCGGTGGTATGAAGATATCTGGAAATCTCAGCAATCTCAACTTTGTCTTCTCCACCCCAAAAAAGCTTACGTCCCATGCAGTTGATCACGTATACAACCTGTGGAGCAAAATCCAGTATTTTTATCCCGGTTTGCTTAGTATGCTCTATTATGCGCCGTGGGTCACCATAAGTAAGCCTGATATCACTTCCCTGAGGAATATCTGAAGACATTACAATTGATCCATCAGGATTGACGGACTTTGCATGCCGGATATATGCTGTCTCTTCATCTACCCTGACTTCCCATGGAAATTCCAGCGCATTATAGAAAAAATTCGAGTCCTTTTTTATTTGCAGATAATGGTTATAAACATCATATGCCGGCTTTCCATCCAGCTCATAGACAACCGCGCCATCAACTTTTGTTACTTTTAGCGAATATCCTATTGCCTTCCAGCCAAGAATTCTGTCCGTCTGAAAGTGTAATTCCGATCCACTATAAAGAACTATTGCAGATTTATCCAAGGTGCAACTAAAGTCATTAGTAAAAATAAATGGCTTATGATTATCATCGCCAACAGCTACTGCGCCAAACACCTCGACAATTTCGGGAAGCTGATCAATAGCCCTTCCTGCAATATCAAGTTCCTGATAATCAGCAGCAGTTAGTACCTCTATGCCTTTGAGATCCGGTATTTTGGATGCATATTTAAAAAGCCACTCGTAGTCTATTTCCCTTGTTTTCTCAGTAAATGACATCACCTCAACCCTGGTTGTAGGCTCCTCAAAAATCATAAGTGTCACAACCGGATCATCGTCCAACATTCTGCCATCAACTATCTCACCGGTTGCACTGCACCCTATAACAGGAATCTCAGGAGTATACTGCTGTAGAATAGTTCTTATTTCATTAAGTTTTTGTGGAATGTTTTCCTGATTATATGGAACATATACGTGAAAAATAGCAGCCCCACTATCCTTGACTTCATCTTTCCAACTTTGTATTGTATCTGTGAAATTTTCAGTAAGTGATGTCTGCAATAGTTTCATTACGTCTTCTCCTATGCATATAGAGCAAATATTTATACTACCATTTTACCAAACCCAGATTGTGCATTTTATAAAATTACTATTAAATAAAGCGTATGAACCCTTTACCCATACGCTTTTCCACTTTAGTTTTTGCTTCGGTATCTTCTGACACAGAATCCTCAGAAATCACGGTGGTCTCGTTATCAGTAGCATTTGCTGTACCCTGACTGCAGGCGGTTACTGCCACACACATTACTGTCACTATTGCTAACGGTAAAATTCTTTTAAGTTCATTTCTTTTCATATATAAATCTCCTTGTCACTGTTTTATTACGGGGAAAATATTGTTTTTCTTTTTTCATCCCCGTAATTTTTAGTCTTTTTTCCGCCATTCTTACGTGGATAAATCACATTTTCCCATTCATCCCCGTAATCCACTTCACCATTTCCTGATTTTCTTACGTGGATAAATATTGTTTTTCACGATACCCACGTAATTCAAAACAGCAACTGTAAAAAACTAAAAAGCAGCTAATGATTGACCGACCTTCCATAAATCATTTGACACCATGCCACGGGGGACGGTTCTTTTTGGCACAGAATTTATTAAAGCGCATGGATTGTAGCTTCAATCCATGCGCTTTTTCTTAAATCTTACTTTCCTTATCTCTCTCTCTTTTCTTTATTCTCCCAGGAAAAATCAAATTTGTAGCCTTCCTTGTCCTTTACAAAAAAGTGTATACCATATACCTTTGAAAGATCTATCTTTTTATTTTTCTTAAATTTAATATTCTTCTTAAATGATGACACAGTGTAAATCGTAGGATCCTGATACATCTTATATCCCTTTTTTAATTTGTAGTTTACGGCCTTCTTTCCGGAAAATTTCATGTATCCAGTGCTATAGCCACCTTGTATGTGCGCTTTTGATTTATCAAAAATCTTGTTGACATTCTTTGAACCGATCTTTAAGGACTTAAAAGGACTGGTATACGGCACAATTTTAATTCTCGCTTTACTAGTGTAACTCTTGCCATTATATGTATACACGGCAGTAATTGTCGCCTTTCCCGCTTTGAGATATTTATAATGAACCGTTGTTTCTTTATAATCCTCATCATATTCCGCTTCTACTTTACAAACACTTTCATCAGAACTAGTAATTGATAAAACACTCACCCCTTCGGTTCTAAAAGCCGCATAATACCACGAAGTGTCATACCCCACATAGCATAATGTCTTGTCACTGGGAGAAACCCCCTGTTTAACTATCTGCTCCGTCTGATCAGCAGCCTCTACCGTACCATGACCAAGCATAAGTACAGCTGCAACAAAAGCAATTACTAAAATCTTTAGTTTTTTACTCATTTCACCCTCCTAAAAAACTTTCCCTTTGATAGTTAACACACACATAATATTATAACCTTTTTTAATTTTTTATGGAATGAGTTTTTAATTATAATTACAAAGGCCACGTGCCAGAGGGGACGGTTCTCTTTGGCACAGTCCTCAATAGACCGTGCCAAAAAGAACCGTCCCCTCTGGCACACTGGCATGAAAAAGAGGATCCCGAGCACAAATGCCCGGAATCCTCTTTTTTTCATAATTTTCATTAAGTATGGGTCTTATTTAATTCCACTAATTGCAATAGACTCGATGATAACTCTCTGGAACAGGAAGAACAGTACCAGAGTCGGCAGCATTGCTATAACTGAAGCCGCCATGATCAGCGCGTAGTCACTCTGAATTGCGTAGTAATGGTTGAAGGAACGGATAACCACCTGCAGTGTCCACTGCTTCTCACTTCTAAGGAAGATTGTGGGAGCAAGATAGTCATTCCAGATTCCCATGAACCACAGCATCAGCTGAGTTCCAAGGGCGCCCTTCATAAGGGGCAGGAAAATCTTGTAGTAGATTCCAAAATAGTTACATCCGTCGATTTTGGCTGCATCCATCAGCTCTGAAGGAATGCTGTACAGGTTCTGTCTAAGGAAAAAGATCATTCCTACATTACCAAAACATCCCGGAATAATCAGCGGAGCCAGTGAATCAGTCCAGCCGAGCTTGGTGAAAAGCACGTACTGAGGAATCATAACTACCGCAAAAGGAATCATGATTGTGGCAAGAAGCGCCAGGAAAAGCGCATTTTTACCTCTAAAGTTCATCTTTGCAAAAGCAAAGGCTGCAAGAGATGAAGTGAATCCACCGATGAGCAGAACCGGGATCTCGACGGTAACTGTGTTGATGATACCGCTGATAAACTGACCCTTACTCAATACCTGGCTGTATTTTCCAATAAGAATCGGGTTCGGGAAAAGTGTTAATGTGCCCGAAAGAATCTGATTCTTGGTCATAAAAGATGTTGCCACCATATAAATAAGCGGGAACACCATTGTTATCGCAAATAAGAAAAGCAGTATAAAAATTATTATATTAACAGTTTTCTCCTTAGAGGACATGACACGGTCTGTCTGGTAATCTTTTGAACTGGCTTTTTTACTCTTATTTGGACTTGTTTTTGAGCTTAACGCTAATTCCATGTGCCATACCTCCTTAATCTATAGTCTTAACCCATTTATCCTGACCCCAGAAATTGATGGCCGTGATAATGAATATGATAACTGCAAGAATTACTGCTACTGCACTGCCGTAGCCCAGCTGTCCATTGGTGAATGCCTTCTCATACAGGTAGAATACAACGGTAGCTGCGCTGTAGTTCGGTCCGCCTGAAGGTGTCATAACCTGAACCTCTACGAATACCTGGAAACCACCGATGAGTGATGTGATCAGGATATAGAATGTAACAGGTGAAAGCAGAGGAAGCGTGATATTTCTGAACTTCTGCCAGCTTCCGGCACCATCGATCATGGCTGCCTCGTAGTAGTCGCGGGGAATGTTCTGTAAACCTGCCAAATACAGGATTATTGTGCCTCCAAGGCCCTTCCAGACCATAAAAATAATAAGTGATATTTTAACCATAACTTCGTCGCCGAGCCAGTTAGGGCCGTGCAATCCGGTCAATGCCTTGTAGATTCCATTAAGAAGACCGTAGTCATAGTTGAAAACCCATGCCCACAGAATTGAAACTGCAACAAGGGATGAAACAACCGGTACATAGTACATGGTTGTAAGTAATCTTTTTCCGGGGATTTTCCTGTTAAGTCCCATGGCAACAAGCATTCCCAGGATCATACCGATCGGGATACCTATCATGTAGATTATGGTTGTACCCATAGCTTTCCAGAACTTAACATCATTGATGATTTTGATGTAGTTCCTAAGACCAACAATATTGCCCCATAATGAGTTAATACCTGTCCATTTGCTTGAGCTGGCAATTAGAGCAAAGACAATGGGATAAGCCATGAAAAGCATGAATCCCACAAAAGGAGCGGCTATGAAAAGCCATGCCCATCTCTCTTCTCTCTTTGCCATCGCAGACATATGTGTCTTTACTTTTTTAGATGACATACTCGATTCCTTCCTATTGAAGTCCTGCTATGAAATGGAGTCCCTCCGCGTTGCGAAGGGACTCCGCTAATAATTACTTTATAACGCCTGGCAGCTTAGTTAGTAGCTGAGTTCTGAAGCTCAATTGCCTCATCAAGAGCTTCCTGCATCTCAGGCTCTACCTGCTGTAAGAAATCTTCTACAGAGATGTCGCCGTTCTTGATGTTGAATACACCTGACCAGAAAGGTGTGAACCACTCACCATTATAGGTGTAATCTGTTTCCTGAAGAGCTGCTGCATAATGATCGTTTCCATCAAAGTATCCGAAGATAACATCTACATTTGAAGCATAAGGAACTTTGCCGCTATTTACAGCATCCTTGAACTCGCCATATGCAAGATCTGTGATGTTGGGAAGCTGAATAGAAGCACCTGTGGAAATACCGGATACTGCTTTCTGTCCTTCCTCATCTGTAGAAAGCTTAGCTACAAGCTGTGCTGCAAGATCAGGATTCTCAGATGTAGCAGATACGCAATAACCTACTGAACCCATCCATGTGTGTGATCTGCCATCACCGGAAGGTCCTACAGGCCAACCGCAGAGGTTCCACTTGTAAGGGAATGTAGCATCATCCATGAAAGCTGCAACGTCCCATGTACCACATGCGTAGAAACCAACCTGTCCATCGAGCCATCTCTGATATCCACCAAGAGCTGTATCCTGCTCAACTGAAGGTGTAAGACCATTCTTTGTAAGGTCTGTGTAGAATGTAAGAGCTTCCTTGAGCTGCTCGTTGTTTGCTACGTTAACCTTGGTCATATCATCGTTAAGGAACTTAACACCATTGGAATAAAGGAAAGGTGTCATACCAAACTGATCAGCATTTGCAACGCCCCACTGATCGATCTCGCCGTCGCCGTCCTTATCGATTGTAAGAGCCTTACAAACTTCTACGAACTCATCGTATGTATAAGGCTTTTCCGGATCAGGATACTCAAGTCCGGCTGCATCGAAAAGATCCTGGTTGTAAGCAAATGCGAAGCATGAAAGATCCTTAGGAAGAGCATAGAGTGAACCACTTCCGACATTTGTTCCGTCATAGCGGTAAATCTCCTGAGTTGTTCCCCATATGCTGCCGATTGTATCAGCATCTACATAATCATCAAGAGGAAGAATATATCCGTTATCTACATAAGAGCGAACTGCTGCAGGTCCTACATAGAATACATCAGGCATATCGTTTGCCGTCATGTTTGCGATCATCTTCTGGTTGTACTCATCCTGTGTTGTTACTTCGAAAACAACCTCTTTGATCTCATCCTTGTGCTCATCTACGAACTCTTTTACGAGATCCTCGTAGATCTTCTTCTCATGCTCCTGCATGTAAAGGAAAACATGAAGCTCTTTGTCGCCGTTACCTGTAAGTGAATCAGTTGAAGAACCATCTGTTGTCTCTGCTGCGTCAGCTGTCTCTTCTGTAGCTTCTGCTGTTTCTTCTGTAGCCTCACCTGCATCTTCTGTTGCTGCTTCTTCAGCAGGAGCTTCAGCTTCGCCGGCTTCTTCAACAGTTGTTGTAGCACAACCTGTCAGGGTACTGATACCCATGACTGTTGCCATTGCCATACCCATAAATTTCTTTTTCATGTCAAATCCTCCTAAAAAAGTTGTCAAAGTGATTAACTTATATAGTAATTTTAACTAAGGTATTTTACAGCGTCAATAAATATTTTAGATTTTTGTAAAGCATTTTACATTTTTGTCAATTTTAATAAAAACTTAAAATACTTTTTGTGTAATTAAACAAAAGTTATCAATTATTGCTATATAGTGTTTACAAATTGCTTTTTCTGTGTTCTCCATCGCGTTAAAGCAATATAAAACAGTGCCGTTTTATCTGTCATTTAAGGTACTTTACCGCCCAGATAGTCTCATTGTTACTGCCCTTGGCTGAAATACACAGGGTTTTGTTCCCGGCTTCGTCCGTCATGGAAAATGCGCAGCCATCATAATTCTGGCCATCAATTGTGAGCGTAACGAATGATGTGCCTTCCTTTAACTCATAGCTGCCGCTAAGACTCTCTTCGCCCTCAGCTGATGCAATATTTCCGCCACTAAAAGTGCATTTAACAGGCTTATTTACGATATTGTTCACAGCAAGGCCGTGATTTAGCACATAAAATGTGCCCTCAAGGGAAGTCACGCCTTCAGCCCCGCTCTCACCTGATGCCTCAGAACCACTAGCTTCATAAGCCGCACTGCTTATAGAAGCGATACTCTCATCCCCTGTAAACTCAAAGGGTGCTGCCATAAACCAGTCATCCTCTGTCATGAAAAGCTTGTGTATTCTGGGCTCATGGAATTCCTGACCGTCATCGAATCTCTGATGATATACGATGTAGTAATCTCCCGCTTCATCCCGGAAAATCGACTGTCCACCGGGAGCCATGTACGTTACGGAAAGGCTGGGAAGCGTATAATTTCCCATCATCTTTAAGCCGTAATTCATGTAATCTTCTTCAGCGCCAAGTCTGTTGCCTGCCGCATCGACATAGGGGCCTGTGGGCTTTTCACTTCTAAACTGCCTAATCTGATAGCCGCCGTCACTGGTAAGTCCGCCGTATGACAGGAAAAGATAGTAATAGCCGGTCTCTTTTGAATAGGTCAGGTATGGACCCTCGATCGCATGATGCCCACCACCTACAAGCCTGTAGCCGTAGTATGGATCCGGCGCATCCTCAGTGCCTGCCTTAGCCTCTTCTATAGGATGAACTGGCTTTCCTGTTGCAGGATCAAGCTCCAGCAGGAAAATTCCGCCGGACCAGGATCCGTATACCATCCACATTCTGTTATCTTCATCGGTGAAAACAGCGGGATCAATGCAGTTCGGCCACTTTTCATTGTCATAGCCACCGTATTTAAGATATGCAGACAAATCTGCGTCCTGTCCCAGCACATCGTAAATATCTGTCTCTTCCGCATGAGAAGCCGTGAAGCCGGAATACAGGATTGTATCTGTATATGTGTATTTTCCGCCGGGCTCATCTGCCACAGCCATGCATAGATTCGACTTAATATAAGAAGATGTGGTGCAAAAATACATCACATACTTTTGCATGGTCTCGTTGTAAAAAGTATTGGCAGCCCACACAGAATAACCACCCTCCTCGTTTTTTCCTACAAAATCAAAGGCGGGAAGACTTCCTGAAAACAGGTTATCGAATACGTTGTTGCCGTTCCCGATGTAGCTCCAGTCCTTGAGATTCTCGGATTTTGCCAATACCTGATGACTTCCTGTCATGTAGTAGGTACCATCCGCCAGAATAACCTGCGGATCATGGCAGCACACGGCATTTTTGTAAACGTCCTTCTTTATCTCGTCCTCGCTAAGTTCGTCAGCGCCCATGGATTCCTCCTGTTCTGCGATTTCATTGGATTGCGCGCCCTCTTGGTCGGAGCCTTCCACATTATCAGCCTCTTTAACTGATTCTTCTGCTTTGTCTGCACCTGAAATCTTCTCTTTGGAATCAGTAGCTGAGCAACCGGCAGTCGCACCAAATGCGCTAAAAGCTGCTCCTATGCAGGCAGCCGTAACGATAGCTCTCTTTATTCTATTTTTTCTAATCATTAGTGATCACCCTCATCTGCACTTGAAAACAGGATATCCTCTGTCGTCGTACTGAATCTTCATGAGCATTGCGTGACGATTGGGATTGTAAAGCGGATCTCCCACAATCTCGGTCTCAGTTCTCGCATGATAGACCATGATATCCTGACCATTCTCATCTACAGTAAAAGAGTTGTGTCCGGGACCGTAAACTACAGCCTCAGCGTCGCTTGCAAGTACGGGATATCTCTCCTTGCTCCAGGATCTGGGATCAAGAAGATCTGCATTTTCATCTGCGGTGAGCATTCCCACGCAATAAGCGATTCCTGTCTCACTTGCTGAATAAGTCACGAAAATCTTGCCATTTCTCTGTAATACTGCGGGACCTTCATTTACCCAAAAACCAACTCTCTCCCAGTCATAATCGGGAGTTGTGAGAAGTACCTGTACTGTTTTCAGCTCGTAGGGACTCTTCATCTCAGCGATATAAAGATTGGAAATCTGCTTACCTACGCCAACCTTCTCAGCCCAGATGTAGTACCATTTTCCATTGTTTTCAAAAACTGTCGCATCAAGGGAAAAGGCTCTGAAGGAGAATTCATCATCCTCTGCGCATTTCATCTTGCCCTTTTCTACCCAGCTGTCACTTATAGGATCTTCACCCTGGCATTCAATAACATAAGGACGAATCTCCCACTTATTCTCTGCTTCGCCCCCTGCAAAATAGATGTACCACTTGCCCATCACATAGTGCAGCTCCGGAGCCCAGATATGGTCTCCCATGATTCCTGTGTCGTGCTTTCTCCAGATCACATGCTCCTGCGCATCAGCAAGACCTGCCACGGTATCAGCATGTCTAAGAACAATCCTGTCATATTCAGGTACAGAAGCCGTAAAATAATAAGAACCGTCCGGCGCCTTTACCACATAGGGATCTGCACGCTGTAAAATCCACGGCTCGTTATATCTAAGTTCTTTTTCTTTATCCATAAATCTGCTCCATATTTAATTTTCATATTCACTCGATAGTCCAGCACATAAGCTAATCACATTTCATGGTTTCGTAAGTTAATCACAATTTACAGTTCCATAAGTTAATCACGGTTTTTCAAAGTTACGTTAATCAATCTTCACTATTTAATTTTAAATAATGCTGAACTATTTTATATTAATCTAAATTATATACACAATGGTTGCTATTTTCAACCATTTGATATTTGGAATTTATGGGTGTAATATAGATAAGTTGTCCCAAAAACGAATCTATTTTTGGAAGGAATTGAAGAATTAGTATTTAGGAGGTATTAAAAAATGGATTCAAAACGCATGAAATGGACCACTTTGGCATTCATGGCATTCTCAACAGTTTGGGGATTCGGTAATGTACTCAATGGTTTCGTCTATTTCAATGGTATTCAGGTTATTTTCAGCTGGATACTCATGTTCGCACTTTATTTTGTGCCCTATGCACTGATGGTTGGTGAACTTGGTTCAGCCTTCAAGACATCAGGCGGCGGTGTAAGCTCATGGATTCGCAGCACAACGGGCCCCAAGCTTGCTTATTACGCAGGTTGGACATACTGGGCTTGCCACATCACTTACATTGCATCTAAGTCATCAGGCGGTCTCAAGGCTCTTAGCTGGGCTGTTTTCAGAAACGGTGAGACCTACGACACATTCCCTACTCTTGCAGTACAGCTCGTTACTCTTGCTATCCTGCTTTTCTTCTGCTGGGTTGCTTCAAAGGGTCTTAATCCCCTTAAAAAGCTGGCTACTCTTGCAGGAACAAGTATGTTCGTAATGTCCATTCTCTACATCATCATGATGTTCGCTGCACCTGCGATCAATCCTCAGGGCGGCTTCGTATCAATGGACTTTAGCATGAAGAACCTCATCCCTCAGTTTGATGTTAAGTACTTCACATCTCTGTCCATCCTTGTTTTCGCAGTTGGTGGATGCGAGAAGATCTCTCCTTATGTAAATAAGGTTGAGAACCCAAGTAAAGGCTTCCCCAAGTCAATGATAACACTTGCTATCATGGTTGTAGTCTGCGCTTTCCTTGGCACAATCGCTATGGGTATGATGTTTGATCCCGCTGAGATCAATGCTTCAACAGAGAGCTTCAACTCTTACAATTCAAACGGAAGCTACTGGGCATTCCAGAAGCTTGGTAACTACTATCACATCGGTGACAGCCTTCTGATCATCTACGCCGTATGTAACATGATCGGTCAGCTTTCAACACTGGTCATCAGTATCGATGCACCTCTTCGTATGCTTCTCGACAACGAGGACGCTAGAGCTTTCATCCCTTCAGGTCTTCTTAAGAAGAACGAATCCGGCGCTTATATAAATGGTATCAAGATGGTTGCTATATTATCCGGTTCAATCATCCTTATCCAGTCATTCGTACCCGGTGCTGCAGCAGTTCTTAAGCAGCTCACAAAGCTCAACTCTGTATGCATGCCTCTTCGTTACCTGTGGGTATTCTTTGCTTACATGGCTCTTCGTAAGGCAGGCGAGAAGTTCCAGCCTGAGTACCGTTTTGTTAAGAGCCAGGGTCTTGCTCTGTTCTTCGGTGGCTGGTGCTTCCTTGTAACAGCAGCAAGCTGCATACTTGGTATGTATGACACTGATCCCTTCACCTTTGCACTTAACGTAATAACACCTCTTGTTCTTACAGGACTTGGCGTTATTCTTCCTATCATTGCAAAGAAGGAAAAGGGCTCAAAGGCTGCCTAAAGCCTTATAAATGAGTGCTTTTAATGCACATATAATTTCATATAGAGTTTTTCTCGTATGATCAAAGACGGCATCTGAAAAGATGCCGTCTTTTTATGCCCAAAGCTTACGACCCCTCCTTTTCGTCTGGATTTGCATAAATCTCGAAAATCCTCTTTTTTATCGAAATCCCGATAGAAATTATTCTCGGCTAATAGTAAAATATAGTTACATTTTTTATAAATATGGAGGTTAGTCATGAAGAAGTTTTGTAACACCTTTCGCAGAATAAGTTCATTTATTCTTGCGATCGCATTATTTGTGACGATTCTGCCTGCAGCAGTAGTCAGCACAAATATCATCACTGCGGATGCCGCAGAAGACAATGTCAGAAGCAAGCTCAATGAAAACGAGCAGAAAATTTATGATGCCTATGTTTACCTTGATTCCAAGATCATGGGATTTGGTTCAGAAATCACCGCTTCTAACATGAAAGATTACGGTACTTCAAATTTCTTTACCATGTATTCAGGTCTGGATGAGAAAAAGAAGTACTCTACAGAAGACCTTAGATATGCAAGACGTGCCTATGTTTACGCTAATCCTTTAGAGCTCGATGGCGCTATGGCTCAGATCAAATTCCTTTATGTTAAGAATAAATCTGACAAGTATAGCTGTTTTGCATACCTTCAGAGAACAGATGAGGACGAGTATTCTTATCAGCGCAAGAGATTGAAGGATACCATTAAAAGAATCAAAAAGACCTTTGACGATGATGATTCCGAGTTCGATGCTGAAGTAAAGATTGCCAACTATATCTTAAACAACGTAACTTATTCAGCTATCAAAATCGACAACTATGACCTTAGAAACACCGCTTACGGTGCGCTCGTTTGGCATAAAGCATCTTCACAGGGCTTTGCTGCTGCATTCGCTCTTCTTTTGAAGGAGGCCGATATCGACAACAACATCCTGTTCAACGCATCAAGATGCTGGAATCAGGTAAAAATCGGCAGCACAAGATACGAAACCGATCTAATTAACTGCGATAAGACCAAAATCAACCTCGCAGGTTCCAGATTCAATATCTCCACAAAGGAGATGAAAAGTGACGGATTAAGCCGCGTTGATTACTGCACAGAATTCCCCACATCTTCCGGAAAAGCGAAGGATACCCGCACAAAGCTTAAGAAATATAACCACAGTGTGCTTGGTAACACAGCAAACCTCGGCGTTGCAGTCCTTAACGCAGATAACACAGTTACACGTACCACTCTGACTCAGAATGAGCAGGCAGTTAATATTGTTCCTGTACTTAGGTACAACAACGAGCTCAAGAATCTGAGCGGTATACTTAAGTCAGCAACCATAGCTCCCGATGCAAACAGCGCATTCACATGGACCGAGTGGTCACCGAGCACTCCGTACTTTACCATCACCAAGAATGGCGCCGGAACAAACAGAAACCTGAACATCTCTATTGTATATAAAAAGAGTACAGATCTTGATGAGACAACCGTTACTTACAACGTTGCTCTCAACGATGTTCCGACAGATACCCAGAACTTCACCTATAAGGTTACAGGCGAAAACACAGCTACACTGGTTAAGTGCAACAAAACAAACATAAAGAATGCTGTTATTCCTTCAACAGTTACTATTAACGGCAAGGTTTACAACGTAACTAAAATTGAAAAGAATGCATTCAAGAAGTGCAAAAAGCTCGAATCCGTAACTATCGGTTGCTATGTAAAAGAGATCGGCGCTGATGCCTTCTCCGGCAAGACCAAGCTTGTATACGTTGAAACTCTTGGCAACAAGATCACGAAGCTTGGCAAAAATGCATTCAAATCTGCCGATAACGGAACAATGTTCCTGCTTAGATCTACCAGCAAGTCAAAGTACAAAAAGCTGGTTAAAAAGATCCAGAAGGCCGGCGGAAAGTATTCAGCATTCAAGATGAGAACAGCATAAATATGACATAATTAAAGGGAGGCTGTATAACAAGATACAGTCTCCCTTTATTCTTCGCCTATTTTCAACAATAAGAATCGTATATGTGCCATTTCTATGGCGCCGCTTTCTGAATAACTAGTTTTTCTTTGTTTTTAAATCAGCTATATCCTTTTTTAGCTTCTCGATAGTTGCATTCATATCCGCGATAGTCGCGTCTTTATCCGCAATGGTGGCATCTTTATCTGCGATAGTTGCATCTTTGTCCGCAATGATACCAGCATACTTATCCTCAGCATCCGTGTATCCTGCGGTATATTGGGAAGCCATCATCTCTCTGTATCTGCGTTGCCCTTCGAGTATCTCCTTCGCCTGAGTATCAGCATTTACTTCCATAATCAAGTTTCCCACCTCCTCTATATCCGGATTGTCTTTGGCAAGCTCCCTGAATTTTTCCCAAGTATCCGCTTTGAAGAGCTCAGCCCAGTACACAAGGTTGTTGTCTATATCTTCAGGTGTTGCTTTATCTGTGTTATTTAATTCTAACACATTTATACCCATAAAAAACCAGCCCCTGGTATTTTTAACACCCTAAAGGCTGGTCATTATTAACTATTATTCATCATTTGAACTGCTTCATGACTATTGTCATACACGCAATTCTATCATTACAGATTACTGATCACTTTCCTAATATTTCCTACACCCTGCATCTGCTTGTAAAGCTCCAAAGCTCTTTCTGCAAGGCCGTCTTCGTAGAGGTTTACGCCGAATACGTCTTCTCTCTTAAGGACTTCCTCGGGAGAGAGGGTCTTGAGCTCATCAAGAAGCGGATCGGGACTCTGCTCGAAGGCATTGCCCTCATCATCGATACCCTCAAGATATCTGAGATATCCTGCGATAACAACAGGAACTACCTTGAGATCTGCTGTGTTAAGTGAAGGATCCTTTCTGTAGGCCTTGATGGTCTCGCCAAAACGGATCGGAAGCTTCTGTGAAGTGTCACAGGCGATTCTTTGCGGTGTATCGGGCATGAAGGGATTCGGAAGTCTCTTTGTAAGGACTGCATCAAGGAATTCCTGAGGTGAAAGCACCTTGGGATCAACCACAACCTTCATTCCTTCGTCTTTTCCAAGGGTGGTAACAAGCTTCTTAAGGTCCGCATCATCCATTTCGTCGTGGATCGTCTTATAACCAAGCATGCAGCCAAAGATAGCAAGGGCTGTATGAAGAGGATTAAGGCATGTGCAAACCTTCATTCTCTCTGTCTTGTCTACGGTTTCTCTTTCTGTGAAAATAAATCCGCCCTTCTCGTAAGCAGCTCTGCCGTTGGGGAATTTGTCCTCAATTACAAGGTACTCGGTCTCCTCGGCATTTACAAAGGGAGCTACGTAGGTGTGCTTTGAGGTTACGATGGGCTCTGCGTTCTCCAGCCCGTCTGCCTTAAGCATCTCCTTAACCGTATCATCCGGACGAGGTGTGATCTTATCGATCATAGTAAGCGGAAATGCCACCAGGGCAGCATCCTGAAGATATGCTGAAAAATCAGCATCGCATTTTCCTGCAGCAGCCCACTCTCCTGCTATCTCAAGAACAGCCTCCTTAAGCTTATCGCCGTTGTGTGAGCAGTTATCCATGCTGACAACGGAAATGGGTAGCTTTCCTGCCTTATATCTCTCAAGGAGAAGGCCTACCACCTTATCCATGTAAGCTCTTGTCTTATAGCCCTTCTCTGTGATTGTAAAGCTTACTATCTGCAAAGAAGGAGCTCTGAAAATCTCACGAAGTCTCTCGATTTCCTTCTCATTTTCCTCATCTAAAATGCAGGATTCTGCGATAGAGCCGATTACCTTCTTCTCAACCGTGCCGTCTGCCTTAAGTGTAGCAAGAATGCTGAGATCATCTGAAGGTCTGTTATATTTTTCAATAATCT
Organism: Butyrivibrio sp. WCD3002; assembly: GCF_000424265.1. GTDB lineage: Bacteria > Bacillota > Clostridia > Lachnospirales > Lachnospiraceae > Butyrivibrio. Next base: position 101,150 of record NZ_AUJO01000005.1, read on the forward strand.
CGTAGTCGTAACCTTCAGCAACTATAAGGCCTGTATCTATAACGCCCTCATCCAGCAGCTTTTCACATACATTTGCCTGAAAAGCTCTGAAAATATTGCCGGCACCGAAGTGAATCCATGTGGGATTTTTCCTGGTGTTCTCTATCATCTTCTCTCTGTCGTAGGAAGGAAGCTTGTAGCCCTTCTCTTCCCACGCTTTTGTATCCTTTATTCCTTCATTTGTGAGCTTTAACATCTTCATACACCTCTCTCGTGACTTTTCTCGATTGCTTCCCAGAGACCGTTAATATATGCAGCACCAAGGGCTCTGTCATATAAGCCGTAGCCGGGCATTGCCTTTTCGCCCCAGATCATGCGGCCGTGGTCAGGTCTGATGGGTCCTGTAAAGCCGATATCGTAGAGAGCCTTAACAATCTCGTACATATCAAAGCTTCCGTCTGATGAAAGATGTGCAGCTTCCTCAAAATCTGTAGGTGAGTTGAACTTAAGGTTTCTTACGTGTGCAAAATGAATGCGTCCCTTAAGGCTTCTTATCATGTCAGGAAGGTCATTTTCAAGGTTTGTGCCGTATGAGCCTGAGCAGAAGGTTACGCCGTTGTGCGGGTTATCAACCATCTTCATCATACGGTGGATGTTTTCCTTGTTGATGATGATTCTTGGAAGTCCGAATACAGGCCATGCGGGATCATCCGGGTGAATTGCCATGTTGATGTCGTATTTATCGCAAACAGGCATGATTCTCTCAAGGAAGTACTTAAGATTCTCGAAAAGATCCTCGTCTGTAATGTCCTTGTATTCCTCGAAAAGCTCCTTTACATGAGCAAGTCTGTCGGGTTCCCAGCCGGGCATGATACTTCCGTTTGTATCAGATGAAATTGAGTTAAACATCTCCTCGGGAACCAGAGCATCAACAGCTTCCTGTGTGTATGCAAGAACTGTTGAACCATCTGCTCTTTTTCTTGCAAGCTCTGTTCTTGTCCAGTCAAATACAGGCATGAAGTTGTAGCAAACCATGTGAATGTCTTCTTCACCAAGGTTCTTAAGAGTCTCGATGTAGTTATCGATCAGCTGATCTCTTGAGGGCTTACCAAGCTTGATGTCCTCGTGAACATTAACGCTCTCAATACCTGCAACCTTAAGTCCTGCAGCCTCTACCTCGTCCTTCATGGCCTTGATTCGCTCTCTTGACCATACTTCACCGGGCTTGGTGTCATATAAAGTAGTGATAACGCCCTTTACGCCGGGAATCTGGCGAATCTGCTCGAGAGTTACGGTGTCGAACTCTTTTCCGTACCATCTAAGTGTCATTTCCATAAAAAAAGTACCTCCAACTTCGTATATCTGAAAAATATCAAATCTCGTGATGAGTTTGTCTTCTGCAAATATACTACGTCTTTGGTACTTTTTTTCCAATTGAAAGCCTTGTTATCAACCTTGCAAATCTTGTTATTTATGACATCCGGAGCCGGTATGGATGTCTGCAATAAATGTAATTAGTCAAGATTCAGCTTCTTATCTGTAATCCAGATGCTGGCAACGTACATTACCACTGATGCCACAACACTGATAAGCAGACTTACTACAGTCGTATGTGAGAAATATCTGCCCGGATCTGTGTCATTTTGTAATAGCATACCAAAAGCTCCGGACATCATATTAACTACGAATGAGAATATTCCCATTACGAAGCGGGTAACGAAAAATGCGATAATGGAGCCAAGAATCTTGTGTTTCTGCCACAGCTGTCCGATGCTGATTGAAAAGAAGAATATCAGCATATTGAATACAATAGACATAATTACACTTACAATATATCGAAGTGTACCAAAAACACCTGCTATTCCCAGCATTTCCATAATGCCATACCAGAAATCACCGAAGAACTCCTGAATATCAATAGCTCCATGAACGGTACCGTATAAAAAGAAGCTTCCGGCCAGGAAGAATACACTTGTAGCAAGGCTAAGTGCCATAATAACCTGCCAGATTACCGCTACAAGCATTTTTGCTGACAGGATCTCTGTGGTGGTGGCAGGAAGGGTAAAGGTCAGATAGCCCTCTGCCGTGTAAAGGCTGCGATAATAGTGCACCACATTGAAAACCGTAGTAAGGACTGAGGCAGACACCAATGCAAATATATAACCCACAAGTCCAAGTGTAAGAAGAATTATCAAGGTAGGCGGAAAATCGTCAATTTTACCTGCAACTGCGTATCCCACAATGCCTGCAATTATACCTAGCACTATGGTGATGGCATCTATGGCTAAAAAGTACTTCCATGTAGCCTTAAATTCGTGTTTTAAAAGTTTTCCTAACATCTGTATACCTCCCTAAACAATGCATCTACCGACTTGCCTTCTCTGCTTCGAATCTCATCTACAGAAGCGTGCAGTGCAATCTGTCCATACTGCAGGAAAATAACATCATCAAGCACGCTCTCAACATCTGAAATAAGATGAGTGGAAATCAGGATCGTAGCACTGGGATCATAATTGGAAATAATTGTGTTAAGGATAAAGTCTCTGGCAGCGGGATCTACGCCTGCAATGGGCTCATCCAGGATATAAAGCTTAGCGCGGCGACTCATTACCAGAATCAGCTGAACCTTTTCCTTATTACCCTTAGAAAGTGTCTTCAATTTTGCATCGGGATTGATTTTAAGGATATTCAGCATATTAAATGCACGGTTTATATCAAAATCTCTGTAAAAATCAACGAACAGCGCGAAAATATCGCGAATTGTCATATTGCCGTCAAGATAAGTCTGGTCCGGCAGATAGGAAATTACGCTTTTGGTCTCAACACCGATGTCATGTCCATCTACCTGTACAGATCCTGATGTGGGATGTAAAAGTCCGCACAGAATCTTGATAAGTGTGGTCTTACCACTTCCGTTAGGTCCGAGAAGTCCCACGATATGTCCGCTCTCAAGCTCCAGATTTACATTGTACAGAGCAGTTATGGATTCATAGTTCTTCGTCAACCCCTTGATATCAACTAATTTGCTCATACGCTCACTCCTTCATGCTTTCTTTCACAAGTACCTGAATCTCCTCATTACTGAGTCCAAGTCTCTTCATAGTCTGTAAAAAAACTTCAATCTGCGCTGTCGCCAGCTGTCTCTTCAGTTCATCTATCATGCCTTTATCCTCCGTAATAAATCGACCACTGGTACGTTCTGAATGCATATATCCGCTTCTCTCAAGTTCACTGAGTGCCCGCTGCATCGTATTGGGATTAACCGCCGCTTCTGCGGCAAGATCGCGAACACTGGGCAATCTCTGCCCCGGCTGATAGTAGCCTGAAACAATATCGTATTGCAGATGCTCCACAATCTGTATAAAGATCGGGCGATCTGAGTCAAGATTCCACGACATGGCATTTGCTCCTTTCGATGTATTATTGTATTAACTATTTAATACAATAATACAGGCTTATTTCATTGTCAACTATATTTCGTAAATTTTTACGAAAGAGCTTTATTATGCTAAATCCAGCCACAAAAAAACCGGGAAGCCGTTTAATTACAGCTTCCCGGGTAATAATACAGAATATTCGATTTATTTAACCTTCACGTTCTTTGCCTTGCTCCAGTTGGAGTATACTTTCTCTCCGTTCTTATTAGAAAATGTACGGATTCTGATGTAATACTTTGTCTTGGACTTAAGCTTCTTTATTTTTGTTTTCGTGGTCTTCACATTCTTGATGGTAACCTTCTTGGTCTTATCCTTGCTGAAGGCCTTATCTGTGCTGTACTGGATCTCGTAGCCCTTGATGCCCTTTGCGGTTACTTTCTTCCAGGTCAGGGTGATGGATTTCTTGTCTGCCTTGGGCTTTGAAAGCGTGGTGTTTTTCTGAGTGTTATCGATATTCTCTGTATCAGCAGGTGCCTGAACGCTTTCGCTTACTTGTGTGGTTCTAACTTCAGTTGCAGGTTTATTGGGTTTTACTTCATTTTCTTTTTTACCAGTGTCATCATCTGCTGACTTTATTTTAACCGTGATACATTTAGCTTCTGAAACGTCATAAGCAGGACTACCGACAGTTCTGTACCAGACATAATATGTACCGACGTTTATTTTTCTGGGTATATCATAATCAAAAGAATCACTACGTGGAACCGCCTTATCACTTGCTCCAAGTGCATATTCTACACGTCCTTCAACTGATTTTCCTGCTGTTACAAGCTCCTGTAATTCTCCCGTATATGTAAGATCCTTTGCCATAGGAACTACGTCTAAAGATGGTATGGCTTTAGGGAAAACAAGCTTCTGATAATTAAACATGCTTTTGGCTTCAGAACCATCGTAAATTAGATCCACAGACATGACTTCATCATCTTCAATTTCCCATCCCGTACCATCAAGGGCATTTATTACTCTATTTGCATAAATGGCGTTTTCACCACCTATTGCCACTAATGATTTTACATCTGCGGCAATGGTGATAGTTTTTTTATAATTAAAAATATAAAAGCCAGCTTTCCCACCCTCAGCGGTAACATCTGCATTTCTGCCTATTTCTATATCTCCTTGATCGGATTGAATCGCACCATTGCGAGTTGCTGTAGATGCAACTACTTTAGAATCAATGATGGAAATACCATAATTTTCTTCTTTATAATCTTTCATCATCGCATATATTCCATATGTAGTAGAACCGGCGCTATTCGTAGCTCTTGCGGTAACATCTGCCTTGTTTTTGATCGTAATACTTTTCTCCGCTTCAATAGCAGCATAACCATAAGAGGTACTTGTAGTTGAAACAATAGTACAACCATCTATGTTTATATTCCCATTGCAATAAATCCCGTTTATTTTTTTAGAAGACACGGTTAGCTTTCCTGTTCCTCTGATGTTCAAGCTACAAGCTCCATTTGTATCACTGTCGATAGTTATTCCATAATTATCCGCTTCAATAACATTATCTCCTTTCAGAATAATATTAAATACCGCATTCGTATCATCAGATCTGAATTTAATTCCAAAACGAGAGGTTTTGATATTAAATCCATTAAGGGTAAGCGTTCTTGTGGAAGCATCATAAGACCAAGTATTTCTCTCTACATCTTCAGTTACTGTCTCATCATCAATTTCGAGTGTTTCATAATGTGCCAGTGCCGTCGTCTTAACCCCTACAAACATCACAAGCACCATGGCCATCATTAAAAAATACCTTACTAAATTTTTTGCATTCTCCTTCAAAGTAACTCCCTCCTCTCTCGTTTCTTTCATTAACCATTTACTGAATAATTTACTTTAACCCCCATAAGGAGCCTTTTACTCCACTATTATTATAAAATGCGCATAACAAGACAAAAGTACGAATTATGAACATACTCATTCATAATTCGTACTTGACATTTCTGATAATTTAGATTCTGTTTTTGCTAAAGAATTGTTTAGATTATCTCACTCTTTACTATTGAAAGACGTTCCTGGTCCACAACTTCATCAGTATCGAAGCACTGCGGTATATAGGTGCAATCGCTAATCTGTGCATTCAGAAGATTTTTCGCCCAGGTGCATGCGAGAGCATATCGTCCATAGAGATAATGCATGTGGAAGCCGTCCCTGCATATGGATTTTCCGCCCTTTGCTACGTCAAATTCAGGGTGTTTTCTGATATTCTGTATCACGTCACCGCATGGGATCAGCTGAATATTATATTTATCGGCGATCGCATGATAATTAGCCCTGGAACGATTGTACATTTCCTGCTGGTCGCGGTTATATCTGATGAAACATCCGTGGTCGCTGTCTATCTCGTATGCCCATGTCTGCTGCATGCAGAGCTTTGCGCCGGGAACTTCCTTTTTAAGATAATCAAACATAAGTCCCGTAAACGGCTCATAGGTATCAAACCATCCGCTGTCATGGCTGGACTGCTGGGTTACAATGTAGTCCCAGGATCTGCTATGCAGGACCTCTGAAATGCTCACATATCTGTCTGTAATGACTCCGTTTTCCTGATACTGATATGCCCTTTCATCCCTCTCAATGTTGCTCCAATGGCGCTCTAAAGAGCATCCTCCGATATAAAGATTCACCACATGCACAGAAAGCCCCATGTTTTCACAAATATCATGCAGGTATGCTGTGGCATCTCTGGAAAAACTGTTACCGATCGCCAAAATATTAGTCATATTTATTCTCTCCCATATCGCTTTCTGAAAATTGTTTTTTTGTAAGCATAATTGGCTGACAGCTTCGTGTCAATAAATATCCGCCATTTTTCGCAAAAAGATTGCACAAAATAGAAAAAAGTGATAGAAAGAAATACTGTGCCCCTAAATCGGGTGCAGTTAAGGATGGTTAATTTTTCATGACTAAAGGTTCTATTACAAAAAATTTAATAATGTTCGCTGTTCCGCTTTTTCTCGGACAGCTTCTTCAGCAGTTATACAGCATTGTCGACTCAGTTGTCGTGGGAAATGTTCTGGGTAAGGAAGCTCTGGCCGCTGTCAGCACCACGGGAAGTCTTATCTTTTTGATGGTGGGCTTTATCAACGGCCTGTTCATGGGGAACAGTGTTATTATAGGAAAAAGCTACGGCGCTAAGGACTACAAAGAGGTTTCTAAGGCAACCCATACGGGTATTGCATTTGCAATTCTCATGGGAATTGTAATGACTGTGTGGGGCTATTTTTTCACACCGGTGCTTCTTAGGTGGATGGGAACACCATCTGATGTAATGGATAACTCCGTGTTGTACTTCAAGATATATTTCCTCGGAGGCCTTGGCAATATTCTGTATAGTGCCTGCTGCGGAGTATTTCAGGCCGTGGGAGATTCCAAAAGGCCGCTGTATTACCTTGTTGTCAGCACCGTGGTAAACACTATTCTTGATATTGCATTTGTTAAATACTTTGGCTTTGGAATCGCAGGGGCAGCGCTTGCCACCATAATCGCACAATTTATCAGTGCTGTTCTGGCTTTCGTAAAGCTACTAAAAGTGGATGGTCCCCATAGAATTTTCATAAATAAGCTTAAGATGGATATGAATCTTCTGTGGAAAGAGCTGAAAATTGGAATTCCGACAGGAATACAGAATAGCGTAATCGCAATAGGAAATGTCGTTGTTCAGTCAAATATAAACGCCTTCGGCTCAGCAGCTATGGCGGGCTGCGGTAGTTATTCCAAGCTTGAAGGCTTTGTTTTTCTGCCGATTACCTGTATCTGCATGGCTTTGACAACCTTCGTCAGTCAGAACCTCGGCGCAGGTGAGATTAAAAGAGTCAAAAAGGGTTCGGTTATTGGTTGTGCTATCGGAGTTGGATGCGCAGAGCTTATAGGCGTGGCTATTTTTGCCTTTGCACCGCTTTTCCTGAGGATCTTTTCAAGCGAGCCTGCCGTTCTTGCAATCGGTACTACTCAGGCCAGAACTGAGAGTCTTTTCTTCTTCCTGTTGGCACTAAGCCATTGTCTTGCCGGAATATACAGAGGCGCCGGAAAGACCACCGTACCTATGATTGTTATGCTGTCCAGCTGGTGTCTTCTTAGAATAACCTACATAACAATAATCGTAAGGCTAATCCCGGTAGTTAACGTGATTTTCTGGGCTTATCCTCTGACCTGGTCTGTCAGCACAGTGATTTTTGTAATTTATTACTTCAAGGGAAAATGGATTAAAACAGTCTAAAAAACGGCCCGGATTTTCCGGGCCGATATACTGTCAATATTTACTCATGCATGGTATATTCAGTGTCCTCCGCGATCATATCGAGCATAATCCGGGCGAATCTTTCATCAAACTGAGTACCCATTCCGTTTTTTATCTCACTTATCACATGATCCTGAGGAATTATGTTTCGATAGCTTCTGCGGCTTGTCATAGCATCATAGGCATCCGCAACGGCTATAATTCTTGCTTCCTCGGGAATATCCTCGCCCTTTAGGCCGTCCGGGTAACCTGTGCCATCGTACCTCTCATGATGCCATCTGGCGCCTTTTATTAGGTTAGGCATTTCTGCAATATTACTCAGTATCTTGGCACCCATAACAGGGTGATTTTTTATCTTGTCAAATTCCTCATCATTGAGTCTTCCGGGCTTATTTATTACAGAATCCGGCACTCCGATCTTACCTACATCATGGAGCAGTCCGATCATGTATATCTCTTCCTGACGATCAAGTGAAAAGCCGTATCTCTTCGCGATTTCCTTGGAATAAGCTGCAACTCTTCTTGAATGGCCGTTTGTGTAATTATCCTTGGCATCTATGGCATCAGCCAGCGTCTCAACGATATGGAGAGACATGCTCTCAAGCTGCCTTGTCTTAAGCACAACCTGGCCGTGAAGATCCTTCTGAAAAGCTATAAGCTCAAGCAGATGGGTAACCCTTAGCCTTAGAACCTCAGCATGAAAAGGCTTTCTGATGTAATCCATAGCTCCAAGGGATAAGCCCATTGTCTCGGAAACATCATCATCATTGGCCGTCATGAAAACTACGGGTATTTCCTCAGCCCCTGTCTTTTTTTCCCATTCCCTAAGGAGCTTCATGGTTTCATATCCGTCCATTTCAGGCATACGAATATCCATCAAAATGATGTCTGCAGCATTGGCTTCAAGGTATCCGAGAAGTAGCTTTCCGCTCTTTAAGCAGGTAACTCTGTACCCGCATTTGGACAAGATAGCCTCTGAATTTTTTAAAATCACGGTGTCATCGTCAACAACCACTACGCGTTCGTTCATCCATGATCCTCCACCCTCAAATCAGTTTAGATCAGTATTACAACCTGTTGTTCCATTTTCTGTTTTCGAAAAATTCATCAATAGATGCGATTATGTCTTTTCTGGACATGGTCTTAAGAAGGTAACCCTGGGGCTTTAACCTCATAACATTCATTATGCTCTCCCTGTCGGATTTTCCCGTAAGGAAGATTATGGGAATCTGAGCGGCGCTGACCTCGCTTCGTATCATCTCCATAACCTGGGGCCCGGGAGTAATGGGCATATCATAATCAAGCAGTATCAGATCCGGCAGGTGATGGGCAATGTATGTAATGGCCTGCATTCCTGATTTTACCGCGGTTACCCTGTATTTTTCAGAAAGCCACCCCTGAAACATTCTAAGAGATGTAGGATCGTCATCCACCAGAAGAATGTGTTTTCCACGTTTTTTCTCTTCAGCAATCTGGGAAACATCCTTGAGCTCTTCTGAAACATTTTTAGCATCGAAGGGACGGGTAAACTCCTTAATTATGCATTTTTCCGGAATGTAGCGCTTGACCTCTTCCATCTCAATTTCATAGCCTATAAGACAGACAGGAAGCTCCTTGTCCTCACACAGGTCCTTTAGATAAACAAGAGCATCCGCGGACTCATATATATATTCATCCGCCAGTAACAAGACGATATCAATATCCTCTTTTACCATCTCTATACTCTTAACTATAGGCTCTGCGTGGACGGTTTCAAAGCCATTTTCCATAAGATTGGATTCAAGTGCATAAATCATAAAACCTGCGCCACGGCTAATTATCATTATCCTGGTTGCCATTTACTGCTTCCCCCCATCTAGTATTCCCGGAATAAGATCATAATCATAGTTATCCACTGCTTTCACCAGCTTATCATATCTTTCAGCTTCACTTTCAGGCATTCTGTAGGTACCAAGCTTCTTTATCACCTGCGCCACAGAGTCAAAATCGTAGGACGCACAGAATTCTGAAAGTGTAGTGTATGCTTCTTTTAGCGATTCATCAGTTATAAGCGGTCTGGTATCTTCCTTAGAACTGTCCTCGTCCTTTTCATTAAGTGATTTAAGAGCGGATGCCAGCTTTCTGTATTCTTTAATAAGATCCGGTAATTCCTTCGCCAGCTTCTCTGTATCCTTCGCGTCTCCGGCTTTTTCCAGCGCTGCGGCATGATCTCCAAGAGAAAGTGCGCCGATCATTCGTGATGTGCTCTTTAGTGAATGGACACGAATGGTCAGGTTCTTTAAATCTTCCTCATTCCATAGCTTCTCCAGCTCCTCCGCATTCTTGGCTGCAGCATCAATATACAGCTTAAGCGTCGACATATATGAATGCTTGGAGCCGCAATGGCTTATGCCGGAATTGACATTCAGCTCCGGGATATTATAGATAAACTTCGGAATTTCGGTATTATCTTCATCATTGGCCTCATCCGGAGCTTCAATCTTTTCTTTTGGAATGTACTCAAGTAACAGGTTTTCAAGGCTCTCCGGATTTATCGGCTTAGTCATATAGTCATCAAAGCCTGCCTTAATGTACATCTCACGCATGCCCGATATGGCATTTGCTGTAAGACAGATGATGGGCGTATCGCCATTTGGTGAGTCCGCAATACCATGCATTTCTGTAAGGGTCTCGATTCCGTCCTTTTTGGGCATCATATGATCAAGGAAAATAACATCATAATGTCTTTCCTTGTACAGCGAAATGGCCTCATCTCCACTCTCTGCGGTATCGATATGCATTTTCGTGCGGCTTAACAGGTTAGCAAATACCTTAAGGTTAACCAACGTATCGTCAACCACCAGCACTGCTGCATCCGGAGCTGTGAACTTCTGATGGTAGCCGCGTCTTTCGTTGATAGAGCGCTTGAAGGCTTCTTCGAAATTACCGATTGGATCCCACTTAACCACCTTCTGTTCCAGATTAAAGGAAAAAACTGAGCCCTCTCCGTATTTACTTTCAACCTGAAGCTGACTGCCCATCATGGCAAGGAAGCTCTGGGCTATGGTCATACCAAGGCCTGTACCCTCGATATTGCGGTTTCTTTTTTCCTCGATTCGTTCAAAGGCCTTAAACAGGCGATCCATATCCTCTGGCTTTATGCCTATTCCTGTATCTGCAACCTTTATCTTCAAAATGATAGAATCGTTTTTGTACAGCGGCTTTTCAAAGCCCACAGTAAGGGTTATAGAGCCTTCTTTAGTGTATTTGACCGCATTTGAAAGGATGTTTGTAATGACCTGCTTTATCCTTATCTCATCACCGTTAAGGATGGTGGGAATTTCTCTGTCAATATCAAGCTTAAAAGCAAGCCCCTTGTCAGCTGCTTTCTTCTGAACCATGTTTACAAGGTCGTTCAAAAGGGATACAAAGCTGTAATCCACATTTATTATGTCCATTCTGCCGGCTTCTATCTTCGAGAAGTCCAGAATGTCGTTTATGATTCCCAAAAGAGTATTTCCTGCGGTCCTTATACTCTCGGAATAACTGATGATATTTTCATCCTTACAGTCTCTTAGTACCATTTCGTTGAGTCCCAGAATGGCGTTCATAGGAGTACGTATGTCGTGTGACATGGTGGAAAGGAAGTAGGACTTGGCCGCATTGGCCTGATTGGCCTGCTCTGCAGCGTCCGCCAGTTTATGGTTAAAATTCATAAGAATCAGGAAATTATATACCAGCAAAATTATAAGGCTAACAGATACGGTACCAAGCAAAATCCAGTCAACCACGCGGCTTACCGCCAGGTCCTTTTTGGGAATGTATGCAAGCAGATACCACACCTCCATAGCTTCAAGAGGGGTGTGGGATATCATACAATCCTCACCCTTTGAGTTTTTCATTGTTATTGAGCCGACACCTCCGATTACCTCCTGTTTTATTCGCTGGAATTCCTCGATGGGCACATTGTTGTAGGACTTGAAATATTCAAAGAAATTGGTGTTTTTGAGGGATTTTCCATGAAAAATATAGTTACCTTCTTTATCTACAAGGCTTATCTCAACACTATCATATTCTCCCTTTAGAAAAACCAGCTTTTGCTCAAGATGGTTTAAAGGGACCACCCTCATTAAAAGACCGGTTTTTATTTCCTTTGTATCCGGATCAAGAATCTGCACATAATTCATAAAGGCAATCGACTGTATTCCGTTCTGAGGATTGGTATAAGACCTTGTGATATTGACCACACCGTTAACGTCGCTCACACTGTCAAGATTGTCGAATATAGATATATTCTTGTAAGAAACCGCATAATCACCGGACCCTGACGGATTTTCCGCAGTTGAAATACCGGACCGCTCCGGATCATCCATGAAAATCAGATGTCCTGATATCTCCGGAAGTACCTTGGCCTTTTTGATATAAGACACGATTTCCTCAGGAGTCATGGGAGTACCTGCCTCTGCCGACCGGTTGACATAATTTGACCAAATGTCGCACAGATGCTGCTCATCTTCAAGATAGTTCGTTATGATCTGATTAACTGTGACAGTCATCTTCTCATATTCATCTATGACGTTTTGATTGCTCTCTTCTACCTTGGAATTCGCATATCGAACGATAAAAACCAATATGAATCCAATTATGAGAAGATTGGGAATAATGACCATCGCTTTCTTCACGCGATATCCTCCGAGGTCTCTCATTTATCAGAACCCTGCAAAACAATTGTATCAAAATCACCTGTTATTCCATGCATTTACACCCCTGTCACTCAAAGGTACCATACATTGCAACAGCATCATCAATGCTGATCTCACCTTTTCCAACCTGATAAGCTGCCACTTTTATCTGTATCGTAAGCGGATCTGTGATACCTATAACTTCAGGCGAAATAATACGATCTGCGCTCACCTGTGCAAAAGGTGCATAAACAGCATCAAAGGACAGATCCGATGTGGGAGTCACAAGACGCTTCACCGATGCCATCTGATCCAGCTCCTTATTTGTGATAAGGAAACGCATAAACTCGTTTGTCATATCCAGATTGTCGCTATCCTTGTTAACGGAAAATTCCACAGAAGGACTATCGATAAAATATCCGCCCTTATCAGTCAAAGGGATCGGTGAAAATGTGTAATTAAAGGGGTTTTTGGAAAAAGCTTCAGACTGGGTTTCACGTTTCCTGGTTCCGGACACGGTATCCCCACTGCAGATCATCATCGGTACATCGCCTTCAAAAAAGCGCAGAATTACCTCTGTATAGTTATCCTCGATTTTTTCGCATTCATCAAGATCGATACATCCGCTTTGAACCAGCTTTTCAACCGCTTCCAAGGCAGGGCGCATGTATTCTCCTGCTGCGGGATCGAGATTATTGGCAAGTGTAAGCGCGTCTTTTTTTTCAACGAGATTAGCTACAAACATAGGATATGCAACCGTGTACATGAAACAGCTGGAAGAACCTGCGCTGTAACCCATCATAGGGTTTGAATAGCCCTTGCTTTTGAATTTTTCACACACATCTAAGAGCTCATTCCATGTGGTTGGAACGCTCAGTCCTTCTTTTTCAAAAAGGTCGTTGTTCACCAGCATGCCATAGCTTCTTGAAAAAACCGGCACCATCATTACATGGTTTTCATCATCATGGTAAATAAGGCCTTCGCGAATGCAGCCAAGATTAAGGCCAAGAGCGGAGTCCGACAAATCCTCAGTATGAGTAAAAATGTGACTGTATTTTTCGTCGTCCACCATCGAGGCAAAGGTAAAGAAAATATTGGGCTTATCATCGCCTTCCAGCGCTGTGTCCAATACATTGTTATAGTCATCAAGCTTCACATAGCTAAGCTGAACATTTGGATATATCTCGTTAAATCTGTCAAATTCGGCCTCTAAGGCCTCGAAATTATCATAACTTCCGGCCACAGTTAGACTGCACTCAGTATTTGTATCAAGCGACGGACTGAATTCCCCCTTCGCTTCTTCTGCTTCTTTGCTGCAGGCTGACAACGATAGAACAACGCTTAAAACTAAAAAACTGCAGACAATTTTTCTCATGCTTTATAGCCCCCTCATTTCTGCATATCTCTTTTATGTCTCAACGTAGTAATTCCCGATATTTTATTCATTAATTATATGAAAATAACGCTTGTTCATCAACAATGGGCACTTTGCCTGCAAGGGACGCGCAAAAGCAGTAAATACCTAAAAAAACGGCGCGGTTTGTCTATAAACCGCGCCGAATCTTTAGAAACTTTATTAAAATTTAACTACTTTGGGCTCTCCGCCAAATGATGCGAAGGTTGCAACAGCATTCTTGAAATACAGAACCTCTGTATTGTCATCCTCTGCTGAATACATGCCCTGAAGTGACGGATAAGCGTCAAGCATGTGCTTTTTAGCTTCTACTCTGTCATCGCGAACAAGCTCGCCTGCAACTCTGACCCACTTACCTTCAGCAAATCCGCAAATCTCAACCTTGGGATTCTTCTGAATCTGCTTGGAAACATCCTTAACCTTACCGGTCTGGATATAAAGCTTATCCTCGAAAATGTCAACGGTTCCGAAAGGACGAACCCTGGGCTGGTCCCCATCAACCGTTGCCAAATAGTAAGTTCCGCACTTTTTTAAGAATTCATATACTTCCTGCATCCCTGATACCTCCTCTTATGCTTGAATTAAATTGTGCATAACGTAATTATACGCTTCGAAGAGGTTATTAACAAGGAAGTATCTTATAGGTTTTGCCTAAATAAGTGCACTATGACCACTCGTTAAAGTAACTATCTCCCCCCTCAGTACTTCAATTTTTGTGGTCATAGGGATGGATTGTCTGAATTGTGCCATCCTCATTGTAGTGAAGCTCAGTGTATTTTACACATCTTCTGTGGTTGATACCGCCTGAAAGCTCACAGTCATGGTAGAACAGGTACCATTTTCCCTCAACCTCTACCACTGAGTGGTGAGTTGTCCAGCCGATAACGGGCTCCATGATACGTCCCTTGTAGGTAAAAGGACCATAGGGCTTATCACCAACTGCATAGCAGATATAATGGGTTGTTCCTGTGGAATATGAAAAATAGTACTTGCCGTTATATTTGTGCATCCAGGGGCCTTCGAAATATCTGCGGTCCTCATCTCCTGCAAGGAGCGGATTGCCGTCCTCGTCAAGAATCTGAATATCTACCGGCTTCTCAGCAAATGCCTTAAGATCATCGCTCATAAGTGCGCATTTAGGACAAACTGCAGGCTCGTTTTTCTCAGGCTCTGTTCCCTCAGGATCGAACTTACCTGTTCTGTACTTCTCAAGCTGTCCGCCCCAAAGTCCGCCAAAGTATACATAAACCTTGCCATCATCATCCATAAATGAGCAGGGATCTATACTGAAGCTTCCCTCAATGCAGTTCTCCTCAGGTGTGAAGGGCCCTTCCGGCTTGTCGCTTACAGCAACGCCCAGTCTGAAGTTGCCTTCCTTGTCTCTTGCAGGGAAAAACAGATAGTATTTTCCATCCTTGCATACTGCATCAGGAGCCCACATCTGGTCTCTGACCCAGGGTACATCGTGCATGCTGAGGGCTACGCCGTGATCTGTAACCTCTCCACCGATCTCATCCATGGACAGAATGTGGTAATCCTCCATCTGATATTCATCGCCGTTATCGTTATCCTCGCCGTTGTGCGGAATGTCATGTGAAGGATACACATAAATTTTGCCATTAAAATAATGAGCTGAAGGGTCAGCAGTGAAAATATGTGTAACTAAGGGCTCTCTTTCTTTGCTCATATTTGTCTCCTTAAATGAATCAATTCTTTGGTAATACAAAAATAACACAGCTTAAAATCTTAATCTTTTCAATGCTTGTTAATTAGCTACGAATTATTGCTCGGATTTTTGGGCAAAATATTGAAAAAGGCGCTATAAATAGCAATTATTAATCATTAAACAGCAATTTTTCATTGTTAATTGGGCATCTTTTTGTAATAAAATAGTACATATCAATTAATAATTCTTGCGCTTTTAGAGGGGGAGTCTGCAGGAAGTTTTGACAGGTATAGCGCCATACATAGATAAACAGGCGCACCAGAGGTAGTAGTTATGATTGAAACATTAAATGGACTTGTAGAAACCGTAAATTATAAGCAGAGCACATCACTTAAGCTCTACGATAATGATGAATATGAGGATTATCCCCCGCACTGGCACGCTGCAATCGAGATTATTATGCCCATCCGCAGCTGCTATGACTTAAACTGTGCAGGAGAAAATGTGAGCCTGCGTGAAGGCGATATCATCATAATCTGCCCCGGCTGTATTCACTCTATTAAAGCGCCTGAGGAGGGACAGCGTATTATTTTCCAGCCGGATACCACTGAGCTTAGATTTATGCATGAGGTTGAAACGCTTATCAGCATCATGTCCCCTTATATAGTGGTTACCCCTGAAGATTATCCTCAGATTTATAATAAAGTGCGTTCCCTTTTGCTGGAAATCACCGAGATTTACAAGGAAAATGCCTCTTTTTCCGAGGTTGACATATATTGCAAGCTTCTTGAATTCCTCTCCTGCATTGGCAAGAATTTCGTAAAGAGAAGCGTTGAAGATGACCCTGTTGAGCATGTGCGCAGAGACGAGTATTTTGAGAGATTTATAGAAATCTGCGACTATATTCAGGAGCACTGCTCAGAGGATCTTAGCCTTGATGAGATTGCAGGAAAAAGCGGCTTCAGCAAGTTCTATTTCTCCAGAAGGTTTAAGCAGTTTACCAACGTATCCTTCTACAAATATGTTAATCAGAAGCGTATTGCAAAGGCGGAAACATACCTGATAGATCCGAGGAACTCCATTACAGACGTAGCTCTTAACTGCGGCTTCCCGTCTCTGTCCTCCTTTATCAGAATGTTTAAGATCATTAAAAACTGCACACCTACTGAATTCAGAAATATGTACTGGACTTCAAGGTAATTTGCTGAAAGATGCGCAAATAGCCTAATTGAATGCGTTTATGTACAGTTTCAAAAAACAGCCCATAAGGTATAAAAATGGCCCGGAAAGGAGCACTGCTTCTTCCGGGCTTTTTGCTGTCTTGATGTTTTGATGTCATGATGTTATGCCATCATTTATTTATAAAATGTGTTTATCTCCTTCATTTCATAGTCTTTAAGGCCTACTCCGTCAAATGTATGCCACACAGTAAAGACCGCCTCTCCGCCGATATCCGCATTTCGATCCTTCATTTTGGCTGATCTGAAATTACCCAGCGAATAATAGACAAGCATCTCCCCGCCGTCCGGCCTCTCCATCATCTGCATTTCCTGAACTACGTGGGGATGGGTTCCGATTACCACATCTACTCCTGCCTTCGCCAAAAGCTCTGTCACACGCTTTTGCTCATCTGTGACCTCTGTATTGTATTCCTCGCCAAAATGCACGAATACTATGGTAAAATCCGTATCTTCCCGGGCTTTTCTTATCTCCTCAACAAACCGGTCCTCTTCTTCGGTAGTTTTTGGGAGGTAATGTACAGCCGCCGGATATTTTGATGGCGCTTCATTTCCGTTTGTTCCGTAGGTGTAGGCAAAAAGTGCGAATTTTATGCCATTTTTACTGATGATCTCGTAAGGCTTGTATTCCGTTTCGCTTGTTCCCTGGATTCCCACACAGGTTATGTCGTTTTCCTTATAAAAATCCGTGGTTACGTCTATCCCATACATTCCTTTGTCCAAACAGTGGTTATTGGCGCAGGCTGCTACGTCAAAGCCTGCATTTTTAATGGCTTCGCCAACCGCTATGGGTGATCCGAAGGCAGGATAGCCGCTGACGGCATTATCTTTGTCTACAAGGACAGTCTCCGCCTGAATCGCAGCAATGTCAGCACCTTGAATCTCGTCTATAAAGGGCTCGTAAAGGAAATCAAAGTTGCCTTTTTGTCTCTGGTAAGCATATTCGTAGACATCCTTGTGAATTAAATTATCCCCAAAAGCTACGAATTTAACCCCATTTTCAAAACTCTTTAACCCAAAGGAGCTCCATCGCCACAGGGTATTTTCACCGTTTTCATCCTCAAGAAGGAAAAACGCATTATCCTCATTAACAACCTTCATTCGTGTGACTATGCGACCTATGTCCGATGCAAACCATTTCTGCTTTAGGCCATCCTTCGTAATGTCATAGATGAAAATATGCTGTGACAGCCATATTTCGTCACCTTTTACCCAGAATGGTCTGTGTTTACCGTACTTTCCTCTTTTCCAGAGAAGCAAAACCAGCTCTTCGTCGCCGTCGGTGTCAACATCCTCAATAAATGCGTCCTGAACACGGAGCTTTTTCTCACTTTGCCACAATGTGCTGCCATCAGCAGCTTTTAATGTGACTTTTTTAGCCGTAAGGTCGAGAAATAAGCCCTGTTTTGACGTAAAGGACTTATCCTGCCACTTCACCCTGAAATAGGGCTTTTTAGAGGCGTATATGCAGCAAATGGCTGCCGCTAATAAAAGCAGCAGCCATACTGATTTTTTAATTATTCCGGGTCCTTTTTTCATAATCAGTCGATTCGATAGCTCTGAGTCCATGCGGGCTGATCCGGTATATTATCATCCGGAATCCAGTTCCAGTCATCATCATAATGTCCGCCTCTGAGGATATCTCTCCACTCAGAATCAGTCATTCGGTTACCCATATCTGTAGCGAACTGATAGAAGCTATACACACTTCCTCTTCCCACATGAAGCTTGCCATCAATAGGGAAAACAACATAAATAAGATCTACCTGTCCGCTTCCAACCTCAAGCACACTGCCGTTTGGATCGGTTGCTATATCTGCAATAACAGGACAGGGTGCCTGGTAAGCATAGCAAAGATCCTCAACGTCATCTTTATTTGCCTCGTACCAGAAATGCTCGATATCTCCGCCGTAGCATCTGATGAGCTCATACTCTTCATCTGTAAGTGTCTCGTTTTGGAGCTCCTTTTCAGACATTTTAAGAAGATTCATGGAAATCTCTGTGAGCTTATCAAGTTCACCCTTGTCGCTTTCACTGATCATTCCAAGATCATCAAGGCCTTCCTTGGTCTTTTGTGAAAGAAAAGCAAATCTGCTGTATATCTCGGGCTCAGGATCCACATAGCCTCTGTCGTCTATGATTTCCTCATCATCACCGCCGCCCATCTCTGCCATAATCTGTTTAGCATAGAGAATCGTGTCGTGCTTAAGCTCTGCAAAGGAACCAGCGAAGGTTTCCAGATCCTTTTTCTGCCATTCCTCACTTTGCATGTATGAGGGATAGCCCTTGCCCTTTTCTTTGAATAACGGCCGTAATGTATTGAGCCATCCGGAGTACAAACTCGCATTCCAAAGGGATGTATCGGAATTATTAAAATATCCGTTAAGAACTGTCATGTTCTCAGTATAATTCTTGTAATCTGTATCGCCCTGCTCCTCAAGTATGGAATAAGCCTCCTTTGAGCCAAGGGTTGCTGCCACATCCAGAGTGTCGGGAAGCATACGCTTGTTGCCATTGGAATCCTCTTCAACAGCCCTGTAAACCAGCTGCTGCATAATCGCTGCATCGATGGTAAATCTCTGTCCCATGAATCTGAAGGACGCTATAACATTCTCTTCATCTTCGCCAACCGGTATTGAGTTGATCTTTGGCGGTTCAACTTTTTTAACAGCCTCTACCAGCTTACTAAAAGCATCACTGTTTGAGGTTATTTCTGAGATTTCAGGGATTTTTCCATAACTATCTGTCACCAGTGTCTCAAATTCCGTGTATCCCACATCATCGGAGGCTCCGGCAAAGAAACTGGTTATAGCATAAATACTCTCCCAGTCTGAAAGGTCCTGCTCTATGGCATTTGTCATAAGAAGCGCACTTCCAACAGCCTCCTCACTGGTAAGAATAAATGGAATGCGGCCATACCACATCATGCATCTGAAGTACTTCTCAAGGGTCTTATCACCCTCGTAATAACCCCTCGGTTTATACTGGGTATAATCCTCCATAACCCCGGTAATACTACAAAGATTGGCTGATTTCGCCGCCATAATCTTCTGATATTCATCATCTGATGTACTGATTACTGTAGAATCACTTACCTTGTCTGCCCCCGGCAGTTCAAGAAGCTTTGCGCCTACATTGAAGAAAACCAGGTTATTGAATGCCGATTGTTCAAAGTCGGTACCCTTGAGTTCTTCATACTGCGCCGATGTCAGATCAAGCATTGTAGTTGTGAGAATCTCAAGTCTCTCGGACAGATAGGATTTCTCCGTAGTTTTCATTAGATGAGCAAAATACAGATGATAGGTATGCATCAGTGAATCAACCGTAATAAAATTCGGGAACATCATATAACGATTAGATTCATAAATATCGAAGAACTCGTCTCCAACATCCCGTCTTACTGCAAAGGAATTCTTTATAAGCGCTTCCCGCAGCTCGTTTACATGGTTATAGCTCGTATCCTCAGCAGGATCAAAGAAATATGAGAATTTATCTGCATATTCCACATTGGAGAAATCCTCTGCAACCTTATAATCCGGCACAGAAGGAACTATGGTTTCATCATAATATTTCTCCTCGCTGTCTCCAAGTAAGGAGATGCTAGATACCTTAAAATCGCTGCCGGTATCACCTGATGTATCTGTAGAGCTATTCTGGTCAACCTGCGCCGTATCGGTATCTCCCGCATCATTCTCCGATATTTCATCAGTTGTTTCCGGAGTTGTTTCACCGGAAGCTGATTCCTCCGCGGAATTTGCCTCATTGACTTTTTCAGTCGCTTTTTTGATAAGATTGCCTGAAGAGCCGGAATCGTTGTCATTAGCGCCAGATGCGCAACCTGATATGGTCATAGATATGACGAGAATCAACGACAATACCTTTCGTTTCATCTTAAGTCCCCCTCTCTTTTATCAGAAAAAAGAAATTTGCCCGATAAACATTATACAATAAAAAAGGAAACTTCGCATTTTTTCGAAGCTTCCTTTTATTGTTATTTTGTATTTTTTATTACGCTACTTCATTTACACAGAGTTTATGCCATTTTCCAGACAAGCATCTCTTTTCCGGTAAACTCAGCGAAGGGTCCGGGAATCGGAGCCACTTCTCTGTGTCCTCCAAAATAATCCTTATCAAAGGTAATGGGCGTTCCGTCTGTGTTTTCAAAGCGTTGCTCAGGCTCAAATGCTACTCCCAGCGTATCTGTTGAGATGATACCGTCTGTGAAATCTCCAAGCTTACCAAAGAGATCGCTCTGAATATACCAGCTTCCATCCTTTTCCTTAACCTTCACGGAAACTTTGGATTTTTTGTCTACGAGCTTTTCCTTTTCATGCTTGCATACTGTAGCACCGCCAAAGTAAGCATTTCCGTCTACCCATACAGGGAGATGTCCAAAGTGTGCAGTCGCAAGAGCTCCCATATCAGGATCCTTATCGGATTCGAACTGAGCACTCCATTCCTCGTAGGTGGGGAAAATATCGAAAGGTGCAGTTCCTACAACCATGTAATCGGCATCTGCAGCGGTCTTCTTTTTATCATTGATCTTGTACTGCTGCAGGAAAATGTTGTTATAAATCCTGTCATCGCCGTGAAGTATTGTCATGAAGCCTGCAACCTCTGTGCGGTGACGGATGTGGTAAGGTGTGTATCTTGGCTCTCTCTGACCGTTTACAATGCTGTCTACACCTGAATTGATAAGGCTGAAGCCTCCAAGGATCAGGTTATGAATAACAGCGATGCCCTCGCTGGGGATTGTAATAGCTACAGGTGAAAGCAGGATATTATTGTCAATAAGTGTGGGGCCATGGCCTACTTCTATAAATACGTCCGTATTGAACATAGCGCCTCTTGCCTGCTCTACGCCTTCCGGTCTTGTATTATCGTGCATGAAGTTCTGGCTCACTCTCGCACCCTGTGCCTGCCAGTCAAGCCATACGCCCATGATGCAGTGATGAATATGATTTCTTCTGATTGTTACATCAATTGCTGCATGAAGCTTGATTCCTGCCGTCTCAGCGCCGCCAAGCTGCTGGGATGTACATATATCATGGATCTCGCAATCCTCAATTGTAGAGAAAACGCCGCCCATTCTTCCTACGATACCGGTCTGCTCACAATGATGAACATGACAGCGGCGGATAAGGTGATGTCCGACTCTCTCCTTAAGCCATCCGTGGTACTGACCGCGGCAAACCGCATCTCTTTCCATCTGAGTAGGGCTCTTTACCTTTTTAACCGTGAAATACATATCATTTTCGGGATCAAGGTATTTTCCAAGAGAAATACCACAGCATTTACTACCCCATATCTCGCAGTCCTCGATGATCCAGCCCTTACTCCAGTGAGGTCCTACCATACCATCCTGATAAGCTGCAGGCGGAGCCCATGTTGTAGCTGCCTTGTTGATATTAAAACCACTAACGGTTATATAATCCCTGTAATTTTCGTCAGGCATAAAGCAGTTTCTTCTTACTGTGATCTCAACCTTTTCCTTATTGGGATCGAGCTTCTGAAAGTTTCCATAAATAACAGTTGTTTCTCCATCCTGCTCCGTATACCACAGGTACATTGCATCGTCCTTGTTCCAGGCCAGCGGATCAGCCTTTCCCTTCTGACATTCAGCAAGAGATGTGGTCTCATACATCATATGATCATTTAAAAATACCGCTCCTGCATGTCTGATATCGGGTGAGAAGTACCAGTCACCGTAAACTCTTGTGGTGTATGGGTTATAATCACCAAACATACTGTTCTTAACGGTTATTTTCCACACATTTCCCTTAACCTTGGTCCAGCCTGTTACAAGCTCAGCACCTGTAATTACTGCTCCAAGAGGCTCTTCCGAGCGGTAAACAATGCGCTTATCCGCTGTTCCTGCGTTCTTGGGAACAACTCTCTCCCTGTAAATGCCGGGTTTAACGATTATCTCATCCCCGGCTACCGCTACCTGAGCAGCATCATTTATATATCTGAAGGGCCTGGCCTCGCTTCCGTCTCCATCACGGAAGACATTGACATCAACGTAATAAATCATGAAAACACCTCGCTTTCTTTAATGTAAACACTGTTAGCCGTAAATCGTTTTACTAAATCTATTTCATGTTACGATTGCCAAACCCGCTTGTCAATGCCATTTGCACAATAAAATTAGATATTTGAATATTTTTTTATACAAATTGTCAATAATTGTTGTTGACACGTAAACCTGCCGGCTATAAAATTGATCATATAGTTAATCGATTTACTTAGTGCATTGGCAAGTTTGACGTATAGTCCAAAATTAGGAGCTAAAATGGTTACCCTTAAAGAAATCGCAGAAATATGCAATGTTTCAGCGACTACAGTGTCAAATGTAATAAACGGAAAGGCGAAAACAAGCGAAGAAACCAAAAATCGAATTCTCACGGTTATCAAGGAAACCGGTTATAAACCAAACTACATGGCCCAGGGTCTTCGTGCAAAACGCACAAAAGTAATATCAATTGTTGCAGAAGACATAGCACAATTTACATGTCCCGCCATAATCGAAAGTATAATGGCACAATGTGAAAAGCGTGACTACCATGTTTTTGTACATAACCTTCGTCTCTATGACAGATGGTCGGACACCTGGTACAACCAGGATAAAGCCTATCACTCAGTTTTGGATCCGGTTCTTCAGGATGTTTTATCGGCCCGTGTCGATGGCGT
This sequence comes from Butyrivibrio sp. WCD3002, assembly GCF_000424265.1. Lineage (GTDB taxonomy): Bacteria > Bacillota > Clostridia > Lachnospirales > Lachnospiraceae > Butyrivibrio. The sequence goes on from NZ_AUJO01000005.1 coordinate 124,481, forward strand.
TATCTATCTCGCAGGACACACCAGAATCATCAATTGCTTCAGCGATGATTTCGTTATGCCGGCAGTAATGTGCTACGCATTTTCTAATTCTCCATCAATACCATCTGTTGTGATTGAGGATGAGAAGAGCGCATGCGACGTAGTTACCTACCTTATCAAGAACGGTCACAAGCGGATCGGTTTTGTGGGCGGTCGCTCGGAGAACATCCACACAGGCCAGCGACTTCTGGGATACCAGAGAGCACTGTTTGAAAATGGCCTTTTGTTTGATCCGAACCTTGTTTACTACGGAGACTGGAGTCGTGAATCCGGTTATGAAGGTGCAAAAGCCCTTTTACCTCAGGGCGTTACCGCATTTTTCGGAATTTCAGATAAGATGTCAGGCGGCATCTACGATTATCTGATGGAATGCGGGCTTAAGATTGGTGAAGATATCGCAGTTGCAGGTTTTGACAATGAGAGCATCTCGGAATATTTCTATCCGCCCCTCACTACAACCGCTTTGCCACTTACAGAAATAGGGCGAATATCCGCTGATCTTCTTATTGATATGCTTGAACAGGACGATCCAAGTGAGAACATGCCTGAAGAACCTCAGGTTATAAGCGTTCCCTGTTCAATGGTTTTCAGAAAATCTGTATCTAAACGATGAAATTTGGAGGTGTCCCTTGTCTAAAAAGAAGTTGTATTCATTCAAACTTTTTCTTCTGGTAGTTCCATTCATAGTGCTGGTACTTCTCTTCTGTTACTACCCTCTTTATGGATGGATGTATGCATTCTATGATTATAAGCCACCGAAGGACCTTGCCGATTGCGCTTTTGTCGGCGGAAAATGGTTCGCTTCCCTGGTAAGCAGTGATGTTAAAATCAAGCAGCTCATTCAGGTTCTTAAAAATACCTTTGCAATGAGTGGTCTTACTCTCGGAACCAGCTGGCTTCCTATGTTATTCGCAGTATTTCTTAATGAGATTCACGGAGTTAAGTTCCGTAAATTTGTTCAGACAGTTACAACCCTTCCGAACTTCGTGAGCTGGGTTATGGTTTATTCAATCGCATTTTCACTCTTTAACAGCACCGGAATGCTTAATTCCCTGCTTATGAAGATTGGATTAATCGATACACCTATTCTTTTCCTGCAGGCTTCAACCCATGTTTGGTTTACACAGTGGTTATGGCTTACATGGAAGAACCTGGGATGGGCAGCTATCATGTATATCGCTGCTATTTCCAGTATCGATGACGAAATGATCCAGGCTGCAAGAGTTGATGGTGCAACCAGAATGCAGATCATCTGGCACATCACAATTCCAAGCCTTCTTCCTACCTACTTTGTACTTCTGGTACTTAACGTAGCGAACTTCCTTAATAATGGTATGGAGCAGTACTACGTATTCCAGAACGCATTTAACAAAGATTATATCCAGGTTCTTGACCTGTATGTTTACAACATGGCTATGGGTAGCGGTGGTTACTCAGTTTCAGTTGCAATCAGTATGCTTAAGAGTCTGGTAAGCCTTGTGCTTCTGTTCATCGTTAACAAAGCGTCCAAGGTAATTCGCGGCGAAAGTATTTTGTAATTGGAGGAGAGCTATGAGTCAGGTAAAAACAAAACACAAAATGCATGTAAGTGCCGGTGACAGAGCCGTAGAGATTGTGTGCTATATCATCTATACAATAGCTGCTTTTCTCTGCCTGTACCCGTTCTACTACATAATGATCAATACAATCAGTGCTAATGACATAAGTGCCAGAGGTGATATCCTCTTCCTTCCGCAGAATATACATTTTCACAATTACATCTCTGCATTCAGGATTGAAGGCCTTCCTCAGGCATTCAAGATCTCTCTTATGAGAACTGTTCTTGGAACTGCCCTTACGGTTTTCGCATCCGCTTTCCTGGGCTTCATGTTTACACAGGAAAAAATGTGGGCTCGTAAGTTCTGGTACAGGCTGGTTGTTGCAACAATGTATTTCAACGCCGGAATCATCCCCTGGTACCTGGTTATGAAGACCATGCACCTCACAAATAACTTCTGGGGATATATACTTCCTGCGATTGTATCACCCTTTAACCTGATACTTACCAAAACCTTCGTAGAATCCGTTCCGAAGGAGCTCCAGGAAGCAGCTGAGATGGACGGCGCAGGTGTACTTACTGTATTCTTCCGCGTAATTATCCCTGTAATCAAGCCCATCATGGCTACAGTAGCTATTTTCTCTGCAGTCAGCCAGTGGAATGCATTCCAGGATACACTACTCCTTATGACAGACACCAAGCTCTATCCTCTTCAGTTCGTGCTTTATCAGTATCTGAACCAGGCGAGCTCGCTGGCATCTCTGGCGCAGAGCACATCAAGTACGGCGTCCCTTGCAGCTGCAGCAGCTACAACACAGACTACCACCAGTGTACGAATGACCATAACGGTTATTGTCGTTCTGCCGATTATGCTCGTTTACCCGATCTTCCAGAAATACTTCGTAAAGGGCATTATGATTGGTGCGGTTAAAGGTTAACGGAATCCATCCCTTAAGGGGTGAATATAGAACTTCAAATCAAAAAAGGAGGAATGAAAATGAAACTGAAAAAAGTTACATCATTGGCACTCACTACACTGATGACAGTGAGCATGCTTGCCGGTTGTGGCGGCAGTACAGGCGATTCAGCTCCTGCAACCACTGACGGCGGATCTACTGAGGCAGCTTCAACAGAGGCACCTGCAGCAGAAACATCATCTGACGCAACAGAAGCTACTGACACAGCAGAGGCTGGAGAGGCTCCCGCAGCAAGTCATGACGAGACCTACACCGTTGATTTCTACAATGTAGCTGCTAACTTCCAGGGTGTTCAGCCCGGATGGTACGGCAAAATCGTTAAGGACAAGTTCAACATGGAACTCAACATCATCGCACCTCAGGTTGCAGGTGATGGCGCTGCTCTTTACCAGACACGCTGCGCAGCAGGCGCACTTGGAGATCTCATCATCCTCGACAATGCAGATATGCAGGAATGTGTAGAGTCAGGACTTATCCATGACCTCACAGATGTTATCTCACAGTATCCTAACCTCATGAAATATGAAAAGCAGATCAAAGAATTCAACTCCATGATGGGTGACGGATCTAAGATCTATGCTATTCCGCTTGAAATGAACAACAATGGTCCTACAGAGTACAAGCAGCTTCATGTATACTCTTATCCTCGTATGGGATGGGATATGTACAACGAAGCTGGTGCTCCCGACCTTAAGAACCTCGATGATCTTCTTGCTTGCTTAAAGTCAATCCAGGATGCTCATCCTACAAACGACAACGGCGATCCTGCTTACGCTATCAGCCTTTGGAAAGACTGGGATAGCCAGTATATGGAGAACGTAGCTCAGCTTACAAAGTGGTATGGCCAGGAAGTTAACGGTTCCGTACTTATCGGAACAGACAACTCCATCGTTCCTCTTACAGAGAAGGACGGCGCTTACTACAAGATGCTTAAGTTCCTCTATCAGGCAAATCAGATGGGTCTTGTAGATCCCGATTCTGCTACTCAGGACTGGAACGCAATCGTTTCCAAGATGCAGGATAAGAGAATTTACCTCTACTGGTATAGCTGGCAGTATGGTTTCTGGAACAGCCCTGCAAGAGGTGAGGAAGGCACAAACTACGTAGAAATCCCTGTTGCTGATACAAACCTTTATCAGGCATCTGATACTTACTACGGCGATGGTCGTGTTCTCGCAGTTGGTTCTCAGGTTAGCGATGAGAACTTTGCAAGACTTATGGAGTTCCTTGACTGGTATGCTTCACCCGAGGGTGTTCAGATCCAGCACGCCGGTACAGAAGGTCTTATATACACAGTCGAAGATGGCAAGTACACTCTTACAGAGGATGGTCTTAACAGATTCTCAGCAGAAGTTATCGTTCCCGATGAACTCGGCGGCGGCAACTGGAACGATGGTAACAACCAGATCAACCAGTGGATTGTAGCTTCTTGTGATGTTAACCCTGATACAGGCGAACCTTATGCTTCTGATATGTGGTCAACAACAATCGAGATGAACCAGACTAAGACAACCAAAGAGTGGTCTGAGAAGTTTGGTGCAGCTGATGATGTTGAATACCTCAACAAGAACGGTATGATGACAGTTGTTCCCAGCATTAACAAGGCACTTGCAATCGATACAACAGATATCAGCCTTATCCGTAAGCAGTGCGGCGACCTCATCAAGGATTCTTCCTGGAGAATGGTATTCGCAGCTGATGACGCTGACTTTGATGCTCAGTGGGATGAGATGGTAACACAGCTCGAAGGTCTTGGATGGGCAGATCTTACAGCATTTGATACAGATAAGTATCAGCCTATGATCGAGGCTAGAAAGGCAGCTCAGTAATCTGAACTGATTCTTAGAAAAAGCTAAATAATCGCCGCAAGGCGTAAATAATGAAAATCCGGAGCAGAATCAAATCTGTCTCCGGATTTTCCTATAGTAAAAATCTCCTATTTGCGCGATTTTAGCGCCTTTAATATTTTCGGACAAATACCCTACTTTTTCTCTCCAAGGGCCTTCTTAAGCTCTTCAATGACGATTTTTAAGGCTTTTATCCTTGCATACTTCTTGTCTACCGACTCCAGAATGTGCCATGGCGCAAATTCCGTGCTGGTCTTAGCAATCATCTCATCTATGGCTGTCTCATAAAGATCCCATTTTTCACGATTTCTCCAGTCTTCATCTGTAATCTTCCACTGCTTTTCAGGTGTATTCTGCCTGTCTGTAAAGCGCTCAAGCTGGGTTCCGTTATCGATCTGTACCCAGAATTTGATGATTACAGCACCCCATTCACTAAGCTCCTTCTCAAACTCGTTGATCTCATTATAAGCTCTTTGCCAGTCGTTTTCAGAGCAAAATCCCTCTAATCTCTCAACCATAACTCTTCCGTACCAGGTGCGATCAAATATTGTTATATGACCGGTCTTTGGAAGCCTTGTCCAGAAGCGCCACAGATAATGCCTTGCCTTTTCATGGGGCTCGGGGCTGGCTATTGGCTCAACCACATAATCTCTCGGATCAAGGGCTGCCGTAATCCTCTTGATGTTACCGCCTTTTCCTGCGGCATCCCATCCCTCATAGGCTATAATTACAGGGATTTTCTTTCGATAAACCTTGTTATTTAATTCCCTGAGCTCCTTTTGAAGAGCCTTCAGCTCAATATCATACTCCTCTTCCGACATAACCTTGTCCGTAAGGGAGATATCAGCAAGCTTCGGAAGTTTGTGCATCGGGAAAGTATTCTGAAGAATCGGTACACTCATGGCATGATTCTTAAGAGCCGTATCTATTCCCTGATTAAGGAACTGTAAAACCTGCAGCTCAGCCCATTTTTTCTCTGTAGCATCAATGATATACCAGGGTGCCCTGGACTGGTTCGTATCAACCAGATATCTGTCGAAAACATCTATGCACTTGTCATATTGTTTATTCTGAAGAAGGTCGTCTTCCTGGACACGCCAGCTGGTATTCTTGCTTTCTCTTAATGCATCGTGACGCTTTTTCTGTTCCTTTTTAGATATATGAAAAAACAGTTTAACCACCAGATATCCGTTATCGCAAAGCTGCCTCTCGATTACGTTAATGGAATGTACTCTCTTCTGATAGACTTCCTCGGTCAATTTGCCTTCCAACACGCCATCAACCACTTCTTCCATCCAGCAGGTGTCAAAAAACCTGAATTTTCCTGCTTCCGGAATCTCCTTTATAAAACGATAAAGAAAAGGATAGCGCTTTTCATCCTCGCTAGGCTCTCTGTCCATGGTGGCCACACGGAAAAATCTCGGATCAATGTTCCTTATTACTTTTCCGATAATAGCGCCTTTTCCCGCTGCATTCCATCCCTCAAACAGCACCATTACAGGAAGTCCCGCCTCCTTAATCTTCATCTGAAAGGCTGATAATCTGGCTCTTTCCTCCTTAAGTTTGGCCGTAAGTTCCTCTTCCTCAGGTATATCTGATTTAACGAAATCTTTAAGCATAGTATCGGCTCCTTTCACTAATATAATCTTACTTAAATTCACTCGTGATAGGTATTATGCGAAAATTATATTTTTAGAAAAAATATATAAAGCAAGACACTAAGCTGAAACAGCTTCACGAAGGATCAAGCCCAAATTAACCATAAAAAGGAAAAAGCTTCGGCGAATAATTTCGCCGAAGCCTTTCCCGGTTGTTTTAGTTATTAGAGAAAATTTCCAAATTACTTGGAAGCCTTCCACTCGTCATACTGCTTCTGGAACTCAGCAAGAACGTCCTGGTAACCTGCTTCGTCAAGAGCTGCCTGATAAGCTTCGATTGTAGATTCTACATCAGATGCAGGAACGCCACCGTTCTCAAGATTGAATCCGTACTCACCGGATACGTTAGCACATGCTGCATACTGGCTCTCTACAGGAGTCTTGTCGAAACGGAATCCAGCTGCGCTAGATGTGTTAGCACCACCGTTGAAGTCCTTGTAAAGCTCAGCCTTGTTTGCAGGCTCGTTGTCAAGAGGTGTTACGATTGTAGCACTAGCAGACTCCCACATTGAGTGGTTGTACTTCTCAGATGTCTGTGTAACCTGGTGGTTAGCATCGTATGTGAAGTCCTCACCCTCGATACCAAATGTGTACATATCAGCAAGTGTTGAATCTGTGTAAAGGAGACCAAGGAAGTCTACACAAGCCTTAGCCTGCTCAGGTGTTGAATTAGCTGTTACGCAGTAGCATGAACCAAGAGCTGATGTTGAATGTGCCCATCTGTTTGTAGCAGGCTGCATTGTTACATCCTGGCCATAACGAGCATCTGCTTCGTCGTTAACCGGGATATCTGTCCACCATGAAACAGCCCAATCCTGTGTCTGAGTTGTTGTATCTGTTGTAACCTTTGTGTAGTCATCTTCTGAGATGTAGCCCTTATCAGCCCACTCACCCATAAGTGTGCAGAACTCTTTATACTCAGGAGTAAGAATTGTGTCTACAACTTCATCAGAAGCTCTGTCTACAGCAACGAAGTTTGTAGCAGAATCAGCTGTGAAGAAATCAAACTTATCAATGTACCATCTGTAGAACATTGCTGTCTTCTGAGTAAGGAAAGGATACTTGAGGCCATCAGCCTTAGCATCTGCGAGCATGGGCTCGAGGTCCTTAAGCTCTTTTACAGAACTGATATCCCAGTTGTGCTGATCGATAAGATCCTGACGGAACATGAAGTCGTAACCTTCTACGTTATCCTTGTATACAGGTACGAAATACATTTTTCCATCATACTTAGCTGCTTCCCACTGACCTTCATCCATTGAATTGTAAAGGTCTGTTCCGGGAAGGATGTCTGAAAGATCATATACAGCGTTTGCAGGAACAAGATCGTTTGTTCCGATTGTGCCTTCCCATGAAGCTGTCCAAAGAAGGTTGATCTCGTTGTTAGCAAGTGCAAGGTTCGCCTTGTCTGTGTACTCACCAGAACCTACGTCTGTAAGTTTGATCTGTACCGGAATCTTGCCTGCGATGTATGCGTTGATAGCATCCTCAACCTTCTGAACCTGCTCTGAATCAGGATTTGCAAGGTTGAATGTACATCTGTAAACGTTAATTGTTGTTGCGCCATCAGCAGCCTTCTCCTCTACAGGAGTCTCAGCCTCAGCTGTGTCCTCAGCAGCTTCTGTTGTCTCTTCTGTAGCAGTTTCTGCTGTCTCTTCTGTAGCAGTTTCTGTTGACTCTGCTTCAGGAGCTTCTGTTGTACCTGCATCAGGTGTACTTGAAGATGAAGAACATCCTGCAAGTAATGATGTTACCATAGCTGTTGCCATGAGTGTAGAAATAACTTTTTTCTTCATTTTTTGCCCCCCTTTTAGGCTAAAATTATTTATATTCATCCCGAAACACTATGTAGCGGGCTAGAATATCAACCTTTAACTGAACCAACGGTAAGACCCTTGATGAAGTATTTCTGGAAGAACGGATATACTACCATGATAGGTCCAATAACTACGAGAACTGTTGCCATTGTTGCTGAGTACTGCGGTATTGTTCCTCCCATAGCTGCCCTTGCGGATGCAGGAACGTTAGAGTTATTAAGAAGGAACTCAATACTCTTCTGAATGTTGATAAGAAGTAGCTGCAAAGGCTTCTTAACATCAGAGTCGATGTAAAGCAGAGCGTTCTGCCAGTCATTCCAGTATGCTGTAGCCATCATGAAACCAACGGCTGCAAGTGAAGGCTTAAGAAGTGGAAGTGTGATCTGGAAGAAGGTTCTGTACTCACCCGCTCCGTCGATCTTGGCTGCTTCCATAAGCTCTCCGGGAATGCTGTTTACAATGTAAGTTCTTAAAATGATTACGTTCATTGTGGATACGCACAGAGGCAGGATAAGAAGCCAGAGGCTATCCTTAAGATGATAGTAACTTGTAAAAATGATGTATCCTGAAAGCGTACCACCATTGAAAAGCATGGGGATAAGCAGGAATACCGATAAAAACTTCGCAAGTCTGAATTCCTTACGGCTGATTGAATATGCGAACATACTCATGAATAAAAGTCCGAGGAATGTACCTACTACTGTTACGAGAATTGTTACGCCGTATGATCTTGCAAGCTGCTGACCATAACGAAGAACTGTTCCCATACCTGCCAGAGACCACTGAAGAGGCCAGAATCTGAAACCGTTCTGTGTGATACTCTTTTCATCTGTGAACGCTGCCACAAATGTAAGCTCTACAGGTAAAAATGCAAACACTGTGTAAGCAAGAAGTATTATTGCCAATATAATCTGCGCAACTGTTACTTTTTCTTTTTTAGAAGGCTCTAAGTCCTTATTATTTTTTGCCATTTCTTTTTTCCTCCCAAATCTCTAATCAGAACAATGCATTTTCCGGTGCGATCTTACGAACGGAAAAGTTAGCTACAAGCATAAGTAAAAGTCCAACAATTGACTGGAAGAAAGATGTAGCTGCAACGAATCCAAAGTTTGAATTCTTGAAAATAGCATTAAGTACATATGAGTCAATAACCTGCGTTGTGCTGTAAAGCGTTCCGCTGTTACGTGTTACCTGATAGAAAAGACCTGTGTCAGAGTGCATTACTGTTCCTACTGAAAGAAGAAGCATTACTGTGATCATAGGTATAAGTGAAGGAATGGTGATGTGCCATATCTTCTGCCATCCGTTTGCACCGTCGATATCAGCAGCTTCATAGAGCTCTGAATCAATTCCTGCAAGAACTGACATATAAAGAACTGAACCGTAACCTGTATCCTTCCAGATTTTTACTACAAGAAGTATCCAGGGCCAGAGTCCTGCGCTTGAGTAAAATCTTGTTGAAGTACCGAACATGTGGTTAATGATACCTGTGTCTGAACTGATGAATGCATATACGATGAACTGAACTGCTGCATATGAAATGAAAACAGGAATGATCATCAGTGTCTGCATTGTCTTAGCCATCTTCTTGAACACAAGTCTGTCAATCATGATAGCAAGTGTTACGTTAAGAAGTGTTCCTATAACTGTAAACAACAGGTAATACAGAATTGTATTTCTTGTTATGGAAATGAATGTTGCCTTAGACGCTATCAGGAATTTGAAGTTCTCCAAACCATTCCAGGGACTCTTCCAAATTCCGTCTGCGTAATTGAAATTCTTAAACGCCATGACAAGACCTGCCATAGGCACATACATAATAAAGAACAAAATCAGGAATACCGGCAATGCCATAACGACATGTGCTCTGTGTTTCCATGTGTTTTCCCAAAAACCTTTCATATCTAACCTCCCACCTTTATGGTTACTCTCTGATCTCTCCTACTGATTCACCTTCATTAAGCTTACCGCTCACAACAACCTGTTCACTGAAGGTTGTCATCGGATTTTCAATAGAATCGATCAATTTCTCTGCAGCTTTTCTTCCAAGACTCTCTGTGTCCTGGACTATGGTAGTCAGCTGCGGACTGTATCTCATAGCAATCTCAATTCCGTCGTATCCGGCAATCGAAATGTCATCCGGAACTCGGAGGCCTTTGCCTCTTATAGCATTAACTCCACCAAATGCGGCAAAATCATCAGGATATAAGATACATGTGGGCCTATCTTTAAGCTCCAATAATTTGTTTGTTGCGTTAAATGCGCCAACTGTGTCTCGATAATCGGCTTCCAGTATATATTCCTCGGGAATCTCAAGCCCCAGCTCCATAGCCGTCTTGTAAAAGCTCTTCAATCTGGCCTGGGTTACTGACGAATCAGCTCCGTGAATATATGCTATTTTTCTGTGACCCTGCTTATATACGTATGTAAGCAGATCACTTATTCCCTGTACATTATCAGAAATGATAGCCGAACGATCATTGAACACGTAATCGATCGTCACCAGCGGAATTGCGCTTCTGGCAAGTTCCCCTACCTGCGGATCCATGAAATCTACGCAGGCTATCATCACACCATCGAAATTCCTATATCGAGCATGCTCTAAATATGACATATTTCGGTTGGCCATCACGCCACCACTTATAAACGTCACATCGTATCCACCAGCCTCAACAGTTCTCTTAAAACTGTCCAATACGCTCGAAAAGTAATCGTGTGTAAGTCCGCTTTGCGCTTCATCGACGAACAGTACTCCTATATTGTAGGTTCTGTTTGTCTTAAGAGCTTTCGCTGCGAAATTCGGAAAATATCCCATCTCTGCAGCAGTTTCGCGGATGTGTTTTTTGGTCTTCTCACCAATATCATCCTGATCATTGAGGGCCTTGGAAACCGTAGCCACCGACACATTACAAGCTGTTGCAATGTCTTTAAGTGAAATTCTACGTGCCATAAATGCTCCCATCGAAACTACTAAATCGTTTTCGTGGCTTAAATATATATCACATTTTTCACCAAATCAAGTACATTTTTTAAAATTGTTGTGCATTTTGTCATTTTTTGTATTATTTTTACAATTTTTACCACGAAAATTTTAGTAATTTTCATAAATCTACTTAAAAACGTTAATTTTACTGAGGTTTTACGAAAACGTTTCCTTAAAACTCAGTGATAGCGTGAATAATATTTTTCTTGAAAAAAGCGAGGTTACCCCTTATAATCAGTTTTATCTAATGACTTAATCGTTTAAGATTATCACGCTAATATTGGGAGGAACGCAGAATGCAGTACGGTTTTTTCGATGATAAAAATCGCGAGTATGTTATAACAACGCCCAAGACTCCTTTGCCCTGGATCAATTACCTTGGCAACAAGGATTTCTTTTCGCTTGTTTCTAACACCTGTGGCGGATATTCCTTTTATAAGGACGCTAAGCTCTTAAGACTTACAAGATACCGCTACAACAATGTACCTTATGACAATAATGGTAAATATTTCTATATTAAGGATGGTGAGACCGTTTGGAATCCCGGCTGGCAGCCTGTAAAGACTGAGCTTGATTCCTATGAGTGCCGTCACGGTATAGGATATAGTAAATTCACATCCGTTAAGAACGATGTTAAGGCTTCTGTTCTTTCATTCGTTCCTATGAGCGATACATGCGAGATTTCACACGTAGAACTCACTAACAACAGCTCTTCTGAGAAAAAATTACAGCTGTTTTCTTACGTTGAATGGTGTCTCTGGAACGCAGATGACGACATGAAGAACTTCCAGCGTAACTTAAGTACCGGTGAAGTTGAGATTGTTGATTCTACTATTTTCCATAAGACAGAGTATCGCGAGAGACGTAATCACTACGCTATATATTCTGTTAATACTAAGGTAGATGCTGTCGATACAAGCCGTGACGCATTCCTTGGTGCATACAACGGACCGGATCATCCGGACGCTGTTTTCGCAGGAAAGCTTACCAATTCTGTAGCAAGCGGATGGTCTCCCATCGCAGCTCATCAGATTGATATTACGCTCACTCCCGGCGAGACAAAGACCTTCAACTTTATCCTTGGATATGTAGAGAATCCTGAGGATCAGAAGTGGGAGTCCCACGGCATCATCAACAAGAAGCCTGCAAACGAGATGCTTGCAAGATATCAGTCAGATGCTGATGTAGACAAGGCTTTTGCTGAGCTTTCTGCTTATTGGGATAACCTTCTTTCTATATATCATGTCAAGTCTTCCAATGAGAAGGTTGATCGCATGGTAAATATCTGGAATCAGTATCAGTGCATGGTTACCTTCAACATGTCACGTTCTGCTTCTTATTATGAGTCAGGAATCGGCCGTGGAATGGGCTTTAGAGATTCCTGCCAGGATTTGCTTGGTTTCGTACATCTCATTCCGGACAGAGCAAGAGAGCGTATCATTGATATTGCTTCTACTCAGTTCCAGGATGGTAGCGCATACCACCAGTATCAGCCCCTTACCAAGAAGGGTAACTCCGACATCGGTTCAGGATTCAATGATGATCCGCTGTGGCTGATCGCAGGTACCAGCGCATATATCAGAGAAACAGGCGATATGACAATCCTTGATGAAACTGTTCCTTTTGATAACGATATGAGCGTTGCTACTCCTCTTATGAACCACTTAAAGAGAAGTTTTGACTACATCGTAAACCACAAGGGACCTCATGATCTGCCTCTTATCGGTCGTGCAGACTGGAATGACTGCCTGAACCTTAACTGCTTCTCAGCTCATCCCGGTGAATCCTTCCAGACTTTTGGTCCCAGCGAGGGTCCCGTTGCTGAATCAGTATTCATCGCTGGTATGTTTGTAAAATATGGTGAAGAATACGCTCAGCTCTGCGAGCTTAAGGGTGATTCTGCCGAAGCAGAGCGTGCCCGCGCCGAGGTTAAGAAGATGTATGACGCTGTTTGCACAGCAGGTTGGGACGGCGAATGGTTCGTTCGTGCATATGATGCACATTCTAATAAAGTTGGTTCACATGAGTGCAAGGAAGGTCAGATCTACATTGAGCCTCAGGGCTTCTGCGTTCTTGCAGGTATCGGTGTTAAGGAAGGTCTCGCAGAGAAGGCTCTTAAGAGCGTAAAAGAGCGTCTTGATACCAAATACGGTGTAATGATCCTTCAGCCGGCATATACAGAGTATCACCTTGAGCTCGGTGAAGTAAGCTCCTATCCTCCGGGATACAAGGAGAATGCAGGCATCTTCTGCCATAACAATCCTTGGGTTTCAATTGCTGAGACAGTACTTGGACACGGCGACAGAGCTTTCGAGATCTATAAGAAGACCTGCCCTGCTTACGTTGAGGAGATCAGTGATATTCACTGCACAGAGCCTTATGTTTACTCACAGATGGTAGCCGGAAGAGACGCTAAATTCTTCGGACAGGGCAAGAACAGCTGGCTTACAGGTACAGCTGCCTGGACATTTGTTAATATTTCTCAGTATATCCTGGGAATTTATCCTACACACAAGGGATTATCAGTTGATCCTTGTGTACCTGCCGAGTTCGGCGATTTCGAACTCGTAAGAAAATACAGAGGTGCTACTTACAATATCAGCGTTAAGACAAATGGCGCTCAGAAGGGCATCCAGAAGCTGATTGTCAACGGCAACGAAATAAACGGAACAGTAATTCCTTACGATCCTTCCGTAAAAGAGTACACCGTTGAAGCAATCATGGGCTAAGAATTAGCCACAAAACCTTTGGTTTCCACCCGATTTTACGATCGGTTGTGAAATATAATTGCTAAATACTTTCTTTTTCAATTCCTTCTATTAAGCAATCCCCGCAGGCAAGCCCATGCCAGCGGGGATTCTTATTATAAATATTTATCTGTTTTAACCTGTATTACTTTTTCTTAAAAGAGGAATTTCCATAGCTCTCCTCCTCAAAATGTACTTTAAAAAAGGATTTTAAACGCTATAATTATTTTTGTTAGTATTTTTTTGTTGAAAAGAGTTCTATAGGAGGGTGAAATGAAAAAAACAATTAAAATTCTTGCGATGACCATGCTTGCAGCTATGATCATGGTCATCGGAAACAAAACGGCCACTGCTGCAAATTACGATCTTCAAACCGTAAAAATAGGTATATCTGATTTTGACAAATCCCTGGCCTATCCGGGAACATGTAATACCTGTTTTGCAGTAATGAATCTTGATGGGGTTACTGACTTTACCATCTCAAGTTCCGACGAAAGCATATGTACTGCTGAAATAGTATCAAATGGCAATAATACTCAGAGTGTAGACTTTACCTACATAAAACCCGGAAAGATTACCCTTATTGCCACCTACAAATACAAGGGTAAGGATTATACCAGTAAAGCAAAAATAAAGGTTACACCTTATAAAAATCCGTTTAAAACATTAAAACTGGGATCTAAGAGTATCCAGAAGACTTTCAATGAACCCGATGTTCGTCATTATGGCATGTTTGCCGACGGCGTTTCAAAGGTATCCGGAAAAAAAGTTCTTACGGTCAGTCTCAAAAAAGGATACAAGATGTATCAAAATCCCACCTTTCAGACAAAACCCAGTGTAAAAAAGCCCATGTACTACAAAAAGAATGGGAAAATAAACCTTTCTAAGGTCGATTACATTCATTTCTATATTAGGGACAAGGAAGGCTATAAATGCGGCTTTGGTTGGGCAAATCGCAAACCAAATAATTGATTGCCCCTTATATGCATATATAAAGCACAAGCTCCCGCAGATTTTTTATCCGCGGGAGCTTATTTTTTCATTTCTGGAAGGTATTTGTGTGTTTAAGTGGCTTCTTAACCTTTTTAAGGGAAGCTAGACCATAAGTTCCGGCAACGGACCCAGACCCTCAATAAATTCTTTAAATCTTGGAAGAAGAATTGAAACGGTTCCTCTGTTTGAAGCATCAATAATGCCTTTTTCAGATAAGCGGCTACGCGGAACAGACCAGGTACTATGGGTTGTCTTTGTCAGCTCAAGTAACTCACCCACTTCCATGGTCTCTTTTTTTACGATAAATTGCAGAAACCACTTATCTTTTGGCGCCAGCTCACTCCAGATTTTCTTATATACCTTCTCTGATAGAACTTCATCAAATTTTCGGAGCACTTCCTTTGTAAGGTACTTCTCTTTGGAATCCCACATATATTTCCCAAGGGTCTGGTATGCATACGCGTATCCCTTAGTGATAAAGGCCATTTTTTCAGCCTCTTCAAAGTCAATACCAAGCGTATCTTTGTAATCATCCCGAATATAAGTGATATTTAAGGGTGACATCTCATATTTAGTTGCACGAAGGAAAAATGTAAGCCCCTCAGCATTTTCCAGACTCTCTATATCTTCATATAATCCTGCGACTATAACAAAAATAGGTAGTTCTTCCCTTATAAGTATCTGAAATTCCTGGATAAAATCAACAATGCCCTTTGTTTTTCTAGCTTCATCAATAGTAACCAGCAGGTGTTTTCCGGATTTTTTCAGTTCAGACAAGATCACCTTCAGCGCATAATCGATGCTGGCAACAGGACTTTTACTGGTTATATTAAGGCCAATCCCAAAGGCGGACAAATTGAGATTCGCATCTACAAAAGCCGAAACCATCGGAACAGAACTGTATAAATGAGCTACGAGCTCACTTATGATATCAGAATCAGAGCGTATTCCTATTACTATCCAATCCTCATCATCCCTAAAATGCTGCTCTATGGCAGTAAGCGTGACTGTTTTCCCGGTCCCTCTTATCCCGGTCAGCTTAAAAGCCTGCTCATCAGGCACATCCCTTTCAAAAGCTTCAGCAATACTGTCTATGACATAGTTTCTGCTGAGATATTTTGATGGAATCTTCCCAAAGCTTATTGTATATGGATTTTTCGTACTCATGGTGCCTCCTGACTAACTGCTCTTTCCTCAGTCTTTTTGCATCTATTGAAAATTCTATTTCATTGCTCCTGCCATAATTTTCTTGTTGTATCTATATAATACTATATGAATTTATATAATTGCAACATTACTATATATTTTAATATAATTTTGAATAAAAACATTTTTCTATATAAAGCTATATAATTTCAGAACCGCAATATAAAACACTATAATAATACATAAAAATCCCCTGAAGAAGGCTTTGATCACTTCCATAGTCTTCTTTAGGGGAATCTTGAAGCGCAAATTATAACATGTGTTATCCTTTTATAATAAAGGCCTTTATTGTCTCCATGGTGCTCTTTAGCTGATATTTTATGAGGAATACCGCATCATTGTAGATCTTATCGCCGTATTTAATGTGCTCAAGAAGAGGATAAACGTACTCTTCTGTCTCCTCCACATAGGAAATTATCTTTTCTCTTGAAAACGCCAGTGACATCAGACTCACGTTATTACATCTGTCGAGAGCTTTAACTATGGACGCAGTACTATCAGAAGAAATTCCGACGTAATAACGCTTTTTCTCGGCATCGGTGCCGCTGTAATTCTCGGGTTTGGTAAGAAGTGCCACAGAGTGCCTTACAGGCTCGGAAAAGGGCAGATTTTCAGGTTTTACACCACAATCCTCGCATACATCGTGTAAAAGAACCGTAGCCAGAACATGATCATTTTTGATACCCATAGCATGGGCATGACACGCCATCATAAGAGGATGCGTGATATATGGGATGTGTTCCTGGGTAAAAGGACTCGTTTTACGGGACTGTCCTGCATGCCTGTCCCTGGCATAATAGAGTGCCTCATAGGTCTCTGTGAGGTTCTCTTCAATAGCATTTCCCATAAGACGTGTAAACATGTGATCCTCAGAAAAAATCTTCTCTTTGAGGATCCATGCCGGCTTTTCTGAATCCATATTTTTCACCTCTATAAACATCAGATAATCTGCTTAAAGGGTACAGAAAAAGCATACCACACATTGTAGAAATTTGTGCGGTATGCTTTTATTAAATCTTTATTATCTCAGGGCTGTTTTTTCAATTTTATAAAATCACAGTCGTTATTATCACCTTTTTGTTTATACTTTTTTGACGATATTTCGAACCCAAATTCCTTTTTTAACAAGAACAAATCCTATTGCACTCTTGATAACTTCCAATGCGCAAACCGTGAAATATACTTCAACTACCGGCATTTTTGTGTGGTATGCAAGTATTCTTGCAACTACTACGGAAACAGTCCATACGTAACAGCTGTCGAACAGGAAGGTTACCAGTGTCTTTCCGCCGGATCTAAGTGTAAAATACGCCACGTTTGCGAAAGCGTTAAGCGGCATTACTACTGCAACTACGCGAATAAACTGTGTTGCCAGCTCCTTAATGGCAGGCTCAGTGTTATAGAACCTGGGAACAATAGGCGATACGAGGAATAAAAGTGCCCCCATTACAAAGCAGCTGAGAACGCTTAATGTTGCCATTCTCCAGGCATCTCTTCTGGCATTTACAAAATGCTCTGCTCCAAGCTCCTGGCCAACAACGATGGACGTTGAGTTTCCAAGTGAAAGGAAAACCTCGTTAAAAATCTGCGCTATTGTATTTGCAATGTTTAATGCAGCAATTACCTCTATTCCTCGTATTGAATAGCACTGCATAAGCACTGCCTGTCCAAGACTCCACAAAAACTCGTTTGCAAGCAGCGGCAGGGATTTTGTCACTATTGGCCAGATAAGGTCCATAGGGATTACAAAATGTCTGTACAATCCCTCCAGGAAAGCATAATCATCCTTTTTTCTGTGGGATACAATCGTAACTATTCCCATCTCCACAAATCTTGAAATAACAGTTGCTATCGCCGCACCTGCCACTCCCAGCTTGGGAAAACCGAGATATCCGAAGATAAGAAGCAGGTTAAACACAAAATTAACCGCCATCGCAGTCATACTTGCGATCATCGGAAGTGTCGTTCTGCCGGATTCCCTTAGCGTTCCGGAATAAACCTGAGTAATTCCAAAGGGCAAAAGCCCGATTAACATTATATGAAGATAATTTTTTGCAAGATTAAGGGTCTGTATGGCATCTTCAGGAGTCGTATCCGCAGCTATATACAGCTTAATTAGCGGCTCTCCTGCGGTTATGAAAACAACCAGCGCAACAGCAGTAATAACAAGCGCTATTATTGTCTTAAAGCGCATGGTATAGCGAACGCCCTCATAATCGCGACGTCCAAAGAACTGCGTACCATAAATGCCTGCCCCTGCAAGCGCACCCCAGATGCATAACATCTGAACGAACATCAGCTGATTTACGATGGCTACCGATGACATTGCCAGCGTTCCAACCTGTCCGACCATAATATTATCAAGAAGTCCTACCACGTTAGAGAGTGTATTCTGGATGATCATCGGAACTACAACCATGGCAACCTTACGATAAAATGACGGTTCGCCAATCACACACTCTTTAAGTGAGAGCTTTACCTTTAATGATTCTTCTGCTGTAAGCATTATTCCTCCAAATCTTTTCTATATATTGCATAGTCCGGAAAAAAGCGATTCATTTTGCTCGCAGCTAATCCGGATTTATTAGTTTCCTTCTCCCTGAAGCTCCTTTAACGCTTCATCGGAATATTTCTCAAAAATGCCCGTAAGCTCTGAATAATCCTCTGCTGTAAGCTTATCCTGAGCATATTCCATAAGTCCCTCAACATTCTTATCGTCTACATAGGACTGAACATCACTTATTGCATCAAGTGACATGTTATCGATAAGTATCTCTGTTACCTTGTCCTTATCCTCTTCAGAAACATTATCCATAATTTTCTGAACATCCTCAGCTGAATCACCGCCATACTGCTTTATTGCCTGTTCAACTACAGCCTCGGTTATCTCTTTTACAGCCTTTTTCTTAATATCGTTTCCAAGCTCTGCCAAAGGATTGGCCTTTTCAGCTTCTTCTGCCTCAATGCTTTCTTCACCGCTTATCAGTTCAGATGCCTTTCTCGCGATATCCGCTCTGTAAAGATATATTCCACCTATAGCTAACACTACTGCCAGCGTAGCCACGAATGCTTTTACGACTTTCATAATTTTTCTCCTCTATACCTCTTAAATCTGCGTGAAAAACCTGCCAAATGTCACGCCTCATCTTCATTAAACTCATAATAAAACCATTTCAGGGCATTGAAAAACCCCGGAATACCAAAGTACTCCGGGGCGTTAAGTTCATGATCTTAATTATTTCTTGTTTACAAGATCCTTCAGAGCCTTACCAGCCTTGAACTTCGGAGCGATAGAAGCAGGAATCTTGATGGTAGCACCAGTCTGAGGGTTCTTACCAGTTCTAGCTGCTCTCTTTGTGGTCTCGAATGTACCAAAGCCAACAAGCTGAACCTTGTCCTTCTTCTTAAGTGTCTTAGAAACAACATCTACGAAAGCCTTTACAGCCTTCTCAGAATCCTTCTTGGAAAGACCTGTTTCCTTAGCAATAGCTTCAACGAGTTCTGTTTTATTCATTTTTTATTCCCCCTTTTTTCTAGGTTTATTATGAAACTAAGGCAATTCTACCACTATGAATTATTATGCGCAACGTTTTTATCGGAATTCTGCTACTTTTTTATAATTATTTTGTAATTTCTGCTTTAATTCTGCTATTATTGTAGTAGAAAACACTTATGGGGGACTAAAAATGGCTACTGAAAACAAACGCAGAAAACCACTTCCTGACATTCCCGCGCATCCGGAGGAAGCCACAAAAGAAAAAAAGCTACGTGCTGCTCCTGATGAAATAATCGCAAAAGCAGTACATGAAATGATGATGAAAGACCATCCGGAGGATTAAACAGCTTGCCGTTACTGGTTTTATGGTCATTTAGCCGAATTGATATAAGTACATCAATACATCATGATGCCATGTTGTGTTGATATACTTTTTTACATTCCGCAACTTCTATATAGATTTCTCACAGCATTGCGATAATCCGCGGGATTTTTGGATACCCTTATTTTGTGAATATATGGCCCTATTTCGCTTCCATCTGTTGTTTTGAAGTTTCCCCCTACATAGAACCAAATCTCCTTCATTTTGTGCATTATAGACTCATCTGCAGGTATCTCAATCTTATACTCAGTTTCCAATGCTTCTATGAAGCCTTTGAGCTCGTCACCACTCATACTTTTCCCTGTAGCTATCTCTCTTGCAAGTCCGGGATTTGCTACAAGTCCTCTTCCTATCATCACTTCCTTCAGATTAGAAAATTCCGACACAATCCTGTCATAATCATCTTTTGAAAAGATATTGCCGTTATAGCTAATGGGATTTTTGCTGTTTTCATACGCCCATCGGAAAATCTCCATATCAGGCTCTCCCTGATACATTTGAGTTCTGACTCTTGGATGGACAATCACGTTACAAAACGGATACTTATTAAAAACAGGTAAAAGCTCGAGATATTCCTTCGGGGCCTTTAATCCGATTCTGGTTTTTATTGATAAAGCGGTATGTTTTATCTCCTCGCTCTCAAATACTTCAGCAAAAAGCTCATCAAGATATGCCGGATCCTCTAACATTCCGGAGCCCTTGTGCTTACTGACCACCGTTCCAACCGGGCACCCCATGTTCAAATTTATCTCTTCAAACCCTCTTTGATGCATCTCGGACAGCGCCCATATAATCTCGTCTGCTTTATTTGTCATGATCTGAGGAATCAGGCGCCCTTCCATTCCCTGATTATTTTCAGGGGCAATTTCCCTCATATCACGCTTTTTTATGGCATGCTGCTTATATACAGATAAAAAAGGAGTGTAATACCTGTCTATTCCCTCCGGAAACAATTTGCTGTGCGCATTTCTATAGCAATATATGGTAATGCCCTCCATGGGTGCATAAGAAATTCTCATTTATTTTCCCTTTCAAAAATCCAAATTATTAAAAAATTATTATTTCGAAACTTAACCCCTTGCATGTAGTACACAATTCATTATAATAGGCATTCAACGATACAAATCACGGAGGATTTATGGAACTCGATATGACTAAGGGACGTCCGCTCCCTATTATACTTAAATTTATGATGCCTATCTTTCTGGGTAATATTTTCCAGCAGTTCTACAATATGGTTGATACCATCATAGTAGGCCGCTTTGTTGGCGCTAATGCTCTGGCTGCCGTCGGTTCCACCGGAACGATAATGTTTCTGGTTTTGGGCTTTGCTCAGGGTCTGACAACCGGTTTTACTGTACTTACATCCCAGAGTTACGGAGCCGGAGATGCCAAACGTGTAAAACACAGCGTTGCTAATGGTATCATACTTTCAGCAATAGTGATAGTGGTTACTACATTATTAAGTGTTATTGCAATTAATCCGCTACTTCGCTTAATGAATACCCCTGAAGATATTTTTGCAGATGCTTCAGCTTATATAACAACCATATGTTATGGTATAGTTGCCAGTGTATTCTACAACCTTTTTTCTGCCTATATGCGTGCAGTGGGAAACAGCAAAACACCGCTGTATTTCCTGATTTTTTCCGCATGCCTGAACATAGTGCTGGACCTTCTTCTTATAGTTGTGTTTAAGATGGGTGTCGTAGGCGCTGCGCTTGCCACCAATATTTCTCAGGGAATTTCCGCTGTAATGTGTATCTATTACATATATAAGCACATTCCCTCTCTGGCACCTGACAAAAACGACTGGCATCTTGTATCTCATGATACAAGACATCAGCTTCGCGTAGGTCTTCCAATGGCTCTTCAGTTTGCGATAACTGCTGCAGGAACCATGATAATGCAGTCTGCCATTAATCTCTTTGGATCAACAGCCGTAGCTTCATTTACAGCCGCATCCAAGCTCAGCGGTCTTCTTACACAGGAAATGCCCGCCATGGGTGCCGCAATGTCAACTTTTGCCGGACAAAACTATGGTAATTGTGACTATGCCAGAATAAAAAAGGGCGTTCGCTCATCTATGATAGCCAACACCGTTTACGCTCTTATAGCTGCAGTTGCAGCCAATTTATTGCTGCCTACAGCACTGGGACTGTTCTTTTCAGGAAATACATCCGTGGCTGAACTTTTGCCCTGGGCGAGACCATATATACAAATATCATCAGTTTTCTATGTTCCGCTCAGCTTTATATTTATATTCAGAAATGCAATGCAGGGATGTGGCTATGGCTTCCTTCCTATGATGGGCGGAGTAATAGAATTATTTGCCCGGATGATATCTGCAATCATAGCTATGAATATCAAGAGTTATCCTCTTGCCGTTGCCTGTGATCCAGTTGCCTGGATGGCTGCAGCAATATTCACCTGCGTATGTTATATCTATGTTATTAAAGATATTCAAAGAAGATTTAGCAATCGTGCAAAACCGCAAAATGCAAGCTAAAATCTCCACAAGTTTTTGGTCATCAGAATTTCATCATGATAATTTCCATCCATAGTTTTAAAGGCCTGAGGGATTTGTCCGCAATCGACAAATCCTTTATTTTTATATAAGCGAAGTGCTCTGGCATTATCAGCAAAAACGCTTAGCTCCAGCCTCTCATATCCAAGCTCTCCGGCGTATTTTATGGCTTTCTCCAGTAAATGAGTGCCAAGTCCAAGATTCCAGAATTCCTTACGAACCACAATCTCCGCGGAAGCTCTGTGCCTGGTTTTGAAATTTAATCCCACAGGACTCACTGAAGTTACTCCAATTACTCTGTTTCCATCAAATATTCCTATCATAATCAGATGCTCTGCCCGCAGGTAATTTCCTATGATTTCTCCCTCTTTTTCCGGAGAATTTTCGATTTCATAAGGATATCTTGTAAGATACGCGGATTCCCCTGCAACATCTCTTCTAAAAGCAAGAACTGCTTCCGCATCATCCTTTTCCGGCGATCTTAAAACATATTCATTCCCATTTTTTGTAGTTATTTTTCCTTCTTCGATTTGCATTTAAAACGTCCCCCAAAACTACTAAAATAGTCCTAATAGCTATCGTATATATCCCCATTTACTACCCGAAATAGTCTTTTTCATTCATGTAGGACTTAATTGTATTGATAAAGCCGCGCTAAATTAGGGCTTACAAAACATCCCCAAAAACTACCTCAAAAAAACCGGCATTTCTTACCCTTTTTCTACTAATTATCACTGACTACATTAGTCAAAATGGCTTGTTTTAGGCTTTTATCAACACTTTTATATTATAGCATAGAAAAAGGGGCGTCGCCCAGATGATTGTATCATCTAAAGCGACAACCCCTAAAAAATCAGGTTCGCTAAATTATATCTCCGGCAAAAACTCCGGATTTTATTTATATTATGCGAGGCTTGCAAATACGTAATCGTCTGCTTCTACTCTCTCCGCAGAAAGATCGATACCTGTCAGGATATCTGCCATGTGCTCTGCAAACTGTGCATGTCCCTCAGCTGAAAGATGTACTCCATCAAATGCCAGATCCAAATCCCATTCGCTGGCATCTGCAAAAAATATTCCAAATTCCTGAGCAATAATATCAAGCTCTGTGCTCAGGCGTTTGCGCTGAGCTTCTGCCTCTTCCAGGTTTTCCTCCATATGAGGAAGAATTGCCGGCGGCGCTATAAGAAGAAATCCTGTCTTATTATCGACAAATTCCGTTCTGTTAAGCTGTCTCTCGATAAAATCTCTGATTTTTGCAGCTACAACATCGGCATCCGGCTCAGACATATTGAGGAGATCATTGGTACCAAGCATAACAGCAAATAAATCCAACGGGCTGTATTCTAATACTGATTTATCCAGCGAAAGAAGCGAATACGGATTATCGGGAACTACTCTACCATTCATACCATCAGCATAGACTCTCCATTCACCATACATCTTCTTTGAAAGGATATCTGTCCATCTTTCATTTTCCGGCAGGCGTCCACCCATCATTCCGCGAGGATCAAATCCATAGGTGTTAGAATCGCCATAAAACAGTACTTTCTTCATTCTGCTCACCTCTTTCTCTCAGTGTTTGTCCTATTCCACAAAAACAATATATCATAAAAGCTACAAATAATCAGTGTTTTAATAATTTTTTAATGGTTTTCAGTGTTTTTTACGAAATTATTTGTAGATTTATTGATTTATCAATTCAATTGTGCTATCGTTGACTACGAATTTTTCTTTTTTAAGAAAAAAATTTTTACAAGGGGGATGCTCAAAGCGCAATAGAACTATGACAAAAGATATTACAGTAAGTCTCGAGGATGCAGATCAGATCCGCAATTTTATCCAGATGAACACATCATCAAACTGTCAGGTAGACGTAAGAAGCGGTCACAGCTACATCGATGGAAAGTCTATCATTGGACTTCTCTCACTCAATCTACTGAAACCGCTTAATGTATCTCTTATTGGAGATTCTAAGAAGATCTCTGCTCTTATTCATCGCTACGAAGAATGCCATTTAGTTGCAGGTTGATCTATCAATTATCAAGTAAGTCTTGCTCCCATTCATCATAATTGAAGGAGCCTTGTACGTACTTACCGACTATAGAGCTATTGCCGGAACCGGCTGCTTTATAGTCGTTTTTTATTGCAGAAATCATCCAGCCGACAAAATTGTCGATATTTTTGTTCTTTTTAGATAATTCATAGGCTGCTCTTACCTTATCGATATTATAATCTGCAGCCTCAGCTATGGCTCTTATTTCTGAAAACTTAATCTTCTGATCAATGATATCCTGAATCTGATCGATTACTTCCATCGAATCAATAACAGTTGTTTTATTTGCCTTTTCTTCAGGTATATCGCATTTCTTAACTTTAGGATTAACATCTATAATAAACCTAATGTTAACTACTTTTCCACCTCTTCCTGCCTTAACAGGTTCATAATCAAACCAGATACTTGTGGTTTCATTCAGCTCTTTTTGTGCTTTATCCAAAGCAAATTTCTTGAAATTTCCGAAGGTTTTAAGCTTACCGGCACCGTCAAGCTTATCAGCCTGCTTCTCGATCTTATCATAATCAGGATTTCCCTTTTTAAGCGCACTTATAATCTCCGGATCCGCCTGGGAATCTATAATTCCAAGCCTCAATTTCAGATCAGTAAGGTGATATTGCACATAATAGGGTCCCGGCCTCTTGGTAATTGCTCTCTGTCTGTCCATTTCAGCCTTAAGAATCTCATATAATCTAAAGGAGTAGACACTGTTAAGCTGAACCGCCTCGGCAAGGCTTAAAACTGTGTAATTACTCTGAAGATTGGTAAGATAAGGGGTAATTTTATTGTTATATCTTACATTTAGAACACCATTTTTGAACGATGCATCTGTGATTACGTTAATCGCTTCGATCTCCTGCGTCTCATCATTTGAATAAATGATTCTCCAATCCAGTATAGAAGGCTTATTCTTTGCCGGTTCTATAGCGGATTTTATATGTTCATAGAAAGAACCGCCCTTAACGCCGAATATTTTCTTAAGATCTGTACCGTAAATATTCGCTTCCAGCGTATTATCATCAGGATTATGTTCTGCTTTTGCAATACTCACCGCAAAAAGCTTCTGAACAAGAAGAGTCGATCTACCCTTGGAATTGATTAGTGTATTTGCTTTTCTATAATGCTGTGTGGATAAAAAACTTTGAATAGCAGTTGTTTCTTCTTCAATCTGCTGCTTAGATTTACGCCCCAAAACTATCTCCTTCTCCCTAAAAAACAATTATTCATACCTAATTAGTACTAACTTATTATAAGTCTATTTTGGATCAATGTAAACAAAAATACCTCGTTTTAAACAAATTATACCTAATTTTTTATAATATGTACCTTATAACTAATAAGTATTGTGATATTGTATGTTATATTATTGATATTACGTAATTTTATGTTGACTAATTAAGTCAAGTACGAAATTGACCGACTTGGTATTGTACTATTCAAGTCCCCGAAAACTACTAAGAAGCATAAAAATCTCCCTAATTACTACTAAGTATTTCTAAAATATACCTTTTTTCTACTAAGTAACGGCAATACTGTACCCATTTACTACTATCTTTGACTATATTAATCATTTTCGAGTCAATGAAGAAATGCGTTATTTACTATAATTCCGGCTAGAGATGATCTTAATGGTTATTTTATGTTCCCAAAAACTACTAAAATAAAAAATACGCTCCCTTTTTCTACCTGATAAATCATGAAATATGGCAAAAACTCAGTATTTATGCGGCTTTTTGGATTTGACCTTTTTTCAAATATATATACCTTTTTTCTACCATTTAATACCAGATTACTTACTTAGATTCCCAAAAACTACTAACTATGATCATTAAAATTCCCCTTTTTCTACTCTCTAAAGCCATTTTTGAACAATTTACATGCATTTTAGGAACCATTTTTCTAACATCTTTGTCCATAATATTATTAAAATTATCCCCTTTTTCTAGAGAACTTGTCCACTTTTACTACATTAAAAAGACCTGGAAACCGCATATTTACTGCATTTCCAGGTCCTCTAATAATAATTAATATTTGTTGTTAATTAATTAATATTGTTTAAACAACAATGTCTGTTAGAAATTTAATTGATCCATAAAGGACTTATATTTAAGGTATAATTCTTTATTTTTCTCATAATCCTGTTCAATAAGATTACTGATATACTGTTGATAAGATATTTTACCTGACTGTGTCATAAAATCTACATAAGAACGAAGCTCACCAAGCCTTATATGAAGTACCCCGCTACTCTTTTCATCTGGCATAAGCGGAATTGCTTTTTTATTTGTATGTTTTACGGGAGCAGGCTGTTCTTGAACTGGTTCTTCAGCAATTACTACAGGTTCTTCAATAATATTAACAGGAGTGTTAATTATTTGTTCCTGAGGTTCTACAATCGGTTCAACCTGAGGCGCTGACTGGACTTGCACGGGTTGCTGTACAACCTGTACCGGAACGGGTTGTTCAACTACCTGAGGCTGAGGTTCTACAGGAGCTGTTTCAACGGGTGTTTCAATAACAGGTGTATTCACTACAATAGGCTTATTTACTGGTTTTGAAGGAGCTTTTTCAACTTCTGGCTTTACTTCATTGACTTCATCAGTCGACGGTGTAGCACCTACCATATTCTGAAAATTTCTTGCCATTGCATTCTGAAGATTCTTTTTCATTATGCTTCTCCTTTCAGAAATTCTTCTACGAATTCATCATAATCCTTTGTTGCACGAGCTGTTGGTGCGTAATCAAACAATGACTGGTTAAGTGTCTGTGACTCTTCTACAGCAACATTTTGATGAATTTTCGTCTCATAAACCTTAATTTCGTACTCTTTGGCAAGCATTTCTATTCCTTCAAGCCAAATATTTGCGTTATTTGTATTTCTTGTATTAGTTACAAGAATTCCGGCTACATCAAGCTCTGGATTGTTTAATCTCTCAGACATTACAGAAATCCATGAGAAAAGCATATTTGCACCGTTTGTAGCAAATGCTTCAGGAGTCATAGGAACTACTATTTTATCTGTAATAGCAAGGACATTTTGCGTGATTAACGCTAATGTAGGGCTGCAATCTATAATACAGAAGTCATAAGTCTTGTTAAGCTTATTTAAGGCCCTTTTTAGCATAAATTCTCTTGATGTAACACCAGAATAGTCAAGATCCGCTGATGTAAATTCAATACCACCTATAATAAGGTCGATATTGTCATTTACCGGTATAAGAGTTTCATTGATATCCGCTCCTGCTTCGCCTTTTTCTGTCTTAAAGACGTCTGAAAGCGTTGCTGCAGGAATATTATAAAGATCAATTCCGGCTGCCTGACTGAGGTTTTCCTGAGGATCTGAGTCAATCATAAGGACTTTATAGCCTCTTTTTGCCAACCCGGCAGACAACGCATATGTAGATGTTGTTTTTGCAACACCACCCTTTTGGTTGCAAAATGCAATTATTTTCATACTTCCTCCCATAAAACAAGTTATTGTCCTGTTCAATATTAACATTGATGATACGTTGTGTAAAGATATTTATATCATGATATCAACAAAACATTGTAGAAAAGTTTCATTATATATAAGTATATATATCTATTTATATAATGATAAAAATGTAATTAAATATAACGATATAAGTATTACAATGCATAAATGTAATATTATAATATGATAATAAAATATATTGATATATATAGATAATAATATAAATATAAAAAGATATACTGATATACATAAATAAGCACATCAGTATAATATAGTATTTGTATATAAATATATAGATATAAAATGATACATTATACCAAAGTATCAATAAATAAATGAATAACGATATAAAGATATATATAAATAATGATGAAATGATACATTGCATCATGATGTAATGATGTATGATACATATTCATCATTGCATCATGATGTAATAAATAAAAAGCAGAAAGCACATCACTATCCAAAGATATAAATACATCATTATGTGTTCTGCTTATTGCTATTATAGAAGTGAACTCAGTATATAGCGATATATATCATGATGTATTGATGTTCTATAAACCCGAAAACATTTGAATAATTGCGATGTATAGACATCATTATATATGCTAAATAAACTATAAAAAATGATTAAAATGAAAATAACAAGTATATATTGTACATTATGATTCATAATAAGAAATTAACTAAAATCAGCTGGACAATACCAGAAATGAAACCTGTTTATTTCTTTCCAGATGCTTTTCACTATATACATCAATGTATTATGATGACATGATATATTAACTTATAAGAGTAAGAGAACAAAATGGATAAAAATAATTGTGCATCACGATACAATGACATCGTGATGTAATGAATTTATGATGATATGATATAAAAATATAACGATGTATTTACACATGATATAAATGTATCAAAATACAATTATATCGTTAGTACATGATGATAATATATAATTATCAAATATATCAATGTATAAATATATAGATATAACAATATAACATTATATAAATATATAACAATATTAATTGTACATGATGAAAAATGATAATAGAATATAGATGTCAGAATATAAAAATAAAAATATAATATTATATCAAAATACTAATATATAAATAGAATTTAATATCAATATATTTATATAATTCAATGTGAAATAATCAAAATGTAAATATATATTAGTAAAAGATGATCAAAATATAAAAATATTTATATAGCAATATCTATAAATATATTGCTAATTAGACAGCTTGATGATATAATATAAATGTATTAATTTATCAGTTCTAATTCAATTAGTAATCGTTGTAAATGCAGGCAAAAATCCAAGAAAAAATCCTGAAAATTTTCCAAGGATTTGGCCTGATTTTTGAGATGATAATGAAAGCTGGATCAGGAAGTAAAAAATACAAGAGAAATCCAGAGATTTATTCAAGAAAAAATCGTGGAATTTTGTAAGAATTAAGGCAATAAAATACAGTACAATATTTTCGTAATTGTAAACAATTAAAAATATTCAAATATAATAACATTAGATATATTTAGATTAACGGCAAATATAAAATAAATATAAAAGATATAAAATCATAATATATAATAAATTAAATATTACTAACCAAGTCAGTCAATAAGTAATAATTACAACTGATATTATATAAAGCAAGTAAATTAGAGCCTTTATGGGAACTAGTAATAAGATATAATCATACATGAATAAGATATTAATTCCATTGACTTAATAAGTCATTGGAATTTTTTATGCAAATATTGAATTAGGCGGTGAAGAATATGCATGAACTAAGTTATATATTGGATATAATTAATTCAGTTCAGGAAGTGAAAGAAAAAGAGAATTTATTAGAAATAAAGAAGATAATAGTTGATGTTGGACAAATGAGCGGCGTGGTGCCGTTTTATTTACATAAGTACTATGATGAGGCCAAAAAAGGTACCTTTTTGGAGCATACAGAGCTTATTACAAATGAAGTAGAAGTAAAAATCTTATGTGAAGGATGCGGAGAAGAATATTCTCCGGATAAGGAAAACAGATATAAATGTCCCAAATGTGGAGAAAGAAAAGGTAAACTGATCCAGGGAAAAGGTATAATAATAAAAGAGATAGTAGTAGAAGATGATAAATAGAATAAATATGTTGAAGTGATGAGATTATAGATGTATATTATGATGTATAATAAACAAGATATATATTTATTCTGATGTCGTGATGTCATTATATATAGATGTAATGATAGCTAAGTTTAGAAATATTTATTAAATACAACGAAATTTTATCATTTTTTAATTGTTTGAACGACGATAGGGCGTTCTATTTTCCAAATTGTATGTTAAAATAGAAAATGAATTTAAGAGAATTACCGGAGACGGAAATCATATAAATCTTATCCGGAATAGAAAATATGGAGGTTCATAATGGCTAAGAGAATACTTATTACAGATGATGCCGCTTTTATGCGCATGATGCTGAAAGACATTTTGACTAAGGGCGGATACGAGATTGCTGGAGAGGCTGAGAATGGCAAGATAGCAATCGACAAGTATAATGAGCTTAAGCCTGATCTTGTAACTCTTGATATTACCATGCCGGAGCTTGATGGAATCGGTGCTCTTAAAGGAATTAAGGCAGCTGATCCCAACGCTTGCTGCATTATGTGTTCTGCAATGGGTCAGCAGGCAATGGTTATTGAATCAATTCAGGCCGGTGCTAAGGACTTTATTGTTAAGCCTTTCCAGGCAGATCGTGTACTTGAAGCTGTTAAAAAAGCTATAGGCTAAGTACATAGCTAATTGAATGTTTAGAGCCTGGGATCATTATGATTCTAGGCTTTTTGTCTTGTTATAAATATTTAATAAACACAAAATAAACCATAGCTTAATTGACAGGAGTGCAATATCTTGTAAAAAAATTTGGTCAGCCGAAAGGGCTTAATAAAGCGCTTTTTTGCATATATTAAATATGTTCAAGGAATTTGCACTAATATTTTTGCCGGATACTCCGATATAATAATTAGCAACGGAAAGCTCCTGTTTCCATGGATGGGAAACAACATGGAAACAGGATTTTTTTGCCCTTTTTTAAGGGCCGTTGCAGTGATCAAAGGATGGATCGCAAGCTTGATAACCATAGAGAAGACTGCCAGGCTGCCCCCTGGCAGTTTTCACGTAGTTAAATATAAAATTCTGAATGTACCGCATGCCCATTCAAAAATTAAGAGAAGGATTAAGGACCGAAATTGGCACAAATAGTGCATTTTTGAAAAACTGTGATAGAATATCCTTTAAGAAAAACGAGGAGGAAAGAGATGGGCAGTATACTAGATAAGTTTGAGGCCGGAAAAACAGTGTTGTCATGCGAGATTTTTCCGCCTAAAAAAGAGGAAGAATTTCTGGGCATACA
Organism: Butyrivibrio sp. WCD3002; assembly: GCF_000424265.1. Classification (GTDB taxonomy): domain Bacteria; phylum Bacillota; class Clostridia; order Lachnospirales; family Lachnospiraceae; genus Butyrivibrio. The sequence goes on from NZ_AUJO01000005.1 coordinate 155,645, forward strand.
GAGTAAACTCGATAAAATCAGTGAAATTGGTCCTGATTTTATTAGTATTACATACGGAGCCGGCGGATCAAACGCAGGTAAGGCAGTAGAAATAGCTAATTATGCTAAAAATTCGGCGAAATTAGAAGTTGTTTCGCATATAACCAGTGTTGGTTTCACAAAGGAAAAACTGGACGAAGGATTGGCCAAATTCAAAGAAATCGGCATAGATAATGTGCTTGTACTTAGAGGAGACAGGCCTAAAAATATGACGGATGAAGAATTTAACAGCAGAGATTTTCTTCATGCAAGTGATATGGCGCAGTATATTAGATCTGCAGGCATGGATTTTACTATGGTTGGAGCATGTTATCCCCATAGACATCCTGAGTCAGCAACAGATGAAATAGATGTAATGAATACCAAGATAAAGGTAGATTGTGGATGTCAGTTACTGATTTCGCAATTATTCTTCGATAATAGCTACTTTTTGCGTTTAGTGGATAAATTACATGACCTTGGTGTAAAAGTGCCTATATCGGCCGGAATAATGCCAATTACAAGTGCAAAACAGCTTGGTACCACAGTTACACTATCCGGAACGACGGTACCGGAAGAATTGTCCTCAATTATTTCTAAGTACGGTGATGATCCTGCGCAGATGAGAAAATATGGCGTGGATTACGCTATTAAGCAGGCAATGGAGCTTAAGGAGAGAGGTGTAGATGGCATACATCTTTATATAATGAATAAGCCGGAGCTTGCAGAGGAGATGTTTGCAGCTTTAAGGTAAAATAAGCAGATCGTTGAAAGTTGTTTTAGACAGCATAAATACATAGACAAAATCAGTTATAAAAAACAGATGCCATTCCCAAACAAAACAATTGGGAATGGCATTTATTAATTATTAAATCAATATTTTGTTAAAACGAATTAAATCATGATCATAAAAGTGCAAATTTTTCAGTTGTATCATTCAGCTGCTCAGTTACCTCGGTGTTCTTATTGATAGCAAGTGATATCTTTTTAATTCCGCCAACAATCTCATTAGAGCTTTCTGCAGACAAGGATATGGCTTTCGAGCTTTCTTCAATGGAATTGGTAATTGCTTCTATAGATTCAACCATTTCTGTCATGATTTCGTTAAGATGATCAGCCTTGGAAGAGAAGGATGTTAGCATATCATCCATAATATCCGCCGTATGCTCGTATTTTTCGCCTGTGTTAACGAATTCATCGTAATCATCAAGAACTGTTCCATTGATGTAATCCAGGGCCTCCTGTGCGTTTCTGGCGAGTTCATTAACGGCTTCTGTAACTTCATTACTGATATCTTGAATATTTGCTGCTGTTTGACGGCTATTATCGGCGAGAGAGCTGATTTCAGTTGCAACGACAGCAAATCCTTTTCCTGCTTCTCCTGCTCTTGCGGCCTCAATAGAAGCGTTAAGAGCCAGAAGATTGGTCTGTGACGCAATGTCGAGAATTACCTTGGTAAGCTCATTGATCTGACTTACCTTTTCGGAATCCTTAACAGATTTTGTGAGCGTATTTGAAAGCTGGGACATCTGCTCGCCAGCGTTGTTCTTTTTGTTTGTTACACGCTGTTTTAATTCATTTGCTTCCTGTTTTATGGTTATAGCTGTTTCTGTACCTTCTGAAGCTTCATCAGTTATAGCCTGTGCTGCATTCTTTACGGAATCAACCTTGCCATTTATTGATTTTACGGTATCTGACAATGTTTCCATGTTAGCGGAAAGCTCCTCAAGAGCTGCAGAGGAGTTTGTTACGTTATCATCTGCAGCGCGAAGCTGTGATGCAACTTCTTCCGAGGATGTTGTAAGAACAGCTGAACCCTCTTTTACATCTCGCATAATACCCTGGAGAGTTTCTATAAAATGATTGATACCAGTTGTTATGTATAGTAACTCCGATTTCGTTTTCGTCTTTATTCTTGCGGTAAGATCGCCATTTCCAGCTTCTATGTTGGTAATCATTACGTTAACTTCGTCGGCTATGTGTCGAATCTTTCTTACTATGTTCTTATAGCTTACAAAGAAGTTGATAACGATGAGGATCAATGTGACGATTATGCCTATCATAGCCATGAGATTGCCGCTCTGTAAAAGCTGGTTCATGGTAACCTTGGTTGCTGTGGCGGAATCCTCAATTGCCTGATCCAGAGTCTTTGTAGAGTGGAATATAGCGATTTTCTGAATTTCTGCTTTATCGAATAGTATTTTATAGGCAGAATCCTTATCTCCGGCATCACATTTTTCTATGGCGTTATCAATCAGAGCAGTTAATCTTGAATACTGAACAACAATCTCATCGATTTCAGCAATTGCATCCTGATTCTTGGTGCTTGCAAAATCCTGATTTAATATTTGGATATCGTTCGTAACGGCTTGTTTTACCGCGTCTATCTGAGGCTTTAGTGCTTCCTTGGTTTCTACAGCATCTGCAGATACATAGCCGGTAGCCTGGTCATACAAAGACATGACATCCGATTTAAGTTGTGCTTCATGTTGCGTAAGAGACATCATTGAGTCAAACATAGATATACTGCTGCTTGTGGAGGTTTTCATTGATGTCATAACAATTGTTATTACAGTTATGAATGCCACCAACATCAGAAGATTTAGTGCGGATAGCTGATATAAAATAGAATTGAATTTACTTACTTTTACATTTGTATTTTTTTCCACAATCCTCACCTCCTCTTATAATTTCGAATACCATTCGGTAGCTATATCCTTGAGTTCCTGTATAAATCCTGCTGTATCTGTGGATCCTGATGCAAAATTGAAAAATGCATAGGAAAATCCATTCTGTCCGAGGCCTTCAGGCATATTCATCCAGTGCCAGTTTGAGGTTTTTCCTGCCGAAATATAGTTGGAAATAACTTTAGCAAAGGGATCTGAAGCGACAAATTTACAATCCTTAAAGGGACTGACGAAACCGGCTTTTTCAACTAGTATCTGCTGTGCGCTATCTTCCGAGCACCACTGAAGGAAGTCTTTTGAAGCGTCGACGTCGCCTTCCTTTATAATTGCCCACCAGGACGGAGCACTTGTGAGAATGGTGTCCATTCCATCCTGAAATGCGTAGGGTAGCATTCCGACTTCAAAATTACCGGCTGCAGCGTATGCATCTGAATCATCCCCGGTCATTGTTGCGCCAATCCAGGAGCCTTGAGTTACAAAGGCATATTTTCCTGAAGCAAATCCAAGAACCTGATCATTATATGCAGATTCTGTAAGAACCTCAGGATCGGAATATTGATTGAAAAGTGCGATCATTTCAGCGTAGGCACTGATACGTTCATCATCAAACTGCCCTCCGTTATTAAGAAGATCGATGTAGGTTGTATCGGCTCTGCCAAGGCCTGAATCTATATATGCTCCGAAAATGTGGTTTCCTGCAGACCAGCCAACTTCGGTAGCTTCTGCGCAATAACCGATTACTGCGGTAAGCCCAAGCTCGCTTTTTTTAGCATCAAGTGTCTCAAAGGCCGTTTTCATGCTTTCAGGCCCTGTGATAGTAGAGGGATCAATGCCGGCTTTATTTAGTATGTCAGCGTTATAGGCAAGACCTATGGCCTCAGTGGTGTAGGGAAAGCCAATAACTCCGTAGGTGGAGTCAGAATAAGCTGCATCAGTTCTGCTGACCCAGTTCTGGTCACTAAGATCCACTAAAAGGCCGTCCCAGTTTTCAAAGCCTGAGGCTTCGCAGGCAATGATATCAGGCATTTGATCTGACAGATAATAGCCCTTTAGTGTTGCCTGAGCGTCTACACCGGATTTAACGCTGATAATATTTACGGTAATACCAGTTTCTGCCTTATATTGAGCGGCAAGCTCTTCAAGCTGTGATGAAACCTCGCTCTTGATATTCAGTAGAGTTATTTCCTTTCCTGAATTGTCTGTTTCTTCAACGACTTCATTCTCAGTGCTTTTACCACAGCCAATGATAGTGAAACATAAAATAGTAGCGGTGATTAGTGCAATTATTTTCCTTTTTTTCATTTGCTAACCTCCGACAAAAATCATTGATAAATATATAAATATTATAAGATAGTTCAACAAAATCGAATAATAAAAAGATTATTAATAAATACAATTGCGTTCATATAATGATGTTGTGATATACATATATAATGATGTATATACATCACAACAACAATGTAAGACATTACAAAAATTTATGAACACTTGCTTCAAACCCGCTAAAATACTATAATTAGTCATGCTTTGCATACAATCAATATAAAAATATATTTAGAAAGTTGAGGTTTTTAGTATGAAGTTATCAGAAATGCCATACAAACGTGTGGATATGGAAGAGGTGAAAAGTTTTTTCGATAAACTTATCGCTGATAGTAAAAATGCAAAAAGCGGAGAAGAGCAGTTTGAGCTCCATAGAAAATATTACGAATTTACAGGTGACGTTTACACAAATATTATCATCGGTGTTTTCAGACATGATATTGACACTACAGAAGAGTTTTATGCAAAAGAAAACGACTACATAGATGAGATTTCTCCTGTAATTTCGCAGTATGTAAACGAATATAAAAAGGTGCTGTACGCATCACCCTACAGAGAATATCTTGAGTCAAAGATTGGCAAGGTAGCATTTAAAAACATGGAATTATCAATGAAATCCATTGATGAGAAGATTCTTCCTTTGATGCAGGAGGAGAATGCCCTTATTTCCAGATACGACAAGATCATTGCTTCTGCTAAGATTCCTTTTGACGGAGAAGAGTATAATATCTCACTGCTTCGCAAATTCCTTACAAACAGCGACAGAGACACTAGAAAACGCGCATGGAAGGCTTTAAGCGAGTACTTTTTATCAGTAACAGACGAGATAGACGATATTTATGATCAGCTCGTTAAGAACAGAACAAAGCAGGCAAAGGAGCTTGGTTACGACAATTTCATTGAGCTTGGATATAATCGTATGACCAGAAACTCCTACAGAAGACCTGAGGTTGAGAATTTCAGAAAGCAGGTTAAGGAGTCCTTCGTACCGCTTGTAAAGAAGATTCAGGAAAAGAGAAAGAGCCAGATCGGCGTAGATGAGCTTAAATACTACGATAACGACGTATTTTTCAAAAACGGTAATCCTGAGCCAACCGGAACACCCGAGGAGATCATGGAAGCCGGACTTAAGATGTATAAAGAGCTTTCACCGGAAACAGCAGAATTTTTTGATTTCATGACTAAGAATGAGCTTTTTGACGTTCTTGGCAGAAAGACAAAAAAGCAGGGCGGCTATATGAACTATCTGCCTAAATATAAGGCACCTATTATTTTCGCTAATTTCAATGGTACAAGCGGTGATGTAGACGTTATTACTCACGAATGCGGGCATGCTTTTCAGGGGTATGTGACCAGAAATGATGAGATTATCGAGCATAACGATCTTACAATGGAAACTGCAGAGATCCATTCAATGTCAATGGAGTACTTTACATATGGTTGGATGGATAAGTTCTTCGGAGACAGAGCGGATGATTATCTCAAGATGCATCTTCAGGATTCAATAACATTTATTCCTTACGGATGTATGGTAGATGAGTTCCAGCATATCGTTTATGAAAAGCCGGAGATGACTCCCGCTGAGAGAAAAGCTGTGTGGAAGGAACTGGAGAAGACCTATAGACCCTGGCTTGATTTCGACGGTGATGAATTCTTCGACGAAGGCGGTTTCTGGCAGAAGCAGGGCCATATTTTCTGGAATCCTTTTTATTACATCGATTATGTACTTGCAAGCGTCGTAGCAATGCAGTTTAAGGTATGGATGGATAAGGATTATAAGGATGCCTGGAATCATTACCTTGAGCTTTGCAAGCTGTCAGTAAGCGATTTCTATGAGTCAGAGCTTGAGACTGTAGGCTTAAAGAGCCCCTTCAAGGATGGCACCATAGCTGAGCTTGCTGATATGATGGAGTCAAAGCTTGACTAATCAACACGTTTTTTGCGGTTTTGACGTCTGACCTTGTTAATATGGCGCTCAAAATTGCCACTGTCCAAAAGAGTTGCGATTGCCAGCTGTTCCAGCGTCGGAACAGGGCATTCGTAGAAGCCTGTCCTTTCCCCAAATAAACTTAGTAGTTTTTGGGGAAGGACCATATAGGCGCATCGGATATAGCTTCCGATGGTTCTGGTAAAAGTATTTATATAGATCACATGGCCTTCTTCGTCCAGTGAAAATATCGTTTCCTCGGGCTTTCTGCTGGGGGTAAATTCCGATTCAAAGTCATCTTCGATAATGGTCCCGCCTGTTTTCTTACTCCATTTGAGATATTCTCTCTTTTTGGATGCAGAAGCAGTAACACCACTGGGGAAGCTTCTATATGGCGTAATATGGAGAATTTTCATGTCGCCGGACCATAATTCATCACTTTCGATTCCGTCAGATCCGAGCTTAAGCATTTTGATATTTGCGCCACCTGCGGTGTAAACCTTAGCGATTTTCTGATATGAAGGACTTTCAACGCCGTATATTATGTCTCTGCCAAAGGTCTGTACAATAAGGCTGTAGAGATATTCCGCACCGGCGCCTATTATGATCTGATCCGGTGAAACAGACACGCGTCGGCTTCTTTCGAGATAACTGGCTATAGCGGTACGAAGCTGTAAAAGTCCGGATTTCGGTGATTTTTCCATGATATAGGGGCCGTATTCACTCAAAACGTGGCGGACAGTCTTTGCATAGATAGAGTAGGAAAAGCTTTGAGGATTGCTATCAGAATGCTCTATGGACGGAATAAAGTATGATCCCGGCACTTTAGCTGAGCCCGAAACTGTGCCCGTATAGATGTCCTTGTCGTCGAAGGCGACGAAATAGCCACTTTTTTCTTTGGGAATAATGTAGCCCTCTTCTGTAAGCAGCTCATAAGCATGTTCCACGGTTATAACACTTACGCCATGATTTTCGGCCATTACGCGCTTTGAAGGCAGTTTTGAGCCATTTGCAAAGCGTCCCTCAATGATATCATCTTTAACCTGTTCATAAATAGCTAGATAGCGTTTTTCGTTTTTCATAATCTGGTTATATAAAATATTCTGAATCTGATATTTTTAATGTTACCAGTTTGATGATATATTAGGTTCAATTTATTAGTCAAGTGAGAAGAATACTCTAAGGAGGAGATTATGAAGAACGAAAAGGTTATAAAAATCACATATGCAGGACTCATGGCAGCGCTTTGCTACGTGGGATACGCTATTTTTCCTGCGATTAACGCATCAGGTACAAAAGTTCATGTAGGTAATGCTTTTGTTGTACTCGGCGCATTACTACTGGGCGGCTTATACGGCGGACTTGCCGGGGCTGTAGGACTGTCAGTTGCTGATATACTCGGTGGTTTTGCAGCCTCCGCGCCCAGAACGTTCATCTGCAAGCTGGTTATCGGACTTGTAGTAGGCCTTGTAGCACATAAGATTGCACATATTTCTGAAGATAAAAAGAAATCCTATGTATTTAAGTGGTCAATAATCGCTGCGATCGCCGGACTTGGCTTCAACTGCGTATTTGAGCCTGCACTTAAGTATGTTTGGTACACACTTCTTACACCAAATGCAGAGAAGGCCGCATCAGCAATCAGCGCACTTGTTGCCATTACAACCTACGCAACCATCATAAATGCGGTAATTAACTCTGTAATAGCAGTTGTTCTTTACAACGCACTTCGTCCTGCTCTTCATAAGGCAGACATATTTCCCGTTGCAACATCAAAACAGGTAAAAAAGGCAGGTTGAAAGCGGACAGACAGCGTTAATAAAATAATCTTTTGAGAACCTCCCGAAGGCATTTTCACATTTTAAACCTATATACCCTGCACTCATAGGGTCTGTATAATTCGCCCACATGGCCAGCATAATTACACAATACAAGCTCACCCTTTTTGCCTTCATATTCTGTGGGAATCCGCACGGTTAAGGGCAATCTGGTAAATGAGCATATAATTAAATATCGGATGTTTTCATATGCACGCTCATATACATATATGAATTTATCCTTGGGGTAGTACTCCTTATAGCGGCCATATAGCAGTGCTTTTGAGTGCTTCCTAAGGTCCAGGCATTTCCTGTAAAAATTCAAAATGCTCAGATTATCATTTTCTTCTGCGGCAACATTAACCAGCTTATAGTTGGGATTTACGTAAAACCAGGGTCTTACCTTCGAAAAGCCCGCATATTTGTGGGCATTCCACTGCATGGGCGTTCTTGCGGAATCTCTGCTGGATAAGTGAATGCGATGGAGGCGTTTAGAAGTTTTCTCCTTCAGGTGATAGGTATGATAATTAGTCTTGGAGGACACGTCTACATACTGATTGATAGATCTCAGTCGTATATTTGTCATACCGATTTCCTGGCCCTGATAGATGAAGGGCGTTCCGCGCTGGAATAAAAAGCTGGCAGCCAGCATGGTTCCGCTTTCTCTCCAGTATTTCTCGCTTCCATATCTGCTGATGATACGCGGATGGTCGTGATTTTCAAGATAAAGAGAGTTCCAGGCTTTTCCTGCAAGGGCATACTGCCATTTTGAGAAGGCCTTTTTTAGCTTTACCAGAGAAAAAGGGCGGTGTACGTATTCGGTATATACACAGTCAGCCATCATATGGTCGAAGGATATCATCATATCCAGCGATTTTGTGGGGCCGGAAAGGTATTTAAGGGCAGAATTTACGGTGGTCATGGGACCCTCACCTATCTGGAAGCAGTCGTATTCGTTGCAAACCTTGCGGAATTGCGCCATATACTCGTGAATATGGGGGCCATCCTTGTAGTGGGGCATACCGTTAACCGCAGGAATAAAGGGCAGACCATTGGGAAGACCTTCCTTTTTCGAGATAAAATTAATGACATCTTCCCTGAAACCATCAACGCCCATGTCCAGCCAGAAGCGCATGATGGACTCTACTTCTTCACGAACCTTAGGATTATCCATGTTAAGGTCAGGCTGCTTTTTCGCAAAAATATGAAGATAGTACTGACCGCGTTGTTCATCATATTCCCAGGCTTTTCCCTCAAAAAGGCTGTCCCAGTTATTTGGCTCATCCCGCCAGATATAATAGTCACTGTAAGGATTATTCCGGCCCTTTCTGCTCTCCTTAAACCATGGGTGCTCGTCAGAGGTGTGGTTAACAACCAGGTCCATGATTATTTTTAGCCCAAGGGAGTGAGCTTTTGCCAACACCTTTTTAAACTGATCAAGGGTACCAAAATCCGGGTGAATATCCTTGTAATCGGAAATATCGTAGCCGTAGTCGGCATTCGGTGACGGGTAAATCGGTGAAAACCAGATTCCGTCGACTCCAAGCGATTTCACGTATTCAAGCTTATCATATACTCCATACAGATCGCCGATTCCATCGCCGTTTCCATCAGCGAAGCTTCGAACCCAGATCTGATAGAAGCTCATTCGTTTATACCAGTCTTTTTTATATTCTTCAGTTTCTCCCATTTAAGCTACCTCCGAATTTAGTCCTGCTAAGGTAATAAATGTGCCTAAGCGGGTAAATATTATTCTTCGCTATCTTTTTTAGCGAAAAAATCCTCGATATTGTCCTTCATTTCCTCAATGTTTTCTTTTATGCCATCCCTCAGACCATCCATGTTATCCTTGAGATCTTCTCTGAAATCCTCAATATTTCCTTTAAGCTCATCCTTAAATTCTTCGAAGTTCTCCTTCATGCCACCGTAGATGTTTCTAGGCATATCAAAAACATGCTCTGTTCCGTTTACAATAATAGATGCAGACTCAAGGAAGTAGTCGGAACCGTGCTTTTTACGGCGCGCGATTGTGCCGTTTGCAACAAGCTCACGGATTTCGCCGTAGCGCTCATAAGCAGCTTTTACGCTGTCATCCCAGGAAATATAGATTTCATCCATGGCGTGGGCGCCTGTATCGCGAAGATAGGGCAGATCCTTCGCTGTTCTTGTCAGCAGTTCTGCCATTGATTTTGCGGTTTCGTCTATGAGGAAGCCGTTTCTTCCGTCAGTTATACCTTCGGCAGCGCAGGAGTCCTTTATAAGTACGCTTGCAAGACCGCAGGCAGCTGCCTCACGGACAACGATGCCATTTGTATCGTAAACGGAAGGGAAAAGGAAAAGATCGGCTCTTGTATTGAATGCTCTCAGCTTTTCTCTGTCGTGAACGGGGCCTGTAAAGATGATTTTTCCGGTGCTATCAGTATCTCCGTCTTCGTGAGACAGATTGCCTTCCCCATCGTAAATATCAAGGGCAATGCCATGCATTCTGGCCTTTTGCTGCATTTCTTCCACATCAGCGCCGCCGCCGACAAAAAGCATACGATAATCAACACCCTTTGCTGAGAGGTCAGAAAGAGCATCGATAATTATGGGAAGTCCCTTATATTTCATCATTCTTCCAACAAAGAGATAAACCGGAACATCATCGGGAAGTTCATAGGTCTTGCTGATCTCATCAACAGCAGCCTGATCAACTCTGCCTTTAGGGAAATCCACACCGTTTGAAACGACCCTGTAATCCCCTTCATAGCCAAGAGAGCGAAGATTTTGACCGGCACCCTCAGAAACGACCCAAACCTCGTCACAGGCCGAAATATTGCTTACCATAGCCTTGATGGTCTCTGTTTTCAGAAAACCTTCGCCTACAGCCCTTGCAATATCCACATCGAATTTGGTGTGGTAGGTAAAAACAATAGGCGCTCCGGTCTCATTTTGCAGAATTCTGGCCATTATGGTGGAAGAAGCAGGGCAGTGTGTGTGAATTATGTCAGGTGCGAACTCAGCCATCTGGTTGATCTCACGCATTGCCAGCGGATTACCGGCCCTATAGCCTGCCACAATATCAGTGGTATCGAGGCTTTTATAAGGAATTACCTTGTAGGGATAGCCTTCATAATTGGCATTCGGGTATTTAGGAGTTCCGACTATTACATTTGCTCCGTGATTTTCTGTGAGAAGCTTGCCGTAGTTCATTACTACGTTAGCTACGCCGTCGATAACCGGCGGAAAAGAATCGTTTAAAAGACAGATGTCCATGATATATCTCCCCAAACTCATAGTATTTGCGCCGCATAGACGCATAAAATGGAAATTGCGTTCAATTTTCCATAGCTATTATAAATCATTATCAGAATTAAGTTCAAATATGTGATAGTTTTGGTAAAATATAATGTACAAGGGTGTATTCGTTGTCCCTTTACCTGCCGTTAATTTCAAGGAGGGTCTTTAAATGACATATTTTACCTGCCTTTTTCTTGATGCTGAAAAGGATATCATAGTCAGCCTTTACAAGGAGTTAGATAAGGTATTCTACGTGCTCTCGACGCCCAATCACCACACCGGAAATCTCATACGGAATCTTGCCAGAATATGCGAGCTTCCCCTTTCTGAAAATGAGGAAGGCATGCTCGAGATACGTGGAGAAGTGCCCTGTTATGTGGATTCATACAATAACGAGAGTTATATATTCCGCCTTGGGGACGTGGAGATAGCAAGTATAGACAAGGACGGAAATGTTTTCATGAAGGCGGCGATTCCTGCCATAGCCAAGACCCTGATGAGCCAGACAAAAGATTATCAGCTGGGACTGGGGAAAACCATTTTCAAGACCAGAGTCCGCAAGGAATATAAGTTCCGCTCGGATTTGCATACACACATGAACGGAAACCTTCCGGGAGATATTCTTATAGCTCTAGGAATCTACCATCAGATAAGATATCCTCTGTATTATGTGAAAAAACTGGACCTTAAGCTCACGGAAAGTCAGTGGGAGAAGCTTGAAAAGCAAAGGGCCAAGGTTGCAAGACAGTTTGTTTCATCAGACCTTAAGGGCAAATACTTAGATCGAAGAATAAACGACAATACCTTTATAAATTTCGCGGATCTGATCCTGAATAATCTGGATAACGCCGAAATGAATATTGTTAAAATCAGAGGCTCCCTTGCGGTCATAAAGGACGGACAGGCTGTTTTCACCAATCTTGAGAAGGTTTACCTCTACAGATATGTTTTCACAAAGGGAACGGAGAGCGAAGAAAAGATACCCCTTAATACCGCATATTTGATTCCCGACGAGGATGTGAAAAAAGCACTTATGCAGATGCTCCGCGACAGAGAAAATCCGGATTACTGCAACAACACCATTTTTCAGGATAAGCTGTTGTGGATAGCAAGAAATTATAAGCGTCAGGGCGTTTGCTACGCCGAAATAAGCGACACAACTCTTGTAAAAAAATACGAATCCCTTGAGATGTTAAAGCAGGTACATGCAGTAATGCCAAGTATTTATGGAGAAACAGGTGTTATGATAAGATTCCTTGCAGCCATGCGAAGGATTCCCCTTACCATTGTAAAGGATGCGGTTACACCTGCCAATTATCTGGAGCAGAATCTTGAGGTTTTACGAGCTACGGCCCGAGATCCCTACGTCGCAGGCTGCGACTTTGTAGGTGAGGAGATAAATGACATAATCACTCTGAAGCCGGTTTTCAAGGAAATTGTGAAGATAGCTGCGGCGGATCCTACCTTCGTAATAAGGGTTCACGCAGGAGAAAATGATAGTTTGAAGGACAATATTTCCCATAGCATAGCCTGTGTGAGAGACTGCCTTTTACCCGGGCAGGAAATGCCCAAAATGCGCCTCGGACATGGCTTATATACCTATAGTCCAAGGTCTAAAAAGGGCCGCGAGGTGCTTAAGGAGCTCAAAGAGAACAATATTGTGCTGGAATTCCAGCTAACCAGTAATGTGCGCCTAAATAATCTAAATTCTCTTGATAAGCATCCTCTGAAAGCATATTTAAAACAGGGAATAAGCTGTGTTCAGGGAACCGACGGGGCGGCGCTATACGGAACAGATTCAGTAGATGAGCAGCTTTCTCTTGCAAAGATGCTTGAGCTTTCAGAAAATGACTTAAAGCTGATGAAGGAGGCAGAAACCAGGATTATTGAGGAGGGGCAGAAGGCATACTCCGATAAAAAGGCGGCATTTCTCAATCTTATTGGCAAGCGGGATATGGAAACAGTGCTTCTTGAGAAGATGAGAGAGGTGAAAATTGAAAAAGGTCTCTCCGGCGGCGTAAAAAGGCTTGATGCCAACACAGAGCTTAAGAGTCAGATACAGGAGATTACCTGGGACAGAGTGCCCGTGGTCCTTCTTGGTGGAAGCTTTAACACTGAAAAAAGAGCTACCAGAGTGACTCCTGAGGGCGAAAAACAGCTTGATATGCTGATGAAATACCTTAATCCCGATGAGGTTTGCTTTGTAATAGGTCATAAGCTCTCCGGCTATGAGAAATATCTTGTGGACCACAACAAAAAAGGCTTTAGAATCTATGCGGTTGTGCCTGCCCTTATCACAAGACAGGAGGCTGCACGGCTCAAGGAATCCGGAGTTTTCATAAGGGTTTCCACGGAAGCGGAAGGAATGGGAATCTATAAGAGCTTTAACTATGAAATATTTGAAAGACGCCCCTCTATGGTTGTTGCTTTTGACGGAAACAGCGCAGCTGCCAACCTTATACAGGAAGCCAAGAACGGAAAAGGCCAGTCTGCGATTCTAATTTTCAGCAAATCCAAGACGCTGCAACAAAAGGCGACATCCCTTCACGGATATGTGTATTTCTTCGACAAAGATGCGTCGATTGTAGATAAAATAAAACAACTGAAAAAGCAAACTTCACAGGAAACATAAGGATTTGTGTGCCATTGGGGACGGTTCTCTTCGTGCCATTGGGGACGGTTCTTTTTGGCACGGATTACCGTGCCAAAGAGAACCGTCCCCAGTGGCACGCGCGCCTAAAAAACGCTCCGCGAGTTTACTCGCGGAGCGTATTCTTTGCTTTTATTCAGTTGTAATGTCTGCGCCAAAGTACTTGATTGAGATTTCGGAAAGCTTTCCTTCTTCTCTCAGAGCTTTGATTGCGTCGTTGATTGCAGCGCGGAGAGAATCGTTGTCTGAGCCCTTTGCGAGGGGAACAGCGTACATTGTAACCTCGGGATCAACAGCAGCTACCTTAAGGTCTGTAGTACCTGTTGTGTTGAAATAATCCTGTGCAGAGGTGTTAGCGTTGATAGTAGCATCAACAGTGCCGTTCTGTACAAGAGTCATGGTCTCGCCAAGGGTGTCAACGTTTTTAACTGTAGCGCCATACTGAATGCCCATTGCCTCGTAGGTTGAACCTGCGGAATTAGCAGTTGTAAGACCGCTTAAATCCTCGAAAGAGCTGATGCTGTCGTTAGATGCAAGAGTAACAACCACAGCGTGGTCGTAAGCGTAGGGATCTGTGAAATCATAGGTGTTTTTACGATCGTCGGTGACATCAACACCGTTAGCCATCATATCAAAGGTGCCTGTAGAAACGCCTGTAAGGCCGCCATCAAAAGCGACCTCCTTGAATTCTGCTTCAACGCCGAGCTTCTCAGCGATCGCTGCAGCTACTTCTACGTCAAAGCCCACGAGCTCATCCGTATTCTCATCATGATAGGTGAAAGGTGCCCATACACCTTCGGTAGCGATTGTTATTTTACCTGCAGACTTGATTCTTGCAAGGTGATCGTTGCTCTTTGAGCCGCAGCCTGCAATGGTTCCTGCGACAAGAACGCCTGTTAAAAGTAGAGACAGTAATTTTTTCATAGTATTCCTCCATTCTGTAAAGAGTATTTTTATTAGGAATTCGTAAGTCTAAGGAATTCCTTTGTTCGGGGCTGTGTCGGATTATTGAAAAAGGTCTTTGCATCTCCTTCTTCGACGATTACTCCATCAGCCATGAAAACCACTTTTGTTGAAACATCTCTGGCAAAACCAAGCTCGTGAGTTACTACGATCATGGTCATTCCATCATCTGCCAGCTTTTTCATAACCTCTAGAACCTCAGCGGTAAGCTGGGGATCAAGGGCGGAGGTGGGCTCATCAAAATATAATATTGCGGGATCTGTGGCAAGAGCTCTTGCTATTGCTACTCTTTGCTGCTGTCCGCCTGAAAGCTGGCTTGGATACATGTTTATCTGCTCCAGCATACCGACCTTTTGCAGCACATCTCTTGCTTTAGCCTCTGCCTCTGCCATGGGAATGTGTCTTGCTGAAGTCAGTCCCAATGTGACATTGTGCAGAACGGTTTTATTGGCAAAGAGATTGTAATTTTGGAAAACAAAGCCGGTTCTTTTGCGTACATCTGAAATTTCAGCACGGCTTATTTTTGAAAAAGGATAGGTTTTACCATCAAAGATAAGCTCGCCCTCGTCTGCGCTCTCCAAAAAGTTGATACAGCGAAGAAGAGTAGTCTTTCCGGAACCGGAGGGCCCAAGGACAGACACAACGTCTCCTTTTTCCACATCAATATTTATGCCCTTCAGGACTTCGTTTGTTCCGAAGGCTTTGTGTATATTGTTAACCTTAAGTAAAGACATATTTTTCCTCGATTATTTTCTTACGCCGTAGCTTCCAAGTCGCACCTCGCCTCGTTTTTGCAGATAGGTGAGGACGGTGCAAAACATCAGATAGACGATAGCCACCTCGATATAAAGAGGCAGATAATTGTAAGACTGTCCGGCGATCTGTTTGGTTCTGGTGAACATCTCTACAACTGTGATACTGGATGCCAGGGATGTGTCCTTAACCATGCTGATAAGTGCGTTAAACAGCGAAGGGAAAGCTGTTCTGAAGGCCTGTGGCAGGATGATATGCCACATGATCTGCATGTAGCTCATACCTACGCAGTATCCCGCTTCAAGCTGTCCTGCGGGAACCGCTTCCATAGCGGCGCGCATGGTCTCAGCACTGTAGGCACCTTCATTTATGGTGAATACAATAACAGCCATTATGAATGGATTTGAATGTATTCCAAGGAGCGGAAGTCCGTAAAAAGCCACCATTAGCTGAACCAAAAGAGGCGTTCCTCGTATTATCCAAATGTAAAATCTGCAGATCTGGCGCAGGATGGGTACATTTGCGTACTGAACCATTGCGACAAATACTGACAATATAGTTGATAAAATGAATGCTGCGGTTGCCAGCGGCAAGGTGACCTTTAGTCCGTATACAAGTATTTTGGGAAAAGAGTCTATAAGCAGCGTAAGTGTATTCTGATCAAACATAATATTTCCAATTCCAGCAAAAAATTTTTCGCAATTACTTCATAAAAAATATATTAATCCCAAACAGTGCAAGTAAGTCAATACTTTTTTGTAAGGCATGTGTTAATGCGCCTTTCTGATGATCTCATCCTTGTATTTTTTTGGAGATACTCCGTATTCCTTCACAAAAGCGCGGTAGAAGGTGGAATAATCCGAAAAACCATAGGATGAAGCCACTGAAGAAATATCCTGACCACTTAAAATAGCATCCTTGCACATTTCAAGCCGCTTCTTGGTTATGTATTTATGGAGCGGCAGGCCGTTAGTCTCGGTAAAAACGTGCGAGATGTGGAATTTGCTTATGTAAAGCTTTTCAGCGATTATATCCAGCGACAGGTTTTCATCGATATGAGTCTCTATGTAATGAATGATGCTCTGATAGAGAGAGTCGGATTCCGCCTCGGTGTTCCCCGGATTTTGCGATTCATATACCATTCTGTTTATGGATATCATGAAATCGCTGACGGTTATGAGGATTTTTGCACTTTTTGCAAATCTCTCCGAGTGAATTTCATCAATCAGTGAAAAGAGCTTGCCCTGAAGGGTATTAAATTCAATTTCCGTGAATTTGTGGGTTAAAAAGGTGTTCTTCAGTGCCAGATCGGGGAGATATCTGTAGTCCTCGGAAATGCCGATAAGGGAACTCAAGAAGCTCTCACTGATCCAGAACACAAAGCGCCTGTAGGGATGGTTGCTGTCAAGGAGTGTTGCGTGATGGGGAATCCCAGGAGGGATAATTACCATTGTGCCCGGACGCAGCGAAAAAGACGCATCCCCTATATGCATGGTTATATTGCCTTCAAGGAAAAAGTAGAACTCATAATAGTCGTGAGAATGATGTTCCACGTCGGGAATGACGCTATCACTGTAGTAATAGACCTCGAAATCCCTTGAAAGCATATATTGTCTTGTACTGAACTTGGTTTTTAGATCTTTTTTCATAGAAAAAATGTAGCACAAAGCCGCAAGATTTACAATGTATCTGCCGGAGGCTTAATTCTCGTGCATATGCCCGGCCAATGCTGAGTTTTTTAATCTGTAATCTCTGGGACTGCAGCCGTAAACCCTTCGGAAAAGACGATGGAAAAAGCTGGTGTTGTCGTAGCCCACGGATACTGCGATGTCTGAGATCGGAGCACCGGAGCGGGTTAACAGATTGCAGGCACGCTCTAAACGCTTTTGCTGAAGCAGTGTCTTGAAGGTTTCCCCGGTCTCTTTTTTGATGATACGGCTTACCGTGTAAACATCATCGCCTTCAGATGCCGCAAAATCCTGCAACGAGGCGGTTTTGTAGGATGCATCTATGTAAGAAAGCACCTTCAGTGTTATTTCCTGCTCAAAGGAGTTTGAAGGCACATGGATAAGCTCCGCGTGATTTGTCAGATTCAGGAAAAGAAGTCCCACTGTGGCCTGATTTATTGTACGGCTGTTTTTATCTGCATTAAGCATATTCCAGATGAGGTTTTCCATGAGATTTTGCACGGGAACAACGTCTGACACGCTAAAATACAGGAAATTGCTCTGCATATCCTTCCTTGTCAGGCAGCTTACGATGAATTCTCGTAGTGCGCTTGGCTTAGCCCCCATCATTGGAAGAACCACATCAAAAAACTCAGGCAGGATCATGAAATTAACGGCAATATCATTTTCACCCGCAGGAAAAATCTCCTGAGTAGCATGCTGATTAAGGAAAAGAAGGTCGCCTTCCTTAAGGATTATTTCCTGACCATCCACTATGTGCCTGGTAGAACCGCTGCACATATAGATAAATTCTACATAGTTATGGGTATGCTTGGGGAAGTGAATGAAGCGAACATGAGGGCGCATATCAATAAGACGTCCGTTTTTAAGGACTCTTGCGGAATCAATTTCTTCTGCATTTTTGGACGCTTCGGCGCTGTAATACAGAGCGCGGTTTATGACCTTTTCACCATTTAATATGGACTGTTCCTCCTCGGTGATTGTGCCGAGTTTACTTAGCAAATCCTTGTTCATTCGGGCTTCCTTTCAGCTTTATTACATAAAAATAGCATGGATTTTTACCTACTGCAAGAAAGGACGTATTTTTATTCTTTTTCCGACCTTAAAAATCCAAACCGAATCATTTACTATTAGAATCAACAGAGAAAATGAGTTTAAGACACAGGCAAATGATGCATAGATCCGGTGTTTTAGCTAAATAGATATTTTAAGAGAAGGGAAGGTTACAAAATGACAGTAAAAGAAAGATATGAAGCAGCAAAAGAGCGCTATGCAAAGCTTGGCGTAGATGTAGATAAGGCAGTTGATGAGCTCTCAAAGATCAGTCTCTCCATGCACTGCTGGCAGGGCGATGATGTAGTTGGTTTTGATCAGAAGGGACCTCTTAGCGGAGGAATTCAGACAACAGGTAATTATCCTTACAAGGCTACTACACCTGAGCAGCTTATGCAGGACATAGATGAGGTGTTCAAGCTGATTCCCGGCAAGCATAAGCTCAATCTTCACGCTTGCTACGCAGTATTTGAGGGTGATGAGTGGGTAGACAGAGATAAATTGGAGCCTAAGCATTTCAAGGCATGGGTTGATTTTGCTAAAAAGCATGGCATAGGTCTGGATTTCAATCCCACAATGTTTTCACATCCCAAGGCTGATGATGCGACACTTTCATCAGAGGATGAGAGCATCAGAAAATTCTGGATCGATCACTGTATCGCATGCCTTAAGATCTCAGAGTATTTCGCTACAGAGACAGGCGTTCCCTGCATGATGAATATCTGGATCCCCGATGGATTTAAGGATGTTATTCCTGACAGAATTTCGCCCAGAAAGAGACTTAAGGACTCCCTTGATCAGATTCTTGCAACACCCTACGACAAGAGCAAGGTTTACGTAGCTGTAGAGTCCAAGGTATTTGGAATCGGTGTTGAATCCGTAACAGTAGGTTCACAGGAGTTTTACCTCAGCTATGCTGCTAAGAACAACATCATGTGCCTCATTGATTCAGGACACTTCCATCCTACAGAGAACGTTGCAGACAAGCTTTCATCCATGCTTCTGTTCAATGACAAGATGGCACTTCACGTTACAAGACCTGTTCGCTGGGATTCAGACCACGTTGTTATTTACAATGATGATGCAAAAGAGATCGCTCAGGAGATCGTTAAAAACGGTCCCGACCGCTTCTTCATCGGAATGGATTACTTTGATGCCAGCATAAACCGCGTATCCGCATGGACAAACGGTATGAGAAACTTCTTAAAGGCACTTCTGAACGCTGAGCTTCAGCCCAATGAAAAGCTTTTCAAGCTTCAGAATGACCGCAACTTCACAGAGCTCATGTCCCTTCAGGAGCGCATCAAGATGATGCCTGTTGGTGATGTATGGGATTACTACTGCGAGAAGCAGGGCGTTCCCACTGAGGATGAGTGGTTCGACGTATGCAAAAAGTACGAGGACGAGGTTCTCAGCAAGAGAGCGTAATTAAACGGATTATGAAAAAATATGGCAGAGGGCTTTTAAACAAGCTCTTTGCCTTAAATCATTTGAATTTGAGTTAGGAAAGGATTAAGAAAATGAGAGTATTGGATTCAGAATTTGCAAAGGGCTTTTGCCGCATGTGTGTAGACGGCTTTTATCAGGGCTGGCATGAGAGAAACGGCGGAAATTTGAGCTATAGAATAAAGGACGAAGAAATTGCTTCCGTAAAAGAGGAGCTTAAGGAGGACGGTGAGTGGAAGGAAATCGGCACCTCCGTTCCTGCGCTTGCAGGCGAGTACTTCATGGTAACAGGCTCCGGCAAATATTTCAGAAACGTTGAGATCGATCCTGCAGCAAACATCTGCATTATCAAGGTTGATGATAAGGGCGAGAATTATCAGATTCAGTGGGGCCTTGTAAACGGCGGAAGACCCACATCCGAGCTTCCTTCACATCTTATGAACCTTGAGGTTTGCAAAAAGAGAAATCCCGAGATAAGAGTGGTATATCACTGCCATCCCGCTAACACAATCGCCCTTACCTTTGTACTTCCCCTTGATGGCGATGTTTTCACAAGAGAGATTTGGGAGATGGCTACAGAGTGTCCCGTTGTCTTCCCCGATGGAATCGGCGTAGTACCGTGGATGGTACCCGGCGGCCGCGAAATCGCTGTTGCCACATCCGAAATCATGAAAAAACAGGACGTAGCAATCTGGGCACATCACGGCATGTTTGCCTGCGGAACAGACTTTGACATCACCTTCGGCCTCATGCACACAGTTGAGAAGGCCGCAGAGGTCCTTGTAAAAGTAATGTCCATGACTGACAGAAAACGTCAGACCATCGAGCCTGACATGTTCAGAGCATTGAACGGACCTTTCGGAATCAAGGTTAACGAAAATTGCCTTTATGAGAAAAAGAGCGACAAAATAGGAGAAAAATAATAATGAATTACTATCTGGCTGTTGATATAGGCGCATCTTCCGGCCGCCATATACTGGCAAGCTTTGAAAATGGCAAAATACAGTATGAAGAGATCCACAGATTCTATAACGGCATGGATGATGAGGATGGGCACAAGGTTTGGAATACCGACAGGCTCTTTGAAGAGATCCTTGCCGGCATGAAAAAATGCGCAGATCTTGGCAAAATCCCCGTATCCATGGGCATTGACACCTGGGGCGTGGACTACGTTCTTCTTGATAAGGACGGCAATAAAACAGCAAAAAGCTATGCCTACAGAGATGCCAGAACAGAGGGCATGGACACTGAAGTTTACAGGATTATACCTGAAAACGCATTATACGCCCGTACAGGCATACAGAAGGCGATTTTCAACACAATATACCAATTGATGGATGCAAGGCTCAGAGAGCCTGATACGCTTGAAAAAGCGGACACATTCCTTATGGTCCCCGATTACCTGCATTTCCTTCTTACAGGAGTTAAAAAGCAGGAGTACACCAACGCTACCACAAGTCAGTTGGTGAACCCTGTGACAAAGGAGTGGGATCTTGAGCTTATTGAAAAATTAGGGCTTCCCGCAAAGCTCTTTGGAAAGCTCTCCCTTCCCTGCACAGAAGTCGGCGATCTGACTCCCGAAGTACAGGCAAAAGTAGGATATAACTGTAAAGTAATCCTTCCGGCAACACACGACACAGGCTCTGCCGTTATGTCAGTTCCGGACACATCCGATGATGTCCTTTATATTTCATCCGGAACATGGTCACTTTTTGGATGCGAGCTTGAGGCTGCTGACTGCTCAGATAAGGCCAGAAGCGCCAACTTCACCAACGAGGGCGGCTACAACTACAGATACAGATTCCTCAAGAATATCATGGGACTTTGGATGATCCAGTCCGTTAAAAAGGAATTTGAGGCAGGCTATGACTATCCCGGCAAGAAGGCAGATGACGATTACTCCTTCGGTAATCTCTGTGCCAGAGCGGAAAAGGAGACAATAGATTCTCTTGTTGACGCAAATTCCGATGTTTTCCTTGCTCCTGACTCCATGATCGCAGCAGTTAAGGGCGCCTGCGAAAAGAGCGGACAGCAGATTCCCGAAACTCCGTGGGAGATAGCATGTGTTATCTATAGATCCCTTGCAGAGTGCTACATGCAGGCTGCGGAGGAAATAGAGGATATCACCGGAAAACACTTCGAAAAGATAAATATCGTAGGTGGCGGCTCCAACGCAGAGTACCTGAATAAGTTAACCGCAGCAAGAACCGGCAAAACCGTCTACGCAGGACCTTCGGAGGCCACAGCCATCGGCAATATCGGTGCACAGATGATCGCAGACGGCGTATTTAAGGACTTGTCGGAGTTTAGAGAAAATGTATTTAAGTCTTTTGGCGTGACGGAATACAAATAACTGGAAAAAGAGTTGACATATAATTGAACGACAATTATACTAGCAACTAATAATTTTCAGAAAGCGGTGACAATATGATATACAATTGCCTCGTCAACAATTCAACACCATCAAATAAGCCCGTGGATGATCCTCAGGGGCTTATTAGTGTTATATTGATGGGGTTAAGTGCAGATGCATGATTAAGACTTGCATATCATTGAGATAGCGAAGCCTCATCAAACTGAGTTTGATGAGGCTTTTTTATACGCTAAATTCGCTCGCGCGAGGATTTCTAAAAATCCTATTTTTATAAAAACCAAGGAGGAAAAAGCAATGGGACAGGACAGAGTAGGTATTATCAGTGATTTTTACAGCCAGTATGATGAGGATATAAGATTGGAGCGGTCTATTCACGGTCGACTGGAATATGCCACAACCATGAATTACATCCATCGTTATCTGGATAAGGCTTCAAAAGTAATAGAGATCGGTGCAGGAACAGGCAGATATTCGGTGACTCTTGCGAAGGAAGGCTATGATGTTACGGCAGTAGAGCTTACAGACAGCAACTTTGCGAAATTAAAGGAAAACGGTGAAGGAATAGACAAGCTCCACGCATATCAGGGCGATGGCACAGATCTTAGCAGGTTTGAAGACAACAGCTTCGATACAACCCTTGTTTTTGGTCCTCTGTATCATCTCTATGAGGAAAAAGAGGTTCACAAGGCCATAGATGAAGCCATTCGAGTGACTAAACCCGGCGGAATACTGTTTTTTGCCTTTATCTCTGTTTTTGCCATCATGTATTCTAACTATTTTGAGGGAAACTGGGGATTTGGTGAGGAGGAGAACTTCGCAGCCGATTATAAGATTCGTCACTTTAAGGAGCAGCTTTTCACAGGCTATGACATAACTGAATTTGAGGCCCTTTTCAAAGACAAGGGCGTAGAGTGGATCACAACAACCGGTGTTGACGGACTTATCGAGCCTATAGAGAGAAATCCTAAATTTGCGGTCACAGACGAAGATTTTGAGAAGCTTGCAAAGTGGTATCTTGCTTTTTCAGAAAAAAGAGAGCTCCTTGGCAACACAAACCATCTTCTTTATATTTGCAGGAAGAAGTGAACCGCGCTCGTATCTACCGGAACTCCGTTGTATAATGTTTTCGTAAATCGTAATGATACAAATCAGGAAAGGTAGAAAAAAGTGAAGAAAAGAAAAGTGATGATATTGGCGCTGGGGATGGCTATAGCGCTTGCCGGTTGCGGATCTTCAGGAAAAAATGCTGCTGATGAAGGTGGTTCGTCCTCCTTATTTAGCAAAATAGCAGAAAGTCAAAGTGCTGAGGGAGACGGCATCGAAGCAGATGCAAATGCAACGGATTCTGAAACCGGCGATAGCGCAGACATGGAAGAGTCTTTAGAAGAAACAGACGAAAGGCTGGATAATCCAACTCCTACAAGTGATGAAGCTAAAGAGCACAACAATATTCTGGGAGACCTTCTTCAGGGGAAAAGTACCCTGAGTTTTGACTACTACAAGAAGAATCTCTTTGTTTTCGAGGAGTATCTTTCTTATCAGGATGAGCTTATAAATCATATCGATACGAAAAAAACCTACACTCTGACTGAGCTGCAGGATACGTTCCAAAAAATAATAGACACAGAAGAATATTACTACCAAAAGGGTGACGTGGAACCCTTTGAATATTCTTTTCTGGACCTTGGTATGGACGGCGAGCTGGAGCTGGCAATACGCTCCGTTGGCCCCTACGTCGAAGAAGCGAGTATGCTCACCTTCATAGTGAAGGTCATTGATAATCAGCCTCAGGTTGTATATGTTTTTCCCAGCTGGTCCAGAAGCTATACGCTGATCAACAAATACGGATATATATCCGGCGGTGGCAGTAATGGTGCCTCTAATCACGCCTGGGATGCCGCATACCTTGATGGCGAAGGAAAATACATCTTTGGATACTATGAAGAAGAGGAATCTGAGTTAACATCCTTCGCATACAGTCATAAGCATGGCGACATTGATTTTAATGGCAAAAGCGGCGTTATCTGTGTTTACAAAATGGCTATTTCCGATGACTATAAGCAGTTCTACTACACTTATGACGTTTTTAACAGGGATACCTATGAACAAATTAAGATCCCGAATCTTTATACGGACAGCGAGTACAAAGACATTATGGACAGCTTCGAGGATGTTGAATTCCTGTCCATGGATGAATTTGAAGGTATAAAGGATGCACATCTGAAGGAGGTTGGTCTTACCGGCAGAATGATGAACGGCGGATATCTTGAATATAAGCCCGTTTCTGAATATGACCCTTCCAATGAAGTTTTCATTAGCTTTATCAACCCTGCAGACTACGAAACTATTCAGGATGAGCTGGCCGGTGCAGAGAAAATGCATGAGGCGTTCGTTTCAATGGACTGGGCAATGATGGGTCAGCAGGATATGAACTACCAGACAGGAGAGTGGTACAACTTCTGGGATGACGAGCTGAACCTTCTTTGGAAAAGAATTATCGCGGAAATAGATCCTGAAAAGAAGGATGGGCTGGTTTCAGAGCAGAGAGCCTGGATCAAGAGAAAAGAAGCTGCCATCAAGGCTGCCGGAAAAGAAGCAGAGGGTGGCTCACTTCAGCCACAGCTTGAAAACGGCACAGCAGAGCGCTATACGAGAAAAAGAGCCTATCAGCTTGCTGAAATTCTTGCGGATTTAAGAGGCGAGGAATTCCAGATTCCTGTGTCCGTTGCAGAGGATTTGGCAGATGTAGACGTAAGTCTTGACGAAGTATTTAAAAAGTTCGAAGGCCAGTGGATAACAAACCCTGAAAACGGCGCCTGCATCGGTGTTGAGAGATCATCTGAATGTGATTATGGTGTGGAAGGCAGTACCTGGACAGTCTGGGAGACAAGAGGAGATACGCTTTCAGACCTGAATGTCATAGATTTTACTGATACAACCATTACTTTTAAATTGCCTTATGGCAGTTTTGATGCTTATTATCAGCTTCGGTTCAATATTGCCGGAAATGTAGAGCTGGCATACGGTCAATCTCTTGATTCCATGAATGAGGTGTCCGTATCCCAGTGATTAGGGGGACTTATTTATGAAGAGTAGGTTTTGTTCGGTATTAAGAGCTTTTTGCAAAATAACAGCTGTTGTTTTTGCGATGACACTTTCCGTCGGGATATCTGCCCATGCAGCTTATGCAGATGGATGACTACTACAACTCGCATTCCTTTGCCCAGAGGGCGATTCCCTATCAGGATGGATTTATTTTTGCCAGCGAGGGAGATGCCTATCAGCGTGCATTTTCTGTGTCTTTTATTACTCCTACAGAGGATAAGATGACTGAAGAAGAGTATGAAGCGTATTACCGAAGCCATGAGGATCAGATGAATTACTGGGGCGAATATCCGGCATACGAACCCATAGATGAGGCCAGAGCATCGTATACAGGAAAAGAAAGGGCCAGTGTCAGGAATTATGATCTTTTCCACTTCTGGTTAAAAAAGAACAAGGCTGACGATATGTATATAGTCAACAACAATTTCGCTCATATGGGCGGAATTGCGGTAGCTGACAATAATCATGTTGCCCTTGTAGGAACCTCTGCAAAAGCCCTTGATAAGAAGGCTGCAAAACAAAGGGAGTCCCTCTTTATTCAGATTTTTGATCCCACTTCTGATTTGCGAAACGAATCATCCTACGCAATAAACAGTAAACGTGCGGGAACATCGGGTATTATGGGTACGGATAAAGTCACAGACTACGGTATAAAGTGGCTTACCGATGGAAAATTTGAGGTAAAAAATCCCCAGGTCGTAGCTGACCACAAGGGACGTTTTGTAGTACTTTTTGAAAAATACTCAGGAGGCAGAAACCAGGGAGTCTTTTACACAATAGTTGATAAAAGCGGCAAAATCGCCAGGAAAATCACCAGATTTGCCGGGGATGCCTGCCTCAATCCATGTGAAATGCCTAAGCTTTCGGGAAAGACCATCTTCTGGACAGCAAATAAGAATGGCTACACCGCCTTATACACATTTAAGTTAAAAGTGAAATAAAACACAGCCATATACAGGAATCATGTAAACAGAATGTGAACAAATGCAGAGTTTTATTAACAAACTGTTCAAATGGCTTTTAAGATTAGTTAAGTTTTGGAGGGTATTATGAATACATCAAGAGGTGATACTCTTGTTGAAAATGTTAGAAAACTTTTTCATAACTGCTGTCCGGTAGAACCGGACAGCATCCTCCCGACTTTACAGCTGCCGATTAAGGCAGCTTTTTTATATAATATTGAATGTAAATTGACGTCATATTTGAATGAAAGAATACGATTATGATAATAGAGTGCATATATCAATCGATATATGCACTCTACTTAATAACTGGTTATGCTATTGTGATGAAAATCGGCGTGACTGCTCCATAACGTTACAGTTCTACAGCATTCTCAATTCCAAGGCTTTCTTCGATTTCGCTGCTATCAGCTGAGCCTGTCTCATCGGTAGCAATCTCTGATTCTGCGGCAATAGATGCCTTTTCATCAGCATCATCGATACCCATGATTTCGTTCAGCATCTTTTGCAGCATCTGCTCAATCAGTTCATGTAACTCCTCGAGAACTCTGCTGTGGAAGGAGCCGCCTGAGGAGGCGCTGCTTTCTGAGCTATCGCTTCTTACAGCAACCGCTTTCTGATCGGAGGTTTCTGAAGAGGAGCTCATGCTGCCAATTCCCATCAGTCTTTCGAAGAAGTTCTCCAGCTGCTCGAAGAGCTTCTTGGCGCCGGACAGATTGCTGTTTCCTTCTGCTGAGAATCCGACCATATACAGATAGTTGCCTTTTTCTGTAATGTCCGCGGGAGCTGCGTCTCTGACAGCCTTCATTGCGTTATCGGCAAGCCCTTCAGTATCCCTGATATAGGCGCAGAGCGTTGCGAAACCTGCGTAGTCGGTATCTGTGGGATCTACGGAATAAGGATCGATCTCCTTAGAGAAAGCATTTCCATCCTTATCCACGCCGGATGCGGTGTAGATTCGCGTTCCATTTGTCACTTTAATCGTAATCTGAAGCTCCTGGCTGCCATCGTTTATGTCGAATTCAGAGCCGGCCGGAATAGCTGCCTTACTTTCTGAGTCCAAGCTTGAAGAAGCAGCTACCTTGCTTTCAGAGTCAGAATCGCCATCTTCGATAATCTTGCCGGAATCCTTGTCCCAGTTCGAGAGGGCAGAGGAGATACTATCCGGCACCTTTGCTGTAATTATTCTTGTGTAGGAAAGCGTCGCATCACTGTTATCCGGCTTTGCCAGGCCATGAGGTGTAATGTTTGCATTTGTTATTTCAGGAAGTGATTCGTCGCCTGCAGATTTTCCGGAAGCCACATTTAAAGCCGTAAGAAATGCCGGAGCTTCACTGATTTCTGCTGATTTTGTCTGCTGCTGGTTCGCAGAACCTACCTTATAAACGCCAAAAGCCATGTAGACACTGCGATAGCCACTAATGTTGTTCGTATTATCCATATAAATCCTTTCTGCGCACCATCAGTCAATCCGGTGCACACCACTCCCCAAAGGACCGAGTGGTTTTATCTAGAAACTAAGTCACGATTTTCCTCCTTTCCGGGACAAAAAAACGCGCCTTAATGTAGTCCCTTCACATTAAAGCGCTATCCATAGCTGTAATATATATCGGTTAATTGCCACAAAACCTTAAGTATTAAAAATTTATAACCTTAACCATTTACCAAACTAAGCGTGTAAAATATAAACATAGTGATTTTCAGAAGTATTTGCAGCTTACTATAACTAATTGCAGAATTCACCGCTCATCACATCCAAATACCAAACGCGGATAGCATAGGAGAGTGCTTATGGTTCTTTATCTAACCAGCAGTTTTATACCGTACAGGGAATCGGAGGCTTATGGAAAAGGCTCTCCTGTAGAAAACTATGGTTTTTTTGATGACCTTAAGGGAGAGTGGGAAAAGCCCGCAAACCTCCTCTATGTGCCCTGTGATCCGGATGCAATCAGTGAAAACAAGGATCAGCTGCATCAGGTTCTTGATACATTCAAGAGAGAAAATCTTCCGGTAAAGGAAGTAAAAATGCTGGACGGGAAAAATCCGGCGACCGATCTTGTTGCCTGGTCGGATGTTATATATCTTTCCGGTGGTCATGCTCCTACGCAGCTGGCCTTTATGAAGCAGCTTCATTTCAAGGAAGCCCTTGCAGGTTATAAGGGTATAATCATTGGTCTTGGTGCCGGTTCCATGAACGCAGCTTTTTATGTATATCACATGCCTGAGTTTGATAAGGAGGCCAAAAATCCCAACTATATCAGATTTTCAGATGGTCTTGATCTTACGAATATCCAGATAATACCCCATAGAGAATATCTTTTGGATAAAACCATCGGCGGACTTAAGCTTGTGGAAGATATTGTGTTGCCTGACAGCTTTGGTTGCAGATTCTATTTTGTATCCGATGGAAGCTATTTTAAGGTAAAAAATGGCAAAACCATATTCAGAGGCGAGGGAGAAGTAATAGAGGACGGAGAGAGAAGTCCCCTTGAGCAGGGCGATGTTATCCCGTATATGAGCTATGTTGAGCAGCCTGTCATCAGAACCATTATTTCAGAGGGCTACGATATTATTTTTGGTGTGGAAAAGCATGATGGCCGCTGCGAAGTATATTTTTTGAAGGACAATGTTGCCGGTATTTTTGAGCGAAGCAGACTTAATTATCAAGAAATCTGTGAAAAAGTCGCTGAGATAGTGGTCGAAGATGAGAGAGAGGCCTTTCTTGACCAGATAAGACTGCCTGTCATCCAAAAAGAGATGAAGGAAAGAGATCATTATGTCAGAACGGTCCACGTGGATACTTCGTCAGGAGTGCGCGCCAAAAATATACGTGTTCGCGAGGTTCCGGGATACCCTGACTGGTACATGGTCATGTACATTGACATCACGGCACTTCTGGATCACGACTGGATGACGGATGAATACGCAAGAACCGGCTTTATGGACAGAAGTAAGCTTTTCCTTAAAGAGCTTACCGAAGGGGAGCATTATTCCCTGGTTTACGCCAATATTAAGGGCTTTAAGGCTGTAAATGAGCTGTTTGGAAATAAGAGGGGCGACATCGTAATTTTCAGGACAAGGGATGCCCTCAGAAAATATCTGCGACCCATCATCATGGGAAGACTTGAGGGAGACAATTTTGTCCTTATTACTGCAGATGAGAATATTACCGAAAAAAACCTAAAGGCCATGTGCCGTCAGGTTTTCAAGACAGAAACCATAGAATATAACTACGAGATTCATTGCGGAATATATCCGATAACGAATCCCAAGGTTGATATTACCCAGATGGTTGCGGGGGCAAAGATAGCGGAGAGAAGCATATACAGCAGTAACAGAAAGCTTTTATATGCCTATTATGACGACTCACTTAAGGAGCAGTACGTAAAACAGCGTTACCTTTTGGCTGATTACCATAGAGCGCTGATGGACAACGAATTCGAGGCCTACTATCAGCCCATCGTTAATGCCAAATCCGGTGAGATCGTCAGCGCAGAAATGCTGATCAGATGGCAGCACAGGGACCTTGGAATGGTTTCTCCCGCAGATTTTATCCCTATCATAGAATCGGAGGGCAAAACCGCAGAGCTCGACAGATTCATGCTGCAAAGAGGCGTCGATTTTATCAAGAAGCGCACCGCAGAAGGCAAAAAGATCGTGCCATGCGCCATAAACCTCTCCAGAGTGGATTTTTACGATATATCCTTCATTGAGAGCATATTTGATTTGATCAAGGAAAAGAAAATAGATCCGTCTCTTGTAAGATTTGAAGTGACAGAGTCTGCCTACGCAGATCTTGAGGATAGAGCTCTAAAATACCTTAGTCAGATGAAAAAGCAGGGAATAAAGATCCTTCTTGATGATTACGGTAGCGGAATGAGCTCGTTATCCATGCTGGAAACCTTTGATTTTGACATAATCAAGCTGGACATCGGCTTTATCAGGAAAATCGGTATAAACAAGAAGTCGGAAGCCATAATAATCTCCACCATTAACCTGGCCCATGCCATGGGTGCCAAGGTTACAGCAGAGGGTGTTGAGACCGATAAGCAGATGAAGTTCCTGCTGGATGCAGGCTGTGACTATATTCAGGGCTTTTATTTCTACAAGCCGCTGCCTGAAATAGCCTTCGAATATCTGCTTGAATGATCAATAACCGGCACTAACAAGCAAACGGGTATAGTCAGATACCGGGTTTTCCAGGATTTCCTTTGTGAAGCCGGATTCAACTATTTTTCCCTCCTTCATGACAATGATGCGGTCGCATAGCTGGCTTGTCAGAGTTATGTCGTGAGTTATAAAAAGGATTGAGATACCGCTTTTTTTCAGTTCAAGCAGGTATCTGATTATCTCTGCCTGAACGCAGACATCAAGCGCGCTGGTGATTTCATCGCAGATAAGGAGTCTCGGTCTTCCGATAAGTGACCTTGCAATAGTAGCTCTCTGGCATTCTCCGCCGGAGAGTTCTTTTGGATAGCGATCAAGATATTCCGAAGAAAGCCCCATTTTCTGCAGTTCTGCAGCTGCTTCATCATAAAAAGCCTTTTTATCGACCTTTTCATAATAAACGACAGCTTCCTTCAGGTTCTCAAATATCGTCATGTGAGGATTAAGCGCAGAAGTGGGATTTTGGAAGATCATCTGCATGGATTTCCGCTGAAGCTGCGCAGCTTTTCCCTTGAAAACAAGCTCTTTTCCGTCATAAAAAATGCTCCCGCTGTCAGCCTTTACAAAACCGGCAATAATTCCGGCAACAGTGCTTTTTCCGCTGCCGCTTTCGCCGACAATTCCGATGCATTCGCCCTCATCCATCGTACATGAAAAGTCAGAGACTGCCTTTGTGGACTCGGAAGCCTTCTTAAAAGTCTTATTCAGATTTTTTATCTCAAGTATTTTTGTCATTTTTCATCCAATATCCAGTGAGTTTCAGTGATGCTTAATCGTTCAGCAAGGGCGCCTTCAGTGCTTTCTTCG
The DNA here is from genome assembly GCF_000424265.1 of Butyrivibrio sp. WCD3002. Lineage (GTDB taxonomy): Bacteria > Bacillota > Clostridia > Lachnospirales > Lachnospiraceae > Butyrivibrio. Next base: position 186,664 of record NZ_AUJO01000005.1, read on the forward strand.
TGATACATTTTGTAGCCCGCATAGTCTGTGTCGCGCCTTGGAGATGCTGCTATTAGGCTTTGGGTATAGAGGTGACGGGGATTTTTCAGGATATCCACCGCTGTTCCCCATTCAACCAGTTTGCCTTTATACATTACGCCTATGTAGTCAGACATGGCTTCTGCCAGCTTTATATCATGGGTTACAAGCAAAAGAGAAGCGTTCAGTTTTTCCTTAACCTTTTTAATGAGATCGGCGGTCTGCGTCCTTATTATCTGATCAAGGGCGCTTGTGGGTTCGTCCGCAAGAATCAACTTTGCCTTTGCACAGCCAAGAATCATGGCGATGGACACACGCTGACACATTCCACCTGAAAGCTCAATGGGATAGGAATTAAGGACCTTCTCCGGGTTGTCAAAGGAGAGACTTGTAAGTAGCTCTTTAGACAGCGTATTTGCCTCTTTACGGGAGATTTTGTTCTGGAGGATAAAATAGTCCTCCATCTGTCTTCCGACCCTGTAAATGGGGTCTAAATAGCTTTCCGGGTTCTGAAAAATGGTTACTATCTGACTGCCCAGAAGTTTTCTTTTATCCTTCAAGGGCATGCTGCCAAGCTCATGACCGTCAAAAACCAGTTCTCCCTGACAGACTGCACTTGAAGATAAAAGTCCCGTAATAGCAGAAAGAGTAGTGGTTTTACCACTACCGCTTTCCCCGATCAGGCAAACAGCAGCGCACTCAGGGACTTCAAAAGAGATGTCCCTGCAGGCGTAGCTTTCACCGTATTTTACATTCAGTTTTTTTACATCAAGAATATTCTTAGTTAACATCGATATCAGAAGTCATCATGTAGTACTCAGAAGGGTTAACGGTTACTCCGGATACATTGTTTCTGTAGCAGAAGATGAGCTTTGTGCTTGCGATAAAATCAAAAGGTCTCTCGTTTACGATCTCCTGGCAGATCTGGCGGGAAAGGTCATACTGCTCATTAACATCAAAGGTTGTGCTCATTTTCTTTGCCATCTCATCAACCTTGGCATTTGAATACTTACCGAAGTTGTCAGAAGCATCAGATACAAAAACAAGGTTTGTGAAGTACTGAGGTGTTCCGATAGGTGCCATAGCATAGGAGTCGATTACGATATCGAAATCGCCGTCCTGCTCAGTCTCAACCATAACATCCATAGTTTCGATGTTGATGCCGATACCAACGTTTGCAAGCTCTGCCTGCATCATATCAGCAAGCTGAAGAGTCTCGTTGTTGTAGCTGTAGGTCATAAGCTTGAAGCTAAGTTCGTTTCCGTCCTTATCAAGTGTTCCGTCACCGTTTGTATCTTCGTAACCTGCATCAGCAAGGATTTCCTTAGCCTTTTCGGGATCAAACTTATCGATTGTAAGTGTAAGTCCGTCTGTGCCGCCAAAAGGAACAGCTGTTGAATATACACCGTAGGAAGCCTCTGAATAGCCGTTGTAAACAACATCAGCGAAGCTCTCACGGTCTACGCACCAGCCGATTGCTTCTCTTACAGCAGGATCGTTAATGCCTTCATGCTGAAGATTGTAAACAAGGAATGCGCTTCTTGTAGAAGTAGCAGCATCAATTGTGTATTCGGAAGCATCAGAGAACATCTCTGTCTCAGCAGCATCCATGCGGGCGATCATATCGATATCGCCATTCTGAAGAGCCATTGCAAGAGTGTTCATATCATCAACGATCTTAAGCTCAACTCTGTCAAGCTTGGGCTCTGAACCCCAGTAGTTCTCGTTCTTTACCATGTCTACGTGATCCATGGAGGTAAAGGATGTAGCTACGAAAGGACCTGTACATGCTACACCAAGCTCAGCATCAGGCTCTGCGCTTGCATCATAGATTCCAAGAAGAGGATCGCAAAGGTCATTGAGCATTGTAGGATTGGGATCCTTTGTTACGATTGTAAGCTCCTGGCCGTCAGCCTCAATTGAAGCGATTCCAAGAGTTCCCTCTGCACGCTCGTTGTTTGCGTATGTGCGCTCGAAGCAAGCCTTTACTGCCTCTGCGGTTACAGGGTTGCCGTTTGAGAAGGTAACGCCATCACGAATGACGAACTTCCATGTTGTGTCATCAACCTGCTCATAGCTCTCAGCGATGTAAGGCTGAGGAACATACTCTTCGTTAAGTCTGAGAAGATTCTCGCTGATTCCGTAGATTGACATGATCCAGCCATCCCAGCCGTTTGCAACATCAAGTGTCTCAGCACCAAACCAACCGCTTGTAGCGCCTGCGCGGAGAACTTTTTCTCCTGTTGCATCAGCACTTTCTTCCGCATCAGCTGTTTCATCAGCTTCAGTAGCTTCTTCAGCCTCTGTGCTTTCAGCTGCATCTACATTTTCCTCTGTTTCAGCTGTGTCCTCTGCAGGAGCTTCCTCTGAAGTCTCCACAGCTGCAGTTTCTGTCTCATTACCTGCGTTATTTCCGCAGCCTGTAGCTGCCATGGAAAGCATAGAAGCAGCAAGTAATAAGCTAACAATTTTCTTTTTCATAATAACCTCCGAAAAATAGATAAAAATTATAAGTGATTTATTTTCTCCTCGATGGCTTCGCCAAAGAGGTTAAATCCAATAACAACCAAAAACAGTGCGATACCGTTGAAGCCGATTATCCAGGGTGCTTTTTGCAGATAATCCCTGGCTTCGCTCATTACCGTTCCCCATTCTGCAGTGGGGCGTACCGCACCAAGTCCCAAAAAGGACAGACCTGCAATTGAGAGTATTACACTTCCAATGTCCAGCATCAGGGTAATGATCATGGTTCCCGATATTCCGGGAAGTATATATTTTCTGAATATAGATAAGTGGTCTGCTCCGCACAGCCACGCTGCTTTTACATAATTATCCGCTCTTATCTGCTGTACAAGGCTCCTTGCCAGTTTGGCGTAGGTTATCCAGTACACCGCGCACAGAGCGATAATGGCGTTCTTTATGTCCTGGCCAAGAATTCCGGCAATGGCTATTGCAAGCACGAAGGACGGAAAAGCCTGAAAAATTGTGATGATGTCGGATATGATCTCATCAACAATACAGCCAAGATATCCTGCTAAAATACCGAGGAAGATACCAATAACAGCTGATATTAAAACAACTGCCAGCGCAGTAAAGACAGAAGTTCTGCCGCCTGCGATTATTCTGCAAAATATGCATCTCCCAAGGTTGTCGGTGCCGCAAATATGAGCTGCCGAAGGTTTTTGGAAGGCCTCGCGCATATTTGTCTTGTAGGGATCATGCTTTATAAAAAACGGACCGATAAGGAGTGCTACAGCAATGAAGGCAATCCACGCAGAGGATATTATCATCCTTTTTTTCATTATGACCTTGCCTCCCTTCTTATCCTTGGATCGATTACGTTACAGATAATATCTGCAAGGAAATTAAGTCCTAAGAAAATCAGCGCCATCCACACAACATAGCCTTGGATGACCGGATAATCCCTTGCGGATATGGAGTCTACTGCAAGCTTTCCAACGCCGTTCCAGACAAAAATGCTCTCAACGATGGCAGTTCCGCCGAGCATCGAGCCAACTGACATGGAAAAAAGCGTTATCAGCGGCGCAAGGCAGTTTTTAAGCACATGTCGAAACAATATGGTGCTGTCTGAAAATCCCTTTGCCATGAGCCCTTTTACATAATCCTGCTGTAATTCTTTGAGGACCATGGAGCGAATCTGTCTGACATACCAGGCACCAAGCGTAAGTGAGAGAGTAAGTGCCGGCATGACTATTCCGGACATTCCTTTTGGAAGAACCGCAAACCACTTGAGCTTTAGTGCAAGAAAATATAACAGGATAAGGGCAAGAAAGAAGGACGGCAGCGAGGAAAACAGGTATGTTATAACTCTTACTGCATGATCGAATGCTCCATCCTTTTTCCAGGCACAGATTATTCCCACCGGGGTGGATATCAAAGCCATCAAAGTAAGTGAAACAAAGGTCAGCAAAATTGTATTCGGAATGGCATTTGTCAGAAGAAACGCCACACTTTTTCTGCTTTTATAGGAAATTCCCATATTCCCTGTAAGAATTCCCTTCAGCCAGCTCAAATACTGCACAAGCATCGGTCTGTCCAGACCAAGCTCTTTTCTGACTTTGGCAAGAGTCTGGGCATTTACTCTCATTCCACTCTGTGAAAGCTGAATTTGTGCAGGATCTCCCGGTGACAGATATGAAAGTGCAAAGGATAAAAAGGTGATTCCCACCAGCAGGATCAGTATTCTTATGATTTTTCTGATCATAATTTTTTTCATCACTTTACCGCCTGTATCAGAAACATGGGAGTGGAGCCAAAGTTGATCTGCTCTTCACGGTCCCATACATTTTGCCAGATTTCCGTGTCTGTGGATACTGCAGAAAAGCCGCATTTAAGAAGGGCGCTTTCATCCCATTCCGGTCTGTTTTCTTTGGAAAGAGGCAGCGTCATGGCTATTTGCTCCATCTTTTCTGCGTTTTCAACATTATTAAAATCAAACAGCCCTTCCTCTTTGACGTTTTCCCTGTCCTCTTCATATTCCTGAAGCTTTTCATCATCAAAGAGATATGCGTACCAGTTTGCATCAAAAACAAAGAGCCTGCCGCCCGGTTTTAAAACTCTTTTCCACTCTGCATAGCAGGCTTCCGGGTTTTGCAGATTCCAGGTGACATTGCGGTTTATTACCACATCGAAGCTTTCATCTTTAAAGGATAGCTCATCAGCATCCATCTGCAGGAATGCTATGTCATCTTTATAGGTTCCCGCATTGGATTTGGCATGGTTAAGCATTTCTATTGAAGAATCAATGCCGGTTACGTCGTAGCCGCACTTTTTCAGTAAAATAGAAAAAAAGCCCGGACCGGTACCTATGTCCAGAATTCTTATGTCGTCGTTTTTCTTGTCAGGGAATGCTTCTTGAATCAGGTCTGTAAGAACGGCTTGCCAAAGATTTTTTCTGCTACCGTTTAATTCTGTTATGTTTAATTCCGAATAGGTTTCTGAGCGTTTATCCCAGTAATCCTGTATGTCTTTTGTTAATTTCTTTTCCATTTTTCTCATTTCCAACGTTCTATAAAATACATTAAGAAAAATGGTTGTACAAGCCCCTGGGGGGGATATAAAACCAAACGGAAATAAACATATTAAAAGATTATTTGAGAAATTTATGTTTTATAGATTATCTTCGCCCCATTTCTTAAGATCTAAAAGAATGGGGATGAGGCTTTTTGCTTTATCTGTGAGATTATATTCGACCCTCACAGGCATTTCATCATACTGTTTTCTTTCAACCAAACCGTCTGCTTCAAGCTCTTTTAATGAGTTGGCAAGCATAGTGTTAGTGATACCGTTCACTGCGCGGTTAAGCTCTCCGTAACGGACAACTTCTTTATAGTCTATGACGCACAGAATCATGATCTTCCATTTACCGCCTACTATATCTATGACTTTCTTAAGGCCGCAGCCTTTTCCTGCAATATCTTCACATAATGGCTCTTTTTTAACTGTTTTACTCATGGTACGTTTTTCCTTACTTGATACATATAAACTGAATACTTGATATATTTTGTATACCACCTATAATATGATTATCAGTATGCAAAATCAAGTGTTAAAAGCAGAAAGGAATAGAAAAATGACATTAAGTGAAAGAGCTGAAAAAGCAGTAGAAATGAAGAATTCGGGCAGATACAATTGTGCCCAGTCCGTAACGGCAGCGCTGGCTGACCAGACTAAGCTTTCCGAGGAGGACTTAAAGCAGCTTTCTGCAGGATTTTGTGCCGGAATGGGCAATCTTGAAGCAACCTGTGGCGCCCTTATCGGAGCAGGCATGATTGCAGGCTTAAAGACAGAGGGAAAGGGTACTCTGGGCGTAACAAAGCAAATTCAGGAGGAGTTTGGCAGAAGATGCGGCTCTATAAAATGCAAGGAACTGAAGGCAGTAACCGACGGCAAGCCGCTGTGTCCCTGTGAGGAATGCGTAAGAAACGCAGTCCTGATATACGGAGAAGTACTGGGTTTATAAGGAAAGAGTTGTAGGAAATCCGCCAAAATACTGAGTTTTCAATAAAAAACCGCAATTTTTGAGTATAGATTGTTGGTTTCGTCTGTTAAGATTACATAGGGGGTAATAGACGGAAGAAGGTATTTGGGGATGAACCATTATACTATCTATAATTATTTTGATTGAATCAGGCTGCCATATCTGTTTTGGCAGTCTGTTTTTGATTAATTCTTTTAAACAGGTTACATGCTTAGGATAAAGTTGGGAGGGAAAAATATGCTGACAGACATTTATGAAGGAAATAAGGCACTGCGTGCCATCGGGGACGGTTCTACTTGGCATGAAGCATATACAAGAAAGGTGTGCCAAAGAACCGTCCCCAATGGCACAGAAGGAGGAAAGCTATGATAATTTGCAGCGTATTAGCTCCATGCAGATAAATAAATTTGTATGGAGGGTAAATAATAATGAAAAATAAAATAAAGGAATTAAGAGATTTATACATAATTTGGATTACGCAGAGTTTGTCCCAGCTTGGCAGCGCAATAACAGAATTTGCGCTGACACTTTGGATATATGAAAAGACCGGATCTGCGCTGAGCACGGCAGCACTTACAATCTGCACTTATGCACCGTACGTTATTATGAGCATTTTTGCCGGGGCAATAACAGATAAATTCGATAAAAAGAAAACCATGCTCATCTGCGATCTTTTGGCGGCGCTTACGACAGTTGTTGTATTTGTTTTATACAAAAACGATGCACTTACAATTTGGCATCTGTACGCCATCAATGCGTTCTCGGGGCTTATGAACACTGTTCAGCAGCCTGCTTCAGAAGTGGCATATTCACTTATCGTTCCAAAGGAACAGTATCAGAAGACCGGCGGTTTTCAGCAGTTGTCGCGTTCTCTTATATCAATTGGAAATCCGCTTATTGCTGCGGCACTTTATGGACTGGCAGGACTGGATGTGGTGATAGCTGTAGATCTTCTGACTTTTGCCATAGCATTTGTGGCATTGCTGTTTTTCATAAAACTTCCTGAGATTCAGGAGGGATCAGATAATAACGATAATGTGATCAAACTGGCTAAAGAGGGGATTAGTTTCCTGAAGGAAACACCACTTATTCTTACCATAATCCTGTTTATGTCAGGTGTTAATCTTACAGCTTCAACTTTTGATGCTGTACTTCCGGCGCTTGTCATACCTCAAAAAGGCAACAATGTGTATGGAATAGTAACAGCCTGCTCAGGACTGGCAATGGTAGCAGGAAGCTTCCTTCCTATGATTTTGCCTAAACCTAAAGACAGAGTAAGAGTAATTTATCTTACAATGCTTTTTTCACTTGGGATAGAAAACTTCGTACTGGCATTTTCAAGAAATCCTGTTTTATGGTGCATCGGTCAGATCTTAGGCTGGGTATTTGTACCGCTTATGGCTGCCAACCAGAATGTAATAATGAGGAATGTTATTCCTATAGAGCTTCAGGGAAGAGTGTATGCTTGCAGAAATACTCTGCAGTTTTTCACCATTCCGATCGGCCTATTCCTTGGAGGATTCTTTGTAGACAAAATCTGCGAACCATTTATGACTTTGAGAAGTGATAATGCATTCTGGACGCTCCTTTTTGGAACCGGAAAGGGCTCAGGAGCAGCACTAATGATGTTCATACTTGGAGTGTCCGGAACTGTCCTTTGCATAACATCAGGTCAGATTATGAAAAAATATAAATATACTGAATAATCCGAACCGATTCGTGCCATTGGGGACTGCCATTGGGGACGGTTCTACTTGGCACGCAGAATGCCACAGGGGACGGTTCTCTTTGGCATGAAGTACACAAGAAAGGCGTGCCAAAGAGAACCGTCCCCGATGGCACACGGATGATATTGATCAGATTGAGCTGCTTCTTGCCCATGCTATCTATGATATCTGTAGCACTGGGTGAGATGCTTTTTGGAGTCCTTAATGATGCATTCATAGTGTACGTATCCATATTTATTGGAGCAATCGGAGTTGGAATAGGGTCAATAATGTACTCAATTGTTGACAAATATCATATATATGCGAAACGAGAGGAAAATTAAGAAGATTTTGTGAACTTCATTCTGTTTTAGGTTCATTTTAGTTTTCTCATCCATAATCTCCACTAAAGCAAAGCATTGCAGATGCAATTTTCAAAGGAAATATCAAGGAGATTTAAAATGAAAAGAAATGAACTTAGAAAAGTATTATCAATAGCAGCAATCACAGTGATGTGTGTAACCTTTACCGCATGTGGTACAAATACAGGAACAGTAAGCGGAGAATCTACGATTATTACTGAGGAGGCTGCGCCTGAGGACAGCACAGTTTCTGCAGATGCGACAAATGAAGAGGCATCTGCTGATAAACCTGAAGGAGAAATGCCGGAAGGAGAGACTCCTCCGGAAAAACCTGATGGAGAAGCTCCTGACGGACAGGCCCCGAATGGAGCACCTGGTGAAAAGCCTGACGGTGAAGCACCCGGAAATCCTCCTGAAGGAGGCGGATTTGGCGGTGGAAGCAGTAGCGCAGATATAGAGTATAAAGCCGCTGATGAGATAGTAGCTGCCGATTCGCAGGATGGAAAAACCTATGACAGCAGTGTTGCGGATGAGAGCGCACTTATGATAAGCACTTCAGAAGAGGTATCTATCTCAAATGCTACGGTTACAAAGACAGGCGACTCAGATGGTGGAGACAGCTGCAATTTTTATGGCCTTAATGCTGCAGTCCTTGTGAAAGATGGCTCTACAACTACTATTACTGATAGCACGATTACTTCCGATGCTGACGGAGCAAACGGGTTTTTTTCCTATGGTGGTAACGGTGGAAAAAACGGAGCAGATGGTGATGGAACAAAGGTAATCATCTCTGATACAACTATTACCACCACAGGCGATGGGTCTGGTGGAATCATGACAACAGGTGGCGGTATCACAGAGGCATCAAATCTTACCATTGAGACTAGCGGAAGATCTTCAGCTGCCATAAGAACTGACCGTGGTGGCGGTACAGTTACAGTCGACGGTGGCAGCTATACAACAAATGGACTTGGATCACCTGCGATTTATTCAACCGCAGATATTACAGTTTCTAACGCAACACTCATTTCAAATTTGTCAGAAGGTGTATGTATTGAAGGAATTAATTCCATTACATTAAATGACTGCGATATGACGGCAAACAATACAGATACCAACGGTAATGCCACCTTTTATGACACTATCATGATCTATCAGTCTATGTCCGGAGATGCGGACAGTGGAACTTCCACATTTACAATGAATGGTGGAACGCTGACGAGCAAAAATGGTCATGTTTTTCATGTGACAAACACACAGGCTGTGATCAATCTCGATAATGTAAAGATTGTTAATGAGGATTCAGCGAACGTTCTTCTTTCAGTTTGTGCTGATGGATGGAAGGGAGACAGTAACGTTGCTACAGTAAATGCAAGCAATCAGACACTTGATGGAACAATTCTCGTAGGAAGTGATTCTGAGCTTACTTTAAACCTTACTGATGGTTCAGATTTCACCGGTGCGATTGATGGTAATATTACAAATGCCAAGGGCGAAAGCGTTTCTACAGAAGTGGGAACCGTCTCTGTATCTATAGATAAAAGCAGTACATGGACACTTACAGCCGATACATATATCACATCTTTTGATGGGGATATGTCCAATGTAAATACAAATGGATACACACTTTATGTAAATGGCGAAGCTATGAACTAAACAGAACTGTCCCAGGGGGACGGGATATGGAGTCAAAATAAACGACTCTGTACCTCGCCCCTCATTTTTTATTAATCCTAAAACGACAGAGCAGATGCAGGAGGAGCAAATGGTTGAGAATTTTTATCATTAAACTCAAAACATCATTTAATATGTAAAAAATGTGCTATCATGCTGTTAGCAATCGCTAACTTTGAGAGAGGAGAAAGTTATGAGTTTAAGTGAAGTAAGAGAAAACAACGATGCTGTCATCACAGCAATCAATGGCGACACAAGATTTATGAGCCGCATCACATCGATAGGTTTGAAACCCGGATGCAAGGTCAGTGTCATCAAAAATGATAGTAATAGACCCATGCTTGTCTATTCAAGAGATACCATGATCGCACTGAATCGCAGAGAATGTGCTGGAATCATGGTTGAGGAGGTGACAGCATGAGCACAGCTGCAACTATAGCCATTCTCGGACAACCTAATTCTGGCAAGTCAACTCTGTTTAATGCTCTTACGGGCCTTCGACAGCATGTCGGCAACTGGCCCGGTAATACCATTTTCAGCAACAGATGTGAAGTCCTACGATGAGTTTTACAAGACCCTGGAAAAAGCTATCAGGAAAGATTCAAGGCTTGATGTTTCGGGGCTTAAAGAGCAATACGAAAGCATCAAAGGCTACCAGGAAATATGCAATCTGATTCCGGATCAACAGCAAATGTGGGAAGTCGTGAAATAAGAAGGGGAAAAAATGAATAGAAATAAAAGTGTTATATCGCAGCTATTGGATTACGCAGGTAATCATAAGTATTTTACTATCAGTTCATGGATTCTGGCCGCAATAAGCGCCTTGGTTGCATTGGTGCCGTTTTATTATATCTGGTGCATCATCAAGGAAGTTGTGGAGGTCAGGCCGGATTTTTCAAAGGCAACGCACATAGTCAGCTATGGCTGGAGTGCCGTGGGGATGAGCCTTCTTGCGATGTTTCTCTACATCTCAGCTCTGATGTGCTCCCATTTAGCAGCCTTCAGAGTTCAGACGAATATGAGAAAAGCCATGATGGAGCACGTTATGAAGCTTCCCATGGGCTACATTGAATCCGAAGGAAGCGGCAAAATCAGGAAAATCGTGGCTGAGTCCAGCGCAGCAACAGAGACGTTCCTGGCCCACAGTCTTCCGGACAAAGCAGTCAGCTACGCCACACCGGTTGGGCTTATAGCTATGCTCCTTATTTTTGACTGGAGGATCGGCCTTATCTGCCTTGTGCCTGCGGTTTTAGCATTTCTTATGATGGGCGGAATGATGGGGGAAAAGATGCAGAATGACATGAAGGAGTATCAAAATGCCCTTGATGAGATGTCTGCAGAAGCGGTTGAATATGTCAGGGGAATTCCCGTCGTTAAGACCTTCGGTCAGTCTGTTTTTTCTTTCAAAAGATTCAAGGACGCCATCGATAAATATGAAAAGTGGACAATCACCTACACCATCGGCATGAGAATGCCCATGATAGGCTTTACCACTGCAGCGAATGCGGTATTTGCAGCTCTTGTAGCCTGCAGCTTTATCTTTGCAAGAAACAGCGTTTCAAATACATTCCTGTACAACATTTTCTTTTACATCATCATCACACCGATTCTTTCGGTTACCCTTATGAAGGTGGCCTATGCCGGTGAGAGCCAGATGATAGTAAAAGACGCTCTAAACAGAATGTATGAGCTTCTTGATGTGGAGCCTCTTAAGGAAGCTTCAAATCCTCAAAATCCAAAGGACAGCAGTATAAAGATTGAAAATATCACATTTACATACGATGGAAAGAAGGCCAACGCTATCGACGGCATAAGTCTTGATATCAAGCCCGGTGAACATGTTGCATTTGTTGGCCCTTCCGGCGGCGGTAAAACAACCCTCGCTTCCCTCATCGCGAGATTCTGGGATGTGAAGCAGGGCAGTATCAAAATCGGCGGCGTAGATGTAAAGGATATTTCCTCAGCGGATCTGATGAAAAATGTATCCTATGTTTTTCAGGACAGTAAGCTCCTTAAGATGTCCATCCTTGATAATGTCAGGATGGGAAAGCCCGATGCCACAGAAGCAGAAGTGGTACAGGCCCTTAAAGACGCCATGTGCTGGGATATTATTGAAAAGCTTCCGGATGGAATTAACACCATGATAGGAAGCAAAGGAACCTATGTCTCAGGCGGTGAAGCTCAGCGAATCTCTATTGCCAGAGCATTCCTGAAAAATGCACCGATACTGATTCTGGACGAGGCCACAGCCTTTGCAGATCCTGACAACGAGATCATGGTCCAGAAGGCTTTCGCCAATCTTTCCAAGGATAAAACAGTCATTATGATCGCGCATCGTCTGTCAACTGTGGTGGATGCCGATAAAATCTGTGTTCTTTCCGACGGAAAAATCGTTGAGAGCGGAAAACACGATGCACTGCTTGCAAAGGGCGGCATTTACGACCACATGTGGAATGAGTACAAAAAGTCAGTTAATTGGAAAATGGGAAGGGAGCAGAACAATGATAGAAAAGTTACAGCATAAATACGCGCTCTCTGAGCAGGGAGCAAAGGACATGGTAAAGGCTTTTGGAGCCTGCACCCTGGCGAATCTGGCACAGATGATGCCTGTTGGTATTCTTTTCATGATGACGGAAGACCTACTAAACGGCGAGATTCCCGGAAATCACATAAGAATATTCGTACTGGGCTCCGTAATCTGTCTTTTACTTGTCGCGTATACAGAGTATTTACAGTACAATGCCACCTTCTTTTCAACCTATGTAGAAAGCGGCGTGAGAAGGCGTTCTTTAGCTGAAAAACTTAGAAGAATCCCTCTTTCATTTTTCGGAAAAAAGGACTTAGCTGACCTTACCAACACTATCATGGCGGACTGTGCCATGCTTGAAACCGCATCATCGCACTGGCTTCCGGAGCTGGTTGGTGCTTTTATCTCAACAACTATTGTGGTTATCAGCCTTTTCTTTTTCGATGCCAGAATGGCAATAGCTGCTGTGTGGGTGCTTCCTATAGCCTTCATTATCGTCTTTTCATCAAGACATGTAATGCACAAAGTGAACCGAAAGGGAAGTAAATACAAGGTTGCCTGCCTCGACGGAATTCAGGAAGCACTGGAAACAGTGAGGGATTTAAAGGCCTATAACGCTCAGGATACATATATGGAAGGTCTTAACAAGAAGATTAAGGCTGTTGAGGACCACACCATTTTTACAGAGTTCGTAAACGCAGCATTTGTAAGCAGCGCCCAGATGATCCTGAAGTTCGGAATAGGAACGGTGGCCATTGTTGGTTCCTCACTTCTTATGAAAAACGAGATAAATGTCGTTACTTTCTTTATGTACCTTCTGGTAGTTTCAAGAATGTATGAGCCGCTTCAAATATCTCTGATGAATTTCTCGGCTCTGATTGCAACCGACACTCAGTGCGAGCGAATGGATGAGATTTTATCCCACTATGAGCAGACAGGAAGCGAGACTCTGACAAATCAGAATTATGACATCGAATTTAAAAATGTGCGGTTTTCATATGAGGATGGGGAAACAGTATTAAAGGATGTGAGCTTTGTGGCCAAGCAGGGCGAAGTTACAGCCCTTATCGGTCCATCAGGTGGCGGAAAAACAACGGTTTCAAGACTTGCTGCCAGATTCTGGGATATTGAAAAAGGACTTATTACAGTTGGAGGTATGGATATTTCAAAGATCGATCCTGAAAAGCTTCTTTCCATGTATTCTATAGTTTTCCAGGATGTGACGCTTTTCAATAATACTGTTCTTGAGAATATCCGAATCGGCAAAAAGGAAGCTACGGACGAGGAGGTCAAGGCTGCAGCCAGACTCGCCCACTGCGACGAATTCATTGAAAAGCTTCCTGACGGCTACAACACACTTATTGGTGAGAACGGTTCCGAGCTTTCAGGGGGAGAGCGTCAGAGAATCTCAATCGCCAGAGCTTTCCTTAAGGAAGCGCCTATCATACTGATGGACGAAGCCACAGCTTCTCTCGATGTAGATAACGAGTCGCTGATCCAGGAAGCAATAAGCGATCTCATCAAAAACAAGACCGTGCTTATCATCGCCCATCGCATGCGAACCGTAGACGGAGCCGACAAGATAGTAGTTCTCAGGAATGGAAAAGTGGCTGAATCGGATGCTCCCGCAAAACTCCGGGAAGCAGACGGAATATACAGCCATATGCTTGCAGTTCAGATGCAGACAGAAAATTGGAAGCTGGCATAAGGATCCAATTTCTTAAACTGTATTTTGGTGGGGTAACTGATAGGAAAATCACCTTGAAAAACATCCGGCTTTTCGAGGAACAATGCAGAGAAAATCTGGAGATTCTAAGTGTGTATAAGGATAATCTTGAAAAAGTCCTTGATGAAGAGGATCATATATTTTTCTATCTGACTGTTACTTTCGGAATTGATATATATAAGGCTTACATAAAGTGGTGTAGAAAGGCTAAGATGGTCCTAAAGGACGGGGTTAGCGCATGATTCTAAATGAATTGTGCGCTACATTTTTCTAGGGAAATATGTTTATTCGTCGCATTAGGGCTGCTTATCTATCATCATGTCAGTGCTTTTCCCAGGCATTAAGTATATTTAATGCCATTTGCAGATCTATGATTGCATCTTCTCTGTCGTAGGTAAAGTTTTCAGGGACACTGTCGAACAACTCAATCTTTTCCATCTCGTTGTCCGGCAGCTCTCCAAGAGAACCTACGATGGCAAGGTAGAACCGCCCATTATTCTTGTGTATTCCATCATCCCAGGGCTGCTCGTAATCCCAAAGGGGAATAATTTCACAGTCAGTAATCCCCGTCTCTTCGTACAGCTCGCGCTTCGCAGCCTGCATCGCAGTCTCTCCCTTCTCAACATGACCGCCCGGGTTTTCATAGCTTTTTCTCTTTTTGTGCCAGCAAAACACCCATTTATCCTGATATCTGGTTAAAATCACGACAAATTCAATATTTTCCAGCTGTCCTAAAATGAAATTCTTTTTTCTGTATACCATACCTTCTCCTGTCTCCACCTTATGGGTTTATTTTAAAACGCAGAGACCTATTTTATTATAATTACTTCCCGCCAATTTTTCCAAACAGCATATCAGCGGTCTTTTCAAGCTCCATTCGTTTCTTGGTGTCATCGTAGGAGGTTTCCTTATCATCAATTCCCTTAACGACATCAATTGAGAAAAGCCCATCCCTGTTGCAATAGAAAAAGATTTTACGAACGCCGCTTATCTTGAATCTGGCCGCGGCGCTTCCTTCGGGATACAGCTTAACCATCTGAATTCGATCCGGAGAGGATGCTGCAATAAAGGATATGTAGTGATCCTTGGTCATTTCATGGTCGATTCTGACATAATATTCATCTTCAATGCGCTCAATGAAAATCATGTGGTTTTCATCGGTCTGCTCTGCTTCTGCAGGAAGGAGCTGTACGCCGTGGCACTGTATGACTGCCTCGCCCATGCTGTGAATCGCATTTCCGCAAACAGGACAAACATAGAATTTTGAACGCATCATATTTGCGGATACATTTTCGTTTTTTATCTGGTTGCCGGAAATCAGCTCTGTCACTGATATTCTGAAGGCATCCGCAATCGGTTCAAGCAGGGTTATGTCGGGATAACCTTTTCCCGTTTCCCATTTCGAAACTGTTTTATCGGTTACGCCAAGAAGCTCAGCAAGCTGAAGCTGCGTCATTTTCTTTTGTTCGCGCATTTCCTTAATTACTGCGCCTGTAACATATTGATTCATGGTTTCTACCTCCATAAGTTCTTTGTCATTGCATCTCTTACAGAAATATTAACCTAGTAAGCATACCATAACTACCTACGGAAAGTAGAGTATGAAAAAGAAGTGAAAAACAGGTCTATATCCGTGCATGGAAAGGCCTGTTTTTCTTAGGGTGTTAGAGTAAGCATATCAGGTTTTTGAATATAAAAGGAGGAATTTCAAATGGAAAAGCAGAGGGAAATAAATTCAATGGGCATCGTATATATTATTATGCTTTTGGGAAATATCATAATCAGTACTGTAGCTCTTGCACTCCACAGATTCGGAATAAATGTGCCATCGATTATTGCATCTGTATTATGTGAGATAGTGGTATTGTTGCCAACGATTATTTATTTAAAATCAAAGGGTGAGAATATCCCGGAGAAACTTGGTTTTCATAAGATAAAAACTTCCACTGTTTTTTTGACGATTCTTTTGACACTGGCTGCTTTACCGATAGCCTCGTTCGCAAATGCGCTTTCACAGCTGTTTGTAAAAAACATTGTTGTCCAAAGCTCAGGAGAAATGATTGAAGGATCCGTTGCAATGACACTTATTGTTGTTTCAGTTTTGGCACCTATATGTGAGGAAATAGCTTTCAGAGGCTTTTTGTTCAATGGAATAAAGGGCATTTCCTCAGTAATCAAAGCAGTATTTATATCAAGTCTGTTGTTTGGACTTTTGCATCTTAACCTGAATCAGTTCTGCTACGCAGTTGTGCTTGGTGTAATTTTTGCTCTTGTTAATCAGGCAAGCGGCAGCACATGGACTTCTGTAATAATGCATTTTGTTTATAATATGATAAATATTGTAGTTTTGATAATAGCAACCTTAAGTATGCGGGAGCAGAATATAGATTACGCACAGGCGCAGGAAGCAGCAAGACAGTCCGGCGCGCTAAGTATGATAATGGTTTATGGAGCGCTTTCAGTGGTATGCGTATTTCTGGTATGGCTTCTTCTTAAGACAATTGCCAGGAACCAGGGAAATCTTGAGAGTTTCAAAAATATACTTGCCAGAAAGAATATCCAGGATGCAGAATCAGATGTAAGAGTTCACAGTTTTTTAAATGCGCCTATGATGTTAAGCACGTTTATTGGCATTGTGGCTATGATCGTATATCAGGTATCAGGAGTCTGATCCGAGGGGGTTTTTATGAGAAAGCATTACCTTGACAACATAAGATGGATTACGGTGGTAATTGTAGTTATTTATCATGTTATCTATATGTTTAATGCGGAAGGAATCCCCGGAGTTGTAGGGAATATTACCGGACTTGAAGTGCAGTACTATGATGTTTTTCAATATCTGACTCATCCGTGGTTCATGTTCCTTTTGTTTATGGTGTCGGGTATCAGTTCAAGGTATTATCTTGTAAATCACTCAGACAAGGAATTTCTGAAAAGCAGGACAACCAAGCTGCTGGTGCCTTCAACTATAGGCCTTTTTGTATTTCAGTTTATTCAGGGCTACTTCAATACCAGATTAAGTGATGCCATGAATATGATGAAAACAGTACCTGCGCCTGTAGCGTTCCTAATTATGGTAGCCAGCGGTATAGGCGTTCTGTGGTACATACAGCTGCTTTGGGTATTTTCGGCTGTACTGATCCCTATAAGAAAAATTGAAAAAGACAGGCTGTGGAAACTGGGAGCAGGAACAAACATCATAGGGATTATTCTTATCTCTGTTTTGGTATTTGGGGCAGCCCAGATTCTCAACACACCTATCATTTGTGTTTACAGATTCGGGTATTATGGGATTGCCTTTTTACTTGGATATTTCGTTTTTTCTCATGATGAGGTGATTGAAATTATAAAAAAGTGGTGCCTTCCTTTTATAATAGTGGCGCTCGCTTTGGGCCTGGCATTTTCCGTGCGCTATTTTGGAGAAAACTACGCGGATGTACCAGTGAACAGGTATCCTTTATATACGTTCTTTGGATATTTCGCGTCCCTTGCATTTCTTTCAGCGGGAGCCGGATATCTTGATTTTACAGATGCATTCACGTCGTGGATGAACAGACACAGCTGGGGATTATACATTTTTCACTATCTTGGAATATCGATAATTGCTGTAGAGGTGGGGGCGAGACATATCCTTCCGGCGGTATTGGTTTATGCATTAAGTCTTCTGGCGGCATTTGTCGTTGCTTTTATCCTCTATGCGGTGATTTCGAGGATACCTTTCTTTAGATGGGCAGTACTTGGAATAAAAAAGAAATGAGATCATTATTGTGTGAAAAGATTAAAGCGGCGTCCGGAAAGGGAAATTCTACTTTGCGGAATATCTTAAGGGAATTAATTGCTAAGATGAACTGTGCAGAAATAGGGGGACGATGAAAAAGAAAGAGATTTTAATAGCATCTATATCTATTGCCTTGATGATAATAATTTTAAATTGTTATTTCATTCATGATCGGGGCAGGTTTGACGGGGAAAGAGTTTACTCGAAGAATCCATATAGATTCTATCTGAACTTTAACCTGATGAATACAGATGACTCGGAGACTATGGTGCTCAACGAAGGAGAGACATTGCATGTTTCCTGGCAGCTCGATGAAGGAATTGCAGATGTAATGATTGTGATGGCAGATGAAGCACCAATTTATCGGGCAGATAATTGCTCAAAGGGTGAGAATGCAGATTTTGAATTAGCAGTTCCCAAGACCGGAGAATATACAACTACTATTTCTGCATATCATGCCAAAGGCTGGTTAGAAGTAAAAGAGAAAAAGAGTGATACGTAGTAGGAAGAACAACGTGCCATTGGGGACGGTTCTACTTGGCACGGTCACAATGGCACGCGGGAAGGTGAGGAGTAGCGCACGTGCCAAAGAGAACCGTCCCCAATGGCACAGGGACGGGGGTTGTGGACCATTTTTATTCAGATTTTACTCACAAACGCCGCGCACCACAGTCCGTCAGCTTCTTCAAGAGTCTACTTTGGAAACGACCGAATTATCGGTTCTAGACTTGATTTTTCTCCGTCCACAAAAACCGCGAAACGGAATCTGTGTCAATATTTTCGCAATACATGCGAGTTGTTGTCTGGTTGCCGTGCGGTGGATTAATCTTTCATTTTCTAAAACTCCATCCATCTTATCATCCCCTAAAGCCTTTTTCTGAACCAGTAAGATGTTTTTTGGTGTCCCATATGTTCATAAAAGGTATGGTCTCCTATTCCGATCAGATACAACTTTTTTATAGAAATTTTATTCTTGCATATCTTAACGCCACACCTTCATATGGTTTAAACTAGATTTAGTATTTTAGCATATGGAGGTATTCTTATGAGTTTTACAAAAGCAACAAAAATGTTTTTTCTGACTATGGTAACATTTCTGTTTATATCTTTGCCATTTGGCATAACTGCAAAAGCAGAAACGTCTGGAGAGTTGCTAAGCGGAAGCAATTTCAATTTTGCAATCAAACGTCTGGTAGACCCTAATGTTGATCCTAATGTTGATCCTGATATTGTAGATGATACTACCATTACGGAAATAGAGTTTCTCTCAACAGGTGCAGCGCAGCCAACTTCTGGAGTCTCAGCCGCTGTTGGAACAGACGTAACCGCATATTATGACAGTTCTTCTAAAAAGATTAGCATTTATACTACTGCTTCAAAATTCTATTTCAATAATGATTCTTCGCATCAATTTTCCAGTTTCGAAGGACTGCAAACTCTAACTTTGGGAAATAAAATTGATACTTCTAATGTTAATACTATGGAATGCATGTTTTTAGGATGCGAAGCACTTACAGCTCTCAACTTGACTGGCTTCAATACTTCAAATACAGAATATATGGATACCATGTTTGGATGGTGTGAAAATCTTGCAAACATTAATCTTTCAAGTTTTGATACATCAAATTTAAAATCTGCTCATGCACTATTTCTTGGATGCCGGGAACTGACTTCTGTGAATGTCAGCCATTTCAATACTTCCAAAGTAGAAAATATGTGCCAAATGTTTGATGAATGCCCAAAACTAAACTCTGTCGATATCACAAATTTCGACATGACAAATGTTAAATATGCTGATTTAATGTTTAACATCAGTTCAAATGGACATATTTATCTTCCTGAATCCTTCCATAAATTTGATACTTATTGGTACTATTGGGATACAATCCCCGATGCATTTAGTGAATTAAATACATCCGTAACCGTGCATTATCCAGGTACAATCTCACAGTGGGCGGCATTTGGATATACCTTCCCAAATGTTGTATGTACAAATGGCACACCGATTATTCTGTCTGACAATACGGCATCCCTTACAACAACTGAATATGATTACACTGGATCACCTATAACGCCATCTGTAAAGGTTACTTATAACGGAACAGTATTGACTGATGGCACACATTACACATTGGAATACGCCAACAACACAAATGCCGGTACTGCTGCAGTGATTATAAAAGGTAAAAGTCCCTATGTTGGAACAATAAACAAATCCTTCACCATTAAGCAGAAGGCCATAACTAGCGCAACCCTGACATTATCTGAATCTATTTATACATATGATGGTACTGTAAAAGAGCCAGCTGTGGCTGTTGTTCTTGATGGTAAAGCATTAACAATTGGTACAGACTACACTGTAGCTTATGCAAATAACACTAATGCTGGAACAGCAACTGTAACAGTTACCGGATCCGGAAATTACACTGGTATAGCTACTACAAATTTCACTATCAAAGAAAAAGAAGATGATTCTAAATCACAGGAAGAACAAAAGACTGAGCAGATAGATCCCAAGCAGAAGAACACAACCATTGCCAAGCCAAAAGCAGGCAAGAAATCATTCACAATTACATGGAAGAAAGCTGCCAAGGGAATCGCAGGATACGAAATGCAGTACAGCACCGATAAGAACTTCAAGAATGATGTCAAGACCGTAACGATAAGCAAGACAAAGACAACATCCAAAACGATCAAGAAGCTTAAATCCAAGAAAAAGTACTACATCAGGATCCGCACCTATAAGAAGTCAGGAGCGGAAAAAGTTTACTCAAAGTGGAGTAAAACAAAGAGTGTAAAGGTTAAATAACATGAATGAAGGGGGGCTGTCGCACTAAGAATAGCGACAGCCCTCTCTCTATATCATTCCGAATCAAGTATTGTGTCAAAATGCTTTCTGTTCATCCTTGATACACTTTTATCATGAGCATGTATAGCAATAAGCATAAGTACAGCTATTGCAAATCCTTTAATGATATACTCCTTTAGTGTGCCATCGGGGACGGTTCTACTTGGCACGCAGCACACAAGAAAGGCGTGCCAAAGAGAACCGTCCCCAATGGCAAAGAAACCGGCATAAAGGAGATATTTAAAGGCTACATCGATGCTGGATTCTAAGGCGTAAGGAGCTTAAAATGACTTTTCCTCGTTTCAATTATTCCTTCCTTCTGCATTTTGCCAAGTTCCTTGGAAAGTGCACTTCTTTCAAGGTTTAGATAATCAGCGAGCTGCTGGCGGTCAAAAGGAATGTCGAACTCACTACTATCATTCTGTAGGGAAAGTGTATTCAGGTATGACATTACTCTTTCACGGATCGTCTTAGGAGAAGTGTGGAAGCTCCGGCCAGACAGATTTAGGTTTTTCTTTGAAGATATTAACAAAAGATTGCGCAGGAATTTGTAATCCCAGGAATTCTGGCTCACTACTGAGTTCAGGATTCCTTTTGTTTTGAGCATAAGTATAGAACAGCCTTCGTTGGCCATGACATCAACCAACATGGGAACATCTTCGAGAAGGGCGTAGGCCTCAGCAAAAATCCCATCTTTTTCTACATGGCTTAGGATAGTTCTATTTCCCCATATATCATCACTTAAGATTGTGACACTACCGGATAATACGATCCCTATGACTCCGGGCTTGGAACCTGCGTGTAGTATAAGATCATTCTTCTTATAATTCTGCTTTTTGGCATCAAGCGACTTCAGTAAAGCAGATATCTCATTTTCTGTCATTCCTCTGAAAAGGGGAATTTTCTGCAGAACGTCAATATCCATTTAAATATCTCCAAAGAATTCAGAGTCAGGCACGGAAATGCAAACTCTAATTATTTTACAAATGTGGTTATAACAACATACTTATATTGTAAATCATATTAAACTGACATCATAAAAGCAAGGAGGTCAGGAAAATATGGTACGTAAGATTATAAAGATAGATGAGGATAAATGCATAGGATGCGGGCTTTGTGCGACTGCCTGCCACGAAGGTGCCATTGAAATGGTGAATGGAAAGGCAAAGCTTGTAAGAGAGAATTTCTGTGATGGCTTTGGTGACTGTCTCCCGGGATGCCCTACTGGTGCTATCACATTTGAAGAGAGGGAAGCTCCTGAATACGATGAAGCTGCTGTTAATAAGGCAAAAGAGCTAAAGGCCTGCCCTGGTGGACATCATGAAGGCCATGAAAGCGGAGGATGCCCCGGCTCAAGATTTATGAAGTTCGAGAAAAAAGAGGATTCAAAGGAAGATAGTAATGCGACTTTAGCAGACAGATTTGTATCACATCCATCAAGACTTGAGCAGTGGCCATGTCAGATAAAGCTTCTTCCAACAACAGGAGATTTTTACAACGGAGCAAAGCTTCTTATAGCGGCTGATTGCACAGCTTACGCTTATGCCAACATGCATGAGGATTTCATGAAGGGCAAGATCACAATGATAGGCTGTCCCAAGCTTGATGAGGGAGACTACACAGAGAAATTGACAGAAATTATCAGCAAGAACGACATTGCAAGTGTTACGATAGTAAGGATGGAAGTTCCCTGTTGCGGAGGTCTTCAGAGAGCTGCTGAAAATGCAATACGGAACAGCGGAAAGTTCCTTCCATGGCAGGTTGTAACAATCTCAAGAAACGGTGAAGTTATAGAATAAATCAGCTTTTGGCATAAAGTAATGGAAAAGGAGGAAACATCTATGAGGAATCTATGAAACAGATCGCTGAAAACGTTAAGAACAGTGCTTATGAGATAATCGAGAAAAAGGGAGCTACCTATTACGGCATTGCCATGTCAGTACGCAGGATTTGCGAAGCGATTGTTCGTGATGAAAAGACCATTCTTCCGGTATCGAGTTTGCAGCATGATAACCATGGTATTTCTGATGTAGCCCTGAGCATGCCTGCAATCGTTGGTAAAGATGGTGTTGAGAGTACAGTTCCGATCAGCCTTAATGATGCAGAAACAGAGGCTTTAAGAGCTTCTGCTGACACCTTAAAAAAGGTAATAGAGGAAGTGTTGTAAGTGGCAAGTTATTCATGATAAAACTTATAATATTACAAGAGGCCGAAGCATGTAACTGATATGCTTCGGCCTTTATTTCATTTCTTTTTCTTCTTGCCAGCCATGAAAACCTTGATTGCATCAAAGGTCTCATCACTGATGTAGTGCTCCACACGACAAGCATCTTCGGAGGCGATCTTATCGTCAACTCCAATATACTTAAGTGCTTCAGTCAGTACTGTATGGCGCTCGTAGATGCGCTTAGCCAGAACCTTACCTGCTTCTGTCAAAACAACAAAACCATAGTCATCAGTCTTGACCAGTCCCTCATCCTTTAGAAGATGCATGGCGCGGCTAACAGAGGGCCTTGAATAACCAAGCTCCTCGCCGATATCCACAGCACGGACATTGGCGTGGCTTTGTGAAAGAACATAAATTGTCTCCAGATACATCTCTCCAGATTCTTGAAGTGCCATAATTTGGCCGCCTTTCTTAAGCTTTTTCTTACAATTAAGAATACTATAACACTTGAGGAAAAACAAATGGAAATAAAAGTGCCGGCTAAAGAGTTGGCATTTTTGCCACGTAAATTACTGCCAATTTAATTGCGCAAAAGCAGATAAAATCTGGGTTTTTTGAAAAATTCTTATTGACAATTATTATTGGTAAGCATATCCTATGAATGAAGTTAGCATAAGCTAATCGATGTAATACATTGCTAACGACACTTAAGCAAATAGGAGAGTAAAATGTCTATGTCACTTAATGAAGCAGCACTCGGTACAGAATATACAATCGAAAATGTCGCAACTGGCGGCGATGAAGAGATGGAGAGCTTTCTCTTTTCACTTGGTTGTTATAGTGGAGAGAAGATCACAGTTGTAGACAAAAAGAGAAATTTGGTAGTCGCTATTAAGGATGCAAGATATAATATTGACCCTGAGTTAGCGGATGCTATCAGAATTCAGTAAGATTCGAAGACACATTTAAAACGTGTTTTGAATGATATTGCAACTTTTAGGAGGATGAAAAAATGAGAATCGCTATGGCGGGTAATCCCAACAGCGGCAAAACAACCATGTACAACGCCTTAACCGGTAGATCTGAAAAGATCGGTAACTGGGCCGGCGTTACAGTTGACAAGAAAGAGAGCGTTATCAAAAAGAGCTACTATGATGGCGACAAGGAGCTGATCGCAGTAGATCTTCCCGGAGCATATTCAATGTCTCCATTCACATCAGAGGAGAGCATCACAAGTGGATATGTTAAGAACGAGCATCCTGATGCTATCATCAACATCGTGGATGCAACTAATCTTAGCAGGAGTCTCTTTTTCACAACACAGCTACTTGAACTTGGGGTTCCTGTAGTTGTTGCTCTTAACAAGAATGATGCCAATGATAAGAAGGGCAACTCTATTGATGAGAAGCTCCTTTCAGAGAAGCTTGGTTGTCCTGTTATCAAGACTGTAGCTACTTCTGAGACAGGCCTTAAGGAAGTTGTTAAGGCAGCCGCAGAGCTTGAGGGCCAGGGACAGAAAGAGCCTTACGTTCAGGGCAATGTGGATCTTACCAGCAAGGCTGAGGTTGAGGCAGCTGACAGAAAGCGATTCGAGTTTGTTAATAAGATCGTAAGCGAAGTAGAGAACCGTAAGGTGTTCACCAAGGACAAGAACTTTGGCGATACGATTGATAACGTGATTACACATCCTATTCTTGGTATTGCGATCTTTGCGGCCATCATGTGGCTGGTATTCTATATTTCACAGACAACAGTTGGAACATGGCTTGCAGATATCCTTGCAGGCTGGATTGAATCCTTCCAGGGAATGGTTGGAGATGCTATGGCAGATGCCAACCCACTCCTTTATGCTCTGCTTGTTGATGGTATTATCGGTGGTGTAGGTGCCGTTGTTGGTTTCCTTCCACTGGTTATGGTTATGTACTTCCTCATCGCTCTTTTAGAGGACTGCGGATATATGGCAAGAGCAACAGTTGTTCTTGACCCTATCTTTAAGAGGGTTGGTCTTTCAGGTAAGTCAGTTATCCCTATGATTATTGGTACCGGTTGCGGAATTCCGGCTATCATGGCCTGCAGAACCATCAGGAATGAGAGGGAGAGACGTGCAACAGCCATGCTTGCAACCTTCATGCCATGCGGAGCCAAGCTTCCTGTAATAGCTCTTTTCGCCGGAGCATTCTTCCCGGAGTCAAGATGGGTAAGCTTTATCTGCTACATGGGTGGTATCCTTCTGATCCTCCTTGGAGCACTTCTTATCAAGGCTATCACTGGTATGAAGTATAGAAAGAGTTTCTTCATCATTGAGCTTCCTGAGTACAAGGTTCCCAGCCTTTCATTTGCTCTTAAGTCAATGCTTGAAAGAGGTAAGGCTTATATCGTTAAGGCCGGAACTGTTATCCTTGTATGTAACACAGTTGTACAGATCATGCAGACCTTCAACTTTAGCTTCCAGCCGGTTGAAGAGGGAATGGAGAGCACATCAATCCTTGCAGGAGTTGCAGGACCATTTGCATACCTTCTCGTACCTGTAGTTGGTGTTGTCAGCTGGCAGCTTGCAGCGGCAGCTATTACAGGCTTCATCGCAAAAGAGAATGTTGTTGGGTAAGCGCTTTTCACTCACCCGTTCATAACCAACCAGACCACCAGAATGGCTTAAAAAAATAAACCTTTCCGGTGGCCTTTTAAATTTTTAGAAATCAGATCTACTCTAGGTACGAATCCTACTGATTGAGATCTTCCTTCCTAGTCTTATTCATGCACCTTTCCTGCATCTTTTCAGTCCATGGCATATACTCGGCTGCCCGTGCAGGCTCATTAACAAAGTCTCGGGCATGCTCCAAAAGTTCTGTCAGGTAGAGTTCAGGATCAAGGTTATTTGCAGCTGCTGTATCAATAAGAGACTTGATGATAGCAGCGGATCTGGCT